>DASXMN010000048.1:0-175036 GCA_036495645.1 Candidatus Angelobacter sp.
ACGTCTTTCTGCATCGTCGAGAAGAGTGAGGTTTCTCACAGACAGCGACGGATTTTCAATTGCGCCCCGCAACAAGCGAACGTAGTGACGGGCCATCTGCTCAACTCTCCAGCGATCAAACAGATCTGTGCTGTAGATCCATCTCAATTCCAGAGAACCGTGGTGCAGCAAGACATCCACTTCAATATCAAAACCCACCCGGCGACGCTCATTGGACATTTGCTCTACTGTCAAAGTCTTAAACGCGGGAGGGAGAGGCGGCTTGTCTTCGACCCAAAACTCCACTTGAAACAGGGGAAGCATGTTCAATCTGCGACTGGGCGCCAATTCTTCCACCAGACGCTGAAACGGAAGACCACGGTGCTGATGCGCCTGTTTCGCATAAGACTGAACTGAGTGCAGCATTGTCTCCACGGCCCAGGCTGGATCGATTTGAAAACGCATCACCACTAAATTGTCAAAGAACCCTATCAGATCTTCGAAGTCTGATCCTTCCCGGTCACTCAGAGGAGAGCCAATGACGATATCGTCACTGCCGGCATAAATCCGAAGCAATATGGCAAAGACAGAGACCAGCACAATGTAGGGCGAAGTGGAATGATCAGCGCAAAATTTCCGGAAGATCGTCAGTGCTTCGCCCTGGAGATGGTAGCGGCAATCTTGTGCCGCATTTGTCCTCCGTTCACTGCGGGGCCTGTCCATCGGAAGCTCAAGTGCTTCCGGAATGCCTGCGAGCTGGTCTCTCCAATACTGCAAATGAGTCGCAATGGAGGAAGAACCCATCGACTCCCGCTGCCGTATTGCAAAATCACCATATTGGAACATCAACGGAAGGAGTGGATTTTCCCATTCCGCGTCGAATGCCTCGTACAACAAGCTGAGTTCGCGGTTGAAAATGCCGGCGGAGCGGCTATCAAACACCATGTAGTGGAAGGTTCGTAAAAAGACATGATCTTCAGGCCCTAGCTTCATCACTCTGCCGCGTAACAGGGAGCCGTGTTGCAGGTCGAAAGGCCGGTCCCATTCGCTGATGAATGCCGCCGATAGGCGTTCTCTCTGAGCTTCTTCGCTCAGCTCACTGAGGTCCTCTACCGGCAGAGAAATACGCGGCGCAGCCATGACCACCTGAACCGGCCCGAGATCGCCCGCAACGAAGCACGTTCTGAGAATCTCGTGCCGGGCCACAATAGCATTCAGCGCCTGCTCCAATGCTTTCAGGTTGAGCCTGCCACGCAGACGCAGAGCTTCGGGCAGGTTGTATTCGGGGCTGCCACCCTGTAATTGATCAAGGAACCAGATCCGCTGCTGCGCAAGAGACAAAGGAATTGCATTTGCATCCTGCGGTTGCGCTTGCCGCGGATGCGCCGAAACCTTATATGACGCTGAAAGATTGCAGTGAGATTGAGGTTCTTGCCGGTCAATCGAACACTCGCCGCGAACAGCAGGGATCTGAGACTGCTTATGCATCATGCACCTTTGAGCTTTATCCTGGTGGCTTTGCAACACTGTTCATAACTGCATCCCGATACTGTCCGGTAGAGCTCCGCCCGTCAAGCCGTTCACAAGCCCGATCAATCAGGTCTTGCTCTACCCAGAAACAAAACCGCAGCATGCCTGAGTCCATTAATCGGGCAAAAAACTCATTGCCCGGAACAGAAGCGATGCCAAGGTTCTCAATTAGTGCGTTGGCCGCATCAATGTCGTTGGCAAATTGGGACTGGTCATAGGCAGCCATCAGATAAATAGCTCCGGCGCATGGCAGTACGCGGAATCCAGCGATCTGAAGCGCCCGGCCTAGCTCATCTTTTTTGTGCTGATAGTGAATTCGCATCTGATCGGAAAAATATTCAGCAAGTGGTAGGCATTCCGCGATCGCGTGTTGCAAGGGGGTAGGAGCACACAGATAGGTCTCATCAGACTGAACCGTCAGAGCCCCCATTACAGAGGTAGGGCCGATCAGCCAGCCCACGCGCCAGCCCGTGACGGAAAATGTTTTGCTTGCAGACGACAATGTGAGGGTGTGATTGAACATGCCTGGAAGTGAAGCCATGGAGATGTGAGTGAATCGAGGGTCCAGAATGTATTCGTAAACCTCATCGCACACCACAATCACGCCTGCATCACGGCAAATCGAACCGATTTGTTCAAGCTCTGCCTGCGAGAATACCTTGCCTGTGGGATTGTTCGGGTTAGACATCACCAGAAGCTTGGTGCGTTCGGTGAGAGCAGCTTTCAACTCTTCATCGTAGAATCTCCAGTCTGGGCCGTGCAGCCGCACATAGCGCGGCACTCCCCGGTGGTGAACAATTTGGCGCAGATGGTACTGATAAAACGGCTCGAAAAGAATGACTTCATCCCCGGAGGCAAGGAACGCTTTGCAGATGCATTCAAATGCTCCGGTTGCGCCAGCGGTCACCAGGATGTTATCGGGCGAAATACTCAGGCGATTGTAGCCCGCGTATTTAGCTACAATTTCTGTTTTGAGAGCAGGTACTCCTTCGCTTGGCGCATAGCAATGATGCCTGTCGCTCACAGCCCGTTGTGCAGCCTTCAGCACCTTGGCCTCGGGCTTCAAATCGCAAATCCCAGGTCCCAAGTTGATGCATCCTTTGGCCGCAGCTCGTACGAACATTTCCCGAAGCCCTGACAATCCTGCCTGCCGTGCGCGTACAGAGAGCTTTTCCTGCATAGTTTCACTCAGTGGCATGTTTCTCAGTCATGGAATCATTCCAGCTCGGTGTTCCTGGATGCGACCGATGTCGATACATGTCTCCGCAGAGACAAAGCACAACACTAGCACTTGAAATCGCTGACCTAGAAAGTTGTTGATGAATCGGCCGAAGTGATCTTCCGGCAGATTCGGTTTATGCTTTCAAAAGCATGGCTAACGTATAAGCACGGTTGGCGTCGCCGGATATTCTTACTTTGCCGGAGCTCATGTAATGCCCAATGCCCTCAGGAACGGCGAGAACTTGTTGCAGTTCTGATTCACCGGTTTCTATCAGAACATCAGGCTTGCGCGAGGGTTGTCCTTCCTGGACTTGCACCGCGCCGTTCGTAAGATCAATAGTAAAAGTTTGCATGGTACCGATATTGAACTGATAAATGCCTCCTAATTGGACGGCCTGTTCCAGATTTAGTTGTAAAGATTGATTGATTTGGGTGGAGAACAAATTGGAGATAGAAGAGTTCTCCGATCTAGGCTTGATCTTACGAATCAGATAGCGATCCATCACAAGGACGTGAAGGCCGCAAGCAAGGAAAAACTCAATCGCCTGCTGCGGCGTCTCGACAATGGGCATGCGGCGCCGGTTAAATGAGGTGTTCAGCAGTACGCTGATCCCGGTGTGCCGCTGGAAGGCTCGCAACAGGCGATGGTAGATGGGCGAGAGACTCTCCTCAACTGTCTGAATACGCGCCGAGTAATCCTTGTGAACCACGCTGGGAATGACGCTGCGCCACTCTGGGCGGACGGGAGCCACCAGCAGCATATAGGGGCTTTGATAATTACAATCGAAGTAAATGTTCACATCTTCGACCGGGACAGAGGGAGCAAACGGCCTGAAATCTTCACGAAATTTGACCTCCCGGTTTATGTACTGACCGATTTCAGGCAGCCTTGGGTCGGCAAGAATACTCCTGTAGCCGAGCGCTCGCGGTCCAAATTCCGATTTACCCTGAAACCATCCGACAACCTTGCCGGAACTCAATTCAGCCGCAGTTGCTTCCACAAACTCCTCTACATCTTCGACTTCGATACAGTCGCCGCAGGTTTGTAATGCCGACTCGACCTCGTCGGAGCGCGCTATCCTCCCGAAATGGGTTGATCCATCATGCCGGACCTTCTCTCGTTTAAGCACTTTCATCCAGCCGTAATAAGCACACCCGATTGCTAGACCATTGTCACCGGCCGCTGGCTGAATATAAACCTGCTCAAACGGAGTTTCCGTAACGATCCGTCGGTTCGCAACAGCGTTGAGCGCCACGCCGCCCGAATAGCAAAGACGCGGAGATTGACAGAGCTCAAAGCGGGAACGGACCGTATATAGGATTGCCCGCTCCACCTCTCGTTGAATCCAGTACGCTAAATCTGCATAGTGTTGAAAATTGGCCTTGAATTGTTCTTCCGAACGGCACGGCTGTCTGAATTGCGCCATCCAGTCATAACGCACAAACACTCTGCCATCGCGCAATTCAAAGACCTCGAAGTCATACACTCCAGGGCGCCCGTAAGGCGCCAGGCCCATCAGCTTTCCAGAATCGTCCATGCCTCCGAAAACATAGCGACTCACCCCGGCGTAAAGCCCGCCAATCGAATGACGGGTCGTACCCGGATACATGGGATAACCCTTCAACCCCATTCCGAGTGGGGAAAAATCCTTGCAAACCGATTTCAAAATGCCGTCTTCAACCTTGTAATAGCTGTCTTTTTCGAACCAAAGCGGGGCTATCTCCCCGGTGGGGATTTCCGGAATAAAAGCGCCTTCCAGATCCATGCACTCATCGAAACCGTTGCCACATCCATCAATGACCAGAACCGCGGAATCGCGGAATGGGCTCGTGCCATAGGCGCTATAAGCATGGGCAAGATGATGAGAAATCGTCACGCTGGGTATCTCGTCTTCGATCAAGCGCTTTCCCAGGAACCAGTTGTTACCAAACTCGAACATTCCGAAATTTGCGTTCTGCACAATCAAGGTCAAATCCGACAATCGAATTCCCTCGGCGTCGAGGCAATACTGGACAGTACTGGTATCATTGCCGCCGTCATGCTTTTTTCGCGTAATTCGTTCCTTTTCGATTGCAACGCAAATCTTTCCATCCTTGAGCAGACAACTAGAACCATCGTGGGATAGTCCTGTACCGAGTACGTAAATGGGTTTCTGGCATGTCACGCAGACATTCTATATTGCGATATGCTGTTTCAACACGACGGATGGAAGAAAAAATAGTTAAAAATAGTTAAAGAGTAGCCAACAAATTTTCCCAATTTGGAACATTGGTTTGTTGGTAGGGAGCACGTTGATTCGCCGGCGGTCATCCGATGTTCTACAGACGCAAAGAGATGAGCAGGATGAATATCAAATCTGCTGCTGAACTGAGAGCAATGCCGAACGGCAAAAAGGCGATTGTTGCTGGTGCAGTGATTACCCGGCAGCGCCCAGGCACGGCAAGCGGTTTGATCTTTGTGACGATGGAAGATGAAACAGGCCATGCGAATGTAATCGTCATGCCGCACATTTATGGGAAGTATCGACAGGCTGTTTTAGAGCCAAGGTTCATCCGTGTGTCGGGGACTGTACAGAACCAGGATGGTATTGTTCATTTACGGGCTGAGCACGTTGAGCCGCTAATCGTAAGTGCCGCTGAGATGGCATCGCACGACTTTCATTAAATCTTGATGTTAGCCAATGCATCAAGGATGTCGCGCTACACTCTTCGGGTGATAACAGACCGCTTGGGGCTGATAGAAGGATTGAACAGTATTACTTCTTTTCAACCTTCGGTGATTTTTGTTTCGGTTCTGGGCGTCTCAATCTTTTTTTCCAGGGCAGAACGCACTTTTCCGGATTGTGTCCAATCGCCCATTTCGGCAGACTCGAGCGGATCAAAAAGGAGAGTATTGATCTCTAGTTGCACCTCCTGAGTGAGACCACGCATTTCTTTAAGAGTCCGAGCATTGAAGATTCGGCTCTGGATCAATTCGTTTAGTCCTTGAACAATAAAATGAAAGGAGCGGTTGAGGAGAAAAATCCGCCTAAACGTCCACCCGCTCGCGGCTATTTAAGTTTAGTTTAGCCATACTTTGGTCTCCAAACGCAGTAATGTTCGATTAGCGGCCTTCTTGCTAGAAGACGAGTCGCATCGGCGCTGTGTGTCTATAGCTTCCTTGCGAGATAAATGCAATTAAATACATTGGGCAAGTTTGAGATAGGGGTGAGTCCCCCTCAGGTGGGGGCGATGCAATCACGGGCAAAGCCACCGCCGAATCGCATCTTCGATTGAGATTGTTCGCGGGTTAAAGGCCTGCGCTTATGGATCACTATGACGGTTTGCGTCGTGCATGTTAAGAATTTGTTAGTGCACTTCGGAAACGATTCTGGCCTGAATTCGAGCCGAATTTCTGGTGACCCAATTTTTTGTAATACTGTCGCGGGCGGGAGCTTTCTGTTTCGCAATTAGACTTGCCAAGTTCCTAGCCAGCTTTTCTTTGAATGTTACGTTCTCCTGCCAGTTGGCAACACCGTTCGCGCGCACATAAGACGCAGCCCAATCGATCAGTTTTGATTGGAATTGATGCCGCCTCTCCTGCATACGTTTGGGAGCAGTAGCAGAACGATTGTGCTCTACGCGACAAAACATCCCATGTTGATAAATTTTGTTCGGTTGCTTGAGCAGGAAATAAGGCCGCTTGCATTTTTTGCAGCGACACTTTGCGATGCGCAACCGCAGGTCACTTGAAAGGACCAACGCGATAATGCGCCTAGCCTTCCAAGAAGCATTTTCAAAGTCGTGTTCATCCCGCGATAACAACCTTGGATTTGTAGTAGCGCCCAAATGATCGACCACGAGCCGAGACGTTTCCCAGTATGCTGCGGCTTCTCCAGCAGCCTCTCGTGCTTGCTCTAACGCCCGCCAGCTAGTTGCTTCTTTGCTTCCTCGTTTACCGCTGTCAATCCACTGGTCGATACAGAATCGAACTTTCTGGGCAGCTACTGCGCGGTCGGCGCGTTGGCCCTGACAAAACTCCTGAATATCCAGCCCAGGTTGTACTACCGCGCAGTTTGTCTCGTAAAATCCGTCGCCGGTCCACAGCGGGCTCGCAATAGCCGCTTCTTCACTGCCATTCAATAGGTCCAGAATCTTTTTCACGGAAACACTTGTTTGAATCCGTAAGTCGGCGGCCAATAATGAGTTAGAAACCTTAGGCGGCATAATATTATGTTATCACTATTATGCACAATTATGATAACAAATAAAATCCTCGATTTTCCTCGAGCCTCATGATGCACTGCAAGAATGAGCACCGTAGGTTCAAATCTCAAAATTCAGTACTTACCGCCCGGCATGCTCATGCCGAACCCCAATAATGCAAGAACACACAACCGACATCAGCGACGACAGATCGCAGCCAGCATTCAGACATTCGGTTTTACCAACCCCGTTTGGGTCGACAGCAGAAACGTGATAATCGCCGGCCATGGCCGCGTAGAGGCTGCGAAACTTCTTGGCATCGACCAGGTGCCAACGATACGACTAGAAGGCTTAACCGAAGATCAGATTCGGGCTTATGTAATCGCGGACAATCGACTTGCTGAAAAGGCAGGATGGGACAAGGAAATTCTTGCTATTGAGTTGCAGCACCTTAATGCCCTCGATCTTAATTTTGACATCACGACAACTGGTTTCGAAATTCCGGAGATTGATCAGATCTTCGAGGAGGTGAGAACAAAAACAGCCGAAGATGACAAAGACGAGGTCTTAGAAACAGATCGGGACGGGCCGGCTGTCACTCAATTTGGCGATCTCTGGCAATTGGGCAGGCACAAAGTCTTCTGCGGCAATTCTCTTCACGGCAGTTCCTATCAAACCTTGATGGGAAGCAAACGCGCGCATGCCGTCTTCACGGATCCACCGTACAACGTAGCGATTGATGGGAACGTCTGTGGGAAGGGCGAGATCAGGCACCGAGAGTTCGCCATGGGCTGGAAGACCGGGAATTACAAACCGCTCAAGCGATGGCAAACCGACTAGCACTTGAGCCATGCCGCCGAAAGGCTGTTATGAAAAAGACGAGCACGATGGTGTAACGCATCTTATTTAGCATGAAGAAGAAAACAGAAATTTCAGGAGTAATACTTTTCGTAGCAGCTGTAATTTTCCTGTTTTATCGTTTCGCCCCGTTCGCCCCCACCCCACAGCCGCTCGATCCTCGCGACTCAAATTCGATAACTTGTTCTGGCGCCGCTGACTTATTCTTATACAACCTGAAAACAGGATGGAGTAACGACGCTAAAGAATACTGGAAAACCGGGGTCGACCCTAAGTTGCTTTTCTCTGTGAGTGATTATCGCCATCTCAGCGATGGTTACTTTAAGACTGGCACGCTTCTGTTTTACGACTACGAGGTCAACTCCAGCACTGAGGGCGGTATCCCCATTCGGAAGCATTGGTCAATTATCGTGGACCCCGACGCAGATAGCGCCAAAGGAAAGAAATGTGCCATTGTCGATCTAAGAGAGGCTGAATAATTTTGTCAGCGCGCGTCCGTGCCCCTACGTTAACCCGATCAATTATTTCCCCATCCCTGACGTCTTGCTCTATTCATTAATTCATTCGCGATGGCTATTGAGGGGATTCGTGCTTGTCCACGCGTCAACATATTTCCGTTGGGTCTTCTCCAAGTAAATCGGTACCCGCGTTGCTTATGTTTGTCTGAATAAGTCCAGACCCCATACTGAAAGCAAAGTCTCTGGTTTCCCTGTCTCATCGATACTTCTTCTTCCACAGCAAATTTGGCTCTCATTAGAAAATTCTCCAAGAGTCTTCTCAGGCTTTACTCGTATCAGCAACTGCCGCCAGGGTACGCCCCGTATGCAGCCTGACGATTTTCTTACATTTTACACGGTAAAACGAGGGTAAAACCAAACAGACCCACCTGTGGCAGCGGAGTCAAAAAGTGCTGTTTTGCTGGGGTTTATGGCGCGCCCTGAGAGATTCGAACTCCCGGCCTTCTGATTCGTAGTCAGACGCTCTATCCAGCTGAGCTAAGGGCGCGTAGATGGCAGGAACAACGTATTCATTTTAGCAAAGCCGCTCGAATCTGTCCTGTGAGATAGAAAATGGCGTGATGTCCAAGCCGCTTGTCTCTTTCTCAGCGAACAATATCCTCAGGCGGACCATATCTCAATCAAAATGGTCCACTGTACAAAAAGAGCGGCCATTGAATTCAAATTTGCAATTTGGCGCTGAAAATTTACAATCGGCGCAAATGCTCACAAGCTGGCATACCGTTCTGGAGATTGTTCTGCGCACCACAGCAGTCTATGCCCTGGTGCTGGTCGGAATTCGTCTCACCGGAAAGCGTGAAGTAGGCCAGATGACCCCATTCGATCTCACTCTACTGCTTCTGCTGAGCAACTCCGTGCAAAATGCCATGACCGGTCCCGATAATTCATTGATGGGCGGGGTTGCGGCTGCCATAGTATTACTCACCTTGAACTTCCTGCTGGCGGAAGTTTCAGGGCTGAATAGGCGGTTTCGCAAGATGGTCCAGGGCTCTCCCACGCTTTTGATCCATAACGGAGCCTGCATTACTTCCCACATGGCCAAGGAGCATATTTCAATGGACGAACTCAACCGCGCCTTGCGCGAGCACGGAGTGGCTTGCATCGGTGATGCGGCGCTGGCAGTTCTGGAGGTTGACGGCTCCATCAGTGTCTTGAAGTACGACGATGTGCCCGACAAAGCGCGTCCGCAAAAACGGCTCAAGTTCCTGCATCGGAATTGATCAATGGGTGTAACGCGGTGCAGAAGTCTCTCTGCCATATCTGGTAAGACGTTCTAAAGCAGCATACATCTGCTGCTTTCCTTAAATCACCTTCGAGAGGAACCAATGAATATCGAAGAACTCAAAGAAGGCACAGAACATGCCCAGCACAGCGGTGAAAAAGGAATTGGGCTGACCATGGCGATTGTCGCCGTACTTCTGGCAATGGCCACTCTGCTGGGCCACCGCGCGCACACGGAAGAAGGCCTGTTGCAGGGCAAAATTGTGGATGAATGGAACTTCTATCAGGCAAAGCACAGCCGCGCGCATGAATATGGCGCCATTGCTGAAATCGCCGCGTTGCTGCCCAACGGAAAAGACCTGGCGCTAAAGGATTATAAAAAATCATTGGATGAAGAATGCGGTACCCCGGTTGAGCATGGATGCAGCAGTCCAGCCAGAGACTCGGCAATTTTGCGGCCATTCCTGGCTCCCGCGCCGGCACCGGCCGCCGACGATAGCAAGGAGAACAAGAAAGAGCAGGAAGCTTCAGTCAAAGAAAATTCTGCGCAAGAACATGGCAAAGAGAAGCCTGAGGCCAAAGAGCAGCATGACAAATCCGCAGCCCATAAATTGGGCGCGGTAAATATCCAGGACAACGCGAAGGAACTGGAACACGAAAGAGAGCTGGTGGAACGTCGCGCCAATTACTATGATGGCGCAGAGCTGTTTTTGGAAATTTCCATTGTCCTTTGTTCCATTGCATTGCTGGCTGAAGCCAAGCTCTTCTGGAAACTATCTTTCATTACCACCATCATCGGCATTGGCATTGTGTTCTGGGGTTATTACCTGCTTCACTAACTGCATTCCTCAAATACATGTCAGCTATTTCAAAAATTTATCTTGCCACCTCTAACCCAGGCAAAGTGCGCGAATTTCGCGAAGCCGCCCAATCATTCGCAGTCGCGCTGGAACCTCTTCCCAGGTTTGCGAACTTAGAGCCAGCGGTTGAAGATGGCGCTACCTTCGAAGAAAATGCCCGCATCAAAGCGGAATACTACAGCCGCTTTGCTCCGGGCGAGACGGTGCTTGCGGAAGATTCTGGCCTTGCGGTCGATGACCTGAATGGCGCTCCCGGAGTGCATTCAGCCCGGTACGCGGCCGTGCTGGAGCATGGTTTTGCATCGAATCAGAATTCAGATGACCAGGCCAATAACCGTGTACTTATTTCTCAGCTCAGGGGCTTGCCGGGAGACCGGCATTCAGGAAAATATATCTCTGTAATAGCGCTGGCGCGAGACGGCAAAACTCTGGTCACGTTCAGAGGCGAAGCCAAAGGAGAATTGCTGACCGTTCCACGCGGTACGCAGGGATTCGGCTACGATCCACTCTTTTACTTCCCTTTGCTGGGCAAGACATTTGCTGAACTCCCCCTGGAACAAAAGCGCCAGCATAGTCACCGCGGCAAGGCATTTCGCAGCTTTCTGGAATGGTACTCCAATCAGCCGCACTGATGTGGGCCGCCACAACACGTGTACTTGGCCAAATTTAAGCGTTGCGCTACCCCTGAAATCCAAGTAAATTCAAGGTTCTCTCATGGCGAAACGGGCTTCACAGGCGGCTTCCCGGTCAGCAAACGGCACGTCGGACAAGCATCAGCGCATCCTCGACGCAGCCATTGAGGTCATTGCGGAGCACGGTTTTTTTCATTCCCGTGTGGCGGAGATAGCCGATCGGGCCGGCGTGGCCGACGGCACGATCTATCTTTACTTCAAGAACAAAGACGAATTGCTAATGGCAGCGATCGACTCGGCTTTCCATCGCTTTATCCAGCGGGCCCGAAGCTCTCTGGACCAGGTAACCGATCCCAGGGAAAAGCTGCGCCGCATGGCTTTTCTTCATCTGGAAGCACTGGGCTCAAATCGAAGTCTGGCCATTGTCTTCCAGACCGAGCTGCGGCACAGCGCTAAATTTCTGGGCCAGTTTTCACATAACCTGCTGGTGGAATACTTTGATGTAATCAAGAGCGTTTTGCGAGAAGGTCAGGAAGCCGGCGTGTTCCGCCCCGATATTTCCATTACCATTGCCGCGCATTGCTTCTTCGGCGCTGTTGATGAGATAGTAACTACATGGATCCTTTCAGACCGCGAACGTGATCGCGAATATCACCTCTCCAGCCTGACTGATTCGGTTGTGGCCATAGTCCTTAAAGGGGTGGAAACGGGCTCTTAAATATGGAAACCAGAACACTGGTTGACATTTTCTTTGCTTCAATCGCGCATGACGTGCAACGCCATGTCATGTTCAAGCGCGGCTCCCAGTGGCAGATTATCTCTTCTCGCCAACTGTATGGATATGTGTCCGCTTTGGCCCGGATATTGAAACAGTGGGGCATCCAGAAGGGTGATCGCGTTGCCATCCTGGGCGAAAATCGCCCGGAATGGATGGTTGCCGATTTTGCCTGCGTGACCACTGGCATTGTCGATGTTCCTATTTACGCCACACTCACCGCTGAACAGACGCTTTATCTGCTGCAAAATTCGCGCGCCCGGATCATCTTTGTTTCCACTATTGAGCAGTTGCGAAAAGTGCAGTCGATCCAGGCCAAGACCTCACTGGAAAAAATCGTCGTCATGGACGATGTGGCGGAAGTGAATGTTATTCCCATGTGGTCGCTGCTGAATGGCGCCTCGCAGGAGCACGACCCGCAATTCGATGAGCAGGCGCACCAGATCCAGCCGGATGACCTCGCTACGCTGATCTACACCTCCGGGACCACAGGCACCTCCAAAGGTGTAATGCTGAGCCATGGCAATCTCACTTCCTGCGCCATTATGGCCAGCAAACAGGCTGAGTGGACGCCGGATGATGTGTACCTCTCTTTTCTTCCTTTGTCACATGTGACTGCGCGCCATGTTGACTATGTTTGTTATCTGGATGGCGTGAGCCTGGCCTACTGCGCCGTTTTTGACCAACTGCCTCAGATGCTTCATGAAGCCAGGCCGACAATCATTGTTGCCGTGCCTCGCGTCTATGAAAAGGTTCGCGGTGAAGCCGAACGGCGCGCCGGCCATGGCCTGAAACGAAAAATTTTTGATTGGGCCCTTGGCGTCGGGCGAAAGCATGCGGATGAAATTGCGCGAGGAGAAACGCCTGCCAGCCCGGTTTGGAAGCTGGCAAATCGTCTGGTCTTTGACAAAATTCGACAGGGGTTTGGAGGCAGAAGCCGGGCGTACTTTTCAGGAGGTGCGCCATTAGGCAAAGACATGGCAGAGTGGTTTTGCGCGGTCGGCATTCCCATCATGGAGGGTTATGGGCTCACGGAGACTTCGCCCACGCTCTCTGTGAATCGCCCCGGCGCGTTCAAGATTGGTTCCGTGGGCAAAGTAAATGACGGCCTGCAATTGAAAATCGCCGAAGACGGCGAAATCCTGGTCAAGGGGCCTACTGTCTTTAAAGGCTACTGGGAAATGCCCGAAGAGACACGCAATTCTTTTGTCGATGGCTGGTTCAAGACTGGTGACATAGGCGAGTTGGATAGCGAAGGCTTTCTCAGTATTACCGACCGCAAAAAAGACCTGATCAAAACTTCCGGCGGAAAATTTATCGCTCCTCAGCCGATCGAAAACGCGCTTAAAGCAAACGTGCTGATTGCGCAGGCTGCTGTCATCGGAGACAAGCGGAAATATGCATCGGTCATTATTTCTCCACACTTCCCTCTTCTGGAAGACTGGGCGCGTGCCAACGGAGTATCGTTTACCTCCCGGCAAGATCTGGTGAGTTCCGCGAAAGTCCGCGATCTTTATAGAGGGATTATTGAAGATTTAAACAAAAGACTCGCGCAGTTTGAAACCCTGAAGAAAATCATCGTCGTGCCCGATGAATTTACCGTTGCGACAGGAGAAATCACTCCCACGCTCAAACTCAAGCGCCGCGTGATTGAAGCCAAATACAAGCAACAAATTGAAGAGCTTTACCAGCAACCACATCCGGTGGAAACCGCCCCGGTGGGCTGATATGTAAAGCAGTCTGCTACATACGAGGCGGCATCTTCTTCCCTTTTGTTCTAAACCAGTGGAAAGCCGATCTTACGCTAAGTTCAAAGCGCGCTTGAAGGTCCCACGCTCTTTTTGGATCTTTTCCTGCAACAGCGTAATGGCATAAATCAGTTGCTCAGGACGCGGGGGGCAGCCAGGGACATAAATATCGACAGGAATGACCTGGTTTACGCCTTGCACCAGCGCGTAATTGTTGAATACGCCGCCTGAAGTCGCACATGCGCCCATGGAGATTACCCATTTGGGTTCAGGCATTTGCTCCCAAAGCTGGCGGATTACGGGCGCCATCTTTTGAGAAACGCGGCCGGCGATGATCATCAGGTCAGACTGGCGGGGTGAGGGGCGGAACACTTCAGCGCCAAAGCGAGCGACATCGAAGCGGGAAGCGCCCATGGCCATCATCTCAATGGCGCAGCAGGCCAGACCAAATGTCATGGGCCAGATGGAGCTTTTGCGCATCCAGTTCACCACGTTATCGAGCGACGTAAGAATCACGCCCTGCGGCTGTTCATTGCCGAACAGTACATTCTTCAGATGCTGGGCATCGTCGGGGTTGCCGGCCGTATTCTCATAGCGCTTGGTGAAAAGTTCGCGCTCGACATCCGGATCTACGAGGTGATCGCTCATGACATCTCTATTTTAAATGGATGCGCGACATATGGGAAGGATGCTAATGCCGTCCGGAAGCGGAAATTTCTCCGAAAGTGGAAGCCGGAACACCAGGAATACCAAGGTCACCTTCGGTTAACGGTGCGTCTGGCTCTCGTGAATGACTGGACGGTAAAACAGAAGCAAATCAGGGTAAACGCCACCGTGATAAATAATCGGCTGTGGTCGACAAAATGGTCCTTGTGATACTGGCGCAGCAACGCTGCTCCACCCAAAAGGGTAAAAAACAGGAAAATCAGGCCGGTCGTCTGCAACCAGAGAGCATAAAATGTACGGCTGACAGAAACTACCAGCGACTTTCCGCCAGCGAAGACCGCGTTGAGCAGCCGGTCTTTCTTTACAACGGTTTGGAGGGCATTTCTGACAGTGGAAAGTTCTGGCATTTCGCTTATTGTAGCCCGAAACGGCCTTATCTACGCCAAAAGAATAAAACGCCGGTAACCTCATGGGCATCTAATTTGAACATGCAGAGGAGTTTGTAGTGAATACACGCCTGAAGCAACTGATGAAAGAACTGGGAGAGGCAATCAATGGCTCTCTTTCAGAGTCCGAGCCAATTGCGAATGTGATCTCAAAGATCAAGGAAGAAGGGTTTGACGTTTTTCTGGTGCTGGAAGCCACCATCGGATTTAACCGGCGGGATGAAGCGGCAGATGATGCGCATGAGCTGGTAAGCACGCGCACCAAAAACAATGAGCCTGAGTTCAGCATCAATGCCCATGATGTGCGTTTTCTAAAGTCATTGCGCATCAGCACCGATAAAGCTGCCTAACTGGATCCTTTGAGACGCCTGGCCAGAGCAGCAGGCCCTGCGCCGGGTTTTCTTTTTTCTGCTAGCATAAAATTCTGGCGCTAATTGCCCTCTGTTCCCAAGCCAGCAAAAATACATATGAAAGATACACTTGGAGTATTGCTCGCCGGCGGAGCGGGAGAACGGCTTTATCCCCTTACTCGCGACCGCGCCAAGCCCGCAGTGACTTTCGGCGGCAACTACCGCATTATTGACGTCACGCTTTCCAACTGCATCAACTCAGACCTGCGCAAGGTCTACATCCTTACGCAATACAAAGCATTGTCATTGAACCGGCACATCCGTGAAGGCTGGGGATCAGTGGTGGCAAGCGAACTGGGCGAGTTCATTGAAATCCTGCCGCCTATGAAACGTGTGAGCGATAACTGGTATCTCGGGACTGCGGACGCCGTTTACCAGAACATTTATTCAATCGGAAGCGAGCAATCCAAGTACGTGTTGATCCTCTCCGGCGACCATATTTACAAAATGAATTACCAGCTTATGCTGGACCATCATTGTGCCGATGGCGCTGATGTAACGCTTGCCACGATATTGATAGACCCGAGTGAGACTGACCGCTTTGGCGTAGTGGATATAGACCGCAATGGCCGCATCACCGGTTTTGAGGAAAAGCCAAAAGAGACGAAGCTGCGTTCACCCTACAACCCTGAAATGGTGTCAGGCTCGATGGGCGTTTACCTCTTCAATACTGACGTGTTGTTGCCGGTGCTGCTGAAAGATGCGGAAGACCCCAACTCGTCCCACGATTTTGGCAAAGATATCCTGCCCAAGATCCTTGATCAGTACAAGCTTTATTCCTTCAACTTTATCGATGAGAACATGAAGGAAGCGCAATACTGGCGCGACGTGGGCACCATAGAAGCTTATTACGAAGCCAACATGGACCTGGTTTCAGTATCCCCGGTCTTTAACCTGTATGACAAGCACTGGCCCATCCGGACGCACCAGCGGCAATATCCTCCGGCCAAATTTGTTTTTGGCGAGCCTGGACGCACGGGCATGGCGGTTGATTCCATTGTCTGCCCCGGCTGCATTCTTTCCGGCGGCTACGTTAGGAACAGCGTGCTTTCTTCTGATGTGCGCGTGAATTCCTATTCTGAGGTTGATACCAGCATCATTTTTTCGCATGTGAATATCGGACGCCATTGCCGTATACGCCGCGCCATTATTGACCGTGATGTTCACATTCCAGAAGGAACCGTAATCGGGTTTGATCCCGTGGAGGATGCGAAGAATTACATAGTGACAGAAACAGGAATTACGATTGTGACGCGGGATTATTCGCTATTTGAAAGCCCCGTTCCAGTGGATTACTTTACCAGCGAATAGCGACAGCTATTAGCTTGGTCTTGGGCTTTTCAGCTATGGGCCAAAGCATCCTCATGGAGAGCCGTTCTTGTCTTAAATTTGCATGCGGAGTACCCGCCATGCGCTTGGTCAGCGGCCAGCTATTTGTGCTTCCGCTTCGCGCACGCTGGAATGGACCCGGGTTGGGTCCTGGCCTGCTGCAAGCTGATAGAACAGCTCTTCGTACTGATCCACAATCCGGTCCCAGTTGTAAAAATTGCGGATTCGATCCGGGGCGCGGCGGCGGTATTCTTCGGCAACTTCGGGATGTTGCTCGATAAGTTGTATTTTTTCCGCAAGATCGTTCGCATCCTGAAACAACAAGCCGTGTCCTGCCAGAACTTCGGCATTGAAAGCGTTGTCATGCGCCAGAATGCAGTTGCCGAATCCCAGGGCCTTTAAAAGGGCCGGATTTGTCCCCCCCATCATGTGACCATGAAGATAAGCATAAGAGTTGCAGTGAAGTTCCTTGATGTGCTCAATGCTGTCAACGTGGCCAAGAAAACGGACGCGATCTCCAGCGTTCTTCTTGAGATCATCGATGAAGGTGCTGTGGTAATTGGCATCGCCTGCAATAGCCAGCAGCCGTTTGGTAGACGCTTTTTTGAAGCCGTCCACAATGAGCGCCGCGTTATTTTCCGGCACCAGACGGCTGGCGATTAAATAATAGTTCCCTGGTTCCAGTCCATATTGACGAACGGCGTCCGGATTCGAGGAGGCTTCAATATTGCCGCCATAAGCTATGCAAGCCGATGGCGTATTGAACTCATCAAGGTAAAGCTGGCGCATGGCATAAGCGTCTGTAATGATGCCGCGGGGCAGTATCTTTCCTGCCAACCGGGCATTCCAATAGAAATACCCCTTACCCAGCCGTCCCCACTTGCCTCTTTTCCACTCAATACCATCTACGTTCAATGCGCAGTTTTGGCGGAGTATTCTAGGAAGAGCACAATGAAAGGCATTGGCCACATTGGTAATCAGCATCGCATCCACATTGCGTCGAAGCACATCCATCATGCAGGCAAGGGTATGAGTGAAAGTCCCAAAGTTCTTGGTTTCAAGACTTGGCGTGTAAATCAGACGTACGCCTTTATACATGGGAGGCCGCTCTTTAAAAAGCGCTTTGCGGCAATAGACGATCACATCATGTCCGCGCTCAACAAGACGCGGCGCCAGTTCAATAAAAAATGTCTCAGTGCCGCTATATGTGGAGGGTATTCCGCGGCCTCCAAAGATCGCGAGCCGCAGCTTGCGCTTGTAAATTGAATTCAATTTTGCCGCTTCCTTCATCTAAATGCCGGCCCCATGCGCACTACAAGCCTTCTGGCTCGTCCCCAGCAGGCTTTGTTGCTGGACGTGAATTAACCCGAAGGGCATCTTAATTGAAGACGAATCTAGTTGCGGCAACAAACTTTCCATATGTCACTCATTGTTAATTGTTCCATCCACGATAAAGCGAAAGTCACAACTTGCGCCTGAGTTACTGCAAGAGAAATATGGTGCAGCAATTTTCTCATTCAGCTCGCAGCTTCAGAAATAGAAAAAATCAGCCGTAAAGTATCTCCTTTGTTGGCGGCGAGCCTTCGGTGCGAAAACTAAATCCCAGCAACTGGCAAGCAACCAGAAATAAGTAAGCTGGGCTCAACAGCAGATATCTGCGCCAAAGCCGTCGCGGCTCCATGCACAACCGGAAAAGCCATTCCAATCCCCTGTCTTGCATCCATAAAGGAGCCTGAGGCAATGTGCCGGCTATGAACGGAAACGCTGCACCGACCGCAATCACTGGGACGCCTAACCGGTCGCGAAATTCATAAGCCCATACTTCCTGCCTTGGGCACCCCAGGCCAACAAACACAATTTGAGCGCCTGATTGCCTGATCTGGTCCTTGATGCCATCGGCGGCTTCCGCGCGGATTCGCCCAAATGTCGAAGAGGTGGAGCCTGCAATCCGCAGCTTGGGAAAGTTCTTATAGACCCTGGCGCGCATAAGGGAAAGCACGTCATTTGTGCTTCCGTAAAAGTAAACGCTGAGCCCTTCCTGCTCGGCGCGCTTCATTACCGCCCAGGCAAGATTGGGTCCGTAAACGCGTTCACGCAAACCTACAGAATGGATATGGTTCAGTGCCCAACGCACGGGCTGGCCATCCGCTACAACAAGTTCAAGATTATTAAGACGGTAACGATGCGCGGAATCCAGCACTCCTTCCATCACGCCGTGAACGGCCAGCGCTGAAACAGCAAAAGGAATGCTCCGCTTTGCCGCATCAATCACCATCTCCGTTGCAGATTCAAGATCGGCATCATTGATCAGAATCCCGACAATGTTTCTCTTTCCAGGCGCGATCATGCGTGGGTAATTTGAGAAAATCCCCTCCATCGCTCCCGGTTTTGATCATGAATTTCACGCAGAATCGTCTGGCAATCAAACTGTAATTCATACCCTGGATAATCCAACTGGAACTTTCCAATATCGCTCACCCACCAGATGTGGTCGCCTATGCGGTTTTCAGGGCCATACTCCCAATTCATTTTTTGTCCGGAAATTTCCTCGCACATGGAAATGGCCTCAAGCATGGAGCAATTGGAAAATCTGCTGCCTCCAATGTTATAGACAACACCCTGCTTTGGAGCGTGGAAAAACCTGTCGAATGCCCTGATCAGGTCGGAGCTATGCATATTGTCGCGGACTTGTTTTCCTTTGTAACCCAGCACGGTATATCGGGTCCTTGTCATTGCGCACCGCATCAGGTACGCGAGGAAGCCGTGCAATTGCGCCCCTGAATGGTTAGGCCCAGTGAGACAACCGGCGCGGAAGGAGACGGTTTTAAGCCCAAAGTAGCGTCCGTACTCCTGAACCATAATGTCCGCTGCCACTTTTGAGGCTCCAAATACGCTATGCAGCGACTGATCAATGGGCTGCTCTTCAGTAATTCCCTTCTCCGCAAACTTGTGCGACTTGTCCAGTTCCCACCGCGACTCCAGTTCGACGAGTGGAAGCAAATTCGGCGAGTCACCATACACTTTATTGGTGGAAGTAAAAATGAACGGCGCGTCAGGACAGAATTGCCTGGTAGCCTCAAGCAGGTTCAACGTTCCGGTGGCGTTTACGGTAAAGTCTGTGAGCGGCTCCAGTGCGGCCCAGTCGTGCGATGGCTGCGATGCGGCATGAATCACCAGTGAAATATCTGTTCCCGCGCGCCGGAAAACTTCAACAATCGCAGCCTGATCACGAATATCGATGCTGTAATGCTGGTAATTCTTTACGGTAGATTCCAGCTGCTTGCGCATCCATTCTGTGGACGCCTCTTCCCCGAAAAAGTATTTCCGCATGTCATTATCAATCCCAATGACATCCATTCCTTTCGCGGCAAAATAGCGGACGGCCTCTGATCCAATGAGGCCGGCAGCCCCCGTGATCAACGCGATGCTCATGCTTGTCCTTTCAATGCCGAATTAGAAACACGCGGCAGCAATCTAGCGTATGCCTGACTTGTAGCAGGGAAAGTATTCATTTCTAGAAATTTAATATGACTCTTGGTCGAGAATACCATGGATATATAGCGTTTCGGCAATTCCGGTTTCCTCCTGGTTCCCCTCTGTCCCCATCACCCCACGCGGCAAAAAGCAAGGAGTGTGCTGCTACAATTCTGGGACAATGAATGTTCTGGTGACCGGCGGTGTTGGTTTTATCGGCTCTCATCTTGCGGAAACCCTTCTGCAACAGGGCCATAAAGTGGCAATCGTGGACAACTTTGATGCCTTCTATCCTCCAACATGGAAGCGACGGAACTTTGAAGAGTTAAGCCAGTCAGGGGATGCCATACTTTTCGAATCGGACATTTCTGACGTAAGCGCCATCGACCAAGTATTCGCCAGCTTTAAACCAGACGTAGTAATCCATCTGGCGGCCAAGGCAGGCGTTCGCCCTTCCATTGAGCAACCGGCACTGTATGAAAAAATCAATGTTGCCGGCACATTGAATATGCTTGAAGCGGCGCGAAAACATGGCTTAAACGCATTTGTTTTCGGCTCATCGAGTTCGGTCTATGGTGAGCACTCTCCAGCGCCGTTTCGGGAAGACAACTATTTTCTACGCCCTATTTCTCCCTACGCTGCAACCAAGCTCGCGGGCGAGAATCTTTGCTACACCTACTCCCATCTCTACGGTATCCATGTCGCTTGTCTTCGCTTTTTTACGGTTTACGGCCCCCGGCAGCGCCCCGATCTCGCCATTCATAAATTCACCGCGCTAATTGAAAGCGGGGCCGAAATCCCAATCTTTGGAGACGGAAGCAGTGGCCGGGACTACACGTACGTAGGGGACATTGTTGCCGGCATTTGCTCCGCGGCCAAGTGGTGCCTGGAACCATCACGATCAGGCGGACGCTATGAGATTTTTAATCTCGGAAATTCCAGCCCGGTCAAGTTGGGTGAATTGGTGGCAACAATTGAACATGCCACTGGAAAAAAAGCGCGTTGCACCCATCTACCGTTGCAACCAGGCGATGTATCCCTCACCTGGGCCGACATTGCCAAGGCAGGTAATGCTCTCGGTTATCATCCTCGAACTAAATTAGCTGAAGGTCTGTCTCGTTTTGTTGAATGGTACCGGCGGCAACCCGTATCCCTAAGAGCGTAAATGCGCTTCTTTTTCCCCAGTCTTGGCGGACTGTGCAGTCTTTTGCGCGCGTCGATAAATTTCCAATAACATTCCAGCATTTGCAGAGCCAGTGTACTGCGCTTCGAATGCCTGCCTTGCATGGCCTCGCATGGCGCGCAATGGTTCAAGATTGCGCGAGCACCGTTCCACCAGATTCCGCAATTCTTTGATATCACCCGGCGGAAAATGAAATCCGGTTTCTCCGGGCGTCACCATTGTGGCTGTCGCGCCAATGTTCGATGCCAGAACCGGAGTGCCGGAGGCAAAGGATTCGATTACGGTTCGAGGCATGCCTTCATACCACTCTGAAGGGAAAACAAGAAACTCCGCTGCTTGCATAAGTTCCATCACCTGCTCTGCAGACCGCTTGCCTAAGTATGTGATTGCACCACACGCTTGCGCGGCCGCTTCCACAACGTTGCTGCACGGACCTTCCCCGGCAATTTTCAGGGGCAAGGGATCGGCTGCTGTTTTCCAGACTTCAAGAAGTGTTGAAATTCCTTTTTCAGCGCTTAGGCGTCCGACAAAAAGTGCATATCCCCCGTGTCCCACACCAGGAGCAGGCGAGGGATAGACGAAGTTAGGCTTCACTACAATCCTCTCTTCCGGCAGACCGCCGGCAATATATTTTTTGCGCGCAAAGTCGGTGAGAGCCACATAAACATGGACCTTTTTGCGCCACGTCCCCGCCATACGATGCAGCCCGCTCATTCCCGCAACCACTGCGCTCCCACTGCGGCTGTTGCGATAGCAGACATGAAGAATTCCAGGCCAGGCAAATGTCTTTCCCAGACATAGCTCGCAGGCGTGGCCATCGCGAAAAAAAGTTGCGTTGACGCACATCAAGCGATAATTCCTGAGCGTCTGTACAACGGGAACGCCGCATTTAGAGGCGGCATAGTAAACCGAAGGCGACCACAACGGGAAAAAATTCTGTACGTGCAAAATATCAAATTTGCCGGTTTGGAGCTTGTCTTGAATTCGCCGAAAGGATTCAGAGGACCAGATGGTGCGTAGCGCTGTCCTGGCTTTACCGAGACCGCTGATGCGCTCATTGTTTTCTTCAAGAAGCTCAACGTCACATCCCTGTTGCCGTAAAAGGGCAACTTCAGCCGCTGTAGATTGGTCTTCGCCGCCGGGAATGAGGTAGCGGTTGTGCAGCATCAAAATTTTCATTGGCTTACAGTGATCTCGCGATGGCAGGAGCGGGCAGCGGTCCGGGTTCTGCTTGAGCGCCAGCATTTTCAGCAAGCCATGACTGGAACATCAAAACGGTCCACAAGAGATATTGCCAATTGCGGGACTGAGTGAGAAGTTCATCCCATTTCTTGCGAACCGGAGCTACTGTCAGGTAGCCTGTGCGTCGCAAGCTCTCTGGGGAAAGCAGGTCTTCAGCCCACTCACGCAGCGGACCACGCAGCCAGCGGTCAAGGGGAACCCCGAATCCCATCTTCGGGCGCTCTACCAAAACTGGCGGAACATAGCGATAAAGAACTTGCCGCAGGATCCATTTGGTCTTGCCGCTACGGACCTTAAAACGGATTGGCAGCTTCCACGCAAACTCCACCACGCGATGATCCAGAATGGGCACCCGAGCTTCAAGGCATACAGCCATGCTTGCACGATCAACTTTTGTGAGAATGTCATCCGGAAGGTAATGCCTGAGGTCCGTGAGCATGGCCATTTCCAGGGGATTGTCCAACCATTTTAATTCCGCAATATCACCGGAAACCGTGGCCGGCTCATGCGAACCAACTACGATTGCTGCGGGATCAGGCCACTGTGAAAGCGCCTGAAGGTAAATGGAGCATGGATCCAAATTGGAAAGGTCCGCGAGTTTGTGGAATTTGTGGCCAGGTGAGGGCTTGAGCGCATTAGGAAGAGGCAGCCATCCCATAGCTTGATCGATTTTCGCGGGCGGAATCGAGTGAATGACTTGCGCAACCATTCGGGCCACCGGACCTGGAACTCTACGCAGGGCCTTCCATAACGATCCAAGTAATTCATACCGCGGATATCCGCCAAATAATTCGTCCCCACCATCGCCAGAAAGGCTCACCGTCACTTGCTCGCGCGCCAGCTTTGAAACCAGATAAGTTGGTATCTGGGATGGATCGGCAAAAGGCTCGTCAAACATGGCGGGCAGTTGGGGCACGACATTCATGGCATCCTGAGGAGAGACATAAAGTTCGGTGTGGTCGGTCGCCAGGTGCTGAGCGATTCTTTTGGCGTGGGACGCTTCGTTGTAATCGTCGTCGTAAAATCCAATCGTAAAGGTCTTTACCGGCCGGCTGCTCAGGGACTGCATAAGCGCAACCACGGCGGAAGAATCAATTCCGCCGGAAAGGAATGCGCCAAGAGGCACGTCTGCAATCATGCGCACCCGGACCGCTGAAAGCAGCTCTTGATGCAGTTGCTCGATCACTTCCGAATCGCCACCCTGGATGCGGCTTGCCAATCCATTCTTTGCGATACTTACGGCAGACCAAAACGGCGTCAGCACAGGTTCTCCGTCCAAAGAATCTACGGTCAGGATGTGCCCCTGCTTCAGCTTGCATATTCCCTCATAAATCGAATGCGGGGTTGGCACATAATTGAACCGCATATACAGTGCAAGGCTATTGCGGTCTATGTGCCCCGAAAATCCAGGAAACTGGCGGATCGCTTTCAGTTCAGACCCGAAAACGAAACTGCCGTCCACGAATCCGTAATAAAGAGGCTTGATTCCAAGACGGTCGCGGACAAGCGATAGCTTGCGCTCGCGTCGGTCCCATAAGGCAAAGGCAAACATCCCTACAAATCTGCCAACGGCCGCCTCCAGGCCCCAGCGTTCTATGGCTTCGAGGATGACTTCAGTATCGGAATGACCTCTCCATTGCTCGATCCCAAGCTCCGCCCGGATATCTTTGAAGTTGTAAACCTCGCCATTGAAAATAATTATGTATCTGCCGGCAGCCGAGGCCATGGGTTGGTGTCCAGCAGCAGAGAGATCGATGATGGAAAGGCGACGGAAGGCCAGGCCCAGGCCAGCATGTTCATCGAAGAAAATTCCAGAATCGTCGGGGCCGCGATGGGCCAGGCTGTTGCCCATGCGCTGGAGGATTTCAGCCGGCGGTCGATCGAGTGTTTTCGTGGACCAAAAACCTGCAATTCCACACATGCGAACGTCCCCGCCTCCAGGTTAAACCAGCATCCGCCAAGAAATATTTTTAAAGGATTCTCTTGGCCCCGCGTTTCCGTCAGAAACGCAGCATATACTGCAACATTCAGTGATTATAGATGACGTTCATTGGCGTCGATGCCGGTGCGCCCTAATCTGACGGCGCCAGAGGCGAAACATTTTCTTTGACCGCCAAGCCAAAGCGGGCAGTCCCTTCGACCATGAAGAAAGCAGGTGCTTGAGATGAGCAAAAGCTCGTGAAAGCACGATTCATCCCTACGTCATCAGAGAGCAGGAATCCCCCTGCACGCAGCCTGGGCCATACGGTCTGAAACTCAAAAGTCATGTTGCGGAAGGTATGAAGACTGTCATGGAGAAATATGTCAATGGAAGGCAGGCTACGCATCACTTTTGGAAGCATGTCTCGCGTCCGGCCCCGGCAAATGTTCCAGCGCGACCGGAGCTCAGTTGGGACCAAAATGCCGGATTGCTTATCAGAATCCGCCCGCAGCGGAGGGAGATCGACACTCCATAATTGCCCTTTTCCATTCACCGCCAAAGCCTGAAGAAAAAACGCGCTGGTTACGCCATAGCCTACACCGGTCTCAAGCACAACTTCAGGTTTTAAAGCGCGGCAGGCCGCATAGCAGAACCTTGCCAGGCCAAGAGACGCGTTGTGAAACAAAGGATGGCCAAGCGCCGGATCCAGATACTCCGCCTGCCTTTTAGCCACCTGATTTTCAATTTCCCGGAGCGAAGGCTCCGCAAAGAAACTGTCCAACTTCACTCCGGTGCGATCATAAAGTTGTTGCATCAGAACATCGGCATTGAGGGTGTTTAGGATGGGACGCCCGCGCATCCGATCTGCCTGGAATTCAAGTATGGTCAGCAATCGATCACGGAATTCGCCGGGATTTCTGAGAAGCAAACCCGCCAACTGCCCCACCTTCCTAAGCTTTGCGCTCATAGGGGATGGGCCCCAAACAGGTTTGGTGCGCAATCAAGTGATGAAGATTTTTCGTTCAATTCCACGTTGCCCTCTTTGTCGTCATTTCTCATGAACTTGCCGAACAATCGCTTCAGCATGCGCAACCGGGTCCTCTGCTATTTGTCCTGCCAGTCCAATCCTCAATGCCTCATCCGCCTTAATCATCTCCGCCAGTAGGAACATCTGCATAGCCCGCGGTTTGCCGATCAAACGCGGCAATCTCTGCGTCCCGCCCCAGCCCGTCATTATTCCAAGGCTCGCGCCGCGGTGGCCGAACACGGCGTTTGGGGCAGCGATACGGTAGTCGCAGGCGAGAGCCAAGTCCATGCCTCCGCCCATGCAGTAGCCGCGAATGGCGGCGATTACGGGCCGAGGAAAGCGATCGATTGCCAACATGAGTTTCTGACCCACGCGGGAAAATTCAAAGGCTTGCGATGCCGTAAGCTGGGAAATCTCATTTAAATCAGCACCGGCGGAAAAGAACTTTTCATTCCCTGTGAAGATTAGTCCGCTCAGGCTTCCGTCTTCAGCTTCGACAACAAGGTTTTTTATAGCTGACGCCAGAGCACGAATGCTGCACATACCTAACTTGTTTGTGCCATCAGGCGAAACAAGTTGCAGCACCGCAAGATGCCCTTTGCGGTCCAATGTGAAGTATTTTTCAGGAACAGTGGGATTGCCGGTTTCCATGGACTCAGTAAAAGTCACTGCAACTCAGGAAGAAACCGCAGGTTTTACACACCATTTTGCAGCGAGCATCCCGCATTTGTGTCCCACAATTAGGGCAATAGCTGGAAAGATCAGCCTTTGGCAGCGGTGCGGCGCTTTCTAAAGCGGGGTTGGGTCCTTGTGTCTTATCTTCAGCCATGTTTCTCTGGCAGTGTAAACCCATTCCGCAGAGACATGCACCATGGAATTACGGGCGGCAACAGCCCTGCCAGAATTGACATCTCATTCAACGCGAGTTTTCTCATCCCGCGCGGCAAGGATCCAGGACGAGTGAAAATTACCGTTTTTGGCCTGACCATCTCCTCTTCATGGGGAAACGGGCACGCTACCCCCTATCGCGCCATTATTCGGGCGCTGGATCGCCTGGGACATTTTGTCCATTTTTTTGAAAAAGACACCCCCTATTACAGCGCCAGGCGCGACTTTGATTCCTGCAATTATTGCGAACTCACACTGTACCCCGATTGGGCGGGAATCCGGGACCGGGCGCTTTCAGCCGCAGCCGATTCAGATGTAGTCATCACTGCCAGCTATCTTCCTGAAGGCCGCCGCATTAACGACGAGATACTGGGCCTCTCCCGGCCGCTACGGGTTTTTTACGATCTGGATACTCCGGTCACGCTTGCCAGCATGCGTTCCCGCGAGGTTGAATATCTGTCTTCAAGCCAGCTTCCCGAATTTGATCTGGTGCTTTCCTTTACTGGAGGGAAAGCAGTGAAGGAACTGGAAGACACGCACCACGCGCGAACTGTAAGAACACTTTACGGCTGCGTTGATCCGGACGATTATTACCGCACTGATCAGGCCCCCGATTTTCAGTGCGATCTGAGTTACATGGGCACATATTCCGCTGACCGGCAGGCCAAACTGGATGAATTGCTGCTTGAACCTTCACGCCGGCATCCGGAAAAGCAATTTTTGCTGGCAGGGCCGCTTTATCCCTGGAATTGGGAATGGCCCGACAACGTGCGCCGCCGGGAACATATTGCGCCAGCGGACCATTCCCGCTTTTATTCGTCTTCCGGGATCACGCTCAATATCACGCGGGGTGACATGGCCGCAAATGGCTGGTGCCCTTCCGGACGCTTTTTTGAAGCCGCTGCCTGCGGCACGCCCATGATTACCGACACATGGGAAGGCTTGGATTCCTTTTTTGACCTGAAAAGCGAACTTCGCGTTGTAGGCCGTGCTGAAGATGTCCAGGACGCGCTGCGGATGCCACAGGGCGAACTGCGCGCCATGGCCGCCCAGGCACGGCAACGCACTTTAGATGAGCACACCGGCATGGTACGCGCCCGGCAGCTCATTGGATATCTTGAGGAAGCTCATTCGCGGACAAGCGCATCCATGAAGAAAGAGGTGGTCCGATGATCGGAATCATACCCGCTGCCGGCGCAGGAGAACGCATACAACCGCTGGGCTGCTCCAAGGAATTGCTGCCCGTAGGTTCAAGGCTGGTCAACGGGGTGGAACGGCCCAAAGCCGTTTCAGAATATCTGGTAGAGCGCATGATTGCTGCTGGAGCCACCCAGATATGCATGGTGATATCAGCGGAAAAGACCGATCTTGTGCGCTATTACGCAGAGCGCAACTATGCGGCTGAGATTTTTTATGTTGTACAGCAACAGCCGCTGGGACTCTGTGACGCCCTCTTCCGCGCAGAGCCTTTTGCCCGGCACCACAATCAGGTGCTGATTGGGCTGCCAGACACGATCTGGTTTCCTGAGAATGCTTACGTCCCCGCACTGGCGCCCGGAGGCGCGGAGTGCAATCTGGTGCTGTTTCCAGTGGAAAATCCATCTGTTTTCGATGCCGTGATCTGTGACGACCTGGGTTATGTTCAAGAAGTTCGCGTCAAGAAAACAAACCCCGGTTCCCAATGGATATGGGGCGCAGTCACGGTGCGTGGAGAGGCGTTCCACCGGCTGAAATTACTTTGGGAATCGCGCCATCGGGCCGACAACTATCTGGGGGAGTTGCTGAACGCGTTTATCGCCGCCGGAAATCCAGTGCGCGGCAAATTTTCCGGCGAGAGTTACATTGACGTCGGGACGCTTGAAGGATATCGCAATGCCCAGGACTATCTCCGCGCCCAATCTTCCACAAGGCGCGTGGCCTGATCCATCAAAAAGCACCCGATTTACGGCTAAGCGCTGGCTTTCAGAATTTCTCTTATTTCGCGGTTGATTTTGGCGCAGTCGCGGCTGGCGTGGTCAATCATATCCGCCCATTTCTTTGACGTATCATCCAGTTTGGACTGAGCAAGCAGGTAAGAGGCTTGCATGATCGTTTCCACTGAGTTGCTGAGATCGTGGGCCAATGACCTTAATTTGGTGTTGATTTCGGGGGGAATTTTTGCCGAGGATTCTGTTTTCGGTTGAGCGCTCATAAGCCCTTTCATCTGGAATCGATCCAGACACAAACCCCATACTCTGTGTCAATTTTCTTTAGAAGCAGGTCTCTCTCTGTCCGTTGTCTGTCTTTATCCAGTTTTGCTGCTGACCGTTAGGCCGTGTCCTAGTTCCCTAACCTGTACTGCCCGGGCATTCACAGTAGTCCTCTAGGGTAAATGATGGTGGAAAGCTTAGAGCTTTTGCGGATATGGATTAAGGCCGAGCCCGCCTAGAATCCTCGCAATCTTCCGGTACGGAAAACCAGAGCTAGAGAAAAATCAAAAATTTGCCGATTGCAATGCTTATCCCGTCGTTCGCCCTCGGGCGACGGCAAGTCCGGGGGGACGTGTGCGAATCCATGGGATCTACTTCACTCTTTTAATCGTTTTCTCCTCGCTGATAGCGTCAGCGGGAACCACCTTTAAAGCTACCACCACTCTGGCAGCGGAGACCAGCAACAATACCAGCGCAGCCAACAGCTTTACTGCACAGACGAATGGCAACATCGGCGCCTCCAATATCAGCAAAGTGCCGATACGCAGCCTGCTCTACGCCGGTTCCACTGCGAAAATCTACACCCACCTGGAACCATGGTTCGGCTTTGGCGACCACATGAATATCGGCTACGTCTCCAGTGACCTGCTGCAGGTGCAAAAGCAGGTGAATGACATGGTGAGCCGCGGGCTTGATGGCGCCATCATCGATTGGTACGGCCGTGGAGAATCCAGCAAAAATTTCGTCTCGTATGACCAGGCCTCGCAGGCTTTTATGCACCAGGCGGAACTGCATCCCGGCTTTAACTTTGCCATTATGCATGACGCGGGAGCCCTGAAAACGTGCGCGGCCACGCTGGGTTGCGATGTGACGCAAACTCTGATCGATGATCTGAACTATGTAAACGTGACTTATTCCGGCTCACCAGCCTACCTGCACAGCGCAGGACGCCCGGTAATCTACTTCTTCGGGCATGAAGCCTACACCATTGATTGGACCCGCGTGGCCGCCGGAGTCGCCGGCAATCCGATGTTCATCTTCCGCAACGGCAGCGGGTTTACAAAGGCTGATAGCAGCGGAGCATTTTCCTGGGTAGAGCCCACCACGGTTTCCGCCACCAACTTGATGGCGACCAATTATCTCGATAATTACTACAGCACCGCACTTTCCCTGCCCACCGAATATTCCACCGGCTCAGGCTATAAGGGATTTAATGACACTCTAGCTCTTTGGGGGACTGACCGGGTCATCGGGCAGCAATGTGGTCAGACCTGGTTGAAGAGTGTTGCCGAAGCCGGCAAATACTACACCGCAACCAAGCAAATGCTGGGCATCCAGATGGTGACCTGGAACGATTATGAAGAAGGCAGCGAAATTGAAACCGGGATCGACAATTGTGTAACCGTTTCAGCTACCGTGGCCGGCACTGTGGCTTCATGGACCATCACTGGACAGCTAAATACCGTGGACCATTTCTCAGTTTTCGCTTCACAGGATGGCGCGAACCTGATGTGGCTGGCGGATTCCCCAAGCACAGCGACATCGCTCGACATTGCAAAATTTGGCCTGAATGCCGGAAATTACACCATTTTTGTGAAAGCTGTCGGTAAACCATCGCTCACCAACAAAATGTCTGCCGGAGTGCAGGTTACGTTGCCGAATCAACCTCCGGTGGCAGCCCTGACTTTGAGTGGCCCAACAGGCGCTGCGCCCGTGACTGGCCCCTTGACCGCGCCGGCGACCATTACCGCTTCAACGGCTGGATCAACGGATGTGGACGGCACAATTGTGGCCAGCACAATTAATTTTGGCGATGGCAGCACCCCTGTAAGCGCCACTTCCGCGTCACATACCTACAGCGTGGCGGGAACATTTATTGTGACGGCAACCGTCACTGATAATCTGGGTGCCACCGGCAGCAAGACACTAACACTGGTGGTGAGCGGCACGAATCAGCCTCCGATTGCCGTGATTACGGCTACTCCAGGCACCGCTTATGCTCCGGCCACTGTAAATGTGAGCGCTGCCGGCTCGTCAGATCCTGATGGCACGATTGCCAGTTCTGTAATTACTTTTGGCGACGGCACCAGCGCCACTGGCCTGACCGCCTCGCATAAATTTTCTGCGGCCGGCGCTTATACCCTTACCGCGAAAGTCACAGACAATCTGGGCGCATCTTCAACTGCAAGCACCATTGTGACCGTGAAAGCTCCGGAAGTGATTGTGAGCAACCCCACCAATGGCGCGACTGTAGCTTCACAGGTGCACGTTGTTGCCAGCGGATTCTCCGGCTTGCCCGTGACCGCTATGCAGATCTATCTTGATTCGGTTTTGATCTACACGGTGGGCTCGCCCAATCTTGATACCACGATTACCGTTGGCGGTGGCGCGCACGCTATTGTTGTGAAGGGCTGGGACAACGTGGGACATAGCTTCCTTAAAAGTTTGACTGTCACATCGGCCAGCAATAAGCCTCCGGTGGCGGCGTTGAATTTAACTTCCGGATCAATCCTGGTAGGCGGATCGATTGCCGCTTCCGCCGCTGGGTCCAGCGACCCAGATGGCACAATCGTCCGCACAGTCATTGCTTTTGGCGACGGTGCGTCAGCGACGGCAGTCAGCGCATCGCATCAATACAAAATTGCCGGCACATACACCGTGATTGCTACTGTTACGGACAATCAGGGGGCAATCTCCACAGCCAGTTCGACTGTGGTGGTAAAGCCGCAGTTTGTCACCATCACCAGCCCAACATTTACTTCTACCACTGCGACGTCAGTCCGAGCGACTGGGACTGCAAGCTCCGGCTATCCGGTTGTGGCTACGCAGGTTTACCTGGATGGAGTGCTCAAGTTTCAATCCGCCAATGGCAACGCGGACACAACTCTACCCATAGCAGTGGGTAAACATCAGGTCACAATTCAGGGTTGGGACTCTTCCGGGGCGACGTTCAAATCCGCCGTGACAATAACCAGAAATTAAGGAAAATCAGGATTCCCATACGAACGCATCAAAGCGGCGGCGGGTCTCAAAGCCCAGCCGCCGATAAAGCTCAACCGCTTTCACATTGGCTTCCGTCACGGTAAGGCTTAGTCCAAGGAAATTGCGGCTGCGCAGCTCTTGCGTACACAGTCCCATGAGTGATTCGCCGATGCGGCGTCCGCGATGCTCTGGCAGAACGCAGACCTGTGTAACATGGCCAACATCCTCGCGGACGCGGGAGCAGAGCAACAAACCCGCAATGGATCGCGTAGGTTTGTGCAAGGCGACAAACGAAGCGTTTCCATCAAACACTCCGCAGCCGGGAAAGCGGACAATGTTGTTCAGGAAGCGCAACGATCCGTTCAGGCTGCGATATTGATCGTTGATATCGGAATCAATGTGGTGGCGATAGGCCGTGGTAATCACGGCAGCGCCGGGCTGAAAGTCCTGCTCTCCCCAGCGGCGAAATTCAATATCCGCCAAACTTGAAATTTCAGGCCGTGGGCTGTTCCTGAGCGGCAGAGTCATAAACAATCGCGGATACTGGCGAAAGCCTTCCGCCAAGAATGGAGGTCTCAGCACGCCGGATTCGTGCGGCAAAAGCTGCGCTTCAATCCGCTGTATGCCAGGCGATTGCTGCAAGGTATTGATCACATGCACGGCCAGCCGGTGTTCTACTGTGTCATCTGGAATGCGGATGGAATCATCAGCATAAAGATCGCCGATAACGCCCTTGCTGCCTTCATAAACAAAAAATGCATAGCCGCCAATGTGGCCGTCTTCCACGGCGGCGTAGCCGGGAAGAATTTTGGAATCGATATAGCGGAGAATCATTTCGGCGGAGGGACGGTAGTCCCATGACATCATCTGCGCCCACAAAAGTGTTTCCTGCTCCAGCAAAGGACGCAGGTTGTGCGAGCTGAAATGCCTTAGGTCCAGAATCTCCACGCCAAATGGATGTGTCCGGTGTGTCTCGATCGGGGTATGAAGGCCCATGGAAACTTCCCGCTTGCCCGCCATCATTTACCGTAAATGGCGGTGAACTAAAGTCTAGCTTTGAGGCCGGAATTAATCAAAGCCTCTATCTGCCGTGGAACCAAAACAGTAGGAACCAGCGGCGTTACTTGCCATTATTTTGCCGCGCTTACCTGAAAAAATTCCAGATGTTGTGGCGGGTACGCACCCAGCGGAACGACTTGCCGGTCGCCCACAGCCGCCTGCACCGCAGCCAGACTTCCCTCTTTTGCAACGACGATATGCTTGCCTGCGGGGATGCCGGACGGCAGATCGAGCGGACCTTCATGCTCATAATGGCTGATGGGCTGGTTACGGTAAAAGTCCAGCCCATAGGCGACCTGGCGTTTTACGTTGAACGTCGCAACCGGATCGTTAGCTGCGCCCAGTCCCGCCAGTCGCTGGTTAATTGGCCGCGCCGACTGCGTGCGGTCGATAGTTGCTGCCCCAGGCCGCAGCAGAAAAGCCACAGCAAGTATGGTCGGAACCAGAGTGACGAAATGCAATACGCGGACACCTTCACGGCGCAGCATCAGCAAGACCAATACGGCAATAATTGCTCCGGTTACTGTCATGCCGATCTGCAAAGAAGGCGGCGGGGCTTGCTTCACCATGGCAAAAGGAGCCATCAGCGCCCCAACTATCAGAACGGCGCAGACCAGCGCGTGCAGAGCAATCTTGAGCCGCGAAATTACCTGAGCACGATGAAGATAGTCTGCGGTCAGCAGGGCCGCAGCGGGAATCGAAGGCAAAATGTAACCGGGCAGCTTGGCCCGGGAAATGCTGAAGAAGACGATGGGCACGACAATCCAGACAAAGAGAAACGCGGACAAGCAATCCTCTGCGGGATCAGCAGGTATTTCCGCGCTTGTGCGAAAGCGCTGAAATGCTGTTCGTTCGGCCTCTACCAATGCAGGCAGGGTAAAAACTGTCCAGGGCAAAGTGGCCAAGACAAAAACCGGAATGTAATACCAGAACGGTTGCGAATGCTGATAAAGATTGGTGCCAAAGCGCTCCAGATTGTGCTCAATAAAAAAAACACGAAAAAACTGCGGGACTTTATGCTGTACTGCAATGAACCAGGGCAACGCGATAGCAAAAAAGAGAACAAAGCCAGGCACTGAGATGCTACGAAGAAAAATTTTGACATCGCGGCGAAGGACCGCATACGCGCCCACCACCAGAACGGCGAGCGCCGGAGCCACAGGCCCTTTGGCCAAAGCTCCCACGCCCAGCAGTCCGTAAAACAATATGAGCCAGAGTTTCTTGCCGGCCTCGCGCCACGTCCACCAGCACATCATCGCCAGAGCAAACGGAGCGGAGATCAGCATGTCAGTAGAAGCCGCGCGGCCAAAGCCAATCATCCCGGCTGAAGAAGCCGTGATCACTGCCGCATCCAATTCGCTGCCAAAGCGGAACCGCCGCATAAAGAAGAAAATCCCAAAGACGAGCGCCGTGGCATGAACAGCCGCCGGAATGCGCGCAGCCCAGTCACTCACGCCGAAGATGGCGTAGCTGTTCATCATCTTCCAGTAGAGCAGCGCCGGTTTTTCCAGCCAGGGAGAGCCGTTCAGCGTGGGCACAATCCAGTCATGCCGGACCAGCATCTCGCGGGCGATCTGGGCATAGCGAGGTTCGTCGGCGCCCAGGAGTCCAAATGCGCCCAGCCCGAAGAAGAAGAAAAAGCCGCACACGCCCGCTACCAGCAGGAGTTGTACAGCGAGCAATTTATTGCGATTAATCATGAGAAGCAGCAATTAAACATGGTAATTAGTGTTTAGTATTTAGTTTTTGCTTGAAAGACTGATGCTTCTGCGCCGCGCTAGTCGCGTGCCTGGCCCAAAACGAAGCACCAAATACTTAAGTGCCAAATACCAAGTGCCCAAACCAAATACTAAGTATTAAAAACTAAGTACCGCTCCCAGGCACTTTGCCGCGGAGCTCCGTCAGCACGCGCTCTGCCGCGGCTTGGACTGGCCCCTGCGTGGAAAATCCGCCGGCACATTCATGTCCGCCGCCGCCAAATTTCTCCGCAAGTTCCGCCACATTCACAGCGCCTTTGCTGCGGATACTCACCCGAATGCGCTCATGCGCGACTTCGCGGAAGAAGATCGCCACCTCAATCCCGGCAATGCTGAGAGCGTAATTCACCAGGCCTTCGCAATCTTCGTCCAACGCGCCAAATCGCTCCATGTCCTGCCGCGTAACGGACATCCACACAACCGCGCCATCGCGCTCCAGGCGTGAGAGCGCCGCGCCCAGCAGGCACATCTTGGACATGGGGCTGGAAAAATAGACGTTTTGGGCGATCTTGCTGGGATCAGCTCCATGCTCCACCAGATACTTGGCCAGCTCAAAGGTGCAGGCATTGGTGGGGGCATAGCAAAACGCGCCTGTATCCGTGAGCACGGCGGTATAAAGGCAGGTGGCAATTTCCGGTGAGAGTTTTACCTGCGCCGCCTGCCCCAGCCGGAATATCAGTTCCGCGGCGGCCACGGCGGTCGGATCAATCCAGTTAACGTGGGCAAATGGCTTGGAGCTTACATGATGATCGATGTTGATCAGAAAATGGTTTTCCAGCCCTTGCAGGCGGGTGCGCTGAATGCTGTCACATTCCAGGATGATCGCAGCATCATACTCGCCATGAATCTGGGAAGAATGAACAATGGTTTCAGACTGGGGCAGCGGCGTGTAAATCACCGGAACGGAATCCGCCAGCACGACTTCAGCGCTCTTGCCCATCTTGCGCAGAATTTGAGCGAGGGCCAGCGTTGACCCGATGGCGTCGCCATCAGGGCGCGCATGCGACGTGACCAGAAAATGCCGGCGCTGCTGAATTTCCTGTAAGACCTTTGCTAGCTGGTCCATGGCCCCTATTTCTTCTTGCGTTTCTTGATTCGGCCCAATAAATCGTCAATTCTCGATCCATACTCCTGTGACTTATCCAGCAAAAAATTCAGTTCCGGCACGTGCCGCACGCCCAGGCGGATCAGCAGTTCACGCTTGATATATCCCTTGGCCGCGTTGATGGCCGTAACGGTTTGCTCCTGCTCGCGCTCATCGCCCGCAACCTCAATGTAAACCCGCGCACTCTTCCCATCAGGGGCCAAAGCGATTTCAGTCACTGTGCACAAGGCAATCCGCGGATCGCCCAGCTCACCTTCAATGATTACGCCAATCTCTTCCTTCAGCGTCTCACCTACCCGCGCCCTGTGGTATTGCCTGCCCCGATGCTCCGGCATGATCGTTAAATCCCTGCGAAAAACCTATGAGAATACCAGAAAGAGCGAGGGAACGCACGACAGTTGGTGCTTTGGTAGTGATACAGCTTGAGAAATTTTTATAGTTCGTCATCCCGAACCCCGTTGAACGAGCAAGCGTTTTCTTCAGCTTGCGAGTAGGGGTGAGGGACCTTGCGCTTGTGGCAGATCCAAACTGTACCGTCACCAGCCTTTTGCTAGCCTTCTTCAATGTCCACTCGGCCAATATTGCTCAGTGCCAGTTGCAGGTAATATCCCAGTATTGACGCCTGTTTGTACTCCAGCTTTCCATCCACCACTGCCTGCGCTCCTTTCGCAATCGCCGCATGGATCGCATGCGCGTCTCCCAGGCTCGGCAAATCGATCTTCTCCGGACGCGCCTCTTCCAGCATCTCGTGCATATGGCAATACTTCTTCCCACGCATGCGCGGCGCGCGGCACGTCCCACCACCGGCTTTTGTGTGCCGGCATCTGGGCGCATTGTGCGCTCGCTCCATACTGGTCCGCATGCGGTTAAAAATCTTTTGGTTTATCTCATCAAACTCCAGCGCTTTATCCGTCAATCGCGGATCTTTCTCCAGGCACTCCTTATATTCGGCAAAGCACTCGCCCAGCTTCTTCAGCAGTTGCCCCGCCGTGCTCGTAGGCCAGGCTTGTCTTTCGCGCTCCTTCTGCTGCTCCTCATGTTCTCTCAACCGGCGTTCGTCGCGTTTGCGTTGGATCACAGCCCGTTCCGGATCGGTGTAAGCGTTGGCCCATAAGGCTCTTTCTTCCTCGTCCAGGCCCAGCGCATCTTCTTCCGGCTTCAGTTCAAAGCCATCTTTCGGACCGTATACCTGGATCAAGTGTTCTTCCCAACTGCTAAGCATATTCCCTCCTTGCATTCAACGTTCCGCGGCGCACAATCGCGGTGCCACAAACTGTCATCGTGAGCGACCGGCGAACCGGGAGCCGAACGATCTGAATCGGCGAAGCCCACTTTGCAGCCCTCTGCCTGCGTCGCTCAGCCAGACGGCCACCCCCTATAGCACTTCTGTTGAAAGCAAAACGACAAACCCCAATTCGAAAGGACTGTCGAAAGCTTGTCGACCGCTCTTTTTCGCGTTTTTCCGGCCTCGAATCATGTTGTTCCCTGTCTTGCATCGCCTGTCGCCGGTTTGGCTGGTTTTCAGTTGCTAAATGCCAGCTTCTTCGGTAGCGAAAGCATGGCGAATAACGCTAAATCCTAGCGCAACAATTGGCGAATGTAAAGCGAATTATACGGGAATTAAACAGTTTTGGTAGGACTGGCTTAGGAAGCCTGTCTCCGTGATCCATAAATCTGAGGGCTTTTGCTTGAGATGGTTCGTTCCAACAGTTAACGGAAGCTGCGATGGCCTTGCCCTCACGATGCCCCAGCGCCGTAGGCGCGGAAGCGAGCTTTAGCGAGCTTAGCCCACCTCTGAAGGCGGTTGAGCGTGTTTTCACGCTCAACCGCCGGAAGGGTGGGTAAGCATGCAATACCAACAGAGCCCCTTTCAAGGGGCGACACAACTCTGATCCTGCCAACCGTGAATTCAGCAAGAATTTGGAACCAAGAAACTCATTTCTGCGGTGTCGTTAACTCCTGCCGGATGCGGGTCAACACATCAATGCGCGCATGTGTTCTTTTCCAAATAGCAATTATCTCCGGTGAGTGATTGCCGGGCATTGCTGCACTGGTGTGTAGCGCATGATTAAAATCTTGAGCATAATTGTCATCAAAGTTATCCCCAAGCCATTGCATTACACGAATCATCCATTGCGTTTCTTGCGAATCTGGGGATTTATCGTCATCTATGCAGGCTTGTTGAATGGAATTTCCTTGAGAGATAAAGCGGCTCAACTGGCCAACGCGCTGCTGGACTGTGATGGTCTTGCGCGCAAGAATGCGGTTCAATATATCGATTTTTACGTTCAACTCCGTACAATAAAGTGCAATGCTTGGAATCTTCTCAGGCACAGACCAAAGCACAGCGGCCTTCCACATTTGCAATGGCCTCGGGTCGCTATCAAAGGTTAAAGCATTTTCCGTTCGCTGCTTCCAACCTAAAATCGCATTTGCCAAATCGGCTCTGTGTTGTGCTGGCGTCTTATACGGATCAGGTACGCCTTGGCAGGTCGTTTGCAAACTATTTCCCTCAGAAATTAACGCACTGAGACGACTCACGAATTCTTGGTTGCCTGATGAGGTTAGTTCTGTTGCTGGTAGGGAAGACGTTTCCTTCAGTAGTTTTGCCGATCCCCACCAATAGAAACAAAGGAGAGATCCGCCTATCACAAACGCGATTAGATAAGACCACGCCGCATCGCGACGGTACGCTGACATCGCCAATTCCCTCACTTCCGGCTTTGCTATTACGTAATATGTGTACAGAATACAGAAGAGTACCCAAATCTCCCTCAGCCATTTATGTACAAACTCAAGACGGCCTCGCTCTGTGGTTTTGTTGATCACGAGCGGCCCAAACGTGAGTCCAAGGAGAAATAAGACTGTTTCCATGCCAGAATTGTACTCTCCACTTTGGGTGAAGTTTGGTACCCCATCCTTTGCGGCCCTCGATGCGCATCAACCCGACAAAACTGACCGTGACCCGAAGACCGGGGACCCGGCGGCTGAACGGATTCAATAATTTCCAATACAATGTTCTAACTTTTATGCCGTGGCTCTGGAATTCATGGGAAGAATATTTAGCTGCTGTCCACCCGGTCGCCGTGGATAGTGGTGGTGGACTGTGGCACGCGAAAAAAGATACGTGGTTCGAAAATGTCTGCCGACTTTGCAAGGCCGTGCGCAAACTTGAAGATTGCAGGAACTCGCTTCGAGAGCTTGGCTTTACCGGCAAGGATCACTCCCTCCCTCCCGATGACCCGGAAATCAGCCAAGATGCGAGCAACTTGGTCTTGGAAGCCGTCTATGCAGGGGAGGAGTTATTATTTTTTGACAGGCGCCTCTGCGAGGCAGCGGACCCAGCCTATGGATTTCGCCATCAAAAATCAATTTTGGAACATTGGGAACGGTATTCAACAAGTAGCCGCATCGCTGCTGAGATTCACCAACTCGTCAAAGATATCGACGAGATGCTATCTGGCTATTATTCATTGATACAGGCTGATCGCAGATTCATTGTAGAAAATCTCGACTTACCCGATTCGCTTGAGTCCGATTTTCGCCTTGCTAGAGATTTATTTTCCGCTGGATTCGATGAGGTTGGATTATTGATCGCTGGCCGAGGATTGGAGGGGGTTCTTCGCAGGATAGCAGGTGTTCGAAAGATATTATTGCAGCAGACTAAGAAACTGATTCCAGCATCTGAAGCAGACGCATACGACTTAATAGAAATCATGTACCACGTCAAATGGAAGACGACGGGCGTACGTCTCATTTCGCAGGAAACAAGAGCATTGTTGCATTACCTACGAACATTGCGGAACGGCGGCGCACACCCTAAAGACGACGCAAAGCCGAATTCGACCGTTCGGGAAGTTGCCCTAGTTGTTTCCGAGACCGCAAACCGACTCTGGAATCAAATCAGCAAAACCAGAGCACAAATCGATCCCAAAACTGTGCAGAAGAACTGGTAATTATATGAACCCCGAGCGTGAATGCTGAGTGTAAGCTGCCCCAGTCATTCTCGAAACATCAGCCTTCCACATAATCCATAAACGAATCCACTACTTCCGCGCCCAGATTGTTGGCCAGGCGGGTGGCGGCTTTTTCCACGTTTTGCATCAGGCCCTGCAGGTAATCGCGCGAATCGGAGATGCTCACCACGCCCAGCGTGGCCCTCTGCCACAGGTCGGTGGCCTCAACTTCAGCAATGGAGATGTTGAACGTGTTGCGCAGACGGTCTTTCAGGCTGCGCACCACCTGGCGCTTGTCCTTGAGTGAGTGCGCGCCTTCAATCCGCAGTTCCAGCGTGAGATAGGCAATGGGCATTAAAGAATCAGTATTTGGCACTTGTACTTGACTGACCGGAAAATTCGCGAGTGGTGGCACTTTCCATACGAAGTTTTTTGTTATCGCACCTTTTGGATGCTCTGACGGAATTTCTCGGTTTTAAAAATCGTCAGCCCTGCGGCCATAAGCCGGCTGAGTTCGGCGAAGCATTCCGGGTCCGCCGACGTAAAGTTAAAGCAGGCTTTACCCTGCATACGCTTCTTCAAGACCGGAGACATGCCTTTCAGCAATTCAGGGGAGTAGTACAACGGCAGCAGGTGGAAGCTGACGTAGTTCTTTCCTGTCTTTATGCCGGCAAAATACAACGGCTTGCCGCGATACAGGATGGAAGGAATTTCAGTGTGAAAATTTCCCGGCTTATCGGTTTGCACCGCGACTTCTTTGCTGAATGGGCCAAGAAGTTGGCGGAGGGCGGTGAAGACATCCGCAAAGTCAGCTTTTGCTGTTTTCGGTGAGACGGCGGCAGATTTCTTTTTGGCAGCTTTGGCAGCAGGCATGATCGCAGCAGTATAGCCGAATCAGCCAAGCCCGAAAGAAGAGAAAGAAAAAACGAGGAGCGGATGTTCCTCTCGGATGCCCCGCTCCTCGGCTAAGGGAGGGGGGTGCTTAGTCTTGATCTCTGTCATTACCGCGATCAGGCAACGATTTCAGGTACTCGACCAGATCGCCTTTTTCGCCAGCGTTCAGTCCCAGGTTTTTGCAGCCATCGTAATGGTCCACAACGTCTGCGAGCGTGGCAAAGCGGCCGTCATGGTAGAAGCCGCCTTTGGTATGTGTCCACAAGCCGTTGAGAGGTGTGGTGCGATAGCGATCATCGGGTGAGCGACTGGCTTGAAAGTCGTCAACGCAGACGTCCGAGGCCAGATGCATGTTCCATCCCGGCTCGGTCATACTCGGCGACACATGGCAGCTACTGCACTGGGCCTTGCCGTTGAATAATGCTTTGCCTCGGGTGGCGGCGGCGCGATCAAAGCTGCCTTTGGGCGGTGCTGGGGCAGCAATGGCCAGTTGATATGCTTGAAGCGGCCCCAGCTTGGCGCTGATTTGATCGTCTGCGTTGGTGACGTGCCCAAAGCCGTTCCGGGCCGCGACCGGAAATTTGGCCGGGTCGTCGAGCCGCGAATCAGAGAAATTGCCCTTGCCATGCATTTCCAGGTTAGCGACGAAGGCGTTCCAATAAGGCACGGAGCCCCAGCCAGTGTAAGTATGCAAGTTAACGCCGGAAAGCCCGAACGCCGGAGGAATTAATGTGGCAGCGGTCTTGCCGTCAGGACGAAAGGCCCTGCCATCCATGAACAACTCAGCGTCAAATCTCCCTGGTCCCCAACTGTTGAGCACAGTCTTGACAGTTGCCACGTCTACGCCCAGCACGTCTGCGATCGGCTGGAGATTAGGGGAAAGACCCACAATTGCGCCTACGTTTAAGTCGCGATTGGCCCAGCCGTCCAGGCGATGGCCAATGCCCGGCGCAAATGCATTATCCACCGTGGAATGGCAGAGGGCGCACTGTATTCCAATGGACTTAAGCGTGCCGTCTGGGTTGAAGAATCCGGTCACCCCGATGACGGCATTTAACTTCATTAATGCCAGAGTTACAGCCGGATCGTTCAGATCAACCTTGCCTGCCGCGATCTGCTGTACGAGAGACGCCGGCAGCGCATCCTGGTCGACCTTAAGGCCCACGGCCAGAGCAGTTGCAGGTGATACTCCGGGCCCGACGCCGCCATGCTGTGCGCCTTCAATGGCCTGATGCAACTGGAGGGCGCCGCCCCAGAAATCCTGGTCGCCAAAAGTATCATTGCGGAAAATGGCTTTGCCCTGTTCCACAAGTTCTTCACCGTTGCGCGCGGGATTGGAAGTGGCCGGTTTGGGCCTTTGTTCAGAATACAGAGAAAGAGCGCCAATCAGCGCTACGGCAATCATGAGGGGGAGTTTGAGTTTTTGCACAGTAGTAGGGCCTCTCGTTCGATGAGATTGTGTGGGAAGGGCTCCCGGAAAGCGCTCTCAACTGGTACTGAGCAATGAGACGTGATTTGGTTTCACTGAAAATGAAAAATATTTCGCAATACGATGTAAGAAGCAGGATGCGTAGCGCATTACTCTGATGAAACAGCCGCGGGCTTTCTTCCCGGAGGAGCACAGGATTGAGATCACGGCACTAAAGGACATTGATGCTGAAGTAAAGAAATAGCTGAAGACGGCATATGACCTTGGACAAATGATTTTTCTCGCGCAGATCAGCGCTGATGATCGCAGATAGTGCTGAGCGAAGCCAACGAAAGCGATACAAGAACAACGTCGCGAGCCCGACCACGCGGCGAGCGGCGCGTCACAGGAGCATAAATGCCGCAACCACAAAGATCATTCTTGAGCGGTTTGTCGCGAAGCGACCAGAGATAAACGAAAAGGCCGTCCGGCAACAGGACGGCCTCTTCTTTCAAGGGAGAATAGTTCTAACGGAGATCGAAAAAGACCATCAGAACTTTCTGGCGAAATCTTATTGGGCAGAGAAAGGCAGTGTCAAGGGATTTTTAGAGAATAAATGCCTTTGTTTTCATTAACTTAACAATCTTATCAACACCGTAGTACAAATGACAAAAAATGTCACATTGCCCGCTTTATTTCTCCCTAAGCGCTTTGGTTTTCAGCACTTATGGGTTTACTTGAGGTTCAAACGGATGATCTCAACCGACTCTGGACGGCTGAAAACCCTATTAGGAAAGAACCGGTTTGCCAGAATTCTGATGCCCCCAAAAACGAAGCCAAAGACCAAAGCAGCCAGCACCGCGAAGACACAGAGCAGCACCAGAGCAACAACAAAACTCGCGCGATCTTCAGCAGGTTTGGGCTTGGTCGGCTGAAGCAGGGTGACGTCGGCGTCATAATTTACTGATGCGAGCAGGGACTGTGCTTCATCAGCGGGGACGTTGCCGTTGATCGCCACAACATACGGGCCGCTACGCTTGAAATAGAATGGGCCGCCGGAAAGTGTAGCGGCCTGCATGGCGTCCAGGCGTTCCCGTGCGATTTGCGGAGTGGGATAGCCGACCAGCGTCATTGAGGCTTCACCTTGTGAGGTGCGGTATTTGCCGATGGCTACTTCAGGACTCTTGCTGAAATCGATGAGCTGCGCCGGGATGGGAACGCCGAGCCGGGTTAGCCCCTCTGGCCCAACAATGTACCGGCTGGTATTGCGCAATAAAGATTGTGAGGGAAGATTACCGGGCAGTGTCGGCAGTTTGCCGATTTCACCCTTGAGCCTTGGCAGGTCGTCCGCCAATATACGCAGATCAGCTCCGGACATGGCGCTTAAATGCTCCACTGAAACGTCAACCAGGATGTTGCCTTTGAAAAACAGAATTCGCTCATTGCTGGAAGCGCCCCGGTCGCCAATCTTCTCCACCTGCATTTGCGGCTGGACGTAGTAGGTAAAGGCACCGAAGGCGCCGCTAGTATCATTGAATCGCGCTGCTTTGACCTGCATTTTTCGGCCGTCGCGGGTATAAGTGCCGCTTTGAACATCGGCAAAGCCATATTCCTTCAACACGGGCGAGTCCACCGGGTCGGCAATCGCGGGATCTGCAGAGGTCTTTACACTCTGCGATTCAAGATGCCAGCCACTGAAAGATGAAGGAAGAATGCTGGAAGGGGCCTTAGTCTGGCCAAAAGCCTGGCCATAAAAAATTGTGGCAAAGCCCACCAACAACAGGGAAATTTGCCTGCTTACCGATTTGAGAGAGACAGAAAACATCACTTAATTAGACACCAGAATCGCTTCGAGGGATTCTAAGGTTTGGCTATCGCATTCAAGGCAACAATTCTCATTACTCAAGCACAGGCGCAGAAGAGGGCATCAGCAGATGCTCTTTCACTTGCTCTCCTTCTTTTATCAATTCAGTTAACGGTCTGCGGAGAGGCTCCAGTGTTCCATCAGGCCAATAGATCGCTCCACCGCCTAAGGGAATGCCAATACCCTGTGTACCGTCGGGGGCGAGAGTCAAAAGCACGCGCAGGTCCCACCATTCCTCATTTTCCTGGTGCGCAGCAACATAAAAGGGTGCAAAACGGAATAGCTCCAGCTTCTTCGGCTGCGGAGCGTCGGTCAGGGACCCCATTCCAAGCTGGACCGCGCCTGCTGAAACCCCGGCCAGCACGCATCCATCATATCGTTTGCGGGAAATCACATCTCTCAACCCGTTGTGCTCAAATGCCTGCCAGCCCTGTTCCACATTGCCTCCGCCAAGCAGGATAAGGTCGGCTCTTTCAATAAATGCCTTGTCTTCTTCCCCGAACTGCACAGGAATCATGTGGCATTGGGTGATGCCCATCCCTTCCATAGCGGATACAAATAAATCATAGAACTCTTTGCGATCACCACTCGACGCACCTATGTAAGCAGCTTTGGCATCCTCGGCGGGTAACTCAGCCCGAATTCTTTCCGGCAAACTCTGGCCATCTTCTCGCCAGAAGAGCAATTGGCTATCCGCTAAAAGATAGAGTGGCTTAATCAACAAATTTCTCCTGCGTAACTGATCCATCGGCAATGGATCGAACAGCCGACAATAAACGAGCTTATGTACACAGCGTAAAAATTGCAATTGTGCATCATCAGAAAGCGGGGGGCAGCCTGGGGTAATGTTTTCCTTGGGGTGCGTCCCTCTGGTAACTACTTTGGAACGAACTGACGAGTAAAATCGGGTAAACTAGAGGGAATGGCATCCATTCAGCGCAGAAAGAGCGTTACAGCAAGAATCGGCAATGTACGCGTGGGCAGTGACGCGCCTGTCGTGGTCCAGTCCATGACAAACACAGACACCGCGGACGTGGCGTCCACTGTCCGGCAGGTGGCTGATCTCTACCGCGCCGGCTCAGAGCTGGTACGCGTGACGGTAAATAATGACGCTGCCGCGCAAGCGGTTCCGGCCATTGTTGAAGCGCTGGAAAAACAAGGCATATCTGTTCCCATTATTGGCGACTTCCACTATAACGGCCATCTTCTGCTTACAAAGTATCCGGAATGCGCCCGGGCCCTGGCAAAATATCGCATTAATCCCGGCAACGTCAGTGTAGGCCGCAAGAATGATGATAATTTCCGCGCGATGATCGAAGTAGCCATCAAGAATGACAAACCAGTACGCATCGGCGTGAACTGGGGCTCTCTGGACCAGCAACTGCTCACTCGCATGATGGATGAGAACTCGCGCAGCGCAAGCCCAAAAGACGCGCGCGATGTCACCATGGACGCAATGGTTGAGAGCGCCCTGCGGTCGGCTCAATTGGCGGAAGAGTTCGGCCTACCTCACGACCATATTATTCTCAGCGCCAAGGTCAGCGGAGTTCAGGACCTGATTGATGTTTACCGTATTCTGGCGGCCCGCTGCGACTACCCTCTGCATCTCGGCTTGACCGAGGCGGGCATGGGCGCCAAAGGCATCGTTGGCAGCGCCGCCGGTCTTGCTGTCCTATTGCAGGAAGGGATTGGCGATACCATCCGCGTCTCGCTTACCCCTGCTCCCAACGGCAACCGCGCCGAAGAGGTTTTTGTCGGCCAGCAGATTTTGCAGTCGATGGGGATCCGCAGCTTCACTCCCCAGGTCACGGCCTGTCCCGGTTGCGGACGGACCACCAGCACCTTTTTCCAGGAAATGGCCGACCAGATTCAGACTTACCTTCGCACCAACATGCCTGTGTGGAAGAGTAAGTATCCCGGTGTGGAAGAGCTGAAAGTCGCTGTAATGGGTTGCGTAGTGAACGGTCCCGGTGAGTCCAAGCATGCCAACATCGGCATCTCACTGCCCGGCACCTTTGAAGAGCCTAAAGCGCCGGTGTTTGTTGACGGACGGCTGATGACTACGCTGAAAGGCGACCATATTGTCGCCGAATTTTTCGACATACTGAATGAGTACGTCGAATCACGCTACGGTTCCATTAAAACTGCCGAAGCCGTTCAAGTCTGAAAATAAGCGCTTCATCGCATTAATGTGACGAAGCTGAAGCTCGGTCGTCACGCTCTACGCTGCCAACAAACCATAGCCAATCGCCAGCCACGCGCCAAAACCTACAACCACCATTCCAATCCGCACCAGAGTGTTGTCCACGATATTGTTCCACTTAGCATCCATAACTTCCTCCAAATAATTTGTTTCTCTTGTTCTGTTATTTTGACGAGCTTTGCAGCTCTTGGTTAGTAATACGTGGACCGTGGAAATAGGTTCCCGTTTGTAAAGCTTTTTTTACAACTTTATTTGCTTTGATTTGATAACCGCAGCATGATTTCGTCGTCTTATAAGTATTCATTCTTTTCTCTCTCACCCTGATGGGAGTGAAGCGGATTGCCGGTGACCGGCGGGCTGCGCGAGCATTTTTCAGTGATGGAAAGGCAAGCAAAGTTCATCGGGCTTTGGTCCCCCGTTAGCCCCTCAGGGTGATAAAAAACCTTTCAGCTCTGGCCAGCAGTTTCCCTTCTTCAGCAGCCAACATCCAATCTTCCCAGACAGGCCATTTCCTCCAGCGGGACAAAGAGATGCATCTCTATAAATTCAAAAAAGAAAGCGAACACAGAGCAGCGGCAGCGAAAGAACACGCTTCTGCGTGGAAGCTTGGCGGCTTGACGCCATTACAACTGGGGAAGCGCGTGTACCACGAGATCGACGAGGATGAAGTGCTCACTCGTTCGGCCGCGCTGGCTTATTACTTTGTCTCCGCTCTTTTCCCGATGATTTTCTTTCTCATGGCGGTCCTGGGCCTGTTCGCTCAAAGCCACGATTTGCAATCCAGCTTGCTGAACTACGTGGCAAGATTCATGCCCGGCGATGCTTATGGAGTGGTGCAGAAAACGCTTAAGGAGATCACCACCCACAGCTCCGGACTAAAGCTTGTCTTTGGATTAGCTCTTGCGCTGTGGTCGGGGGCTGGCGGCGTTAACTCCATTATGGATGCACTAAACCGCTGCTATCACGTAAAAGACTCTCGGCCCTGGTGGAAACAGAGGCTCGTTTCTATTGCTCTGACTGCTACTATCTCGGCGCTCATCATTGTCGCTCTAACCATTGTTCTTTATGGTGGTGACATCGCGAACTTTGTGGGAGCGCATCTTGGATTAAGCACCGTAACCGTGGTGGCGTGGCGTATTGTGCAATGGCCTATCGCACTTTTCTTTGTAGTGCTGTCTTTTGCGCTGCTCTATTTCTGGGGGCCAGACACCGAGCAAAAATGGCAATGGATCACGCCGGGTTCTCTGATAGGCGTTTTAACATGGATAGCAGCCTCCCTGCTGTTTCGCGTGTACCTGCATTTCTTTAACAGCTACAGCAAGTCTTACGGATCGCTGGGCGCCGTAATCGTTCTGTTGTTATGGCTGTATATTTCCGGCGTGGCGATCCTGTTGGGCGGTGAGATCAATTCAGAAATCGAAAATGCCGCGGCGAAACGCGGCCATCCCGAGGCCAAGGAAGCGGGAGAAAAAGCTGCTTAAAGGCGGGATTGTCACAGCACTTCCCCAAACTGTTATTACGATTCGCAGGAGCAAGGCTTAAACAGAAATCTTTTCCGCCGTAGTCTGCTGCGCCGCGGGAGTGCAGGACATGGGAAGCTCAATCGTAATCGACAAACCATCATTCACATTTTCAGCATGAATTGAACCGCAATGAAGCTTTACCGTCCGGTCAGCGATAGAGAGACCCAGTCCGACGCCGCCGCTGGACCGCTCACGTGCCTCACCAACGCGATAGAAAGGTTCAAAGATATGCTGCAGTTCAGATTCAGGTACGCCGGGGCCATGATCACGCACTGTCACAACCGCTGTATTAAGCCTGGTGGTCAGAGAGACTTCAACAGCCGTCCCCTCAGCCGTATAACGAATAGCGTTGCGGATTACATTTTCAATTCCGCTTCTCAACAGCTCTGCCGATCCACGTACCCGGCAAGGGGCAAGGTGGATAACTTTCACCTCCTTGTGCAAAGGTTTGGCCTCATAATTGGCATCGTCAATAACCTCCTGCACCAGGTCTTCCAGGTCCACCATTTCCGGCGGAACACGCTCGGCCCCGCTCTCCAGCCGCGTAAGCGCCAGCAACTGGCCCACCAACTTGTTCACGCGTTCTGTTTCAAGTTCAATCCGATCCAGCGCTACCGTTCCCTTGCCTGTGCTGTTTTTGCGGGCCAACTCCAGCGCAACTGTAAGGCGGGCGAGCGGCGAGCGCAGCTCATGAGAAATATCGGCCAGCAGACGCTGCTGGGATGAGATGAGAGCCGCAATGCGTTCCGCCATATGATCGAACTCGCGTCCCAGGTCGGCCAGTTCATCACGCCGGCCACCCAATTGCGGCGCAACCCGAACGTCCAGATTGCCTTGAGCGAAAGATTGGACAACGGTCCTCAGTTTCTTCACCGGTGAAGTCAGGTATAGAGCCAAAAGGTAGGAGATCACACCGGAAGCCAGAATGCTGAGCGCGATGCCCAGGGCGGGCAGTCCTCTGGGTACATACGGCTGGCGCAACCGGCTGACAAAAATATACGTTTTTCCGCTGGGTGCAACTACGGTGCGGCCCCATGTGAGCCGGCCCAGGGAAGAAACGCGGGAAACGTGCTGCTGCGTCTGCTGGATCTCCGCCGCAACACTGGCAACTTCAGGTGAAGCCTGGGGAATGATCGGCTTTCCGGTGCCGTCAAACAAAGCAATTTCGGTGCCTGCTTCCTTCAATGACCGGTTGACATACTGTTCAAATGTTGGCGCGCCTTCGCTGTCATACACCTGGACGGCGGATTCAGCATAGAGGTTCAGTGCTTCGCCCAGAGCGCCTCGCCTGCGTTCCGGATTAGGATCGCTGGTGAATGAAAACCAGAGCATCAGGTTCAGTGCCCCGATCATTGCCGCAGCAGCCAGCCAGAAACAGAAAAATATTTTCCAGAACAGACTGCGGTATTTCACTGTTGCTCTCCCGGAAGCAGATACACGTAACCGCTGCCACGAATTGCTTTGATGCGCTCCTGCTCGCCGTCATACGGCCCCAGCTTGCGCCGCAGATTGCTGACGTGCACATCAATGCTGCGGTCCATGGGAGACATTGGCCTGCCCAGCGCGGCCTGTGTGAGATCTTCACGGCTGATAATCTTTCCCGGATTGCGCAGGAAAGTGAACAGCAGATCGAACTCCGCGCCCGTGAGAGTTACTGGCTTGCCGCCGCACGTCACGCTGCGTGATTCCGGATGCAAATCAACGCCGGCCAGATGGACCGGTTGGGAAGCCGCGGAAGGGCCGCCGGAAGTCGCGCGGCGTAAGATCGCGCGCAACCGCGCAACCAGTTCACGCGGATTGAATGGTTTGGCCAGGTAGTCGTCAGCGCCGAGTTCCAGGCCCAGGATGCGGTCCAACTCGCTGCCTCTGGCCGTCAGCATAAGTACCGGCACGGAACTTCTTTGCCGAAGCTGTTTGAGCACGTCCAGACCGCTCATGCCTGGAAGCATCACGTCCAGGACCACCGCCGAGTAGTGATTTGCCAGCGCCTTATCCAGACCACTGGGTCCATCATGCGCCGCATGAAGTTCGAATTGCTCGCTCTGGAGATATTCTTCCAGCAGCTTGCTTAATTCTGTGTCGTCATCAATGAGCAGGACTGAAACCATAGCTTGCACCTTAAACCCTGCACATCTCAACGCGTGGTTAAGAAATGTGAAGGCTTGATAACCTGAATTAACAACTCATAACTTTGGTTGCTCTCGCTCCGGGTTAACAGTAATAGCAGCTGTTGCCGGGGATCCCGGAAGCCAAGTGGCGCCGGGGCGATATTGCTGCCTTGAATTGTAAAGGAGTTAGTTAATGCACAAGAAGTTTTTCATTACCGCAGCAATTCTTATGGCCCTGGCAGCCGGCCTGGCAATATCCGCTTCAGCACAGCGTCCGGGCAAGGGCTTTGGCCGCCACAGTGGTTGGATGCTCAAACACATGGCCAAACAGCTTAATTTGACTGATGCTCAGCAAACCCAGATCAAGGGCATTATGGCTGATGGAAAGACCAGGACCATGCCCCTGAAACAGCAGCTCCGCCAGAACGAGCAGGCGGAAAACGCAAACATCAACGGAACTTTCGACGCGAATGAAGCCCGCACTTTCGCCGGCAAGCAAGCCCAGATCATGACCGACTTGATTGTGGAGAAACAGCGGACTAAATCGCAAATCTATGCCGTGCTTACTCCAGAGCAACGGCAAAAGGCGCTTCAACTTATGCAGGAACGCCAGCAACGCCGGCAGGATCGCATGAAGAAGACGTCATAAGCCCGCTTGATGAAGCTGCGCAAGTCATTCCGGGTTTGATCGATAGAAATTTTAATCGAGCACTAACCGCCTTTTAAGGGCCTGCTGCTGAAATGAACAAGGCATTAGCTGTATCGCTGTACCTTGAAAGTTTCCCGAATGCAGTTGGTGTGGTGGTTAGTGCCCTGGTAAAGCGCAGCCATTCTGGTTCAACGCCGTGATCCCGCTAATCGCGGTGTTGACCTCGGAATGTCGCTTGCATCGGCAGCGCTGGTATGTTTGAAACCAGCCAGTCGTTCAGCCAAGGGGCCGGGGAACGGTGATAACTACGACTGTGGCGCATTTGGTATGGTGATTTTTCCTCCCCCAAGTAGCCTCGTCCGTATTCAAAGGTTACGGACCTCCCGCTGGCAGCCGTTCATCCCTCAGCGGGGGATCACGTAGATCTCGAATACGAGTTGCCCGCTCCGGCTAAATTGCTCAACGCAGCTATCCACCATCCAGGGAGGCTGGTTATTTCTCCACCAGCCTCCCTTTTATTTCCTTTTGCGCTGGCAGTAATTTTCTTGCACGGCTTCAATGATCTCTTCAATGCTCTATTGTGTTGACGCAGGCTCGCTGCTGTACTGTATGTCTTTTAACAACCGCCGAGCCCATGAACGCTGAGACTCAGGATGCGCGCGCCTGCTCGGCAAGAAATCCCAAAACAGCCTTGTGTGACGCTTCCGGCTGGTCAGTGGTAAAGATGTGGCTGGCACGCGGCAGCAGCGTCAGCTTTGCGCCGGGAATTTGCGAGGCAATCAATCTGCCGTTGCCGGGCGGGACCAATTGGTCCGTCTCTCCATGAATCACCAGCGTTGGAACGGAGATTTTTTGCAGCCGGCTGTAAGCTTCCCAGGCAAGGATACCCTGTAACTGCGCCATGTACGCCTCTGGACGCGGAAACCAGTTGCGCCGCAGGACCAAGTCTTCCTCAATGCGCTCCAGTGGCGTGCCGGAATCATAGATATAAGGCCGCATTGCTTTGGCGGCTTCTTCAGGCTTCATGTTGCGCGCTAATAGAATATCTGTGACCTGCTTCTCTGCCCGGACCGCATTGGGACCGCCGCCTGACGTACAGCCTAGAATCAATGATCTCACTCGCGCGGGATATTGCAGCGTTAATTCCTGCGCAATCATTCCACCCATTGACAAGCCAAACACATGAGCGGTCTCCACGCCTGCTGCGTCCAGCGCAGCCGCCGCGTCAGATGCCATTAGTGGGATTGGGTACGGCCCTGTAGGCGCGTCACTCTGGCCGCTTCCCCGATTATCGAGCGCTATGGTGCGATACCGCTCCTTCAGCACCGGACGCATGCGGTGCCAGAGATAAGAGGGATAGCCAAGGCCCATAATCAATAAAACCGGCTCGCCTTTGCCTTGCTCGTCCCAATAAATTCGCGCACCCTGATTCTCAAAAAATGCCATGCCATCTCCTCAAATGCGCGAACTTTTGTATGTAGTCAGATTTGCAGCGCATGGGGTTTGCCAAGAGAGTGATTTGTACATCGAACGAATTGTAGCAGTGGCCCAAATATCATCTATCCGGATGGAGGCACGGTACCGGCGATAGGCGAGTACCTTCTGGCGTTTGTGTTCAATCAGCCTTAAATGGCATATTGTGATTGCTTCTACATACTTAAAGGCAGTCCTTCATCATTGTCGGCTTAAGATATGTGCTTACATTAATCTTCCTAATAACCGCGAAACGTTCTTGCAATGCTCATATTTGCGGGTTATAGTTCGCCCGTGATGACCTGTTCCAGCTCTCCGATGCCGTGTTGTTGTCCACCATGCCCACCGGCTCAGACGGGCAGATGGGGGTTATGAGTTAGTAGGTTATTCGAGTTAAAGCAACAACGCCTCCCCGCTGCCCCACAAGCAGCGGTTTTTTATTAGGCGAATATTGAATGGCAGCAACAAGCAAAACTGACGGCTCCATTAACCATCGCGCTTTGCTGGTGAACGCCCGCCGCATTGTGATCAAGGTTGGTACGGGTGTGGTGTGCAATGAGCAAAATGAATTTGATCCGCGGCAGGTTGCCGCTCTGGCAAACAGTATTGCCGCTCTGGTCCGTGCCGGACGGCAGGTGGTGGTAGTGAGTTCCGGCGCGGTCACGCTCGGAGCAGTGGAACTTGGAATCCACCGCAGCCGCTTGCGCGATGCCAGTGTTACCCGCGCCTGTGCAGCCGTGGGACAGTGCAAGCTAATGGAAGCGTATGCCGAATCGTTTCGCGCTCACGGACTCAAGGCCGCCCAGGTTCTTGTGACCGAAGATGATTTCACTGACTTGAAGCGCTATAGCATCCTGCGCCAGACTTTTGAACGCCTTTTAAAGCTCGGCGCCGTGCCTGTGGTCAATGAGAATGACACGGTGACCAACATCTATACGGAGCAGCCGCCGGTGTTTCGCGATAATGACCGGCTCGCGGCGCTCGTTGTGAGCAAGCTCGATGCCGATGCGCTCCTGCTTCTCTCCAACGTGGATGGCCTGCTCTATTGGCCTAATCCAGATTCAGATCATGCAACCGTGGTCACCATGGTGACGGAGATCACGGCTGCCATTCGTGATTCAGCCCGTGGCGCTTCAGCCACCGGACGCGGTGGCATGGCAGCCAAGCTGGATGCAGCAGAGATCGCCATGCAAGCCGGAGGAATGGTGGTGATTGCCAATGGAAAAACGTCCGGTGTCATGGAAAGGGTCTTTCGTGGCGAAGACGTGGGCACGCTCTTTCTCCCCGGTTCGCGCATGGCAGGCAAACGCCGGTGGCTGGCTTTTGCCACCACGGTCAGCGGCCATGTCACGATTAACGCCAACGCAGCCAACGCGCTTCTGCATCGCCAGGCAAGCCTGCTCATATCTGGCATTACAGGAACTAGCGGTGAGTTCTCCGCCGAAGAGGTTATTGCCGTGCTCGACCTGCATGGCAATATCATTGGAAAAGGGATTGCCGAGTGCGGCAGCCAGCAGCTTTCCGCCATGCTCGCTTCCGGAGAAAAGCAGCGAGGCGTGCTGGTGCGGCGCGAGAATTTTTTGATTCTCTACTCAAAAGAGCCCAATGCCTGAAACCTCAGTTGCCAAAGCGTCAGATAATCTTGCTGCCCAGGTACAAAATGCGCGCCGGGCTGCACGGGCGCTGGCCCGGATCTCCGCCGCTCAGCGCAACCAGATTCTACTTGTCGCCGCAGATGGGCTGGAAGCGCGTGGAAATGAAATTCTCCAGGCCAATTGTGCGGATTGCGAATCGCTGGAACTCGAAATCAGCGCAGGCACAGCCTCGCCCTCCTTACTGAAGCGGCTCCGGACATCCCTCGACGGCGTCAAAGACATGGCGCATCAGGTTCGCGATGTTGCGCATCTGCAAGACCCGCTTGGCCGCGTGCTTGCCACTACTGAGCTTGATGACGGTTTCATATTGCAAAAAGTTTCCTGCGCCCTAGGCGTGGTTGCAGTTATTTTTGAGTCTCGTCCTGATGTCATTCCGCAAGTCGGCTCTCTCGCCATTAAGACCGGCAATGGCCTGGTGCTGAAAGGCGGGACTGAAGCGCGACAAACCAACCGTGTTTTGGTTTCTATCTGGCATGAGGCGCTGGCAGTAACGGACCCTGCACTCTGCGACGCCATCCTCGCTATCGAGGACCGGGCAAGCGTTGCCCATATTCTGGAAATGGACCGCGACATCGACCTCGTGGTTCCCCGCGGCTCGACTGAGTTTGTGAATTATGTTTTCCAGCACAGCCGTATTCCCGTGCTTGGACACGGCAGCGGCATCTGCCATATCTATGTCGATTCCACCGCCGATCTGAATATGGCACAAGAAGTCATTATCGACGCCAAAACCCAATATCCGGCTGCCTGCAATTCAGTGGAAAAAGTGCTGGTCCATCAGGATATTGCTACAGAATTTTTGCCCGGGCTGGCAAGCGCACTGCAAAATGCCGGAGTAGAAGTTCGGGGATGCGCTCGCACCGCTGCGCTGCTTTCACATGCAAGTATCGTGCCCGCCACGGAGGAAGACTGGCGGACCGAATATGGCGATCTAAAGATCACAGTAAAGATTGTGAGCGATATCGACGAGGCGATTGACCACATCAACCATTACGGTTCGCGCCACACGGAAAGCATTCTTACCCGGGATGAACAGGCAGCCAGCTTATTTATGGACGAAGTGGATGCGGCCAGCGTCTTTCACAATGCATCCACGCGCTTTGCCGATGGCTTCCGTTACGGCCTTGGCGCCGAACTTGGAATCAGCAACAGCAAACTCCACGCCCGCGGCCCAGTGGGGCTGGAAGGACTGCTTACCTATAAGTACAAATTACACGGCAGCAGCCAGACTGTTACTGAGTACGCCCAAGGCAAGCGCACGTTCAAGCATCGGCCGCTGTGAAGATGCCTGCTAGATTCGTTCGCGCAACAAACCAATAATATCGTCAGCCGTAATGATTCCCGTCAGGCGCTGTTCTTCATCCACTACCGGCAGAGTGAGCAAATTGTATTTGTCGAATGTTTCGGCCACGTCTTTTTCTGATGCGCTGGCCTCGCAGAAAATCACGTGTTCCGGGCTGAGCGCTCCCAGGCGGGTGCCTCCCGGCGCTAGCACCAGCGAAACCAGCGGGACAGATCCAACAAGCTTTTCCTGGGCATCAACCAGATAAATTGTGCTCACGGTTTCCACCGGCCCTTCAAACGAGCGCAAGCGGTCAATGGCGTCGCCCACGGTGTGCTCGGGAGAGAGCGCAATATAATCCGTGGTCATGCGACCGGCGGCGGTATTTTCATGGAACGCCAGAAGTTCGCTGACTTCCTGCCGCTCTTCCGGTTCCATCTCTTCCAGAATTTCTTCTGACGTTTCCTGCGGCAGGTCGCCCAGCAGGTCGGCGGCGGCATCAGGGTCCATTTCTTCCACGATGTCAGCGGCTTTATCAGAATCAATAGACCGCATGAGCTCGATCTGCATTTTAGGATCGATCTCTTCTAGCGCCTCTGCAGCCACTTCCTGTTTCAGTGAACCGAAGACCGCCTCGCGCTCGGCCGGTGCAAGCTCTTCCAGAATGTCGGCAATATCTGCTGGATGCAGCTTGGAAAGCCTGTCGTAGGCCAGGCGCAGCCTCACGCGGCGCGCCGGGTCGGTCTCAATCAGGTCTACGGCTTCCCAGGGAATGGACTTTTCCGGCATGCGCATGGCCAGCGCTTCAATAGCGCGACTGGGCGCTAGCCCCTTAAGCAGCCGCCGAATAGCGCCGCGCAACCCAATATCCACCCGGCCGACTTTGAGTTTGAGAGCGCCGTTCACCTGTTCACGGCGCAGATCGACGTCATTCACGCGGACAACTTTGCGTCCGGAAACATCGATAATCTGCTGGTCGAGCAGGTCGCGCTCCAGCAGCAGCATGCCTTCAGAGCTGGAAAGCGGCACCCAGTCCAGCGCTGAACCATTTACCTGGATGGAAGACCCGATCACGGTGCGCACCTGCCGGGCGGGCAGAAGGCGGTCGCCTTCCCTGGTTTTTACAATGAAATCAGAGATGCGGTTGGGGTCTTCCTGGGGGAAAACAGCCACTTCGCGCACGTTTCCAGCGAACGCGCCGGTGCTGTCATAGACAGACGCGCCCAGAATGCTCGAAAGTGCGATTTCTTCCTGCATGGCCCCTATCAGGCAGAATACTCAATGTAGTTTGCCGTGACCAGCCCATGCTGAGTTTTATTTCGCGCCGTACTTTGTTACCAGCGAGGCTCGCGTGGCTGGCGCGCATGGCCCTGATAATCATCGCGGCTGCCGCCTCGTCCGCCTCCACCGCCGCGGGGACCGCCTCCGCCAACTTTAGGCCGGGCTTCATTCACTGTGAGCGCGCGTCCGCCGGAGTCTTTGCCATTCAGTGCGGTAATGGCCTTCTCTGCTTCGTCATTGTTCGGCATTTCCACAAAACCGAAACCACGTGAACGTCCGGTGGCCCGGTCTGTTACTACTGTAGCGCTATCGACCGCTCCAAAAGGTTGAAACATTGACCGCAATTCACCTTCGGAAAGGCTGAAAGAAAAGTTACCTACAAAGATCTTCTTCATGGAGGTCCTTTACGTCTCTTTAAGGATTGGGCTGTTCTCAGCAGAAATAGGCAGGCGACAAAAGCAGTGACATGTCTATCAGAGTCGAGTAACGGTGGAATCATAGCAGGTAAACAGGCCATTCTCCACCCGGAATGGGAAAAAACGAAAGTGTACCCGCCATGCCGCCCCCGATTTGATAATCGACACTATTATCGGCACTGCACCTCGCAATCATTCCTGTTAATGTGTGCAAACTCTTTCGTTTCTACTGAACGCATCAGAGACATCCATTCCCCTGTGGAGGCAATCTTACTGGGGTTGCTCAATATTCCATCCCCGAGGAATTTATGCCCCATTTTGTGAGAGATATCCAGGAGATCCGGCAGCGTGCCATCAACAAGATGGAAGATGGCGCTGTAACCGAAGGTTACAAAGGCGACGTTAACAAAACCATTGAAATACTGAATGAAGCTTTGGCTACGGAAATTGTCTGCGTCCTGCGCTATATGCACCACTACTTTATGGCCACCGGCGTCCATGCCAAGAGCGTGGCAGACGAATTCAAGGAGCATGCCGACGATGAGCGCGAGCACGCGGATTCTCTTGCAGAACGCATCCAGCAACTGGGTGGAAAGCCTAATTTTGATCCCAAAGGATTGCTTGAGCGCTCAATTTCACAGTATGTTGAAGGCGAAACCCTGGGTGATATGATCCGCGAAGACCTGATTGCAGAACGCATGGTGATTGAGGTCTATCAGGACATGGTCCGCTACTTTGGCGCCAATGATCCCACCACGCGCATTCTGGTGGAAGAGCTGCTGAAAAAAGAAGAAGAGCATGCCAGCGATCTCTCTGACCTGCTCTATATCGCGAACCCCGAAACCGGCAAATCCGAAGGTGAAGATCCGGGCACCAATCCTCTCCATCGTGAAACTGGCGAAAAAACCCGGGAACGTACCGAGGATGAACTGAAGAAGGGCCGCAAACCGGCAGCATAAAAAGCATTTAGCCGCGAATTTACGCGAAAAACGCGAATTAACTTCTTTCTTGTTAATGATTAGCGTACTTTCGCGTGTATTCGCAGCTAATTTCTGGCTGACTGCTGATCGCTGAATGTTTTCTTCACTTCTCCACTCCCAGTTGCGTCAGCATAAAGGCGTAATCGAACGCAATCTCCTTCAAATGCTCATATCTTCCAGACGCGCCGCCATGGCCGGCAGCCATATTGGTCTTGAGCAAGAGAACATTTTTATCGGTCTTGAGCGTCCGCAGCTTGGCGACGTACTTCGCCGGCTCCCAGTACATCACCTGACTATCATTGAATGAAGTTTTCACCAGCAGGGCCGGATACGCGCCTTTTTTCAGATTGTCATACGGCGAATATTTCAGCATGTACTCGTAGGCAGCTTTTTCGTTGGGATTGCCCCATTCTTCATACTCCGGTACGGTCAGCGGCAATGAGGCATCAAGCATGGTGTTCATCACGTCCACAAACGGCACGTGAGAAACCACTACCTTGAACAGGTCCGGACGCAGATTGGTCACCGCGCCCATCAGCAGACCGCCGGCCGAGCCGCCTTCAATCGCAATTTTGTCGCGCGAGCCGTATTTATTGCTCACAAGATATTCCGTGCAGGCGATGAAGTCAGTAAACGTATTCATCTTGTTCATCATCCTGCCGGCATCATGCCAGGGCTTGCCCAGATCGCCGCCGCCACGGATATGCGCAAACGCCATCACCACGCCGCGATCCAGCAGAGAAAGGCGGCTGGAGCCAAACGTCACCGGCAGAATTGCACCATACGATCCATAGGCATAAACGTAGAGAGGATTGGAGCCATCCGCCTTTTTTAGGTCTTTGCGATAGACGATAGAGACCGGCACTTTCACGCCATCTTTTGCAGTCGCCCACACTCGCTCCGATTGGTATTTGGAAGCGTCATACCCGCCGGGAACTTCAGTCTGCTTCAACAGTGTTGAAGCGTGTGTATCCACGTCATAATCAAAGATAGATGCTGGCGTGACCAGTGACTGGTAAGCGTAACGCAGCTTATTGGTCTTGTACTCGCGATTCACAGAGACTGACGAGGTGTACACCGGCTCCGGATAGCTGATGCGCTGCTTATCGCCGTTGGCGAATTTAACGATTGTCAGTTGAGGCAGGCCGTTCTCGCGCTCCACCAGCGTATAGAAATCCTCAAAGACCTCAATATCATTCAGCATCACGTCCGGGCGGACAGGAACAATTTCTTTCCAATTCTCTTTTCCCGGCGTGCTGATTGGCGCGGTCACCAAACGGAAGGTGCGGCCTTTGTCATTGGTGCGGATCAGGAATTGGTCCCCGTGATGGTCCGGGTAATACTCCACATCCTGCTGACGCGGCGCTACCAGCTTCCACTCGCCCTTGGGGTTGGAAGCGTCGAGGAACCGGGCTTCTGATGTGGTGTGGCTGCCGATCTGAAGAAAGATATATTTGTCGCTACGCGACTTACCGGCGCTTATGTTGAAGCGCTCATCTTTTTCTTCATAAACCAGGTCGTCTTTGCCGGTCGCGCCTCCAAGCTCATGCCGATAGAGTTGGTACTGCCGCTTGGTTTTCTCATCCTCAACGGTGTAAAAGAGCGTCTTGTTGTCATTGGCCCAGGCCACTGAACCGACCTTGTCCGCGATGACTTCAGAATCTTTGCCGGTTCTCAGGTCGCGGACACGCAGCTTGTACTGGCGGAAACCCGTATTGTCAGTGGAGTACGCCAGCAGATTTCCGTCATCGCTTACGTCATAACTCCCTAGCGACATAAAAGGCTGCCCTTTGGCCAGCTCATTTACGTCAATGGTGATTTCTTCCGGAGCGTCCAGGCTTCCCTTCTTTCGCGCGAATATCTGATATTGCTGGCCCTTTTCCCAGCGGGAATAATAAAAATAGCCACCGTCTTTATACGGGACATTCACGTCCGTTTCCTTGATGTGGCTCACCATCTCGTTATACAGCTTCTGCTGCAACGTTGCAGTCGGCTTCATTACGCCTTCGGCATAGGCGTTCTCGGCTTCCAGATACTGGGCCACCTCAGGGTTCGACTTGTCCCGCAGCCAGTGGTAGTCATCCACCAGCTTGCCGCCGTTAATATGGTTTTCCGTGTGCACGGCCTTTGCCACGGGTGGCGGAGGCGGAGCAGGCGCGGTGTTCGCGCCAGCGGCGGTCTTGTCTTTACCATTCAGGAATGTGCTCATGAGAAGAAAAGGAATAACCACTGATTTTTTCATAAATCCGCCTTTTGCGAGTGGAGGCCCCAATTGGCGGATTATAACAAGCAGCCGGCCAGTACGCTTTGATCAACGCTAATCTTTAGGGGCGATTCCGCCCACGGGTGCGGCCTTAGACCTGATCAAGAGATGTGTGAAGCAAACCCTACTTCTTCATCGCCGTCTGCGGAGCTGTGGTCTGGGGATTGGCTTCAATAGGACTAGCCGCGTTTTGCAAGCGATTTGTTTCCGTCATGCCTGACGGACTCAAAATCACCATCTTTGAGCGGCCTTCGCGCCCGCCGGGGAGAAAAAGCATCTTGTGCGCAGGATCATAGGCGATGCTGTACCCTTTCACATCCGTGGGCAGTTCATGATCGACAACGTTGCGATTGGTATCAATGGCCAGCACGGAGCCATCGCCGGCCGCGGCGTAAAGCAGATTGCTGCCCGGATCGAGCACCAGCGCGTCGGTCCCACCCGGCGCGGGAATGCGTGAGAGTTCAGCGCCTGTATCGGCATTCAGGGCCAGAACAGCGTAGCGCACCGCAACGTAAAGCCGGCGGCGTTGCTCGTCGAGCGCCAACCCAGTTGGCTCAGAGGCCACAACTTTAAAGCGTCCCACAATCTTGTTGCTGTGATCAATCGCGGCAATCTGGCTCAGGTCCTGCAGGGTCAGCAGCAAAACCTGGCGTCCACTGTCATACAGCATGTCCTGCGGCAGCGCTTCCAGATCCAGCACTGAAGTTTCTGCTCCCAACCGGAGATCAATCACGCTCAGCACGCGGTCCAATACGCTGGTGGCATAAAGGGTCTTGGTTTGGGGAACCCACAACAGCTTCTCTGGCCGATGCTGAACCGGAATGACTTTCTCCACGCTCCAGTTGCGCGTATCCACCACGGCAATGCTGCTATTGCCGGCCAGGGCTACATACATCATGCCGGAATCGTTGTCCACGGTAATGCCGCGCGGGTCGCTGATCTGCGAAATCCGGGCGACAACCCGCCGCTTTACCGGGCTGAAAATCTCGATGGTATTGGTCCCGGGCCGGGTGATCACCACCTGGCCATTCGCCATGGTTACCTGGCTGAACCCCGGACTTCCAGGCAGGTCAATTAGCGCCACCTGGCGCAGTTTGGCCTCAAGGCCGTACATAGAACAGCTCAGCAACGATATGAGAAGAATAAACTTGATATTCCGCATAGGGGACAGGGACTTACCGTCAGGGTATTGGGATGCAAGTAGCTGATGTTCTGCTGCCCCAATCAAAAAGATTAACAGATTCAGTGATTTTGGTGCGGTGCTATAAAATCAAGCGCTGCTTGAGGTCAATGAACGATGAGCACCAATCCTGCAGACCTGGCTCTTCTCCAGAGTGTCGCATCCGCTCCAGCCAATTCCATTGATGACGTTATCCCAAGGGCCGCAAAATACGAGGTGGCGAAATCACATCGAGTCGACTACCTCAACGGCAGGCCCATCCCAAGTTCATGGTCCCTCTTTGAAGCCAGAGACCGTGAGGACATAATCGTATACAGTTTGTCCTGGCTGGGGATGAACTCGCATATCAATCAGCTTACTGGCGCCATGGGCCGCGCTTTGCTCATTCCAATTCAGTAATCTGCCTCAACGGTCTTTCGAAATCCACCGGAATATCGGAATTAAAATGCGTGAAGGACATTTATCCATTTACCAATTTATAAAATTACCAACTTTGTACTTGCGCCTGACGTTACGTCATACCGCACGATTGCTCTGGAGGGAATCTAGATGTACCGCGTGAGTGACTTTGCCGAAAAAGCGGGGATAACGGTGCGTACGCTGCACCATTATGACCGTCTTGGGCTGCTGAAGCCCAGCGGCCGGACAGAAGCCGGATATCGCCTGTATGGCGAACGCGATTTTGCCCGCCTGCAGCAGATCGTTACGCTCAAGTTCATCGGCTTGCCTCTTAAGCAAATCAAGGACCTGCTGGATCGGCGCGATCTGGATCTTAAGTCAACGCTTACTCTCCAACGTCGCATGCTCATGGAAAAACGTCTGCAAGTAGAGGCGGCAATCCAGGCCATTGAGGAAGCGGAGCGTTCCCTTAAATCCGGTATCGAGCCCGATCTTGCGGCCTTGAAAAAAATCATTGAGGTAATGGAAAGGCAGAACAATATGGAGTGGGCAAAAAAATATTACACGGAAGATGCACAGGTAAAAATCGCCGAGCGGGCCAAGACCTGGACGCCTGAAATGCAAGCCAAAGTTGAGCAGGATTGGAAATCTTTGATTGGCGACGTGGAAGCTGCAATCGCCAGCAAAACAGATCCTGCTGACGCGAAAGCTCAGTCCCTGGCAAAACGCTGGTCAGAACTGGTCCGCGGTTTTACCGGTGGCGATGCCAGCGTGCAACAGGGCCTGAACAAGCTTTATGCTGACCAAGGCAATTGGCCTTCTACTTTCACCAAGCCGTTCAGCGACGAAGTATGGGAGTACATAAAAAAAGCCATGGCGGCGCATAAAACCTCTTGCGCCTGAGCTACAAAGTAAAAGCTAAAAAGTAAAAGCTGGAAAATAAAAGGCACGAAGGATTTCAAAAAACTTCGTGCCTTATCTTCTTCTTGCAAGACCCAATTAGCCGCCAACAGCATACTCGCGAACAGCACAACTTGTGAGCAGTTCGCTTTATTCCCTGACCGCAAACTGCATATCCGGCGGATAGCTGGCCGCTACTTTCAAAGCGCCTTTGCGGGAAACATTTCCTGGCGCAGAGAGCCGGGCCACGTGCTCGCCGGTTTTCACGTCCACCAAATTGAACATTAAGGTTGCGTTGTGGGAGAGATTGGCCCAGATCGGATCGGTGCTGAAGTCAGGCAAATCGATCGTAAAACTTCCATCGGCTTCCACCTTGCCCTTGGCCACGGAAAACGGTGATATCGCGATACCGGGCATGCCAAAGAATTGTCCTGCCCATCCGCACACGTATAACGCTTCCACTTGAAGCTCCCGTCCGGCAAACCTTGAGACGTCAGCCTTGCCGGAAAGCGGGGCCGTCGAGAGCTTCTGGCATTGGAAGTCAGCCTGACGTTTGCTGGAGGCCAGATCATCCGCTTTGACGGTCAAAAATTGGCAGCCCGGCGCAAAGACAATTGCGCGAAAACTTTTTGCCGGCTTGCCCTCGGCCCCGGTTGTGACCACGATCCTCTGGTCGTCTGGTTTGGCGATGCTGGAAGACTGCTGCACAGTCGGATCGCCATTCAGGAAATAGCGCACCTGAACGTCTTTTGCTGAAGTAGGCGCGGCCACCGTGATGGTGAAAATATCATCGCCGGAATTGGTTTGGGCTGAACTGGAACTGGTTTGGGCCGAAAGCAAAAGTGGAAAAGCAAAGAGAAGTGTGAGAATCCATCGATACGTACGCATTTTTATTCCTTCTGTTCTGCCCATTATCATCTATCAAACCAGCAGCAATTGAGAATTTTTATACCTTAACCCGTCCGGAGCATTCTGCCGCGAAAGCTTACTTGTCATGGTGGGCGGCCTTTTCAGCGGCATTGTGGTAGCTCTCTTTATTGGCATCACTTACGTGCTTACCTCCAGCCTGTTTGAAAGCCATGGGCAACGTCAGCCAGCTTCCTCCGTTGGTTGTTGCGTGGCCGCAAATGCAAACTTTTGCAGAACAAAGCTCCCGTGAAATGGATTTCCTGATTTTCTCTTATTCTTTTGAAACGCTTTTCAATTTAGCTCACTACTACATTGGCAGTTCATATTGTCTGAGGTAAAGGTCTGCCCTGATTTTCCAAACAAAAATTCACGAGAATAAGGAAAATCTGTTCTTCCGGCCCTCAAGTTCAATAGCCAGACTTAAGTAAGAAAGGTAAACTCCATGAATAGCGCAACACAGCCTTCCAAGATTCGCAGCTTTGATTCAAGCGCAACAAACCGTTTTACAAAAAATACCAACTCTTTCACCCGCTTCTGGAACAGGCTTGTAGAAGGAGTAGGCACGGGATTCAGAAAGCCGGCAAATTATTCTGCAATGAGCCAAAGCGAATTGGAACAGAGAGCCGCAGAAGACATGGCAATCGCCAAGGCAATGGGCTTCTGAAAGCTGAGAGTTAATAACAAAGGATGGAAATGGGCCGCTTTGGTGGCCCATTTCTACAATACCTTTCCGTTAACGGCGCTGACGATAACCATTCTCGCCACATGTCTTAATCGCGGATGCCGTTGCGGCTTTCAGGGCATGGTGGTGGCTCTTTATAGAGAAAAAACAAAGCCACTTTCGTGCGTGTGCGCCCAGGAACACCGACCTCATGAGAAGTGAGCGGAGGACAGTTTGTCGACAAGCTGTTAAAAAAATACATTTGAATCTAGCACGGCGTAGTGGAGTTACCAAAGACTCGATACGCTTGGCTATAAGACCGTCATAAATCGGCTTACTGCAAGCTAGATCCACTGCTAGAATCCATTTTCCCCTCTCGATATTTCCTTATTTTTTCCACGGAGTAGATTGATGAACGTCTGCGCGCGTCGTGTCTTTCTGGTGGCTAGTCTGTGCTTTTTTGCCTTGCTGCCCTGCCTGAGTTTTGCACAGAACACCATCCATGTTCCCGCCGATGTGCCGGACATACAGACCGCCATTTTTGCCGCCCAGAATGGCGACACCGTATTAGTGTCGCCCGGTTTTTATTTTGGGTCCATTACGTTTCAGGGCAGAAACATCACCGTGATGAGTTCAGACGGGGCCGCCGTTACCACGGTGGATAGTGGTTCCCAGCCATCCGCGCAATTTTTTAATAACGAGAATAATGGCGCTGTTCTGAAGGGTTTCACTTTCGTCAACGGTACTGGAATCCAGGCCTCCTTTGCGTCGCCGACCATCGAAGACAACGTCATTACCAATAATCAAGGTTGCCAGGCCGGCGGGATTTCGCTCTTGAGTAGCTCCGCGATTGTCCAGCGCAATACCATCTCCAATAACCGGCAATTCTGCGCTGGCACTCCGGCGGCTGGAGGCATCTCCGTGGACGGACAGGGGAGCGTCCAGATCCTTAACAACACCATCAGTGGAAACCAGACCGCTCCTGGGGTTCAGGCCGGTGGAATTTTTACCGATGCCTTTGGCACCACAACGATTAGCGGCAACAAAATCCAGAATAACGTTACTGATGCCGCGGGCGGCGGAATTTACGCCAACGGATCAAACGTGATCATTGCCGACAACCTGATTACGGGCAATAGCGCGAGCACGGGCGGCGGAATCCAGATCGTTCCCGGCTCCAATGCGATTGTGGTGAACAACACCGTGGCGTTGAACCAGGCTCAGCAAGGAGCCCAGTTGGCGCTGGACGGCATGGCCGGAACGGTCAGCCTTTTTAACAATGTCTTTTATGATCTCACGGGAAATGGCGCAATCTTTTGCAGCATGACGGGGTTCACCGGCTTTCCGCTGGCCCAGAACAATGACGCCATGAGCTTTGTCGGTGGCCAGAGGGGCCATCCCGCAGTTGCCTATACCGGCAGTTGCTCCGACCCAACAGGTTTTGACGGCAACGTTCAGGCAGAGCCGCAGTTTACAGATCCTGTGAACGGAGATTTTCACTTGTTGGCGACTTCTCCCTTGATAGACGCCGGCAACAGTGCCGCCCCAGACTTGCCCGCGCAAGACCTCGATGGGAATCCTAGAATCGCCGCAGGCAGCAACCTTTGTCTTCCTTTTGTCGACATCGGGGCCTATGAAGTCGTTTTCAATTCCGTAGGTTCAGCCAATATGGGAACTTCCAGCCTGACTTTCGGGGAAGCGTTCATCGGCGTTCCCAGCTTTTTCACCCAGTTCGTCTCGCTGATAGGCACCCAGGGATGCACCCAGATCACGTCGATTACCACCAACAGCGACTACCAGCAGACCAGCAACTGCTCCGTGCTCAGGTCTGGAGACAGTTGCACTATCCAGGTTACCTTTGCGCCAAAGATTGCGGGATTTCGCCCGGGCACTCTGAAAGTCAACCTGCTTACACCGCCGGCAACGCTGACGGCCGAGTTGTCCGGCACCGGGCTGAACTCCGCGACGATCACACCAACGGAAGTAAAGTTTGGCATCCAGGGCATCCAGACTACGCAGTTTCAGTCCGTAAGCGTTTCCAGCACCAGCGGGCAGCAACTTGTGGTGAGCAGCGTCTCCATCACTGGAGACTTTCAGCAATTCAACAACTGCACGCAATTTAGTTCCAACGTTTGTTTCATTTCCGTGCAATTTACGCCGACGGTAGCCAGCCCGCGTACCGGTATGCTGACGGTCGTCAGCAACCTGGGAACTTTTGCCGTACCCCTTTCCGGGGATGGCGCTGCTCCTGCGCCGAACCTCTCACCAACGTCGCTGGCGTTCCCCAGCCAGACAGCAGGAACAGCCAGCTCGACGCTGCCGGTCACGCTCACCAATAATGGAACCACAGACCTGTTCTGGAGCTCTGTTTTCAGCACGCCTGATTTCCAGGTGGCCACTCCGCCTTCATGTAATGGCTTCCTGCAGGCAGGCACGAGCTGCACTTTCAACGTCGCGTTTACGCCGACAACCCTTGGTCCGATCACTGGCAGCATGGAAATTGATACCAACGGCGGACCTGTCACCGCTTCACTGACGGGTATAGGGACGGCCCCCATCGCAAGCCTGGGCCCACAAATACTCAACTTCGCCAACCAAGCCTTGAATACTTCGAGCGCTCCGCAGACCATCACGGTCACGAACATCAGCGGTGCGCCTCTCCAACTCACGTCGCTGAGTGCGCCGGATAATTTCCTGGCCGCCAGCAGCTGTCCGGCCGTTCTGGATACCGGTGCAAGCTGCGGCATTGACGTAACGTTCGGTCCTATATCTTCCGGGCCTTACGGCGGATTTCTTACGCTGGGAACAAGCCTGGGACCGGTTACCGCCGCGCTCACGGTGGGAAGTTCTCGAACGTTCCACGTGCCCTCAGAAGTTCCATCCATAGCTCAGGCAGTGCAACTGGCGCAGGATGGAGATACGGTTCTGGTCGCGCCGGGAACCTACTTTGAACAGGTGAGCTTTCAGGGCAAGGCAATCACGATTGCCAGCACCGGCGGCGCCGCGGTCACAACGCTTGATGGCCAGGGCTTTCAAACCCCGGTATTAGCAGAGCAGAATGAAGGTCCGGGATCGGTACTGAAAGGATTCACTGTTACCCATGGCCCCTTTGCCGGAATCGCGGCCATAGAGGCCTCGCCGACGATTGAAGACAACATCATTACGGAAAACACCGGATGTCTTGGGGCCGGTCTCCAGTTGCAAACAAGCTCGGCCATTATTAAGGGCAACACCATCAGCAACAACATGATCAAGTGTAGCGGCGATGGCGCAGGCATCTGGATTGGCCAGGGGAGCAACGTGCAGGTGCTGAATAACATCATCACCGGCAACCAGATAACGGGGAATGGATCGGGCGCAGGAATCGCGGTATCAGGTTCCACCGCTACCATTACGTCAAATACAATTCAAAATAATTCCAATCAAAGTACTTCCAACAGCTTTGGCAACGGCGGCGGCATCGCACTACTCGGTGGCACCGCAAACATAACCCAGAACCTGATCACGGGCAATTCCGCAGCCTTTTCCGGTGGCGGTATCTGGGCTTCGCTCGGGACTTTCCCTTTGGGCCAATTGGGATCTTTTCCGCCGGACCAGTTAATCAACAACACCATTGCCGACAACTTTGCTCCCAGCGGCAGCGGTTTATTCCTGTCCGGTTCCGGCAGCGGAGCGGCTTTCGCTAATAACCTTATTATTGATTCGGCTGGGAGTACGGCGATCGGCTGCGACTCCGGGCTTTTAAACAACAATTTCAGCTTCAATGATGCCTTCAGCTTCCCCGGTGGGACGGCGTACGGGCCAGGGTGCGGCGATCCCACCTCACTCGCCCAGAACATTTCGCAGGACCCGCAGTTTGTAAACTCCGCCACGGGAAATTACCGGCTCCAGTCTTCGTCTCCAACCATCGATGCGGGAACTAACTTCCCCGGCAACACCTTCCCGCCGCAGTTGCCTGATCGTGACTTGGACGGAAATGGGCGCATTCTTCCTGGCAATCCGGCGACCTGCAATGGCACGATTGATCTTGGGGCTTACGAATTTGCATCAGGCGCCAATGGCACGCCTGGGCCGCTGCCCGCCAGCTGGGACTTTGGCAGCTGGCAAGTGGGAAACCTCGGACAGTCATTTGTTTTCAACCTGACGACCCAAGGATGCGTGGCCATCGCATCCATCAAGACCACTGGGGACTTTCAGCAAACGAATACTTGCAACAACGCGGTTTCCAGGTTCTGTTCCATCACGGTCAGCTTTACTCCGCAACATCCCGGCCCAAGAACTGGATCGCTCATCGTCGATTATGGAACGTCAGCGCCACCTGTGACAGTGGCATTGACCGGACAGGGCATTGACAATCCGCCGCTGGCATCACCCTCATCCGTGAACTTTGCTCCGCAAGCGGTGGGCACCAGCAGTGCCGCGCAGCAGGTTTCCATTTTTCCAACTTCGGTTCCGCTAACGGTGAATGCAATCTGGATCAGCGGAGACTTTTCCCAAACTAATTCATGCGGCGCCACAACAGTGCCCCTCGGCGGCAGCTGCGTAATCAATGTGGTATTTACTCCCACAGCTTCAGGAACTGGTCAAGGAAATTTGACAGTCAACACAAATGCAGGCGTGATTGTGGTCCCGCTGAACGGACAGATTAATCCACTCGTCACCCTCACCCCGGCTTCGTTGAACTTTGGGTCTCAGTTGATAGGAACAAACAGTGTGGCGCAAACAGCAACGCTGACCAACAACGGTAATCAGGCTGCAAGCATTGGCAGTATCGCTGTTACAGGGGACTTTGCTCAGACAACCGATTGCGGTACGTCACTGGCTGCGGGCACAAGCTGCACGATCAGCGTTAGCTTCCTGCCGACAGGTCGCGGAAGCAGAACAGGAACGTTGAGTGTCAATGGCACTTTCAGTGGCTCGCCTCTTACAGTGTACCTCAGCGGAGCAGGGCAGGCTCTTCTGGCCACCGCGTCAACGACCTCATTAAAGTTTGCAACCCCGATGAACACTACCAGCGCAACCCAGGCGGTTACGCTCACCAACTCGGGAGACCTCCCCATTTCGATTTCCGGTGTCACAATCAGCGCCGACTATGCCCAGACCAATAATTGCGGAACCTCGCTGGCAGTCGGCGCAAGCTGCAGCTTCAGCATTGGGTTCACACCTACCGTCCGCGGTTTTGATAACGGCAGTCTAGTGGTGAATGGCAATTTTGGGAACCCCATAGTCGTCGCTCTCAACGGCATAGGACTTGGAAAAGGCCCTTCGGCCGTTCTTGCGCCGCCGTTCCTGGTCTTCACCAATCAAGCGCCGAACACAGTCAGCCCGGCGCAGCAACTTACGTACGCCAACACTGGTGACGCCTCAATATCGATCACGTCTGTGTTTGTGAGGTTCGGATCTTTCGCACAAACAAATACGTGCGGATCCAGCCTGGCTCCAGGTGACTCTTGCACCATCAACGTAACTTATAATCCTCTGGATACGGGGACACAACAGGGCCAGATTAGCATCGGCTCGACTTTAAGCGTGTCCGCCGACCTTGCCGGAAGCAGTGTTCCACAGCTGCACACGCCGGCCACCCTGAACTTTGGCCGCCAGCCCATTAATACCACGAGTCCGGTACAGACCATAACTTTCACCAATAGCACGTCAAACCCGATCAACTTCTTCGGCGCGGCTTCGGTTTCTCCCTTCAATCTTTTGAACCATTGCTTTGGAACACTTGCCGTCGGCGACAGTTGCACCCTTGACGTGACCTTCGCCCCCACCGCTTCCGGCGTCTTTCCAGGAACTATCCAGCTTAGCGGAGACTTTCCCGGAGGCCAGGCAATTATTCCGGTAGTGGGCACGGCCCCAGGAGCAGCGACATTTGTGCCTGCCAGCTTGACGTTCGCAAGTCAGGCGGTCGGTTTCGTGAGTGCGTCCCAGCCCGTCACGATCACCAACAACCAGGACGTGAGTCTGAACATCAGCGGATTCCAGATTACGGGTGACTTTGTCCAGACGAACACCTGTCCGACTGCCTTGATACCGGGCGGCAGCTGCACCATTAATATATCGTTTCTACCCTCGGCTGTTGGCGCGCGCAGCGGCTCGCTTACGATCACCAGTGATGCCGGGGGTGTGATTGCGCCTTTGACCCTGAACGGCACCGGGGCGGTTCCCGCCGTCGGCACAATCACTCCGCAATCTTTGAGTTTTGGGACCGTCCCTGTCAACACGCAGAGTACGCAACAAACGGTTTCATTGAGCAATATTGGAACTGCCGCAATGACAGTCTCGGTGAGCATCAGCGGAAACTTTACCGGAGATTTCATTCAGACCAACAACTGCGGCTCTTCGCTTCCTGCCGGCGCCAGCTGTTCGATCAATGTAGTATTCACCCCCACAACTGGCGGAACCCGGACGGCATCCCTCAATGTTTCCGGCAACAGCGCGCCTGCTGTGCCATCCGTCAACCTCATCGGCATAGGAGGGCTTCCGAAAGCGACCTTCTCGGTGACATCATTGACCTTTGCCCCGCAACTTGCGCTAACCAGCAGCGCGGCCCAGAGCGTAACCTTGAGTAACACGGGCGGAGCGCCACTTTCCATCTCTGGTGTGTCTATCTTTGGCATCGGCACCATTGATTTCACCCAAACCAATAACTGCGGTGTCTCCCTGGCCGCCGGCGCCAGCTGTACCATCAATGTGGTCTTCACGCCTTCGACCCGCGGAGCCAGAAGCGCCACGCTGTCTCTATCAAGCAACTTCAGTCCGGCGCCTAACGTGAGTCTTTCCGGAACAGGCCAGGTGATACAGCTCAGCCTGGGGGGGGTTGTCAACCTGGGGAGCCAACTCGTGAACACAACAAGCGCGCCCCTGCCCATCGTCGCCACCAACAACGGCGATTTCCCGGCTTCCATCACCGGGATTGCCATCAGTGGAGATTACGCCCAGACAAATAATTGTGGCGCCACGCTGGCAGTCGGCGCTGCATGTACGATTACGATTACTTTCACTCCGACGGCCCGTGGTACTCGTAATGGAATTCTCAGTGTAAGCGGGAACTTTACATTTTCTCAATTTCTCGGCGTGACCGGGACCGGTCAGGCGCTGCAAGTCAGTGTGTCACCCACGACGGTGACCTTCGCTGACCAGGCGCTAAACACCACGAGCCCGGCACAGAAAGTGGTATTGACAAATTCAGGCGACTTGGCGCTTTCCGTTTCGGGCGTGACAGTCAGCGGCGACTTTAACCAGACCAATAACTGCGGAACTTCATTGGCGGCAGGCTTGAGCTGCACAATTTCAGTGACTTTTACGCCGACTGCACTTGGGCAGCGCAGCGGCTCCCTCAGCATCAGCACCAACAGCACGACGCCGCTTGGCCCGCTTAATGTTTTCGGCAAAGGAATTGTGTTACCGCCCACTTTCTCGCCTACATCTTTGACCTTTGCCTTACAGACGATCGGCACCACTAGCGCAGCGCAGAGCGTGACCCTAAGCAATACCACTGCGGTTCCGATTGTCATCAACGCCATTACCGCCGATGGTGACTTCAGTCAGACGAACAATTGCGGCACATCCTTGGCGGTGAGCACAAGCTGCTTGGTCACTGTCACATTCACCCCGACAGCTCGCGGAAGGAGAACGGGAACGTTGAGCGTCACCGGTCAGTTTGTCAATCTGACTTTTGTAACCCTGGCAGGCACGGGCCAGGCCTTTGTCGCTTCGCTTACCCCGACATCATTCAACTTTGGCAATGAACCGGTCAACACGACCACCAATCCCCAGATATTTACCTACACCAACACTGGTGATCTTCCATTGACTATTTCGGGCATAGCTGTGACACCGGATTTCAGCCAGACCAACACCTGCCCCGCAATCCTGGCAGTCGGGGCCAGTTGCACCATCAACGCGACTTTCGTGCCTCGCGCGGTCGGCGTTCAGACCACATCGCTGACCGTTTCCGCAGACGTAAACAGCAGCGCCAGCCTGACCGGAAACGGCGTCATGCCTATAGCTTCACTTTCACCGGCCAGTTTGGCCTTCGGCCATCAACGCGTGGGAACGGCGAGTGCGCCGCAACTTGTAACCGTCACTAATACGGGGGCGTTTGCGTTCTTTATTAATCAGGTGTCATTCCCGGGCGGCTATCAGATAACCAATAATTGCTCCGGGCTTGTTAATCCCGGAGCGAGTTGCACCGTTTCTGTCGTCTTCGCTCCTACCAACACCCAATCAGGCGTGGGCTCTTTGACGATTGGCGGCGACTTCACGGCAACGCCACCTTCCGTGAGCCTTTCAGGAACTGCCGATACCAGCACCGGGACACTTTCCCCCATCGCGCTTACCTTTGCCAATCAGGTGGTTGGTTCGACGAGCGCTTCACAGACGGTGACGCTCTCCAGCACCGGAAACGTGCCGATTAATCTCAACGGCATCCAGACTACCGGCGACTTTTCTCAGACGAACAACTGCGGGACTTCAGTTGCGGCGGGGACCAACTGCATCATCACGGTGACCTTCACCCCGACTGCGCATGGAACGCGCAGCGGGTCCCTCAGTGTTTCCGGCGACTTCACGGGCGCGGCCCCGTCGGCCACTCTTTCAGGAAACGGAACAACGCCTACCGCGGCCTGGTCGCCAGCCAGTCTCACTTTCAGCAACCAGTTAGTTGGTGCCAGCAGCAGCGCCCAACCCGTCACTCTCACGAATAGCGGAGACGGTCCTCTGACCATATCCGGAATCACTGTGACCGGCGATTTTGGCCAGACCAATACTTGCGGCGGCACACTGGCGCCAAATAGCAGTTGTTTCATCAATATAACTTTCACTCCTGCAGCCACAGGAAGCCGTGCTGGATCGCTGTCACTTAGCAGCAACAGCAGCGTAGCAGTGTCTCCGGTCACCTTGGCAGGTACCGGCGTAGCTCCGTCAGCCGTCCTGTCGCCGGCGAGCTTGAGTTTTACCAATCAAGCGGTGAGCACGTCCAGCGTGGCCCAGGCTGTAACGTTGAGCAATCCTGGCTCGGCCACTCTTGTCATCAACAGCATCGGCGTGACTGGCGACTTCAGTCAGACGAACAATTGCGGCGCCAGCCTGGTCGCAGGCAGCAGTTGCACGATCAACGTCAGCTTCACTCCTATTGCTCGCGGAAGCCGAAGCGGCACTCTCAGCGTCAGCAGCAGCGCCTCTGGGCCGACGCCCACCACTACATTGGTAGGGACGGGAATAGCGCCGGTCGCGAGCCTCTCCGTCTCTGCGCTGACATTTGCCGCACAACTGGTGAATACAACCAGCGTCGCACAATCTACGACCCTCACCAATACGGGTGATGCCACGCTCAATTTGTCTGGAATTTTGGCCAGCGCCAATTTCAGCCAGAGCAACAACTGCGGGGCCTCGCTCGCGCCCGGAGCAGGTTGCATAATCAGCATGACCTTCACGCCAACGGCAACGGGCGCTCGCAGCGGTGCGCTGACTATCACTGACGATCCGGTTGCCGGAGGCCAGCAAACAGTGACCCTGAACGGCACGGGCGTAGCTCCCGTGGCTACTTTGTCTCCTGCGAGCTTGAGTTTTGCCAATCAAGCAGTGAACACCACCAGCGCTACCCAGACCGCGACCTTGACTAATAGCGGCACAGCTGCGTTGGCCATCAGTAGTATCAATATGACCGGGGACTTTGCCCAGGCCAACAATTGCGGTACGAGTCTGCCAGCGGGGGCCAATTGTACGATCAGTGTTACTTTCACCCCGACAGGGACCGGTAGCCGCGTTGGATCTTTGACCCTTACAGATAATTCTCTGGGCGGAAGCACTCAAACTGCGAGTCTGAGTGGGACAGGCATTGATTTCTCGCTCTCGGCGTCACCTTCCAGCGTGAGTATCACTGCCGGAAAAATTGCCAGCTTCACGGTGAGCGTATCAGGGTCCAGCTTCAATTCAGCGGTATCACTGAGCTGCTCTGGCCTGCCGATAGACTCTTCATGTTCATTCTCACCAGCTACTGTCACGCCGGGCAGCACTTCCGTAAACTCGACGCTGCAGTTATCAACAACCCCGAGGCACAAAACTGGAACACCCGCTGGCACTTACAACGTAACCATTACAGGGACGTCTGGCAGCGTGCAGCATTCAAGCACTATCCTGCTGGTGGTCAACTAAGGAGCCGGCAAGTGGTTCCCACGAGAGTTGAAATCAGCATTAGTTAAGCTGCGTATGCGAACCGGATTTAACCGGTCTTAAATTTTTTGAGATTTCAGTGAAATAGAATGCGGCGTTCTCTCTTATCTAAGCGAGAGAGGTGAACTCCATGAATAGCGCAACACAGCCTTCCAAGATTCGCAGCTTTGATTCAAACGGAACAAACCGTTTTACAAAAAACGCCAACTCTTTCACCCGCTTCTGGAACAGGCTTACAGAAGGAGTAGGCACAGGATTCAGAAAGCCGGCAAATTATTCTTCAATGAGCCAAAGCGAATTGGAACATAGGGCCGCAGAAGACATGGCAATCGCCAAGGCAATGGGCTTCTGAAAGCTGAGAGTTAGAACCCTGTGCGACACAGAAATATGGGTGGGAATAGGGATCCCGCGCTACGCTCGGGATTTCAGAAAAATATGGTGGAGGCGGTGGGAGTTGAACCCACGTCCGAAAACGTCACTGGTCAAGAGCCTACATACTTAGTCCAGTTCACCCGACGGGAATTACCCCGCCAGATTCGCGTGTTGCGCTTAGAACGGACAAGAAACGCAAAACGCTAGCCCGTATGTCTCGTCCTCCCGCCCTGGCTTAGCAAAGAGAACCAGCCCACTGTGTGACGCCCTTGCACAGCCCGTAGACAAAGCCGTGTAGAGCGGCAACTTATTTAATTAAGCTGCGTATGCAAACTGGTTAGAGTTGGCAATTATTGTTTTTGCACCACTTACGGGGGAATGCGCCCCGGTATGCCTCCTGGCCGCAAGCATTTCCGTCGAAGCCGTGACGCCCCCATTTTTATGGAGCGACCCATTCCCGCGATTTCGCAGAAAGGGCCGGCGGAAAAGGACTTTTAAGCCAGTCTTTTTTCAAAGACCAATTGTCAAAGAGCTGTCTCTACCTTAGCAGATGGCAGAGTCTCGTCAAAACATTAGATGTGGGGACGGCTCAGGGCGATTCAGAGGGGTAGAGCTCTACCCAGGATGGGGATGCAAAACCGGGTGACCGCGCGTTATCGGAAAACCGAAAAAAAACCATTTACCGCAGAGGTCGCAGAGGAACGCTGAGGGAAGCAAAAGATGAGAGCTAAAGGATTGCCGGGGTTTCGCCTGCCATAAAATCGCGGCAGGCCATTACGCCTGCCGCGATTTTGCTTTGATTCTTGCTGTCTTACTGCTGTTTCGGCGGAGCTTTCTTTGTCCCCGCCTTGCTGGTTCCCTTCCGGGGCGCGGCTTTCTTGGCCGGAGCTTTGTGGGTTCCGGGTGCGCCTCTTGGGTTGAGGAGGTTGAGAGCATCCTCAGCATTGAATGGGAATTCACGGACGGATGTTTGCCCCGTGGTGCTCAGGGTAACATCAACACGGCGGTCCTGCGCCAGTGCCAGGACCTTGGCATTGCGGGTAAGCTGCGCTTTTTGCGCCGCTGTAATGTTCTGGTCCTGATCAATGGCTTGCTTGACCTGCTCAGGACTCATGGGCTGTTCTTCACCCAGACCTTGAGTTTCAATCACGTCGGCGGCAACACCCTGGCTAACCAGATAAGCCTTGGTGCGTTCCACACGGCGTTCAGAAAGTGCTTTGTTGTACTCGGCTCCGCCACGCGGATCGGCATGGCCTTGCAGGATCAGGTGCGCTTCAGGCTTAAATGCCAGATATTTCTTGAAGTCGCCGGCAAGAGCAAGCAAGGTGCGTTTCTGGCTGGCCAGCAATCCGGTTGAAACCGGGCTATTGGCCGTGGGCTGCGCAGTTGGGAAGTAGATGCTATGCAGTGAGAGCCGCTGCTCAAGCTGGGTTTGTTCCTTAGGCGGAGCTGCGGGCTGCACTGTGACTTGCGCCAGGGCATCGGTTTCACCGCCGCGTCCGTCGCTCACATGGCAGGTAATGGTGTAATTTCCGGGAGCGAGGCCGGTGGAGTCAAATTCTGCGTTGGCGCCGGTTCCGGTCACGTTGCCGCCGCTGGCTTTGTAGCTATAGGTTAACTGATCATTATCAACGTCACTGGCTGTGGCAACAATGTTGGCGCGCTGGCCCACGGTGATGGTAGCGGGATTTGCCGCGCAACTGATAGTGGGTGGAGTGTTCGGTTTCTGTTCAACGGTTACATCGGCAGAAGAGTTGGCGACACCACCTCTTCCATCGTCGACGGTAGCAGTGATTGTGTATTTGCCCGGTTGAACGCCGCTGGAGTTCCAGCGAGCTTCAGCGCCGGTGCCTTCAATGCTGCCTCCGGTAGCAGACCATTTGTAAGTCAGCGGGTCATTGTCCGGGTCTGATGCCTGCGCCTGAGCTACAACACTGTCATTGGATCCGGCAAAAACTTTGGCCGGATTGACCGTGACTGCAACAGTGGGCGGATGGTTAGGCGGCGGTGGCGGAGGGTTGCCGCCAAAGTGCAGCACCAGCCCGGCAGACAGGCGAAGATTGTTTTGTTCATTATTATTATTGTCAACAAACTTAGTGATCAGGTATTCGGCCTGAAACACGCGGGCACTGACGTGCTTGTTGAAATTGACGTCAAGACCGCCACCGAGAGCAGTGGCAAATGAGTTCGCCGAAAATGACCGGTTGAAGAATACTGATCCTGTGGGAGTGGTAGCAGCCTGTATGTCAGACAGGCGCGCGGCCCCAAAAAGGGCATGCACAAATGGCGTGAAATGCTTAGAGCGCTGTGAAAATTGCGGGCCAAACAAAAATGTGTAAGCGCTGCCGCTGACGGAGCTGGGCAAGTCCTTAATACGATAAGCGCCTATGTCTCCCACCAAGCTGAACCAGCGGTTTACATTCCCTGCAATTGATCCGCTCAGTCCATGCCAGCTGAATGATTCTTTCACGCCTTGCGCTCTGGTGGCAAAACGCACGTAGGAATAACCTACGAAGAGATCAACCGCTGGATACGCTTCACTATCGCCGGATGTAGCAGTAGTATTTTTCGCTTTAGTATCAGCTTGCGGTTCCATAGGGATGGCTGGCGCCAGATAATCCGTGGAACTGGCGGTGGCGTTTGGGCTAGAGGCCTCAGACGTGTTCGAGTTGGCCGGCGGCTTGGCAGCATCTTCTGCAAAAGCCTGCGTAAATAAAAAAGACCCCAGAATCACTGTCGCAACAATGCGCGCCACAAACCTCATCATTCTTTCCTCCTCAAAACATTGATCTCACATTCGGCACACCATCATACTAAAGAAGACGCAATGAAGTGGAGCAAGGCCGAAAGGAGCTTTGAATATCGCCAAACCTGCGGATTCTCGTTCCGCCGCCAGCACTATTGGCCTCAGCTTATAATCCACGGAGGAAATTTCTTGTGCTGCAAGGTGCGCTCATCTCATTCGATTAAATTCTTCATGCCACAATAAAGCATGCCAAATGCTCCCTCCATTCCTGACTTTCTTTACGGCACTGCCTGGAAAGAAGATCGCACTGCGGCCCTCACAGAACTCGCCATTCGCTCGGGCTTTCGCGGGATCGACACGGCAAACCAACGCCGCCACTATTTTGAAGCCGGAGTGGGTCAGGGCTTGGCTGCTGTCTATCATTCCGGATTGGTCACGCGCGCTGACCTGTTTCTGCAAACAAAATTCACCTATCTCGGCGGCCAGGACCATCGCCTACCTTATGATCCCTCCGCCAGCCATTCCGTACAGGTCGCACAGTCCATGGCCAGTTCGCTGGAGCATCTCGGGACCGACTACGTTGATAGTTTAATTTTGCACGGCCCTGCTTCGCGCTATGGCTGGACCGATGATGATGCCGAAGTATGGGAAGCCATGATTAAAGAGCGCGATGCCGGACACACGCGTCTTCTCGGTGTCAGCAATATTTCGCGGGAACAGCTTGAGCAGATGGCAGCCGCACACACTGAAGCGCCGGCATTCGTGCAGAACCGCTGTTACGCCAGGCTTGGCTGGGACCGCGACGTTCGCTGTTTCTGTCGCGAACGAAACATCATCTACCAGGGATTCTCTCTGCTCACCGCAAATCTTGACGTGCTCCGCCATTCCGCGATTGCAACTCTCGCCGCCGAACAAAGCGCTACGCCTGCCCAGATTGTTTTCGCGTTCGCGCGCTTCGTCGGTATGTTGCCGCTCACTGGCACCTCCAGCGCCGACCACATGAAACAAGACCTTGCCAGCCGCGAAATCACGCTTCTGCCGGATGCGGTCAACATGATCGAGTCAATCGCTGGGGTAGGCAGAGCCTGAATAGCCGGCTAACCTGTTACCCCTCCTGAGCGACTCCGAGAAAGCGCTGCGACTGAGGCGTCGCGAAGGAGGGTAACCTCTATTTTTGGGGGGCTTTCCTGGCCTTCTTCTCCGGCATGACAAACGGCTTTTCTTCGACTCCATTCAGCCGCGCCACCGTCACCGCATTCAACGCACTCTCTGGTTTCTCTTCATGCTTGAAGAAGGCATACACTTCGCGCTCTGCGCTCTGCGTTTTCACTTCTTCCGCCACCTTGTTAAGATCGGGCTGGCTGTACTCCGGTTCGCGAAATCGGTAATACAAAAAATCCGCTGTGACCACTTTCGGGACCGCAATCTTCTCGCTCTCCGCCCAGCAAAGCGCGACATTCTTGCTTTTCAAGATGTCATATACCGCATCGCTGAACCAACTCTCATGCCTGAACTCAAAAGCAAAGCGGTACGCCTGCGGGAGACATTGCACAAATGTTCTGAGAAGATCAACATCGGCTTTAAGGTTCGGTGGCGTCTGGATCAGAATCGGCCCCAGCTTGCCCGACTCACGCATCGGCTCCATGCTTTGTAAAAAGAAGCGCATCGAATCCTCTGCATCTTTCAGCCTTTTAAAATGCGTTATTGACTGATGCACCTTGGCGGCAAACCGGAAGTCCGTGGGCGTCGCTCCCACCCAACCCGCGATTGCGCTGGGGGTCGGCATCCGGCGAAACGTCGCGTTCAGCTCGACCGCGTTCAGCCGCGTGCCATAAAATTCAAGAAACCGTTTTGAGGGCAGCTTCTCAGGAAAGAACACTGGCTTCCACCTCGCGTAAGACCATCCCGATGTGCCGATGTGGAGATCCATGCTCGGAAGATAAGACGTTTGGGCCGCGAATGCACGCGAAAAACGTGAATCAAAAATTTATTCAAAACCTTTGGGTTAGCAGGCGGTATCAAAGAAATACTAATAGTTCAACGGGTCAATCCCAACAATATTCTCACAATCGTTCGCGTATTTCGCGTTGATCCGCGGCTAACTTTGCTCTGCTCCGCGTCTCCGCGATAAGAATTTACTTATATAGCAAATATTTCTGCCGCAGCTCTTTGAATTTATTCAGATCATCCTGCCAGCCCTGCGCGATGCTGCGCGGATCATCGCCGTTCACCACTGCGTCAAAAACTTGCCGATTGGCGAGCAGGGCAAGCATACGCTCGATCTTCCAGTTGTCGGGATACAGCTTTCTCAACGCCACCGCCAGTTCAATCCCCATTTCCGGAGCATCCAGCACAGTGCGGTCGGTGACAATAATATTCACACCCTTGCACAACTGGTTCGCGTACGGACCGCTCACCGGCGTAAACGTCACCGGCACAAAACGTACACCGGGAATCAGCCGAGCATTCAAATAGTCAGAAAACGTATGCGGATCGATCCAGGGAGCGCCCAGCACTTCAAATGGAGTATCGGTCCCCCGACCGACAGAGACGTTCGTGCCCTCCACGATCGCCACGCCCGTGTACAGCTCCGCCTCGTTCATCGACCGCAAATTTGGTGATGTGTTGATCCAGACAATTCCCGTGGAATCGAACCAGTCGCCACGCAGCCAGCCTTGCATGGGAATTACGCGCAGCCGCGCGCCGATCTTTTTCTCATCGTTGTAAAGCTGGGCCAGTTCGCCCAGCGTCATCCCGTGGCGCAGCGGGATCGGATGATAGTTGTTGAAGTTCAGCAGGTCGGGTTGCGACATCGGCCCCTGAACAAAGGATCCGGTCACCGGATCCGGCCGGTCCAGCACAATGACTTCAGTATTTGTCTGTGCTGCTGCCTCCAGCAGGTAGCCCAGCGTTGCCGGGTAGGTATAAAAACGCCCCCCTGCATCCTGAACATCAAAGACCACCGCATCCAGCGTCTTGAGCACGTCCAGCGGCGGCCGCTTCTTTGCGTCAGTGCCGCCATACATCGAATACACGGGGACGCCCGTCACTGTATCAGTCGTGTTCTGAACTTTCAGGTCATCTTGCGCGCCAAAGATTCCGTGTTCCGGCGCGAATATTGCTGTCAGTTTCACGCCGGGCGCTGCCGCCAGCACGTCAATCGTCCGCCGGCCCTGCGCATCCAGCCCGGTGTTGTTCGTTAGTAGGCCGATGGTCATTTGCTCCTTGTCCTTCTTCAGAGAAGCAAAATTGTCCTGCTCCAGAACGTCAATCCCAGTCAGCACATGCCCGTTGCGCGCAGCTACCCGACGTGATGCCGTCGCCGCTTCGTTGTACCCTGTGATCGCCAGCAGCTTTTCCTTGTCAGCAGCAGTCACATCCAGCTTCAACAACGCTGCCACCGCCGTCGCCACGCGCGCGCGCAACGAGATAATTGCCGGCCCTTGCCTCGGCAGTACAGAATTGGTCAGCAGGATTATGTAGGTATCGGTATAAGGATCAATCCACATCGATGTGCCAGTAAATCCGGTGTGCCCAAATGAGCCCACCGGCAGCAGCGATCCTCTGTTCGATGAAAAAGACGAATCAATGTCCCATCCCAGCCCGCGCACCTCAGTCGCATTTGGCGGCTGTTGCGGCGTCGTCATCTTTTCAATGATGTCCACATCCAGGATCGATTTCCGGCTGATCAGCGCCTGCGCATACAACGCCAGATCGCCCGCGTTGGAAAACAATCCTGCGTGCCCGGCCACGCCGCCCATTCTGTCCGCGCGGGGATCATGCACCACCCCGCGCAATACCTGCTTTCTATCCGGCGCATAAGTTTCTGCGATCTTGCTTGTCCACTCCGGAGGCGGCAGAAAACGCGTATGCTTCATACCCAGCGGCTGGAAAACATGCACTTCAGAGTATTTGTCCAGCGTCATGCCGGAAAGCCGCTGCACCAGCTCTCCCAGCACTATGAAATTTGTATCGCTATAAACAAAAATTGAGCCCTGCGGGGCTTCCAGCTTCTCTTCATGGGCCAGCCGAAACGCGGTATCGCGACCCTGCCATGGCGGGTTCAGGTCAATGTCCGGCCGCAGCCCGGAATAATGAGTCAACAGTTGGCGCACAGTCACTGCGTCTTTTCCATTCATGCCAAAATCAGGGATGTAATGCATGACTGGCTCATCCAGCCTGACCTGGCCATACTGCACCAGCCGCATGACGCTTGGGGTGGTGGCCACCACCTTGGTCAGAGATGCAAGATCAAAGATCGTGTCCACTGTCATGGCTTCGGGGCGCGGTGTGGTGGCGCGCAGCCCAAAAGCCTTCTGATGTACGATCCTGCCGCCATGTCCCACCACCAGCACTGCGCCAGTGATTGCCTGATCGATGATTTGCTCCTGTACCAACAGATCTACAGGGGCAAAATTCGCCGTTTCTTTCGCCGCTGTCGTGCTCTTTTTCTTCTTTGGCGCCGGCCCCGGCGCGGCGATAACGCTTTGCATTACCAAAATCAAAATGGCAAGAATTCCTGGGATTTTACGCGGGAATATCATCTCTGAACTGAGTGTGTTATAAACCGAAAACAAAAGCAACACGAAGGATTTTTCTGCACCAAAGTATCAATTACCTCTTGCCTCCCGCTTTCAGCGGACAAGACGACCAATTTCAGCGCGCCTTTGCTATCTTGCGCTCCGGCATCCAGCAGCGGGCCTTTCCCGGTGCAGCCATCGGCGTTGTCCATCGAGGAAAGCTCATTGCATTGAAAGGGCTCGGACGTTTCACTTATTCGCCCGATTCTCCTGACGTCAGCGCGGGCATGATTTTCGACCTTGCCTCGGTCACAAAGGCGTTTGCCACCACTACAGCCTGCATGATTTTGTACGAGCGCGGCCTGTTCAAGCTGGAGCAGCCTTTGTTTCAACTTCTGCCCGGCTTTGTCGAAAGCGGCCCTGAACAAAATGGTGCTCGCCGCCAAGTTACCCTCCGCATATTGCTGTCGCACTCTTCCGGCTTGCCTGCTTACATCAAGCTGTTCCAGACCGCCCATGATAAAGAAGAGCTGTTGCGTCAAGCCCTTCAGGTCCCACTCGCCAATGCGCCGGGAACTAAAGCCGAGTACAGTGACATTGGCTTTATCCTGCTGGGCGAAGCGCTGGAACGCATTGCTGGCGTGCCGCTTGACCAGTTTTGCCAGCGTGAGATCTTTACCAAACTTAATTTGCAGCAAACCGTCTTCAACCCGCCCACCGGTCGGAAACATTTGATCCTGCCCACTGAAGATGACCAAACTTTCCGCCATCGCGTGGTCCAGGGTGAAGTCAACGATGAAAACGCTTATGTGATGGGCGGAGTAGCTGCTCATGCCGGCTGTTTCAGCACGGCGGAAAATGTGTCAATTTTTGCTCACTGTATGTTGCAGGGCGGCGCGCCCCTGGTCCAGCCGCAAACGGTGGAAATTTTTACCCGCCGAGAGAACTTTCCTCCCGGAACTTCGCGCACATTAGGGTGGGACACACCTTCCCAACCGTCTCAGTCAGGAAAATATTTTTCCTCGCGCTCCTATGGCCATTTGGGCTATACAGGTATTTCACTATGGATTGACCCTGATCGCCAGCTCGCTGTTACCCTGTTAACCAATCGCACCTGGCCGGACCGTAGTTCGCAGCTCATCAAGCAAATCCGGCCCACTTTCCACGATGCCGTAGTCGAGGCACTTGATCGAGATTGACCTGTGAGCCCCAGTAAAGCCATTATCCGTGATCTAGAAACCGAGCAGCAGAACCGCGCCTCTTCAGCCCTGGACACCATGTCCGCGCTTGAAATTGCCCGCGTCATCAATAAGGAAGATAAGAAGGTTGCCGCTGCCGTGGAAGAGGCCTTGCCGCAGATTGCCGAAGCCATTGACGCCATTGCCGCAGCCATTGGACGCGGCGGACGCTTGATTTATGCGGGTGCGGGCACCAGCGGACGGCTGGCCGCGCTTGATGCCGCCGAATGTCCCCCAACCTTTAACACCGATCCCCGGACCATCCAATACGTGATCGCCGGGGGAGATAAGGCTTTGGGCCGGGCTGCCGAATATAGTGAAGACTCCCGAGCTTCGGGCCAGCGCGACATGGCAAAGCGCAAGCCCGTTAGGAAAGATGTGGTGGTTGGCGTGGCAGCCAGTGGACGTACGCCCTACACCATTGGAGCTTTGGAACATGCACGCAAGAAAGGGGCCAAAACGGTAGCTGTGGTCTGTAATCGTGGCTCTCAACTGGGCGCCATGGCTGATATTGAGATTGTGATTGAGGTCGGCCCGGAAGCGGTCTCCGGCTCAACCAGAATGAAGGCTGGTTCTGCACAGAAGATGGCCTTGAACCTGCTGACTACAGGAGCAATGGCCCGCCTCGGCTACATCTATGGCAACCTCATGGTCAACGTTCATACCAGGAACGAAAAATTAATGGAGCGCGGCCTCAACGTGCTTGAAAAAATTGCCGGGGTTGACCGTCAGACTGCATCCAAGACACTCAAGGCGGCAGATAACCAGGTTGCTCTGGCGCTTATTATGCTAAAAACAGGTTTGGGCCGTACCCAGGCCGCGATAAGACTAAAAAGCGTTAAAGGGAATGTCCGGCAGGCGATTGCACAGGGTAATTTAAAATGAAACTGGTTCCCAAAACACCGCAGGCCCGCTCCAGAAACGCTGAACCGTTGCTGGCCGTTACGTTTGGCGATGTCAAAAAGCCAGTTTCACGCAGCCGGACCATCCGGATTGACTTCAATGAGGCCATTGCGCCAGAGAGTCTTATGGATAAATTTGTAATTCGCGGTGGCAATCCCCTGGTGGGAAGTGTCCGCATCAGCGGCGCCAAGAATGCCGCCCTGCCCGCGATGGCCGCAGCCATCCTCACTGACGAACCCGTAATTCTGGAAAATATCCCTGATGTCCGTGACATTCAGACAGAGCGCACCCTGCTTGTCTCTATGGGCGCTGAGGTTGAATTAGGCTATGGCCGCGCCTCCCATCGCACCACAATTTCTTGCAGCAACCTCATAAACCCAGAAGCCACGTACGAGCTGGTTAAGACTATGCGTGCTTCCACGCTGGTTTTGGGCCCACTTGTTGCCCGCATGGGCCGCGCCCGTGTTTCTCAACCCGGCGGCTGCGCCATCGGCGCGCGCCCCATTGATCTCCATTTAAAAGGTCTGGAACGGCTTGGCGCTTCCATCAAGCAGGAACATGGCTACATTGAAGCTAGCGCCGATCGCCTGCGCGGCGGCCATATTATTTTTGACAAGATCACAGTCACAGGCACTGAAGACCTGATGATGGCCGCGACACTCGCCGAAGGCGAAACCATCATGGAAAATTGCGCGCGCGAGCCTGAAGTCACTGATCTGGCTGCTTTGCTCACCAAGATGGGCGCGAAAATTGAAGGCGCAGGCACGCACACAATTAAAATCCAGGGTGTGGAGAAGCTTCACGGCGCGCGGCATCGCATTATTCCCGATCGGATTGAGGCAGGCACGTTCGTGATTGCCGCCGTTCTGACCGGCGGCGACCTGCAACTTACTAATTGCGATCCTATGCATCTAGGCGCACTGATTCAAAAATTGGAAGAATGTGGCGTAAGCATTAAAACCGGGACCGACTCCTTGCGCGTAACCAACGGCCATCAGCTTATCGCAGCGGATATTAGCACGGAAGAGTTTCCCGGCTTCCCTACCGATATGCAGGCGCAGTACATGACCCTGGCTACGCAGGCCCAGGGCACATCTCTGATTACCGAAAATATTTTTGAAAACCGCTTCATGCACGCACAGGAACTCGTCCGTATGGGCGCAAATATCAAAGTGGAAGGCAGCCGCGCCATCGTTCGAGGAAAAACTCCTCTAAGCTCTGCCGCGGTTCAGTGCTCAGATCTGCGCGCTTCAGCCTCTCTGGCGATCGCCGCGCTGGTTGCAGACGGTGAAACTATCATTGATCGCGTCTACCACATTGATCGCGGCTATGAACGCATTGAAGAAAAGCTTAAAGGCGTAGGCGCGCAAATTCGCCGCATCGGAGAAATCCTGCCTAAACGTGCCGCGGCCCCAAGCGTAGTAGCCTGATATTTTATTTTCTTGCCGATTCGTTTCGCTACGCGCAAAGGAGTCGAGGAAATAGAGCTTAAGAAGCAATGCGACTGCTGCAATTCCGCGTAACGCTTTAACTCCCCACTTTTTACCATTTAGCAACTTTCCGCTCGCGCATTTTTAAGAACTTTCAAAGCCGGACTACCGCTATTTAGACGTACTATTTTCCTATTTCAATTTCCATTGTGCTACTCTCTTTCCGCTATGACGCAATTCAAAATTTGGAAGTACCGTAAGGCTTAAATCTGGTGGGCCAATAATGACGCTCAATAATGTTTTTGGCGACGGTGGCACGGTGGAGTGTCTTTGGTTTGTCGCATCTGAGTTGAAAAATGGCCGCTTTTCTCCAGACGCTTTAGAGCTAACTCAGCAATAGAAGAGAACCCACCTAACCTTGATTCCAAAGGGAGCCAAGCCAAAAGCGCATCAACGCACTAATAGGACACCCCCTATGCTTTTATTTCCTATTGACAAATAAAAGATATTCGCTTAGCATACGCTTTGATCAGCCGGGAGCGGCGCCGGCGAAAACTCATGTCAGCAGCAAGACAAGCTGATAAGAGAAACGGGGAAGTTACCCGAAAAGGCCTGCAACCCTGCTTACTGTGGCCCCTTGTATAGGTCCCAGATCTAGCGGCCTCATCCGATTCCAACGATTTTAGGCGCAGGGAAGAAGTGTGCCTGGTCAGTTAATCGGGTGACATGAGGCCGGTGTGTGTCCGGCGGCTGGAGACATTGAAATAGAATCGCAGCTGGCCTTCCCATAAGGGGAACTCTATTCGATCCCCTCTCTACGATTATAACACATGTTGTGTTTTATGCGATTTTTACGAAAGTACTGTCAAGAACTATATTCCCTTTGGTAACAACAACTTAACACCACCATTAGAAAATTTAATATAAAATCATGAGACTTAATGTAACAAGCTGTTACATTAACGCATCACATATATACAGAAAAGAATGGAGAAAGGGATTTGACTCTGCCATACATGGGTGACCCTTCGCCTGCTGAACTGATTGAACGTATTCGCCACAAGGTCCGGCAAAACTTCGTATTGCTTCATCCGGATGTGAGCGAACAGATTGAGCATTTAAAGGATGCCAAACGGTGGAAGGCCAGGCAGAGCCCAGATGACGATCACAACACGATTGTACATCTTGACCTGAAACAGGCATTGCTAGACGGGTTAGCGGTTCACACAGAAAAGCTCGTGAATGCTCCCAGATGGTCAATCGTGGTGAATGGAAAAGCGATGGATGGGAGAAAATTGAGCGTCTCGGTTTATTTGATGGAAGCCGATGCCGACCCACTCTTGGTAGTGAGTTTTTCTCAACTCCAAGACGAAGACGAAGACTGATTCTGAATGAAACATACAGGGAGAAACAATATGAATTGCCCAAAGTGCAACGAGGAAATGGGTAAGAAGAATGGTCGTTATCAATATCGGGAGAGCGGCTTAGACAACATCTGGCTAGAGGACTGGCCAATGTTTGTTTGCCACAGGTGTGATGTGAAAATGCCCCTTCTTCCTGATGCGACTGAAGCTGCCCAGTGGATTACTAATGGTCTAGTCCGCGAGAAGGGACGCCTAGATGGAGACTCCATTGTATTTCTCCGCAAAGCAATGGGGTTGAAGGCATCCGAACTCGCCCAAATCTTGGGGGTGGATCGTGTAACCGTTTCTCGATGGGAGAACGATAAAGCAGAAGTCGATGCGTATTTAGATTTCAAACTACGCATGGAAGCGGTAGATCGCATATTGCCAGCTACGATTCGCCGAGGTGTGCGAACGGCGATTGGAATGGTACTTCAGCATACCTACGCTCACGAGGTGCCGATGCGAGACCTAACGATTAATGTTCCTAGTGAAGAGTCGCTATGTGCTGTTTAAGCAAAAAAGGGGGGCTAAGTCAGCCCCCTTTTGCCTATCCTCATCAGATACACTCCCTCTTTCATGATCTGTATTTTTAAACTTCTTGAAGTTCGCGTTTTCTAACATGAAGTGATTCAGCCGGGAGCCGCCTACTCTGAGGAGAGAATTCCCTGCTGCGGCAATTCAGACGGAAGCAGTGCAGGGATCCTTCGGCACGCTTTCAACTCCTTGCTGTCGTTTCAAGCGGCTCAGGATGACAGATTAGCCCTTAGCCATTGGCCGTTAGCTCTTAGGAAGAGCAACCCAAAATCAATAGTGAGGTCCCCGCTGCGGTGATTCAGATGGAAGCAGTGCAGAGATCCTTCGGCACGCTTTCAACTCCTTACGCCGTTTCAAGCGCCTCAGGATGACAGATTAGACGAAGGCGGCTGTGCCACAACGAGTTTGTAGAAGCAAAACATTTCAAAGTCGAAGCCACCCATACCGGGTGGCTTTTTTATTGGAGAAAAACCATGACGAAAGAGGAAGTCCTAGCAACCATTGTGAACTGCGCCGAAAAGCTGGGGCATGTGCCCAGCCGCAACGAACTGAGGAAGCACGGGCACATAACACGCGAGCACATGAGGAAGCATTTTGGCACATACACAAAGGCTCTGGAAGAGTGCAACCTGAAACGCAGGGCCGTGGGCGGAAAGCTGGAGATGGAGGCGCTATTTCTGGACTGGGCGGGAGTGGTGCGCGGGCTGAAGAAGCTGCCAACTGTCCATGAATATGAAGATGGCAGCAAATACAGCCAGAGACCGCTGCTATCCCGCTTTGGGACTTGGGCGCAGGTCCCGGCGGGACTGAAACAGTATGCCGAGGAGCACGACCTGGCAGCCGACTGGAAAGATGTGCTGGAAATGGTTGAGGCGCAGGACCGGGCCAGCAAAGAGCGGGAGTTGGCATTGACAATGGGACATACCAAACGGGGGCGGGCGTTTACCGACCGGCCGATGTATGGAGCATTGATGCGGCCATATCCGCTGGTATTTGAGCCGGTCAACGAAGCCTGCGTGATTTTCCTGTTTGGGGCGATGGCGGAGCGGCTGGGATATGTGGTGCTGCGGATGCAATCAGAGTATCCGGATGGAGAATTAATGCGGGTGGTGGAAGGAGGCAGATTGCAGAGAGTGAGGACTGAATTTGAATACGAAAGCCGGAACTTCCTGCGCCATATGCACAATGCGAAAGACTGCGACCTGATTGTGTGCTGGAAGCATAACTGGCCGGAATGTCCGCTGGAAGTGCTGGAATTGCGGAGTGTGGTGAGGGGATTGGGTGATCTGGTAAAACCAATTTTTACCACAGAGGACGAAGAGAAAAGGGAGCCAATTCAACCACGGATAAACACGGGCAACACTGATTCAGAGTAACGCCAACCTTCCGGGCCTTCGTCCGTCTTATACAATGACCGGTTCGTATTGATGAGGAGAGAATTCGAATGCGCAAATGCGTTTTGCATCGCCAATGGCTGCCAATGGGCGCACTCTTGTTGTTCGCCGCTACAGTAACGCTGGGCCAGACGCCACAGCCCACACCGCAAAAGCCAGACCTCAGCTCAACCAAGAAAGCCGGCAATGCAAAGTCTGCCAACTCCGGCCCTACCGCGCCTGCGGTTAATTCCGCGCCAGCACCGAGCAACGGGGCAGCGCCAGAGCATGCGGCGCCGAAATTCGATATCGCCAACATCGATAAGGCGGTTGACCCCTGCGTTGATTTTTACCAGTACGCCTGCGGCAACTGGATCAAGAACAATCCTATTCCGGGGGACCAGTCAGAATGGCTAAGCTTTGCGGAAGTTTATGAACACAATCTAGTCATTTTGCGGCAGATTTTGGAGAAAGCCAGCGCCAATGATCCGAAACGCAATGCCGTAAACCAGAAGATTGGCGACTTCTATGCTTCATGCATGGATGAAGCTGCCGCCAACAAGGCCGGCGCAGCGCCGCTGAAGCCGGAACTGGACCGCATTGCCGGCGTAAAAGACAAGACACACATGATTGAGGTGATATCACACGAGCAGCTTATTGGACCCAACCCGCTGATGGGGTTTGGCGCGGGACCTGACCTGCACAATGCCGAGATGACGGTGGCGAGCATTGACCAGAGCGGTCTCTCGTTGCCGGACCGTGATTATTACCTGAAAGACGATGCGCCTACGGTGACGATCCGTAAAGCGTTTGTTGATCATGTGAAAAAGCTATTTAGCCTGATGGGCGAGACGCCGGAACAGTCAGCACAGAGCGCTGACACGGTATTGAAGATTGAAACTGAGTTGGCCAAAGCGTACATGGAGCGCACGTTGCGACGCGATCCGAAGAACCGCGACCACAAAATGACCGTGGCTGAAGCCGAGGCCCTGGGGCCGAATTTCCATCTGGACCGCTATTTTGCCGCGAGCGGCGCGCCTGCGTTTACGGAACTGAATGTTGGCAATCCTGAATTCTTTAAAAGCGTGAATGCGGTGATTGAAACCACGCCGCTGGAGTCGTGGAAGACATATATGACGTGGCAGATGGTCAGCAATGCCGCGCCGTGGCTGTCGGATGATTTTGTTCAGGAAGATTTCAGATTCCAGCAGGCCATCACCGGGCAGAAAGAGCTGCCTGTCCGGTGGAAACGCTGCATCAACGCAACCGATAACGCGCTTGGCGAAGCTCTGGGACAGCCCTACGTGGACGCGACTTTCGGAGTGGAAGGCAAACAGCGCATGCTGAAGATGGTGGACGCGCTGGAAAACGCTTTGAAAAATGACATCACGAATCTGCCGTGGATGACCGAGACCACCAAGAAAGAAGCCATGGTGAAGCTGGCGGCTATCAGGAATAAGATTGGCTATCCTGATAAGTGGCGCGACTACACCAAACTGACCATTGTACGCGGCGACATGCTGGGAAATCTTTATCGCGCCAGCGAATTTGAAAGCAACCGGCAATTGCAGAAAATTGGCAAGCCTGTGGATAAATTGGAATGGGGTATGACTCCTCCAACCGTAAATGCTTATTACAACGGAAGCCACAATGAAATTGTCTTCCCTGCCGGAATCCTGCAGCCTCCGTTCTTCGACCGCACTCTAGATGACGCAGTGAACATGGGCGGCATCGGCCTTGTCATTGGTCACGAACTCACGCATGGTTTTGACGATCAGGGCCGCAAGTTCGATCCCAAAGGCAATCTTCGCGATTGGTGGACCGCCGAAGACGGCAAAGAGTTTGAGCAGCGCGTCAGTTGCGTAGCCGACGAATACAGCTCATTCACCACCGTTGACGACCTAAAACTCAATGGCCGCCTAACGCTGGGTGAAAACACTGCTGACAACGGCGGTGCGCGCATCGCTCTGATGGCGCTGCATGATCTCATGGCCCAGGCCAAACAAGATCCTAACAAGAAGATTGATGGCTACACTCCCGACCAGCGATTCTTCCTGGGCTTTGGCCGGGTGTGGTGCCAGAACACCACGCCGGAACTCTCCCGCATGCTGGTCCGCGTGGACCCGCATTCACCCGGACGCTGGCGCGTTAACGGCGTTGTGCGTAACATGCCTGAATTTCAAAAGGCTTTTGATTGCAAGCCAGGACAGCCCATGGCCCCTGAGAACGCATGCAGGGTTTGGTAAGCGCTTCATCGCTCAAAATAAGGCACGGTTTCGGCCGTGCCTTTTTGCATTTGCGTGACGCTCCAGCCAGAATAGTACGCGGTGAACAATCCCACAGCGTTAAATCCGTCCGTTCTTAATATTGCTCATCAGGAGTATTCCCGTCGCCTGCAGCAACGTCAGGCGCAAGCCTCACAGTTACAGCGCAAACATCTCTGGCTGGGCAATGCGCGCATCGTCCTATTTGTCGGCATTCTGGCTCTCTGCTGGATCGTAGGGAAAACCTCTGTTTCCGCTTACTGGCTGCTTCTTCCCATCATTTTATTCATCGTCCTTGTTGTCATTCATCGAAAAATAGAACGCGCAATGGCACAGGCAAAACGCGCCCTCGCTTTCTATGAGCGCGGGCTCGCGCGAATCGAAGACCGCTGGGCTGGAAGCGGCGCTACCGGCGACGAGTTCAAAGACCCGCTCCATCTTTATGCCGACGATCTGGACATTCTTGGCGATGGCAGCCTCTTCCAACTGCTCTCAACTGCCCGCACCCATATGGGCAGCCGATGTCTGGCGCAATGGCTGCTCACTCACGCCGATGTCAACGAAATTCAGGAACGCCAGCATGCCGTCGCTGAGTTGAAAACCAAACTCGATCTGCGCGAAGACCTCGCCATAGTAGGCGAAAGCGAGCGCATCGCCGCAAATCCTGTTGCACTTGCCTCCTGGGCGCAGGAAAGAAGTGGTTTGCCGGATGGCCGTTGGTGGGCCGCAGCGCTCGCATTGCTTGCCATCGCCACTCTCATCTATGGCGTAATGGTTTTGTGGACGCCATTTGTTCTTCTGCTCATCATCAATGGCTCTATCATGTATCGCTCTCGCCATCACCTGGAAAAGATCTTCATCGGCGTTGGAGACACGCATCACAACCTTGATTCACTGGCGCTTCTGCTGCGCCGTATTGAAACGGAAAAGTTTGCGTCGCCCAAGCTTCAGCAGTTGCAATCGCGTCTTGTTACACACGGCCTGCCTTCGGCCTCTATCGCTAAATTAGACACCCTGGCAGACTTGGACGACTCTCGCCATAACTGGTTCGTGCGCATCTTTGATGTTCCACTACTCTATTCCATGCAGGTTGCCTTTGCGCTTGAACGCTGGCGTCGTAACTATGGCGCCGGCATTCAGGCGTGGCTTGACGTGGTTGGTGAGATCGAAGCTCTTTCTTCTATCGCAGCTTACGCTTTTGAACATCCTCAGGATCCATTCCCAGAATTTGCGCCGCAGGGGTCCACGCCTTTCTTTGAAGGCCAGGCCCTCGGCCATCCTCTGCTGCCAAGTGACAAATGCGTGCGCAATGACGCAACGCTGGGAGGGAAAAGCCAGGTCCTTCTGGTGAGCGGGTCTAATATGTCCGGCAAAAGCACTTACCTGCGTGTGGTTGGAATCAATGCCGTTCTGGCCATGATGGGAGCGCCCGTCCGGGCTGCGCGCTTACGTCTTTCGCTTCTGGCGGTTGGCGCTTCCATGCGCGTCTCTGACTCATTGCAGAAGGGCATCTCTCATTTTTATGCGGAGATCAAGCGGCTGCGCCAGGTGGTGGATCTATCTTCCTCTCAGCCTGCATTGTTTCTTCTCGATGAAGTCTTGCAGGGCACCAACTCGCATGATCGCCGCGTCGGCACGGAGGGAGTGCTGCGGACCTTGATTCGAAATTCCTCCATTGGCATGGTCACCACGCATGACCTCGCTTTGACCTCGCTGGAAGAAGTTTTTCCGGACCGTGTGCGCAATGCGCATTTTCAGGAACGTTTTGAAGATGATAGTTTGTCTTTCGATTACCGTCTCCGCCCGGGTGTAGTCACAACCAGCAACGGTCTGGAACTGATGAAGTCCATTGGACTGGACGTTCCATTAGCCAGTGCCAACATTCCGAAAAAACGCTGATTGCACTTCGCGAAGTTTTTGAAAGTTACTTATTTTAGGGTTGGCCATCGGCCGGTGAATCCTCTTGCGAGAACAAACAGATTCCGTCCCAATTTTGAGCGACTGAAGCTACTTCAGTCTTGTCTTCTGGTACAAGCGGGGCTTCTTCACGTGGCGCGCGGCTTCTATGGCCATGGCCTGCACTGGTCTCCTCAAGAAAATCATTGAGTCTCTTCGGATCTACTTTCACTTGAAGCACCACGGCTTCATTCTCTTCTAGATTTACCAGCAACAACTTCAAGTCTTTGCCCCCGTTCTGCGCGTAGATGTAAGTCCGCTCGCCGCTGTGCCGGTCCCAGCTTTGCACCATGGGCTGCCAGCCTGAATCCATGGCGGCGCGGACAATTTGATCGAATCTGATGTCTGCTCCGGCATTGAGGAACGGCTGGTTCTCAAAGATTGCCCCCTTGAAATTCTTTACGCCCGCTATGTGCCAGAACCTGACCGTAAGGCCTGCCAATCCCATCACCCATCGATGCTGGCGGTGAACGTGATAATTCGCCTCAATATGATGAACAATCTTGCCAAAATCATCTTTCGCAAAAGCCTTCTGCGCGGGGGCAGAAATGGCTGCTAGAACTAGGAGACAGATAAAAGAGAACGTCATTTTACTCTTCATCATGGCTGGCCTCCTTCTTCTGCTTGGTTTTGCCGCCTTGATTCTGTTCATGAACAACAATATGTCGTTCCAATGAAGCAATCTTGTCCACCGGCACCTCGCCCACAATATTGACCACGGTCAGCTCTCTTGCTTCAGCCACCAGAATTACCAGTCCGGCAACCTTCTCATGGTCTTTGAGCAGATAAATTTCGTCACGTTCGTTATTGCGCTTGTCAGTGCTTTGGACGATTTTTGTCCAGCGCGGCGCACTAAGCTGTGAGCGGACTGCCTCAACGTCAGCCTTGCTGTATTGGCTGGCTTCGTCGAATTCAAAGCTTTTTATGTAGATTCCCTTAAGGTTGCCGATGATAGATCTGAGCTGCTCAACATCTTTATCGTCATCGCCGACTTTCTCAATGAGACTTTTGGCAAATTGAAGCAGTGATCCGTCAAGGGTCACATCGGTCACGCGTGCTGCTTTGTCGCTCAGCTTATTCAAATTATCGAGCTGTAATTTGGCGTCCTGCCCATAGCCTTGCGAAGCCAGAAGGCACACCACCAGCCCTACAAGGGTCCGTGCCAGCATTTTGCTGGTTCGATTTATAAACGTTCGATTCATAAACGTTCGGTTCATAAGCGTTGTCTCCTGATCTTGTCTGAGCCTTCCACGGGGAGCTGTGCATGCTCCAACACATGGTTCAGCTTGCTGCGGGCAATTTGAAGCGCCAGGATTGCCTGATCGCGGGCCTGTTCCGCTTCTTTCTGAAGCTTCTGCTGGTTCTCTCTGGCAATTCTCATTTCTTCCTGGTGGCGATATTCAGAATATTGGTAGCCGACAATGCCAAACGCCAGCAGCAGCACTGCAACTATCGCCGTAGCCCACGCCGGACGCAGCTTCCACCACGCCAGGAATGAGCCATTGCTCTTTTTCCCTGGCCCCGACGCAGGCGCGATCTTGCCCTGAGCTTCCGCCCGGTCCACCCTTGCCTGGTTCACTCTTGCCTGGTTCACCCGCGCCATCACGCGTTGCGTGAAACCTTCTCCGGGATCTTTGCGCTTTAGCGCCTCACGAAGATCATCTTCAGAAAAATGCATATCGAACCTCTCGAATCTTGCGCGTCAGCCCTTTACGCAAATCAGCCAATGACCGATGCAGCGTGCTCTTTACCGTGTTCACCGGCATTTCCAGCACTTCGGCAATCTCCGCTGGGCCCAATCCCTCTTGAAACCGCATAATCACCACAAGGCGTTGTTTCTCAGGTAAGCCAGCAAGGCTTTGCTGCAAACGCTCTAACAACATGGGATCGGTCACCACCGAATGCGCCGTTGGCTCGGGCGCCTCTTCCAGGGCCATCTCACGGCGGCGCTGCTTTTTCCGTCCCTGATCAATGCAGCGGTTGGCCGTGACACGCCGCAACCAGTACATCAGGTGCACCGGAGACTCTATGCGAGCAATGCTCTGATACAGCTCCAAAAAGACTTCCTGCGCCAAATCTTCCGCCAGAGACCGGTCCTGCAGAAAGTGATAGGCGATGCTGAAGACCATGCTCTGGTGCTGCCGCACCAATTCGGCAAAGGCCAACTCGTCACCCTGGGCTGACCGGACCAGCGCCAGTTTGAACTTATCGTCTTGAAAAGCCATTTGCTCCAAGAGCCCTCTCTTGAACAGTTATACGTAGCCGACGCAATTTCGGGTGCAACTTTCTTGTTAAGCTAATGGAATCAGGAGGTTGAATGATGACTGACGAACCGTTTGTTGAAGCCGCCTACCTTGACGAGGTGCGCCGGAGTTATCGCGGGTATAAACGGCTGGCGGAGGGCGGTCTGCGCCAGCTTAGCGACCATGACTTCTTCCAGGCCCCTGACCCTGTATCAAATTCTGCCGCCCAGATCGTAAAGCACGTTGCCGGCAACCTGCGCTCCCGCTGGAAAGATTTTCTTACCACCGATGGTGAAAAGCCAGACCGCCATCGTGATCAGGAATTTGTGCTCACACCCGCCGACACTCGCGCCGACCTGATGCGGCGTTGGGAGGAAAGCTTTCAAATTGTGTTTGATACTGTCGCCTCGCTCACGCCGCAGGATTTTTCCAAGACAGTGACCATTCGCGGCGAACCCCACACTATTTTGCAGGCGATCAACCGCAGCCTGATGCATACGGCCTATCACGTTGGACAAGTTCTTTATGTGGGCAAACACCTGCGTGGCGCGGAATGGACGGTATTGAGCATTCCCAAGGGAAAATCGGAGGAATTCAACGCAATGAAACCTCAGGATAGGAAAGTGAAGTTGCCGAATAGGCCTTGACGCCTTCGCTATAAAGAGGATGATAGCTAATCCGCGCGAGGACGCGGCTGACCGTTGCCCCAAAACGCCCAGGCAGAAACCAAGCTCGTCCGCGGGCTCTCGCTCACCGACTGCGTCCTGCTATTGGCCGGCGGAATCATTGGATCGGGAATTTTTCTTACAGCAAAAGATGTCGCCATCAATACGCGCCAGCCCTGGCTTTTTCTCACCGTTTGGGTCATCGGCATGGGCATGGCACTCCTCGCGTGTTTCGCATTCGCTGAACTGGGAAGCATGTTCCCCCACGCTGGCGGACAATATGTTTACATGCGTGAAGCCTACGGTGACACCGCAGGTTTCCTTTATGGCTGGATGTACTTTACCGTTAGCGCTACCGGCACAGTAGCCGCGTTGGGTGTTGGCTTCGCGACTTATCTAGGCCAGACGTTTCCGGCTCTGCATGTGGAGCAAGTGGTGGTCCCGCTCCGATTCGTTGACATCACCCGTGGACACCTTATTGCGCTGGCCGCAATTGCAGTGCAAACGCTCATCAATGTTCTTGGTGTGAAGAAGGGTGCGATACTCCAAAATGTAGCCACCTGGGCGAAGTTCGTGGCTATCGCGATCTTCGTGATTGGCGGCTTAACGCTGGGCCGCGGATCATGGGACCATTTCCACCACTCGCTTCCCGCTGTTCCGAATTCGGCTTCATTTGTAACTGGAATCGGCATAGCTCTTATCGCCGTCTTCTGGGCCTACGATGGCTGGGTCTATGTAACATTTGTCGCCGGCGAAGTGAAAAATCCTCAGCGCAATCTGCCGCGCGCTCTGATCTGGGGACTTGTATTGGTGGGTGTTGTGTATATCGCGATCAACACCATTTATGTTTATGCACTACCGATGAATGAAGTTGCCGCGCAAGAAGCCGTTGCGCAAACGGCTGCGGTATCGATGTTTTCAGGCAGGGTTGCGCCGTGGCTTTCCATGATGGTGGCGCTTTCATGCTTTGGCGCCATGGCTCCATGCTTGATGAGCGGTGCGCGTGTGTATTACGCGATGGCGGAAGACGGTATCTTTTTTCATGCGCTCGCCCGGGTGCATCCGCGATGGCATACGCCGGTGACGAGCCTCGTTTTGCAGGCGATCTGGTCGGCGGTGCTGGCGCTCAGCGGCAGATATGACCAGCTCTTTACTTACGTCATGTTCATGATGGTGCTCAGCTACGTGCTTACTGTGGCCGGGCTGTTCGTGCTTCGGCGCAAGAAACCTGACATGCCCCGGCCTTACCGCTGTACGGGATATCCGTGGGCGCCTGCCATTTACATAGTGCTGGGCAGCCTATGGGCTATCAACGCGGCGGTGGAAAAAAGAAAAGAGACGCTGGTGGGAACAATCATCGTCGCACTGGGAGTACCATTTTATTTTTACTGGAAAAGACAAAGGAAGGCCGAGGCGGAGCGTAGCGGGTCAGCAAATTAAAGATTGATATCAGGATTTTTATGGACTTTCAAAACTTCGATCTGGAATATTTTCAGTCGCAATGGGAGCGCACGGTCGAAATCAACCTGGCCGATAGCTCTGTGAAATGTGCCAGCGTGAGCGATCTGCTGGCTGGAGAAGACTCGCGATCCCTATTGGATCTGCCGCTTTACTATCCTGAAGTCAACGGTACAGCTTTGCTGCGCGAACGGATTGCCGCGCTGTATGACAATGCATCGCCAGCCAATGTGCTGGTAACGGTGGGTGCTGCACAAGCCAATTGGATGGTTTGCGCCACGCTGCTGGAGCAAGACGATGAAGTGATTGTGGTTTCACCCGGCTATCGGCAGGTGTGGGGTCTGGCAAAGAACCTGGGCTGCCGGGTAAAAGAAGCACAACTCCGGGCCGAGCACAATTGGCGGCTCGATCTGGACGAACTGGAATCGCTCGCCGGGCCGAAAACCAAACTTATTTCCATTGTGAACCCGAACAATCCAACGGGGAGCATTCTTTCCACTGAAGAAATGCGACGAATTGTAAGCATCTGCCAGAAGACCGGCGCATGGCTGCACGCGGACGAAGTCTATCGCGGCACTGAGTTGACTGCGCCAGAAACGCCTAGCTTCTGGGGAATGTACGAGCGTGCGATCTGCATGAATAGTCTGTCCAAAGCCTATGGCCTGGCCGGGCTTCGCATCGGCTGGGCGGTAGCAGCGCCGGAGATGGTGGACGCGCTGTGGAGGCGGCACGAGTATGCGGTGATCGCCGCCGCTGGGCCGAGCATGACGCTGGCTGAAATCGCATTGCAACCGTCCAAGCGCAATACCTTACTCGATAGACAAAGAAAGCTTTCCCGTGAAGGTCATGCTCTGCTGGAAAACTGGGTGCGCGGCCAGGACGGCCGATTTTTTGTGAGTCCTGCAGTCGCGACCTCGATTGCTTTCGTCCGCTACCACTTCGATATTCCATCAGCAGAACTGGCAGACCATATCCGCAGGAAAGCTTCTGTGTTAGTTGCTCCGGGTGGGTATCTGGGAACCGAGAACCATCTCCGCATCACCGTGGGTTACGAACCACAGAAAGTCAGTACGGCGCTGGATAGAATAGGCGCAGTCGCGGCGGAAATAGCGGGAGCAGCACACGCAATAGCACGACACTGAATTCTTACTACAGAGCACCCCGAGTAAACCCAGGCAAGCACGGGGATTCAGAAAGTAGGAATTGTTCAAGTCGATAAAATCAAATTGAGAACGTGTTGTTAGGCCCTTCTCCGCTCTTCAAGTTCTTCCGGAGTGCGCGGCCAGTCCTGGCGTAAAAGGCGGCTGAGTGAGCGGTCAGCCAGCAGCTTTCCTGTTGTCTGGCATTGCGGGCAATAATTGGTCTCATTTGACGCATAACGGATGCGCTGAACCTTGCTGCCGCAACGCGGGCAGGGTTTGCCATAGCGGCCGTGAACGGCCATATCATCGCGAAAGGCAGTCACTTTCTCAGGAAATTTCTTGGCGCTCGAGTTGCGCAGATTATCAGTCCATTGCGTGAGCGTTTGGCGCGTGGCCTCATAGAGCCGTCGAATCTGATCTTTGTCCATGCGCTGCGTCAGCAGGATAGGCGAAAGTTGCGCGTGAAAAAGAATCTCATCGGAATATGCATTGCCGATGCCGCTGAACAGACGCGGATCAGTAAGCGCGCGCTTCAGTGTGTGATTAGCAGAGGTCAGCACGGCGCTGAATTGACCGAGTGAAGCGGCAAAAACATCAATGCCTCCAGGATCGAGCGCCGCCAAACCAGTCTCGCCTTTCACCAGATGCAACGATGCGCGCTTGCGCGTGCCAGCTTCGGTGAGAGTGAGCGTGCCGGAATCAAAATCAAAAGCAGCCAGCGTGCGCCTGCCATCGGCAGTCTTCTTCTTCTGGCTCCAGTGCAGGCGGCCGGCAATCATCAGATGAAATACAAGCCACAGATCGTTGTCAAAGCCGAAAGCAATCCGCTTTCCAATACGCCGCAAGCCCGTCACAGTATGGCCTTGAATTGAGTAGATAGGAGGATCAGCAGTGCGAAGAAGAGACGGCCCGCGAACTTCGACATTTTCCAGCACGTGGCCAACAACACGCTCTTCCAGCGCTTCCATGTAAACGACGATGTCTGGAAGTTCCGGCATCTTTATGTCTTGTCGCTTCGCTCCAAACCGCTTACAAAGATTGGAAGTGGCAAACTTTTCAGCTCCGCATCAGCGGGCTCGCCATGAAAGGCGCTCGCCCTTGCTTCACACGACCACCACAGCTTCGCTCACCTCGATTATTTCTTCGCCAGTTCCAATTCGATTTTCTTCGATGCGGGATCAAGCTTGCTGATGCGGAAGCTGCGAATCTGTCCGGCGGATGAAGCATCTGGCTTGGCGCTGATGGGCGATGCACCGCTCTTCCACCGCGCCTGAAGCATAGATCCGAGCGATGACAGGTCGGCTGCTTTCGCTGCCGGTGCTTTCTGTTCCTCTGCCTGCTTCTCTTCTGCCATACGGCAAGTCGCAAACACGCCTTCTCCTAGTTCAACGCGCGCTGTCCCGCCGGAAACCTGCATAATCCTCCCGGTCACCGCGTCGCCTTCCTTGTGTTCAGCCATGTATTCGTCAAGGCTGGAAGGAACCATCTGTTTGATGCTGAGGCGTATGTTCCGTTTTGCGCCGTCCACGTCAAGCACCTGGGCCTTCACGGTTTGCCCGACCTTGAGCGCATCTTGCGGATGGTTGATGCGCTTTTCCGCGCTGATTTCGCTTACATGAATCATTCCCTCAACACCCTCAGCGATCTGCACAAAAGCGCCAAACTTGGTGATGCTTACCACGGGACCTTCGATCACAGAACCGATAACCAGGTTCTTTGCCGCTTCAATCCACGGATCTCCAAGGGCCTGCTTCAACCCAAGCGAGATGCGCCGTTCAGGCACATTCACGCCGAGGATCACGGCTTCAACGGATTCCCCCACTTTCACGGCATCACTGGGCTTGCGCACTTTTTTGGACCATGACAATTCAGAAACGTGGATCAGACCTTCAACCCCTGGCTCAAGCTCGACGAAGGCCCCAAAGTCAGCCAGACGAGAAACTGTGCCCCGCACGCGTTCGCCAGTCTTGTACTTTTCCGCTGCACTGTCCCAGGGATGCGGCAGAAGCTGTTTCATGCCGAGCGAGATGCGACGCCGGTCAGGATCAACCTTCAGCACACGAGCTTCGATCTCCTGTCCCACTGAAAGCAGGTCGGATGGCTTGCTGACGCGACTCCAGGAAATCTCCGCCACATGGAGCAGGCCATCGACGCCGCCAATATCCACAAACGCGCCGTAATCAGCCAGGCTGCGAATGGTGCCGCGAACCGTCTCGCCTTCCTTGATTTCAGAGTAGCGGCGCTCTTTGTTGGCGCGTTCTTCTTCTTCGGCAATCACGCGTCGATCAACGACCACGTCTTCTTCGGTAACATCGAGTTTGGTAATGCGGCAGCGGATCTCCTGCCCGACTAGCTTTTCCATTTCAGCGGCATCACGTACGCCGCTGCGCGAAGCCGGCATAAAAGCGCGGACGCCTACATCGACGCTGAGACCGCCTTTGATTGCCGCTGTTACCGTGCCGACAATCGTGGCCTTCTCATTGAACGCCTGCTCCAGTGATGGCCAGTCAATGGGCCGCGAGATCTTGCCCAGAGCCACTTCGTAATAGCCTTCAGGATCACGGCCCTTGACGGAGACCAGCAGCTTGTCCCCGGGCTTTACCGTTTCGCCGGGGCGGAGCGCGGTCAGGGGCAAAATGCCTTCGGTCTTGAAACCAATATCGAGCAAAATGGAATCAGCGGTCAGCGTCACGACCGTCGCTTCAATCCTTCTGCTTCCCTCTTCTGCTTTGTGGGAATGGCTCTGCTCGTATTGAGAAAGTATGTCCTGAAAGGACTCATTAGATTCTGGGGCCGATTGCTTGTTGGATTGGGTTTCTGAGTCAATTGGGTTTGGCATGGAAAATTACGGTCTCTGGTGTGTGAGTGATACCCGGTTTACGGGGCGGCGTAAAGGCCTGAAAAATTTCATGGTGAGCGCGGCTGGATTCGAACCAGCGACCCACGCCTTAAAAGGGCGTTGCTCTACCAACTGAGCTACGCGCCCACACTCTTACTAATCTAACACAGGCCAGTAGAGTCATCGGGTGCTACCGCGAGCAAAACACGCTATTTCTCCAGCCCAAAAAAGAAAGCAGCCCGTTAGAGCTGCCTTCAGTGGCCGTTTCAAAATGCTTCTGAGTTTAAAAACGGATTTGTGGTCCAATCGTCGCACGGAAATTATTGCGCGTGCCGGCATTCAGGAACATGATTTCGTCACCTGCTTCCGCCCGGATGCCAAGCCAGCCCACGTTGAACTCCACGCCACCGCCGGGATAAAACACACCATCGGTGTCACCGTCAACAATGCCATTGATCTGGTTGTTGATGACGCCCGCGGTTACAGGACCGCCCACGCCGAAGTTAACAAAGCCGCCCTTGAGCAACCCGAAAATCCGGACCGGGCCCGTGCTTTGGATTTTTAGGCCAAATAACCCATGCAACAGCCGCAGATTGGAGCGAACCGTGCTTGTGACTACTCCGGTGGTGATCGTCTGGGTTTTGTTGCGTTCAAAGTCATAGGCCATTTCGCCTTCTAGCACGACGTGTTTGCGCATATTGATGCCAAGGCGCGCGCCCGCGCCTATCAGGTTCAGGTCCGCTGGTTGAAGGCGCGTAAAATCAAGATACGCACCAAGGTTTCCGTGGTTTTTATCGTCACTGCTCTGGGCCAATGCTGAAGGCGCGAATGCCGCCAGACACATCACCAAAGCGCTCAAAATTGCTAAACGTTTCATGTCTTTCCTTCTCCCGATAAAAGTTACGAATTTCCCAACCGCGCTCTAAAAGACCAAGCCTTTTGGGAACGGAAAAGCATCAGCACGGGGGACTTCTCATACGATGCCCCTGCTCTGTTGAAGGTGGGCTGCCCATGGCAGCTCTTTCCGCAGAGAGAACATACAGAGAAATTGGTTTTTAGTCGCCACCAGTTTACAGGGCCGTAATCCCCGCATTAAACTCAAGGCGACCCTTATGCTATCACCCCGGTCTGCAACAGGAGGAGTCACATGCCAAACGGCACGCTCGATCTGATGAAACTTGATGGTCAACCAGTCACTTACCAGATCATGTTTGAACAAAATGCCGGCGGCACCTTTGTGGCCCGTGTCGAGTCCGATGAACTCGTCCCCTTTCTGCATGAAGAAATGCGCGTCGAGCTAACCACAGCCGAATCTGCCGCCCAACGCCTAGCCAAGGAAGGCCGCATCCGCCTGCCGAACGTCTTTCTGGAAGAAAACAACCTGCATGCCGTGATGGATTACATGGAAGAAGATATCTGAGCTTTATTCCCTGCCTCCAAGCTCAATAACCGATAAGCCCCATCGAAGTGTTATGCCCGTTACCACTAGATCATCTTTCCTTTAGCCAAGAGAACATAACTCAGCCCGTAACCCAACTCTTTTTAAGCTATAGCATGACGAACGTGTTTTTTTTATGCAATTTAAATTGCGCCTTGCCATAGATGATCTTCTGGAGTAGATTAAAAGAAATTATGCCTAAACGTGGAGCACAACCTCTGCAGGGCGAAGTCCTCCAGGGGACCCTTGATCTCCTGGTTTTACAAACTTTGGTACTGGGCCCGGCACACGGGCACACCATTGCTTATGCCATTGAACACCGTTCCGATGAGGTACTTCAGGTGGAACACGGTTCGCTTTATCCAGCATTGCATCGCCTTGAAGATCGCGGATGGATTGCATCTTTCTGGGGTAGCTCTGAGAACAATCGCAAGGCACGGTATTATCGCCTCACTCCTGCGGGCCGCAAACAACTGGCAGTGCAGACGAGCCGATGGGAGCAGTTAGTCAACGCAGTCAACCGGGTGCTTAAACCCGCAAGCGAGTAACCTGTGGGCCTCAGTCGCTTTTTTCGCCGGCATCAATGGGATGACGAACGCGCCCGCGAACTTGCTGCCTATATCGAAATAGAAACTGGCGAAAACATCGGAAAAGGCATGTCTCCAGACGACGCCCGTGCCGTAGCGCATCGCAAGCTTGGCAATGTAACTCTGGTTCGCGAGCAGATTTACCGCATGAATAGCTTTGGCTTGATTGAAACTCTCTGGCAGGACCTACGTTACGGCGCGCGCATGCTGCGTAAGAGTCCGGGATTTACATTTGTTGCGGTGCTGACGCTCGCTCTGGGAATCGGCGCCAATACCGCGATCTTCAGCATGGTGGACTGGCTGGTGTTTCAGCAGTTGCCGGTACACGATCCCAAGTCACTCACCTACCTTGGTCTGGCTCTCGGCAATGGGCCTTTGCACAATGATCCGCAATTCTCTTTCCCTGAATATCAGGAGATCACGCAAAAGTGCGGCACGCAATTTGCCGGCATGGCGGCTGTGGCTTTTGGCGGTTCGTCAGGTGGCCAGTCAGGTCCAGATGGTTTGACTTTCCAGGGCAAGACCCGTACGGTCCAGACCTATTTTGTAACAGGAAATTTCTTCTCTTTGCTTGGATTGCAGCCGGCTCTTGGCCGATTTTTCGAACCAGGTGAAGGAAAATCGGCGGGAGCTGATCCTGTAACCGTTCTATCCTGGGAATACTGGCACTCGCGATTCCAGGATGATCCAGCGATCGTGGGACAAAATGTCGCCATCAACGGACATACCGTTACTATAATCGGCGTTGGCCCCAAAGGCTTTGTCGGCCCGACACCGGTGCTTCACGTTCAAGCTTATCTGCCATTGGGCATGTTGGTGATCGATACCGGGGTCCCAGCCGATTTTCTCGTCAAGACCGATGTCCGTCCGCTAAATATTTTCGCCCGTATGAAACGGGGTGTTGTTCCAGAACAGGTCAGCCCCGCCCTGAATGTAGTCGGCCAGCATATGCTTGCGCATTATCCGCGGCCTGATGAAAAACCTATTACGATGCGTGCATTTCCTCTGCGTCCACCAGGTCTCATCAGCGGTGAAGGTGCAAATCCGCTCACACGTGCTGCTGTCCTTTTTCTTACATTGGGCATTCTGATTCTTCTGCTTGCATGCATGAACGTCGCCAACCTTCTCCTGGTTCGGGCCACGGCGCGCCAGGCAGAAATGGCTGTGCGGGCTGCGCTGGGCGCCGCACGCGGCAGGCTGGTCCGGCAGTTGCTCACTGAAAGCCTTCTGCTCGCTTTTTTGGGGTGCGCTGCCGGTATTGCTGCCGGCTTGGCGACCACGCATTTGCTGACCACTATTCATATCCCCACCGCGCTTCCTGTGTCTTTCGATTTTCGTTTCAACTGGCTGGTTTTTGCCGGCGCTGTTGTTGTGGCATTGATTTCCAGCCTGATTGTAGGTATTGCCCCAGCCGTGCGCGCATCACGTGCGAACCTGAATAGCGTGCTTCACGATTCCGGACGGTCTTTGACCTCGCGTCGTCAGCGGTTGAGAAATATGATGGTGGCTGCTCAGGTTGCCGGCTCTTTAAGCTTGCTGATCGTTGCTGGGTTATTTGCGCGAAGCCTGCAGAGTGCGCAGCACGCTGATCTTGGCTTCGATCCCCATCAGGTCACAAACATCACTGTCGATCCCAACCAGATTGGCTACCCGCAAGCAAAAGCACAAGCGTTCTATCAAGCCCTTTTGGACCGGGTACGGGCGCTCCCTGGTATAGAGTCGGCGGCCCTTGCTGCCCTGATACCGATGGGCGATACGGAATTAGGAGGCAAGATCGACCTCCCGGACATTCAACCAGTTAAAGATCAACCTCATCCCAGCGCTTTGTTCAATGCTGTCAGCCCTGGGTATTTTGTGACCATGGACATTCCAGTCTTGCGCGGCCGTGATCTTGAAGACCGTGACTCCGCGGCAGCACCGCATGTGGCTCTCATCAATCAGGCCATGGCAGATAAGTATTGGCCCAGGCAAGATCCGGTAGGCCGCCAATTTTCAGTGCCCGATGATCCCAAACATCCTGTCCAGATAGTCGGTGTGATTCGAAACTTCCGCATGGTTGATCCCTACAGCACTATTGAACCTGCATACTATGTGCCTCTCGCACAACATTATTTCTCTACCATGACCTTGCATATCAGGAGCGCGGTCCCAGGCTCCGGCATCGCACAGCAAGCCGTGGCTATTGTGGATTCATTGGCTCCCACTATGCCGGTTTATGTTGGGAGCATGAGTGAAGCACTGAACGGAGTCAACGGTTTGTTTCTGTTTCGTCTGGGCGCAATTCTTACCGGACTCTTGGGAGGTCTTGGCCTGGTGCTGGCGATTGTAGGTGTGTATGGAGTCATGTCTTATTCGGTAAGCCAGCGCACGCACGAAATTGGAATACGCATAGCGCTCGGCGCACAACGAAGTCAAATTCTGAGCCTCGTTGGACGACAGGGCTTGTGGCTGGTAACAGCAGGGCTTGGGATTGGCTTACTTCTGGCATTTGCGGTCGGACAATTGATTCAGGATTTTCTGATCGGCATTGGTCCAATGGATGCAATTACTTATGCCGGTGTCTCCGCACTCTTGGCGATAGTCGCTATGGCAGCATGCCTCATTCCGGCGCGTCGCGCAGTTCAGACAGATCCCATGCTGGCGCTCAGGGAGTAGTAGCCGAGGACTCTAAATTTTGTGTGCGATCAGGCAGCTCTGGACTGCTGAATCGTAACCGTCGCGCCATCTAGTTCGTATCCTTCATCAGCCAGCGTCTTTTGCGCTGCCGCGCGAAGGTCCGTTTCACTTGCAGTTTGGGGAAGATCGCAATACCGCCGGATCACCTCTTCGCCCGCGGCGATTCGTATCTGCCATTTTGACTTTTCGGCATCCCACGATATTTGAGCACTATCTGCGCGCATCTTGATTTCTCCTTCGCGACCTACTCTCTTTCCGATTGTCCGAAAACGATTTTGGTTGTGCTGCTATTCCATAGTTTTCAGCGTGGAACTGATAATTAACCGGGCATCCGTTGCTTTTTGCACCACTTCCGCGGTCAAGCCGGGCGCAATTTCTTCCAGCACCAGCCCTTTCGGGGTGACGTTGATGTAGGCCATTTCCGTGACAATTGTGTCAACTACCTTCATTCCTGTCAGGGGCAAAGTGCATTTTTTCAGGATCTTAGGCGTCCCATCTTTTGTGGTGTGTTCCATGGCGATAATCACGCGCCGCGCTCCCGCCACCAGGTCCATGGCGCCACCCATCCCTTTCACCATCTTGCCCGGGATCATCCAGTTGGCCAGATTTCCTTCTTCATCCACTTCCATTGCGCCCAGCACGCTCAGGTCAATGTGGCCGCCGCGGATCATTGCAAATGAATCGCCGCTGGAAAAATAGGCTGTCCCCGGAACTTCCGTCACAGTTTCCTTGCTGGCGTTGATCAGGTCGGGATCTTCATCGCCTTCAAAAGGAAATGGCCCCACGCCAAGCATGCCATTTTCACTTTGTAGGATCACCTCCACGCCCGGTGCAATATAGTTGGCGACCAGCGTGGGCATTCCGATGCCCAGATTGACGTAAAACCCGTCCTGCATTTCTTTGGCAATGCGCTTAACGATGCGCTCGCGTTTTTCTACGTCTTTCTGCTTTTCCGGCTTATTGACTGGTATTGTCGCCATAATTTATTTCTCTTCCGTCATCACCTCGCGCTACGTCTCACGCTCGCTTCCGCAATGTCCGTTTCTCAATGCGTTTCTGCTGTCCCGTGCTCAATACAATCCGCTTTACATAAACGCTGGGCAAATGGATTCCGTCGGGATCAAGCTGGCCCGGCTCCACAATCTCTTCAACTTCCACAATGGTGGTCCGTGCCGCCGTAGCCATAACAGGATTAAAGTTGCGCGCAGTCTTGCGAAAGATCAGATTGCCCCAACGGTCAGCCTTCCAGGCTTTCACCAGGGCAAAGTCCGCTTTCAATGCACGCTCCATTACATAGGGCCGGCCATCAAATTCGCGGATCTCTTTACCTTCAGAAACCACTGTGCCTGCGCCTGTCGGCGTGAAGAAAGCTGGGATACCCGCTCCACCGGCTCTTATGCGCTCCGCCAACGTTCCCTGCGGATTTAATTCCAGGTGCAACTTGCCGGTAAGCACAAGTTGTTCAAAGAGCTTGTTCTCGCCTACGTAGGACCCAATATGCTTTTTGATCTGGCCTGTATACAGCAACTTGCCCAGGCCAAAGTCATCCACGCCGGCATTGTTGGAAACCGTGGTCAGGTTCTGCACGCCTTTGCGCACCAGGGCTTCAATAAGATCGGCAGGGATGCCGCAAAGGCCGAATCCGCCAACCATAATCATCGAACCGTCTTTCACATCCTTGACGGCTTCATCAGCGCTGGCAATGACTTTATTCATAAACAGATAATTTTAACTCACTCACCCTTCAATCAAATGCCTGAGCAAGCGCTTCCCTTCCGGCCAGTCGCCCAATCCGGACTCTCCATTCACATGGCCTGCTGCACCAATGTCGACAAACCTGCTTCCCCATGACCGCGCAAATTCCCTGGCTCGCGCAATAGAAAGATAAGGATCACTACTGCTGGCCACAACAATGGACGGAAACGGAAGCAGGTCACGCGGCACCGGCGCAAAATCCTTGAGCGGAGCGGGAGCGTCTTTGCTGTCCACGTCAGCGGGCGCCACCAGCAAGGCGCCCTTGATTTTGCTCACTTCATGCGGCGACATCTTGCACCAGTGCGCCAGCGCAATGCAGCCAAGACTGTGGGCGGCAAAGACAATCGGCGCGGGGGCCTGCTTTACTTCAGCCGTGATTCGCTCCAGCCACCACTCTCGATGAGGGTATTCCCAGTCGCGCTGCTGCACCCGCAGGAAAATGGGGTTCTGCTGCTCCCAAAGCGTTTGCCAGTGGCGCGGGCCGGAGTTCTGCCATCCTGGCAGCACCAGCACAGTGGCAGCCACGTCCCTGGTGCCCATTTCAAAATGGTTGGCATGGTCAAATTCTTCCCGCAGCGCGGGCGTCCGGAGATTTTCCCGTATATGCGCCAGCCGCTGCTCCAGCTTGGCCAGTGCCTGCTCGATGTTGGCCGTATTCGTATGCGCAATATCCCGCCACATGGAGTAGGGACTGGCTGCAATGCGCGTCATCTCCCGCAGGGCCCGTCCTCCAATGGCGTGTACATCAGAATTGTCGCCCAGCTCGTCTACCAGGGTCGCAGCCAGCGCTGTGGCCATCATCTGCGGCAGATGGCTGATCCATGCGCACATCTGATCGTGGCGATCGGCCTCCATCTTCAGCAGTCGAACGCCAATCTTTTCCAGCAGCTCACAGTAATCTTTGATCTTGCCGCGCTCGGTGGACTGGTTGGCCTGCGGCACCAGAAGCCAGACAGCATTCAGGAACAATTTGGATTCGGCATTGTCCAGCCCGCTGTGTTCCTTGCCTGCCATGGGATGCCCCGCGAGAAACCGTTGCGGCGTTCTGTCTCCAAACACTGCCTGGGCACGCTCAAGAATTTCCTTTTTTGTACTGCCAACGTCGGTGATGAGCGCGTCAGGCGGAGCAATGGGCCCAATGCGTTCAATGAGATCAATAATGCCGCCGACGGGCGTGGCCAGAATAATCAAATCGCTGCCGGCAACGGCCTCTACCGGATCTTCAGTGCCGGAATCGATGGCGCGCATGGCGCGGGCACGATCCAGAACACCTCCGCGGTCGCAACCGATGATCCTGCCTTCAAAGCCGGCTGCCTTCAGGGCCATGGCCAATGATCCGCCAATCAGGCCGGTACCGATGATAGTGATCTGTTTGAACACTAACTGTCCTTCAGAGACACGCAAGCAGGAATTGAACGCTCAATATCCGGCCGCAAAGATGCTTTTATTTGATTTTAACCAAGCTTGCGCCCGACCGCAGGCGCAATCATGCGAAGCTCAGTCATCAGTTTGGCAAACTGCTCAGGATACAGGGACTGTGCGCCATCGGAAAGGGCCTTGTCCGGACAATTGTGGACCTCAATCAGCAAGCCGTCGGCGCCCGCGGCAACGGCGGCGCGTGCCATGGGCGGAACTTTGTCGCGACGGCCCGTGCCGTGCGATGGATCAGCGAGAATGGGAAGATGAGAAAGTTTTTTTACGATCGGAATCGCCGAGATATCCATGGTATTGCGCGTGTAAGTTTCAAAAGTACGAATACCGCGTTCGCATACGATGACATCATAATTGCCGCCCGCCATCAGGTACTCGGCGGAGAGCAGCAGCTCTTCAATGGTCGCGGCAATGCCGCGCTTGAGCAGCACCGGCTTGCGCACCTTGCCGAGCTCGCGCAGAAGATTGAAATTCTGCATGTTGCGCGCCCCTACCTGGAGCAAATCAACGTAAGGCAGCATTAGCGGGATTTGCGAAATTTCCATCACCTCGGTCACCACAAGCAAGCCAAATTTGTCTCCGGCTTCCCGCATTAGCTTGAGCGCTTCTTCGCCCATCCCCTGAAAGCTATAGGGTGAACTCCGAGGTTTGAATGCGCCGCCGCGCAGGAACTTTGCGCCAGATTGGGCAACAGATTCTGCGACCGCAAAAATCTGCTCGCGCGATTCCACTGAGCAGGGGCCGGCCATCAGCACCACTTCGTCGCCGCCAATGCTTACGCCACCCTGGAACTTGACGATCGTACCTTCAGGCCGAAAGCTGCGAGCCACCAGCTTGTACGGAGAACTGATGCGGTGCACTTCGCCCACACCCGGCAGCACTTCAATATCGCGAATATCGAAGGCAAACTGGGCGCCCACCGCACCCAGGACTGTCTGCCGCGCCCCAGTGGAGCGATGGACCTCAAAGCCCATGCCGATCAGGCGCTCGATCACCTGCTGGATCTGTTCTTCCGCGGCTTGTTCCTGCATGGCAACAATCATGGTTTTTATTTGAAATCCCGAATCCCGCGCAGCGGGTGAGGGACCCCTATTCCCCTTACAATCTGCTCAAAATCAATAAACTCGGTTCCGCCCCATGTGAATCGCAGGTACAAGGTTCCTTCTCTGCGCCCGGGATTTCAGAAAGGACCTAATCATTTACCTCAACGTCGTATTCAGTGTGCCCGCCGCCCGGTTTGATTTTCGGAGCAATCTCATTTTTCTGAATATTGCGCATCACATCAATGATTCGCTCATAAACCTGGCGAAGTTCGCTTTCCGGCAATGGGCCGCGATTGGCACGCTGCACATTCGCAAAAATCAATTTTTCGCGCTCCGGTTCGTAAATTGGCATGCTGGTGTTGCGCTTGAGCTTGCCGATTTCGTGCGCCGCCTGCGCCCGCTCGTTCAGCAAGTCCACCAGCCGTCGGTCCAATTCGTCAATTTTCTTCCGCCAGTCGGCGATTTCCATGCTCATTGGCGTCCTGAGATACAGGCCCATAATGCCTGAATATACTTAACTAAGTTAATGACACTCTAGAATAACTTAATGATGTTAACCTTGTGAAGTAGCCGTGCTCTGGCCCTCTGCTCTCAGGCTGCGCACAAACTGCTCGACTGCCTGTGCTTCCCTGCCCGGATTCTGCTCAATAATCTGCACAATCGCGCTGCCTACAACCACGGCATCGGCGAACTGCCCAACTTCCGCAAACTGCTGCGCATTGGAAATTCCAAAGCCCACCGCCACCGGCAAGCTGGTAAATTTGCGGATGCGCTTCACCAAACCCTGTGCGTCTGTAGCAATCTGTTTCTGCGCGCCGGTTATGCCCGTGCGTGAAACCGCATATACAAAACCCTTGCAAGCCTGCGTAATTGCCTTGAGCCGCTGATCTGGGCTGGTAGGAGCGGCCAGAAACACTGTATCCAGATTGTGCGCCGCCATCATACGTCGATAGTCATCCGCTTCTTCCACCGTCAAGTCGGTGATCAGCGCTCCATTCACGCCGGCCTTTTTTGCTTCGCTGCAAAAGCGTTCCATGCCGAAACGCAACATTGGATTCAAATAAGTAAAAATAATCAGACCAGCATCGGTTTCTTTTCGGACTTCGGCTGCCAGTTGCAATATGTCATCTAATGACGTCCCATGCTTGAGTGCGCGCTCGCTGGCCCGCTGGATCACCGGCCCGTCCGCAACCGGATCACTGAATGGGACACCCAGTTCGATTACATCTGCGCCCGCACGGCAGGCAGCAAGCACAATCTCTAGCGTCGTGGCGAGATCGGGATCGCCGCAAGTGACATACACCACCAATCCCGGTTTATGTTGAAAGCAAATTCGGCTCATAGCTTCAGACTTTCTCGGAGAATTCCCATGTCCTTGTCCCCTCTGCCGGACACGTTAACGATCACTATTTCGGACTTCCTCATCTTCGGCGCCCGCTTGATGCATTCCGCCACCGCATGAGAAGACTCCAGCGCAGGAATAATTCCTTCTGTTCGCGCCAGACGCGTGCATGCTTCCAGCGCTTCTCCGTCGGAAGCAGAGACGTATTCGGCACGCCCGGAGTCAGCAAGAGCCGCGTGCTCCGGCCCGATAGAAGGGTAATCAAGGCCGGCTGAGATGGAATGTGTGAGCGCTATCTGGCCTTGTGCATCCTGCAATACATAAGAAAAAGTTCCCTGAAGCACGCCTGGCAGCCCGCCCTGAAAACGTGCGGCATGTTCGCCCAGTTGCTGACCGCGGCCGCCAGCCTCAACGCCAATCAGCTTTACTTTCTTATCTTTCAAGAACTCGTGGAAGATGCCTATCGCATTCGATCCGCCACCCACACAGGCAATAATTGCAGCGGGAAGCTTGCCTTCGGCTTTCAGTATCTGTGCGCGCCCTTCGCGTCCGATTACGGAATGAAAATCGCGGACCATCGTGGGGTACGGATGCGCGCCCAACACGCTACCAAGGAGATAATGTGTGTCGCGCACATTCGTCACCCAGTCGCGCATTGCCTCATTGATAGCATCTTTTAATGTGCGGGAACCGGATTCCACGCCGCGCACCTCAGCTCCCAGCAGGCGCATACGGAAGACGTTCAGCTCCTGCCGGCGCATATCTTCCGTCCCCATATAAACGACGCATTGCAGGCCGAAGAGAGCGCAGACGGTTGCACTGGCCACTCCATGCTGTCCTGCGCCTGTTTCAGCGATGATGCGCTTCTTTCCCATGCGGATCGCCAGCAGCGCCTGGCCCAGGCAATTATTGATCTTGTGCGCGCCGGTGTGCAGCAGGTCTTCGCGTTTAAGATAGATCTTTGCTCCGCCCAGTTCCCGGCTTAAACGACGTGCGTAGAACAATGCAGTAGGACGGCCCGCATATTCTTTAAGCAGACGCTCAAACTCGGCGCGAAACTTTTTATCCTGTCTCGCTTTAGCGTACTCGCGTTCCAACTCCTCCAGCGCCGCCATCAATGTTTCCGGCACATAACGCCCGCCATAAACGCCGAATCGTCCAGCGACAGCTTTCTCTTTTCTCAAAGCGCTTGCTCTCATGTTTGTTCAGCCCTCCGTACCGCCGCCACAAATGCCTTCAGTTTTTCCGGATCTTTCCGCCCCGGCTCGCGTTCCACTCCGGTCACCACGTCAACGCCCCATGGGGTAAATGTTCGTACAGCTTCCTCAACGTTTTCCGGGGTGAGGCCACCGGCAATAATGATCCTTTTTTGCCGGTCGCCCATTTGCTTTCGCGCAGCATGCCAATCAAATGCCTTGCCGCTACCTGCTCCCGAATCAAGCAACCAGGCATCCACGGGGCCTGCTGAATCCAAACCGCTATCCAATCGAAGCTCAAAGCCGGGTCCCACCAGGACCGTTTTAATTTTTCGCATTGAATCTCGCCTGTTCGCCGGTAGTCGATCATAAACTTCAGCAGCGGACTCCTGGCCATGCATCTGGATTCCGCTTAAATCAGCTTCACTTGCAATGCTGGCAATCTCTGCCGCAGAACTGTTCATAAACACGCCAATCCGCTCCACTCCACGCGGCAGGTCACGAATAATCCGCTGTGCCTGCTCCGGAGTGACATGGCGCTTGCTGGGCGCAAAGATAAAGCCCAGAGCATCGGCGCCTGCTTCAACGGATTCGAGCGCGTCTTCAAGGCACGTGGTCCCGCAGATTTTAATCCAGGTATGCATGGGGGTTTTTCTTGGATAAATTCTTAGGTTACTGGACGGTGCCACGCCAATGAGGAGACGCGGAAGCGGAGGGCGAGTACCATCCTGCTTCCTGTAAAAGATGCTGCAATTTCAGGCCGGGATCTTCAGCGCGCATCAGCGCCTCACCTATCAGAAATGCCTGATACCCGGCCGCATGCAATTCCCGGATTTCTGCTCCGCTGTCAATCCCACTTTCAGCCACCCGCAGCACATGATTAGGAATGCTGCTTGCCATATCGACCACAGTATCCAGACTCACCTGAAACGTTTTGAGGTTGCGACTGTTGACGCCGATGATGTCAGCGCCACCCTCCAAGGCACGCTTCAGCTCTTCTTCATCATGCACTTCACAAACGGCATCAAGATCCAGCGCGCGGGAAAAATCCAGCAGACGCCGGAAAGTTGGATCATCGAGAGCGGCCAAAATCAGGAGTATGGCGTCAGCATGGTTCGCGCGGGCTTCAGTAATCTGAAATTCATCGATGATGAAGTCTTTACGGAGGCATGGCAGTTCGGTGGCCGCTGATGCTTCCATCAGATTGGCCAGCGATCCCTGAAAGAATTCTTCATCCGTCAGCACGGATAAAGCGGAGGCTCCCCCCTGCGCAAGCTGGTTAGCGAGCACGCCTACAGGAAAAGTGCCGCGAATTGTGCCCTTGGACGGGGAAGCTTTCTTTAACTCCCCGATCACCGCCGGCCCAAGCTGAGACATGGCTGCCAGTCGTTTGCGAAAACCGCGCGGAAAATGCGCCGCAGCCGCTTTTTCCAGCGGACGCAACTGTGCCCGCTCTTTGGCCCGGGCAACGCGATTGCGCGTAGCGGCAAGGATTTCATCCAGCGTAGTCATGGCGGCAATAGTTTAAGTATATGGGTTGGACAAGCAAAACCGAAATCAAAAAGACATGGGCCGTGAAGAAACTAAAAGCTCGCGAATCGTCATCTCTGACTGTAAATTCGCTTACTTTTGCGTCAATTCACGGCCTGAAAAAAGCTTGGCACGTTAAAAAGCGTTTACGCTTACAACTCACCTCGTGAGTGGCCGCGCTCCGCGATCACAATGCCGCCATTATCCGTTGTTGCCCTGATTTGAGGATTTGTTCCGCCCAGGCGAAACAATTTGTGTCCGTTGTCCCATGTACGCTCGCCGGACTGACAAATATCGTCTTTGCAGATGATGGATGTGTGTTCTGAAGCTACAACCTCTAAGCCGCCATTAAAGGTTTTGGGCACAGAAACCACAAGGCCGCCATTTCGAGCATGGGCCTCCAGACCCTTGCCTTCCCAATGCTCGGGCAACGTGATGGAGAGGCCTCCATTTTCCACGGTGGCGGTTACATCTCCACCGCAGTCCTTAATGGAAACTCCGCCATTTTGAGCTTCCGCAGTCAATTTTCCGGTGCTGCGACTGAAAGATATGCCGCCATTCTCTGCGTGGGCTTCGGCCGTCCCGGTAAAGTTCCGCAATGACACTCCGCCGTTATGCACCTTCAGATTCAAAGTCGCATCCTTCGGCGCTTTCACTATTAGTAGCGTGCCTGACGAATGATGGTCCCCTTCCGGCGCATGTACGGACACGTTTGCTCCATTAATATCCAGGCGGGTTTCGGCCAGCAACTTGCGCCCTTCATTTTCATCGTCAATTGCAATCTGTTTGCACAGCTTAAGACTGATTTCAGGCTTGTCCCATGTAGTCACCTCAATCCCGCCATTTTGCTCTCCCGTAATGGTGAGTGGCTGATTGGGAATCGTTTTAATTTCTTCGTCGCGTAGCCTGGAGCGGTAATCATCATCGTTGACGCGCAAATGCTCACTGCAATCGTCACTTGTTGAATTGTCATTGGTAATGATGGAGGAACTATACGATGTGCGCTGCCCGCCCGCATGCGCCATCCCTGCCCAAAGCGGCAATACCAGACCCAAAACAATCAGTTTCTTCATCTTCCACCTCGTAATCGAGTAGTTAGACGGAAAGTGATCTTGGCGGTTAGCTCAGATAATTATGCAAGAGAAAACCGAGATGCATTTCATCCCGATGCATTCATCCCAAAGACGAATGAAGATGAATGGGAAAGATGAGAGCGTTGCTGAATCAGGCTGTAATAAGGCCGCGAGGCTTTACATTTTTGCGAATAAACTCCGCAATGTTATCCATCGGAGTGCCTGGGTTAAAGATCGCGTTTACCCCGGCTTTTTTCAGGAAATCGAAATCCTGCTCCGGAATGATTCCGCCTATCAAAAAGAGGACATCCTCCATTTTGTTTTGGCGCAGCAGATCGGAAACGCGGGGAACGATGGCATTGTGCGCGCCCGACAAGATGGAAAGCCCAATTACGTCCACGTCTTCCTGAAGCGCCGAATTCACGATCATCTCCGGCGTCTGTCGCAACCCGGTATAGATGACTTCCATGCCGGCGTCGCGCAGAGCGCGGGCAATTACCTTGGCGCCTCGGTCGTGACCGTCCAGCCCAGGTTTGGCGACAAGCACACGGATTTTGCGGTCATTGGCCATCTGGCAAAATTCTATCAGAACAGAAAGTTTTGTCGTTCAGATGAAAAACGCGATAAGCGGGCTTTCCCAGTGGATTAAATACCCACAAAAACTAGCATGCCCAGCGCAGCAGCGTAGCGCCCACAGTAAATCCGGCGCCCACTGAAGCAATCAACACCAGGTCGCCCTTCTTCAATCGGCCTTGCTCGCGCGCGGTGTGTAAGGCAAGCGGTATTGTTCCGGCCGTCGTGTTTCCGTACTCGTCAATGTTGATGATGATGCGTTCTTCCTTCAAGCCAAGCCGGTCTGCCGCCGACATGATGATCCGGCGGTTCGCCTGATGCGGCACAAACAAAGCCACGTCACTTCCGGTAAATCCATTCCGCTTCAGCACCACCTCTGATGCCTCGGCCATTTTCTTGACTGCATATTTGAAGACTGCCTGGCCATCCTGATGAACGTAATGCATTTTTTTGTCCACAGTTTCATGGCTTGCAGGATTGCGGCTGCCACCTGCGGGCATGTAGAGGGAACAAGCGCCAGCTCCGTCAATTTCATGGGTGAAATCAATCATGTAATTGTCGTCGGTGGCAGGCTCCACTACGACAGCGCCTGCGCCATCGCCGAAAATGATGCAGGTGGCGCGGTCTTTGTAATCGATGATGGAGGTCATCACATCCGCGCCAATCGCCAGCACCCGTTTGTGAGCGCCGGATTCGACAAACTTCACCGCAGTCTGCAGGGCATACACAAAACCGGAGCACGCGGCGGAAATGTCATACCCCCACGCTCCCTTGGCGCCAATCTTGTCCTGCACAATGCAGGCCGTAGCGGGGAAAAGCATGTCTGGGGTAACAGTGCCAACAAAAATTCCTTCAATCTCGGTTGCTGGAATGCCGCGTTCCTGCAACGCATTTTTGGCTGCTTCAATGGCCAAGTCTGATGTGGCCATGCCTTTATCCACAATATGCCGCTGCCGAATGCCGGTGCGCTCGACAATCCAATCGTTGGAAGTCTCAACCATCTTTTCCAGGTCGGCATTGGTCAGAAGACGCGGGGGGACATAAGTTCCGAGGGCAGAAATTTTCGCCCGTACAAGGTTCGCCAAAAAGTTTCTCCAAGTCAGTGAAGGTAAACTCTGTATTGTAAGCAATTTTAAATAGAAGCGGAATGGTTGGCCCGGTTGCAACGAAGCTGAAAACTTTATCGCGCAAAATAGTTTAGAGCGGTTTCGGAGCACTTACGGGCGAGGCCGACTTGCGCGCCGAGCCCGCTGTTCAAGGCAGAAAAGTCTTTTCTGGAAAAAATATTTAAAGCGGCTTTGGAGCAAAGCGACAGAAATAAAAGACCGGGCACCCCGCTGCACACGCACTAGCCCGTTACCGTTGCTTCCTTCCGGACCTGGCGGGATTGGCGGGATTGCGTCGCGCGGGGCCCGGCGTGTCAATTCTAACATCTTTGTTTCGACCCGGCTTTTCCCGGTTACGTTTGTTCATCAACAGGCGGATTGCGCTTTGATCCTGGCCGCAATTCGGGGACAATAAAGAAGTGTCCACTCGCATAATTACCCCTGCGGCCACTAAAGCTCTTCCCGGCGCGGGCAGCGCGGAGCGATTCTTCCAATGGTCGCTCTACCTGCTCCTGGTTGTGGGGTTCGCCGCCTTGATGGGCACCAACAAACTGGACTTACCCTCATTGGCCCTGGTAATTCCAGCACTGCTTCTGCGGGGCTGCTTTCTGTTGGCGAGGAAGACTTTTACCATTTCTGAGCGATGGACCACCTTGCTCACGTTGGTTTACTTTGCTTTTTACGCTGCCGATTATTTTTATTTTTCACAAAGTTTCATCAATGCCACCGTACACATGGTGCTGTTCAGCATGGTGATCAAGATTTTTTCCGTGCGCCGGGACCGCGATCTTATCTATCTTGCAATTCTTTCTTTTCTCATGCTTCTGGCGGCTGCTGTCCTCACCGTGGATACGCTGTTCCTTCTCACCTTCTCACTGTTTATTCTGGTGGCCATTGCAACCTTCATCAGCATGGAAATGCGTCGCTCAGAGCAGCAAACAGTCGGGGCAGGCATTCTCCCACAGGACGACATCCGGTTTCACAGTTCGCTGGCGGGCATCTCAGCCATTCTGGGCTTGCTGACGTTAGCTGGCACGGCGCTGATTTTCTTCATTCTGCCGCGTGTCAATAACAGTGGGTATCTGCGTAATTTTGGAATCCAGAATTCGCTGGTGACAGGCTTCAGCTCGGAAGTGACTCTGGGCGGCATCGGCCAGATCCAGCAATCCAGCAACGTGGTGATGCACATTCAGGTTCAGTATGGAAAACTGCCGCAAAGCCCCAAGTGGCGCGGCATGACCCTGGCAAACTTTGACGGCAGGCATTGGTGGAACGGTCCTGAAATGCCGACGTTGCACGGCCTGAATAATGTACCACTCGATTTGACACGCATCAGCAACTTTTCTTTCTATTCTGACCGCCGGACTGCTCCGCGCCTGCAAACGCTCTCCTATCGCGTGGTGATGGAACCTATGGGGTTGAACATATTTTTCCTGGCGCCCGTTCCGCTCACCATCAGGGGCGACTACCGAAATGTTGAGATTAAATCAGACGGTTCAATTTTTAACTCGCATGTTGGGGATGGCGGCGAGAGTGACCGTGCGGTGGGCGTTTACTCCGCTGAGGCAGATACGCGCGATCCAGAGCCCCAGGTTCTCGACTCCAATTCCACTGATTATCCGCCGCATATTGCGACACTTTATCTGCAACTTCCCAGCCTTGATCCGCGGATTCCCCAACTGGCGCGGCAGGTCACTGCCTCTGCCACCTCCAACTATCGTCGTGCCCGCGAAATAGAACGCTATCTACAGTCAAATTTCGGCTATACCCTGCAATTGCCAGGAATGCGTGAAGCTGATCCACTCGCCCGGTTCCTGTTTGAGAGAAAAAAAGGGCACTGCGAGTATTTCGCCTCTTCCATGACCGTGATGCTACGCACGCTCGGGATACCCGCTCGCGTGGTCAACGGCTTTCGCGGCGGTGAATACAACGATTTAACGAACAGCTACATTGTCCGCGAGAAAGATGCGCATTCATGGGTGGAAGCATATTTCCCTGAGTACGGCTGGGTCACGTTCGATCCCACTCCTTCAGGCCCGGGTGAAGCGCCTCCCACTGGCTGGTCCCGCATGGCCCTGTATATGGACGCGGCCCGGCAAATGTGGCGGGAGTGGATTGTCAATTATGACTTCGGCCACCAGATGAAGTTACGCACAGAACTGAGCACCACCACTGGCAACGTACAGTCCAGCTTTCGCTTATGGCTCTTGCGTCAGTATTTCCGTATCGTAAAACTGATAGGCAACTGGCAAAGACGTCTGGAGGACCTTTCCCCCAAACAGATGGCCCTCTGTTGTGTGCTACTGGGACTGTTGCTGGCGATGCCATTTGTTCCAAGAACATTGCGTAGCTTCCAGAAAAGCCGTGCCCTCAGGAACCCGCAACGTGCGCCACGCACCTCAGCCAGCTTCTGGTACCTGCGCATGCTCAAGTTGATGGCCCGCCGCGGCGTGCGCAAAGGCCCATCTCAGACAGCGGAAGAATTTGCTTCTGCCATTCCCGATCCGCAAATACGGCATGACGTCGTACTGTTCACAGAGCATTACGAGCGGGCCCGATTCGATGAATCTGTGAAGGATGCCCAGCGCCTCCCTGACCTCTACGAGGAAATTGCTGGACGCAAATAATTTCGCCGCTTCGCGCTTAACCTCGAATCCGGCGCTCTGATTCTCCGGCCTCCATATCCGCCTCTCAACGCATCTCAGGGCTATAATCCGCTGGGGTTGCATGTTGCAGCGTGTTCCACAAATTACAGAATGGCTGCTGGGCCGGGAAAGCCCAGCAGAAAATCAACGGACGCATCTGCTGCCGCGCTGGATTTTTCTTCGCGCGCTTGGCCTGATTTATTTTTCCGCATTCTACTCGCTGATTTTTCAGATCAAAGGGCTGATCGGCCCAAACGGCATTCTTCCTGCTGGTGAATATCTGGCTGAAGTCACAAAATATTATCCAGGCTTGCAGCGCTTCTGGTTTGCGCCAACTCTTTTTTGGTTCGGATCAAGCAATCATGCTTTGATGCTGGTCTGCTGTCTGGGACTGATTGCGTCTGTAGCCGTTATCTTGAACCTTTGGCCTCGCGGCGCCCTGGTAGTCTGCTTTGTTTGTTTTCTTTCATTTGTTGCTGCCGCGCAGGATTTCTCCGGCTACCAGTCTGATGGGATGCTGCTGGAGGCGGGCTTTATCTCGCTCTTTTTTGCTCCCGCAGGACTGCGGCCAGGTTTGGGAGCATCACATGCGCCATCGCGCTTCAGTCTGTTTCTGCTGCAGTGGGAGTGGTTCCGTATCTACTTCGAATCTGGCGTGGTCAAGCTGACAAGCGGTGATTATTCCTGGCGGCACTTCACCGCCATGGACGACTATTACCAGAACGGCCCGCTGCCCACGTGGATCGGCTGGTACGTGCAGCAACTTCCACATAGATTTCATGCGGCTACAGTCTTCATGACTTTCGCTGCCGAACTTGGCCTGGTTTGGATGCTATTTCTCCCTCGCCGTTTTCGGATTATCTGCTTCCTGATCGTCACACCCTTTCAGATTGGCATCATTCTTACGGCGAACTATACCTTTCTCAACTACCTTGTACTCTCGCTTGGATTTCTTCTGCTTGATGATGGCTTTGTGCGTGCTGTTCTACCGCTACGCTGGAAGAAGTGGGGAGTTCGCAATTCCGTCGAAGAGCCACAAGCCTCGCAAGTGCGATCTGCCACATGGCTCGGTCCTGTGTGGCGCCGAGTCACCGCCGTTTATTTAATCTGGATTCTCTATGGCACCACGGCCCTTCTCTTCGTCATGATTCCGTACGCGCCGTCTCTTCCGCTCGGCCCGGCCAGGGCGCTTGAGCCGTTCCGCATTGCGAATCAATACGGGCTGTTTGCCGTAATGACGCACGAACGCTATGAAATCGAATATCAAGGATCGTTCGACGGGCAAACCTGGACCGCTTACCCTTTCCGCTACAAACCGCAGGATATCTACAAGGCTCCGGGAATTTACGCCCCGTACCAGCCACGCTTTGATTGGGACTTGTGGTTCGCCTCGCTCAGCAACTGGCGCAACTACCCATTCGTGGTGCAGACGGAAGAGCGCCTGCTGCGCAATGATCCTGATGTGCTCGGCCTCTTTGCTGGTAATCCTTTCGCAAGCAAGCCGCCGAACAGGATACGCGTTGTCATTTGGCAATACTGGTTTACGGACCGCGCCACAAAAGGCGCGACCGGCGCATGGTGGCGACGGCAGATGCTTGGAGCGTATGCGCCGGGATTGCAGAAAACGCCTGAAGGCAAGGTGGTAATAAGCCAATAGAAGCTCGGCTTTTGACCTACTCCAGCGGCGGATCGTTTGCGTTTGCCGGACGGTTCTGAGTGGTGAAGCGAATCACAGCAGTCTCATCTGTGAAATAGCTTGGCGATCCTTCCTCAGACAAAACCGGCGTCGCGGTGATCTGGTAATGATTCTGCGCGGTTCGCACATAATTGAACTCATACCCAGCTTCAATGGCAGGTTTTTGTGCGAAAGCCCGGTCAACCAGCTTGGCATGGTCCAGGGTAGGGCTATCGTTTTCTTCCCCGGAAAGCATCTGCAAATTCATTGGGTTGCCAGTTTCCAAATAAGTCGCGGCATAAGCAACAATGGAAGTATTGAGTGTCCGAAGTATGGAAGCCGCCGAACGAGAATTGGTTTCTGTGGCCCCGGCCCGGGGCAGCAATTCAGATTCAAGATCGGTGCCGCGCCACTCGCCAATATCGATTATTCGCCACTCACCCTCTTCGTAGCGCATGCCAACCTGAATCAATGCGGTATGCTTTTCGTCTTTGAGTTCCACCTGGACGAGAGCATCCGTTCCAGAAACAAACGTCTTCTTCCAGGAAAAAATGGTCTTCTCGCCTCCTTGTTTTTCGACCATTTCCCACGACCGTCCATCCGATGACCCGGTCAGCGTCCCGCCTTCGCGCTCCACGTTTTGCTTCACCAACAGCTTCTCCATCGCGGCTGCGCGTTGCACCGGGGGCAGCTTCTGCATGAACGTCTCAACTTTTACTGGCATGTGCTTTACAAGGACCTCAATGTTGTCCGCCGTCACCATCTCCTCCAGTGCATCTTCGGGAGTACCCCCCTGCAGGGCCTTTGCGCGGGGAACACTAAACGACAGGACCATGATGATCGCAAATAAGCACAGCTTTTTTGTCATGTCACCCTCAGCCAAACTGGATTATTGCCAGAGCTACTCAAAAGACACCGGCCACGCCCGCGAGGTTCCAGCAACTCAGGCTGGATTTGGATTTTATTTTCCCGCCAGGCCCGCGTTTCAACCGCAAAAACACTGGCGTTTCAAGATGTTACAATGATAAACAGCATGCCAGTCGAGTTCACAAGAGTTGCGGCTCCCCAGGAAGAAACTGCGCCTAAATCAGCCCCTTTGAAGGTAGGTTTTGTAAGCCTGGGCTGTCCCAAGAACCTTGTGGATAGCGAGGTAATGATGGGCATGCTGCAAAACGGTGGCGCGCAAATCACGTCCAGGGCCGAAGATGCCGATGTGATCGTAGTGAATACCTGCTCGTTTATTGACTCGGCCAAGCAGGAGTCGGTCAATACCATCCTGGAGATGGCGCAGCACAAGATCAGCGGTAAGGCGCAAAAGCTGATCGTTGCCGGCTGCCTGGTAGAACGCTATCGCACGGAAATACAGAAAAACATTCCTGAAGTGGACGCTGTGGTTGGCACCGGAGAACTGGATGCTATCCTCGCCGCGGCTGGAATCCACGCAGGGCGAGCGCCCGCGGATGAATCTCCATTCGTCATTCTGAATCATTCTTCGAACAGCCAGGCGCTGAAGTCAGGCATGCCGGCGCGGGCTGAAGGACTGGCTCGCGAGCAGAGTGGACGCTTCTCGCGCGCGGAATGGGACGGCGCCATCGCAGACCTGCCCAACTACCTCTATGACGAGACCACGCCGCGTGTGCTGGCCACGCCAAAAGCTTCGGCTTACATCAAAATCGCGGAGGGATGTGACCATCCTTGTGGCTTCTGCATTATTCCCCAGCTTCGTGGCAAGTTCCGGTCGCGTCATTTTGAATCCGTAATTGCTGAAGCGGAGCGGCTGGCCACCAATGGTGTGCGCGAAATCACGCTAATCGGCCAGGACACCACCTGTTATGGCGAAGACCTGGGCTTGAAAGATGGTCTTGCTCTGCTGCTGGAGCGGCTGGCACAAATTGAAGACCTGCGCTGGGTGCGTTTCCTCTACGCATATCCCAACAAGATCACCGGCAAGCTTCTGGAAACCATTGCGCAACACGAAAAGATCTGTTCCTACATTGATGTCCCGTTGCAGCATGCGTCGGCCTCAGTGCTCAAGCGAATGAAGCGCGGCGCCGGAGCAGAGATATTTCTGAAATCCGTGGAGAAGATGCGCCGCACCATTCCCAATCTCACGCTGCGCACGTCGTTTATTGTAGGGTTTCCCGGAGAAACGGAAGCCGATTTTGCCGAACTCTGCCAGTTTGTACAGGCTGCTCAATTTGACTGGCTCGGCGTGTTCAGCTACTCCGACGAAGACGGCGCTGCCGCCTACCATCTGGGCGACAAAGTGCCGCTGCGAGAAATTGAGCGTCGACGCAAGAAGCTGATGCAAATCCAGCGCCAGATCAGCAAGAAGAACAAGCGCAAGCTGATTGGCCGGGAATTCGACGTGCTTGCACTCGGCCCCTCAGAAGAAACTGAGTTGCTTTGGGAAGGCCGGACCGCAATGCACGCCCCAGAGATTGACGGCAAATTGTTCATCAACGATTTTGGCGATCATGAAGATCTCGTTCCGGGCACATTTTACCGCTGCGAGATTACTGAGGCGCATGACTACGACCTGGTGGCGCGCATCGTCGGATAAGCGCCAAACATCTAATGGGTATGCCGAAGAAAGCAATAGTTTCGCTTCGCTGTCCGATCTGCCGGACGATTGTGCTTAAGACGAATGAAGATTTCCCTTTCTGCAGCGACCGCTGCCGTCTGATTGACCTGGGCAAATGGGCCAGCGGCGGTTACGTGATCTCCACAACCATCAATGATCCTGAGGAACTGGAAAACATTGCTGAAGAGCAGGCACGCCAGAAGCCGGACGGCCAATCTTCGGAGCAATAGCTGCTTCATTCACACCGCAGAGCCACATTGGGTTACCCCGGGACTAGACATTCTGTAGTATTCCAGACCTGTGATAGAGATGTAATGTTATTGGGGTATTCTGAAACATGGAACCATCAAAAAACTGGCCCATGCTTAAATCCCGCATCTCCTGGCTGATCGCCACTTTTTTTGGCGTCGGCCATTTGCAGCCCGGATCGGGAACATGGGCTTCGGCGATTACCGTAATTTGCTGGTGGGCGCTCAGTCATTATCTTGCGTCCTCTTGGCTTATTCCTGTTGCAGTGGCGATTTCAGCGGTGGTCACATTCGCTGGAATTCCACCTTCCACCGTCGTGGCGCGTGAAAGCGGAATCAAAGACCCAGGATTCGTGGTGATCGATGAAGTTGCCGGCCAGATGATCGCGCTGATCGGCGTTCCGGTGCATTGGAAATACCTGGTGGCGGGTTTTATACTCTTTCGTAGCTTCGACATCGTGAAACCTTTCCCTCTGCGCCGTCTGGAATCGCTGCCGGGAGGGACCGGGATCATGATGGACGATGTGGGAGCAGGGCTGTACGCGCTTGCCTTGATCCAGATATGGCTCCACTTTATAGCGCGCTAGGGCCACACCTCCATGAGTATTACCGAAAGCTTGCTGGGCAAAAAGAATGTGGATGGCAATCCTTTTATAGAAGCCATCGATCCGCCAGCTGCGCTTCCCGGAGGCGAGGTTAAGATCATGGGACGGTCACTAAAGCCTCCTCAGCTTGCACGTCCGGATGTCACGTTCAGCGGTATGCGCGGTCCCATTGTGGTGAGTTCTGAAGATTTTGTGATTGCCCGCGTGCCTTTTGGCGCGCATTCAGGGCAAGTCATAGTCCAGAGCAACGGACATGAGAGCAATGGGCGTGAACTCAAGATTGCGCAACCCATTGCTGAGAGCCTGCATCCCGTAGCCAATCCGGCCATTGATCGCGATGGCAATGTCTATGTGACCTATTCCGGCGGACGGGGACAAAAAGTTCCTGTGGCAATTTATAAAATTGATACCAGTTACAACATCAAGCCGTTTTTGCCTGAGCTGATGAATGCCACTGGGCTGGCATTCGATCCGCAAGGACAGCTTTATGTCTCGTCGCGTTATGACGGCACGGTCTACCAGGTGACGCCAAACGGCGCTCTCAGCACTTATGCTGAAGGCATGGGAGTAGCAACCGGGATCGCCTTCGATAAGCAGGGCAATCTTTACGTCGGAGACCGCGGCGGAACTATCTGGCGGATTGCCCCGGATCGCCAGATATTTGTATTTGCCACGCTGGAACCGAGCGTCGCTGCTTATCACCTGGCTTTTGCACCCGACGGAACGCTCTATGTAACCGGGCCGACCACTTCAAGCTTTGACGCCGTTTACGCTGTCGATCCGCATGGGACTGTTTCAGTGTTTTATCGCGGCCTGGGACGGCCACAGGGGCTGGCTTTTGATACGGCAGGAAATCTGTACGTCGCGGCCTCAGCGAGCGGCAGGCGCGGGATAGTGAAGATTACGCCGGAGAAACGCGCCAGCCTGGTAATCGCCGGACACGGCCTGATTGGCCTAGCTTTTACCCGCACAGGCGGGGCAGTGCTGGTCACTACCAATTCCGTTTTCCATCTCACCTGGGGCGTACAGGGCCTCCCGCTCATTTAAACTGCTCAAGTGAACGCTGAGATCATTGCCATCGGCTCGGAGCTGCTGACCCCCTTCCGCCAGGACACGAACTCGCTTTTCCTCACCGCACAGCTCAACCGTCTTGGCGTGGAAGTAAGCTTTAAGACTATTGTGGGCGATCGTCGCACAGATCTGGTCAGCGCCGCGCGTATTGCTCTTTCCCGCGCTGATGTAGTGATTTTTATGGGCGGCCTGGGACCTACTGAAGACGACCTGACCCGTGAATGTGTGGCGGAAACCCTGGGCCGTCCCTTGAAGAGGCACGCCCGCATTGTGGAGGATTTGCGCGCGCGTTTTGCCTCACGTGGCTGGAAGATGGCGGAGAATAACGAACGCCAGGGCGACGTCATCGACGGCGCTGACGTTATGGATAATAAGCGCGGCTCTGCTCCAGGACAGTTTCTGCACATAAACGATCAGAATGGCCATGCAATTATCATTCTTTTGCCCGGGCCTCCGCATGAGCTACGGGCAATGTTCGAGGAAAATTGCATTGAGCGCCTGAAAAAGCTGGTCCCGACAAAATACATTGTCACTCATGAGATAAAGATCGGAATGATCGGCGAATCAATGGTGGATAAACGAGCAGCGCCTATTTACAAGGCAGCCAAGGGAGTTGAAACAACTATCCTTGCCGGTACTCCCGGCGAAGTGCAGCTTCACCTCCGCGCCCAGGCGGACTCATTGGAAGAGGCCCAGAAGCGAGTTGATGCTCTGGCGTCACAACTGGAAGACGAATTCGAAGATGCCATTTTCTCTACCAAGGGCGAGAGCCTTGAACAGATTGTGGGCTATTACCTGGGAATGCGGGAAAAAACGCTGGCCGTGGCTGAGTCTTGCACTGGAGGAATGCTGGCGGAAAGAATTACTTCCGTTTCCGGGAGCTCGCGCTATTTCCTTGGCGGCGCTGTGGTATATGACAACTCCGTTAAAACAGCTCTGGCTGACGTGCCGCCGCTGTTGATCGCAGAGCACGGAGCTGTGAGCAGCCAGGTTGCGGCGGCGCTGGCGGAAGGCATTCGCAGCCGATGCAAAGCGACATTCGGGATTGGCATTACCGGGGTGGCCGGCCCTGGTGGCGGGTCAGACGAAAAACCGGTCGGCTTAGTCTTCCATGCTTTGGCGGACGGCCACCATACAGAAGTTGTGGAACGCACTTTCCCGGGCGACCGTGACCGGATACGCACCTGGGCCACGCAGCAGGCCCTGGACATGGTTCGCCGCAAGCTGATGTGACATGCGTGTCTTTATTGCTTTGGACATCCCTGAGGATATTCGCACACGCTTAACCAAGTATATGGAGCGTGCCCGCGCGCTGGCGCCCAAAGCCCGATGGGCACGAGTGGAAGGTTTGCACATAACTTTGAAATTCATTGGCGAGACCAGCGAACAGCGCATCGAGGAAATGAAGGCCTCTCTTGCTTCCATTAAGGCCGTGCCGTTTGACGTGCGCTTTGGAGGAATTGGCTTTTTTCCCAACGCGAAGACGGCACGAGTTTTCTGGGCCGGCGTGGATGGCGGCGAAGGGTTGCCACGGCTTGCCGCCAGTATTGATGCGGCGCTTGAAAAGGTGGGCTTTGCACGTGAACAAAAAACCTATCATCCACATCTGACACTTGCGAGGACAAGTGTACGTCCGCTGCGGGAGTTGCAGCCGTTGCTTGAGGACAACCCACCGCAGTTCGGTACAATGACTGCGCGCGAGTTCTTTCTGTATCGTAGCCAGCCGCAAAAAGGCGGATCAAAGTACACGAAGCTTGAGCGATTTGAGTTGCAATAACTCGCGCGGGATTCTCTGGCCGGCGCGCGTCTGACGTTGAGACCTATGACTTCTCTCTACATTGTCGTCGCGGTGATTGCATATTTTCTGGGCTCTATCCCGTTTGGGTATTTGCTGGTGCGGATTTTTCGCGGGGAAGACATACGCCAAACCGGAAGCGGCAATATCGGAGCTACGAATGTTGTTCGCTCCGGAGCCAAAGGGTTGGGCATCACTACGCTGATACTTGATGCGCTGAAAGGAGCACTGGCGGTATTTTTAGCCGGGCTCTTAGCAAACAGGAAACTTTGCGACGGTGAAGAATTCTGCACGGCAGCGTTGCGCCTGATGGCTACTGCCGCTTTGGCTGCCGTACTCGGCCATGTATTCCCTGTCTGGCTGCGCTTTAAAGGCGGCAAGGGAGTGGCCACGGCGCTGGGTGTATTCTGCGTGCTGTTTCCCAAGGCCATTCTTTTGGCACTGGTAATCTTCATCCTGGTTGTCGTGGTCACCCGCTTTGTTTCGCTGGGGTCAATTCTTGGCGCAATTGCTTTCCCGGTCGCCGCATACTTCACGCAAAATGCAGACCCCTTGTCATTGCTGCTTGCTTCGGCGGTCTCTCTGATCGTAGTGCTCAAGCACTATCAGAATATCCGGCGGCTGCTTACGGGAACTGAGAGCCGCTTCGGCGGCAGTAAATCCTCCATCGCGGAGAAACAGCTTTGAGCCGGATCGCCGTCATTGGCGCAGGCGCATGGGGCACTGCTCTGGCCATGGTTGCTGGGCGTCGTGGAGACCATGAAGTCCGGCTTTGGGCATTGGAAAAGGAAGTTTTACAAAGCATTGCATGCTCGCGCACGAATGATCTTTTTCTTCCCGGCTTTCCTTTGCCTGATTCCGTTACCGTCACCAATGATTTCAAAGATGCCCTCTCCGGCGTGGAGATCATTGTGAGCGTGATGCCCTCACACTATTGCCGCAGAACGTTCGAGCACATGGCACAGTGGCTCCAGCCCCATATGCTTTTTGTGAGCGCTACCAAGGGCATTGAAAATGACACACTGCTCCGGATGACTGAGGTCATCAAGGAGGTTGTGGGGCGCTTCTGCGGTTTTGAGCCGAAGCTTGGCGCCATCAGCGGCCCTTCATTCGCCAAAGAAGTCGCAGAGCGGCACCCTACGGCTGTAACCGTGGCCTCGGCTGACGCTGCCCTTGCAGCCCGGGTGCAAAAAGACTTCAGCGACCCCAGCTTTCGCGTTTACATGAACGACGATTTGACGGGAGTGGAACTAGGCGGTTCGCTCAAGAACGTTATTGCGATTGCTGCCGGAGTTTGTAGCGGTCTGGGGCTGGGACACAACTCTGTAGCCGCGCTCATCACGCGCGGGCTGGCGGAAATTACCCGCCTGGCGGTGGCATGCGGCGCTAAACCACAAACCATGTTTGGCCTGGCAGGAATGGGAGATCTTGTGCTTACCTGTACGGGAGGCCTCTCGCGAAACCGTAGTGTAGGTGAGGCTCTGGGACAGGGCCAGCCACTGGAGCAGATCATCGCCGGGATGCGTGGCATGGTCGCAGAAGGCTTGCTGACCACCAATGCTGCGCTCGGTCTGGCAAAAAAACATGCGGTCGAGATGCCGATTACCGAGCAGATGTATGCCATTCTGCATGGTGGCAAATCACCGCTCGACGCCATTCGCGAACTGATGACCCGCCCAGGCAAGGTCGAAGACAAGTTTTAAACATCGGCTAAACACATCACCGCTCTCCAGGATTATTCATAAACTGCTGGTTCATGAAGAGTCTGCCACTTCTTTCTTGCCCTTAACTGAAGCGATACCCTGCCGTAGGTGAGTACTTCCGTAATCGTGGGGCAAGCTGCTTTTTTGGTTAGATTTGCGCTACTTTCGTCATACAATTTCATTATTACGCCTCTGGTTATATGAAACTGCCGCTGCCGTCCCGAATACCGATTCTGTACCTAATTCTTGCCGTGTTGATTGCGGTGGGCGTGGTACCGCTCTACTTCTATGCCACCAAGATGGTGGAGCACAATCGTGAAACTCTGGGAAGCAATGAGAAGCTGCTGCAGAATAATGTGACCACGACACTGGCGCAATCGATTGCGCAGCGTGAAAAAGACATCAGTTCCACGCTTTCCAGCCTTACTTACGCTATAAAAGTCACCAGCGGCGGCAATCTAAGCGGTAAAAACGTAGAAGCCTCGGACGTAAAAGCGCTCCTCCAGAACTACATCAGTGACCCCGATTCCATTGTCCCTTTCGCCCGCCTGGTCAACACTGAAAATCAGTACATGATGTCCGTAGGAACGATTGAAGTTGACACTTTTCTGGAGAAAGAGCTGGAGCGTGGCTTGGCTGCCGCCCACGCGGGCCGTGAGTACAGCGGAGAACCACTTTCAGTAGGCTCTGGCAAGCAGACCCGCACAGTTATGGTGGTGGGCAAGCCAGTACTGAACGATCAGCGCGTGTATCTGGGATCGCTCGAATTGGTGATTGACCTGCAATATCTGGTGAAACAACTGCAGGAAGCCAAAAACCAGCAGAATCTGGATACTTTCGTTGTTGACCGTTCTGGCCGCCTGGTGGCTTCCCCCAGTTCCCGGTATGCCACGGGCCAGGACATGAATTCAAATGACCTGGTCAAGAACTTCGTCGAGCAAAAAAGCTTTGTGCCGCTTGCCGTGACCATGGATTACACAATACAGGAAGGCAAGAGCCGCATTCCCATGCTGGGAACCTATTATCCTGTGTCCGGGCTGGGCTGGGCGGTGGTGGCGCAGAAGACTCAGGAAGAAGCTTATATCGATATCACTGATATGCGCCGTGACGCTATACGGGCCGCTTTGATTGCGATTGCCTTCAGCATCTTTGTCGGCATTTGGGCTGCGCGACGGCTTACAACACCGCTGCACGTGCTTACCCAATCCAGCCGCACAATTGCCGGCGGGGACTTCTCTCACCGTGTCCGTCTGAAGAGCCGCACGGAATTTGGCGAACTGGCGCAGACGTTCAATACCATGTCGGACGATCTGGAGCGTTTCGTCGACGATCTGAAGAAGGCGGCGCAGGAAAATCGTACACTCTTCCTGAATTCGATCCAGATGCTGGCCGGTGCGGTTGACGAAAAAGACCCATATACCCGAGGCCACTCCGACCGCGTGACTCGCTACTCTGTCCTCATTGCCACCGAAATGGGCCTGAAAGAAGAGGACGTTGACAATATCCGCATTTCCGCCCAATTGCATGACGTAGGTAAGATAGGCATTGAAGACCGCATCCTGAAAAAACCGGGCGCGTTGACGCCGGAGGAATTCGAAATCATGAAAACGCATACCACTAAGGGAGCGGCGATTCTGCGCCCAGTGGAAGCGTTGCGCGACATGCTTCCTGGCATTGAACTGCACCACGAATCGTTGGACGGACGCGGCTATCCTTATGGCCTAAAGGGCGATCAGATTCCACTCATGCCGAGAATTATCATGGTGGCGGACACCTTTGACGCCATGACGACCAACCGTCCCTATCAGGCCGCGATGGATCCTGAGTATGTGATTCGCATCATTAATTCGCTGGCAGCAACCAAGTTTGATCCAACCGTTGTAGCAGCCATGACCAAGGTATTTGAGACCGGCAAGTTGCGCATCCATCGTGCGGCTGCAGTCAGCGGAGAAGAAGCAACTGCGGCCGCCGTAAGCACGGCAACGGAAGCATAGGCTTCAATCCGGCTTGCCAAAGCGTTTCGCTCGAAAGCACCCTATTTTTTTCTTAACCGAATGCCTTCTTCCTTCAAACGAAGGAACCAAAGATATGTCTCATCCACGCGCTCAATGTCCTGGTTCAGCATTGCGTGGTCAGCAAAGCGACGAATGGCACTCTCGTCATGGCGGCGCTTAAGCACTGAGATTATTTCGTACAATTCAAAGACTTTGGCATGCATGATTCGCAGGTCTGAAATGAGTCTTACCTCTTCAATGTTAAGCCCGTGTTCATTCTTCTCTGATTTTCTCATTGTGCCGGTCACTCCCCCAAGCTCGCTTATATTATCTGAGTTTAGATGCCAAGTAGCTCTTTTCGTCAGACAGATTTAACCAGAACCTGGTTACTTCCGGTCTTTTCTCTCGACTTTAGTCTAAGCTGTCAATAATGTTTCGCAATAATCCAGGGAGGTGCCTTGGCGATGAATAGCGGTTCTTGCTCCCGCTATAATCTAGGGTTCGGCAGGATATTCAAATTCAATGATTCAGACCCTATTTGGAAAACAAGAACCATCGTTCCTTGACAAGATGAAGCAGGCGGTCACGCGCACGCGCGAGAACCTCAGCGAGCGCATTGACGGAGTGATGGCATTTACCAAGGAGATTGACCAGGGCACGCTGGACGATCTGGAAGCAATCCTGATTGGCGCCGATCTGGGGACCAAAACCACACAGGAAATCCTGTCAAAATTACGTGAAAAGGCGGACCGCAAGCAGATCAAAGACGTCGCTGAGTTGAAGCGGCTGATCAAGGAGCAGGTTCTCGCTATCCTGAATGCCACTCCTGTACGCGCCGGCAAACCCGCCAGAGGCGAACCGGAAGTAGTGATGGTGGTGGGCGTGAACGGTACTGGAAAAACCACAACCATTGGCAAGCTGGCTTATGCGTTACGTGGAGAAGGCAAATCTGTCCTGCTCTGTGCCGCTGACACTTTTCGCGCCGCAGCTATTGAGCAGCTTGAAATCTGGGGCTCCCGGACCGGCGTGGAGGTAATTAAGACCAAGCCCGGCGGTGATCCTTCCGCCGTCCTATTTGACACATTAAGCGCGGCAAAAGCGCGCCATACTGATAGTGTGATCGTCGATACGGCTGGACGCCTTCATACAAAGACCAGCCTGATGGCTGAACTGGAAAAGATGAAGCGCACAGCCCAGCGCATCCTTCCAGGCGCGCCGCATGAAGTGCTGCTGGTCATGGATGCCACCACCGGCCAGAACGGCCTCCAGCAGGCACGCCTGTTCACCGAATCCGCCGGCGTGACCGGCATCGTGCTTACAAAACTCGATGGTACCGCCAAAGGCGGAGTGGTGATCGCCATCTCGCGTGAACTCGGCTTGCCTGTGCGGTATGTGGGCGTAGGCGAGAAGGCTGGTGATCTTCTGCCGTTCAACGCTGAAAATTTTGCCGACTCACTGTTTTCGGCCTAGGATTTTGGCATCCATTTGTCGCTAAACCATGGCATTTTCAGAACAAGACGAGCACTACATGCGCCACGCTCTCGACTTGGCAAGCGAGGGAACCGCACTCACATCTCCGGGCGCGCGTGTTGGGGCAGTAGTAGCGGATGTCGAGGGCGCTCTCGCAGGATCAGGATTTTATACTTTTAACGGCGTTAAACATGCCGAGGTACTTGCCCTGGCACAAGCGGGTTCTCGCGCTCGCGGCGGCACCATCTACCTCAATTTGGAACCACATTGCCATCAGGGTCGCACGGCTCCCTGTACCGATGCGATTATCGCCGCGGGTATCACGCGGGTTGTCGCCGCAATGGAAGATCCCAATCCCAAAGTAGCCGGCAAAGGATTTGAACAGCTCCGTGCGGCGGGAATCACCGTTGAAACCGGATTACTTGAAACTGAAGCGCGCCGTCTCAATGAAGCCTTTGCCCGCTACATCCTTACGGGAAGACCGCTGGTCACTTTGAAATCCGGTATGACGCTCGATGGCAAGATCGCTGGACCTCAGGGAGAATCCGTCAACACGCCGTTAGCACCCGATCGCTGGATTACCAGCGAGGAAGCACGCACCCATGCTCAGGGCTTGCGGCACGAATCAGATGCAATTCTAGTGGGTGCGGGGACCATCGTTGCTGACGATCCGCTGCTCACGGACCGCACTGGCCTTCCGCGCCGCCGTCCGCTGTTGCGTGTGGTGCTCGATTCCCGCCTGCGTTGCCCTCTGGAATCGCGCCTGGTCAAAACTGCTCAAAACGATGTGCTGATCTTCTGCTCATTTGCGGAAGAGAAGAAGCGCCGCGTACTGGAAAATCGAGGCATCCGCGTGGAACAGGTGCCGCTCGGGTCCAGCGATGGCCGTCCTGATCTTGGTAAGATCATCGCGCGCCTGGGCGAACTTGAGATTATCGGTCTCCTGATCGAAGGCGGTGCGCTGGTGAATTGGGGGGCTTTGGCCGCCGATATGGTCGACAAGGTCTTTCTGTATTACGCACCAAAAATTCTTGCCGGCGGAGGCTCAATTCCATTGGCAGGTGGTGAGGGGTTCCCCCGTATCAGCGAGGCAGCCCAGGTTAAAAATATCGTTCTGCATCGCTTTAAGGAAGATTTCGCAGTTGAAGGATATCTTCACGATCCCTATATACCGCCTGAGGTACACAGCTAATGTTCACCGGACTCATTCAGGAAACCGGCGAAGTTGCCGGGATTGAAAACATCGCAAGCCAGAATGGCGGCTCCGTCACCCGCATTACTGTTAAAGCTGAAAGCATTCCCTCTGAATTGAAAACGGGTGACAGCGTTGCCGTGAGCGGGGTTTGTCTGACTGCGCTGGACATTGATGCCCAGCAATTCTCTGCTGATCTGGCAGAAGAAACTTTGCAACGCACTTCGCTACAGCATCTCAAGGCGGGATCGCTGGTGAACCTGGAGCTCCCGGCGCGAGCACAAGACCGCATGGGCGGCCACGTGGTACAAGGCCACGTGGACGGAGTGGGATCGATTTTCAGCCTGCAAAAAATTAAGTTTCGGGATGATTGGCGCCTCATCATCGATGTTCCCCGGGAACTAACGCGTTACATTGTCCCTCAGGGATCCATTACGGTGGAAGGCATCAGTTTGACAGTCGCTGCCATTGAGGGTAACCGGGTTGAGATTGCCATAATTCCACACACCTGGCAGGCTACGAACCTGCGCGTACTACGGAAAGGCGATCCCGTGAACCTGGAAGTGGACGTTCTGGCAAAATATGCAGAGAAGATGGCTCATGGAAAAATTTCCGGAGCGCTCAGGGTAGCAGATTTGATCCGACAGGGTTTTTAGGCACAGTGCTTCAAGGCTGAAAATAAAAAAGATCAGCACGCCTGGTTGGACGGTGCTGATCTCCAGGGGAAGCGCAAGGAGGGGTCGGTGCGCTTCTGAAATCTTTATCGGAATAAACCGGGCTGTTCTAGGAGTTTCCTGTGGCCGCTAAAAACAGATAAACCACCATGGTTACCACTGCCGCCCATATCCGAAAATTCGTATATTCCTCTGCTTTGCTCATCTCGTCTTGTCCTTTCATCCCAAAGTTTGGATGGGGGAGGACCCACAAGCTGCATGACTGATCTGCATACCTTGTGGATTGGCACACCAAAACAAAGATTTTGGCTGGGCCAATGCCGGAACATTACTTCCAAGCTCTGATAGGAAGATATTGCTCGCTCTGCATTTGGGAAGAAATTAAAGGGGAATTAAAGTCTTTAATTCTCCATCAGAAAAGTTTCATAAGACCTGCTGCAGGTGCGTCGGGGACAAGCATTTGCTGCTTCCGGCCCAAGGTTTCAGTAAGTGCCTCTGCCGCTAAATAGCCGCTGCGCACAGCGCCTTCCATGGTTGCCGGCCAGCCAGTGGCGGTCCAATCGCCCGCCAGGAAAATGCGCGGCCATGGTGTCTTAGCCGATGGCCGGTACTTATCCAAGCCAGGAAGAATCGAATACGTTGCGTGGATTTCTTTAATCACAGTGGCCTTAACCAGCTTCGCTTCTCGTACTACAGGAAAGAACTCAGCCAACTCGCGCGTAGCCAGCGCAAGAATTTCTTCGCGTGACTTCTGCACCAGTGACTTTGAGGCGCTCACTACCAGTTCGATATAGCTTCCCGTACCGGCATTTTCCCGCGCGTCATGGAACTTTGATTTGTGAAACATCCACTGGATTGTGCGGTCCAGGAGCACCGCATGTGGCAGCGGAGTAATCTCGCGGTCAAACCAGAGATGAATTCCGGTAATAGAAGATGAATCAAAATGCGCAAGCTGTTCCTTGATTGGTATGGCTGCATCATCCGGCGGCAGCAGGGCAGCCACACTCTGAAAGGGCGCTGCCAGCACAACATAATCAAACTGCTGCTCACCCGAGTCGCTCAATACTCCCACACTCTCCTGACGAGCGGTGATTCCATCCACGGATGACCGCATCATGACTTGGCCCCCGCACTTACGAATATAGTCGACCGCAGCTCCATACAGATCCGATAATGGAATGCTGGGCAGCCCCATTCTTCCTGCCGGAGCGGATTTCATGAACGACTCCCGAAAAACCTGTGTGGCGTAACGCACGGAGATGCGGTCTAGGTCTTCATTCAGTGCGCTTACCAGCACGGTTTTCCAGAAACGGTCAATCGCCGGTTCCGTCTGCTTATGGCGGCGTAGCCATGACAAAAAGTCTTCAGAAGAATCTTTAGGCAGCCTTCGGCTCATCTCCGCCATGGCGCGCGCGATGGCAATTTTGTCTTTCACACTAAGCATCTGCGCCCGCAGAAAAGTTGGAACATTGTGCAGCGGCGCGGGAAGAAAAGATGGAGCCATGCGGCTGGCTCTTCCTCCGGGTTCAATAAACGTCAGTTCGTCAAACCAACGTATTTTGTCGCTCACTCCCAGTCGTTCGTAGAACTGTATTAAATTTGTGCAGCAGCCAAGAAGAACGTGCTGGCAGTTGTCCACCACCTCGCCTGTTCCCGGATGCTCGTAAGATGAAGCCCGGCCGCCGACGTAAGGCCGCCGCTCAAAGAGTGTCACCAGCAATCCAGCATCGGAAAGCGCGCAGCCTGCAGCCAAACCGGCGAGGCCGCCACCCACAACAGCAACTGTCTTCGGACTGTCGCCGCGTTGCGAGATGCTCATAACTTTTGATTCTGTTTGGATTGATCGCTCCTTGAGCGCGTAACTCAGAACATTTATTGGCTTGCCGCCATCATGCGATGCGGAGCAGGAATCCGCGACCAAGCACTTTCAGTTTTTCCCAAACCGTAAGGCGCACGCGTTCGGTCAGCACATCATAATTGCGGTTGGTGATTTTCTGAAGCAAACGGCTGTAAATTTCAACCAGCACCCAGAGTGCGGCACGGCTGTCTTCTTCAATCAATTCCATCAGCCATTTCGCCGATTCATAGTATTTCCGGGCCCGTTCGGCCTCAAACTCCAGCGCCGGACGCAAAACTCTGGCTTGTGCCGGGTCCTGCAAGACTCTGGAAGCAAAATTTGCTGCTGAAAGATTGGCCCGGGCAAGATCTTCTGCCGGAATATAGATGCGCCCCAGAGAAGCGTCTTCTTTCACGTCGCGAATGATGTTCGTCAACTGGAAGGCAAGCCCGCAGTCTTCTGCCAGAAACTCGGCCTTGCTGTCTTCATATCCGAAAATCCGGATGCACACTAACCCCACCACTGATGCCACGTAATAACAATATTGCCTGAGGTCCTCAAAGGTATTGCATAAAATTGCCGGCGTATCGGCGGGAGCCGGTGGTATTTCCAGATCCAGGCTGGTTCCATATACCAGTTTTTCAAAAAGCTCAGGCGGAATCTTAAATTTTTTTTGTGCATCGCCCAGGGCCATCAGGACAGGATCATCCGTCGGCCCGCCGGCAAAGACCGCCTTTGCGGCTTGCAGCCATTCTTCCAATTTTTGTCGCTTTAGCTGATGGTCAACACCTGGCTGGTCGGAGATGTCATCGGCATGGCGCATGAAAGCATACACAGCGCTCAGGGCATTGCGCTTTTCCGCTGGAAGCACCATAAAACCGTAATAGAAATTTTTGGCTGCTCGACGTGAGATGCCCCGGCAGACCGCGTATGCATGGCTGAGCTGATGGTTCAACGGGCCCCCGGCACGCGGCGGTGTTGCGTGTGATGGGGTAGGAGCAGCTTGCCTGCCGCCGCGCGGAGGGCCAACAAAAGCTTGCGGGATTTCGTGATCATAGGACGCGAACGGAGCACATCAAAGCCCTGCCGTTCGATCGCTTTCAGTATCTCCTGGCCTCCCCGGCTGAATAGCTCAAGATCAATCGCCAGTTCGCGGTTGACCATTTTGACGAGAGGAAGGCCGCGGACAAACCACTCATGCGCGCGTTCCACTTCAAACTTCATCATGGCAATAAATTGTTCGGTCGCGCGGCGTTGTGCTATGTCTTCTCCGGTTACGCCAAAGCGGCGCAAGTCTTCCAGCGGCAGATAGATGCGGCCTTTGCCATAATCGACGAAAACATCCTGCCAGAAGTTGGCCAACTGAAGAGCGGTACAGGTATGGTCCGAGAGTTGCTGCCGTTCCGCGTCACTATAACCACACAGATAGAGTACCAGGTGCCCCACCGGATTGGCCGAATAGCGGCAATATCCGAGCACGTCATCAAATGTTTCAAAGCGTGTTACAGTCTGGTCCTGACGAAAAGCAACCAGCAGATCGGAAAATTCATGTCTGGGAATGCCGCACTTCTGGATGGTCTCTGACAAGGCGACAAATACCGGATGCTTTGGCACACCGGCGTAGCACGCGTTCAGCTCTTCTTCCCATTGGTCCAGCAGTTCCAGGGACTGCTGAGCGTTGCCTACTTCGTCCCCCAGATCGTCAGAGATGCGGCAGTATGCATAAACATTGTAGAAATGCTGCCGTAGTCCCTTGGGCAGGAACCACGTGGCCACGGAAAAGTTTTCATAATGCGATTTTGCCAGCCGCTCGCAATACTCCTGTGCTTCAGCCAGCGAAGGGGCTGAAGCCGGGATGCGATAAGATTCCGGCAGCGCGTTCCATCCCAGCGGCATGGACGAAGTGCTTGTGCGCGATACTGACATGATGATCAGTGGCCGGGTATGATGGCCGTTTTAATCTGGCTCCCACGGTCCAGCATCTGTTGCAGGACCTGTTTCAGCTTAGAAAGAGGCGCCTCGCCGGTAACGTAATCAGTGCTCTTGACGTTCTTTTCCGCGATCAAAGAAAAAGCCTTGCGCACCGTTTGTGGCGTGTGATGGAACGTGGCTTTCAGCGTGATCTCGGAATAGTGCAGGCGGTTCGTGTCCAGTTCTACTTTAGTGCCGCTGGCGCAGCCACCGAAGAAATTCACCACGCCGCCGCGGCGGACCATTTCCACTGCCCATTGCCATGTTTGCGGCCGGCCCACGGCCTCAATCACAATGTCGGAACCTCGGCCCTCGGTAACTGCAATGACACGATCGATTGGATCGTGCGTTTTGCCTATCTGGACCACTTCGTCCGCGCCAAATCTTTTTGCCGCGGCAACCTGCTCGCCGCGCTTGACCACAGAGATCACTTTGCATCCCGTCAGCTTGGCCACCTGCATAAGCATGAGTCCCAGCGGTCCTGCACCGATAACTGTGACGGTATCGCCGATGTCCGCGCCTGTTTCCTGTAGTCCACGGAGCGCGCACGCCAGAGGCTCTGTCATTGCGGCCGATTCAAAACTCACGTCATCGGGCAGCGCCAGCATATTGGTTTCAACAATGCGCCGGGGAATCTTGATGTATTCGGCATAAGCGCCATTGTTGAACAGCAGGTCTTCGCAGATATTTTCCTGGTGCTTTAAGCAATAGAAGCATGCGCCGCACGGGGCGGAATTCAGTGCAACCACCTTCATGCCACGGCGAAAGTCACGCACACCGGGCCCAACTTCTTCTATCACACCGGATAATTCATGGCCAAAAAGCGCCGGGGGCACAATCATCCGCGCATGATAACCCCGTTGATAGACTTTGAGGTCAGTGCCGCAGGTAAGCGCCACATTTACCTTCACCAACACCTCGCCAGCATCGAGTGTAGGAATCGGCACCTTCTCGATTTTGATGTCCTCCTTGCCATAGAGGACTGCGGCTGTCATTTGTCTTTTCAAATACTTTTCTCCCATTCCAACCCGGGCTGGACCACGATCTTCATCGTGTCCGGCGCTGGATGTGATGCCATCTGGATCGCCTCCACGGCATTTGCCAGAGGAAAGCGATGCGAAATCAACCGGGTAAAATCAATTTCTCCACTAAACACCAGTTGCACATTTTCGTCCTGCAAATCCAGTGATGCACTGTATGAACCCATCAGCGTCTTTTCATCCATGCAGATTGCCGCTGGATCAATCGCAGCCTCGGTCCGCTGTGTCTGCGCAAAAAGCATGATCTTTCCACCCGCGCGGGTTGCATCCATCGCCGGCTTGATCAAATTGTTCCCTGCCGTAGCCAGGATTACAGCATCGGCGCCACGGCCTTCCGTTAGCTCCCGCACTCTCGCAGCAGGATCTTCCGACCCGGCATTCACATTCTGTTGTAACCCGAAATTCTCACTTATTTTAAGGCGCTGGGGGTATAAATCGGAAGTTACCACAGTCGCACCTGTCCGTTTGGCCAATGCTGCCAGAATGACTCCAATTGGCCCCTGGCCAATCACCAGAACGGTTTCATCAGCCTGCAATTGGAGCAGTTCAATTGCCTTCAGGCAGGTGTTCACCGGCTCGATGAAAGAAGCCTGCTCATAAGACACGCCCGTTGGGATCTTCACCACACCTTTACGTACGATCCAATCCATCACGCGGATGTACTCTGCGAAGCCGCCACCGCTGGGCTCAAAACCGGCTGTTGCACCCACCTTTTTGTAAACCGGACATTGTGCGAAGACTTTCTTCCGGCAGTAATAACATTCACCGCAAGGAATGTGGTGGAAAACCATCACACGGTCACCGACGGCAAAATTGTTTATGCCTGAACCCGTTGCCACCACCTGTCCAGCCATCTCATGGCCAAAGATTCTGGGGGCGGAATGGGAACCCGTTGAAATCTTCTTGAGGTCAGTGCCACAGATGCCACAAGTGTGGATACGCACCAGTAGTTCTCCGGCGCCGATTTCAGGCACCGGAACACTCTCCAGCCGAACATCCTCCCTGCCGCGATAGACCGCAGCCTGCATTGTTCGGGCAGCAACATTCAACCTCTCCGCCGGTCCGGATTTTGTAGCCGTGTGCATAATTAGCGTTTAACTTCCGACAGCTCTGCTCTATTCAGTGTAACAACTTCGGCAGATTGCAATCCGGAAGTCACGTCTTTCTCCAGCCACTCACAAAGTCCCAGAATGGCCCGCCGGCTGTTTATTGCAAGCGCCGCAACTCGCATCCATTGCCAGGGCCGCAATGCCGTCCAAAAAGCAAATTTGCTGGTTTGAAATTGTCCATTGTCATCAATGAATCTTGCCATTGGAGGCATCACAAAATCGGCTTCGTCGGAAATGGCTTTCACGCAGCGAAAACCAATACCCGCCTGTTGTGCCACCCTGGCCACTCCAGCCGCTTCCATATCTACAACGAGCGCATGGAACTGATTCACTAATTCCTGTTTCTGTTCGATCCCTGCAATCTTCTCTGCACTGACAAGGACACCACCGCTTACTCGGCCATTCTCCGGTGCACAACGATATTCCGCGCCAGTTGCTGCGTCCACAACCACACTCGGCGTGAAAATACTTCCGACTTTAAGGCTGCGAATCAGTGCTCCAGCAAGTCCCGCAGATATAAGCGCTGTGGGATGAAATTTTTCTACCGCCGCCCGAGCCGCGAACTCGGCGTTCTTAGAGCCTATTCCACAAACTATTGCCCGCGCATCGCCTCTTTCAAAGAGCGTGAATTGCTTATCGCTGGAAGCGAGGTTGCTCCTCTTCCACCTCCGCACAAGCGGACCAAGTTCGCGTTCCATGGCGGCAATGATTGCAATTCCGCTCATGCATTCACCGCGGCAACTCGTGCGGATGCTTCAACGTAGCCGTGCCCCTGGAACCAGTCAATGGCACGCCGCAAAGCATTTTCCACCGGACTGACCTTATACCCTAGTTCACGCTCGGCTTTGGCTGACGACGCAAACATCTTTTTGCGCCCCATTTTCACCGCGTCAATGGTGGCGCGTGGTTCCTTGCGCATGAGCGTGCCGGTAAAAAACTGGTCGAAGGCCGCAAACCCCATTGCCACAGCGTGCGGAACTCTCATGGTGGGTGAAGGCAGCCCGGTGAGCGCAGCCAGCTTGTCCAGAATCTGCTTTAACGTCAGGTTCTCGCCGCCTAGAATATAGCGTTCGCCGGGGCGGGCTTTTTCCATCGCCAAGAGGTGCCCCTGCGCTACCTTTTCCACGTCGGCCAGGTTTAATCCTGTATCCACATAAGCAGGAAACTTGCGCTTCAGAAAATCAACCACGATTCTGCCGGTCGGAGTGGGTTTGATATCGCATTCGCCAATTGGTGTTGTGGGATTCACCACTACCACGTTCGCGCCTTTCTGTCCGGCCTCTAAAGCAATCTGTTCTGCCATGAACTTTGACCGTTTGTAGTGTCCAACCATGTCTCTGATCGAAACCGGCGAGTCCTCCTGGGCGATGTGTCCTTCGCGGGTGAACCCCATTGTGGCCACCGAACTCGTGTAAATCACCCGACGCACGCCGCTTTCCTGCGCGGCACGAATGATGGCGCGAGTGCCTTCGACGTTGGCGCGATACATCTGCTCAGGGTCGCGGACCCATAGGCGATAATCGGCGGCAACATGAAACACAAACTCACAGCCTGTCATTGCTTTCTTCAGCGACTCCGGCTGACGCAAATCTCCGGTGACTGTTTCAGCCCGCAAATCGGAAATGTTGTCGAGACGGCTCGTTGCACGCACGAGCAAGCGAAGATCTGCTCCCTGCGCGGCTAAGGCCCGCGCAACGTAGCAGCCCACAAATCCGGTCGCTCCTGTGACGAATACTTTCATCTGTTTTCTTTCGGATAAGGGATTGTGTGTTTCACAATCCAGTCGCCTAACCTTTCTTCGGTTATTTCTCCCGCAGCTGCTGCAAAAAAAATATCTATAGCCTCGAATGGATCAACCTTTAAACGCAAACCGTTGAGATTCAGGAGTATGTTCAATGCGATAAAAGCAGTGCGCTTATTTCCATCACAGAATGGATGGTTTCGCAAAATCCCAACCGCATAACTTGCAGCCAGTCGCCTGACGTCTTCTACACCTTCATAGGCATATAGGTTCTTTGGCCGAGCCAGAGCAGAATCTAATAAGCCTTCATCCCTGATACCCTCTAATCCGCCATGTTCAGCCAAGGCCAGAGCGTGTGCCTGCACCAAGGCTGCCTTCCTAATCCAGACCGGCTCACTCACTTTGCCAACGCGCGTAACGTGTCTCGATATTCAGCCATTACCTCACGTGCGATCTGAAGCTGGCGCTCTACCTCTGGATCATTCCCCGTAAGGAGATAGCCATCAGGAGTTTCCAGAGCAAAAACCGTTTCCCCCTCACTCACATGCAGGCGTTTAAGCATTTCCTTTGGCAGTGCTATACCATTGCTACCTTCGGCTGAAGTAAGCTTAAGAATCGCCATGCTGCCTCCTGAAAAATTGGAACAATCGCTTTCAGAAAAAACCTTATTCCAGCGCTTCCGCCTGGATTCCAATGTTTTTCTCGCCCGCAGCTTTCTTTTCCCAATACTTGCGTACCCAGGCTTCAAAGCTCTTTCCCGCGGCTGTATCGCGACCGCTGAAGGCCAGCGCGGAGATTTCTGAATATGGGATAGATACTTTCTGGTCTGCGTCTTTGGGGAAAAGCCGCACCGCAGAATCTGCCAGAGTCTTGCCCGTGCGCCGGTCAAAAATGTAGCCTTCAACCTTGCTTCCATCTTTGCGCGTGATGGTCACATCGCCGCGATAGTCGAAAGCTTTCTCCAGAGCCTGGCGAACCTCTTCATCACCCGCTAGTTCCGGCACCCAACCTTCCAGTTTTTCATGCTTAAAGCCGGGAGCAACTTCCAGCGAGTCAGCGTCTTTTATTGCGTTACCGTTTGCGGGGCCTGTCATGCGCTGGTCTCCTCAAGCTGGCTGGACGGTTCTTCAATTTGCACTAGCGGGTTGTAGCTATGCACCGGCCGCACATGCTCATTCAGCAGCTTCATTGCATGTTCATCTTTGTGCCGGTTGAACAGCGTGGCCTTCGCCGTAGCCAGCAGTCCGCCGAGAGAGCTGAAGGTATCGTTCACGGCAGAAGCCTCATAACCGCTATGGACCATGCAGTTGGCGCACTTAGGATTGCCGGATTCGGTTCCGTACTCATTCCAGGCAGTGCTTTCCATGAGTTCCTGGAAGGTATCTGCATATCCGTCTTGCAGCAGATAGCAGGGCTTCTGCCAGCCGAAAATGTTGTACGTCGGCATGCCCCATGGAGTGCAGGCATATTGGCGCTCACCCATCAAGAACTCCAGAAACAGAGGCGACTGGTTGAACTGCCAGCTTTTCTTCCGGTTCGAAAGGATGGCGCGAAACAGCTTGCGGGTGCGGGCACGGCCAAGAAAATGTTTCTGGTCCGGCGCTTTGTCATAGGAGTAGCCCGGCGAAAGCATCATGCCTTCAACCCCTAGTTCCATCATTTGATCAAAATGCTCACGAACGCTGTTCGGATCAGCGCCGTCAAACAATGTTGTATTAGTGGTAACACGGAAGCCGCGCTTCAAGGCTTCCTTCATACCTTCGATGGCTTGGTCATATCCGCCTTCACGGCAGACCGAAAAATCGTGGTGTTCGCGCTCGCCATCCACATGAACGGAGAAAGTCAGGTATTTGCTTGGCTTAAAGAGATCAAGTTTTTCTTTCAGCAGAAGCGCGTTGGTGCACAGATAAATATATTTCTTTCGCGCCACCAGCCCTTCCACAATTTTGCCGATCTGCGAATGCATCAGTGGCTCGCCACCCGGGATTGACACCATGGGAGCGCCGCACTCGTCCACAGCGCGGAAGCACTGCTCCGGCGTAAGCTCTTTCTTCAGGATGTGCGCAGGGTACTGGATCTTCCCGCAGCCGGCGCAGGCCAGGTTGCAGCGGAACAGCGGCTCCAGCATCAGCACCAGCGGATAGCGCTTTCGTCCTGCGAGTTTTTGCTTAACCACATAGCTCGCTACAGTCCACATCTGTGAAATTGGTACCGGCAAATCTTGTCTCCTGAAAATCAGCTCTTAGTAATTAGCCTTTAGCTTTTGGCTTTGTCTCGTTAGCTCGTCAGTTTTTCTTAATGACAAAAACTACGAGCCAACCGTAGTTTCGGTTTTCCGATCACCCGATGACCCGATCACCGGATTGTTCTACCCTCTTGCGTATCCGACGCTTCCCTCTTCATAAAGCGCAGAGAACTCTCGTGAATAAGCTGACAGCGCAATTAGCGGGAAATAATCTCGGTACAGGTGATACGCCAGATAGAAAACTCTCGGAAAACCTGTTCCCGTGTATTGTTCTTCATCCCAATGCCCATCAGGCCGTTGCGTTTCCAGCAGGTAAAGGATTCCACGCTGCACTGATTCGCTACGCGTATCGCCTGCCGCCAGCAATCCCATAACAGCCCAGGCGGTTTGTGAAGGGGTGCTCGGGCCGATGCCGCGGGTCGTAGCGTCATCGTAAGACCCGCAGGTTTCACCCCACCCGCCATCAGAGTTCTGCACCATACGCAGCCACTCTGCGCCCTGTTGCACAAAAGGTTCATGGTTATCGACGCCCATCGCCTGCAAGCCACGCAGCACCAGCATGGTTCCATAGATATAATTGACGCCCCAGCGGCCGAACCATGATCCGTCTGCCTCCTGCTCATTCAGGATAAATTTGATCGCCTTCTTGACTCTTTTGTCGTCCTTGGTCACACCATAGGCAGCCAGCATCTCCAGAACACGGCCTGTAATATCAACCGTTGGAGGGTCGAGCATGGCATTGTGATCGGCGAAAGGAATGTGCTGGAACACCATGCGTGTGTTGTCTTTATCGAAAGAGGCCCACCCGCCGTTCCTGCACTGCATGGCGAATATCCAATCAATGGCGCGCCTGCAAACATCGTGCTGATAGCGTTCACGCGGATTTTCCACTTTATCCAGGCCAAGCAGCACCATGGCTGAGTCATCCACGTCAGGATAAAACTCATTATTGAACTCAAAATACCAGCCACCCGGCAGGACGTTAGGGACCTTCACCGCCCAGTCACCCTTGGTGCGGACTTCTTTGCTCAAGATCCAGTCTGCCGCTTTCAGCATACGCGGATCATCTTTGGTCACGCCGCTTTCACCCAGCGCGAACATGGCATAAGCCGTGTCCCATACGGGAGACATGCAGGGCTGCATGCGGAATGTCGGCTCAGAGTGGTCTGGGATACCGGCTTCTTCAATGCCAAGCTTTTCAAACTCAGCAAGTGCGCGGATTACCTGCGGATCGTCAGTTGAATACCCCAGGCAGCGCAACGCAACAATTGAGTTCAGCACGCCGGGATAAATCGCACCGAGGCCATCGGATTTTTCAAACCGCTCCAGCATCCAGCGCTCCGCTTTCTTCAGAGCCAGATAACGCAATGGACGGATGTGAAACCGTTCGCAGAAGTGCACCACGCGGTTCAATACGAGGAAAAAGTTTCTCCAGGAAACCTTTTTGGAGGCCCACTTCAAATGCAGGTGTTTGCCATGCCGTCCGCCTACGAACAACTCATCAATGCACTGCTCCGCTGGAATTTTCTTCAGCGGCTTTTTGGCATAAGCAATTGAGAGCGGTACCAGGATTGCACGGGACCAGGACGAAATCTCATACAGGTTGAACCAGAACCAGTTTGGGAAAAGAGTAATCTCCGGTGGCACAGCCGGAACGGCTTCCCAGTCATATTGGCCCAGGAAGCACAGATAAATCTTGGTAAACGTGTTGCACTCAGTAGCGCCGCCCAGTTCAAGAATCCTCTTACGGGCACGCTCAAGCACAGCATCGTCTGTTTTATAACCCATCAACTTCAAGGCGAAGTAGGCTTTAACAGAGGCACTAACGTTGGAAGGGCCACCCGCATAGATAGGCCATCCGCCATCAGCATTCTGGTGGCGGATAATTTCCGGTACGGCACGTTCCATGCGGTTCTGGTTCCCGGTTCCGAGCAGAGTATGGATAGCGATATAGTCCGACTCGAGCGTGGTGTCGGCTTCCAATTCACCACACCAGTAGCCATCCTTATGCTGCTGTGAAAAGAGATGGGCGCGCGCCTTTTCGATGCCAAAGCCGACACGGCCCAGCATGTCGTCAATTTTTCCGAAAAGCATTTGCGCGGCTTGCGCGCTGTGATTCTTGCTCATCTCTTACTCCGCGACAGCGGGGGCTGCGGCAATGGCCTCCACGATTTCCGGCGGCAGGCCAAAGCGGACATTTTCCGGCATGACCTCCACTTCGCGAATCGTGTTAAAGCCTTTACCTTTTAAAAAGTCGATGACCTGCTCCACCAGTATCTCCGGCGCGGATGCGCCAGCGGTGAGTGCAACTGTTTTGATCCCTGTAAGCCACTCGGGCCTAATGTCATCGGCAGTGTCAATCAGGTAAGAAGGCGTCCCAAGATTGGTGGAAACCTCCACTAACCGATTGGAATTAGAACTGTTTTCAGAACCGACCACCAGCAGCAGGTCGGCCTGGTGGGCGACATCTTTCACCGCGGTCTGACGGTTCTGGGTGGCATAGCAGATGTCCTGCGCATGCGGACCCTCAATCAATGGGAATTTCTTCCGCAAGGCATCGATTACGTCTTTGGTTTCGTCCAGACTGAGCGTTGTCTGGGTGATATAGGCAATGCGCGTTGGATCGGGGACCTCAAGAACATCCACCTCGCTGGCGCTGCCCACAACCTGCGTCACCTCTGGAGCTTCGCCCAGGGTGCCAATCACCTCATCATGGTCGTGATGGCCAATCAGGATGATGCTATAGCCGCCTCTGGCGTATTTCACCGCCTCCACGTGGACCTTGGTCACCAGCGGGCATGTGGCGTCAATTACGCGCAAGTCACGAAGTTTGCTGGCTTCGCGCACGCTGGGAGAAACGCCATGGGCGCTATAAATGAGACGCTGGCCGTCAGGAACCTCGTAAACTTCATCAACAAAAATCGCGCCTTTGGCCTTTAGCTCTTCCACGACATACCGGTTATGGACAATCTCTTTACGCACATAAATCGGAGGCCCAAAAGCATCCAGGGCAATGCGGACAATATCGATGGCCCTGACAACTCCGGCGCAAAATCCCCGGGGCTTCAGCAGTAGTAAAGTCTTGGCTTCTGATGTCATTGTGATCTGTTGATTATACCCTTTTAGACACTTTTCCCTTCTCTCAGGTTACCTGACAAAAGTGCCTTAGCCCAAGCCAACTCATTGAAATATCAATATTTAACAGTAATCAGGGAGTATCTAGGGGTGAACGGGGACTGCCGGAAACACCCGGTTTAGTATGAGAGCCTGTACCTGAGTGAACACTACTTAAGAGGAGCCCACTTTCGGATTGCAAGCCCTATTGGCAATCCTACGAGGAAAAGGTGGCCAATGGGGCCGGTGATGATCGACGCTGCGTTCCAGACCGGCCATCGGTGGATAGCCGACAATGGAAGTACCACGAAATTCATAACAAGCCAGACAAATTCACCAAAGATCAGTCCGGCAATGACTGGCTCCTCAATCATAAAAGTAAACCTTCTGCTCGCCAGGTAATAAATCGCCGCCCAACTAAACGCGATGAAGAAGTGAAGAAACGCTCCCAGCACTGCGGTTTTTGTCCCACCCTGAAATGAGGTCCGCCCGAGCAGCCCAGATGCAACCGACTGCAATACCTGAGCTGGCTTGAGCCCGGACTGGAGATGGAAGGCGACCATCGCCTGTGTGACACGCCGCAGGCCAGTCCGCCCCAAAAAATGGCAAGGACTGCGTTAGAGGAGGATGCGGAAGCTGAAGGCATAAGCGAAGCTCCATCTTTGATTTTTTGAGGCCACCTACTTAGACGGGCGAACCGCACAATCGTTGGACAGGCCATTCAAACGATCTGCGATCATCTGCGCAAATCTGCGGAAAGGACTTTATCCATTCGCTTTCAGCAACTGCTCTGCATGCTGGCGCGATGTCTCTGTCAGTTTTTCCCCGCTTAACATACGCGCAATCTCTTCCATCTGCTCCGTAGCATTTAGCGCCCGGACCAGAGTTTTGGTCCGCCCAGATGTCTCGCGTTTTTCAATCAAATAATGATGATCGGCAAATGATGCGATCTGCGGCAGATGCGTTATGCACAGCACCTGATTCGCCCGTGCGAGCGATTTCAGCTTCTTACCTACGGCCTCCGCTGCGCGCCCCCCAATACCGGTGTCGATTTCATCAAAGACCAGCGTGCGTTGCGTTCCACTCTTGCTCTTCTTCCCTGCCTCGATGGTCGCCTTCAATGCCAGCATTACGCGTGAAAGCTCGCCTCCGGAGGCAATCTGTTCCACTGGCTTCAGAGGCTCACCAGGATTCGGGGAAATCATATAAGTCACGCCGTCGAAACCTGAGGCCGACCAATTCGCCGGTTCGTCGGAACCAGAAACCTCAATTCTGAACTGTGCTTTCATGGCAAGCTGGTTAATTTCTGCCTCAACCAGTTTCTGTAATTCGCGGGCCGCGCTGTAACGCCGCTTGGAAACTGCCTGAGCGGCGGTCAGATAGGTGGCTGCGGCTGCTGTAAGCTGCTTCTTCAACTCGCGCACCACATCTTCACGATTCTCAAGTTCGTTAAGCTTCCGCGCAACCTCTTCGCCGTACGCAATCACTTCATCTACATTGCTGCCATACTTGCGCTTCAGGCGGTCCAGCAATGCCAGCCGGTCTTCCACTTCACCCAGCCGTTCCGGAGATGCATCAATTCCATCGGCGTAGTCACGGGCCGTCGCGCTTACATCTTCAATTGCGGCTTTGGCTGACTCCAATGACGCCAGCGCCTCCAGAAACTTTTCGTCAAAGCGCGCCAGCTCTTCCAGTTGTTTCCGTGCCGCAGATAGGTTCGTCAACGCGGAGGCGTCATCCTCATACAAAACCTGGTAAGCGGCGGTTGCAGCGCCATATAGCTTTTCAGAGTTGGCTAATACGCGCTTTTCAGTTTCCAGTTTCTGGTCTTCTCCGGGTTGGAGTCTGGCCGCCTCAATTTCTTTCTTTTGGAAGCTCCATAAGTCAGCCATACGCAGGCGGTCCTGCTCGTCGCGATCAAACTGCGCCAGCCGCTCACGTACTTCAACCCACTTAAAATGCTTCTCTGCCAGATCGCTCAAATCGTGGCCGGCGTAAACATCAAGCAGTCCCAGACGTGCCGTTTCATCAAAAGCCAGGATCGTCTCGTTTTGTGCGTGGATCGATACCAGCGCCGGCGCCAGGGCTCGCAGCAGCGCCACAGTTGCCGGTTGGTTATTGACGAAAACACGCCCTTTGCCCGCAGCGGCAATTTCGCGTTTCACGATGATCTGATTGCCTTCGGGCTCGATCCCATTTTCTTCCAGCAGAAGCGATACCCGCTTTTCATCAGCCTCAAATACTCCGCTGACCACTGCTTTTTCCGCGCCGTGACGGATCATGTCTGTAGAAGCTTTGTCGCCCAACAGCAATGAAAGCGCACCAATCAGAATGGATTTGCCTGCGCCCGTTTCGCCCGTAAGCAAATTCAATCCCGGCGCAAAATCGACTGCCAGGCTATCAATTACAGCGTAATTTTCGACGCGCAACTCCAGCAGCACCGGCGAAAACCTCAGAAGGAATTGAGCGCAGTCTAACAGAGATTGAAGGCAGATGATGACGCAAAACTTAGAATGTTATTCATCAACGTGAATTCAGCGGTTTGCGGATGAGCGGTTACAGGAAGGAACCGTGCGCTAAGCGACGGAGTTCAACCGCGTTTGTCATGATTTAATTCCCCGCCTCCGGGACAGATGTGACCATACCCGAAGGGGCAAATCTTACAAGTTGGCCCAAGGTGTTACTTTTATAGCGTAAAATGGATTTTCATGGCCGCACTGAATGTCGCCTCAAAACCAATTAACTATTAATGGTCTTCACCTGGATTCTGCGCTCTTTCTGATCGCCGGGCCGTGCGTGATTGAAAGCGAAGCCCATGCGCTGAAGATGGCTGGAGCTATCAGCGCCGTCGCGCAAAAGCTGAACATTCCCTATGTATTTAAAGCTTCCTATGACAAGGCGAACCGAACTTCATTGCAGAGCTTTCGCGGACCGGGACTGGAAGAGGGCCTGCGCATCCTGGAAAAAGTAAAAGCGGAGACAGGCGTTCCTGTCCTTACTGACGTGCATGAAGCCGTGGATATGCCTGCTGTATCGAGTGTGGTAGATGTAGTCCAGATTCCCGCTTTTCTCTGCCGCCAGACGGACCTGCTGGTTGCTGCGGCCAAACATGCGAAAGCCATCAACATCAAGAAAGGCCAGTTCGTCTCTCCCTGGGACATGAAGCACGCAGTGGCGAAGGTCCGCGAATCGGGGAACAACAACATCTTTCTGACCGAGCGCGGCAGCTCTTTTGGCTATAACAATCTGGTAGTGGACATGCGCTCGCTGGCCATTATGCGCCAGTTCGCGCCCGTAGTATTTGACGCTACCCACTCGGTGCAGCTACCTTCATCAGGCGCTGGTGGAAAAGCAGTTTCCGGTGGACAGCCGGAGTTTATTCCTTTGCTCTCCCGCGCCGCAGTGGCGGCTGGCGTGGATGGAATTTTTATGGAAGTGCATGACAATCCGGCTGAAGCGAAATCTGACGGAGCTAACGCGCTTCCGCTGAGCAGCCTGGAGGCAGTCTTGACGGAATTGCTGGCGATCCGGGCCGCATTGAAGCCGCAAGAAAAAGCCTAACCAGCATCTAGAACAACCTGATGCCGGGCGACTAGAGCAGCACAATGCTGATCCCTTTATTGTTTTTGCCCAGATCGTGATCACGCTTCCACTCAGGATAACGTTTCAGCAACTCCCAGGTTTTCTCGTCAGAGATGCGCCAGTCTTCTCCGGGCAGAAATGAGCGAATGCTATCTGATCCGGCAAGGCGCTGAAGCTCCTTTTGCAACTCAATTCTCAAGGAACCACCTACGCCACTGGAGCCGTATCCATGAATCAGCTTTACTGCCACGTAACCCTGATTGCGGGCTGCATGAAGTTCATGCTGCATTTGCAGCCGTGCTTTTTCAACCGTGGGCATGCCGTCTTCCAAATCGATGATTTTGATTAGCGCAGGCTTTCGCGACATGGAATAAGTTTAAGGTGAAATGGGCAGGGGAACTACAACTTACGGCAATCCGCACAGAGCAGCCCAACTTGTCATCACCCACACAGCGATGGGTCTGCCCAGATCATTTAATATGAATATTCAAATGGGACCGAACTGGTTATGAGCATGAAACAGATTGCTGATTGGGCTTTGAATACGGTCACGCAACGCGGCGCAGGCTATGCCGATGTTCGTATTGTGGACCACCGCCAGCGTTCGCTGGCCACCAAAAATGGCAAGGTCGGCCACGCCGCGAGCGCGGAAACTCTGGGCATAGGCATTCGCGTGCTGGTGAATGATGCATGGGGATTTGCCTCCACTGACGATCTTCGTCGTGAAGCGGTGGAAAGAACCGCCGCGCAAGCTGTAGAAATCGCCAAGGCCTCGGCGAGGGTAAAAGAAGAGCCGGTGCGGCTGGCGCCCGAGCCGGCGGTCAAGATTGAATGGTCGAGTCCTTACAAGATCGATCCGTTTACCACTTCCATAGAGCAGAATTTTGATCTGCTCACACGGATTGATGCCGAGTTGCTGGCCGTAAAAGGCGTGACACTCGCCGAAAGCAGCATGCATCTGGGCCGCCATGAGCAATGGTTTTACAACACAGACGGCTCTGATATTCACCAGACGCGCGTGATTACCGGCGCTGGTTTTTGTGCGCTGGCTTTTCAAGGCACGGAAATCATGAAGCGATCTTATCCAAATTCTTTTGGCGGTCAGCACCAGAATAGGGGTTATGAGCTTATCGACGAATTGAACCTGCTGGAGAATGCGCGTCGCATTGGTGAAGAGGCGGTCGCGTTGCACAAAGCGGAGCGTTGCCCGGAAGGCAGGATGAACCTGGTACTGGATTCATCACAGCTCGGTTTGCAGATACATGAATCAGTTGGTCATCCCATTGAACTTGACCGCGTGCTGGGCATGGAAGCCAATTTTGCCGGCACATCATTTCTTACGCTGGAAAAGCTGCGTACGCTTCGATACGGCAGCGACTTGGTAAATGTGGTTGCCGACGCCACAGAGCAGCACGGGCCCGGCCTGGGCACGTTTGCTTATGACGATGAAGGTGTCCAGGCGCAGTGCACGCCAATTATCACCAATGGCCTGTTTACCGGATACATCTCTTCGCGCGAGACCGCGCACACAATCGCAGAAAACCGGTCCAATGGCACTATGCGCGCGGAAGGATGGAACCGGATTCCGCTGGTACGTATGACCAACATCAGCATCCTGCCCGGCGAAAAACCGCTGACGTTTGATCAACTGATTGCCGGGACGGATGACGGCATTTATATGCAGACAAATCGCTCCTGGTCCATCGACGACAAGCGGTACAACTTTCAGTTCGGCTGCGAGATCGGATGGGAGATCAAAGGCGGCAAGCTGGGCCGCATGTTCAAAAACCCCTCATATTCAGGGATAACAACAGAGTTCTGGAACTCAATGGACGCCATCTGCTCACGTGACCAATGGACGCTCTGGGGTACACCCAACTGCGGCAAAGGCCAGCCTATGCAAACCATGGGAACGGGGCACGGCGCATCGCCTGCACGATTCAGGAATGTGAAGATTGGCTCGGCATATAAGGGGAATTAGTCAGGAAGCAATCAGCAATCAGCATTCAGCCCCGAAATGGTGAGGAGATGAAGAGCTTTCGCGACCTGAAGGTTTGGGAGAAATCGCATGAACTGGCACTCGCTGCATATGATGCAACGACCAATTTTCCCAAACAGGAGATGTTTGGGTTGATTTCACAAATTCGACGTTGTGCTGCATCTGTACCCGCCAACATTGCCGAAGACTGCGGCAGGCGAGGCAATGGAGAGTTTCACCGTTTTTTGCAAATCGCAATGGGTTCAGCAAGCGAACTTGAATATCATCTGCTGCTTTCTCGCGATCTCAAGTTTCTGGATGATGAAATATACAAGGCTTTAAATGGTCGCGTTGAAGAAGTAAAGCGAATGCTTGCATCCCTGGCCAGAAAAGTAGACGAAGAAAGAAGCAAGTTTAGGGACTGAATGCTGACTGCTGAGTGCTGACCGCTAACTTGCTATTTGCTAATTGCTGGAGTTCAAATGCTAGATCAGTCCCGCGCCGAACACATCTTCGAGAAGATAAAGAAGTTCTCTTCGGTTGAAGAGCTTGAAGTCATATTTTCCTCCACTGACTTTTCTCTGACGCGCTTTGCCAATAATACTATCCATCAGAATGTTGCCGAGGTGAACGAGTCAGCGTCCATCCGCGTGGCATTTGATGGCAAAACGGCTCGCGCAACCACCAATCGCTTTGATGATGATGGCCTGAAGCGCGCTGTTCAGTCGGCTGAGAGCATCGCCAAAGTGCAAGAGTCCGACCCGGACTTCCTGCCCATGGCAAAAGCAAGTGAAGGCAGGAGCGCTGAAGGCCCGCCCCGCTGGTTTGATCAGACAGCGGCCATCACGCCGGCTGACCGCGCTGAGGGCGTCGGCAAAATTGTGGCGGCAGCCAAGAAAAACAAACTGGTTACCGCAGGCATATACTCCAGCTCGCAGAGCGCGGACGCGGTAATCAATTCAAATGGCTTAAGCGTTTTCCATCGCCAGACATCGGCAGAGGTTTCCATTACCATGCTGGCCGACAGTTCCTCGGGATGGCAAAAATCCAACTCGCCGGATGTAAGGAATATTGATCCCTTGCGGCTGGCTGAAATTGCCGCACAGAAGGCGCGTAATTCACGCAATCCGCAAGAGCTGCCGCCAGGAAAATACACGGTGATCCTGGAGCCGGCAGCCGTCCTTGATCTGCTCGGCTTCATGTTCTGGGACTTTGGCGGCATGGCAATTCTGGACCAGCGGTCATTCTTAAATAATCGGATTGGCACAAAGCTTTTTGGCGAAAACATCACCATCATGGATGATGCCACGCATCCGCTTCAATCCAATGCTCCCTTTGACGGCGAAGGCGTTGCGCGCCGCCGGGTGAATCTGGTGGAGAAGGGCGTGATCCGCAATATTGTGTATGCGCGCGGCACAGCGGAGAAGATGCGCAAATCGGAGTACAAAAATAAGATCGGCGAAATTCAGGTTACGGGACACGGTTTCCCTCTGCCCAATGAAATGGGTGAAGCACCCACAAATATCGTCTTCATCACTCCTGGTGGGGAACAAACAGTCGAGCAAATGATTGCGGGGACCGAGCGTGGAATTTTAATCACGCGTCTGTGGTACATCCGCGAAGTGGACCCCTATGAAAAAATCCTTACCGGCATGACACGCGACGGCACATTCCTGGTGGAAGGCGGCAAGGTGAAGCAAGGGCTGCTGAATTTCCGCTTCAATCAGAGCCTGATTGAGCTGCTGAACAACGTAGAAGCAATGGGCAAAGCTGTGCGCGCAAGCGGGGAAGAGTCGTTCGATATGGTAGTCCCGGCCATGAAAATCCGCGGCTTTAATTTCACTGAGGTAACAAAATTTTAAGGTTGGTATTCGGCCATCTCTTCTGGCGTATGTCCTTTGGTGCGCCGCGAATACCAAAGTAATCTTGGGGTGGGTAGGCATGCGGTGTACTCTGCCACAAGAGGTGCAGGGGTGAATGAAACCAAGGCTCCCGTGGCTGGTTTAGGGCCCGCCGATACAAGAAGCTCAGTTCGTTTTCCACTCAGACTGCCTATCACGGTGCGCACTGCGGACGCACATGAATACTTCGCAGAAACCGCTGATATCTCCGCCGGCGGCGTGCTGTTCCATACCAAGAGCGTTCTAGACGTGGGCACAGTAATCCATTTTCGCATTGTGCTTCCAGCATCTGTGCTGGGCACTGACACTGACGTACAGGTCAATTGCACGGGACGAGTGGTACGTTCACTTGAGGAAAAGGGTAAAAAAGCAGTGGCTGCGGTTATCGATGAATACTGCTTTGAGCGGATTCTCTGCGGCACCCTGGCAACAAGCTGCTAGTGAGAACAACAGCAGGCACGGGTGAGAACTCCACGCGGCTGGGATTTCCTGATCTTAATTTAAAGTGGTTGCGCGGCCTACTGGGCCGCCTTTTCTTTTGATAGGATGCTGCCGAAGCCTTGCTGTTGGCGGCGGCCATGCCATTCACCCCTTTGGACGTTCCACGCAACTTAATCTTCCTATGCCTGTATAATGAGTGCGTCCCAACCTGTGCCGGAGAGATGGCCGAGTGGCTGAAGGCGCACGCTTGGAAAGCGTGTTTAGGGGAAACTCTAACGTGGGTTCGAATCCCACTCTCTCCGCCATTCAGTCTGCAGCTTAGAGAATTTTTCTCTGATCTGTAGCGAATCGCCCACATTCCGGGCCTTTTCTCGCTCCTCCAAAATCACGATGAGCGCCGGAGCAGCAGAGAAGCCAGAATTTGGGAGGATTTTCTCCGCTCGGCGAATCGGCAGTCCACTTTTCACCACTGAAAAATGACGTCAGAATCGAACTGTTAGCGAATAGCGCATCGTGAAACGATTTTGGCACTGCTCATCGGATGCGGCCTCCGACGGGCCGAACTAACTGCGCTCGAGACGAAAGATTTCGAAATCGGCGAGGAGCGCTGGGTGATCGCCGAGTTGATTGGCAAAGGAAAAGCACATCCGGACGGTTCCGGTTCCGGTGTGCGGCGACCCGTGAACCGAACTTTGCTCATACGTGAGTGGCTGCCTTCATTGTGAGCACCTTAGCTTTCCATTGCCCTTGGGTTTGCTTTGGCTCCTCGTAGGATAGGTTTGAGCCTACACGGCGCTAGCCTTGATACTGTTCAAGACGGTGTTGTCCCAATAAGCGTCAAGACGCGTGATTTTGCTGTGCCTATCGAAGCGCAGGATGTAGGCGTGGGGAATGTGCACGACCTGACCCTTCTTTGCAATGCCAGGAGCTTCCGCTGGTATGGGCCCGCTCATCTCGGCCTGGACCACAACGGTGTTCCCTTCGGCGAGGATCATCTCGATTACTTTGACTCTAAAGTTTGGGACGGCTAGCGGAAAGGCTCGCCAGATGACGTCGATGCCGCCACGAATCGGCACGACGCTCTCGCGGCCATAGGGTGCGTATCGTCCTCGTGCGCCATCTGCGCAAAGAGCGATCATGCCATCGACATCATGAGCGTCATAGGTGGAAAAGAACTTCTCGGTGGTCGATGCTAGATCTGTCTCACTTGTCTTCATTGCAAGTCTCCTATTGGGCCAATCTTTGTGATTGGAACTTCGTAGCCTTAGTACTCAAACCACTGGCTGAGCCGTTTACACCCTTTCCATAGTTGGCGCGACCACCTCTGTAACCGAGAATGTGTCAGTGTTTGTTGCAACGCACTATTACCTGCTAGCTCCGACGCTCCAGAATGAGCACCTTCATTTTTGATTTACTCCGGCCTGAAGGAAGTCCTTCAAGTCGCCAGTAAAGAGTTTTCCGTGTCACCGAAAAGGAAGCCATGGCAAGCTTCAAAAATCAGAACATTGTGTTGTCATTTTTAGAGGTGGCCGGCACGGGCTGCAGTACATCCCAGTGCTCGACGATTTTGCCGTCGGCATCGAAACGAAAGATATCGACGCCGGCGGTTTCCTGACCAAACAGATCCAGGTAGCGCGCATGGACAAACGCCAAGTCGCCATCAATGGCGATGCGTTTCACCTCGTTGCGAATGCGGCCAGCCTGCTTGAGAAAGCCCATGACGCCGTCGAGCCCATCCGGGACCAGCGGATTGTGCTGGATGTAGGACCCACCGACAAGACCGGGATACAGATCGGCCCGGCCCTGGTTGAAGACTTGATCGTAGATGACGTTCAGCGTGTTTTTTATGTGATCTCTTTTCATACTTCAGCCTTTGCTAGTCTTTTGAATTTTCACCCCAATGCGTTAAATGCCAGACAGACCCAACGCTTTGAGAATAGGCAGCTTCGTCGCTGAGTTACTCCTAGTTGCTCTACTTATCAATGAACATTCAAGCTTCGCCATCAAGCGGCGTCACTATTCGTTAAACGGTGCATTTGCGACAAGATCGGCGAAGTTCGGAGGCGTGAACCCCTCGACATACCGGCTCCCGAAATCCCGAAGGATGTTGTCAAAGCTGGTCGCCGGCTTCCGACGAGCAACGTTGCAAAGACTCGATCGGAGCTGATCCTTGAGTGCCAACCGTGGAAACTCTGTCATGACTGCTCGTTGTTTATCCTTCGGGATTCGATCAAGACCGGCTCCCAGGACATCCAACGTGATTCCTGAATGGGCTATTGCAACTTCAGGCTCTTTGTGGAGAGCTATGGAACGAGTTGTATGAAGTGCGATGGCATCCCATACAATTTGCATCTGCTGCGTCGAGATGCCGCGACTCATCAGAAACGCACGCGCCGCATTGGCGCCATCTACCTCAAACCGATTCTCCGCGCTGTAGAGATCGGTCAACCCTAGATCGTGCAGAACAGCGGCAACGGCCAAGAGCTCAGGATCCGGAGCAGGTTTGGCGTTTTCTGAAAGCAAAATACTAAATAGCCAGGAGCGCATCACATGGTTGAAGAGGAATGGCTCTGACGCACTCCGCGCTAACTCAATCGCATCGAGAACCAGACTTGTGTCGGTTACCTTGATACCCGCTAGAATCATGCTCTTCCTCTCTCGCCGTCAGATCGTTCTTGGTCGGCGGTGCCAATTTCTGCCGACTGCAACCTCATTGAGCAGCTTTTCTACCTTGTGACCCAAATCCTGGGCGGACTTTCCCTTTTTAGTATTCAAACCACTGACTGAGCGCTTTCACCTTCTCCGCCGTATAGGGCGGGAACAGATGTTCGATGGCTACATCGGGGGGTGAAATCAGGACCGATTTTGCATGTGTGAGAGCGTCAAAGCCAGCTTTGCCGTAGTAGTGACCAATGCCGGAGTATCCAACTCCTCCGAAGGGCATGGTTTCGATAAACAGATGGACGTTCACCTGATTGATCCCGCCACCGCCGAAGGACAAGCTCGCGAGGAAGTGATCGATCGCTTTCTGGTCGCGGCTGAAGAGGAAGCCGGAAAGCGGCTTCGGGTGCTTCTTCACCTCACGGATGGCGGCATCCATATCCTTGTAGGTGAGGATTGGGAGAAGCGGCCCAAAGATCTCATCCTCCATGATTGGGTCGTCCCAAGTCACGGGATAGATGACCGTGGGATCGAGATAGCGTGCTTCTGGATCGGAGGTCCCACCTATGACGACCTTCTTTTGATCGATGAGGCTTGCGAGGCGCTCGACGGCCTTTGGGCTAACGATGCGTGAATAGTCGTCGGTCCTGCTCTTCGGATCTGTCCCGTACAACTCGACCACAGCCTTCTTGCACTCCTCAACGAACCGCTCGACAACGGATTCATGCACGTAGGCGTAGCCGGGTGAGGTACACCATTGGCCGCCCCAGGCTGTTGCGCCCCAGACAATTTTCTTTGCCGCATCTGGGATATTAGCGGTCGCATCAACGAAGGCCGGATTCTGCCCGCCGAGTTCGAGAAGAACAGGCGTGAGATTCTTTGCGGCCGCCTCCATGACGATCTTACCGACCTTGACGCTGCCGGTGAAGAAAATGAAATCGAACGGCAACTTGAGAAGTTCCGTCACCTCGTCTTTGCTTCCGGTGACGGCGGTAACGGCCCGAGGATCGAAGTATTTCGGAATGAGATCCAGCAAGACTTTGCTGGTGGCAGGCAAACCCTCTGAGAGTTTGAGGATGCATGGATTGCCAGCCGCGATAACCTGGACCGCGGGGTCGAAGAGCAGCGTCAACGGCCCGTTGAATGGACCGATAACCAAGGTTACGCCAAAGGGCTCGCGATAGACCTTGGCGGTATGGCCGCTCTCCCGAAGGGCCTTCGGAACGACAACATCCTCAGGCTTCATCCACTCTTTCAAATCCTGCTTCGCGAAGGCTGCGGTTCCTACGGGTGCCATGATCTCGAATACCTTTTCCTGGCTGGCCGTCTTGAAGTCGCTACTCATTGCAGCCTCCAGAGCCTCGGCGTTCTCGTTGCACAAGTTCTCAAGGCGGGTCAGCTGGTCGATACGCCACTCGTACGATTTGGTCGCGTCCGAATCGAAGTATGCTTTCTGCTTGTCAAAGATTTTCTGAAACGGATTCATCTGACTCTCCTTCACACATTCGGTTTGTCACGCCGCTCTGCGGCAAGCTTCTGAGCTTCTTAGGACATTGTGAGGACCATGCGGAACCGTGCGTCGCCGGCCATCATTCGCTTATACGCTTCTTCGGCTCTTGCCAGCGGAAGCGTTTCGATCATGGGGCGAACGTCGGTGAGTACGCTGAAATCAAGAGTGTCTTGGGTCTCGATCGCTCTTCCTGTCAGACTTCCGATAACCGATCGGCCACCGAAGATGAGAGGTACGCCGTTGAGTGGGATTGCATCGCCGGAGACTCCAACCACCACCAGTTTTCCGCGAACCGCAAGACCGGGAAGCAGGCTGCCGATCGCGGATCCGCTCGGCGCCGTCGCGAGGATGACATCGGCCCCTCCTAGTTTTTGCAAGGCGGCCGCCGCATCCTCAGATTTGGCGTCAATGTAAACGTGCGCTCCTAACTTAGCAGCGAGATGTTGCTTGTCCGGGCCGCCGCCGATTGCAACCGTCCGAAAACCCATCTTTCGGGCATACTGCACACCAAGGTGACCGAGCCCTCCTATTCCCTGGATGGCTACGGTGTCGCCCGCACGCCCGGCGTTACGGAGTGCGGTAAAGGTTGTAATGCCGGCGCATACCAGCGGGGCTGCCTCTTCTGATTTAAGTTCGTCCGGTATCAGAGCCAACGCGCGCGCCTCCGCGATCATCACCTCGGCATAGCCACCGTCGCTGGTGGCGCCGGTCACGATGGGATTTTGGCAGTAGGCTGTTTCACCACGGCGGCAGGCCTCGCAGGTTCCGTCTTCGCCTCCGAAGAACCCGACTCCGACACGCTGGCCGACCTTCCAAGCCGTGACGCCAGGACCAATCTCTTCTATGCGGCCGATAGCCTCGTGGCCCGGAACACGCGGGTATTTAATGCCTGGGAGTTGCGCTTCAACGGTACCTACGTCAGAGTGACACACACCACAAGCCTCGACGCGGATACGCACCTGTCCAGAACCAGGGACGGTAAGCTTTCTTTCGACCAGGGAGAATACTCCTGGTGAAGATATTTCCACTGCTCTATACGTGTTTCCCATCTTCATCCTCCAAAACCGCTCTCTGGTCTTGCCCGAAATCCGTTCGAACTTCAGCGTCCGAAATTCTCTTACTCCAAAGCGCATTCTTCTAAATGCAACAGCTGGGCCATACTCAGCTCCTTGAAGAAATATGACTTAGGACTGCCGCCACTCCTACATTTTGAGAAATTCCCGAAGAGTGAGGAAAACTTGGTGAGTTGGCAGATTTCTGGTCGCGGAGTCAGTGCGTGTGATTCGTTCGGAAGGCGCAGCCTAGCCGCGCCGCAATAATCGGCGGGTGAGCCTCACGTTGCGCATTTAAGTTGGGACCGCAATTCTAGCTGAGCTAGAAACTCTGAAGGTTACAAAGCAGCTTCGTTCAGGATGGTGAAGCCCAAAACCGAATAAGTCGAAGCCAGCACCCAGGTGCACCAGGGCGATCTCGGCCGCCATCCGAGATGAGATGCCCGTAGAGGTGTGCAAGGCGATCGCCTCCCAGACCAGATCGGCGCGTTCCGGTGACACTTGATGTTGGGAGCAGAATTTGCGAGCAGCATCTGCGCCGTCCACTTCGAAGCGATTCTCGCCAAGATGGTCAGGAACCAGTCCGAGATCGTGCAGGACAGCGCCACAAAACGCCGCTTCCTCGTCCACAATTGAACGACCCATGCTCCTGACAGCCAGGGTTCCGAAGATATATGTACGAAGACAATGAGTGCAGAGAAACTCTGGTGAACTCGCCCTCAACAGAGCAACGGCAGCGTTGCACAACGCCGTGTCGGGAATGGTCACGCCAGCAATAGATCTCAATCGTGCCAAGGCCATATTGAAGACTCCTTTCTATTTCCGAATGCAACACCTGGGCCATTCTCAATCCCTCGAGGAGATATGACTTGCGTCATCGCCCGATCCTGAATTTTGAGGAATTCCTATAGGGTGAGGAAATTTGCGGTTGGATCGGCAGAATTTCCGGTCGAATCAGAGCAGTGGGAATCCGTTCGGGAAGCTTAGCCTGGCCGTGCTGCATAAGGGGTGAACCTCATGTTGCGGCAGTTAGGACCTTCCAACTGAGCTGAAACTCAGCAGTTAGGCAGCAGCTTCCTTTAGCAACTTTTCAACCTTGCGGTCCAAATCCTGGGCCACCTTTATTGCGTCCTGGTTTCCATAGGGGGCTAGAAGGCTGACAATCTTGTCATAGGACAAATGCACGCCATCTCCCCGCTCATCAACCAGTACTGTGACCGGAGCATAGGACCCTGCGTCTGGAACATGCTTAGCCATTTCCTTCATGACGAGGGGATTACCGATCACAAGCCTGACAATTTTCGGTTTGTCGAGTCCCGTCTCCTTGCATAGAACCGCGCCATGATCAAATTCCAGGAACAACATCAGCCCAGTCTTGCCCATGTCTCGATTAATCACCTCTTCCAACTCGGCGAAAGTGCTTGGCGACTTCGACACTTTCGCGAATGCGACCAAATCCAGCCGCCCCACGCCGGCTTTCAACGAGGCTATGACCGCCTCGAATGGCCTGGAAGATGTGACGCTGAATCGCTCGATCTCGAACTTTCGTATCGACATTTCACCTCTCCTCTCGATACTCACTACTCTCGAATTCGCTGGCCTACACTTGCGCGAAGCCTCCATCCACAAACAATTCCGCTCCGGTGATATAGCTGGCATCGTCGGATGCGAAAAACACCACAGCCTTCGCGATCTCATCTGGTTTCCCGAGCCGACCGAGCGGAACCGCCGTCGAAAGCATCTTCAAGCGTTGCTGCCCCGTTTCCGAAGAAGCGAGCAGGTCACTAAGTCCCGGTGTATCGACTGAACCTGGGCTCACCGCGTTGACGCGAATACGGCGGTCCTTCAAGTCAGTTGTCCATGTGCGCGCGAATGACCGTACGGCGGCCTTTGTAGCGCTGTAGACACTATTCGACGCCAACCCTTTGCTGGCTACCATGGACGCGTTCAGGATGATGGAAGCGCCATCCGCCAGTAACGGAAGCGCCTTCTGCACGGTGAAGAGAAGACCTCTTACATTGGTATCAAAGATCGAGTCATAGAGTTCCTCAGTTATCTTCCCGAACGGGGCATACTTCGCAACACCGGCATTGGCGAAGACAATGTCGAGCCTGTCCTTCTCCCGCTTGATTTGCGCAAAGAGTCGATCAAGATCGCTGAGGTTCGACACGTCTCCTTTGATACCGGTTACATTTCTTCCTATCTCCTTTACCGCCGCAGCCAATTCCGCATCACGGCGCCCCGTTATGAATATGTACGCACCTTCGTTCACAAAGTGCTTCGCGGTCGCAAGACCGATGCCGCTAGTGCCTCCGGTAACGAGTGCGATTTTTCCTTCAAGCTTGCCCATGTTGTCTCCTTGGTCGTCATTCCTTTCGTCGGTCTCTGCGAGTGTCCGAGATCAAGTTCTAAGGACAACGAGAGTCTGATCACTCTGGTCTCGGGTCTGTACCTTTCTTCTTTCCTGCTCGTTCCCGAAGCATCCACTCCCGGATATAAGGAGAGCAGTGCAGCACCGAGATGCCTTCTGCCTCAAGCGCGTTGAGAAACCGAACGCTTTCGACATCTATGAGATCAACCTCTTCCAAATCCAAAGCGATCGTTCCGCCACACTCGATCTCGGTCCTCACATGATCAAGTTGCCCGGACCGAAACGCACCGCTAAGCCGGATCCGCGTTCCGTGCTTGCCAGAAAAGCGTTCAATCTTCAGCGTCATGGATTCCGGCTCCGAGGCGCGCTCTTACGAATGCAACGGCTGGGCCATTCTCAATTTGTTGAGGAGGTGAGACTTAGAATTAAGGTACTTCCTGGATTTTGAGGAATTCCCGTACGGTGAGGAAAATGCCGTTGATTAAGTTGCCAGGGTCGAATTAGAACTGGGGGCTTTTGAACCGATACTTGTTGATTCCCAAGCGCTTGATTTTTGCCTCGAGCGTCTGCGCCGGAATCGCTAGTTTGGCTGCTGCGCCTGCTGGTCCTGAGATTCGGCCGTGACTTTCTGCCAGGGCGGCTTCAATCATTTCCTTCTCCTGCTTATGCAGAACACCGTTAAGTGGAACTGTTCCAGTAGCGGCGACTTGAGGCGACTCCGGCTTGAGCCAGCTCTCATCCACGGAAAAAATGTCATCGTCGCTGAGTATCACGGCCCTCTCAACTACATTTTGTAGCTCCCGAACATTGCCTGGCCAGCCGTATGCCTGGAACAGTTTGAGAGTTCTTTTATCGATTGCTCTGAACTTCTTCCCAGTCTTCTTCCCAAAGCGATCCATGAAATACTCGACCAGCAAGGGGATATCAGCCGCGCGCTCAGATAGCGAGGGCAACTCAATAGGCACGACATTCAGTCTGTACAGGAGATCTCGGCGAAACTTGCCTTCGGCCACGAGCGCGTTTAAGTCACGATGGGTGGCGGCAAGCATTCTGACGTCAACAGAAATTGGTTTGTTACTGCCAACGCGTTCGATTTCTCGTTCTTGCAGGACTCGTAACAGCGTGATTTGGATCTCCGGGGGCAAGTCGCCGACTTCGTCTAGGAAAATTGTCCCGCCATTGGCCGACTCAAAGCGCCCTAGGCGCCGTTGTGTCGCGCCTGTGAAGGCGCCTTTCTCGTAACCGAAGAGTTCGGAAGCGATCAATGATGGTGGAATCGCAGCGCAATTTACGCCAATGAATGCCCGGCCCGCGCGCTTCGATCGCTTGTGAATGGCGCGCGCAATCAGTTCCTTTCCCGTGCCGGTTTCGCCCAGAATCAGAACTGTGGAATCCGAAAGCGCCACCTTGGCGACTTGGCGAAGGACTTTACCCAGGGTTTCCGAGGAGCCTACTATGTCCTCAAACATCGAGTCCCGATCGATTTGCTCTCGCAACGCCAGGTTTTCGTTGCGCATTCTCTGCTCGGCCTGTTTCCGATCCTCAATGTCAGTGGCAGTAGCGAACCACCGGGCAACACGGCCCTCTTCATTAAGGAGTGGATTGTATCGAAACAGAAACCAGTTATACCTGCCATCTTTGCCGAGGATGCGCTTTTCAACCTCAAATGGCACTCCGCTTGAGAAACCGCACGATCGTTCGCTCAGTACTCTCTCAAGGTCGTCTGGATGAATGTCCCTCTTAATTCGTTCGTTGCATCCCGGGCCTTGCATCTCTTCAAGGGTGCGCCCGTTGTAGTCGAGCATCATCTGGTTCACCTGAATGAGGGAACCCTCCGTGTCAAGGACGAGCACATGCTGAGGAAGGAAATTGATGAGTTGCCGGAGCTCGCGCTCGTCTCGCCGAACCTTTTCTTCGGCCTGCTTGCGATGTTCGATGTCGGTTCCCGTCACATACCAGCGAATCACCCGCCCCTGATCGTCGCGGAAAGGGTTGTAACGATTCAGGAACCAACGATACTGCCCGTTCTTCCCCAATGCTCGTTGTTCAGTTTCAAAAGGAATCCCGCGTGCAAGGGCTGCCTTTCGCTCGTCCCGTAATCTCTCTAAGTCGTCCGGATGAAAAATTCTTTCACGGAAGCCCAGAGTAATCACCTCTTCGATCGCAAGGCCCGTGTAGTCGAGCGTTGCCTGGTTTGCGTAGAGGGGGAGTCCGCTCGGATTCAGGACGATAATGGTCTGCGGAATTGCATCGGTAATCTGACGAAGCTCGCGTTCGTCTTCCCGCAGCTTTTTTTCGGTTTGCTTGAGAGTTTCGATGTCAGTGCTTGTTCCGTACCACCTGACAATCCTGCCGACTTCGTCGCGGAAGGGCTCAGTATGAAACAAGAACCAGCGATAGACTCCGTCGTAGCGCCGCATGCGTCCTTCGACTTCGCCATGCTCCCCCGAAGCCAGGAGTTGGGTCCACTTATCCAATACCTTGGGCAAATCCTCGTGATGAATTGTGGCTTTCCACCCCCAGCCGCTCGATTCCTCAGGAGATAGGCCGGAGTAGTCGTGCCATCGCTTATTCAGAAACTCGTTCGAACCATCAGGCAGATTGCACCAGGCAATCGTTGGAATCGTATCGATCACCTGCCGAAGTTTGGCTTCCGAGGCCCGGATCTCATCAAGGGCGCGCCTGAGGGCTTCTTGCGATTGTTGGCGTTCAATTGCGATTCCAGCAATCCGCCCGGCATGATCGATCAACTCAATGTCGGCGGGTTGCGGATGCCGAACTTCGCGATAATACATACAGAAGGTCCCTAGCACCTTGGCATCGTGTGACATGATCGGGGTCGACCACGCGGCGCGCAGCCCACTCTGCAGAACAACGTCTCCAAAGCTCGCCCAATTCGGGTGAGAAAGGATGTCAGAAACGAAGACAGGCTGACGAAGATAAGCCGCTGCGCCGCACGATCCGACATTAGGACCAATGCACACTCCATCGGTCGCTGCCCGGTACGCCTCGGGCAGGTTTGGGGCGCCGGCATATCGCAGGCGCAAACCATCCTCCTCAACAAGGAAAATCGAGCACAACGTTCCCTCACTATGGGCTTCGATCAAGCGAGTGACACTCGTCAGAATTTCGTTTAGGGGTGCGCCGAGGAGGATCATCTTCAACGCATCGAACACTGCCTCGCTGGGCAGAGTATAGGCTCGGACGGGCGCTAAAAGAGACGCATGATCCTGAAGAGATGTTGGTATTTTGACGTCTGCCATAAAACTTCTGGCTACCAAGGCTACCTAGCAGTATCGCACAAACGCAAACCGAAAGTGCCCGACCATCCATGTCGGCAGGACCCAATCTGGGGAGTTAATCCAAGATTGCTGCCTGCCGATTTTGGGTGACAGGCCACACGGGAGTTATCCACAAACGGGTTTGTGGGTAGTAGCAAAACAGAGTCCGGGTGGTCCGTCGGCCACACCGAAACGATCATGGGCTCTGTTTCCCATTTGACCCGCTTCAAAAAATCGAAGGAGGGTTCGAATGACTCCCCCCCGCCATACAGTCTGTAGCTCAGAGAAAGTTTCTCTGATTCTGGATCACCGCTAGGATCTAGAATGTTCGAATACGAGGTCCGTGTATCTCATCAAGCTAGGTCCGCGAGCAAAGAAGCCGCCACTGATTCCTCTGCAATCGCGATCCCATGATGTTGCATTGCTAATCTCAGCGCCGGGTCCCAAGAGGCTTCTACGCAGTCGCCAGATAGATTGTGTTGCAATTGCGACGAATTCCTCGAAATAACGTTTACGGCAAGTTCGTAGTCGCTGACACCGAATCGCCACAAATTCACTGGCCATGTACTAATGATGTGATTCGCGATCGTTATCCCTGGCCAGTCGAAATCGCCATGGTACTTCAAGAGGGCTCCCGCAAGCTTCAATTGAGTTAGTAGCGTTCTTTGTGCCGCAGCCGGCATGCCGTCAGTGCAGACCAGAGGCGCGCTACTCTCTCCGAGCTTATCCGCGACGATAGCAACCAGATTCGGGTTTTCACATACAAAGACCGCCACATCGTTGACGGTCCAAACGGGCGGGTTCCGCAGTAACCTGCGCAATGACAAGTATGAAGGCTCTCCAGGCGTTCCTAGAATCATGTTGTGATCAGCCACAGGAAGGTTCAAGAACAGGACGGGGCGGGCGAGTTCATTGACCAACACGCCGGAACGGGCCCACACGTCTCGGGCGCGTTCATTGTGGATCTGCAACTCATCATCGGCATTGTCTTCCTCCAGCAACTTTAGCGGCGAGGTTTGCTTTCGTTCCAGGTGCCGCCATGCGGCTAAAATAATCGTCGACATCGGTTCACCGCTGTCGAGCGCGTGCGCATTTCCGAGGGTTTCCGCTGCAAGCTGCGAGAGTGGAATGCCGTTTGCCGGCAGTCTCCGTATTACGATGTCTGCGCGTTCAAGCAAATGTTGAGCATGGACTGGATTCTGCCGAGCCAGTCTCTTAAGCAGGCGAATCGCTGCGGGCGTAGATACCCAATCGCTCAACACGACATGCCAATCGCAGCGCCTTGTCACGCTCTCCCACTGCGCCTGAACGCTAATCCGGCGTGCAGCACGATTCTCGATTGGACCATCAATCAGCTCAAGAGCAGCGCGCAACGATCCAGCGATTCCGGCCCCGCTCAAAGCGGCGTCTAGTTGTCCAATATTGATTTTTACTGAACGTGCCGGTCGTGCGGGACGACCGGTAAGCAAAGCCAGAGCCTCATGTTCGGAGACACTGAGTTGGTTCATTATCAGAACGTCCCCGGAAGTACCATTGTCTACGCGCTCGAAATAGCGGCGCATTCGTAGACGAAGAGGTGCAAGTTCAGCTCCCCCGAGCAAGCGTTTAAGCCGATCATCAAGACCGTGTAGCGACTTCGTTGAGTTCATGTGCGGGAAACCTTCGGTCAGGATCTTCTTCGCGACGCTTTGCACATCCATCCCAAGTCCAGCGCGAGACAAATACGGCATCCACCCCTTCGCGCCTCTGCAACTGACAGATTGAAACGCCAGGCAACTCGGCATAGCAGGCCCATTCTCGTTCGCTGGTGATGACGAAATCGAGGTCGAATTCCCGTATCAGGCCCATGCAATGAGCGCGGGCCGCATCGTCAATGCCCGCGAACGCTTCGTCAAGGAGCATCAGCCTGGGCGCGAGAGGGCTCCCTCCTCGACCATAGAAGCTGGAGACCGCTGCAAACAGCGGTACGGTAAGACCGAGTGCTCGTTCCCCACTAGACGCTGGTCCGGACAACTTTCGCCACTCGCCATCTTGCTTCCGTTGTACACGAAACCGATGCCAACGACGATAGTCCAACGCCCGAGCCAACTGGTCAATCAGGCTGAGTCCGGACGCAGAGGGATCGGCTTCGGCTCGGGCACGTTCCGTGGTTATCTGCTGTTGCAGCATAGTGCCCACGGCTCGCCGATCATCCGCTGACCAGAGATCGGAACTGGTGTTGAGTAGGCGTTCGCGAGCAATCTCAAGTCCGAGGGGAGCACCTTCTTCAATGCTAAGCAGCTGCCACTGCAAACGATAGCGCACGCCAGTAGAGGTCGGGCGTTTGTGCAACTCCTGGTTGATAGCGATTACCTGCTTGTCGGCCTCACGCATCAAGCGTTGAATCTCCGCCGCGATCTCTGCTTGGAGATGGTTTTCCAGAATCTCTCGCTCTTTCGCTGACAACAGCTCGCTTCGCTGCGCGATATCATCGGCTAGGTATGCTGCCAAAGTGTCTGGGCGTTCTGACCGATTCTGATACAGGACGTGGACAGTGAAACCCCAATCATTCGGTTCGGATGTGGCTTGGTAACCCAATGCGCTGAGCGAACGTTGTAGCTCGGTCAGATCTTCCGATATCTGACGCTGAATGCGGCTCCACGTGACATCATCGTCCGAAACGTGGGCAAGCGCTTGTTCAGCTCGCCGTGCGAGCTGTAGAGCTGGATCAATGGTCCAGGAAGTGCCACTGTCCGGTACCGGAAGTTCAGGCAGTGCGGAGGCCAGCAGGCCGCTCTCGGCGAACCGTTGCAGTCGCTCGACTACCTGGAAGCGAACCGCATTGCGGTTGTCCAATTGTTCTTCTGCTCTATCTTTGGTGGAGCTCGCAATGCCGCGAGCTTCTATGGCATTGATCATTGCTTTCTGTTTTGCATCGACGTCGCCCTCGGCTCGTCGTACGTTGTCCGAGGCTTGGGCCAGTTGCTGGCGTAGTGTTTCCACTTTCGCGCCGATGGATTCATACAGCACGGTATAGCGGACGTGCGCCGTCTCTGCGCGGTCGGTGGCGGCAGCCAACTCTTCTTGCCGGTGCAGCAAGGCACTGCGGGCTTCGGCTTCACGCTCCTGCTGCTGCCTGAGCCCTAGCCAGGCATTGCGTAATTCCTGAGCAGCCTGAATCAACAAGGGGTAGGCATCCGCGAATCTGTTTACCGCGCTTGCGACCATTGAAAGATCGTCGTGGCTAGTGGGCAAGTGCAGATCGGCAGCGTCCCTCTCCAGCTTCTCGCGCTCCGCTTGAAATTCGGCTTCTGCTTTTCCACATTGCGCAGTAGCAGAATCAAGACGCACGCGCGCTTCCACCACCACGTGTTCGGCACTTTGGGCAGTTGCAATGGCTTTGAGGATCGAGTCATCGGATGGCGCCCCGCGCCGTTCATCGTTCGCTAAGGCCTTTTCGGAGAATAGAACCTGAAAATCGTTAGCGACGACTGTGTTCTGTTCATCTAGGGCCAGGAGCTGCCGAATAATCTCTTCGAGTCGGCGTTGTCTTGCCTGTGCGCGGGCCGTTTGTCCTATGTAGACCGCTTCGGATTTGTTCCAAGCGCCTGCCAGTGCGCCAAGACGGTACCGGCCATCGACAGAAACCCATGATTCTGCCGATGGATTATCCGCCGCTCCGCACGCCACGCTGGCGAGCAAGGCTTCCACCAAATGTGGCGCAACGTTACTGCTCTCCATATCTACGGGAAACAGTTGGTCCGCAAGGCTGGCTCCATGGATAGTGGGACGCAGCAACCATTGTGAATCCCAAAGTGGCGAGCCACTCGCATCCGTTATAGAACCATCAGGGGCGATCCAGGCATCTAGCAGACCGCAAGCCTCAAGTGAAGCTTCCAAGCCTGCTCTTTGTTCTGCCCGTACATCAGGGTGAAAATCGACGAGTTGCCACAGCGGCGCTCCCACGCGGCCTTCGCGGACACCTTCACCTCGTGTCGCAGGCGGTAACGGTACTGCGTCTTGACCCGCCGCGAGTCGATCCCTTTCTTCGATAAGCGCGGCACGCTCCCGTTGCAGGCCGTTCCTTCTGGCCTCAAGCTCCGTGTGCCGTGCCGCATGGCGCTGAGATGCTTGCGCGTAGGCTTCGGCCAACGCGGTGTTCATGGGATTGAGACCCTCAGGGCTTGCCGTCCAAATTACAAGTTGCTCTAGTGCCTCCGTAGAGTCGAAGGTCAATTGCTTTAGGCCAGCACAGTGGGTTGTCCATGCGTCGATCAGGATCGTGCCGGCAGCTTCCGCTTCCTGATCCGCCACTTCTCGCCGCCTCCTCGCCTCTTCAAGCTCATCTTGGCGTTCGCGTTGTCGCTCTTGTGCAGCATTGAATCTAGATTGTTTGTCAGCGAGAATTGCGTGGCGCTGTTCCAGATACCGGACGCTCTCACGACGTTTCTTCGCTGCTTCACGCAATTCGCTTGCCCCGGATGCGAACTGCGTGACGTCAAGTTCCGTGAGTTTGTCAGGCGGAAGTTGTATCAACGCGTTTCCCGTGATTGAAGACGTAGTGCCGGAGGATTCGGCTTCTAAAGCGCAAACTGCGCGAGTTGAATTCAACTCGTCCTCTGCTGCGATACGGCGTTGATTCGATCGTTGGCTGAATTCTTGTTCCCGCACCAGATTAGAGTTCGCCTGATCACACTTTTCTCCTAACGTTGTTACTTCAGCAAGGCGATCCTGGGCATCCTGTTCCGCTTGACTCAGGCGATTGGCGTCCTGATTAGCGGGATCGCTCTGAAGTGTTTCCCGTCGCGCTTGGGCTCCGAGCAAACTTCGTTTGGCTGCATCGTGGGCGATAGTCGCCGCCGTGGCGACCTCTTCAGCTTGCTGGAATGCGCTAAGTGCCTTGTTACGCTCTTCGCTGGCATAGTCAAAGGCGGTCTGGGCTTGACGCAGTTCACGGGCTTGGCGCCTGGTGAGCATGCCGGCATATACACGGTATCGTTGTTCAAACTGCTTAATGGCGTGTTCCAGTTGACGGGTTTTTTCTAGCTGCTCGCGGTCTTCTTCCAACTGGTTAAGCGCCTCTGCCACATCTCCCAACAATTCCGAAGGTATTGGAGGCAGGGCTTCGGTAAGGGCATGCGATAGTCCGTTCTCATCGGGTTTCCTCGCCAGTTGCGGTTGGCGCAATTGGATCAATGTGTCCATTAGTGCCTCGTATCGCTTGGAGCCGAGGTGGAAGAGCCGTTCGTCCACAGCGCGACGGTAGTTAGGGGCGTTGTCGAAAACTGTGCCGTATCCCTTACCTTCAACCAATTCGCGCAGTTGCTTTTGTGTAAGCACAACCCGTTGGTTGCTGGTTAACCACAAGTCTTGACCAAGGCGGGGATCTTGCCTTTCGCCCGTACCTTCGAGCAAAAAGTACCAGCTATCAACCTGCGGCTTGCCTTCGACAGCCAACAGTCCTGCGCCCAAAGTAAGATAGCGCGCGCCGCCGTTCGATTGCAGCCTCCCAAATTCGATCCACGTATAGCCGATGCGGCGTTGATAGCTATTCATCAATAGGTTCCAACCCATTCTCTTGCTATTGTCTCCGTCAGGCTCAATGCGCGATGGACGCAATTGCGCATCGAAGAGAAATGGCAAGGTCAAGGAAAGAACCTTTGATTTACCTGTGCCGTTATTTCCACGCAGGAGCAGATGGCCGTCGCGGAACCAGAATTCCTCGCTGTCGTAGTGAAACAGTTCGACCAAGCCGAGCCTAAGGGGTTGCCATCGTTCACGCTGAGGCTCCGGCAGCGCTGGGCGAGAAGCCGAAGGTTGGATCAGGGTCGTCATTGCCGACTCATTTGCGTACGGAGTTCGGGCTCACCAAGCGCAAACCGGGCGAGGGCTGGTAAAGGGCGAATCTCACGATTTGCGCGTGAGACCAGTTGAAGTCGGTGTAGGTTGTCAACGGCTATCTTGGTTAGCTCCACTTCGGCACCAGGTTCGCGTGCCGACTTACGCCAATAGCGACCATACCGATCTACTGCATCACGCAAGAAGGCTGCCACGCTGTCATCTGTAATAACGGCTGAGTTCGGAGCCTCGCGTAGGAGTTGGGCTAGGAACTCGGCAACCAACAGTGTCGCATGAGCCTCAGTGCCCTCCGCCGGCATTGATATGTCGGTTAGCTGTCCCGACTCATCCGTTAGCGCAAGTCCTTCGGCGCGTTGCTCTGCTCCGAGACCCGCTGCCTCGCAGAGCCGGGCCGCCATCGCGCCACGTTGGTTGACGAAGTAGGCTTGATGTTCCGTGTCTAAGGAGGCGGTGTAGATCACTGGATCATCCAACAACCGGCGCGCCAAATGGTGGCGAAGGGCATCGCGACGGCCTTGCTCGCTGTCAGCTACATGCTCGGCCACTAGCGATCGCAATCTGTCCTCGAAATTGGCTGGCGCGGCTTCAGCGCTCCATGTCGAGGGACCGCGCACTGCTGCCATCATGCTTGCAAGCATGCGTCGTTGCACGTCGTAGAGCGCGTCCGACTGGGCCCATCCATTTTCGTGGACGAAGTTCTCTTCATCGCCAGCAACGCGTTGCAACACTTCCTGCTGCAACAATGTGCGGCAGACAGAAACCAGTTCGCGTCGTTCAGTCGCAGAGCGCAGAGTAAACTCGAAGCCGCAGGAAACCAGCGTCGGGTCAGCGGCCAATTGCATTATGCGTTCACCAAGTAAGTGCAAGGTGATCTGTGAATCAGCGCGTTCCAGGACCGCGCAAGCGAGGCACAACAGTACATAGCGGCGTCGGTCATACTCAGGTAGGCCGCGTGTCTCATCCCCGAGATCCGCAGGTCGCTTAAAGAGCCGCGCGCCTTCACGCTCGACTTGCAGTGTCCAGCCAGCCTCGCGTGCAAACCAGTCGCGAAGCCGTACGGCTTGGCGTCGCACCGCAGGGAAGTCTTCATACCCCGATGACATCAAGGGCCGCATTAGCAGGGCACGCAAAGCTCTACGGAACTCGTCTTGTTGCTGGGCCCGTTGAAATTCGCCAATACGTCGACCATCCTGTCGTGCGGGTGCCGGCGCGTTCACAGTGGTACCTGCGCAAAGGTGATTGTTACGAGATGGTCTCGACCCGCGAAGACACCGGCAGGCGTGACGATGCGAGCTTCTGTGGCGGCGCCGAGAGGTTCCATGCGGATCTTCAAGAGACCATCTCCTGTTTGCCGCTCGACGACCTGGTCAGGATGAACTTGCTCTGCCAGAGCTTCTCCCAAGAGGCTCAGAAATAAGCCGAAAGCATATGTATCTAGTTCACCCATCTCAGATAGAAGAAAAGGATGCCCAGTAGCCAAGCGTTGTCTGGCAGCCTCAACTTGGCGCGCTTCCTCAAAGAACTGGTCCGCCATGAGCGCCCTTTCGGCACTTCGGTCACGCACTCGCGCGAGTGGACCCCGGGGCGCAATTTCACCATATTCACGCAGGCGAGGGTTGATCTGTAGCGGTGGAGCCTCGGCCCACGGAGTGCTCGCCGGAAGTTCATCGTCAGCATACAGGTTGAGCGAGAAATGTCGGGCAGGATGAAGCGCGAAAGCAGCCCGTCCCATGCGGTGTGCCTCCCCGTCACTACCACAGGCAGCGAACCAATGTGCGAGTATTCGGAAGTCGGCTGAGCGATCACTGCGGCCGCTACGACGGTCATTTAAAGTTGCAATTGCACCCAGAAGTTGAGGAATGGCTGCGCGCGCTCGACCTCGCAAGAGTTCGGCCTGGGGCGGTTCCTCCCCCGTCGAGAGAAACCAGCCGCGCAGCCCTTTCCACCGTTCCCGCCACGCTTGCCAATGGCGCATCTTTTCGTCGGTGTGGTCTTCCTCGTTGCCTGGAGCACTGTCTCGCGCTTCCCGTTCCGCGATTTGGAGGAAGACGTTGTCGACTCGTGGCGACAGATGTTGGATTAGTTGGGCAATGGAATCGGAGCGGCGAACAAGATCGCTTAGAAAACGATCGAGGTAGTCGATCAGCCGGCGTTTATACCCGACAATGGTATTGGCTTCGGCCTGCTGAAGCTCAAGGTTACGACTGACTCCGGCCATAAACGCTTGCGCATTTTCGGCTAGATCATTGAATACACCCACAAGGTCACGTAGGATTTGATGTGCCTTGGCGACATCGAGTCTGCCTTCAGCTACATCATTATCAATGAGTAATTGTAGTGCTTGCAGTCGACTCGCAATGTCTTCTAGTGCAACAGTCTGCAATTCGGCCCGGCGCTGCAGCGTTTGAAAGAATACGGCAAGACCAGCCTCCACAGCCTCTCCACTATGAGAAAGGCGATAAAGGAAGCGTGCGCGATAGAAGTCACTGAGGGATGATACACGCGCAGTATCCGGTTGAGATTCAAGATTGCCCCATTCCGCCAATTGGGCTAACGCGCTGTTGACCTCTTCGATTCGGGGCGGGCAATCGGCCCAATTTGCCTCAGCCAGCACTTCGTCCGGGCGGAGTTGAAGCCGATACTGACGTTTCGCGGCCGCAAACACATCCATGATAGAGCGATAAATCTCAGACTTCTCGGCGCTTAGGTGCCGGAAAAGTTCTGCCGTCGTGGAGGTTGTCTGCACAGAGAGCCCTCTCGTTGTAATTTTACACAGCGCTCATTTTATCCAAAGGCAGCGCAATTCTGTCCACCATCTGTTGTGTGCAGAAGGCAGGGCCAGAACCAGGCAGCAAAGGAATCTCTTCACGTCGTCGCCGAAGAAAGAATATTCTGCGTAACTTATTTGGGGGTGTTGGCGGAAGTGGAGCAGGGACGGCTGGAAATTCAAGGAAGAACCGTGCCTAAGAATATTCTAAGAAATGGCGAAGGGGGTTTAGGTGTGGATTTCGTTTGAAAAGAGATGGGCCCCGCAGTATCGTGTATGCCTCACCCCTAATCCTGGCCGGAGTTCGTCCATGATGTTCATGCGGACAATCATCATTCTGCTGCTGTCCCTCGTTTTGTCTATTCTCGTATTCGCCAGAGGTAGTCATGGTGGACGCTCACGCTCATCGCATAGTCGCAGTCACGCATCCAAAAAGTCTCACGATTCAGGAAGCCATGACGGCCAACTACGAAGGCGGACACAGTTCATCGCAGGAGGGTGGGCACTAGAGGAACGGCAAACCGAAAATCATTATCGGGATCGAAAGGCACCAATAAGTTCACCATAACAATCATCGTTGCTGTCGGACCTGACATCCTGAGTACCGAATTTGTCTGTGTTCATTCTAAGCACCTAAAGGAATACAGCCTGTATGACTACAGCATATATATCTTCGACCTTTGCTGATCTTATCGCCCATCGTGATGCTGTAATCCG
>DASXMN010000049.1:0-67153 GCA_036495645.1 Candidatus Angelobacter sp.
ACCACGGTCAACACCCGCTATGGAATGGTGCGCACCGACCATATTCTTTTTGTTGCTGCCGGCGCGTTCCACGTTTCCAAGCCCAGTGATCTGATTCCCGAGCTGCAAGGGCGGTTCCCGATCCGCGTGGAATTGAAATCGTTGACCATGGTTGATTTCATCGCCATTCTTACCGAACCCAAGTCTTCGCTGGTAAAGCAGTACACCGCGCTGCTGGAAACCGAAGGGCTGAAGCTGGAATTTACGCGCGAGGCATTGGATGAAGTCGCGCGTTTTGCTTTCCAGGTGAATGAAGCCACGGAAAATATCGGCGCACGCCGTCTGCATACCATCATGGAGCGCGTGCTTGATGAGATCAGCTTCAACGCTCCGGACATGACTGAGAAAACAGTCAATGTTGATGCAGAGTACGTGCGCAAAATGCTGGTGGATATTGTGAAAGACCAGGATCTATCGCGGTATATTCTGTAATTTCGACTAGCCGCGGATTTGCTGGACGATCACAATGCTTCATCTAAGCTTCAGTGTGTCGCTGCCCAGGTCTATTGGGGTGCTCGGCGGACCTGGAAAGTGATGTCGGCATAGAACCGATCCGGCTTGCCCTGGTTCAGAAAGCCGCGGAAGCTCCATTTCTTCAGGGCTGCGGCCCCAGCAGCATACAATGCCTGAGAAATGTTGTTTGGATTCAGCACCGCCACAACTTTTCCTGCCTCATTTACTGAAGCACGTAGCGTGAATTTGGTTCCGGGCCGTGCTTTGCCAGCAGGAATAGTAGGTTCCACGGCATGTGCCGCCTGCTTGCGGGATTCGGCATCATTCAGCACCGGGATGGGATTCTCAATGCGCGTATTGAAAGCAAATGTAAGCACCGCTTCCATTTGTAACGGGCCACCGTTGTTGTAAGGCTTGTATTGCCAGCGGAGTAGCTGTTCCCGGAGCGCATCGTTCAATTCCGGATTGCCTGAGCTCAGCGGCCAGACTTCCCGCACCTTTCCGGTCCGATCACAGGAAATATACAGGCTGATCACGCCGGAGGTTTTTCCTTCGCGCACGGCTGGCCACTCGATAGCCGGCGTGTTGAGCGCCAGAAGACGGGCCGTACTCTCACCCACCTGGATGGATTTGATCTGCTCGGCCGTGGGCGCTGGCTTATCAATGGTAAACAACGTCTCATCCGGGCTGGAAAGCTCCGCAAGCTCCGCGATTTTGGCCGAGATCGTCGTATCCGGCGCGAACGTGGCTGTGATGCTGCGCGCAACCATTTTGTTCTTAAAGGCTTGGTAATCGGCAAACTGGGCGCGATAAGCTGGCGTAATTACGGCTTGCACCAGTCCCATTTTGCCGCCAAAGCAGAAATTAAACGTGACACTGCTCTGTACCGGGGCCACGCCCACTTTGGACTGCATATTCATGCATGAGTTAGATTTGGCCGAGTCTTCCGGGATCTCCAGTTGGCCGTGGATCGCCTTCAACTGTTCCGCCATGGGAAGAGGATCAAAGAGCGCAGTGACCAGGTCATGCAGCCAGAATGGATAATAGTCGCCTGTAAGCTGCTCTGACGTTTTGTCGCCATTGACGATCAAGGTCTGGGTAAAGTCTGCTGATTTGACTGTACGCCGCCACTTCGCTGGTGAAACCCAGTATTCTTCAACTTCCGCCGTAAAAGCAGGGTTGGCGTTAGTGGTCCGCGCGATATTCGCTTTCAGGTGAAATGGTGTGCCCCCATCCACGGTAAGCTTGCTTAGCTGGACGGCTTGCTCGGCAGCTTGGCCGATGGATACGATCTTGCCCTGGTCCTTTTGGCTGGGCAATGCGGCAGCCGCTATGGACAAAAAGGCAATGCAGAACGAAAGCCAGCGTCTCATGCTCGCTGTTCTTCAAGGCTGGAAAGAAATTGCCGCGCCTCACGCGCATTGTACGTTTTGTTATAGATGGGAGAATCTGGCTCCTGCAGACGCCCGCCTTCGCGCAAGGAACCGGTATCCAACGCGGCAAAGCCGATCTCCTCGATCAGGCGCGCTACTATCTTTTTGGCTTCTGCGTCGTCACCAGCCACATAGATGGTATGGCGTTCGTCCAGCGGCAGGTCTTTCCGTCCTCGCTCGGCGAGATGCACGTAATAGATGGTGTTGAAAGCCTTTACCAGCCGTGACCCTGGAATGCGCTGGAGCACGACTTCGGAAGAGGTGGAACCTTCCAAATCATAGAACCCGCCGTCAGGACGATAAGGGTTCATCGCATCAATTACGATCTTATTGCGCAGCAACTCGGGTCCAGGCAATGCTTCAGGAGTACGCCAGGGAACCGCCAGCAATACAATTTCGCCAAAACGGGCGGCTTCGCTGATGGTCATGGCCTGTGCCCGCGGACCAAGTTCATTCACCAGCTCACGCAAAGACTCCGGCCCGCGTGAATTGCTGATCGCGACTTCATGTCCGGCAGAGACAAAAAGCCGGGCTGCTGTCGCACCGATGTTACCAGCGCCCAGGATGCCAATTTTCATGCGTGCTCCTGTACTTACCCTCGCTATGGAACTACTGCCATCGTCGCGACTGCCCACTGGCAGCCCGCCCTAAACCTGCATAGCTACTTACATAGGCGACAATGAGTGGAAAGCATTATAACGTAGCAAGAACTTACCTTGAGCAAAGCGGGGACATAGTCCTAACAGTTTGGGAAACATGAGCTTACGCGGTTAGCTCCAAGGGTTTCTGCCCTCGCTTTACAATTCTTAATTTTTTCCTTGGCGATATTTAACACCAGCGTATAATCGGGCAGATTATCCATGTGGGGAATAACTGCGTGAGTGTGCCTGGATTGGCCGAAGTGCAATAGGGAACTGTTTCCGGGGCGGTCAAGTCAGATCACAGTAGTGCGTCCGTCGGAGCGGGTAGACTCTCACACTCTACTGCCCGAAGAAAGCAACACATCTATGTGTGGCATCCTCGGGTATACGCACGTTCGCACACGTTTACCGCGTGGCGTGGTGGACGTGGCGCTCAAATCGCTCACGCATCGCGGGCCTGACCAGCAGCGTAGCTTCTCGACTGACCTGGTTTCGCTGGGTGCCACGCGACTGCGCATTCTAGACCTGGAATCCGGTGACCAGCCTCTCATCAGCCCAGACGGCGATGTGATCGTGGTTTTTAACGGTGAAATATTCAATCATCGTGAACTGCGGCTTGAACTGGAAGCCTCTGGCGTCCGCTTTGAGACCCGTTGCGATACTGAAGTTGTCCTGCATGCCTTTCTGCGCTGGGGCAGCGAGTGCTTTTCCCGCCTGAGCGGAATGTTTGCCATCGGGATTTGGGTGCAGTCCGAGCGGAGGCTCATTCTTGCCCGGGACCGTATGGGTATCAAGCCGCTTTACTATTGCCCCCATGAAGACGAGCTTTATTTTGGCTCCGAATTGAAGTGCATCTTCGCCCACCCGGACGTTCCACGCAATCTTTCTCTGGAAGGTCTGAACTGCTATCTCAGCCTCAATTATGTTCCCGCCCCTCACACTCTGGTGGAAGGCATCAGCAAGCTGCTGCCCGGCCATGTACTGGAATGGCGCAATCACCGGCTGCATCTTTGGTCTTATGTGTGGTCTTATGTCCAGAAAGATGAAACAGTGCGCCCATTTGCTTCTATTGCAGAAGCATGTGAAGAGTTGGACCATCTGCTGCAAAAATCAGTGCGTGAGCAGCTCGTTTCTGACGTGCCGGTCGGAATCTGGTTGAGCGGCGGGCTCGATTCCTCCACCATCCTGCGCTATGCCGCGAATGCAGGGACTGCGCAGTTGCGGACATTCTCCATCACGTTCAAAGGCCGTTCTTTCGATGAAAGCAGTTCCATAGCAGAAATCTCACGCCACTTCGGCAGCCGGCACACCGAGTTTGACCTGGATGAAAGTGCCGATCTGGAATATGCGATTGAGCAGATGGCTTATTACTCTGACGAGCCTTGTGCCGATGCCGGAGCTCTGCCGGCATGGTTCCTGGCGAAGATGAGCGCCAAAGATGTGACCGTGGTGCTGACCGGTGAAGGAGCAGACGAGCTTTTTGCCGGTTATCTGACGTATAAAGCGGATCGCTATGCCGCTATGGCGCGGCAAATTCCTGCGCCCTTACGCCGTGCCGCACTGAAATGCGCAGGCATGTTGCCCGTATCTGATGACAAGATCAGCTTTGAATACAAGCTGAAGCGTTTTCTTCAGGGATCCCTGCTTACGCCGGAGATGGCCCACGTCTATTGGAACGGAACATTCACTGAAGCGGAGAAAGCCAATTTCTTTCACTTTGCCGATCCCGGTCCTATGGCCGCAATTCTGAGCAACATGGGTTCAGGGGCTGGCATTGAACGCTATCTGGAATTCGATCAGCGCTATTACCTGGCCGACGACATTCTTTACAAGGTGGATCGCATGAGCATGGCGCACTCGCTGGAGGCCCGGCCGCCATTTCTCGATCCGCGCATTGTCGATTTTGCCGCGCGCCTGCCGGAACAATTCAAGCTTCGCGGAGCTCAATCCAAATATGTTTTGCGACAGCTGATGAAAGACAAGCTGCCGGCCAATGTGCTGCGGCGGCCAAAGATCGGCTTTGACATTCCTGTCCATGATTGGTTCCGTGGCGTGCTTCAGCCCATGCTGCTGGACACGCTCTCAGAAGATGCTGTGCGTGCAAGCAGGCTGTTTAGCTGGAGTGCCGTGGAGCGGTTGCTGCGCGACCATATGGAGCGAAAAGCGAACCTGGGGTATCACTTATGGGGTTTGATGGTGTTGTTGTTGTGGATGAAGCAGTGGAACATAGGCCACGGAACCAGCCAGCCGGATTCCGACGAGTTGATGCCCGCCGTGTTGGACCAGGTTGGATCGTTGTAGCCGTCGCTTGCTTTGTCTTTCTTGTGAGCATCGGCAGCCCGCCGCGGCTGATGGATGATGTGGACGCTGTTCAGGCACAGATTGCCCGCAACATGCTTGTCTCCGATGACTGGATCACCGCTCGTCTGGATGGCGTTGCCTATCTGGAAAAAGCGCCGCTGGTGTACTGGATGATGGCGGCATCGTACAAAATCTTTGGTGTGCATGACTGGGCTGCGCGTCTTCCGCTGGCGCTTGCCGTAGTGCTTCTTTGCTTTGTTACTTATCGTTTCGGCCGCTGGGCCTTTGATGAAAAAGCGGGAATGTATGCGGGAACCATTCTGGCGACATCCGTAGGGTTATTTCTTTTTACGCGCATCCTCATTCCGGATGCCATGCTCACGCTGACTATCACCGGATCTATTTGGGCATGGCTGCGGCTCCTTGAAGGCGATGAGAAACGTTCCTTGCGTTGGGCACTGATGATGGGTTTCTGTTTTGGCGCAGGATTGCTGCTAAAAGGACTCATTGCTGTTGTCTTTCCGGTACTGGCAGGACTGGCTTACATGGCGATCACGCGCCAGTTATTTTCTCTGGCAGCGTGGAAAAAGCTCGATGTTTGGCTGGTGGCGGCTATTGCGTTGATCATTGCTGCGCCATGGCACATTATGGCTGCGCTCAGCAACCCGCCTATCTTTGCATTTTCCTTGCATAGCGGCCCGGGAGAATATCGCGGGTTTTTCTGGTTTTACTTTTTCAATGAACATCTTCTGCGCTTCCTGAATCTGCGCTATCCCCGCGACTACAACACGGTGCCGCGCTTGTGGTTCTGGCTGCTGAATCTGATCTGGCTGTTTCCGTGGTCTGCGTATCTGCCTGCAGCGATCAAGCAGCCGTATGGAACAGGCTCGCGCGCCAGCCGCGCAAGGCTGATGGCTGCCTGCTGGATTGGCGTGGTTATGGTGTTCTTCACGTTCTCCACCACCCAGGAGTATTACTCCATGCCGATCTATCCAGCTTTGGCGTTGCTGCTGGGATCGGCGCTGGCATCGGGCGTCTCTCGTTTGCGTGCTGGCACATGGATACTGCAAGTTGTTTCGGCTGTGATTTTCGTCACATTGTCATGCGTCCTTGTGTTTGTCTGGCGGCTGCCTGCACAAGGCGATATCTCGCGAGCCCTTACGAAGCATCCAGAGCTTTACACGCTCTCCATGGGACACATGGGAGACCTCACGCTCACGGCCTTTGCCTATCTCAAATTGCCATTGGCTTTGGCTGCATTGGCGTTTGCCGGAATGGCATTAGGACTGGCACTCTACCACAATAATACTGGCCGACTGCTGGTAGTTGCCGCTGGAATGATCATCTTCTTTCAAGCAGCCCGACTGGCGCTGGTTAGATTTGACGGCTATCTGGGCTCGTACCCGCTGGCACAGAGTCTGTTGCATTCGCCGCCAGGACAACTGGTGGAAGCCAATTCTTATTATGCATTCTCCTCAGTCTTTTTTTACACCGGACGCAACGCCCTGCTGCTGAATGGCCGAAACAACAATCTTGAATATGGATCGTATGCGCCGGGCGCTCCCAATGTATTCATTGATGATACGAAATTTACGGCCGTGTGGCAGGCACCGGCGCGGTGTTATCTGCTGGTCTACGGCAGTGAGGCTGCGCATCTGGAACAACTGGTTGGCCGTTCCAATCTCCACGTAGTGAAAGAGAATGCCGGTAACTATCTTTTTACCAATCTCGCGCTTCCCTGAGGCTAAGCAACAATGATGAACTGGGAAGATAGCATAAGGCTTGCGCTCAACGCGCTCGGTGTGGACAAGGTGAAGGCATTCCTGACGATGCTGGGTGTGATGATTGGCAGCGCGTCCATTGTGCTGGTGATTACGATTGCTTCCACGGGAAAGAGCTATGTAGTAAGCCAGATTGAAGGCATCGGCGCAAACCTTGCCTATGCATCGCTGGACCGCAACGGCGTGCCCACTGTGCCCGACGACGAACTTTCCGCCGGCGATCTCGCGGCGGTGCGCCATTCGCTTTCCATGGTGACAGCCGCTGCCGGAACCTACGATATTCCTTTCGACTTCAAGCTGCGCGGCAAAATTGTTCGTGCCCGGCTGGTAGGTGTGACGGAAGAGTTCCAGAAAATCCGCAATTTGCTCATCATCTCCGGCCGCTACTTTGACGCTGAAGATTTCATTTCGCGCGCAAAAGTCTGCCTTGTAACGGAGCACATCGCGCGTGATGTTTTTGGTATGGAGCCGCCCATAGGCCATCCCCTGCAACTGGAGCACCTGCGCTGCACCATCATAGGCGTGTTCAAAGAAGGAGTGCCAACTTTTGGGCAGTCGGAAATACAGGATGAAACCGTGCTGGTGCCGTTTCCGCTCATTAAGACCATTACGGGCGACGATTTCTTCCAGGTGATCTATACCCAGGCGCTTACATCCGACGCAGTGCCCGCAATGTCAAACGAAATAAACCGTGTGCTGCACAACCGCCACCGAAAGGCCGCGCATTATGACGTGCAGAATTTGTCTTCAGTGCTGGAGACTGTTCACAGCGTTTCTCTGGGCATGAGCCTGGTATTGATGGCCGTAGCTGTTTTGACGTTGATCGTAGCGGGCTCGGGAATAATGAATATCATGTATGTGAACGTGGCCCAGCGGACGCATGAAATTGGGATTCGCAAAGCGCTGGGCGCGCGTACGGCGGAAATCCGTCTGCAGTTTGTCCTGGAAGCGGCATTCATCAGCTTTTCCGGGGCCATCTTCGGTGTTGTAATTTCGCTTGGCCTGATCTGGTTCGCCTTCCGATTTGTTGAAGGCGCCGTGCCACTCTCTGTTTCCTGGCTTGCCGTATTTTTTGCGCTGTTGCTTTCGACTGGAGTAGGCGTGCTGTTTGGATACCGCCCCGCCAATGCAGCCGCGCTGTTGAATCCTGTGGACGCGCTAAGAATAGAGTAGGCCGCAGTTCAAAGCTATGCTGCTTGTCCCGCGCTGAACCCTGAAGCCCAGGCCCACTGAAAGTTAAACCCGCCCAGATGGCCAGTTACATCCACCACTTCGCCGATAAAATACAGCCCCGGCACTTTGCGGCTTTCCATGGTCTTGGCTGAAAGGTCATTCGTGTCCACACCACCCGCAGTGACTTCAGCTTTGGCGTAGCCTTCTGTTCCGTGCGGCCTGACTGACCAGTTGTGGACGCGCCGCTCGAGTTCGTCGAGCGCGTGATTGCTCCAGCTTTCTGGCGGATTTACGTCAAGCCAGCGATCAGCCAGACGATTCGGCAGTCCAGCGCGGAAAGCCGCTTTTGCCGATGCCAAATCCCGCCGCATTTTTGGATCGCGCAACGCCGCCGTCAATATCTGGCCCGGGGCGAGGTCCAGAGTGATAGGTTCTGCAGGTTTCCAGTAAGACGAGATTTGCAGGATGGCAGGCCCGCTTAGTCCGCGATGCGTGATTAGCATCTTCTCGCGAAAGCGCTGCGCCCCAATCGATGCCACGACTTCGGCGGAAACTCCGGCGAGATCGCAGAAATGAGCAGCATCGTCTTTATTGAAGGTGAGCGGGACCAATGCCGGCCGGGGCTCTCCGATGTTGAGACCAAATTGCCGCGCCAGCTCATAGCCAAACGCGGTTGCTCCCATCTTGGGGATGGAAAGCCCGCCGGTCGCGACGACCAATGATTCAGCGTGAAATTCCATTTTGTTGGCCCGCACCAGAAAGCCATCTTCATGCGACACCTGCTGGACATCTACATGAGTGAAAGTTTGTACGCCAGCAGAGCGGCATTCCTCTTCAAGCATGGCGATGATCTGTTGCGCCGAGCCATCGCAGAAAAGTTGTCCCAGCGTTTTCTCGTGGTAGGTGATGCCGTGCTTCTCAACCAGCTCGATGAAGTCCGCAGGTATGTAGCGCGCCAGCGCGGACTTGGCAAAATGCGGGTTGGCGGAAATGAAGTTTTCCGGACGGCAGTGCAGATTAGTGAAGTTGCAGCGTCCGCCGCCGGAAATCAGGATCTTCTTGCCGATGCGCTCAGCCCGCTCCAGCACGGCCACACGCCGCCCTCGCTTCCCGGCTTCAATGGCGCACATGAGCCCGGCCGCGCCGCCGCCCAGAACGATCACATCAAAATTTTGCATAGAACGAGAGTTGGCCAACAATCATCGTCATAAGGGTGAGCGGGTATTGCTTAGGATGGATGCGCCACCATCAGAGCGTAAGGCTTTAGTGGCGCAGGGCGACCACCGCAATCACAACCAGGCCGACTGTCATCAAGATGTTCCAGACCAGCAAGGCCAGCAGCCACCGGCGGAGCCGTTCTTCGCGTCCGGCTGCGGCATTGTTCAGCGCATCAATATCTGACTTAAGCTGGAGCGCATAGCCTTTGAGCTGGTCAACATCGGCGGCAAGCAACTGCACTGGATCAGGGCCGGACGGGCTTCCCGGCTGCGCTTGTCCCTGAGTTGCGCGGGACTTGATGGAGTCTCGAAGGACTTGTCCGCCGTGTTCCACCGCTATCGGCGCCAGCACCCGCAAAATTGAAGATAGCCATCCCATTATTAGTGGTCCTTTTTGCCTGAAGCGGAGCGAAAATCCGGCTCAACGGTCAGGCTGCAATTTATTAGATCACGTTCGGCTAAGGACTAAGCGAAAAATCGCAGCCAGAGGGCGATGTGATGGCCGGGCTGATTTCGCAGGAGCTGGTTCCTCTGATAAGAAATTATTTCGTGGGCTGCCGGGCAGGAACCAGTCAGCGGAAATATGCTAACCTGTTGAGGCCAACCTTAAGCCGGGATGGCGGAACTGGCAGACGCAGCGGACTCAAAATCCGCCGGGCTTCGGCCCTTGGGGGTTCGACTCCCCCTCCCGGCACCAATACTCTTTGCCGCATGGCGCCACGCCAGGCTGGTGCAGGAGTTAAACGCTGGCGAATTAATCCCATTCCTTCAGTCCTGGTCATCGCAATCGCCTGTTTCCTCGCGGTGATCGGCTCAGTGATGGCCATTTATCTAAGTTCGCTGCGGAGCGCTGTAGGCACGCAGCCTGATAACAAAAAGGAGACCACCTTGACATCGAGAGAGGATGCGGGAATCGTCGACGTACCAAGTAATCATTCAGTAAAAGAAACTGTCCAGAAGCTCAAGACCATGTTGCAGTCGAAGAATATTACTCTGTTCGCTCTGGTCGACCATAGCGGCGAAGCGGAGAACGTCGGCATAGCCATGCGTCCCACCAAGCTGCTGATTTTCGGCAGTCCCAAAACGGGTACGCCCCTGATGCTGGCAGCGCCCCGCGCGGCTATTGATCTTCCGCTCAAGATTCTGGTTTGGGAAGATGCGAGCGGAAAGACATGGCTTAGCTATAACAGCCCTGCCTATCTTCAACAGAGGCACGGTTTTCCTCCTGAATTGTTGCAAAATATTGCCGCCGTGGAGATATTCGCTGCGAAAGCCGGCGAATAGCGTAGAGGCTGAGCCGCAGGAAATCGTGTACCAAGATCACTTCGAACCTGCCAAATACGTGACTCATCGATCCCTACAGACCCTCACCGAACCTTACCAACCCAACACGGGCGAATTGCGAAATGGTTGTAAACACAGTATTTGTTGATGAAGAAGAAATGGGAGGAGGACTCAAAATCCGCCGAGGTTCACTCCTCATGGGTTCGACTCCCCATCCCGGCACCACGTACCTTTCCAGGTTCCTTTATTTTTCAGGGTAATCTTGAGATCAGTTCAGCGGGCCTGACTTTGAGGGCATGGGCTAATTTGCAGATGGCGTCCAGGGATGGACTTTGTCTGGCACGTTCCAGGATGCCGACATAATTCCGATGCAAGTCGGCCATTTCCGCGAGTTTCTCCTGAGAAACACCCTGCGCAAGACGAAGTTCCCGCAGGCGCTTCCCAAAGAGCTTTCTCTGCTCCTGAATGCGCATGACTGATTGTGTTTACGCCTGGACATACCGTTCTTTCTACACACTAACTGTATTGCATATTATAATGTGCATCACTGGCGGGTGTGAATTCATGCTTTTTTACATGGTCTGCTGGACCGAAGTGGAGGGCATTTATTCCTGTGGGCACGAGCATTTATCGCTTGCGGACGCCCTGGAATGCCTGGTGCCGGATGGAAAAAGCTTTATCCGCGCCAGCGACGATGGCCGCCTGCGCTCATTGAATGACGCTGAGTTCAGCGTGTTCCTCGCAGAGATTGCGGGCGGCATACTCAAAAAGAAAGCCTAGGAATTATTTGAATACTGCAATCACTCAGGAATGGGCACAGCGTGGTCGCCAAGCCCATTTCTAAAATGCATTCACTGCTGCATTCACTGCTCGCTTCCAGATACCAACGGTTAGGTCTGACGACTCACCGCGAAGCTGACGGAGCTTGGACCGGTAACCTGGCTGGCTTGGGCTTAAGGATTGGCTTACCTATCGGCAACGGCTCCTCGCGGTAAAGGCGCACGGTGTTCCGAACGGCCGAGATTACCATGATGAGCAGCATTCCGGAGATACCCAGAGTGCCGGCAACGTCAAAGAGCCGGTGCATCCGGCCGAAAAGGTGTACGGTGGACTTCCAAAGCAGCGCCAAGTTGCCGATAGAGAGCAGGATACGCAGCTCAGTAGGCCCCATTTTGTAGTACGAAATTTTGAAATCGCCTACGGCATAAGTGGCCAGGTAAATCTCGACCGATAGCATGAGATAGGCAATGAGCAGGCCCAGAGCCACAGCGGGGGCCATATATCCGGAAAGGCTAAGACCGCCAAGCAGGAAGACGGCGCTGAACGCATCCACGATATGGTCAACGTAAAAGCCGTAGCGGGGTCGCGAATGATCACGAAAGCGGGCCAGAGTGCCATCAAGAGAGTCGCCCAGCCAGTGCAGCGCCAGGCAAAGTATTACCAGCAGAAGTCCGGCAGGGCGCAAACTGGACCACCAGTAAGCCGCGCCCGCGCCCGCCATGGATACCAGGCCGAGAAGAGTTAAATGGTCGGAGTTGATCCATGCTGGCGTCCGCGCGGCCAACCAGATTAGAGTCCGTTTTTCCGCATTGGCAAGGAAGCTCTGCTGTATCCGTCTGGCTTCATGAAAACTACGATTGTGCGATGAGTGCGTGGCCGGTTGTATCTGCTGTTGCATAAGTTCACCTCAGGTTTGCCGTTTGGCGTAGCGCCGGCATGGGGCTCGGGAGAAAGCTTTGGAAGGAGCAAACAACGCTGCACTTTCCCGCCGGCCCCAAGCCAGCCGCTTGTTACGACGCAAATCTGCGCCGGGAAGCGATCATCCGGCAATACACGCCGCATCAACTGGAGGTAAAACGGAAGTCAACAGCTAAGTGCTAAGAAATACATGGTTTAAATCTTGTCGCACCAGCCAAGGTAGTAGGTGAGATAGCTGGAGAGTGTTTTTATATAGAGAACCTCGGCTGGAGCTTCATCTGAACTAAGATCAGCCTGATTGAGCAATGGGACGATACTAAAAGACTGGAAACGCGGCTATGGCCCATGCCGGCAGTTGCTGTGCAAATTATGTGTAAAACGTTGCAAAATAATGTGGATTAGAGAAAAATTAATATAGTTAAACCAGCCAGTCAGCGCTTGACAGTGGGGCGCAAGCAGCAGAGAATCTCTGGCATTGTAAGTACGATCCTCCCTTGGAGACCTGATTTTGTGCGCTGCCACTAGACTCCAAAAAATGGGAATGCTCGTCGATGGGGGAATACATGGAAAAGACAAATCCTGGCACGTTGCAGGAAGCTCAAAGTGTGGACGGCCGTGCGTTGCGCCACGAACTTCATATTCCCCTCCGCTACCGGCTGGAAGGCCGGGAGGACTGGTCGGCGGGCGAAGCCGTCAATATGAGCGAATCAGGGCTGCTGTTTACCTCTGATCAACTGCTGGAGATTAACGACCGGGTGCAGATCACCTTTCAAAACGTTGACACGCCCCAGATACAGTCAAGCACGCGGATTGGCCGTGTGGTGCGCCGTACCTTGAGCAACTGGCCGGAAACACGGGTCAAGTTCGGCGTCAGATTTTGTTCTTAGGCCATGCCATCGAAACCTTTGTTTAAGGGCGCTTCCCAATTCCTGCAGTGAATTCTGCCTCTTTGATCAGCAGATGACCGTTCACTAATGCCTTGGCGTGTACAAAAACCCACAATTCGCCTCGCCAGAAGGTATCATCTAAGTTACTGAGACAGCGCACAGTTTGCGGGTTAACTTGAATAAATAAGGACCCGGAGGCGGGGCGCGAATCCAGAATCTCAGTTGGCCACCGTTCGGTTGCGATGGTAAAACAGAGCCATGAGCCCACAAGACGATCCCAAAGCGAGAAGTCCGTTCGAGAACATCGGGCGGAAACTGGACGCGGAATTCGGCAACACCGCAGCCAAACTGGAGCGGGAAAAAGAAAAGGTCATCACCTATCTGAACAACGAGGTTGTGCCTGCCATCCGGACCCATTCAACCAAAGCTCTGCGTGTGGCAGCGGAACAATTGAGCAAGCTGGCCGAGTACATGGACAAAAACCGCTAAAACTGGCGGCGCTGTTGTGTTTTCTGCTTTTGCTGGCGGGATGCGCGGGCCGCCGTCCGGCGCCGCCGAGCATGCCTGCGCCTCCGCCTTCCATTCCTCCATCACGTTTGCCCACGCCGACGCCTACTCCAATTCCATCGCCTACACCAACACCCACGCCAAGCGCGAAGCCCAGCGCTGAAATTCATGTTCCCAGCAATGCAAAGGTGCTTTACACCGAAGTTGGTTATGCAAGCTGGTACGGGCCGGGATTCCAGAAACGCAACGGCGCCAATGGCCTGCCTTATGACATGAATGCCATGACGGCTGCGCATCGCACGCTGCCCTTGAACACGATTGCTCGCGTCACCGACGTAAAAACCGGCGACTCAGTGCTGCTCCGTATTACTGACCGTGGACCGTTCGTGGGCGATCGCGTAATTGATCTTTCCCGCGCTGCCGCGCGCAAGCTCAGCGTTTATCAAAAAGGCACGGCGCTGGTGAGGATTGAAGTGCTGGAAACGCCCGCACCTATCAAAGAGGGAGGACGCTGGTGCGTGCAGATTGGCGCGTTTCAGGATTCGCGCGATGCGGCAAAGCTCAAACAGAGGTTGATCGCTCGCTATCGGACCGCCAAAGTGTTGCAGTTCAGCAGCCCCGTGGGAGGCGACTGGATACGCGTCCGTGTGGCCGAAGACGATAAGAAACGCGCGCAGGAAGTAATGCGCGAAACGCATACAGACGCCGGCGTTTATCTGGTGCGATTAGATTGACACATGCTATACGTCTGCTCCGCTGATAAGCTGACTGCACTTTAAGGCAACCCACCTTTTTCCACGTACATCTTCTTGCATGTTCCCCCGAGCACCCCCTTTGAATCAGGGGTTACAGTAAGGCTTATAGCAAGACAGAACGTCCTTTCCCTAACGTAAGTGATTTTCTGCCGCTCACATCAATGATGGAAACTTAGAGGTCCTCACCTCTAACTGGCGCAGGACATTCCATGTCCTGCGCGAAAGCGGGGTCTATGCGTGTAATTTCTGAAAACATTCGTGTTCGTTGTTCCATTTATGTTGTGCTTTTTCTGCTTACAATGGCGCAGATCGCCAGGGCTTCTGGGCCGCCGGCACCCATCAACGTCTCTGCCAGTGGTACACAGTTTGGCAACTCTTCATTCGCTGCATCCCAGACCGGCAGCTTCACCGCAGAAGTGGACGCTACACCACTCGACTCGGACATTGACGGGGCGGTGTCTTTGTCCAATGGCCCGCAGACAACATTCACTGGTCTGGCATGTATCGGCCGCTTCAATTCTTCCGGCTTTATCGACGCGAGAAATGGCGGAGGTTACACTGCCGCGAGCTCGATTCCGTATCTGGCAAATCAGACGTATCATTTTCGATTCGTTGTTACTCTCTCAAACCATACCTATTCCATTTATGTCACGCCACCCGGCCAGGCGGAGCAGGCTGTGGGCTTGAACTATGCATTTCGAACGGAGCAGCAGTCCGTCACGGCGCTCAATAACTGGTCAGTCTTCGCCGATATCGGCTCCATGCAGGCGTCAAATTTCCTCTCCGCTTCGGCCACAGCCATCGCGAACTCCACATGGACAAACTCTTCTTTTGCCAGCCAGCCTGGGTCATTCCAGGCAGAGTGGGACGCTATGCCAACCGCCAGCGGCATGGATGGCGTAATGGCTCTCTCCAATGGCGCACAAACTTCTTTCCCCGGCTTTGCCTGCCTCATCCGTTTCTTTACTGACGGAACTATTCAGGCGCGCAATGGCGGCGTGTATTCTGCCGATACCACAATTTCCTATTCGCCCGGAACGATGTACCACTTTCGCGCAGCCGTCAACGTCGCCAGCCATACGTATTCGGTCTTTGTCACGGCGAGCGGCGGCAGCGAGCAATTACTGGCCAGCAATTACGCTTTCCGCACGGAGCAAGCCAGCGTTACCGCGCTGAACAATGACGGCATTATCGTGGACACAGCCACCGGTTCAATGCGCTTCGGAAATTTCGCGCTGACCAGCAGCAGTTCCAGCGCCTATAACCAGGCTGTTCTCGGCGATAACCCAGTGGCTTTCTGGAATGTGAATCCTACGGGCAGCACGGAGATTGATCTAACCGGCAATGGCAATACAGGAACCTATGTCGGAGGATTGCCAACAACAAGCACCATGCCCAACGGCGACCAAGCCGCGGTGTTCAATGGATCGAGCGAGTATTTGACGGTTCCGACAAATCCTTCTTTCTCGATTCCCACCACAGGCAACCTGACCTGGGAACTCTGGATCCAGCCAGCGGTGCTTCAGTTCCCGCACAGCGACGGCACAGGGGATTATGTGGACATAATGGGTAAATGCGCTAATTACAGTCCAACCTGCGAGTGGGAATCGCGCATGTACAACACCGATACGCCGGGTGAAAATCCCCAGCGTCCAAACCGCATGAGCGCCTATGTATTCAATCCCAGTGCGGGCCTTGGCTCCGGCGCTGACTGGCAGCCTGTGCCCGGGCTGATACAAGCTGGCGAGTGGCTGCACATTGTTGGAGAGTACACGACGCTCAGCCAGCCCCCAGACTGTCCGGCATCCAGTTTCCCCGGCTCCATCAATATCTGGGTGAACGGAGTTCTGTGGAACCAGGCGGCTCACAATACAACCGGCTGCATGAGCCAGTTTAGTGTCGCGCCGAAAACAAACAACAGCCCGCTTAACATTGGCACAATGGCCACCGATACCTGGTTTGAAGGGGCAATTGCGAAGGTGGCAATTTATAACTATCTGCTTACCCAGACGCAGATCAATAACCATTACCAGACCATGACCGGCAAACAACCGACGGGCAGTTGCGGTAGCGCTGGGACGTGCACCTTCTGAAATCGACGCTCTGAAATGTAGCCTCAGCGGAGGCGAAATTATTGAGCCCAGAACGTGAGTCCTGGGTTCGTTTTTGATAGGCGAGCGCCGTAGGTGCGGCACAGAATTCTTATTCGCGCTCCGCTTCGCTTTGCGCGGGCCTGCAGCGCAAGGATTGAATTTTTGGTTCCTTTTCCGGCACGACTGCGCAGCCCTTGTTCGCTTCGCTCACGCGGGGCAAACGCTAAAGTCGTGCCCTGACACATGTCTCGGCGTGGATGCGGTACAAGAACCGAAGAGCGCGGGTGTTTTATTTCTCTTTGCAAGACGACAAGCAGGTAAGATACCGTATCGTATTTGGAAAGAGAGTTGAAATAATCCCGAAGGTAAAATATGGAAATTGCAGATCAGCCCGGTGGAAATTTGCCACTAGGCATGCTACCAGTGCGTACTGCGGACACCCCCAAAGCAACTAATCTGAGCGATCGCACTATCTATGAATTTCCAATTATTGGTGCAGTTGCTCTTGCGGATGGGCTTCCGTGGACACCGATATCCTTACTGCGGGCAGGAAGAAACCTTCGGATACTAAAACCGACTATTTTTGCGACGCACGTAAAAACTCAAGGAGAACTTTCTGATCAATTTCTCGATGTCCGCTATACTGTTTTCAGAATTGAAACAGATCTCTACCCAGAGCCGGTTACTCCCCAGCCGCTGGAAATTTACCAAGCAATACACGAGCTAGTGCATTTATTGCGGACTGTTGCACGGCAATACTGGATTGGGTTCGCCATGGCCAATGAGGGATCTTTGGTACAGGGGCTTCGCTCGAGAGTTGAGTTAGGCATAGCAGCGTTCACCGGCCAAGGATCTTTTGTCACGCCTTTTGTTGTGTCGCCGATCAATCAACTGTCCTGGCAGTTTCTAGGCCAACTGCTAGATATTGCGGCGTTCCCTGCAATAGCAGAAGTAATGTTATGCGATGCGCTGTTGGAAATCAGAAGGGGAGATATATTACAGTCAATTTTACTTCTCGGTGTTGCTAGTGAGGTCGCTACGGTGTCTTTCCTGGAAGATCTGATTTCTCAAAAAAGTCTCTCCAAGACAAAGCAGGATGAGATTAAAAAATCATCATTTGCAAATAAGCTTATGAATGAAACCGTGAATTTGGGTGCAGACTCACCTGCTGCAACAATAATTCCGGGATTTCCAGCAGATTGGCTCTAACCGTTTGTGAGTTATACCGCTTGAGAAATCAGGCGGCTCACGGTGGTCGTTGCATAATTGTTGATAATGGCACGAAACGATCAATTGAACTTCGGGATATACCAAAATATCTATTTTCGGCTGAGGCTCTACTTTCCTGGATTTCCAGAGAACGTATCCGTCTCGGAGTTCCTGGGGCAGTCACGGCAACAATGCTTCCTGCTGGATACCCAATCTCAGCTGTGATTACACCCGGCCCTTAACTTGTAAAAAGCTAGTTCTAAAAATCAGATTCAAGCATATGACCCCATCTGTCTAAAGAAATGACCTAGTGTCCCTTCCGTTATTTTATTCTCCAGCTCCTTGTCTCTTGATTTTTTCCGTAGATGCAATCTGGAAGAACTAAGTCCACAATCGACTGTGCCGCCCCGCTGGGGCTCACTGGGTTTTTCATCCTACCCGGCTTCCGCCCGAGGGTACCATTGTTCGGCGCCCTGCCGGGCGCTCGGGCGTCGTGGTGCCAGTCTTTGGTGAATCATCTCCATGAGTCAGGTAGAGGTCGCAGATTTTTCTTTTCGATGAAGAGAAATGATGCTAAAGTAGATTCGTCTTTTGTTTGTAGTGGCTGATAACGGTGATGATTAAAGGCCACAGCCGAGGGCGGCTGTGCCACACGAGTTTCACAGGCGGAAAGAGCCTGCGCCGTGTTGTAATGTCGCAGGCGAGGTCGTACTAGACGAGCCCATAGCTAATGAAAGAATCGCAGGCGAGGGCGCCTGCGGTCCAAGTGTAGATCACAGTTAAGAGTGCCTGTGGTCCAAGAGTCGATCACAGGCAAAAGTGCCCATTCGGCAGGCTCCAGGGCAGGGCTTTGTGCCACATAAAGAGATTTTTACCCGGCTTGAGGCCGGGTTTTTGCATTTTAGGGTTGCGACCCTCTGCCTGATCTCTCAGCCGAGATGGGGACGAAATGGGGAGGTTTGAGGTAAGTATCTTTCTTTGCAATGAGAGCAGTTGGGGACACATGGGGAGGAATCGTGTAAGTCTTTTAGAAATGGGGATCAGTGCAGGGGGTAGGGATCAACATCGGGTGATCGCCGTGATTGGGACATCGGGTAATCGGAGGTCAACCCCGGCAAGCGAAAACAAGACCGCGCGAATTAAGGAACAAGGGTGACGGAGAAGCGGGTAAAAACATGATTTTGAATAAAACAAACTTTTGATGAGGTAAAGCGATGAGTTTGAGCCTGGACGCACTATTCAAATTAACGGCGCAGAGAGAAGCAGAAGAAGCGGCCAAACCGCTGGAGCAGAGACGGAGGGAATACCGGGAAAGGCACGGTGCGCAATGGGAAAACAGTGAACAGGGCAAGTTGTGCAAGGAGTTTTACCGTGCCTATACAGCTTACAAAGAACACATCAGAATTTATACGCGGGATTGGCGAGAGGGCAACGACACTCCAGTGGAGTTTGAAGAGCACCAGGCGTATCAAGAAATGGCGCGCGCCATGACCGAGTACCAGAAGCAGCGCGAGGAAACGGACAAGCGGAACCTGGAAAAAGCCAAACTGGCGGCACGCTGCACGCACCGGCGAGCAGGCGGGGAATATTGCGGGTCTCCGCGCATGAAGGGCAGCAAGTACTGCTACGGTCATGATCGATTGATGGCGGCGCGTACTCAAGACCTGGAACTGCCGCCACTTGAAGATGCCAATGCCATTGTGCTGAGCCTGACCAAGGGGCTGAATGCAATGATGAAGGGCCAGATGGACCTGAAGTCGGCAGGGATGTTTTTTTACGGCATGCAGATTGTAGCCAGTGTGATGGGGCGGGTGAGATTTGGAGAGCCGGAGGAACGATAAAATCAGATCGGGTGATCCCGTGATCGCACGTGATCGGGTGATCGGAAAGGCAAAGCTTTTACCACAAAGGACACGTAGGAACGCAAAGGGAGGCAGATCACGGACGCAGCGGAGGACGGGCGTCGCAGCCATGGCAGAATCGAGGATCCAACGGAAGTCATCCAAACGAGGTAAAATACAAGGTTCTGTCATATCATCCGCTCTCCCCTGAGCGCAAAAGGAAATCATTATGGCGACTGTACTTGAGACTTCTCGACCCACGCTGCGCGTACCCACTACTCCGTTTAAAAATGAGCCGCTGACCGACTTTGGCAACCCTGAGAACGCCCGCAGGATGAAAGCAGCGCTGAGCAAAGTCCGCGCGGAGCTGGGACGCGAGTGGGATATGGTGATTGGCAACCGGCTGATCAAGACCACGGAGAAGATCAGGAGCGTGAATCCGGCCAAGCCGTCAGAAGTGGTGGGCGTGTTCCAGAGCGCGGGACGCGAGCACGTTGAACCCGCCATTGCCGCCGCGCAGCAAGCCTTTGATAGCTGGAAGCGCGTGACTGTCGAACAGCGGGCTTCATTGGTGCACACCGTGGCTTGCATACTGCGGGAGCGCAAATTTGAGTTTGCCGCATGGATGGTCTTTGAGGTGGGCAAGAACTGGGCGGAAGCCGATGCCGACGTTGCCGAAACCATCGATTTTGCCGAATTCTATGCGCGCGAAGCGCTGCGGCTGGCAGGGGCAAAGACTCCGGTGCAGCTTCCCGGTGAAGGCGACCGGCTGATGTACATTCCGCTGGGCGTAGCGGCGGTGATTCCGCCGTGGAATTTTCCCTGCGCCATTATGGCCGGCATGACCATGGCCGCGATTGTGACCGGCAACACCGTGGTGCTGAAGCCTTCCCATGATTCTCCGGCGATTGCGGCGAAGTTTTTTGAAGTTTTGCAGGAAGCCGGCATGCCGGATGGCGTGGTGAATTTCTGTCCGGGCTCAGGCTCAAGCTTTGGCGCTGGGCTGGTGGAGCATCCGCTGACCCGCTTTGTAGCCTTTACCGGATCGAAAGAAGTTGGGCTCGACATCAATCAGCGAGCGGCCAAGCCGCAGCCGGGGCAGAAGTGGATCAAACGCACCATCCTGGAGATGGGCGGCAAAGATTCAATCATTGTTGACGCCGACGCCAACCTTGACGCCGCAGTGGAAGGCGTGGCGCAGGCGGCCTTTGGCTTCCAGGGTCAGAAATGCTCAGCCTGCTCCCGCGCCATAGTGGATGAAAAAATTTATGACGTATTTCTGGAACGGCTGAAAGATCGCGTGTCAAAAATTACTGTAGGCGATCCCACGGAGAACAAGGCGATGGGGCCGGTGGTGAGCGAGAAGGCGATGAAGAGCATCCTGAATTACATAGAGATCGGCAAAAAAGAAGGCCGGCTGATTCATGGCGGCGGCCCGGCGAAAGAAGCAGGTGACGGATACTTTATCCAGCCAACGGTGATTGCCGATATCGCTCCCACAGCGCGCATTGCCCAGGAAGAAATCTTTGGGCCGGTGCTGGCGGTCATTAAGGCGCGCAATTTTGAAAATGCGCTGGAGATTGCCAACAACACTGAATTTGGGCTTACGGGCGCGGTATATAGCACGTCACGGGAGAAGCTGGAGAAAGCACGTACGGATTTCCACGTTGGGAATCTCTACTTCAATCGCAAATGCACCGGAGCAATGGTGGGCGCGCATCCGTTTGGCGGCTTCAATATGTCCGGCACGGACTCCAAGGCTGGCGGTCCGGATTATCTGCTGCTGTTTACGCAGGCCAAATCCGTGGCGGAAAAGCTGGGCGATGCGGGTCCGGAAAACACCGATATGACGCGGCGGGGCGAGGAATCGCGCTAGGGCCTGAGGCAGAGTAGAGGCTGAATTCAGGCGCAACTATTGCCATCGTCGGTGTTTACTCTTATATAACGCTCTGATTTTTATCTGAGCTGACAGGTGGGGAGAAGGTCCCAAGGGGAAATGGGCCTCTCACTGCGGAAGAGCGATGCGAAAAGCGGCTGCGGAACTCCCGTGGCCGCTTTTTCTAGTCAATTGAACTTCTATTGGATCAAACACTATTAAAATTGAATTTATGTCCAACCCAGGGCACTTGTTTCGCCCGTATGACAAGCTGGTAAAGATCACCCTTGGGGAAAAGCAGTTTGAGGTCCCTGATGGGAACATGCTTCTGCGTGCGCTGCAATATCTTTCTCCTGAAGATGTTTCCTACGGCAGGTTTTGCTGGAATGAAGAGTGCCAGTATTGCCGCGTGACCTATGATCTGGGCGCTGACACGCCGGGCCGGACGGCAATCTCATGCAAGCTGATGGTGCAGGATGGCATGCGCGTTACCGAGGTAGCGCAGGAGATCAAATATTGTTTGCGGAAGCTGGAGCTGGATTTGAAGATAAAAGCAGCGGCAAAAACCTGATAGCGGCAAAAATCTAGTGATGGCTGGGCGACGGACGGGGAATTTTACCTCTGGAGGCCGCGCCCGCGGCCCCCAGTTTTGTAAGACGGTCCCGGGCCTGCAAGGCCTCTGGGCTTTTTGGATAGCGGCTGATCAGGCTGCGCAATTCCTGCACACCGGCATCGCGCTGGCCGAGTTCCAGCAGAGCATAAGCTTTCTTGAGCTGTGCCGCGGCTGTCTTGTTCCCGCCCGGATATTGGTCAAGGACTTTGTTATAGGCCTGCACCGCGCCGTTAAAATTTCCCTGGCGATAAGCAATCTCTCCCAGGTAGAACTGCGCGTTTCCGGCCAAATCAGTATTGCCATAGGCTTGCAAATACTGCGTGAATTCCTGTGAGGCAAGGTCGTTCTTGTTGGCGTTGTAGTCGCGCAGCCCATCGTTATAGAGCTGGTCGGCTGGCGGAGCTTGCGGAATATTGTTTGCCGCGCCGCCGGGAGCGCCACCCGGTTGCTGTCCTGCCGGAGGAGCGGAAATGTTTTGCTGCGCCGTCTGCATATCATCAAGCTGCTTGCTCACCTTGGCCAGGCGCGCTTTCAATTCATCCACGGCATCATGCAGCGCCTGCACCTGCCCGGAGATCTGGTCAACTTTGCTGCCGGCATCGGTGGTCTGCTGTCCCAGCGATTTTTGCAGGTTCTGGACGGTTGTGCCCATTTTATTGACGTTATCGATCTGCTGGGTAAGCAGGTCTTTCATCACGCCCATGCGCTCGTCAAACGATTGCTGCATGCGGGCCATGTTGTCCTGCATAAGCTGGAGCTGGGTCTGGATCTGGATCAACTGTGACTTGGTGTCAGCGGCAGCCGCCGGATGGCTGGCGCATACTGCAAAAAGCAGCAGAGCAAGTACGACGGCAAAACTTTGTTTCTTCATAGGCATTTAACTCGTTAGATGCAGAATAGCTGCTGGTCCTGCAAGGAATTTTCTTTTGACGAGGAGGCGCTTTTTCTAAGTGTGCACCGGAAACAGGGCTGCAAGCGAACCAACTTTAGGTACGAACCAAGATTGTTAAGCCGGACAGGCATTGGCCCGTCCGGCTTGATTAGTGTAACAAGTTTTCTAGTGTAACAGCGTGAAGTGGTCGCGGCGGTTTTTCTGCCAGCATTCTTCGTTCGCTTCAGTGCACTGCGGCTTTTCCTTGCCGTAGCTGATGGTCTTGATGGCATCTGCCCCTACGCCAGCTTGCAGCAGGGCCTGCTTGGCGGAGTCAGCACGGTGTTCACCCAGTGAAAGGTTGTACTCGGTGGAACCGCGATCGTCGCAGTTGCCTTCTATCTGTACTCTCCAGCCTTTCTGCTTGATCGTCTGAGCAGCCTGGGCCAGCATCTGTTGCGCGTCTGGACGCAGGTCTGCTTTGTCGTAGTCAAAGTAAACATCTCTGAGCGTCTGGGCAAAGAGCTGATCGTCAGTAACGGTTGGCGTGGGTGTGGGCGTTGGCGTTGGGGTGGCCCGTGGAGCGACGGCAACTTCCGCTGTGGCTTCCTGCGTTCCAGCAGCGCCCTTCGCGGTTAAATGATACGTGGTGGTTTGCGTCGGTGAGACGGTCTGTGATCCGCTGGGATCAACCTTGTTGCCGTCGAGGGCGACGTCAGTGGCGTTCTCCGTGCTCCAAGTCAGCGTGGCGGACTGGCCAGCTTGTATAGAAGCCGGGTTGGCCGAAAGTGTGGCGGTAACTGGTTTAGGCGGCGGTGGCGGTGGTGGCGCCGTCGTTTTCTTTTTACAGCCGACTCCCACCATCAACAAAGCCAGCACCCCCAGGACGACGATCCGGTTACTCTTGCTCTTATTCACTCCTCATCCTCCAAAAAAAAATGCAACTTGATATAAGGCCTATTTAAAACTCCAATTGGGCTGGCTGTTGCGGCCCTGGCGCGTGAGCTGCTGCAAGTGCGTGCCGTCCGCCAGGACGCTCCATATCTGTTCCGTGCCACTGCGATTCGATTGAAATACAATATGCCGGCCATCCGGAGACCATGACGGGAAATCATTGCGCCCGCCATCGTGGGTCAATTGTATGATCTGTCGTGATGCGATATCCATAAGATAAATGTCTGAGCCGCCCAGCACGCCGGGGCCGTAATTGCGCACCCAGGCAAAGGCCAGGAGCAGGCCGTTGGGAGACCATGCCGGAGAAACAGCATAACCCTGGTCTGTCATGCGCTGCACGTTACTACCGTCCGCATCCATTACATAAATCTGCGGCAGCCCCGTGCGTCCACTTACCCAGGCGATCTGGCCATTGGTTTTGGGATTGAACACCGGAGACACGTCACCCTTGCCGGTGCTCAGCCTGCGCGCGCCCGCGCCTGAAGCTTCCGCGATGAATATCTCTGAAAGCCCGCTATGCATTGAGGATGAAAAAGCGATTTTAGTTCCATCCGACGCCCATGCGGGAGAAAAATTATCGCCGCTGTTGCGGGGAAAGGCTACCGTGCGTCCCAGGTCCATGGAGTACATCATGATCTGCCATGAATCCCGGGTCAGCCCGCTGAACGCCAGCCGCGAGCCGTCCGGAGAAATCCTGGGTGACAGCGCGATTGAGCCGAGCTTGGTGATCTGCTTCTGGTTGGCGCCGTCATAATCCATTGACCAGATTTCCTTGTTCCCGCTGCGATTGCTTACAAAGTAAATCTGGCTTTCTGCGATCCCATTAATCCCGCTGCCCAGCCGGGCAATAATTTCGTCGGCAAAGCGATGCGCAATGACCCGCGCCATGTCCGGCGTGGCATCTTCTTTATATTGCTTGCCCAGGATCTGCGGCGCGCCGGGGTTCTTGACGTCATAGAGCCAGCCCTGAACCTCCACCTTGCCGCTATTCACGCCCAGGTTGCCGAAAGTCAGCACACCTGCGTTTGGCGGAGGATCGCCCCATACCTTCGCGTTTAACTCGTTCGGCTGCCCTGGCGTTTGTCCGGGATAAAAGCTCTTGGCCACCATGTCAAAGATTCCGGCATTGTCCAGATCGTTCCACAGCACCTGGTTGAATACCGTGTTCAGCGGGCCGGTCTGCGGATCGCCGTTCGCGGCCTTGAAATCCGGAACCGCAATCCGCGGACGCTCCTGGCCCATATTGAGCTCGATCTTGATGCGGTCCTGCGCCGCGGCGCTCATAAAGCCGCACAGCAACATTGCGCCGAGCAGCATGAAATTCAGATTTATAAACCTTTTTCCCGTGCCAATTCTTTTTGCTTTAAGCATGCCTTCGCCTATTTCGGGGGATAATCAAACCAGAAATCTACTGTCACTCTGTTGCCTTCCGGCAGCTTGCCGAATGAATCAATGCGTTGAATGGCGCGCACCGCCGACTGGTCCAGTGACGGCACGCCGCTCGTCTGCGCCAGATGGACATTCGCCGGGCTGCCATCGGCCATGATGTCAAACTCAATGAACGCGCGATGCGGCGCTTTGATGCGCGGGTCAATTTCATACGTCAGCCAGTTCTGCTGCACTCGCCGTTTCACGCCATCCACATACCAGCCATACTTGCCGCCGAAGTCGGCGTTCTGAAAGCTGAAACCGCCTTTATAGGCGCTTGTTGTCACAGAGCCATACGGTCCGGTCACCGGCCCGCCTTCACCATAGGGAACAGCCGTATCCACCGGAGTGGGTATGGGGCGCGGTGGCTGTGCGTGCGTTGGCGGAGGCGTTCGGTCAATCGTCTTTTTTGGTGGCGTGACTTTTCCTGCAATCGGCAGCGCGTCATCAGGCGGCTTTTCTACCGGCTTGGGTTGCGGCACGGTTTGCGTTACGCCCTTGCTCTCATTAGCAACAATGTTGTCAGACTGTTCCTGTTTCGGAATCGGAATGGACGCGCTGGTTAATTGCGCGGTTACTGCATCGCCTTCTTTAATGCCCCAGTCATTGGCGCTGCTGTGCGGAGCCGCGACGTAGATCCAGGCAACCATGGCCAGCACCAATGCGACATGGAATGCCACCGAGACAAGCACTGGCTTCTTCCATTGCTCGCGCTCGTAAAACAGGTTGGGCCGGACGTATGCCATTATTAGCAGTTAGCAATCAGCAATTAGCAATTTAGTACCTAAATCTTGCGGGGTGGAGCAGGGCTTCAGCCCTGCGTTGCCAGCTTACAACCTCCGGCTTCAGCCGCTGAGGTCATCAGCTTCCTTTGCGGCGCTTGAACTTGTCCGTCGATCTGCGTCTATCGGCGCTCATCTGCGGCAAAAACTCTATTTCTTCCCCGACTGGATCGGTTCCGTCACAATGCTTACGTTGGTGATGCCGGCGGTTTTCACTGCGCTCATCACGGTGGCAAAGGCCCCAAAAGCCACGTTCTCATCGGCCCGCACGTACACGGCCTGCCCGCGCGGATCGCGAAATTTTTTCCGCAGCGCATCGCCAATCTCATCCAGCCGCACGTGGTCGTTGTTCAGATAGACTTCCTGCCCCTTGGTAATGGAAATCACCAGGCGCTCTTCGGAAACTTCCTTTACTACTTTTGTTTTTGGGACTGAAACCTCAATGCCGGATTGCAGCACCGGCGCGGTGACCATGAAAATGATCAGCAGCACCAGCACCACGTCCACAAAAGGCGTTACGTTGATGTCTGAGAGCGACGTCTCTGTGCGTCCGTTTTTTGCGGTGAACGCCATTTACGATACTCCTTGATGAAAAAAGCATAGAGGCACTTTGCCAACGCAACACGGGTCAGGGCACGACTTTAATCGTGCCGTAAAGCCGGTGGAAGAGCGGCCATTTAGGGCCGCGTAAAGTCTCTGTAACATCCGGGCATTAGCCCCTGCTTGATTGCACGCAAAAGTTGCCATCAGCGAACCCCCGTGGTGACCCCGGTGGTGCGCTCAATAAAATTCAGTATCTCCATGGAGAAATCGTCCATGCGCGCGCCAAACTCGCGCATGCGATGCGTGAACTGGTTGTAGGCGATCACAGCCGGAATCGCGGCGAACAGGCCCGCGGCAGTGGTGATCAGGGCCTCAGAAATTCCGGGCGCGACAGCGCGCAGCGTTGCGGAATTTTCTATACCCATGCCATTGAATGCATCAATGATGCCCCACACCGTTCCAAACAAACCGACGAATGGCGCGACGGAACCGGTGGTCGCAAGCCACGGTAGACGGCGTTCCAGCCGGGTAAGTTCTTCTGAAGAGGCAATCTGCGCGGCCCGCTGCACGGCGGCAATGTTGCCATCGCCCTGCCGGCGATACTCGTCATAAGCGTTGTCAAACACAGCCACCAGCGGGCTGGGCTTGAACTGCTCAGAGACTGCGGCAACATCCTGCAAGCGCTGCGCTTTGCGGAACGCTCGCAAAAAACGCCCGCTCTGCGCCCGCGCCTGCCGTATTGAGGCCCATTTGGTAAGGATGACTGACCAGGACATGACGCTGAAAATGAGGAGAATTACGAGGACAACCTGCGCTACGGCCCCGGTCTGCCGTATCAGGTTAAAGACCTCTCCGCCAACGAATGACGCAATCGGGGGGAATTGTGAAATTATCATTGCAAAGTCAACCGCCTCTATCAGTTAACACTTGACCGTAACACCATGCGGTGCTCACGTCAAACGGGTGAATACAGGGGCTCAACAGAGTTACGAGAGGGTTAGGAGGGTGTTTGTTTTTCATGCCGCGACACAAGAAGGTAGACCATGCATATGAATCGGCTTTAGTCTGTTCGGCCGTGCGGTATGCTCCTTTTATGAAGGATGGCACAACGCTCGAAAAACTGAATGCAGTCAAGTATGTTTTTCTTCGACACCTCTCGGAGCCAAGAGATAATTCTTTGCGGCTGATCGTCGAGGAAGCTGTCGTTAACCACTCGGGCGTGGTTCACCCTTCCTTGACGGAATTGGCGGAAATATCGAAAGATGCATTGCCAATCGAGTCTATTAAAGGGTGTAAGACGTTTGAATTATATTGGAAGCATTGTGCTGCGTACCTGGTCACAGAGGAGTTGGTTGGCTCAAATGCTGTGGAAGGGTATGAAGACGAAGTATTTTCAGGAAAGATATTCCGCGTATATACCACATCGCACTTTCTCGACCACCTTGCACGCGACACTGGCGGGCACGTTGAACCTCTACAGCATTACAAATTGATATGTCTCAACCATCTCATTGATATTGCGGCTTATGCTCCGCCAGAGATACAGGTAATAGAGGCCCATTCTGAGCGCGAAAGCGACGGGCCGCCTCCCTACATTACATAGGAACGGATGTAACGAATCCGGCCTGACATGAATGCCATTCTGCTTATAATTTATTTTATATACAAAGCCACCAGGCATTGGTAGAGTTGCGGAGGTGAGCAAGGCGCCGGCAGAAAATCCAGCGGAAATCCATTGGGAAGGCGATTCGCGGGACGTAATAACGCGCTTTCCCGGCCCGATCCGAGCTGACCTTGGTTTTTCTCTCTGGCAGTTGCAGCAGTTGCGTGATGCCGCCTTCAGCAGCGCGCCGGATGGAATCCGTGGGGCCGGGTGTCTGGGAACTCAAAGAGGAGGACGAACGAGCCTGGTATCGAGTTATTTACCTCTCCAGGATTGACGATGTGATCTACATTCTGCATTGCTTTGAAAAGCAAAGTCGAAAGACCGATAGGCGCGATCTGGAAATTGCAAAGGAAAGGCTGGCGCGGGTACGGCAGCGAATCCAGCAACAAAAGAAAGGAACAAAGGATGTCCGGAAAAATCAATAAACCGGCTCACATTACCAAAACGGATGTCTTTGACGACCTCAATTTTTCTCAGGCAGAAGCGGCGGCGTTAAAGATCAAAGCCAAAATCTTGAATGCGTTATTAGCGCAAATCCGGCAACAGCATTACACGCAAGCCAGGCTGGCGGAGATCCTTGACGACTACCAACCCAATATCAGCAACTTGCTTAACGGCAAAATTTCCAAAATGAGCATAGAGAAGCTGCTTGCCTATGCGCATCGCCTGAACCTGAATGCTGAAATCGTTCTGAAATTCAAGCCGAGTGGAATACGTTCAAAAAAAGCCAGAACGGCTTGACGTTGCTACAGGAGGAACAGCGGCTATCGCATAAAAAGAATGATTGCGACAGTGCCGTTTATAAGAAAATTACTTTTGTTCCAATGTTATGAGTTCGAGACCGTTTTCGCCTATTGCCAAAACTGTGAACGCCCGGCGGACGGTGCTCACAAATGCGCCCTCGCGGCGACAATCGCCGCTGCCATTGCAAGCTTGTGGTCCTTGCTCCAGGGCGGCCCGATGGACCTCCTCAACTGGAGAAAGTGGGCTTCGAGGGCTTCGATATCCTTGATGTGCAGCGCTTCGCTCGCTGCAGCAAACACCTTCTTCGCGTCATACCAGTGGACACTCCAGCCGCGCGCCTCAGCCGCGGCGGCCAGCGCCTTGCGGTACATCACCCAGTCGGCGACGTTCTGCGCCCGATAGTCCTTGATTCGCTCGGCAACAGTTGGCGGCAGCACTGGGCACTGGCGAAGCGCGATGCCGAAGATGCGTCCGGGTACCGTCTTCGCGACAGCGTCAAGGCCGATCTTGGCGTGCCGTTCCGCCGACAACTGCACGCGCTCCACCAGCGCCACTGCCTCATCAAGCGGAAGCGCCTGCCCTTCGCTGTGGTGCGGAATCTTGGGCAGGTTATCGTCCACCAGTTCAACGCGCCGACGGTCAAGGAGCGTCCCGTCGCCCGCAACCGTTACGAACACCGCCCAACCGCCATGGTCCGACACGCCGATGATGCCGTCGTCTCTCGACACGAGGTTTCCTCCAGCGCGAGCGCATGGATATTCATGGCGGTTCATATTTTTACTGTAGAACTTATAACACCGAGACAGGAAGCCAAGTTCCTTTGAAGTGGCTTGGCTGCAGTTTGCAAACTGAATCAGGTCTTGGCTTCCGCTAACGGCAGCCATACCTGAAATTTGGTGTTTCCGGGTTTTGAATTCACCTCTATATTGCCGCGATGTTTGCGGACAATGCGCGCAACGGTATCCAGTCCCAGGCCGGTGCCCTGGCCCACGCCTTTGGTGGTAAAAAACGGCTCAAAAATATGCGGCTTGATATCGTCGGGAATGCCCGGACCGTTGTCCGTGATTTCTACCACCACGCAATTGTCTTCACGATATGTGCGCACGCGCAGCTCGCCCTGGCCGTTCATGGCGTCAATAGCGTTATCAATAATGTTGGTCCAAATCTGATTGAGTTCACTGCCAAAAGAGTTCACCAGAAACGGCACCTGCTGATAGTCACGCGTGACCGTGACGCCGCGCTTGAGCTTGTGGTTCAGGATGGTGAGCGTGGTCTCCAGTGTCTTGACGATATCAACGTTCTGCACAGGAGACTGGTCCATGAAGGTGTATTCCTTGATCGCGCGGACCAGATCAGAAATGCGCGACGTGCTGCTCTCAATTTCATTCAGCAGGTTGCCGATCTCCACTGAAGCGGCAATGCGCAACAGCGCGGCGCGAACGGTACCGGCATCAAGGGTGGCAAAAAGTTGTTCCAGCGCGGCGGGTCTAACGTTTTTATGCGCCAGGTCAGAAGCCAGTTGCCATAGATCGCTAAGACCGTGGCTGCGCAGCAGCTCATCGATGCGGTCTTCAATGTCGCTCATGGTCAACGTGTCCGGTGGAGGGCCGTCCTGCTGCACAAGTGATGCTTCCAGCTTGAGGATTTCCGACTTTTGAGCTACGGAAAGTTCGCGCGCGCCCAGATCATGGCTGGCTTCCTTGATGCGTTGCAGCGCGTTGCGCAACTGGCTGGCAGCGCGCTTGGCCGCCGACGCTGGATTATTCAGCTCATGCGCCAGCCCGGCGGAAAGTTTGCCCAGCGCCGCCAGGCGGTCACGCTGCTGCTCCACCCGCGTGGTTTCTCGGATGCGGTCGGACATCAGCCCCACCAGTCGCTGCGTGAGCACGGGCATTTTCTGTATGAGCTGCGGAAACTCCGCAGCAGGGAAGCGCAGGATGCGGCTATCGGTAATGGCGCGTCCGCTCACGGTATAGAACTTCATTCGGGAGAAAGGAAGCAGGCCGCTAATATCACCGCTTTTACTTGTAAAAATGACTGCTTCGCCGCCAAATTCGCCCCTGCCCTGTAACTGCCCTTCCAGGATCACAAACATTGAATCAGCAGGGTCGCCCTGGTGCACGTATGAATCATCCGCCTTGAGGAATATCTCCTGCGACTGGCGGATGAACCACTCAATCTGGTCCTGAGGCAGATCAGCGAACACCGGCACACGCAGTAAATCTGATATTTCAACCATGTTTATACCTTGCTCAGGTACTGATGAATGAACTGCACTGCCACGGAACCTTCACCCACGCCGGAAGCAACGCGCTTGACCGAACCGTGGCGGACATCGCCTACGGCAAAGAGGCCGGGAATATTTGTTTCCAGCAGGAACGGATCGCGCTCCAGGGCCCATCCTTTGGGGCGCTTGCTTTCCCAGATGAGGTCGGGACCGGTGAGAATGAAGCCGCGATCATCGCGCTCAACCAGTTCGCCCAGCCAGTCTGTCTTCGGCAGCGCGCCGATAAAGATAAACATTGCGCTAGCCGGAACGCGCTCAACCTTGTCAGTGTCAGAGCAGAGCACGGAAATTTCTTCCAAATGTGTTTCACCGTGCGCTTCAGCCACGCTGGCGTGCATCCAGAGCTGTATGTTGGGGGTCTCTTGAATCTGGTCAATCAGATACTGAGACATGGTGGCCGCCAGCGAACTGCCGCGCACCAAAATCACCACGCGGTCCGCGTAGCGAGCAAAGTTCATAGCTGCCTGACCCGCCGAATTCGCGCCGCCCACCACATACACTGTCTCGCCTTTGCAGGAGAGCGCTTCCGTGGATCCGCCGCCGTAATAAATGCCTGCTCCCTGAAGGCGGTCAATGCCGGGAGCATCCAGTCTGCGCCACTGCACCCCAGTCGCGACCATCAAGGCGTGGCAGGAAATTTCATTTCCATCGGCCAGCTTGATGATGCGATACGATCCCTCAGTACGTACGCCGGTAGCTTCCTGCGAAAGAATTTCCACGCCAAAGCGTTGCGCTTGCACCACCGCGCGCCGCGCCAGATCACCGCCGCTCAACCCGTTAGGAAAGCCAAGATAGTTTTCAATGCGTGAACTCATGCCGGCCTGACCGCCCGGAGCTTCACGCTCAACAATCACCGTATGCAGCCCTTCCGACGCGCCATACACAGCGGCGGCAAGCCCTGCGGGACCACCGCCGATGATTGCCAGATCATAAAAGTTAGTCTGCGCGCGGGTGCGCAGCCCGACTTTCTGCGCCACATCCGCCGGAACGCTTTCCAGCAGTTTTGTTCCGTCAGGAAAAAGCACCACAGGCAGGCTTGCGCCTTCAGGCCCCAAAGCTTCCAGCAGACGCTTGGTTTCCGGATCGTTCGCGGAAACTTCCACGTCAATCCATTGATACGGAACACGATTGCGCGCAAGAAAGTCGCGCAGCTCATAAGAACGCGGCGACCAGCGCGTACCCAGCACTCGAATGCCCTCAAAAGTGGGACGGTATCCAGCCTGCCAATCGTCGAGCAGGTCATCCAATTGCGGATAAAGATGTTCTTCCGGCGGATCCCAGGGTTTGAGAAAAAAATAATTGATATTAACCTGATTAATGGCGCTGATGGCGGCGCTGGTATCGGCGTAAGCAGTCAGCAGCGCCCGCTTGGCATCTGGATAGATGCCCATTGCTTGTTCCAGGAAATTTACGCCGTCCATCTTGGGCATGCGCTGGTCAGCCAGCAGCAGCGCCACACTGTCATTCCTGACTTTGAGTTGTTTCAACAGATCAAGCGCGTGCTCAGGAGAATCGCTGGCCAGCACGCGATAGCTGGCGCCATACTTCGAGCGCAGGTCGCGCTCAATGGCCCGCAAAACGTCGGCGTCGTCATCCACACTCAGCAGAATTGGTTTTGCCATATATCTTTCGCCATGTCGCTAGTGGTTCAGGGCCACAAGCCATTTGAAGGTCTGTGTTCTATGGAAAGCCGATTAGATGCCTTGCGCCGCATTTGGTCGCAAGTTTGGAAGAGGTTGGTAATGAATCCTGCACAACACATTTTTCCTGCCTAGCCTATTGCGATTCCAGCAGCGTGTAATCGAACTCATAAGAGTGCTTGCCATTAGTAATGATTACGTTGAAAGTGCCGGTAATTCCCACCAGTTGTCCAGTACCGGAATCCGGCACAACGGTAATTTTGAGCTGCGGTTTGCCACGATCCATAATGCCTGTGTGTTGCAGAATGAATGTGCCGTTGCGGCCCTTCAGGGTTCCCGTAACTTTTTCAACGGCGACATAACCGGCGGAACCTTTTACCTCCGTCATGCCGGTCAGCATCTGCCCTTTGCTGGCGCCTTCCAGGTCGCCATGAAACTGCTTGTCAATGGTCATTCGTCCAAGCGATGTGTCTCCGCTTTTGTCATCTGTCTGCGGCACCAGCTTGACTTCAAATGTTCCAGTTGCATGCATTGTGAGTTCCTTGAATCCGATTGCGGAATTTGTAAACGCGCGGGAGACAGCGCCAATCAATACGAAAAAAATAACGGCGATTCCCAGACGGCTGATGAACTGAATATTAACGCTTCTTCTATGCACCAAAGCATTCTAGCGCAAGGTAGAGTAGAAGACGGTCCGGCTTCGGTGTGTCGTCGAGTGCTCAGGCGAGCGGTTTAGGCCCGCTGCCGCTGCTACTCTTTCACGGCGATTCCCAGCGTCTTCATCTTGCGGTACAGATGGCTGCGTTCCAGCCCCAGCACTTCCGCCGCGCGGGTCACGTTGCCGTGGTTCTCATCCAGTTTTTTCAGGATGTAGTCGCGCTCGTAAGCAGCACGTGCCTGATGCAATGTAGAGAACCCAGCCGTGCTGTTACGCCCGCCTTCGCGATGAATCAGCGGTGGCAGATGTTTGCGCTCAATCTTGTGCGCCGTCGGATTCATAATGACCAGCCGCTCAATCACGTTGCGCAGCTCGCGCACGTTGCCGGGCCAGGAATACCGCGCAAGCATATCAATGGCTTCGTCAGTGATCTCGCGCGACCGCCGGCTGTATGCCGCGGAAAACTCTTTCAGAAAATGCCGTGACAGCAGCGGGATATCTTCTTTGCGCTCACGCAGCGGCGGAACATAAAAGGGAATTACGTTCAGCCGGTAGAACAGGTCTTCGCGAAAATTGCCTCTGGAAATTTCTTCTTCAAGGTCTTTATTCGTTGCCGCAATCACCCGCACGTCAACTTTTACCGGCTCATCGTCGCCCACCGGAGTGAATTTCTGTTCGTCCAGCGTGCGCAGCACCTTGGACTGGGTCTTCAGGCTCATGTCGCCCACTTCATCCAGAAACAGCGTGCCTTCATTGGCCCTTTCAAATTTTCCTTCTTTGTCGCTGGCCGCGCCGGGCAGCGCTCCCTTGCGATGGCCAAACAGTTCGCTCTCAATCCAGTCTTCAGGAATTGCCGCGCAATTCACTTCCACAAACAGGCTGCCCTTTCTCAAACTATGCGCGTGGATGGCGTGCGCCACCAGCTCTTTGCCGGTGCCTGACTCGCCATAAATCAGCACTCGGCCATTCGTTGGAGCCATTACGGCGATCTCATGCCGCAGCGCCTTGATTGGGATACTCTCGCCCACCAGCACGCTCTTCGATTGAAACTGTTTCTTAAGCTCGGCATTCTCCTGCCGGAGCTGGTGCGCGTCCACCGCGTTCTTCAGCACGATCAGGGTCTTGTCCAGCGAGAGCGGCTTTTCCAGGAAATCAAACGCGCCCAGCTTGGTGGCGCGGACCGCCGTCTCAATCGTGCCGTGGCCTGAGATGATCACCACTTCCGGCGGGTCTTCCAGTTGCCGGATTTTTTCCAAAGTCTCCAGGCCATCCATACCGGGCAGCCAAATATCGAGCAGAATTACTTCGCAGGAGCGTTTTTTTAGTTGGTCCAGGCATGCTTCGCCGCTTTCCGCCAGCAGCACCTTGTAGCCTTCATCTTCCAGGACGCCCCGCAGCGACTCGCGGATATCGCGCTCATCATCCACCACCAGGACGCTATGCACTCTGCGACTCCGATGCCGCCATCTCGCCGGCCAGCGGCAGCTCTACCAGAAACTTTGCCCCGGCTGGCTTGTTCTCTTCCACTCGAATCGATCCGTGATGGTCTTCAATAATGCGACGCACAATCGCCAGCCCCAGTCCCGTGCCGCGCTTCTTGGTGGAAAAATATGGCAAAAACAATTTTTCTTTTACCTCGCGATTGATGCCGTGGCCTGTATCAGCAATCATAATTTCCAGCCCGTCCCGGCCTTCCAGCATCGACGTGGCAATATGGATTTCACGCACATGCGAATCCTGCATGGCTTCAGCGGCGTTATCAATTAGGTTGGCCAGCGCACGCTTAATCGCTTCTGGATCGGCCATGGCCAGCGGCAACTGCGCATCCAGTTGCTTTTCCACATGGATTCCGTCCAGCCTTCCATTGAACATTGCCAGCGTGTCTTCCACAATTTCATTGATGTTGGCCGGTCGCGGCCGCGCGGCGGGGAATCGCGCCAGGGAAGAGAACTCATCCACCAGTGAGCGCACGGTCTGAACTGCTCCCGTAATCGTTTCAGCGCAGCCATGAATCACCGCCAAAGACGCTTCATCGGGCCTAGTGCCGCGCTCCAGGTGCTTGCGTATTCGCTCCGCCGAAAGAGCGATAGGCGTCAGCGGGTTTTTGATCTCATGCGCAACCCGCCGCGCCACTTCACGCCATGCCGCTTCGCGCTGTGCCTTCAGCAGTTCGCTGTAATCTTCAAACACAATCACATATCCCAGCCGCTGCTTCCCATGTTGTACGGAAGAAACTGTTACACTCGCATTGAGCTTTTCTTTGTCCACCGGGATTTCAAATTGCGCCGCAGTCACTGACATGCGATCGGCGCGGCGCAGCAGGTGCTCCAGATCGGCAGCCGTTTCATCGTTAAATACTTCCCGCACCGTCGATCCAACTTTCGGTGTGCCGCCATTCGGCCAGAACATCCGCCCAAAAGCCACATTGCTGTGCGTCACGCGTCTTTCTCTGTCCAGTGAAAGCACGCCTGTGGGAATGCTCTCCAGGATCGTCTCAATGTGGCGGCGGCGCTGCTCCAGTTCCGTGTTCGTCTCTGTCAAGGCGCGTGCCGATTCGTCAATTTTCTTGCGGCTCGTTTCCAGCTCTTCCGCCATCTGGTTAAAAGAAGAAACCAGCTCACCCAGTTCGTCAGCGGCGGAAACCTCAACCCGGTGGCCCAGATGTCCTACGGAAATTTCCCGTGTCGCCTCCGCCAGCGCTTCCACCGGACGCGTTACCAGCTTGGCCACAAACAGAGATGACCAAGTAGCCACAAACAGCACAAGCACCGTGAGCAGCGTAAGCAAAAGCATATACAGGCCGCGTATGCGTTTCGCCTCATGGCTCAGAGTTTCATAGTCGTGCTGGTCCTGGTTGATTTCCGCCAGGCTCAGTGACAACTCTTTCGGCAACGGCAGGCCAATCAGAATGGCTCCGGACTTTCCCACGGCCGCCATGGCCATCAGGTATTCCGTGTTTTGGTCGGACCATTTTTGCGGCCCTGACTGTAGCTTGTGAAGATCGGGCAGGCTGGGGCGCAGCAGCGCCCATGGACGCGGCAGGTTCCAACTGGCTACCGCATCGCCGTCACGGATAGCCAGCGCAAACCCGCCTTGCAGCGTATTTTGATGGCGGCGGAATTCATGCAGCACGCTGGAGTATTTCGCGGTCTCAAACGCGTGCTGGATTTCGGGAGACTCCGCGATATCCATGGCCTTGCGCCGCGCATTGTCGCCAAAGGAATCAGCCAGAAGATTGGCCACGCGCGTTGAATCCTGGTGCAAAGCATTGACGGGACTGGAGAACCACTTATCAATGGAGCGGTTCATCAGCCCGTAAGAAAACATGAACATCACGATTGCCGGAGCAAAGGACAACACCAGCGCGCCAATCACCATACGCGTGCGGAAGCGCGAACCCAGCACCCCCAGCCGCCGCTCAGCATAGAGCTTCAGCAGATTGCGCAGCAGAACAAAGGTGAGCACCACCAGCAGCAGGAAGACCAGCGCGGAAAGCGCTACCAGCCCCAATGTCTGCCCGGCGGAATCAGGCCGCAACTGCTTCAGATTGAATGCCTGTTGGGAGAAAACAACGCCGAACAGTAAAACGATCCCCAGCGCCAGCGGGATCAGCAGGGCGCGCCGCTGGGTCAGTGGTAATGAACGTTTGTTCTTATCCGGTTTCTGTTCGGACACAGTACTGCTCGCGCGTTATCATTTACAAATCCGCGGAGTCCTGCCGCTCATTATAAGTTAGTGGTCAGCTCTTTTCTAAAATCCCGAAGCAAAGCGAGGCATCCCTACGCCTATAAACCCTTTAAACTCCCCGCAGAGACTCAAAACTGTAGGGATCTCTCGCTCCGCTCGAGATTCCAGAAAAGCTGGCTGCGTGTCCTATTCCCCGGTATCGATCTGGGCGCGTTGCAGCCGGTCTGAGAAATCGATGTAGCAGGATTTCCACTGGGTATAAAAATCAATCGCTCCCAGTCCGCCTTCGCGATGCCCGTTCCCAGTCGCTTTGGTCCCCCCAAACGGCAGATGTACCTCCGCTCCGATAGTCGGCGCGTTGACATACGTAATGCCGGCATAAATATCGCGCATCGCCCGGAAAGCCTTGTTCACATCGCGGGTATAGACAGAAGAAGAAAGCCCGTAAGGCACGCCGTTCGCGATCTCGATTGCCTTGTCAAACGAATCGACCGGAATAAGACTGAGCACCGGCCCAAAGATTTCTTCCTGGGCGATGCGCATTTTCTCATGCGCATCTGTAAAGATGGTCGGCTCAAAAAACCATCCATAAGCGTGATCGGGGGTGTTGAGTGCTTTGCCGCCGGCCTCCAGCTTGGCGCCTTCATTCTTGCCAATCTGGACATACTTTTCTGTCGTGGCCACCTGCTGCTCATTGATCTGTGGGCCCATCTCCACGGCATCGCTCAGGCCATTGCCTACCTTGAGCCTCTGCGCTCGGTAAATCAGCCGATCAGCAAACTGCCGGTAAACGCCTTTCTGCACGATTACACGGCTGGCTGCGGTGCAGCGCTGCCCGGTAGTTCCAAAAGCGCCCCACAACACGCCCTCAAGCGCCAGATCGAGATTCGCGTCGTCCAAAATAATGATGGCATTTTTCCCGCCCATCTCAAGCGAGCACGGCTTGAAACTGTGCGCAGCAGTTTCACCCACAATTCGTCCTACTTCGCTCGATCCCGTAAACGAAATCGCCTGCACATGGGCATGCTCGGCAATCGGAGCGCCGACCTCAGGCCCGAACCCGGTTACCACGTTGACCACGCCCTTCGGCAAACCTGCGTCAGTCAATGCTTTCAGCAAGTTCAATGTGGAAAGCGGCGTGTCTTCTGCTGGCTTGAATACGCACGTATTGCCACAAACCAGCGCAGGCAGAAGCTTCCATGAAGGGATTGCCATAGGGAAATTCCAGGGCGCAATCATGCCGCATACGCCTATCGGCATCCGCACAGCCATGGCAAACTTGTTCGGCAATTCTGAAGGGACAGTCACGCCAAACTGCCGGCGGCCTTCACCGGCCATGTAGTAGGCGGTATCCACGGCTTCCTGTACGTCGCCGCGAGTTTCCTTTAACACCTTGCCCATTTCGCGCGTCATCAGGCGCGCATATTCTTCTTTGCGCTCCAACAGAATTTCGCCTGCGCGATAGATAATCTCAGCTCTCTTTGGAGCCGGAACCAGCCGCCAGCGTTCAAATGCCTGGCGCGCTGCGGATACTGCGTCGTCAACATCGCGCTTATCAGAGCGCTGAAAAACACCAATCACGTCGCGCGTATCAGCAGGGTTCAGGTTTTCATAAGTTTGGCCGGTGCGGGACTCAACCCACTCGCCGTTGATGAAGTTCTTGAATATTTTGGCTGCCATTGATTGCAGGACCCCTTCCGGGAATGAAACTCTTTATCGTACCAAAGATTTTTGTGGGTCGTGAATCGACTCGCTTGGTGGGTAGTGGTCATTTTCGTTTTACATATATAGGTGATCGGCTAGTCCATGCGGCAATTACAAGCCGATATTCAACGGAGGTTTAGAGGTTATTTTTAATCACCTTCTCCAGCGAAAGCTTGTGCTCCTTCCCATCGTCAGCAAGCAGATAAACATCGCTGCCCTTGATGCGAAATTTAACTTCAGCGTTCACTGTGACAAGAAGCTGCTTATCCCGCCGCTTGGTGAGAGTTCGTTTGGCAATGTAGGTAAACTCTCCCGAACGTATTTCGTAGTAAGTGGCGTCATTCCGCTTTTCAATTAACATCCCCTGAGAATCATGGAAAGAACCAAAGAGACGGCTCCCTGTTTGGGCAGTGGTATCTATCAATAGACCAGTCTGCCATTCTGATTGCGAGGGTGGAGGTGGGGATTCGGCCTCTGGAGGACTTAAAAGCGCAACCACGAGTGGCTGATTTCTGTTCTGTTGCTTATCGCAAAATTGGCGTTCTATTGCGAGGGAGTGTGTTCGACGTATCTGTTCCTGCGTGGCGTAATCCAGAGCCGCGACGGATCGTTTAACAACCGGGTCGTCAATGGCCGCCAGCAGTGGTTCTTCGGAATCCATCAACGCTTGAAACCCATCTCTGTATCCTTCAAAAAATGCGACTTCGAGACTGTTCAGGTCAGAACATCTAACCGACGCTAGGTCCCGGATGAGATCTGAATCACCGTCGCCCGCCGTATTATGTTGCGCTCGTTCGGCCACGCGATGCGCAACAATAAAAATAGATGAAGACGGGCTGCTGCTGCACTCAGAGACTACCTGCTCAAGCAAATCGGCCCATCCGGTGCCCTTCGGGAGCACGTAAGAATTGAGCCAGTCCTTTTGTTTTTGCAGGACATCTCCTGAATTTGGCGGGACGTGCCTGTTTAATTCTGTTCGCAATATCCCGGTAGCATTCTCCCACCCATATTGCACGCCTCTCAGGTAAACAACGAGCGAGGCTGGCTGCTCACCGGTAATATCGCTGCACACGCGAAAGCGATCCTGCGCGCCAGCATGAAGGGCAATACCGCAAACCACAACGGCCAAAATGCTTTTCATTGTGGGGAAAGCAGCTCCTAAGCTGAAAATTTAAGGGCGTTCATCTTACACCTATGCCTGTGGAAATCCAAACATGACCTGTTACCGCTTGGTGAAGTCCTGGCACCAATTATCGTAAGGCCGGGTTGCCAATAAGCTCTGCGGTTTCCTAAGTCCGTCCTGAAAACACCCGCACAATATAAAGATCAGCGACAAACTCGGCCTGTCCCAGAAGTGTCCTGATGCTTTATAAAATTATGCTAATCTCAATCACCAGATATTTTTATGTTCTAGAATCCTCTCTAACTACTTAGTTCTTTGTTCTTTAGTATAGTCAGGCAATCTGGAACCTTATTTTAAGAGCTGTAATGGCGGCTAACACTGAGAGAGGTAGATCGCGGTGTCCATACTCCTTGCCGATGATGATCTTCAACTGGCGACATTTTTATCCAAGTCCCTGGAATCGGAAGGTTATTCTGTCCATACCGCTCTTACTGAAGATAGCGTTTTGTCTGAGCTGCAACGGCAAAACTATAAACTGATCATCCTGGACCTGAACTTTGGCCAGACCGATGGATTGAAGCTGCTGGAAAGGCTGCGGTCAGAAGGGCTGGAAACGCCTGTCATGGTATTGAGCGCGCGCAACCGCGTTTCTGACCGTATTCAGTCTCTCAATTTGGGCGCTGACGACTACATTACCAAGCCTTTTTCCTTCCAGGAACTGGCGGCCAGAGCCAATGCCTTGCTGCGGCGCAAGGCTGATCCTCAACTTAGCATCCTGCGGGTGGAAGACCTTGAACTGGATCCGTCTTCGCGCAAAGCCCATCGCGGAAAACGCGAGATCAAGCTCAGTCCCAAAGAGTTCGACCTGTTGTTCCTGCTGATGCGCCACGCCGGCGAAACGGTGGAGCGCCAGGAACTTTTAAGGGAATCCTGGGGCTTGGAACCGGAAACGGACAGCAACCTGGTGGATGTCTATGTGAACTATCTGCGGAAAAAAGTAGATTTCCCGGATGAAACAAAATTGATCCATACGATTCGCGGCGCTGGTTATAGGATTGGCAGGCCTGCTCCCTCGCAAGGTGCGGGACATGCCGGAATTCAGCAGTATGCGAAGCAACCGGAATTTATTCATAACTATCAGGCTGGTTCGAGCAGCAGTCTCAGGGATTCAACCGGCGGGCAGCAAATCCCACTGAAAGCATTGGTCCATTCTTTAGCGCACGATCTGGCCCAGCCTTTGACCAGTGTGCGCTGCTTCCTTGAAGTTCTCGGCATGCGCAATGGAAATACATCTCTTGAACCCGCCGATATCAAGGGCATTGAGCAACAGGCGGACCGCGCCATCTCTCTTACCAAAAGCATCTCGGCGCTGGTGCGGGATACCCCAATTCCTGCAGAGCCCTGGACTTCCCTGGACACATTACTCAATGAGATTTTCAATGACTTCATCATCCTGTTGCATTCAGGGCTGCTGACGCTGGATCGCCAATGGGATATTTCCATTCAGGTAACCAGCAATCCAGTGCTTCGCCAGCTTCTGGTAATTTTTCTTAGCAAGCTGATCGGCAGAAATACCCGGCCGCTCATTCTGACTGTTTCGGCAGAGGTCACGGAGGGCCGTTGCCTGTTGGAATTCAAGTGGAAGGCGAATGATGGTTCTCCGTCTCCCGCCAAGGATGCGAAAACTATCCTAGCTAAAGAAATCATATACATACAGGAACTCGTGCTTTCAGTTGGCGGCGAACTCTCAATCCAGGAAGGGATATCAGAAATACTTTTGAAGCTGCCGGCCGCGCCGCAAACAGCCAGACAGGACAGCGTACACTGAATTCAGCCAGCACCTGCCACACAAACTGGCGATGCAATCATTGGCTATTCTCCCATAATGGCCACAACCACCCTCTTTGATCGTTGGCCGTCAAACTCGGCATAGAAAACGCGCTGCCATGTTCCCAGCAATAATTTTCCATTCGTTACTGGCACAATGACCTGATGATGTACCAGCAGAGCTTTCAAATGCGAATCTCCATTGCCCTCGCCCGTCTGATGATGCAGGTACGCCTCATTGAACGGCGCCAGATGTTCCAGCCATTTGTCGATATCCTGAATTAGCCCGCGTTCGTCGTCATTTACATAAACGCCGGCAGTAATATGCATGGCGGAAACCAGCGCCATGCCATTACAAACGCCGCTCGCCTGCACTATTTTTTCCACCTGCGGCGTAATGTGGATATATTCGCGGTGTTTTTTGGTGTTGAAGGTCAGATATTCTGTATGAAATTTCATTCGTGTTAGCTCCGGGGGTTCATTGATCAGCAGCCTAAGCAGCAGCCTATGTGAGTAGCCAAGGGATGTCCTTCAAAGGCGTCCGCTTTTCTTAAACTCCGCATCAAAATCATAATGGCTAAACGGACCCAGCAGACGGCTGCCGTATATATTCCTCCAAAGCCAACACTACCCGCTCTTCGCGAAGCTGCTGCCGCATGCAAGGCATGCGATCTATGGAAGCTGGGCACGCAGACCGTATTTGGCGAAGGCCGTCAGACAGCACGCGTGATGATGGTGGGTGAACAGCCGGGCGACAAAGAAGACCTTCAGGGACGACCGTTTGTGGGACCGGCAGGGGCCGTCCTAGATAAAGCCCTGCTCGCCGCCGGTATTGATCGCAACGATGTTTACGTAACCAACATCGTCAAGCATTTCAAGTGGGAACCGCGGGGGAAACGCCGCCTGCACAAGAAGCCCAATATTATTGAGATCAGCGCGTGCCGTCCCTGGCTGGAAGCAGAAATCAACGTTGTAAAACCTCAGGTTGTCGTATTACTGGGAGCCACGGCTGCGCAAGGAATTCTGGGCCGGCAGTTTCGCGTGACGCAGCATCGGGGTGAGTGGCTCTCCTCCAGTATTGCTGCGAGTGTTTTGGCCACAGTTCATCCCTCCTCTATTTTGCGCGCGCAAGATGACGAATCGCGCCATGAGCAGATGCGTGAGTTCATAACCGATCTAAAGAAAGTGGCTGCGCAACTTCATCGATCTCAGGCCGCCTAAATCCTCCCAAGCAGTTGCCTAAATGCTTCAGCAGCTTATTGGAACAGCGGAAATCCTCAATGTAGAGAGTTTCTGAATCTGTCCATTTTCGGTGCACCAGCAGCTCCGGAATCCAGTTCTGGTGGGCCAACTCCACCTATGGAGGGGCATCTAATCATTCTGTAACGAATCAACCGGCCCCGATTACGCGAGCTTCGTCGCTCAACCTTGGTATACGCGTATCTGTTGCCGAGGGGCCCGAATCTCAAAAGCAAAAACGGAGGACAGAAGTGAGAAATTTCAATAAGCTTGCATTATTCAATAAGCTTGCATTATTGGTGGTTCTGGGTAGCGGTTTTGCAATAGCGCAAAGCACGCCGCAGTCAACTACACCGAGTACACCGAGCACGTCACCGAGCACGTCACCGAGCTCGTCACAATCACAGCCGGCCACACCGGACCAGCAGCCTTCAACCACAGCTCCTGATCAGAGCAAGAGTCCGGACACTCTGCCTAACACAGACCAGAAAAAGAGCGATACTCAGACTTCTGACCAGAACAAGATGCCGCAGAGCGATGCCGCTCCCAGCGCCGCCGCGAATGGCGATGTACAGGGCAACATTCAATCGGCAATCCAGAAGGACCCCAGCCTGGCTACTGCCGGCGTAAACGTTGCTGTTAATGGAAAGACCGTGGAATTGACCGGAACGGTCCCGAATAAAGATGCGAAAGACTCTGCTGAGCGCATTGCGAAAGAAAATGCAGGTAGTCTGAAAGTGAAGAACCACCTGAAAATCGCCAGCAATTCGGACAAGTCGAAACCAGACACCATGAGCAATCCCAAACTCTAAACTGTTAGACCTCCAGGGGTGTTACCACACCTAGAGCGAAGCGAGGGGCAGCCTACGAAGGCTGCCATTTTTTGTTTGTTTTTCATTTATTTGGGAGAAAAAGCTCGCATACATGCACCACTACAGCCTGACTGGCCGCAACATCAAAGACTCCTTTTAATTATGATTCACTTTGGATGCCGGAATTACCTGAAGTTGAAACTATCGCCAATGGGCTCAACAAGCGTGTGGCTGGAGACCGCATTGAGTCGGTCTGGTTAGGAAATAAGCCTGAGCCGCTCAAGTCCTCTGCGGCAGAAATTTCAAGCACATTGGAAGGCGCGGAGGTGAAACGGGTACGCCGCGTGGGTAAGCACATTATTTTTGATCTTGGATCACCTAAAGCGCCGCGAGATCGGCAATGGATCGTCCACCTGGGCATGACGGGCAAAATGTTGGTTGCTGCTCCTGAAACAGAGATTGCCAAACACACCCATTTGATAGCCAAACTGGATTCCGGCCGCGAGTTGCGTTTTGTTGATCCCAGGCGTTTTGGCCGGCTGGAAGTGCGGAACAGCAGTTTCAACGGACCCGGCTCTGAGCCGCTGAATATCGGGCTGGAAGAGTTTGCGCAGCTCTTTCATCGCAGCAAGGCCCCCATTAAGGCAGCGTTACTCAATCAGAAGCTGCTGCATGGAGTGGGGAATATCTATGCAGACGAGGCTTTATTCCGGGCCCACATCCGTCCGCGCCGCCGCGCAAATACCTTAACTCAGGCTGAATTGCGCAAACTACATGCTGCTCTGCAAAAGGTCTTGCAGGCCGCTATCGCCGCGGGCGGATCTTCCATTTCTGATTACGTGGATGCCGATGGTGAAGCCGGATTCTTCCAAATCCAGCATCGCGCGTATGGCCGTGAAGGCAAACCCTGCCTTACCTGTAAGACCCCGATCAAAAAGATTGTGGTTGGCGGCCGCGGAACGCACTATTGTCCGAAGTGCCAGAAGTAATATTTCTAAATCTGCCTATAACAGCGATGGCGATATCAGAGGCGAACGAAGAAATTGCCAAGCCTTCAATGGCCCAGCAAATCTCTTCTTGCTCTCTCATTTTCGGGCACTACCGTTGCGCGCAATCCACGCAGCAAACGATCATGTTCTGATTTCTGCACAGAATAGCCGTTTTTCTGCACAGAATAGCCGTTGACTGCTCAGTCATTTTTTTATACTATCAGGTCACACATGCCCCAACTGGCACAACCAATCAAGACAAAGAAGCAGGTCGTCTCTGAATTCCGGCAGTCGGAAATCATTTCGGCGGCAAGAAAAGTGTTCGCCGAAAAAGGCTATATGGCCGCAACAGTGGATGAAATTGCCGCCGAGGCTGCCTTGGCCAAAGGCACCATTTATGTCTACTTCGAGTCAAAAGAGCAGATTTACAACGCTGTTCTGGAGAACGACCTGGATGCATTAAGGGCTCGGACGCTGGAGCAGATCGCTGCTGCCGGCACTGCACGGGAGAAGATATCGGCTTACGTGAATGCCCGGTTTAAATATTGCGAAGAGCGCCGCGATTTTTTCCGAATCATGTACATAGAACCATCCAGCTCTCCGGTGTTGAGCAAGGCCAAAGCTCGGGAGTGGTTGCGTGAGCCTGTACACCAGCTTGCAGTCGCGATTGAGAGCGCAATTGCCCAAAAGCTGATATGCCCCTGGCCGCCAGAGCTTCTGGCATGGACCGTGGCAGATTTAACCACTGGAGCATTGCAGCGCAGGCTCGCTGGAACTCCCACCACCACAGCCAGGGAAGATGCTGATTTTCTGATCGAGTTTATCAATGCAGCGTTACGTCCAGCGCAAGTTGAAAACTGAAGAGAGGACTTTGGAGATGCAACCGTCTTTTTCTAAAATCACGGCCCAACTCGCGAACTTTAAAAGCGTGCGGGCCGGTTTGAGCATATTTCTTATGCTGCTAAGTTTGGCACTTGCAGGCTGTGCTGGCGCTAAAGCCTCAGGGCCGCCTCCCAAACCTCCTGAGGTTGACGTGATGGAGGTGGTACAGAAGGATGTTCCAATTCAGAGCGAATGGACCGCCACTCTGGATGGTTTTGTGAACGCGCAGATTCAGCCCCGGGTTTCCGGCTATCTTACAAAGCAGAATTATAAGGAAGGGTCCTTCGTCCACAAGGGGCAAGTGCTTTTTGAAATTGATGAACGTCCATTTGTGGCTGCCCTGAATGAAGCCAAAGGGCAACTCGCGCAGGCACAGGCCGCCATGGGCAAGGCCCAGCAAGATGTAAAGCGCGATAAGCCGCTGGCGGAGGCCCGGGCGATTGCCCAGAGCCAGTTCGACAATGACGTTCAAGCGGAGCTGGGGGCCAACGCCGCAGTGGAGATCGCCAAAGCGGCAGTCGAGCAGGCCGAACTCAACGTTGGATTTACCAAAGTCACTTCATTGATTGACGGGATTGCCGGCATCGCTCAGACGCAGATCGGTAATCTGGTGAGCCCAACCACGGTGCTGACCTCAATTTCGCAGGTAAATCCAATCAAGGCATATTTTTCCATCAGTGAGCAGCAATACATGATGACGCAAAGCGTAGGTAAAAATGGCGCTGAAAAAGATGCATGGAAGGGCGTCCGGCTGAAGCTGGTTCTTTCGGATGGCTCAACGTTTCCGCATGAAGGCTCTTTTCTGCTGGCAGACCGGCAGGTGGATGCCAATACCGGGACGATCCGCGTAGTCGGCTCTTTTCCCAATCCCAATAATCTTCTCCGTCCAGGCCAATTTGGCCGCGTGCTGGCGGAAATGGGAACACAAAAATCAGCGTTGCTGGTACCGCAGCGGGCAGTCACTGAATTGCAGGGCAGCTATCAACTGGCTGTGGTGGGGCCTGACAACAAGGTAAATATCCGTCCGGTGAAGGTAGGCCCAAATATCGGCAAGATGCTGATTATTCAGGATGGTCTGAAGCCGCAGGAACGGGTCATCGTAGAGGGCCTGCAAAAGGTGAAAGACGGGACCATGGTAACACCGAAAGCAGTGAACCTGTAGAAGGACAGGCAGCCAATGGCCAAATTTTTTGTCAATCGACCGATCGTGGCAATGGTGATTTCCATTGTTACGGTCCTGGCCGGATTGGTTTCAATGGGCAAGCTGCCTCTGGCGCAGTTCCCGCAGATTGTTCCTCCGCAGATCATTGTTAATACAACGTTCACGGGAGGCGATGCCACCACAATCGAACAGTCTGTAGCGACCCCGCTGGAGCAGCAGTTGAATGGCGTGGACAACATGCTTTATATGCAGTCCACGAACGCCAATGACGGCACTCTGCAGGAGACAGTCACGTTCGATGTTGGCAGTGACCCCAATACCGATCAGGTGAACGTGCAGAACCGTCTGGCCCAGGCGCAGCCCAATCTTCCGCCCGATGTAAATCAGTTCGGAGTGACGATGCGCAAATCCACCGGCTTCCCCATGATGCTGGTGGCCCTGTATTCACCCAAGGGCACGTACGACTCATTATTCCTGGCCAATTACGCAAACATCAACATTAATGACGCGTTGTACCGCATTCCCGGAGTGGGCGAGGTTAGGGTATTTGGCGCCGGCGATTACGCCATGCGCATCTGGATCAAGCCAGACGTGCTGGCAAAACTCGGGCTGACCGTTCCGGACATTACGCGCGCAGTGCAGCAGCAGAACAACGTGAATCCCGCCGGCCAGGTGGGAGCAGAGCCGGCGCCGCCCGGAAATGAGATGACCTACACTGTGCGGGCGCAAGGCAGACTGATTACGGCAGACCAGTTCGGACAGATCGTAGTGCGGTCGAACCCGGATGGCTCTCTGGTGCGGTTGAAAGATGTCGCCAGAATTGAACTGGGCGCGCTCAATTATCAGCAGGTAGCGCGCATGAACGGCAAGCCCACCTGCATCATCGTGGTATTTCAGGCCCCAGGATCGAACGCAATAGCGGTTGCAGACGGCGTAGAAAAAATTATGCAGGGGATGAAGCAGCGCTTCCCCACTGACCTGGAGTATGTCACTTCGCTTGACACCACTCGGCCGGTAAGAGAGGGCATCAAGGAAATTGTCATCACCCTGTCTGAGGCCATGGTGCTGGTGATCTTTGTGGTTTACATCTTTCTCCAGAACTGGAGAGCGACGTTAATTCCGATGATTGCCGTTCCAGTCTCGCTCATCGGTACTTTTGCGTTCTTTCCATTTCTCTCATTTTCCATCAACACCTTGTCTCTGTTCGGATTAGTGCTGGCCATAGGGCTGGTGGTCGACGATGCCATTGTTGTGGTAGAGGCGGTGGAGCACCACATAGAAGAAGGAATGCCGCCCAAAGAAGCGACACTTCAGGCAATGAAAGAAGTGTCTGGCCCGGTGATTGGCATCGCTCTCATTTTGTCATCGGTGTTTGTGCCGATTGCTTTCATGAGCGGCATTCAGGGACAGTTGAACCGGCAATTTGCAGTCACGATTGCTATTTCGGTACTGATTTCAGCATTTAACGCGTTGACGCTTTCCCCAGCGCTTTCCGCCATGCTGCTGCGGCCCAGAAAGAAATCGAATGGGCCATTGGCTCGCTTCTTCGCCCTTTTCAACCGCTGGTTTGAAAAAGCCACCCATGGTTATGGCAGCGTGAGCCACGGTTTGATCCGAAAGGTAGCGGTTGGCGTATTGATATTGGTTGGATTTGTTCTGGTTGACGGCGCTGTGGGCCGTAAACTGCCAACCAGTTTTCTTCCCGAAGAAGATTATGGATACTTCCTGCTGAATGCCCAGCTTCCTCCAGCAGCGTCACTGGCTCGTACTGACCAGGTTTGCCAGAAGATTGAAAAGATTCTGGCCAACACGGAAGGCATACAGTATGTGAGCCGCGTGGCAGGCTTCAGCCTTCTCACGCGTGTGTCTTCTTCTTACAATGGCTTCTTTTTTGTCGCGCTCAAACCGTGGGACGACCGGCGCGGAAAAGGCATGGAAGCGAAGCAGATTCTGGATAGACTCAACAAGCAGCTTGCCTCCGAGATTCCTGAAGCAAATGCCTTCGGTTTTATGCCACCGGCAATTCCTGGGCTTGGCAGCGCCGGCGGATTTTCTTTCTGGCTCCAGGACCGCAGCGGCGGATCGGTGGATTATCTTGACCAGAACCTGAAAAAGTTTCTGGCGGCAGCGCGCAAGCGTCCGGAACTTAGCGGCGTGAATGCCTCCTTTGCAACAAATATTCCGCAGATTTATGCGGATGTGGACCGCGACAAGGTGCTGAAACAAAGCGTTGCTGTAGGTGACGTTTACCAGACCCTGCAAGCATTTCTTGGCGGCCTGTTTGTAAATCAATTCAACCGGTTTGGCCGGCAATGGAAAGTTTTTGTTGAAGCCGAAGGAGCAGAGCGGGCCCACCCTGAAGACATTGGCCAATATTATGTGCACAGCAGCAAAGGCGGCATGGTTCCCCTTTCCGCCGTAGTAACAACCAGGCCCACTACCGGTCCTGAATATACAAACCGCTTCAACCTGTATCGTGCCGCGCAGGTGCTTGGCACCGCTGCTCCCGGCTATAGCTCCGGTCAGGCAATGGATGCACTGGAGCAGGTGGCAAAAGAGACGCTCCCGGCTGACATGGGTTATGACTGGGCCGATCTCTCCTATCAAGAACGAAAAGCTGCAGGCGCTGCGGGAGGCATTTTCGCCTTGTCCCTGCTGCTGGTTTTTTTGATTCTCGCGGCGTTGTATGAAAGCTGGGCGCTGCCGTTTTCTGTTCTGCTCTCAGTGCCAATTGCAGTGTTCGGAGCATTTCTTGGATTGCAGCTTCGTCATTTTGATCTCGATGTTTATGCGCAAATTGGATTGATCATGCTGATTGGTCTTTCCGCCAAAAACGCCATTCTGATCGTCGAGTTCGCCAAGATGGAGCATGAAAAAGGCAGAGACCTGGTAGAGGCCGCGATTGCAGGCGCAAAGCTCCGCCTGCGGCCCATCCTGATGACCTCATTCGCTTTCATTCTGGGCTGCGTCCCGCTGTGGATCGCATCCGGTTCGGGCGCTGCCGGAAGGCGCATTCTGGGGACCGTGGTGATTACCGGAATGCTGGCTGCTACGTGTATTGCGGTCTTTATTATTCCCATGCTGTTTGTGGTGGTTGAGAAGATAGCGGCACGGATGCGCTGCACTTCACCTCGCCATGCAACCGCCACGCCTCATCCATCGCCAACCGGGGCCGACGATTAAAATCGAAATGAAAAAATTTGTTGTCATCGCTTTACTATCTCTCGCCTTTACCGGATGCACAGTTGGGCCGCGCTACAAACGGCCTGCCGTGGATGTTCCTGTGGCCCATCGAGGTGCAGAGCAGGCAAATGCCGGAAAGCCGGATACGGCATCCCTTGCCGACCAGAAATGGTGGGAGCTATTTCAGGACCAGCAGCTTCAGCAACTGATACATACGGCTCTTGAACAGAATTATGATGTGCGCATTGCCGCAGCGCGTATTCTTGAAGCCCAGGCGCAACTGGGGATCACACGCTCCAACGGATTACCGCAGGTCAATGCCAGCGCGGCAGCAACTACCCAGCGCACACCCGCAGGAGCAATTCTACCAGCTGCCACCAATGGCAGCGCCACTCAGTTGAGTCTGTCGGCAGCATGGGACCTTGATTTCTGGGGCAGGTTCCGCCGGGCCACGGAAGCCGCGCGGGCCAATCTGCTTGCCAGTGAGTGGGCAAAGCAGCAGGTAATCAGTACGCTGGTCAGCAACGTCGCCACTGCTTATTTCCAGTTGCGAGAGCTTGATCTTGAGCTTGAAATTTCACAGCAAACACTGGCTTCACGGCGCGATTCCCTGAAGCTGACTCAATTGCTGGCCGACCACGGAGCCACCTCATTGCTGGATGTAAGGCAGGCCGAGCAACTTGTTTATACCGCTGCCGAGCAAGTGCCTGATCTTGAGCGGCGGATTCGACAGCAGGAAGATCTCATCAGCACGTTGCTGGGAAAAAATCCGGGAGCGGTCCAACGAGGGCTCAAACTGACGGAGCAGCCGCACATGCCCCAGGTCCCTGCTGGTTTGCCATCATCACTTCTGGAGCGGCGGCCCGATATCAGGCAGGCTGAAGAACAGCTTGTGGCTTTCAATGCGCAAGTCGGTGTTGCCAAAGCGGCATACTTCCCGCAAATTACTTTGACCGGAGATGCCGGTTACCAGAGCCTGGCCCTAACCAGGCTATTTGACAGTCCAGCAGGATTCTTCAGCCTGGGTGGCTCATTGGCACAACCGCTTTTTGCCGGCGGCCGCATTCGTTCAGGAGTGAAGCTCGCTGAAGCACAAAAAGAAGAAGCGGTGCTCACCTATAAAAAAACGATTCAGCAGGCATTTCAAGACGTTGCAGACTCGCTCATCGCGTACCAGAAAGATCAGGAATTCCGGCAGCAGCAACAGCTATTAACCACTGCCGCAGAAGATGCGGCGCATCTATCGGATGTCCGTTATAAAGGCGGCGCTACCAGCTATCTGGAAGTGCTGACTAACCAAACGAATTATTTCTCGGCCCAACTCAATCTTGCGCAGGCGCAATTAAATGAGTTGAATGCGTTGGTCCAGCTCTATCGATCGCTCGGCGGCGGCTGGCAACAGTAGAAGTTTACGATCCGCCGCTTTCGGGCATCAAAGAAATTTGCTCAGTCTATCAGGTCAGGCTGCCAGAGATTCTCTCCCTTTTTCAGATAAGACCTTGGAGCGTTTGGCAAACCCAAAGGCGCTCCCAACTGCTAGTAATCCCGCTGCAATGGCCAGCCATTTGGCGTGCGTTTCAGCCCAGAGTTCAAGGCTGCGCGCATGCGCGCGATTGTCGAAAGCGCCATGAGCGCCGTGGTCTCCGGGAACAGGTTGCCAGAGATTATTGGGCCGGTTGGGGTCCTCGGAACCGTCGTGTTGTTGTGCGTCGTAACCATTCCGTGCCAGATACCAATCCGCGAATGAGGGCGCCAGCTTATTGCCAACAATCGCCTTCACAGTTGACCATCCCGCATAGTATTCCCGCCGTCCGGGATGATGCGCGGCATAGTAGATTGCACGAGCTGCTACTTCCGGCTGAAAGATTGGTGGCACCGGTTGCGCTTTGTGTGGCAGCCTGCTCTTTACCCAGCCGAACTGGGGAGTATTCAGGGCCGGCATCTGCACCATAACAGTTTGGACTTTGCTCTTGTCATGCAGCAGTTCAGTTCGCAAGGAAGCGAAAAAGCCGAGCACCGCGTGTTTGGCGGCGCAGTAAGCAGCTTGCAACGGAATACTACGATAAGCCAGCGCCGAGCCGACATGAACAATGGTCCCGCGATCGCGCGGCAGCATGCGTTTCAAAACAGCCAAGGTACCATATACATATCCAAGGTAAGTAACTTCCGTGACGCGCTTAAATTCCTCCGGCGTCATCTCCTTGATGGGTGAAAATACTGATGCCATCGCATTGTTGACCCAGATGTCGATTGGCCCAAGCTGCTCCTCTACCTGCTGCACGGCGGCTTCTATCTGCGCTGGATCAGCTACATCAATGGAAAGCGCCAATGCTTTCCCGCCATGAGCTTCCACCTCGCGCCGCGCTCCTTCCAATCCATCCATTCCTCTTGCAATAAGCCCGATCCAGGCGCCGCGCTTTGCAAATTCGCGGACCGCAGCCCGCCCCACCCCTGCAGACGCGCCCGTAATGACCACCACCTCGTGCTTAGCCACAGTTGTCCTCCATTTTTTCCGTTATGAAGAGTTGGATGCATGGCCCGGTTGCGCGTTTTCTCCGTTGTGTATCGCAGAGCGATATAAATTTATTTCGAGCGATCTCCTGTTAGGCAGCGCACATCAAATGTATGTATTGGCAGCTTTGACCTCAGCGCGTCTCGCAAGCTGGCAATAAAATTACATGCCGAACCCAGATGACAAAATTTCCATTGAGAGGCTGCGGGTTTCCACCTACACAGTGCCCACTGATTACCCCGAATCCGATGGCACTTTCGAGTGGGACCGAACCACACTGGTATTGGTGCAGGCTGATGGTGGCGGAAAACAAGGTCTGGGATACACCTACGCTGATAAGGCCACCGCGGTCCTGATTCGGGATGAGCTTGCCGAGGCCGTGACGAAAGGGGATGCCATGTCTCCGGCGGCAGCTTACAACTCCATGTGGCGTCGCATTCGGAACCTCGGCCGTCCTGGAGTTTGTTCCATGGCAATCTCAGCCGTGGATTGCGCTCTGTGGGACCTGAAAGCGCGCCTGCTCAACCTGCCGCTTGTCAGCTTGCTGGGCCAGGTGCGGGAAGCAGCGCCAATTTACGGCAGCGGCGGCTTTACCTCCTATTCTGACCGGCAGCTCGCGGACCAACTCTCCGGCTGGGCCAAACAAGGAATCACGCACGTGAAGATGAAGATTGGCCGGGAGGCAAAGAGAGATGTTGAGCGAGTGCGGATTGCCCGTGAGGCCATTGGTCAGGAAACGGAGTTGTACGTGGATGCGAATGGCGCTTATAGCCGCAAGCAGGCGCTCGCACAGGCCGAAACTTTTGGCAGATGGGATGTTCGCTGGTTTGAAGAGCCAGTCTCTTCGGATGACCTCCAGGGCCTTCGCCTGCTGCGGGACCGTGCTTCCTCACTTATGGAGATCGCTGCCGGAGAATACGGCTATGATCTTTTTTATTTCCAAAGAATGCTGGCGGCCGGAGCGGTAGACGTGCAGCAAGCCGATATCACGCGATGCGGTGGTGTTACCGGCTTTCTTCAGGTCGCCTCGCTTTGCCAGGCCTATAACATTCCTCTTTCCGCGCACACCGCTCCGGCGCTGCACACGCACGTGACCTGCGCGGTGACACCGTTCAAAAACCTTGAATATTTTCACGACCACGTGCGCATTGAAAGCATGCTGTTTGATGGATTGCCACAACTTGTAAACGGAGAACTTCGTCCAGATTTGTCGCGTCCGGGTCTTGGGCTTGAGCTGAAACGCGCCGAAGCAGAAAAGCTTGCCGCCTGAAGGAGAGCAGATGTCAGCCAGCAAAGTGCCGCTTGTTACTATTGACGACCTTAGAAAATCCATCGAAACGCGCCCTTCTGACTGGCGCTCTCCACAAATCGATGTTGCAGGCCTGGAGCATGATCTTCGCCAGAATATTGAAGGGGAAGTACGCTTTGACGCCGGCTCGAAAGCCATGTACGCGGTGGACGCAGGGAACTACCGCCAGGTGCCAATCGGAGTTGTGGTCCCGCGCTCAAAAGAAGATGTGATTCAGGTGGTAAAAGCCTGCCGCAAGTTTGGCGCGCCGCTGCTGTCACGCGGAGGCGGCACCAGTATCCCTGGCCAGACGTGCAATACCGCCATCGTAATGGACTGGTCAAAGTACATGCACGGAGTACTGGAGATAAATACGCAGGAGCGCTGGGCACGGGTGCTGCCGGGAACCGTCTGCGATGAACTGCGCGACCAGGCCATGCAGGCAAGCGGAAATCTCCTGGTCTGGGGACCGGACCCGGCTACGCATACTCACTGCTGCTTCGGTGGCATGATCGGCAACAATTCCTGCGGCGCGCACGCGCAAATGTCAGGCCGGAGTGACCAGAACGTGGAAGAACTCGAGGTCCTGCTATATGACGGCACTCGGATGAATGTGGGATGGATGGATGAGGCGGAGTTGGACCGCCGTATCGCGCAGGGTGGCCGCATTGGCGACATCTTTCGATATCTCAAATCGCTGCGCTTGCATTACGGGAAGCTGGTCCGCGAAAAATATCCACAGATTCCGCGGCGCATTTCCGGCTACAACCTCAACCAGCTTCTCCCCGGCAAAGACGGCCGCTTTAACATCGCTCGTTCTCTGGTGGGCAGTGAAGGCACCCTGGTTACGATTCTGGAAGCGAAAGTCCGATTGATTGATGCCAAGGCCGAGCGCGTGATCGTGATGCTCGGCTATCCCGATGTTTATGAGGCAGCAGACCATGTGATGGATATCGATCCGTTCCAGCCCACCGCGCTCGAGGGCATCGACCATTGGCTCTACCAGAATATTCAGAAGAAGGGCGGCCCAAATTCCCGCTATTTGAAAATGCTGCCCGAAGGCAAGGGCTGGTTGATGGCAGAGTTTGGAGCCGAGAAACGCCAGGACGCTATCAATCTGGCAAATCACGTCATGGAGGTATTGAAAAAAAAGCCGGGCGCTCCATCAATGAAATTGTTCACAGATCCGGACGACATGGAGCATATCTGGAAGGTGCGCGAATCCGGGCTGGGATCAACGGCCTTTGTTCCGGGCGAGCCTGACACATGGGAAGGATGGGAAGATTCTGCTGTTGCGCCCGAGAAGCTGGGCGGCTATCTACGTGACCTGCGCGCCTTGTACAACAAATATGAATACAACTCTGCTCTCTATGGCCACTTTGGCCAGGGCTGTGTCCATTGCCGCGTCAGTTTCGATCTGATGAGCGCGCCGGGAATCAAAAAGTGGCGTTCCTTCATGGATGAAGCCACTGATCTCTGCGTCAGTTACGGAGGCAGCCTCAGCGGAGAGCACGGTGATGGGCAGGCCCGCGCCGAGTTCCTGAACAAAATGTTCGGGAATGAACTGATTGAAGCATTCCGCGAGTTCAAGTCAATCTGGGACCCGGACTGGAAGATGAACCCGGGAAAAATTGTCGATCCTTATCGCATTGATGAAAACCTGCGGCTCGGCGCTGACTATAAGCCCTGGGAGCCAGAAACACATTTCAAGTATCCGGATGATAAAGGCCGCTTCGCGCACGCTGCTCTGCGCTGCGTCGGCGTGGGTAAATGCCGGCGAAAAGATGCAGGCAAAGCGGACGACGACACCATGTGTCCCAGCTTCATGGTCACACATGAAGAGCGGCACACAACGCGTGGCCGGGCGCATCATTTCTGGGAGATGCTGAACGGCAACGTCATTGCTGACGGATGGCGCGATGAGAGCGTTAAAGAATCGTTGGACCTGTGTCTCGCCTGCAAAGGCTGCAAAGGCGATTGCCCGGTGAACGTGGATATCGCCACGTATAAAGCCGAGTTCCTCTCGCACTATTGGGAAGGCCGATTGCGTCCACGCCATGCCTATGCGTTCGGCCTAATTGATCAGTGGTCGCGAGCAGCCTCATTGTGGCCGGGGATGGTTAATCTCATTACCCAGACGCCCGGATTAAGCCATCTGGCCAAGGTCGCTGCGGGAATGCCACTCAAACGCAGGATTCCGGAATTTGCGCCTGAGAGCTTTCGTAAATGGTTCAGCAAACGTCAGCCACAGCATGGGATCGGAACAGAGGGAAAGGTCGTCCTTTGGCCGGACACTTTCAATAACTATTTTTTCCCTGAAACAGCACAGGCGGCAACAGAGGTACTGGAGAGGGCAGGGTTCGAGGTGGAAATACCTCAAGGGCATTTTTGTTGCGGTCGGCCGCTATACGACTACGGAATGCTTGACACTGCCAAGCTTTATCTTCAGCGCATTTTAAAGGCATTGCGGCCGCAGATTGACGCTGGCTTGCCGGTGGTAGTTCTGGAACCGAGTTGCGCTTCTGTTTTCCGCGATGAACTGCACAACTTGTTTCCGGATGACCCTTTAGCAGACAAGTTGAGAAAACAGACCTTGCTACTGAGCGAATTCCTGGAGCAGAAGGCCGGCTCCGCCCGTCTGCCGCGAATCAACCAGAAGGCGCTGGTGCAGGGCCATTGTCACCACAAATCGCTGCTCAAATTCGAGGCAGAGAATTCGGTGATGCAGAAGCTTGGGCTGGATGTTGAAGTTCTTGCCTCCGGCTGCTGCGGCATGGCTGGTTCATTCGGCTTTGAGAACGATAAATATGACATCTCAGTAGCGATTGGCGAGCGAAAATTATTACCGGCAGTGCGTCAAGCACCGACCTCGACCATGATCATGGCTGATGGCTTCAGTTGCCGCGAGCAGATTGCCCAGGAAACCGACAGGGAGGCATTACATCTGGCGGAAGTCATTCAAATGGGTTTTCAGCAAACAGACCAAACTACGGGAATATATCCCGAGAAAGCGCTGGTCAACCGCAGAAAATCCGCAAGGCGCGGCGCACGGATACGCGCGCTGGCAAGCTTGGCAGCAATCGGCGTTGGCGGCGCGCTTGCATGGCGGCTAATAAGAAAACGTTAAGAGGAGAATATGGACAAAGCAATTGGCGTTAGAGAATGGGTCATTGCGGAAGGATACATTCCTGCGGAAAGCCATGGCCCGCAGCCGCAGATGTTAAGCCATGAAACCGTGTGCCTGCTCAATGCTTCCGGCCAGGACGCGCACGTGGAGATCACAATCTACTATTCGGAGCGCGATCCGGTTGGCCCATACAAAGTTACTGTTCCGGCGAGGCGCACACGGCATGTGCGCTTTAACGATCTCCGCGATCCGGAGCCTATTCCCAGGAACACCGATTTCTCCAGCGTCATTCGGTCCGATGTTCCCGTTGTGGCACAGCACACCAGGCTCGACTCACGCCAGGCGGAGAATGCATTGCTAAGCACGGTTGCCTATCCCATTGCAGCATGAGCTGCAGAGGAATCAGGAGCGCTGATACTTTTTTATGTAATGCGGTAGAACACACCCAGTATTGCGCCGAAGATAGCGTGGGAAAGCAGGATGGTCAGCGGAGTTTGCACGCCGTAATGCAATGCCAGAAACCCAGGCGGCTCTAATGCATTCTGGGCCGCTGGGCCATGTTGCTCGCTCGCCATCCGCGGATGCAGCCCCGGCATGAGCGCCGTGATTACGACCAGCACGAACAATCCATGGGCAACGCCTATGAGTGCCCCACGCCACCAGCCCGCCACGCCGAGAGAGTGGAAAATAAAAACATAAACCAGTGAGAACAACCATCCCGCGAGTACATGAACAGCAAAACCATAGAGCTTGGCCCGATCGCGGTCAGGAGTAAAGATGGTGCCAAGCATATAAGGGAAGTTCATACGTGTCAGGCCCAGGCCTTGTGCTACTCCGCTGATCGTAGTTAAAACAATGGTTGCAAGAAATCCCCAAAGCAGCCAGCCAGCCCAGTTCATGCGCCCACCTTGCTGGTGGATGATGCCCTTACGTCCGCACCTGTTTGGACCGCTGGATGGGACTCTCCGCGTTCTTTTTCCTCAAGCGTAAGCGCCGCGCTGATCAGCCCCACATGTGTGAATGCCTGGGGAAAGTTTCCCAGCGCGTTCCCTGTTTCCGGATCAATCTCTTCCGCGTACAGTCCCAGAGCATTTTGGTACCTTAGAAGTTTCTGGAAAAGATCATGAGCTTGCTGCAATGTACCGCCGCCAAGCGCAAGATGCTCAACCGCCCAGAAGCCACAGATGCCAAACGCTCCTTCGGGAGACTGAGATTGATAGCGAAACAGCAGGCCGTCACCCGCTCCCAGTTGCTCACGAACTCTGTGATACGTTTGTGTCATTCGTGGTGAGCGCGCTTCTTCAAACCCATACCAGGGGAAGCGAAGCAGAGTAGCATCGACGCTGTCCCCATCCAGCACATCAGCGTAACTTCCCAGTTTTTCATTCCAGGCACGGTTCTCAATCTGCCGCCGAATGAGGTCGCGTTCCCGTTGGAACTTTTCCCACGGCGCTCCGTTAATGATTCCTTTTTCATGAAACGATAGCAGACGGTCGAGAGCCGTCCAGCATAGCAATCGCGAATGCGTATGGTTGGCACGGCCGGACCGCGGCTCCCAGATCCCTTCATCGGGAGCATCCCAGTTGTTTGCCACATAGTTGCCCAGCCCGATCAACACTTTCTGTGTGGTGCGATCAAACTTCTGCTGGCGCAATGCATACTGCGCCGCAGCGTCAATTACTTCACCGTAAACATCAAGTTGAAGCTGCTCTTTTGCCCCATTGCCAATGCGAACCGGCCGCGACCCCAAATAACCCGACAAATGATTCAGCTCCCTTTCCCGCGGAACGATTCTGCCGAACACCGTGTACATGACCCGCAGTTCGGGTTGGGTGAGACGCGTGGCATGCAACAACCATGTCATAAAGCTTTCCGTTTCTTCTATGTAACCCAGACCCAGCAGAGCGCGCATGGTGAGCGATGCATCGCGGAGCCAGCAGAACCGATAATCCCAGTTAAGACCGGCTCCTATTCTCTCCGGCAATGAGGTTGTTGCGGCTGCAACCACTGCGCCGGAAGGCGCATACGCGAGCAACTTGAGCGCCAGAGCGCTGCGCGTGACTTCATTACGATACGGCCCCTGGTAATTTGATTGCGCCGCCCACTGCTGCCACCAGATTGTGGACCGCTCGATAGCGGCGCTTGTAGCTTCTCCGAGCGCGGGCAGCACAGCGGGTGATTCTTCCGCATAGCTGAAGGAGAACTGGAGCACCTCTCCGCGCTTAAGCGCCAGCGTTGCGCTTACGCGGTCTGGCTGGATTTGCAGCGGCAGATTGCAGCGTAACCAGTAAGCGCCTCGGCCCACATCCATTCGAATCCCGAGCTTACCCAGATTGCGAATCCGCGCGGCGTTCAGCCCATAGGCAGGTCTGGGATGGAAGTTGACCTGAATTTCAACTTCGCCCTCAGTACATGTAAGCTGGCGCACAATCTCATGATCAGGCGTTATGGCAGTGCGCTTGAAAGACTCAGAAGCCACAGTCATCAGGTCAGTTAGAGTTGCCTTGCCACTGGGACACAAAAAATGTGTTTGCAGCACGTTCGAATCTGGAAGATAGCTATGCTCGGCCTGGAATGCCGTGGCCGGAGCAATGGACCATGAGCCCCCATTCTCTCTATCGAGGAGAGCGGCGAAGATGGATAGGCTATCAATACGCGGCCAGCATAGCCAATCGATTGATCCCTGCCTGGACACTAAGGCGGCGGCCCTGCAATCACCGATCACACCATAATCGTTAATTCTGGGAACCTGCCCGTCATTTGGGAGCACAATTAAATAGATGAACTTTGGCCTACCGGGATGCCTAGCTGAGTACGCCTTGGTGCACACGCCAGTTCTTCTGATCTGAAAAGCTGCTTGATTGACAAATTCCTCGCACGACTACCGGCTACATTCCGGCAATGATCAGCATCAAAATAAATATCGGTATGCGACATGTCTCAGGCAAAAGCCAAAGCTGGTACTGAGCCGCGAAATGTGGCCAGAGCAGTGGTAATCAAGGGCGGGGACCTTTTCTTTCTTACAGAATATAATGGCCAAGTTCCCGCCGGGAATCAGGACGGATTCGGACTCTATTACCACGATTGCAGATTTCTTGACGGCTACGGGATTCAAATCGCGGGCACGCCACCCAACGTCCTCGTGTCCAGCGCCGGTCAGGGTTCAATCGTAAAACTTGAACTCACGAACCAGAAGCTTCAACTTTCAGAGACGAAAGCTGTTCGTCCCCAAACCTTTGGCATTGCGCTGCAACGAATCATTGATGGCGATCAGCTCACCATTCATGACGTGTTTACCGTCGACAACTACGACGTGCAGACGCACGAATTGCCATTGTCATTCAACTTTCACTCCGAATTTGAAGACATATTTGAAATTCGGGGGCTGCATCCGAAGAATATCGGCAGAGAAAACAGGCCAGAATGGCGCGATGGAGTGCTCGTCTTGAGCTATTCGGGCGCTGACCAGGTAAATCGGCGGCTGGAAATACACTTCGAACCCAAGCCACAGCAAAGTTCGGAGCAGTCAGCGGAATATCGGCTGAGGTTACAGGCCAGTGAACGACAGCAATTGAATCTCTCATTTCGAGTCATTGAATCCCGCGAACAGCCAGGAACGCCCGCCCGGCTGAATTCAAACCCGGACCGAGTGGCGGGCGGGATAGACCAGCAAGCAAAAGATTGGTTATCCAGCTACGCTGAGGTACATACGGACAATGTTGCGCTCGATGATGTCATGAAGCGAAGCTTGCTCGATTTGGGCATTCTGAAGAGTGTGCTTGATGGCCATGTGTTCTTCGCCGCCGGATTACCGTGGTATGGCGCGCTGTTTGGGCGCGATAGCATTATCAGCGCTCTACAAACACTTGCCTACGAGCCGCAGATCGCGGAGCACACCATTCGTTTGCTCGCGAAACACCAAGGCACAAAGACCGATGACTGGCGAGACGAGCAGCCGGGAAAGATCCTCCATGAGTTGCGGCGCGGAGAACTTGCCAACCTGAACGAGATCCCACAAACGCCGTATTACGGTTCTGTAGATTCCACTCCTTTGTTTCTGGTCCTGGTGGGTGAGCATGCAAATTGGACCGGCGATTTACAGCTCTTCAACGACATTCGAGACCATGTTGATAAAGCCCTGGAGTGGATCGACAAATACGGTACTGACGGAGCAGGGAAATATCTCTCCTATGCAACCAAGTCGAGCCATGGACTTGGAAACCAGGGATGGAAAGATTCGGGCGATTCAGTGATGAACGCCGACGGATCGCTGGCAACCGCGCCAATTTCCCTCGTCGAAGTCCAGGGATATGTCTATCGTGCCAAGCTTCTCATTGCTGATCTTTTTGCGCGCACAGGAGAAAATAAGAATGCAACGCGGCTGCGCAGTGAAGCCGCTGACCTGAAAAAGCGCTTCAATCGCGACTTCTGGCTGAAAGACAAGCAGTTCTATGCCATTGCTCTGCAAAAAGGCGGTAATCCCGCATCCGTCATCAGCTCCAATCCAGGACAGGCATTGTGGGCAGGAATTGTGGACGACGAAGCTAAAGCCACGGCCGTTATGCAGCACCTCACCGCCCCGGAGATGTTCAGCGGCTGGGGAATTCGCACCTTGTCGCAGAAGGAACGTCGCTATAATCCTATCGGCTATCATTTAGGAACAGTTTGGCCGCACGATAATTCCATCATTGCCGCAGGTTTTCGCCGGTACGGTTTCGACAGCCAGGCCGTGCAGGTGGTTGAAGGCATAGTCAATGCCGCACAGTACTTTGAGCATCAGCGCCTGCCTGAAGTCTTTGCCGGATTCTCGCAAGAGCAGTTCTCCATCCCGGTGCGCTACCCGATAGCGTGCCATCCACAAGCCTGGGCGGCGGGTTCAGTTCCATTCATGATCAGCAGCCTGCTTGGACTCACCGCAGACGCGTTCAACGGCCGCCTGCGCGTGGTTCGCCCCGTGTTGCCGCGCTCCATCAATCAACTGGAGTTCAATCGGATCAAAATCAGCGATAGCACTCTGGACTTAGCTTTCCAGCGCACAAGAACGGGTGACGTCCAGGTCACTGTTCGTAACCAAACTGGAAAGATCAAGGTGGAAGTGGAGCAGCAGCCTCGTTTGGAAGCAGCTTGAAACTTGGCATGACGTACTCCCTGAATGGCTAATTTGAAACTAATTTGAAACCTATCCGGCAAGCGAGAACACGTGTCAGGGCATGACTTCAGTCGTGCCGATTGTTCGAAGAAAAAGATAATTCCTTGCTGCCGCAGGCGGAGCGCAGCCGGAGGCGAAGTGTGCTTTCCTCCCTCTTCAATAAGCCCGCTTCACATCTACGTGTGTGGGTGTTAAGCTGACACTTCTCTCATCGTAAAAATTACAACAAGGCAGGGAATGACTGAGCTCATCTGGGACGGAAAGTATGTTGATGGCAAGAAGCAATCGCCGGTGCGGGTTGCGTTGCCTTTTCAAACTATCGAGACGGTCAATGAGAGCGCAGCGGATCGCCAGCGAACAATGGAAATGTTTGCTTCAGGGCGTGAAACCGAGTGGCGCAATCGGCTGATCTGGGGCGATAAGAAGTATGTTCTACCGTCGCTGCTGCCGGAGTTTGCCGGCAAAGTTGATCTGATTTACATTGATCCACCGTTTGATACTGGAGCAGATTTTTCTTATCTTGCAACCGTACCACATCTTAATAATGACGATGAAGATGAGTTCCTAGCCTTCCTAAAAGAACCTTCTGTTTTGGAGCAAAAGGCCTATCGTGACACATGGGGAAGAGGTATTGATTCTTACCTAGAGTGGTTTGCGGACACCGCAATCCTGTTGCGCGAATTGCTGACGGAAAGCGGGAATATATATGTTCACCTTGATTGGCACGTATGTCATTACGCTAAGGCGGTGTTAGACGAAGTATTTGGGATCGATAATTTTGTAAATGAAATTGTTTGGCAAAAGATCAGAACCACAAAAGCTCAAGCTCTCGGATTTGGAAACGTTCATGACAGTATTTTCATTTACAAGCGCTCTTCCTCCGCGTTTTTCAAAAAGCAGTTGAAGGATCTTGATCCGAAATATATTAAATCTCATTACAAGCCTGACCCCAAAACAGGAAAATTGTTTAGAACCGTTTCGCTTCTTCAGAAAGGCGCTGGCCCCGCGAGAAGATTTGGCAAGCAAGCTCTGGCCCCGCCAGCCGGAAGCCACTGGATATGGAGTCAAGACAGAATTGATAAAGCCTGGAAAGAAGGGCTTATTCGCATCACTTCAGGTGGCAGACCGGAAAAAATACAATACCTCGATGATATTGAAGGAGACATTGTTGATGACATTTGGGATGATATTTATCCAATCAACTCTCAGGCCTCAGAGGCTTTGGGCTATCCTACGCAAAAACCGGAAGAACTGTTAGAACGAATTGTGGAAGCTTCATCGCCTGATAAAGGACTCATTTTGGATTGCTTCGCGGGTAGTGGTACTAGCGCTGCAGTTGCCGAGAAGCTTAACCGCCGCTGGATCACTTGCGATCTTGGTCGCTTTGCTATTCATACCGCGCGCAAGCGTCTATTGGCAGTCCCTGGGGTGAAGCCTTTTGTCGTCCAGAATCTCGGCAAATACGAGCGCCAAGCATGGCAAGCAGCAGAATTTCCTTCCAACGGCAAAGATCATCTGGAAGAACAGCGCCAGCGTGAGGCCGCCTATAGGCAGTTCATTCTTGAGCTTTATCACGCAAAACCAATCAGCGGACAGACGTGGCTACACGGAATCAAGTCAGGCCGGATGGTGCATGTGGGCGCTGTGGATGCTCCGGTGACCATCGCTGACGTGAAAGCGATTTCTCGCGATGTCTGGAAAGCGGCAACCGCGTCAGGCGGGAAAGCCGCGGTCGATGTCCTGGGATGGGAGTTTGCCCTTGACCTGAACGAGACAGCGAAGAATGTCGCTTCGGAATCGCGGGTGGATGTGGCGTTCAAAAAAATTCCGCGCGAGGTGCTGGAAAAAAAGGCCGTTGAACAGGGCGATGTGAAGTTTTTTGAGCTAGGCGCTCTCTCAGTAGATTTAAAGCAGAGCAAGCGCGATGTAACGCTGAAGCTGACAGATTTTGTTATTCCATTGGATGATGTACCGGAAGAGGCGCGGACTGCGATCAAGCACTGGAGCCAGATGGTGGATTATTGGGCCGTGGACTGGGACTTTAAGGATGATACGTTCCACAACCAATGGCAGTCTTACAGGACGCGCAAAGACCCGAAGATTGAATTACAAGCGAAGTACACATATGCAGAGCCAGGAAAATACCGGATAGTGGTGAAGGTTATCGACATCCTGGGGAATGACACGACGAAGACGCTTGGACTGATGGTGAAGTAGAACGATGCCACGCAAGAAGAAATCCGTTGATCCGCTGGCCCAACCCGACCTCCTCGACATAACCGCAAGACTGCGCTCCGGGCCATGTGTTCCCGCACTGCGCGAGGCGGTGAAAGCCTGGCGTGCCGATGATTACAAAGGTATTACGGATACAACCCGAATCCTGCTCAAGCACTGGTTTTATAACGACCACAAGCTTCGCACTGGAGCACCATTCAAATACCATCCTTCGCAACAGGACGCTATTGAGACCCTGATTTTCGTCTGGGAAGCGGAAAAGATCCGCAGCCGTAAAGCGCTCCTGGAGAAATATGCACGCGAATGGAAGGACATACGTCTTCCGGCTTACGATAAATTTGCCCGCTATTGCGTGAAGATGGCGACCGGTAGCGGCAAGACTAAAGTGATGTCATTGGCGATCGCATGGCAGTTCTTGAATGCAGTCCGTGAGCAGGACGATATAGCGAAGGATTATGCAAAGACATTTTTGCTCCTGGCGCCGAACGTGATTGTGCTGGAGAGATTGAAGACCGATTTTGCCGCCGGACGTATTTTCGAGAATGATCCAGTTGTTCCGCGAGAACTAAAAATCTTCTGGGAACTGGATTGCATTATGCGTGGCGACAGCGAACGGGCCTCCGCCGAGGGTGCGCTATTCTTAACTAATATTCAACAGTTCTACGAACGGCCGGAAAGAGGCGGCGATGAAGAACCCGACGAGATGACAGCGATTTTAGGCCCGAAGCCACCGACAAAAAAGATTGAGGTCACGGATTTCATAGAGCGAATTGCCAAACGCGCAGGACATTTACTGGTTGTTAACGACGAAGCCCACCACACGCATGATGAAGACAATGAATGGAACAATGTGATCCGGGCCCTCCACAAGGAAACGCCACTCACAGCCCAGCTTGATTTCTCAGCGACACCACGTTTCCAGAAGGGTGCAATTTTCCCGTGGACGATTTCCGATTACCCGTTGAAGCAGGCCATTCTGGACAACATCGTTAAACGTCCGATGAAGGGCATCGCGAAGATTGAAGAGGCTAAGTCGCAGATTGCCAGCGTGCGTTACCGCGGATATCTGGCTGCAGCGGTGGAACGGTGGCGCGAATACAGAGAGCAACTGAGCGCCCTGAAACGTAAGCCAGTGCTGTTCATCATGATGAACAGCACGGAAGACGCCGAGGACGTAGGGGCATGGCTGCGCGAGCGCTATCCGGAGGATTTTGCCGGAAGCAAGACGCAGATTATTCACACGGACAAATCGGGCGAAGTCAGCAAGAAAGACCTGGACATTGCCCGTGGCGCAGTGCGGGAAGTGGACGACCCAACAAGCCCAATTCACGCCATTGTGAGCGTATTGATGCTGCGTGAAGGCTGGGACGTGAAAAATGTAACCGTTGTGGTCGGCCTGCGACCGTACACGGCGAAAGCCAATATCCTGCCTGAGCAGGCTATTGGGCGCGGCTTGCGGCTGATGTTCCGAGACGTGCCGGTGGGCTTTACGGAACGAGTGGACATTATCGGCAACCAAAAATTCCTGGATTTTGTTGACGATCTGGAAAAGCTCGAAGACCTGAAGCTGGATACGTTTGAGCTGGGCAAAGACAAGCTGCGAATTGCAACCATTCTGCCGATCGAAAGCCGCAAAGAGTTCGATATCGGCCTGCCTGTGCTTTCGCCAACTCTGGTTCGTAAGAAAACACTGGCAGACGAGATTGCAGGACTGGACGTGATGTCATTCCAGACAATTCTTTTGCCGCTTTCGTCGGATGATCCGAAGAACAAAACTTTCAGGTATGAAGGCTACGATATTATTACGCTGCAGAAGGAAGTTGAACGGGACTATAAAGTTCCTGAGCCGCAGACCTCCCAAGAGGTGATTGGATATTACGCGCGGCGAATCGCGGAGCAAGTGAAGCTGCCCTCACAATTTGCAGTGCTTGCACCAAAGGTACGTGAGTTCTTTGAAGAGAAGGCATTTGGGCAGCACGTAGATTTGAGCGAGATGAACGTAGTGCGAGCAATGAGCACGCCTGTGGCGCATTACGTCTGTGTTGATGTGTTCTCCAAGGCACTGAAGGAACTGACAATTGCTGAACAGGAGCCGCAATTACTGGAACCGGCGCGGATGCTCTCGGTTTGTATTCCTTTCCCATGGTCGCGTCCGGTGTGGGATGGAGTAAAAACGGTGTTTAATCTAGTTCCCTGTGACAATCAATTTGAGCGGGAATTTGCCAGGTTTTTGGACAATGCCGAGGACGTAACAGCATTTGCAAAGTTGCCGCAACCGTTTGGCTTTTCGATTGATTACACCGATTCAGGCATGAATCTACGGTCTTACTATCCCGATTTTGTTGCCATTGACGCAAAAAGGACGCATTGGGTCTTGGAAACAAAAGGTGCAGAAGATGTAGAGGTTTCTTATAAGGATCAGGCAGCGGCGCAATGGTGTGAAAACGCCACCCAACTCAGCGGAACAAAATGGCAGTATCTGAAGGTTGGACAAAAAGTTTTTGAGACGCTTCAACCGACGAAACTGGAGCATCTGGCAGCCTTGGCACCTCGGCAAAAGAGATTGGTATAAGCGCGCTCCGCTTCGCTACCCGCGGGCCTGCGGCGCAAGGAAGATGTTTGGGAATTTGACCTTTACGCGGTCCTGAAGGGGCCGCTCTTCCACCCAGTGGAATGTCGGCAGTGGTCAGCGATAAACGTCAGCTCAGGACATGTCCTAATTCGCAATTGATTCGCTTCACAAAATCGGCTACAGTACGTCAGCCCTCAGGGGTAGAAGTGCGTTGGATCTTTGAAAAATGGCAACTGGCAATTAGCAAATGGCAAATGGCCAGACAAGGCAGAAGCCAGCCGGATTCCA
>DASXMN010000050.1:0-112852 GCA_036495645.1 Candidatus Angelobacter sp.
TTCAAAAAACTCTGATGGTTCGCGCGGTGCTTTCAGTGTGGGCGGTGGTTCGGGGCTGATAATGCGCTTGCGTAACAACATTGTTTATCAGCTTCCAGGCGAGGTTTACCTTGATGGCAGCAAAGGGCAGATTACAGGCGAGAAGAACCTGTGGTTTGGGGCAGGGAACAGCCCGTCGCAGACTCAGGGCAATATGAATGCCGATCCACAGTTTGTCGAGCTGGGAAAATTTGATTTTCACCTGCTCAGCTCGAGCCCAGCCAAAGACGCAGGAACAACCGTGCTGCCTGCCAATCCGTTTGTTCCAGGAAAAGCTCATGCAACGGATAAAGATGGCGTGGCGCGTCCGCAAGGGAAGGCATTTGATCTGGGAGCTTATGAAGCGCCGTAGGAAAAATTCGTTAGATCAAAGTGAGATGACGCAGCGTTATTCGGTGGCGCTACCGGCTGCGAGCCGCAGCATGCCGCGAAATTTTTCTATTTGCTCTTTGTCGGCTTCGGTGTCTTGCAGGAATTCAATGCCGTAGTTATAGCCCCGGCGATGGCGCACAATGCCTCGGGCGCGCACCGGTCCGCTGGCATATGGGGGCGTAAATTCAATTGTCACTTCGTCGCCGGTCTTGAGTTCCATTCCGGCAAAAACCAGCACGCCGCCTTCGCTCATGTCATTGCCGCGTCCGCTCATGATTTTGGTGGTGCCGTCAGTTGTATAGATGAGCCGGATGGGCAGATTGAGCCGATACCGCTGCCAGCGACGAAAAACTGCTCGTTCTTGTGAGGATTTCCCACCAGGAACCGAACGTAAGCGCGCAGGAGTTGCCATGGCAGTGATGATAGCTGTAGATATTCGCTCCTAGTAGGTTACTGAAGTATCAAGCGTACATGCTTTGGCCCGGAAAAATTCAGAGTTATCTCTTAGGGATTGACGACCAGGCAACCGCCAATTGGCCAATGGCAATTAGCAGTTGGCCAGAAGAAAAAGTCAGCCGCGAATTTTGCCAATGAACCGAATCGAAGATTCGCGTATTCACGTTGATTCGCGGCTAATTTCTTTCTGATCAGCGTCATCATCGGAAATCTGCGGCAAACTAACAGTGCACAATCTTTTCTGACTTAATTCCCTTGGTCGCGTTGCGCGTATCCACTACCAGGTTTGCCTGTTGGACGATTTCCGGGTAGTCATATGAAGAATGGTCGGTCACGATAAGCACCGCATCATACTGCGCCAGGTTTTCCAGCGGCGTGTTTTTCATCTCAAGATTATATTTGCGGCCGCGCCCTACGTAGGCAAAGAAGGGATCGTTATAGCTCACGGTTGCGCCTTCCTTCTGCAGCAGCTCAATAATGGTGAGTGAAGGGGACTCGCGCAGGTCGTCGATGTCCTTTTTATACGCCAATCCCAGCACTAGCACCTTAGACCCGTTCAGGCTTTTGCGCTGCCGATTGAGCGCTGCCGCTGTCGACGAAACCACGTGATAGGGCATATTCAGGTTGATTTCGCCAGCCAGTTCAATGAACCGGGTGTGGAAGTCATACTCCTTGGCCTTCCATGAGAGATAGAACGGGTCAATGGGAATGCAATGTCCCCCCAGCCCTGGTCCGGGATAGAACGGCTGGAAGCCAAACGGCTTGGTAGACGCGGCGGCAATCACTTCCCAAATATCGATCCCCATGCGCAAGCAGAGCAGTTTCAGCTCGTTCACCAGCGCAATGTTCACGCAGCGATAGATATTTTCCAATAGCTTGGTCATCTCGGCCGCAGCCGGAGTGGAAACCGGAACTGTCTTGTGAAAGATGGTCCCATACAGTTGGCGGCCGACTTCCGTCGCCTTCGGGTTCAGCCCGCCGACAACTTTGGGAATATCGCAGCGTGCCACAGTGTCATTGCCTGGATCTTCGCGTTCAGGTGAAAAAACCACATAAAAGATGTTCTTTACGTCATCATTGCTGCGGGCTGCTTTCAGTCCCAGCGGATTCTTCTCCAGAATCGGTATCAGCATCTCTTCAGTTGTGCCGGGATAGGTAGTGCTTTCCAGACACACCAGTTGCCCGGCCCGCAGATGGGGAGCAATCGCCTCGGCGGTTGCAGCAATAAAACTCAGGTCAGGCTCATGATGGTCATTCAGTGGCGTGGGAACGCAGATAATGATGGCGTCCATACTGGATATCTGGGAGTAATCTGAAGTCGCCGTAAACCCTTTTCTCTTGGCAGCTTGTATCTCAGTCTCCGGGATTCGGACGATGTAACTCTCGCCCCGCCCGATCATGTCCACTTTCCTCGGGTCGATGTCAAAGCCGGTGATGCGGAAATCCTGTTCACTTAAAAGCAATACCAGGGGAAGGCCAACATAGCCCAAACCGATCACGCCAATCTTTGCCGTGCGGTTTTCCAGCCTGGTAGTTAATGTCTCGGAGGGTGCAGATATATAGTCCAATGTATTCATATGCTTGTAATTGGGCATTTAAGCTGCCAAATTAGAACTCGATCTGCTACCCTGCTCAGACTCGCAATTCCTTTATCCTCTTATGAATAACGCAATTTCTTTGCAGTTTAAAGCTCCCAACCCGAAATGGAAGAACGCAAAAATTTGCACAATTGTTCTGAAAAACTGTGGTCTTTTCCCATCAAAAACAGAGTTTGTCAGAGATAGAAATTCAGCCATTCCTTCCATTCTTGTTAGTCTGTGCTATTAGCAAAATGAGTGCCAGTGAAACTCAGTCCGCAGAAGAATTAGCATCCATCGGGGTGAGCCTCAGTCCCAGGCGACTCCGGAAGCCAGTGGTTCTGCTGGGCCTATTTATCGCCGTTGTAATCTTTGCCCGCTTCGCCGGGCGCATGCTGGTGAGTGACCATCCGAAAAAATCCGACGTGATTGTGGTGTTGGCCGGGGACAGCCAAGACCAGCGTTATCGCCGCGGAATGGAACTTCTGCGGGCCGGCTATGCCCGGCACATGTTTCTTGATGCTTCCTCCGACTCCAATTATTTCGGCCATACGCCGGCAGACTACGCAGAAAGTTTTCTTAAACAGAACGCTAAAGAAATGGCAGCGCAGGTCAGTGTTTGTCCGTTCGAAGAAGACTCAACTGGGACGGAAACACGGTACGTTGCCAAATGCCTGGATCGGCTTCAGCCACAGAGAGTGCTTTTGGTCACCAGCGACTGGCATTCAGCCCGTGCCCTTTCCATCTTCAGGAAACGCTTGCCCCAGTATCAGTGGTCAGTAGCCGCAGCGCAGGATGGTCGGATCTTTGGGACACATTGGTGGCAGCGTCGGGAATGGGCGAAAACCACCTTTCAGGAATGGCTCAAGGTAATCTGGTGGAACGCTGTCGACCGATGGCGCTAAAAGAAATAATGCCCACCACCGAGCTAAGTCGTTTATTTTGACAGGCGTCAAAGGAACTTTTGCCATCAATGTCCACCTTAGCCATTTGCCCTTGAATTTAAGAGAAATTAATTAAGAGCTAACGCGCAGCAATGGGAAAGCGATGTTCCCAGTGTGAAAACATTTTCCTACTTGCCGTGGTTCTGCCTACTGCCACTGTTCTCAAAGTTGCTTCAGATTAGGTCAATTGCCGACCGTACCATCCTGTTTTCAACAACATAGATGGACATCAACCGTGAATCACATATATCCCGAAGTCCATGTACTTCCAGCAGTTTTGGCTCTGAACATGCACATGTAGAGACACATTCACCACGGAAAATCTACATAGTGGCGACGGAGCAGGAATGAAACATACGGTAGAGCAAAATTTCGACTTACCAGCCGAATCAGTCATTTTCGGTACATCTGAAGCCATGCAAAAGGTGAGACGTGACATGGCCCTCATCGCCTCTGCCGACGTTCCGGTCCTTATCCAAGGGGGCAGCGGCACCGGCAAAGAGATCATCGCCAAGCTTATACACAGGGCGTCTTCCTTGGCCAAAGGGCCGTATGTGAAAGTCAACTGCCCGGCAATTCCTGACGCACTGCTGGAAAGCGAACTTTTTGGCTACGAGAAAGGCGCTTTTACCGGCGCTTATGCGTCAAAACCAGGATTGATCGCTTTGGCTGATGGCGGAACGCTCTTTCTCGATGAAATTGGTGAACTGAGTCTGGGGCTGCAGTCCAAACTCTTACAGGTTCTTCAGGATGGCAAATTCTGCCGCATTGGCGCGCAGGAGGATACCCGGTCTGAAGCGCGCGTGATCTGCGCTACCAATCGCGATCTCAAGCAGGAAATCGCTGCCGGCGCTTTTCGTGAAGACCTCTTCTATCGCGTGAACGTAGTAAATATCACGCTTCCTTCTTTGCGCGAACGCAGCGCGGATATTCCGGAGCTGGTTGAATATTTCCGGGATCATTTCAACATGATGTACAACCGCAAAGCGCCCGCGTTATCCGCGTCGTTGATGCGTCTTTTGCAGGCTTACCACTGGCCGGGCAACATCCGTCAACTGGAAAACCTGATCAAGCGCTACGTGATCCTGGGCACTGAGGCATGCATCAGCACCGATCTGGCTGAGCCAGCGCCAAATACTTTCGATTTTGAAATGCCGGTGGAAGGTCCCATTGCGCTTAAGAAAATTACCAATCAGGCGGTACGCAGGCTGGAACGGGAAATCATTCTCAAGGTGCTTCAGGCACATCATTGGAATCGCCGCCGCGCTGCGGAAGCGCTAAAGATCAGCTATCGCGCACTTCTCTACAAGATTCAGGATGCCGGCCTCTCTCCGAATCGTGGCGCCTTAAAAAGCGTGCCAGTCGAAGGCGGCCTTTCCGGCAAATCAGAAGCGCAGGACTCCGAAGACGTTGAAGATGCCATGGATCTCATGCCCATTGCCAAGGTGAGCAATGCTTAAAATCGGCGGACAAAGAGTTCCCACCAAAACGCTGGTGCTGCTCGCAAGCGAAAGCCTGTTGATCATTCTGGGGCTCGCGCTGGCTACGGCGATGCGTTTTGCTTCCTCTCGGTGGGAATACGCGGGTGGGAACCCTATTGCTCGTTTTTTAATTGTTGTGCTGATGTGCGAGTTCGCCCTCTACTACAACGATCTTTATGACATCGAAGTCATGAAGTCGCGGGCGCGTTTGTTGATTGGATTATTGCAGGCTCTTGGAGTCGCTTGCATCGGTTTGGCATTGATCTATTACCTGGCTCCAGGCGTCAGCCTAGGCAGAGGCATTGCCGCGCTGGCCGTTCCAACAATCATGACTTTCATCTTCGGGTGGCGTGTGCTGCTCGATTCTAAAGGCTTTTTCTTTCTTCGCAGTCCGGAGCGCGTTTTGATCGTGGGCACAGGCCCCACCGGTATTTCTCTAACGCGTGAAATCTGCTCCCGTCCTGACCTAAACCTGAAAGTCCTCGGTTTCCTGGATGAAAAAGGCGAAAACATCGGTATGTCGCTGGTCAATCCCGGAATCATTGGCGGTCTCAGCGAACTGGAAGTCATGGTACGCGATAAGAATATTGATCGTGTGGTGCTTTCTTTAAAAGAACAGCGTGGGCGGATGCCGTATCGAGAGCTTCTGCGGCTCAAGTTTGCCGGTGTGACCGTCGAAGATGCGCATACAGTTTTCGAAAGAATCAGCGGGCGAATCGCGCTGGAAAAGCTTTCTCCTAGCTGGCTGATCTTCAACGATGGTTTCCGCAAGAGCCGTTTTTTGCTTGCCGCAAAACGTTCCATGGACATTTTTGCCGCTTTGGCGGCAATCACATTGACACTTCCAATCATGGCTCTGGTCGCAGCCGCAATCATCATCGAAAGTGGACGTCCGGTGCTCTTCCGCCAGAAGCGGGTCGGGCTTAATGGCGATCAGTTTGAAATCTTTAAGTTTCGTTCCATGCGGCAGGATGCAGAAAAGGGCGGCCCCAGTTGGGCCACGGATGGGGACAACCGCATTACCCGCGTGGGCGCGTTTATCCGCAAATATCGCCTGGATGAGCTGCCACAGTTCTTCAATATTTTGAACGGGACCATGAGCCTAGTTGGCCCGCGTCCTGAGCAGCCGTATTTTTGCGAGATGCTTGAATCCAGCCTGGATTTTTTTTCTCAACGGCACACAGTGCGTCCAGGTCTTACCGGCTGGGCACAGATTAAATACCAATACGGCTCTACGGTGGAAGACGCGAAGCGGAAGCTGGAACTCGATCTCTTCTACATCAAGCACCTATCCATTTCACTGGACCTGGCCATCATCCTTGAAACGGTCAAGGTCATTTTGCTCGGTAAGGGCGCCAAATAAATATTTTATTTCTTCCGTCGGCAATGCCGTGGAAGGGAACAGAGAGTGGGGCAACAAAATGATTTCGTACAAAAATTTCATGATCAATGCCGTAGCGATCTGCTGGATCGCCGGCGTGAGTGGCTTGGCCCAGACACAGACCGCTAACTTGAAATCTTCAGGTTCTGACGGCGCAGACGCCGTAAAAAGCGCCGATGTGGCCAAGCCTGCGGATGCGCCCAAGGCCATCGCGGTTTCATCCGGCTATATCGTCGGTGATTCCGATGTGATCCACGTCAACGTCTGGAAAGAGCCCGAAGTCTCTCAGACTGTTGTGGTCCGCACCGATGGGAATATTTCATTGCCTTTGATTAACGAAGTCAAAGTCAGTGGCTTAACACCGCTTCAAATTCAAGACCTGGTTGCCGAAAAGCTGAAGGGCTTTCTCAACAATCCCCAGGTCACAGTCACGGTGATCGATATTCGAAGCAAGCGTGCCTTTATTACTGGCGAAATCGCGCGGCCCGGAACCTATTCGCTGAATGCTGAAACCAGCGTCCTGCAATTGATTGCGCAGGCCGGCGGGTTTACGCCTTTTGCCAAAAAGGACAGCATTGTGGTCCTGCGCTCGGAAGACGGCAAGCAATTACGCCTCAAGTTTAAGTACACAGAAGTGGTCCAAGGTAAAAAAACCGAGCAAAACATTGCTCTACATCCAGGAGATACGGTGGTTGTGCCATGAATATAAATCAGGTTATAAAAAGGGCCCTGCTTACTCTATGTGCCTTCGCGCTGTTGATTTGTGCCCCGGCGGTTCTGGCTCAGACAGCCTCGGACAGCAGCAAGAGCAACTCGTCTGACGCAACGGCTCCGACACAAGTCACTACGAGAGAGTCCACGCCCGATGCGCCATGGTATGCCAATAGTGACGGTGCTTATACCGTTTCCCTGGGAACAGGCCAGTTGATCAGCCTTTATCCGCAGCCTCGCAATGATCAGTCAATCCCCAATGGCGAATATGTGGAAGGGCAACAGTCTGTTTCGCTGAAGAGCAGAGATTATAAGTATCAGATGTTCTACGGCCTCTCGGCCTCGAGCGTCTATACCAACAGTATTGGTGGAGTAGGCACGGGATCAGATCTGGTTTCGACCTCGATCAATCCATACCTGGCATTATTCATGCCGACCCGCACAGGCCGTTTTCTGCTGCAATACTCCACGGTGATCAATCCTAACGACACCCAGAGCGGCGGCCCACAGGCTTATCACACGGTTTCCCTTGGTTCGATGGGCGCCATCAGCGATCGGTGGTATTGGACCGCTTCACTCAGCGGCAGCTACGGATCAGAATCAGCGCGTCTTCAGGGGCCGTTAAGTTTCCTGGTGGTGCAGAGCACTCCTATCGCGGACACCACCTCAACCGCAGTTTTGCTGCGCGCCCGGAACGTTGCTTTTAGTGAAAGCAGTGTTGGCCTGGGTTGGCTGAAAAGCCGTCGCGACAAAATCAGCTTTACAGCTTTCCATATCTATACCGGCATTCAAAGTGACGCCACGAACGGCGATGTGGCCTCCCATTCCAACGCAATTGGCGGAAGAATGGAATATGTGCGCAGCCTTACTCAGCGCATTGATCTCCGCAGCTACGGTGAGACTGAATCGGTATTGAACGGTCCCACTTGCAACACTTATGGCGGCGGAGTTGGAATTGGCGCTCGGCTGACCCACTCGGTTGAGCTTGATGTGCGCGGCGGTCCGCAGTGGTCCACCGCAACGTGTGGCGCTCCGCAGTCAGCTAACTTCAGCGCCGGCCTGGTTAAAAACTTTGGCAGCCAGGATAGGGTTTATGCCACTGTAAACCGCCAGTTCTCCACCATCTCCGGCTTAAGCGGCCATTGGGAAGATGATGCTTCCATAGGCTTCGCAAAAGGCTACCGCCGCTTGACCTTTATGACCGATGCAGGTTATCTCCGCGGCGACGCCGTAGGAACCATTGTGCCGTCTTACCACGGCTACTTTGTCGCACCGCGAGTGCGTTACAAGATTCTTAACACCATGGGCTTTAGCGCAGGTTATCGTTCATTCCACGGCGCCGGAGGAAATTTGGTGAGTGGGAATCTCAGCTACGCAGTCGTCGGTATTGAGTGGTATCCAGCGCCGCTGCATTTCCGGTAAGACCATGAGTCAGGGAGGAACCATGAATCAGGGAACAAATAACGGCACGTCGGACCAACTCCTGGCTTTCTGGAGTTCAGTGCGGCACTATCGCGGCTGGATTTTCCTCGGCACAGCCCTATTTTCGCTGGTGGGATTTACTTTTGTCCTTCTCATGCCGGACTGCTATAAGGCGTCGACTACTATTCTTGTAGATCCACAGAAAGTGTCGGAAAAATACGTCAGCCCAACCGTCAACTCTGATCCGGGCCAGCGCTTGACCACCATTACCCAGCAGGTACTGAGTTCAACGCGTTTGCAGCAGATCATTGACGACATGCAGCTTTACCCCGAGCTGCGCGGCAAGATCTCACGCGAAGAACTGATCGAGCTGATGCGCAAGGACATTACAATTACCGTGAAGCAGGGTACCTCTTCTGGCTTGAGCGCTTTCACCATTGAATATGAAGGCAGACAGCGCCAGCAGGTGGCACAAGTGGCCAACCAACTGGCCTCCAGCTTTATTGAATGGAACGTCAAGAGCCGTGAGCAGCAGTCGCAGGACACCACGGAATTTCTTGATGCCCAGCTTAAAGAAGCCAAACAGAATCTTGAAGCCCAGGAAGCCCGGCTGAGCGCCTTCAAAATGCGCCATCTGGGTGAAATGCCGGAACAACAACCGGCAAACATGCAAGCCCTCACGCAGTTGCAGGGACAATTTCAAGCCAATGCTGACGCCCTCAATCGCCTGGAGGTGGAACGCACACTCTTGTCGAGAGGTCTGGAGAGCACAACCTCCGGCACTGTTAAGACGGTTCCGGTTGTTACCGAACGCCAGAAGCTTGAAGGCGAACGTCGCCAGCTCAAAAGCCAGCTTCAGGACCTGCAAAATCGTTATACCAGCGCCCATCCTGAAGTGGTGGACACTGCTTCGCGCTTGCAGCGGGTAGAAGAAAGATTAAAAGCCCTTCCACCTGATCCGCCAATCGTGGCAGAAGTGCAGGACAACACTGCTGTGACCGTGCGGTTGCAGTTGATTGATCGTGAAACCAAACGGCTGAATGATGACCAGCAGCGCATTACCAGCCAGATGGCTTCTTATCGCAGCAAAGTGGATGCGGTGCCTGTCCGCGAACAGGAGATGGCGGAATTAAACCGCAATTACAGCGTATCGAAGGAGCATTATCAGTCATTGCTGGACAAGACGTTTTCTGCCGGAATGGCTGCGGATCTGGAGAAGAAGCAGCAAGCTGAACACTTCACCATCCTTGACATAGCCCAGGTGCCGGAAAAACCATTCAAGCCCAAGCGCGCCATCTTGTTTACGGGTGCGTTTATCTTCGGCTTGGCCTTGTCTCTGATGCTTGCTTATCTCAAGGACATGTTGACTGGAACGCTCAAGCTTGAGCGTGAACTGAAAGCCATGCTGCCCGCCAATGTTCCTTTGTTGGCTGCAGTGCCTCAACTTGAGTCGTCTGCTGAGCGTCGGCGATCAATCAGGTTTGCTGTCTTCGCGGTTGTGGTTGCGCTGGTTGGCTGTGCATTGGAAGCCGGATTGTTTCTAAAGCTACATCCGATTTTGTAAAGACGTGATTGAAGAACGAAAAGATGCGGCAGTTATATGGCAGCACCAAAACACGGCGGTTTAGAGCTGGCAGGGAAAATTCGAGGTTCGTATCTCCATGAGCGCACTCATGACACTCTATCGACACTCATCCCACTATCTTGGTGGGCGAGTGGCCGTCATGCTCTTGGGATTCATCTCATTTCCGATTTTTACGCGCGTTTTTTCCGTCGCTGATTACGGCACCATCAATCTGATCATGAACACCGTCCTGCTACTGACGGTGCTCTCGAAATTTGGATTTCAGCATTCTGTCCAGCGTTATTACCCTGAAGGTCAGGCCGATTCAGGTCCAGACGCTCTGCGCCGCTACTATTCCACTTTGTTTTACAGCACTGCGCTGTTGGCGCTGACTTTATCTTTGCTCTTTGTTGCGTCATTGTTTTTTGGCGTCGGCCGGCTGCTGGGAATCAATGCAGGCTCCACACTGCTGCTGGCGTGCAGCTTGGTAATGACCCGTTCGCTGCGCTCCATGCAGATGAACCTGATGCAGATGGAGAATAAAACCAGGCTGTTCAACGGCATGGACATTCTTCAGAAAGCTCTTTCCATCGGTACGGTGTGCGCTTTGATCTTTTTCTGGCAGAAGACGGTGTTTGCGTTCTTTCTTGGACTGGTCATTGTGGAAGGCTTCGTTCTTCTGCAATATCTTCCCGTGCTGGGACGCCGGCAGCTTCTTTCTCCACGCATGTTTGATGTGAGTTTTCTCCGTACCGCCATGGCGTTTTCATTGCCATTGATGGCCGCAGAAATCTCCTGGGTTGTGCTCGATTCTGGAGACCGCTTTTTTGTTCAACATTATCTTGGTGCACAGGCGCTCGGCTTTTACGCTGCGGCTTATGGCATCGCCATTTACCTGCAAGACGTGATGATGGCCCCCTTGCAAATGGCACTCTTTCCCATCTGCATGAAGGTCTGGAACAACGAGGGTAAAGAAGCCACGCAGGAATTTCTTGCTCGCAGCCTGGACCAGTTCATTCTCGTAGCTGTTGCTGTGGTTTATGTAGCCATCGTCACTTCGCGCGACGTGATTGTTCTGCTGGCTTCCAGAAAGTTTCAACAAGCCCATACGTTATTGCCATATCTCGTGATCGGCCTGGTACTCTCTGCGGTGACTATTTATTTCCGTCCCGGCCTCATGATTCACAAACGCGCCGCAAAGATTGCCGTAGCCACTTTTTACGCCAGCATTCTCAATATTGCGCTGAATATCATTTTGCTACCCCGCATCGGGCTGGTGGGAGCGGCCATAGCCACCACCGTCAGTTATGGTGGAATCGTCTTGTTCCTCGCCTACCAATCACTCCGAGTGCTGCCTTACAAACTCGAGCTCGCATCATTTGTTCGCTACATCGTAGTGGGGGGAGTAGCTGCATGGCTGGTGGCACAGTTGCCGGTAGAGACACCATTATTCGGCGCTCTGGCTAAGGGGGCTTTGATTCTGGTGATGTATGCAGCCGTGCTTTTCGCCATCGACAAACGTGTCCGTGAACTTCTTGCCGGCATTTGGGAGTTCGTGATCGCGTGGATGCGATCCTCCAGCGAACCAGTATTGGAATCAATGCCTGTCGTAACGGAGAGGACATAGGCCGTGCATTTTGGGCTTGAACAGTACGTTCCTCTGGCGCTCTATATAGGCGCGATCATTGCTTTCGGGCTGTCGATCTTCTGGCGGCCGCAGGTGGGCCTGTATTTCTTGATCCCGTTGCTCCCTCTTCAGACTGTCCGTTATCGCATTCTTGACCTGCCACTAGGCAATAAACTGATTGACATGCTGCTGCTCGGAGTCGTCCTGGGAGCGATATTCAAGGGTAACTTCCGCTTCGCCAAAACGCCGATGAACAAGCTGCTGATCCTTTTCGGCATCTTTTGTTATGTGCAGCTTTGGCGCGGCGCATTCTTCCTGAACTCGGAGTTACCGCTCTCCATCAGCGGCCCGCGATTTTCCAATTGGAAGAATTACATGGTCATGTTCTTTCTTTTTGCAGTTGTGGTGAGCGTGATCAAAGAGGTAAAACAGATCAAAATTATTGTCGTCCTGATTTGCCTTTCCATACTGATGGTGGACAAAGGTTATTACGGCACCATGAGTGACCGCGATCTCTCGCACTTCTCTTACGAGGTGCGCGATGGCGGTGTCCTGGGTTATGCCGGAGTAAATGGAGTAGCCACGTTCGAAGCTGAATTCATGCTTTTTCTTCTGGGCCTAAGCGCCATGCAGAAGCGCAAATCCCTCAAACTGGCAATCTGGGCGTTAGTGGCCTTCAGCGGCTACTGCCTGCTGTTTTCTTACTCGCGAGAAGCCTATGCCGGAATTCTGATCGGTCTTCTCTTCCTTGGCCTGATAAAACAGCGATGGATATTAATTCCGCTGGTAGCCTTCCTGCTTAGCTGGCAAAGCTTTGTGCCTACGTCCGTCCAGGAACGCGTGCTCATGACCTACGATAAAAATGAGCAACAGCTTGATACGTCCGCTCAAGACCGCGTGGTCCTCTGGAATGACGCCATGGACCTGTTCCATCAGAACCCGGTTCTCGGCGCAGGCTTTGATACCTATCAATGGCAGCACCGTGTTGGCATTTATACAGATACGCATAATTATTTTTTGAAGGTGCTGGTGGAAACTGGTGTTGTGGGCTTGATGCTATTTCTTTTTTTGCTTGCAAAAGCCAGCCGCCTGGGTATCAAGCTTTACCGAAGTGCTCAGGATCCATTTCTTCAGTCAATCGGTCTGGGCTTTGCTTTGGTAATGGCTTGTGTGTTTGTGGTGAACTTTTTTGGCGATCGATGGCTTTATATTGAAGTCAATGGCTTCCTATGGGTATTGCTGGCGTGTGTCGTTCGCGGACAGATGATTGAAAATGAGCGGACAATAGAGGAACTAGCCGTTGAATCCCCGGCAGGGCACTTGCCATGGGTTCGCGAAGACGAGCCGGTTCTGGCGTAAGAAATAGCCGCGTACAGCATCTTGAAGACAAAACCTTGAGCGTAAGCAGGTTGTGCTGGTAAATCAGCTAGAAAAAGTCTAAAGCAGAAGCGATTTGTATTCGGCAGGAAACAATGGCAGTAATTTTGTTTGCCCAACTCGGTGGTGAAATTGCAAGCGTGTCGCGCGTCGTGTTCTGGCTTGCGGCGTTTCTGCTGTTTTATGTTTATACCGGCTACCCTATATTGCTGGCCATAATCAGTTTGTTCGTGCGCCGCCGCAGTCCTGAACCCGGCTATGCTCCGAAGATGTCCGTGCTCATTGCCGCTTACAATGAGGAAGAAGCCATCGAGCGAAAGATCCAACAAACTTTGGCGCTGGAGTATCCTGCGGACAAGATTGAAATCATCGTGCTTTCAGATTGTTCGACTGATCGCACTGATGAAATTGTCAAAGCATTTCCAGACAATCGGGTTCGCCTAGTCAGGATGACGGAGCGTCGCGGCAAAACCTATGCCCAGAATTACGGGGTCAAAGAAGCCACAGGTGACGTCGTTGTGTTTTCCGACGCGACCGCGATTTATCAATCGAAAGCACTCGTTTATCTGGCCTGCAATTATCAGGACGCTTCAGTAGGCGCCGTGAGCGGGCGCTATCAGTATTTTGATCCCGGTGAGCAATCGCCCACAGGACTGGGAAGCAAAGCATTCTGGAACTATGAAAATCTAATTAAGACTCTGCAATCCCGCATCCGCACCATCACCGGTTGTTGCGGGTGCATCTATTCGGTACGGAAAACCGCATATACTGAGCTGCCTGCCGATATCATTAGCGATCTTGTGCAACCGCTTCAGGCCATTCGAAAAGGCTATCGCGTAGTTTTTGAAGACCGCGCCCTGGCTTATGAAGAGACTACTCAGTCCACTGTTGAAGAGTTTTCCATGCGCGTCAGAGTGGTAACACGCGCTATGCGTGGGCTGCTCAGCGTTTCCGACCTGCTTCAGCCATGGAAGTTTGCCTGGCCGGCATTCCAGCTCTGGTCACATAAGATCCTGCGCTGGATGGTCCCGCTGTTCCTGATTGCACTGCTAGCGGTCAACATCTTCTTGATTGACTCTCCTTTTTATCGACTGGTTCTGACGGCGCAACTGGCCTTTTATGCAGCGGCGATTCTAAACATGCTGATACCGCTGCACCGTCAATGGAAACCGTTAGGCATTCCCCTCTTTTTCTGTACGCTTAACGCCGCGGCGCTGGTAAGCATGATTGAAATTTGTCGCGGCCGCAAATATGTAACCTGGCAGACTGTGAGGGCCCGACGATGAAAATTGAATTCCTTACTCAGGAAGACTCGCTTTACATCCTCCCATTTTTTGAGGAGTTCCTGCGGCACTATGCTGGTGAGTTTGCGCTTACGCGGATCTCCTGCTGCCGCGCCATGGGAAAAAGGTCCCGAACGCAGCTTTTGCGCGAACTCAAATGGCTCTATGGATTGCCCGGTCTGGCCAAGTTGATGGCCCAGGCGGGAACGGCCAAAGCGCTGTCAATGCTTCCGAGAAGCCGCACATCGCAGCGGTTTTATTCAATTGCCCAATTAGCCAAGACTTACGGTGTCCCCTATGAGCACGTCGCTAATCCGAATCAGCCGGAGTTTACAGATCGATTGCAGCAACGATCTCCGGATTTGCTGATCTCAGTTGCGTGCCCATACATCCTGAAGGAAAAGATTCTGGGAATCCCGCCGCAAGGCTGCATCAACATTCATCACGCGCCTTTACCACGATATAAAGGAATGATGCCTACGTTCTGGCAGCTATATCATGGCGAGCAGCAATTGGGTGTGACAATCCACTACATGGCGGCCAAAGTGGATGAGGGCGACGCATTGCTTCAGGAATCATTGCCCGTAACGTGCGGAGAGTCATTGCACAATCTGATCCGCCGCAGCAAACGCCACGGTGCGCACTGCATGGCCAAAGTGGTGCGCAGCCTGCAATCGAATGAGGCAGTGGCGATTCAGATGGACCACGCACAAGGAAGCTACTTTACTTTTCCAAAAAGGGAAGAGGCCCGGGAGTTTCGCAGGCGCGGCCTACGTGCGATTTAAAGATTTAAGAATGTAGACGAACTATGGCAAGCCCATTCACAAGACCGGCGCTGCGTGCTCGGGGAAAATCATTTTGGGCCGGCCTGTTGCGTGCTTCGGGGCTGCTCTACCTGGCAAAAAAATGGGTGCGGCGTCGTGGCATCATCGTGCTTACTTTCCATCGCGTCCTGACCGACGAAGAATTGAAGCAGACCGCCTCGCTGCCGGGGATGATCGTCAGGAATCACACATTTTCTGACTTCCTCAAGTACGCTTCGCAGGCACATGAATTTGTAGATCTTTCGCGACAACCTGCCTGCAAAAGTCGCGGTAAGCTCAAATTGGCCATCACATTTGATGATGGCTGGTCTGACAATGCGACTGCCGCTTATCCTTATGCACGCCAGCATCAGGTCCCAGTCACCATTTTCATTGTGCCTGAGAAGATTGGGGTTGAACTGCCTTTCTGGCCGGAGCGCGCCGCCGCGGCTCTTGATCACGGTGCTTCCTCGGGCGATTCCACAGCCAACGCAAACCATCTTGAACGGATAATTGAAGAATTAAAGAACCTGCCCACCATCGATCGGGACCGTCGCATTGGCAAAATGACAACGTCTGATGGGGCAATTGATTCATTTGCTGTAGTCGATAGAACAATGACGTGGCAACAGGTTGCGGAATTACAGGCGGGCGGCATCACATTTGGATCACACACCAGCACGCATGAAATTCTCACATCGGTCTCTGTGGCCCAGGCCGACAAAGAAATCAATGAATCCCGGTCATTGATTAAGCAAAGGTTGAATACATCCTGCTTGCTCTTCTCTTATCCGAACGGAGACTGGTCTGCGCCAGTGCGGGATCTGGTGGCCAGCGCCGGCTACCAATTTGCTTTCACAAACCAGAATCCCGGAGTCTGGACCCGCGACTGTGATCCTTTACTCATTCCTCGTGTAAACGTATGCGAGTATCACCTGGTAGATGCGAAAGGGAACTTCTCCCCACTTATTTTCGAATATGCTGTGGTCTGGAGCGCCGCCAAGGGCCTTTTGGCCCAGTCGCGCAACAAATTCCGGCGAAAGATCCAAAGGCAAAGTCAGGATGGAGCAGGAAAGCTGTGGAAGCAGGGCGAGAAGAATCCGCGGGGAAATCTTCTTGATGAAAACAATCACTTCAACGCAGGAACTGAGTGAGCCCTAACCGCTGCTGTCTCTTTGTACCAAAAGGTCACGATAAAGAGCGATCAATTTCTGAATCATCGCTTCCGCGCTAAAGCGTGTTTGTGCGGTCATGCGTCCGGATTCTCCAATCTTGGTCGCGCGTTCTGGATTGCGCAGGAGCGAAAGCAGCCGTTCGGCTGCGGTCGCATCATCATCTACTGGAACCAGAAAGCCATTTTCGCCGTCCTGGATTGCTTCAGGATTTCCGCCAACCCTTGTTACCACGGAAGGAACACCGCATGCCATTGCTTCCAGCAGGGCATTCGAGAAGCCTTCACTACGTGAGAGCAGGCAGAAGGCATGGCTCATCTTGAGCAGAGGGACGGGATTTCCGATAAAGCCCAGCAGGAACACATTTTTCTCGAGCCCCATAGACCGAATCATCTCCCGCACTTCTTCTGAATAATCGCGTTCATAAAGATTGCCTGCCACAAGGAATACGGCCCCTGGTATCTCGCGGCACACGCGCTGTGCCGTCCGAATAAGCACGTCAATGCCTTTTACTTTCCTGATGTTCCCAACGCATGTGATGATAGGCGAAGCGTCGGCCCACTGTGAGGCAGCAAAGGGGTTTACCTGGGAAGCACCAGCCTCAATCTGCCGGAAGTCAACGCCGTTATAGACTACTGAAATTGTTTGCGGATCAATTCGATCGGCGTCAATACAAAAGCGTTTCACCTCTTCTGAAACGGCGAGGACGCGGTCAGAAAGCCGGTTCACCAGTTTGTACGCAAGCGCATGCTTTGATCTGCGCAAGATACCCATGTCGCGGCGTGAGGAAAGCAACAATGCGCCGCTGAGTTTTGCTACCAGCCCACCCCAGAGATTGGAAGTCTCAAAATACGTTTGGACGATATCCACGTGTTCATCGCGAATCAATCTCCTGAGGTTGACCGCTGCTTTAAAAGCACCCGGATGATAGACACGGCGCCATGGGAAGACATAAACCGGTACTGCGATGTTCTTGCGAATTTCCGGACTGATTCTGAAGGTGGCAATGGAGCAGCGAACCAATTCCGGCGGCATGAGTTGCACCACTTTCAGAAGGTTGGTCTCTCCGCCGCCCAGCGCCATCAAATGATCGATCAGAAAAAGCACGTGGGGACGTGGCGTGCTCTCAACAGCAAACTCCAGAGAAGACGCTTCAGCGGCAGCTGACGTCTCTGGCGTGTGCGTTGTCTCCGCTATCCGAGATGAAAATTGTTGCATACCGTCCATAGATCAACAGATCAACGATTCGAATACGTGAAGGGGGCTCCCAATCCAAGAAATAGTGCAATTGACCGGCCTACAGGCATTGTGTCTCTCAACCCACTCCCTTGGGAGGCCATACCTTGTTTGTTCTGCATTATCATCGGTTTGAAAGAAGATCAAAGCCAGCTTCTAGGATTTAATCGCCTACTACGGTGCCTAGAATATGGGACATTCTGCTGCAAGAGTTTGCATGTTACCTCATGTTTGCCCTATATGTGATTGATTCTGTGCATATATCTTTGGCATTCGCCGTGCACTTACCCAGGTTGATTACAAAAAATATGCAGAGTGTAAATTGTTTCGCCCTTCCGGGTACGCTCTGCACAATTCTTTACGCGAAAAGCTATTGTCGAACTCGACGGATGAGGCCATTGTGAAAAAGTTTATCTACGCTATTATCGGAATATTTTTGCTTGTCATTTCAGGAAGTTTTTTGTCTGGAGCCCTTGAACTTCATAGTGCAATCTCTGATCGGGTCCAACACTTCCAATCCTTCCCGGAATCCGGATGGCTGATTGTACTTGGTTCTCTCCTCATTACCAGCGCTAGTTTTCTGCGTCGTAGACGCGCCGCTCGAGCACGCTAGCATTCGGAAGGGGAGCTGCATAATTGGTTCCTGCTGTTTCCTTTTCAACAACAAAGCCCTCAATCGGAGGGCTTTGTTGTTGCTGCATGCTTTTTAGTTTCCTGCAGCCTTTGCTGCAGCCGTGTAACGGTAATATCCATTATCCGGCGGCTCCTCCGCGCCATTAAACACCACACCTGCTATTTTCCGCGGATCGATCTGAGCCAAGACTTTTGTCAGTGATTCGCGTACGGTTTTGCGGGCACGAGCCACCACCATCACGCTCTCGCATGGAGTTGCAATTAATTCAAAGTCGGCCAGATTTAGCGCCGGCGGTGAATCAACCAGTACCAGACGGAACGACTCAGATGCCCACCCCATAAATTCTTTCCATATCGACCCGGAAAATAGCTCTGACGGGGAAGAAGTGGTTTCACCGGCCGGCAGAACGTAAAGACTGGGAACATCTGTGCTGAGCACCGCCGACTGATAGGAGCAATCCTTTTCCAGAATTTCAGCCAGACCGGGCGACTCCGGGTCACCTGCCAGGTTGGATAGCCCGCGCGTGCGCAGATCGGCATCCACCAGCAGCACCGGCCAGTTTTCGATCTTGGCATAGCAAAGAGCCAGATTGAAAAGAGTAAGGGTCTTGCCTTCCCCCTGTGTGCCACTTGTGATGACCAGCGAACGGGCCCCGTTTCTGGTTTGTTGCTTCACCAGACGCGTACGCAATGTCCGATACGCCTCTACAGCCGCCTGCATCCCCGGATTGTACTGAGATACTAGGAAAGATCTCTCTTCCGTGCGAGGCAGGCGAATGCTGCGGCAGCTTTCCAGCCGACCGGCAGCAACCTGGGATGCCACGTCACGTGATTCTTGCAGTGGCTGCAACAGGTGCTTCAAGTCAATTTCGCTGGAATGCGCGGCGGGAGAGCCATTGCTATCCATGCTTTGCTTGAGTGAGCCAACTAATTCCTGGATATCGATATTGGCCGTTGCCGGCACCGGATTGTTCTTCTGTGAACTGCGTGTTTCGTTAAAAAATTTGCTCATGCCGTGATTTATCCTAGTTGGATTTCCTTCGCCTGCATTACCTATTAAGAACCTGTTTGGGCCAGCCCAGCCAGTGGACTTGGGCCATTCTCCACAGCCCCGGAAGTAAGCTGGATCAGTCCCATCTCCTCTGCCGCTTCGATCACCAGGTCGGCGCCGATTTTCTTTATTTGACGTTGAAAGCCGATGCCCATGGTGTGATCGCATAGCGAGTTGATCAGCCGTGGCACGCCGTTTGCATTCCGATGGATTTCTTCCAGAGCAGCCGTAGTGAATGGGTTTTCGCCACGTAGTCCGGCAACATACAATCGTTCCGCAATGTAGGCGCGTGTTTCCCCCATGGTGAGCGCGCGCAATTTTGTCACAACAGAAACGCGTTGTCTCAAGGCTGCCAGCTCCGGTTTTGCCAGCAAAGGCTGTAGTTCCGGCTGTCCGCAGAGGATGACCTGAAGCACGTTTACTGGATAGTTGTCGAGATTCATCAGGAGGCGCACTTCCTCAATTAGTTCCGGCGGCATTAAGTGGGCTTCATCGATAATGATCACTACCGCACCGTTGCTTTTGTGCGACTCCAGAAGCAATTCATGTAAAGCGCGCAAGCGCGCCGGTTTTGTGGGCGCTGAAGCATGGATCTCAAGCTCATCAAACAAAGATTCAATCAATTCATCCGCAGTAAGCGTCGGATTAACGACAAAAGCCGATCGGAGTGGACGTTCACGCGTGGCCTCATGTGACAGGATGTGCTGCAAGCAATAGAGCAAAGTAGTCTTGCCGGTTCCGATAGGACCTATGGCAATCTGCAAGCCCTTGCGCCCTGCAATGCCCTCGACCATGGCCCGAAGCGTGTTGCGATGAGGTTCCGCCAAATGGAGGAAACGCGGATCAGGCGTTAAGCGGAATGGATCTTGTTTTAAGCCGTAAAAACTTGAATACATGCTGAACCTATTCGGAAAGCCCTGTCTTTTTGTCAGGGAGCCAATATTAAGATATGGCATGTAACGGGCCAAATATTGATCTGGCATTCCTTTTATAATCAATCGTTTAGGCCTGAAAAGGGGACGCAATGAGTGGTCGAAAGCAGGCGATATGCAAGATTTTTCACATATGTGAAATTCTCTCTCTTCTTTGGCTTAACGGGTACTGAGTGCGGCCGAAGACACTTCAGAGGTTTTAGTTGCCATTCTGATATTCGCGATCCACGCCGCCAGACCTTTCACACCGGCATGCACTTGTTGGCAAATTTCCTTAGCGGCCGCCTCGTCAATCAAGTAAGGATCGGCGATGCTGAAAATGGGAGGCGTCTTAAAAAGACCCAGCAAGGTTGTCCGATCTAATATCTCTGGGAATTCCTGCTGGATGCATCGCAGGTTTTCCAAATCCATTGCTACTACAAGGTCGGCCTGGAGCAGCGAATCGCGAGTAACACGCATCGACCTATGGCCGGCAAGCTTAACACCCAGCGCATTGCCAATGCGCACGATTTTTTCCGGTGAAGACCTGCCAGCCTGCTCATGGAACCCGGCTGATTCAATTGCTACACCCGTCAGGCTCTGCTCCGCCAGTTTTGCCGCCAGGGGACTGCGGCAGATGTTCCCATAGCAGACAAAGACAATCTTGCTCGGGCCTCCTTTGGCTTCCAGCCGCTGCAACAATGAACGATGATGCCGTACCAAACGCCGTTTCATTTGCCAGCCGCGGGCTTTCCCATATACTGGCCGAAGTTGATCAGTTATTGCCAGAGTAAGGATCCGCCGTGCGATTCCCAGATCGTGCCAATCAAAATGGTCCCAGCTTTCCCGCCCAGTCAGTGGACGAAGAAGCTCAAGGAATGAATGTGCCCGCGCCCGGGTATGCAGCAGAGGGTCCTGAGAATTTGCTCGAAGGTTGCATTTGAGCCAATCAACGTCTGTTCGCAAATCTCGTGTGTAATAGTTTGATTTATATAGGGGCTGGGAAACAGGCTGCTCTCCACGCGCAACTTGCAGCAAGCCCAGGGGAAAGTTCACCCCGGCATCGAGCGAAAGCGCCACAGATCCCCACAGCCTTGGGTTAATCTCCATTAGCCAATAACGGCCCTGGGCATCCATTTTAAATTCAATCATCGCTACGCCGTGCCATTTCAGGGCGGTCAGCAGCTTCTCGGCATCGCGCAACATGTCCGGAGGAGGAATTATGGAACGGCGGTAAGAGCTTGCTCCCCCAGTCAAGGGATATTCGTGCATCCGTTTATGGGCAAAGTGCCAGACTTTTTGTCCGCGACTGAAAAGAAGCTCTACTCCTACACCGCAGCCGAATACATATTGCTGCTGCTGTACGGGGGTCAGCGGGAGCCATCTTCGCAGTTGTTCCTGGCGTTCTGCTTCATTTTTAACCACAGCAACTGCTAGCGTGCGCAACTCTCCTGCTATCGTCACCTTGCTGTGAGTGGGTTTTAAAACAACCGGGAACTGCTTTACGTGGCCGATTTCGGCTACGCTTAAGATCAAGTCACTGGCCGGGACTGGAACACCTAACTCACGCGCTAGCTGCCAGGTCTTTTCTTTGTCCAACGCGACGTCAAGAGAGTTGTTGCTGGGAATAACGGTTTTCAAGCGCAGAGGATCTTTCTCCTCCAACAAGCGAACGCCAAGGAGAGAGGCTTCGGTGGCTGGAACAATCAGAGCATAGTTGCGCTGCTTATCCTGCAGTCGCAGCCAGGCGTGAAAATCACCAGCGTGGGTTTGCGATGGCTGCAGTAATCTGCACGCGACATAACGGGAGTGCATCGCCAGACAGTCTTTGTTTTCCGCGGCAACGTCCACTTGTACGCCCGCGCGGCCAAGGCTTTGTACGGTCTCCAGCGCAGCCCGGCTATGTCCGTCAAGAACCAGCACTGTCATTTCATTCATGCTTCTGGCCTGTGCAACCGCCATGCGGTTAATGCCGCTTTGTCAGCGCTGGGAATTCGAGGTAGACGATGTAAATCCATAGGTTCTTTTCCATTAAGCACGCCGCTATTGGTGGTAACTGCCGCACGATATGTTTTTTGCGCAATTTTGTAGGCCCGCGCATCGTAAGAGCCATTTGGATAGCAAAAAAAGTTTACTTCGCGTTGCAGTTTTCTCTCCAGGCACTGCCGGCTTTCAATCAGTTCATGCTCGGTTTCACTGGCCGAAAGAGTTGGCAAAATGGGATGACTCAACGTGTGCGATCCAATCGTGATCAGACTTGGATCAAAAGAAAGCAAATCGTCCCAATTCATCATGTCGAAGGCAGCGTTCTGGTCCAATGTAGGCTGGAAATCGGAAGTAGATTGCCGTATGACTTCTTCGGCTTGATGGCGTTGCTGCAACGCGAGTTTCTTCATCCGTTCAATAATCCCATTTACGGTTGCAGGCCCAGTCAGGTGAATTCCAAGCTCGGCAAGGGCAGGCGCCGCCAATGTCTGCAATCGGCATCGCATTTCATGGTTCCAGAGCCAGGCCTGCGTCTCAATCAACTCAGGGCACACGAACAATGTCGCCGGCAATTGCAATTGATGCAAAATGGGATACACCACCGTTAAGTTGTTGCGCAGCCCGTCATCAAAAGTAAGGACAATTTCATTAGCTGAGCAAGTGGAGTCATTATCGCTTAAGTTGCTGGCCAGTCGACAAACCATGGATTCAAGTGACACGACCTTGAAATGACGAGCCATGTATTGCACTTGTGCTTCAAACTCCGGGGCTCCTTCCGTCGTAATGCCGTGATACATCAGGATTCGCCCGCAGGTCTGCCAATGCGCCATAGCGGCTGATAAGCCACAGTGGTATGAGATTGCATGTCCCACGGATTTCAATTCAGTTGTAACTGACACTTATGCTCCTACGGCATTCGCAAGTAAGAGCAGGTCATATGCCGTTCCGTGGAGATGCTTTGCCTGAAAAGATCGCGGCGCAGACTGGGGTTTAGCTGAGTATTTGCATCAAGTTAACTGCCCTTCAGATGTATGGTCCTTGTTTGCGGAACTCGAGAAAAGACAAAGTGATTACTTGCGATGTGCAATGTTTTTCACTATACCGGGAATAATTCTGCATTGTGAACATTCAAGTGATTGTAAACAATAGCCTTCCAATAATAGCCCACGGCATTGATGTTGCACTTACATACCTAAGAATTGCTGTGGTGCGTCCAAAGACGCGCTGAGGAAGCAGGAGAATTGAAGGACCATACCCACAAAATCGGACGTTTGACTCACGTTCTTAGCGTGGATGTGGAGGATTATTTCCAGGTAGAAGCGTTCGCGGGGTCTGTTGAACGCAAAAGTTGGGACCGATGGCCCTCTCGCGTAGTAGCCAATACGCAACGAGTCCTCAATCTTTTTGACGAGCACAATGCCAGCGGGACTTTCTTTATTGTCGGCTGGGTCGCCGAAAAATTTCCTCATCTGGTGCGTGAGATTCAATCGCGAGGACATGAGCTTGCCTGCCATAGCTATTGGCATCGGACGGTGTATAGCCTTTCACCGGACGAGTTCCGCACCGATACCCGCCAAGCCAAAAAAGCAATTGAAGATGCGGCCGGAGTGCCTGTGCAGGGTTATCGCGCGCCAAGCTGGTCCATTACCAAGACTTGCCTTTGGGCACTGGATATTCTGGCTGAAGAGGGTTTCACCTACGATTCAAGTATTTATCCGATTCACCATGATCTTTATGGCGTTCCTGGCGCTCAGAGATTCCCTTACACGCACGCTTGCAGCAATGGCCGGACGCTACGTGAATATCCTCCAGCCACACTGCGCTTTTTAGGAAGCAACTTTCCCGTGGCCGGCGGCGGATATTTGCGCATCTTTCCCGCGTCGTATACAGAGTTTGCGTTCCGCACCTTTGAAGAAAGCTATCGGGAACGTGTGGTTGTGTACCTGCATCCATGGGAGATTGATCCGGAACAACCGAGAATTCGCGGTCCGCTCAAATCACGCTTGCGCCATTACACCAACCTTGGACAGATGAGCGCCAGAGTGGAAGCATTGTTGCGCAGACACAAATTTGCGCGTTTTTGTGATGTATTGGCTGCGAAAACTGCAGAAGATCAGACCTTGCCGAATCTTCTGGCTGAAGAAGCGGAACCAGCGCTCACTGGGCAAGCACGCATGGCCGTGCACCAGAGCAGAGGAGGCGGATGATGGCTGCTTCTATTTCTGGCAATACGGTCCTTGCATATCACGAGATAATGCCTGAATCGAACTATGCATATTGCGTTACATCTGACGCTTTTGCGGAGCATCTCCGCCTGTTTGCTTCACTCGCGAAAGAGCGGCGGCAAGCATCATCTGTCCAGGTCACCTTTGATGATGGTGAACAATCGCAGCTTCACAATGCATTGCCATTGCTGACGGAACATGGAATCTCCGCCACTTATTTCGTTACGCCCGGCCTGATCGGAACAGCCGCTAAATTTCTGGGCTGGGATGAGTTAAAGGCTTTGCGCGATGCAGGACACTCTGTGCAATCGCATGGCTGGTCGCACAAATTTCTTACATTCTGTTCTGACGATGAACTCCAGCATGAACTCAGCGCGTCAAAGCAGCTTTTAGAAGACAAACTGGAAACCGCAGTGCAAGAGATTTCGGTTCCGGGCGGCCGCTGGGACAAACGAGTGATCAAGGCATGTGGAAAGGCCGGATACAAGCGGGTCTATGTATCTGATCCATGGGTTGCAATGGAAACGGCTGGCATTGAGGTAATTGGGCGGTACATGGTTCGTCGCACCGCCACAATCGCGGAATTGCAAAAAATAGTCCAGCGGGACCGTGCCGCTCTCTGGAAGTTGAAGGTGCGCTCCCAGTTGCGACAAGGCATTGTAGGTCTTGTTGGCGACGGTTTGTATCACAGAGTGTGGTGCAAGCTGACGGGATACAACGATTTTGAAGCGGCGCGCCAGCATACGCAGTCCTGAGAGTAAGAGAAAGTGAAACCAGTGAAGGTATTACAACTGATCAGCAGTGGCGGTTATTACGGTGCAGAGAACATGCTGCTGAACCTCTGTGCGAGCCAGGAGAAGGCCGGCTGCCAAAACCACTTGCTGCTTTTTTATAACGTACATGTGCCCAATGTTGAATTTTATGAACGCGCTAGACGCCAAGGCTTGAGCGTGCGGATGGTCCATTGCAAGGGAAGAGCAGATTGGCGCGCTGTGAAGCAGATTGAGGAGTACCTTCAGGAAGATGAGATAGATATTGTTCATACGCACGGCTACAAAGCAGACCTTTATGGTTTTCTGGCCGCCTGGCGCTCTGGTAAACCAGTGGTCGCAACCTGCCACAATTGGGTTGGGGGAACGGCTGCGCTGGGCGTTTATAACCAGCTTGACCGGATGGCGCTGAAGAGATTTAGCGCCCTCGCGGCGGTCTCAGATGGCGTTGCCCAGCGTCTTTTAGAATCCAGCGTCCCCTCCGAAAAGATCAAGATCATTGCCAACGGCATTGATGTGCAGGCGTTTGAGAACGCCCGTCCATTGCCGGCGCTGGCGATCCGTGAAAACAAGATCATAGGCATTGTCGCTCGCCTTGATCTGCAAAAAGGTTTTGGATACCTTTTACAAGCGGTTCGTGAACTCTGCGCAACTCATCCCGGCCTGGAAGTTGTGATTGTTGGTGAAGGGCCAGACCGTAATGCGATTGAAGCGATGATTCAGGAATATGGTTTGCAATCCAACGTGCTTCTGGCAGGTCAACAGTCAGACATGCCCGCGGTTTATGCCGCAATGGATATTTTTGTTCTGCCATCTCTGAATGAAGGTTTGCCCATGACGGTGCTTGAGGCAATGGCCGCATCCAAGCCGGTGATTGCCACACGAGTGGGCGCAATTCCCAGCGTGATCACTCATGGAGAGAACGGGTTGCTGGTGGAACCCCGAGACACAAAGAGTCTGCGTGATGCCATCGCAAGCTTGCTTGCTGATCCTGCTCGCTGCCGAGTTTTGGGCAAGCGCGCCCATGACTGGGTCAGCCGAACCTATACCGCTGATGCAATGGCATCGAAATATCGAGAGATGTACGAGGGAGTTCTGGATGGGCTGTCGCTGACGAGCCCGCCCGCCCGGCCTGTTGACCGTTCTACAATCGACGCGAGGGGTGCATGAGCCCACTGGAACAGGCAGCGCCAGCTCAGGCTGTCACACGAGTGCCTCAGAAATCTATAGTAAGCATCTCAATCATCATCCCAGCATTGAATGAAGAAAAGATGATTGGGCGCTGCTTGGAGTCGCTGGTTAAGCTGGATTTCGAAGACGGCCGATTTGAAGTAATAGTGGTGGACAATGGCTCGCGCGACAATACTCTTGCGATCGCCGAATCGTTCAAGAACAAGTTAGACTTAAAAGTCCTGCAACAGACTGGTGTACGCATCTCGGCGTTGCGAAACCTTGGCGCTTACGCCGCACTCGGCGATATCCTGGCATTTCTTGATGCAGACTGCCTGCCTGCTGAGGACTGGCTCAAGCGCATTCTTGAGCTAGCTCCCAGGGACGGAATAGGTGTGGTAGGCGCACATTATTTGCTTCCGGAAGGCTCAACGTGGATTGGAAGAACATGGCACCGCTATCAGGAAGCGCCTAAATCTGGTGAGGTCTCGCACATTCCAGCAGGAGATTTAATCATGCGTCGAGCAGACTTTCTCCGGCTCGGCGGCTTTGATGAATCCATTCAGACGAACGAGGATTACGAATTATGTGACCGTGTACGCAAAAATGGAATGCAGGTGCGTGCATTCCCATCTATCGGCGTAGTACACCTGGGCACGGCACAGAACCTGCCCGTATTCTTCCGTAAACAAGCGTGGCACGGCACTCACGTCATTAAGGTTTTTCTACGCGATGTACTCAAGTCTCACAACCGTAGGGCGGTGTCTTTTGCCGCTTATACATTGCTTTGCCTGTTCATAGCCATAGCTGGAACTGCATGGATGCTTGCTGGACAGGGGACATGGCTTCTTCCAACCTTGGGTGCTGTTGCTTTGTGCCTGCCGCCCTTTGCGCTTGCTGCACGACAAGTCCTGCTCAGCAAACGGTTGTCTGATTTCCCGCCTCTGTTCCTGCTTTATCTTACTTACGGAATCGCGCGAGCCAGGTCATTATTAAACATAAAGAACTTTTTCTAGAACTGCTCTGTTTAGTGCACAACCGCGTGCACATTGGTTGGCGGGTTAGGTCTGTTTGTGCCGCCGGCGAAAAATTCGTACGCACCCAGATCATAAGCCGTACCCTGCGCTCGCAGCACACCGTCCTTATCGGTATCGATTGTTGGCCCGGGATTCGGTTCAAATGAGTTCGCCGGCACAATTGTGAGACCCGTGTCTTTTGCTGGGCTGGTTGTCGTGAGATGAAAATCCCCGATGGCGCGATCGGCAAATAGAGGATCGCTCGTCAGGTTATTTGTTGTCTGGGCAGGCGTGCCCGCCACCCCAAACCACAGGTTCTTGTCGCCTGTAACCTGGGCCGTACTGCCGTCGATGTAGATTTCACCCGCAAGCTGATATGCAATATTGTTGCGCAGCCGCATAATCAAAGTCGCTGGGCCGCCACCCACGCCAAATGCTCCGCGTGAGCCGCTGGCATTGGCGGAATTGTTGGCAGCGCAATCTGAAAGCGTGTTATTGAACACTTCCACTGTTCCGGTTCCAGCCACGCCATTGTTGGTGATGCCGGCAACGTAGATGCAGGAGAAAGCTGCGCCAAGTTGCAGCGGATCCATGCGTCCGACGTTATAGATAACGTTGTTATAAGCCTCGACTGTCCCTTTGGACGGATCGACTGTGGCGAAATTGATGCCGTTACAGTTGTCGCCATGAATCAAATTGTCATGCACGTGGAGGTCAAATTGATTGAAGCCGGTTGTGTCGGCAGTACCGCAGCTCGGTGTGCAAAGCGGTGACGAATGGAACTGTAAGGCGCGGCAGGTAAAGTTATCGTGAATATGGTTCCAGCCTACGTCCACATGGTTAGAGTCTGTGCTGAAATATACCGCATGATAAAACTTGGATGAAGTGGGATTGATCCCGGCATTATGGACTTCGTTTCCATAAAACCTGGCTTGGTTTCCTTCACTCATTTCAAAACATCCCACCTGGTCATCAGCGCCAGGGCATTGCATTTCATTGCCGATGATCCGCCAACCTATTCCACCGATATCCATTGCTTGCGTGCCGCCGACAATGTGCAACTGCGAGATAGTCCAGTAATCTTCATCCGTACCGATGTTTGGCGTACGAATTGCGTAGTGCAGGCCGCCGGCCACACCCACCGTGGCCGTCGCGTTCGGATAAGCAACCAGCGCCTTTGGCGCACCGGCAACTCCTGAGTTGCTGGCGCCCTGATTATCCATGCTCAGATATGCCGTGAAGTTGTCCTCCGATGTTTGCGAGACGCCGTCTTCAATATAAGCTGAATCTCCAGCAGCAATCGTGTTCTTGGCTTTAACAATTGTCTTCCATGGCGACGCGAAGCTGCCTGTGTTGGCGTCGTTGCCTGTCGTCGCGACAAAGAATATATTGCCAGCTCTAACCGTGAAGGGCAGGCCGTTGCTGGACCCGACACCTGAAACGTTCACAGTAATGTTTCCAGTCTTCGCGTTTGCTCCAAGCTGAAAAATGATCTTGCTATCCGACCAAAGAGGATAGTTTGCAGCCGCCCCTGTGCCGACCGTAACAGTCGACGTTCCTTGTGTGGCTCCAAAGTCCTTGCCCCAAATGGTGACCCAGACACCGTTGTTGTTCTGGCCTCCAGTACCGGGGCCGCTATCAAGGTCAGAAAAAAAAATGCGCGGCGGCGCAGCTTGCGCCCACACAAATGCAGCCGTCAAAAGCAAAGACAAAAGGGAACAGATTTTCAAAAACTTACTCATTGAAACTCCAATTATCCAATTAAATGTCTGTCAAAGTTTGTTCAAACCTGTGACATCAAGGCGTGGGGATGGTGACGGCCACCTCAGACGATGCCGAGCTTTCCGCGCCGCTTGTGTCAACCGCGGTTACTACATAGAAATATTGCTTACCGGAAACCGGAGTTGTGTCTGTAAAGAGCAGCGTGGTGGTTGAGAGGGTCGGAGAGATCTTGGCATAAGGACCGCCACTCGCGGTGCCACGATAGACGTTGTAACCTTGCAGCGCCGCTGACACGCTCGGATTCCATGCTATGTCAACTGAGTGCGATAAAGGAGTAAGACCAGTGCCGGAAAGAGGCACAGACAGTATGGTCTTGCCATTACTCACCAGCGTAAAGCTTCCGCTCACTGTGCCTGCGGATCCGGGATTAAACACGATCGGCACATTCACGCTTTGTGCCGGATTAAGATCGATGGGCGTTGTGACGCCGGCAGAGAATCCAGACCCCGCAATTGTGTCCTGTGTAATCGTGACCACAATAGTTCCCGTATTTGTAATCTTCACCGTTTGCGTCGCGGTGGTGTTGACCGCCTGCGATCCAAAACCAAGCGTGATCGGCGTGGCGGAAAGGCTTGCCGATCCGGGCACCGGAGTCGGACTTGCGCCGGGAGTTGGGCTCGGCGTGGGCGAACTATTCGCTGTCCTGGCGCCGCTACCGCAGCCAATCGTGCTCAAGATGGAAATTGTTACAGCTAGAAAAAGACCAAGATGGATGGCCAGGTTTGTTCTGTTGCGCACCGTTACTCCTCATTGGGGCATTCAGATACGGCATCCAAACGCTCTCCGATTACTTCATCACTTCGACATTTAGCGTCTTAGAAGTAAAGCTTCCCACGCGTTATCGCTCGACCATGCACTACGAAATACACGGTGCATCAACTTCCGTGACAACGCGCAGGCGCGGCTATTCACTTTGCTTCATGTTTAATGCACGGCCAGAAAACCAAAGTTCCCGGAAGGAGAAAATTTCTGAGGGTTCAGCTAGATAACGTGAGCGGGTGCAAGCATGTTGCCAGAAGCTCTGCGGTTGCAAATGCGAGGGTTACAAGGAAGTGTTATGTGCGAGGAGGAATCAAAAGTGTAAATTCTTCCGGAGGCAGACAAAGAAAAGTGTAATTTCGAGATCAGTAGTTTATCTGATGTAGACGAATGCGCACTGTGCAATAGTTTGCACACATGTGCCATGGCCTTTAAGTGGGATGGCCTACGGAATCCGCGTCAGCTCAAGGCGAAAGATGCTTTGTCCAAAGTAGGAAAGTGCTTTGGGAAGAGACTTGATCCCGGCATAGCGCAAAAGCTTTCCGCTCGACCACCGGATGTCTGGCCGACCAAACCCACACTCGTTTAAGAGCCGGACCCAGAACTCAGGTTGTTGGTGTTTAAACCATTTAATGTTCGGGCTCATCGGGTTGCGCATGCTCAGGTCCCCAAAGAAATTGTGGCGGGCTGCATCCATAATGATCAATTTGCCGCCCGGTTTCATCATCCCGGCAATGTGGCGAAAGATGTTCTGATATTCGCGCACGGCCGCTCCGGATTCGCCCAGAGCAATACAACTTTTCTCGTCCAAATGGTTGATTGATGCCACTGAGAGAACAACGTCAAAGCGGTTCCTGGGACCTTCAAACTCTTGTACAGTTACAGGCAGTATGCTGGCCTGAGGCAAATTGAGATGTTCGGCCATGGCCCGGAAAGCCTGGTGGCATTCACTGGAATCGTAGCAACCTTCCGCCATTGGCTCTAAGCCGACCGCCTGTGCGCCGTGAATGGCGGCCCACAGGCACAGCATGCCTTTGCCGCAGCCGATCTCAAGCATTGTCTTGTTTTGAAAATCGATGTCTCGAAAAAGTTGCGCAGCAAAGCGTGGAAAATCAAATCCATGGTTCCAAAGCCCCATCTTCTGGCCTATCCGCCTGATGCGCTCCGCCGGGGTAACAACCTGATGCTCCGGTATTGTCTGGTATGCAGTTGACATCGCATTCACTCCATTTTCAATTCTTACTGAATAGCGCTGGCTACCGGACTCTTTCGTTCACGTCGCAGAACGGCAAGCATGTTTTCCGGCAGCCTGCTTTTCAGCCACAACTTGAATTTCCTTTTTCCTTTTTGCATAGCGAGATACATGCGCCCCCGCTTAGACGGGCCAGCCATGAACAAGTTGAGGTAGCTTGCTTCGTGGGCTCCGAATTTGGCTTTATACGGATCTGCGCCGCCAAGAAAGTCATACCGGCAGGCGCCGCTTCGAATCATTTCTTCCAGGACATGGGCCCGTAAAGCGTAACCAATTTTTTCCGCAGTGTACCTGGGGTGAAATCCTTCTTGCAGCAGGGAAACCATATTGTTGTACCGGAAGCAGAATTGAGCTCCGACCGTTTCGCCATCCAGTTCTAATAGCCAGAACTCCAACCAGTCTTTTTGCAAAAATGCTGTGGCCATATGGAAATAAAAATCACAGCGGTCTGCGTTGGCGAAAGCGCCGGGTTGGCCGCGACCGGTCCAGCGCATCTGATGCAGGTTGAACAAAGTCTGCAAATGGCCAGGAAGGTCTTGTTTTTGCTCGCAGCGATGCATGCGAACGCTAAAGCGTGACTGCAAACGCTTTGGATAGCGGGTGAGCATGGGGCGAAATGATGATTCAAGCGTGCTCAGATATTGCGGCCAGGTTGGTGGCAGCTCAATCACAAAGTTCGGTGTGGATGTGGAATCAATGCTCCAGCCAATTTTCTGTGCGTGTTGCGAAATATATTGCGCTATTTGCGAATTCTGGGGCAGGGTCTCCATTGCATAGAGCTGCCATTCGCGGTTTTCAGCAAGCCATGCTACAAAAGCCTGCGCACACGCCAATTCGTATCCGGGAAGCACGCTGAAATCGAGAGCGTCGGAGTCTCCTGATCCAGCGCCGACCATACGTAATAATTGAAGAGGGAAGCCTAAGAATAATCTTTTCTCGGAACACAGGGGGGCGATTCCAACAGCTCTTCCGAGTTGATCCGTGAAGATGAGTCCAACCAGCTTCTTTTCTTTTCCAAATGCTTGCCACCAGGCGGCGAGCCACTCAGGTGTCTGGAATATCGATGAGGCAGGGTTTGCCTGCAGAAGACGATTCCATGATTCACGAAACTGCTCTAGTTCGTCCCAGCTATGGCACACCTTGATACACAGCTCAGCAAACACCTGAGTTGACAACGCTTGCCCGACGATTGTTTCCTGAACAGCAAACATGGAATGGCCTGGTTAGCTAAAGATGCAACTTGAGGGCCAAGGAGCAGAGATATGCTCTTGCGCTAAATTGATGAAAACAAAAAATGATTCCTCTTCAATGGGTAAGCAAGGAAAACCCAACTAGCCAATCGAAGATGCAAGATTTTGCATATCTGAGGAGCAGAAATGGTTAATCTTTTATGCTAAATCGTTCAAAATTCTTCATACTTTTTCCCTTGCAAATGGTTTGCATGCTGCCTATAGTACATTGTACTGAAGTACAGGTATTAAGTGACCAAGTGGACGATCACCAAGGATCTTAGCAAGCCCCTAGATTAGATTTTCTAAAAAAATCTTTTCTTAGTGCTGAGAGCTGACGGTGTATCGACGGAACCGGACATTTGGAAGGGGTTTATGAAAGAAAAAAAGAACCAGTCGACCTCGGCTGGCCGGCAAGGCATCCTGTTTGTCTTGGACACCATGCTGGAAAAAGAGATCTTCAGGCAAAGGCATCATCATCCATGCAGCGCGACAGCGCCGCGTCCTGCTGAAGAACCCGACCAATTCCTTTCCACTCACTCTGATATTCGGGATCTTTTGAGCATTACTTTGCGGGATTTCAAAACTATTGCTATTGCTGCAAGGTTAAGCCTAACTGTAAAGCTGTCGAACACAGTGCAAATAAATACGCAAACTGATCCTATTCATTGCGCAACGTTTTAGTTGATCGCGTCACAATATAAAGAACTGCTTTAAATGAGTTCCAGACAAGTTGGGCTGGGAAGGGAATCGATGGAAAAGCAATACATAAATGCGGCTGGTCCGGAATGCCCTGTATGTCACAGCTCAATTCAGTCCGTGTTGCATTCGTCCCAATGCCCGAGCAGTGAGATTCAAGCGGCTGCGGCCCAGGAAATTGTGGAAGTAGTTCCTCCCAATCGGCGCAGACGGCAGTTGCGGTGTGGACACGAAGAAGTAGAGCCGTCTGCCTTTCCACTGGTGTCAGCGGCGCATGAATTTAAGACACCTCTGGTGGTCATGCTTGGATATACAGACCTATTGCTAACTGGACATCTGGGGCTTGTCAATCAGAGACAAAAACAAGTACTGGGGGAAATACAGGAAGGCGCCCAGCGCCTGCAGAAACTTATTCAGGACCTTTTGCTGCTACAGGAATTGAAAGCAAGCCATGGGGCTGCTGAAACCCTTGAATCGGCCGCCGTTAATGAAAGCATAGGCGGAATTGTGAATTACTGGTCGCCTACGGCAACACAGAAACGTATTCGCTACCAGTTTCGTCCATCTACAGGTCATCAGCGGGTGCAGATTGAGTCGCTCAAACTGCAACATGTCGTCTCCAGTTTGATTGAGAACGCACTGAAATACACCCCCGCGCAAGGATTGGTCACCGTCAGCGTAACGCCCTGCTTCTGGGAAAGACGTAAAGCGCAGATGGAATTCTTGTTCAACATGGAACGGAAGGAAAGCCATAAGGTGGAAAACGCGGTTCGCATTGACGTAAGCGATAGCGGGCCGGGCATTGCGGCCGAGCATCATGAGGAGATATTTGGAGACTTTGTACAACTGCCGGGCGGTTCCGCTCGCGGCACCGGGTTAGGACTGGCCATCGCCCGGCGCCTGTTGGAAGCGCACGGCGGCGTGATCTGGGTGGAAAGCGAACCGGGCAAGGGAAGCCGATTTTCTCTGTTACTGCCTCAGGCCAATCAGGAGACAAAGTGACAAGCGCGCCAAACATATTACTCGTCGACGATGAGCCGAGTGTACTTCGTTACACCAAGACTCTGCTCGAAATTGAGAACTATAACGTAGAGACCGCCGGCAGCGGTGAAGAAGCGCTCCAGCGCATGAACCGCGGTCCTGCCCCCAGTTTGATCGTACTTGATATGGTCATGCCTGGAATGGATGGCTTACAAACGCTGGAAAGCTGCCGGAAGCTTCATCCCGATCAGAAGGTCGTGATGATCTCTTGCGTAAGCGACACAAATAAGGTTGTGCAGGCCATCAAGCTTGGGGCCTCTGACTACGTGACCAAGCCTTTTCTGCCACCACAATTACATGGTGCAGTGCGCAAAGCGCTGGGACCAGTCGCACAGCATATTGTGACCAGAAAAGAGCCGGTAACGGGCACCGAACTAGTCGATGCCCTTGACGACAATCTCTTCTTTTTGGCTGCGAGTCCGGCCATGAGGCAGATTCGTGCTCAGGCGGCGCTTATTGCCAAAGTCAATGTGCCTGTGCTTCTTCTTGGCGAGAGCGGAGTGGGAAAAGAAATACTGGCGCGGCTGATCCACAAGATGTCTATCCGCGCGCACCGGCCCATGGTGAAGGTGAATTGCGCGGCTCTGCCCGCTGATCTGCTAGAAAGCGAACTTTTTGGTTATGAAGCCGGGGCCTTTACCGGTGCCAGCAAATCCAAGCCGGGAAAATTCGAGCTTGCGCATAAAGGCACTATCCTGCTTGATGAGATTGGAGAAATGAGCGCAGGGCTTCAAGCCAAATTGTTACATGTCCTTCAGGACGGACAGTTCTCCCGCCTTGGCGGCCGTGCCAACGTCTCAGTCGATGCCAGGGTGCTGGCGGCCACCAATATCGATGTGAAAAAAGCCATTGCCGAGCGCAAGCTGCGTGAAGACCTTTACTATCGCTTAAATGCATTTACGATAACGGTGCCGCCGCTTCGCGAGCGGCGTGAAGAAATTCCTGTTTTGCTCCGTTATTACATGAGTAATTTGTCGCGGCAATTTGGAAAGAATGAACTGCCGGTTTCCGACAGATTGCAGCAGGAGTGTCTTCGTTACCATTGGCCCGGCAACCTGCGTGAGTTGGGGAACTTTGTAAAACGCTATCTTGTACTTGAGGACGAAAGCATGATGATCGATGAGCTGCAGAACAAAGGTAAAGATGGCAGCTCTGAGGACGGCGCCGGATCAGCACCGGCGCGAGGCGGATTGAAAGCCCTGGTCCGCAGCTTAAAAGACGACGCGGAAGAAAAAGAAATCCAGCGCGCTCTGGAAGAAGCTAATTGGAACCGCAAGGTGGCCGCTTCCCAATTAAATATCAGTTACAAGGCGCTACTGTACAAAATTAAGCAGCATGGCTTGTCGCCAACGGGCAGTGGGGAACCCGGGCTTTTGCGCGCGAAAGTTAATTAGCAACCAATGCAAGTGTGCAGCCTGGCGCTGCAATAAGGGAGTTAGGATTGGCAAAGTATCTGGTAACCGGAATTGCAGGCTTTATCGGCTCATCGATTGCTCATGAACTGGTAAGGCGCGGAGAAAGCGTCCGTGGTCTCGATGATTTTTCCACCGGCAAACGGGAAAACATTGAAGACATCAAAGACGATCTCGATTTCCGTCGCGTTAGTCTTCTTGATCCTGCAGAACTCGCGTCAGCCTGTGAAGGCATTGAATACGTCATCCATCAGGCGGCGTTGCCTTCGGTGCCAAAATCAGTGACGGAGCCGGAACTGACCCATGCGGTGAACGTGAATGGCACGCTCAATCTTCTGCTGGCCGCGCGCAATGCTGGCGTAAAGCGCGTGGTGTATGCCGCATCTTCATCGGCTTATGGCGAAAGCGAGGTCCTGCCCAAGCGCGAGGACATGCTGCCCCGGCCGATTTCTCCTTACGCCGTGCAAAAGCTTACGGGCGAATACTACATGCAGACCTTTTCCGCTGTATATGGTCTTGAGACAGTCAGCCTGCGCTACTTCAATATTTTTGGGCCGCGGCAAGACGCCAATTCTCAATACTCCGGCGTGCTGGCCAAGTTTATTACCCAGATGCAACAAGACGAGTCTCCGACGATTTTTGGCGATGGTGAACAGAGCCGCGACTTTACCTTCGTAGCGAATGCAGTTCAGGCCAATCTGAAAGCCTGTGTTGCACCGGCCAAGGAAGTATCGGGCCGGGTCTTCAACATCGCTACAGGGACAAGATTTTCGCTGAACCAGATATTTGAAATGCTGAGCAAGATTATTGGCTTTTCTGGAAAGGCGAAGTTCGCCGCAGCGCGCGCAGGCGACGTGAGACATTCACTAGCCGATATCACCCTGGCACAAAAGCATCTTGGCTATTCCGCGGAAGTTGGTTTTGAGGAAGGTCTTAGGCGGACAGTCGAGTGGTATCAGAAGTCCGCCGCAGTTGAACCGAAAGCAATGGCCGCAGCTCGCAGATAAACCTCTGCGGAATTAGAGGAATGAGCGGGGAAGACTGCTATTCACCGTTGCCGGCCCGTGAAGGGAAGGTTTTTCGCGCCGTCCACACCGGAGTGGAGTCTGGCATTCCCCATGTGGCGCAAGAATCTGGGGTGTCCGCGCAGCTTCCAATAATGCGACTCATAGGATGAGGTCTTTACGCCGGAACGTAATGCACTGAGGAATGTTTTCTCTTCTGGATCGACAACTATTCCTACATGGCCCTTCCACACAATCAAGTCTCCGGGCTTAGGATGCCGAACCCGCTTGAACCCTTCCATGCCCTCATAGAGAATTCTGGAAGGCGCATAGCCGTAATCCAGCCCAACCTGCTGATAAAGATACTGTACGAAGTGCGAGCAATCCAGTTCCGTCTGATGGATCTGCGCGCCTAGTTGAAGAAGAAGGTTTCTGGGATCAAGATGTTCTCTTGCGACAAGCTCAGGGACATCAGCGTTCGGAGTAAACTCTGTCAGTGCCGAACGAACTTCTTCTTGCGCGATCATGCGGGTGCCTATACCGCAAACCAGCAAAACAAAGGGTATCCCGAACAAAGCCGTTTTTGTGAGACATCGACGCATAGACGTACCGTTTATGCGGTACCAATAAATTCGATGCCGGCTTTGCAGGATTCAGAGCTGGATTTCTCAATTAGTTTCAGTTAGTTTTCGCAGGTAAGCGATGCAAGGCAGGGAATTGAAGATGGCTACGCTTTTACAACACTTGAAATAAGTGCGTAGGTTTTATCAAACTCCGCTTTCAGGATTGGGTTAGGCGCGTTAAGTTGCGAAACCACCTGTTTCGCCCATTCAACATACTCGCGCTTTCTTTCCGCACTCCAGCCCACTGGCGGGCTCGCCAGTATGGAGCGAAGATTGGAAATCTTATCTGCAAGTTTAAGCGTCTGGGCACGCTTTGTTTTCTTGTGCGCATCCTGGATCTGTAATGACTTGCGCTCTTCTTTGGAGAGCGATTTATCATCCGTCACTTCAGCCACAAGACCAGCAACGTCGCTGCCGAAATTTTCCTCCAGTTCCAGCAGCGTGACGCTTGTGTCCTCTACTGTGTCATGGAGAAAAGCGGCCATCATTAGTTCCACGTCGAGTTGTTCATTGCTGGCGGCGACCAGCTCTGCAACTTCAAGCAAATGATTAAAATAAGGCTCGCCCATTGCTCCCTTACGCTTTTGCTGCACGTGCTTCTTCGCAGCGAAGCTTGCCGCGGCCAGGATGCGTCGAATTGAAGCCATGGAACTGGATTGGTCTTCATCTTTAAGCATGAGCATGTCTCCTAGGCCTGAAGCCTGCATACAGATTATTGTCGTTTTTTTAGGATGCTTTAAACATGGGTGGGCAATTGACTGAATGCCATCCAGTGTCGCCTATCCGCGTTGGGCAACTATAATTTTTGCCGTCGTTATCATCTGGCCAACGTGCCTCTGCGTGTGGTCAGCCACGTGAACAAGCAGTCCTCCTACGGAGGTTGGAAGCTGCTTTTTGCCGACTTTGCGCTCTTCCTCCATTTGGTTTGGGGAAAAAGCGCGGATACGCTTGCCGCTTTTGGCAAAAGCCACTACCAGGCCAGCCATCAATTCATTTCTGCTCCCGGCGGGCTCCATCTCACTCTTCATCAGGGAAATTTGTTCTACAGTAAGCTGATTGCCTTCAGCGTAAGTGAGCAGGCGGTCCATGCTGCGCGCGATATGGCGAAGATGAAATGACACGGATGCGATTCCTCCAGGCCGGACATGCAGTTCTTCGTCGGTCAGGCCGTCGCACCAGCGCTCCAGGTCTTCGCGGGCCAATTCCAGAGCATGGAGCACAGCTCTTTGCACGGCTGGAACTTCAGTAAGCGTTCCACGCAGCCACGGCTCAGGCAATTCGGTTTTTTGCATCCAGCGAGTTCTCCTGTCAGTTAATACGGTACAACAAAGTAGAATATGAAACGCAAATGGTCTTGAAATTGACTTCAATGCTTCTGGCGGCTTAGGCTGGCGATTGATTAGGATGAATGACGAGCAGAAATAGTACGGTATTCGGCTCTTAAAGTGGCGCTTGCCGCCGAAATGTCACCTCCGCATGGGCTCGCCTACAGGTACAAAATGATTTGCGAAATTCTTGCTTCAAAGGAAGGGAACATGAACCTGAACGGAATCAAAATTACCTGGCTCGGGCACGCAACATTCCTCGTCGTCACGCCCTCCGGTAAAAACATCATTCTTGACCCGTGGGTCACCAACAATCCTGCCACACCAAAAGATCATAAGAATTTTGACAAGCTGGATTACATGGTCATCTCGCACGGCCACAGTGACCACTTTGCTGATGCGGTAGACCTGGCAAAAAAGCACAACCCTAAAGTTGTGGGCATGTATGAGCTATGCACCTTCCTACAAAAGAAAGGCGCCAAACAGATTGCTCCCATGAATAAGGGCGGGACGCAGCAGGTGGGCGATATCAAAGTCACCATGGTTAGCGCAAATCATTCCAACACAATTGATGACGATGGCACATCCGTTCCAGGTGGCGAGCCGTGCGGCTTTGTCATTGAATTTGAAAATGGCCTCAAGCTTTATCACGCCGGCGACACCAATGTTTTTGGCGATATGGCCATAATCCGCGAACTCTACGCGCCTGACCTGTGCATGCTGCCCATTGGCGATCTCTTTACCATGGGACCGAAAGAAGCCGCCTACGCGTGCAGTCTGCTTAAGCCTAAAGCGGTAATTCCCATGCATTACGCCACGTTTCCGCTGCTCACCGGCACTCCGGAAGCTTTCCAACAAGAATTGAAGGCCCGCGGGGTGACAACAGAGTTGATCACCATGAAACCAGGGCAGACGATTGGGTGATCGCGAAGGCGTTAAGTGCATTCAGAGTCAAGGAAGAGTTCAAACCGCTTGAAATGGGCGTTATTCGTAATGTCTGATAATGAGTATTATGTAAACTACCCGAGATGACTGGATATTCGAGAGGCTGCTGCGCGCTACTGAACCAGTTCTTCCCCTCGAAGGAGCGATTTCAGATCTGTCCGGAATCGCTCCAGCATGGCGATTTTGTCGGGCGTAGCCTCTACCGTTTCTTGTTTATGAACAAATACTTTGCGGCCATTGCGCTCCACCAATGGCCCAAGGCTTTCTCCCATGCGAAGCCCAACGTTGCCCAAAATCTGAAGTCCATCGGGTCCAGGCACAAGAAGCGCGATAAAGCTGTCGCGCAAAACCCCAATCGCTTTTGGGAAACGCTCAAACGTTTCCAGCTCAAAGCCGGCCAGGTAAAGACGCTGGAGTTGTTCTTCAGGAAGCATGGGTTTTCTGGAAATCCCGAGCGGAGCGAAGGAGCCCTATAAGATATAACTTCTAAAGAAACTCGAATCTTTTCCGATTTTCTGACTATAGGGATCCCTCTCCTTAGCAAAGAACGCTCAGGGTCGGGATTTAAGAAAAGCTACATTTTATAGCGGCCCAAATCCTCATCGTTCAGGCCTTCCAGCCACTTACGGAGGTCTTCTGAGGAAACGCGATCCGCAGCAGTGCTGGCGACCTTTGAGGTTTTGAGCACCTCGTCCTCAACAAAGATAGGGCAATCCAACCGCAATGCCAGTGCCAGCGCGTCAGAGGGACGGGAATCGATGCTGATCACTCTTCCCTCCCGCTCCATCCAAATTACGGCGAAAAACGTATCGTCGCGCAGCTCATTCACCACGATTTTGTGAACGTGGGTATCCAGTCCAATCAGGAGATTTTTGATCAGATCATGGGTCATGGGGCGCGGCGTGGTGACCTTTTCAATCTCCAGGGCGATAGCATTGGCCTCATACGGGCCTACCCATATCGGCAGCACGGTATCACCGCCGACGTCTTTCAGCACCACAATAGGCGTGTTCGTGACCGGATCCATCATTAAGCCGCGGATTTTCATCTCGACTTCCATCATTTTCTCCTGTTGGATGCTTCAACCGTTCCGGCCGCTTGCATTTTGCCGGACCGGCGCATCAGCCGGTCTTGCCTTTAAGGTTCACGAACCATTTCGCCCAGCAAACTGTTGGGAAAGCTCCTGGTAACCAGCACGTTAACATAATTGCCCACGCCCGGAGCCGAACTTTCCGGAACAGTAAAATTCAAGGTAATGTTTTGCGACGTACGTCCAATCATCTGGCCGCGGGCCTGGTTTGTTCCTTCAACCATCACATCATAGATTCGCCCTACGCGCTTTTCGTAATTCGTTCTTTGTATCTCCCGTTGGCGATCCATCAGTACCTGGAGCCGTTTGGATTTCTCAGCATCGCCAATGCTATCAATCATGCTTAAAGAGGGCGTATTGGGACGAGGTGAATACTTGAAGCTAAAAACAGCGTCAAACTGGCATTCATCCAGCAAAGTGATTGTTTCTTCAAACTCGGCTGCGGTCTCATTAGGGAACCCAACGATAACGTCCGTAGTGACTGAGAGTTCCCGCCTGGCCGCCCTGATCCAGGAAATCTTTTCCAGATACATTTCCCGAGTGTATTCGCGATTCATGGACTTGAGCACTCGCGACGAGCCACTCTGCACCGGCAGATGAATGTGATCGCATAGTCGGGGCGAAGCCGCCACAGCCTCGACAATATCTTTGCTGAAATGCCGAGGGTGGGATGTGGTAAAGCGCACGCGTCTTATGCCCAGAATTTCTCCTACAGCGTAAAGCAGTTCCGCAAAAGTTTTCTTGCCCAGCGGATCGGCATAAGCATTTACGTTCTGGCCGAGCAGTTGAATATCTGTGTAACCAAGGTCGGCCATCTGGCGGGCTTCGGCCAGCACAGACTCCGAAGTGCGGCTGCGTTCTTTGCCTCGTGTATATGGCACCACGCAATAAGCGCAGAACTTGTCACAGCCTTCAATAATGGTGATATAGCCGCGGTGCGGATTGCTGCGCGCCGTAAAGTCGGTTTCAAAGGTCAGGTCCGTCTCGCGATCATCCAGCCCAGTGACGCGATTGTTCCCGGCTTCAATCTGCACCAGCATTGCCGGCAGGTTTCGATAAGAGGCTGAGCCGGCCACCAGTGAAACGTATGGCGCCTTCTCAAAAATCTTTTCGCCTTCCTGCTGCGCTACACAACCCAGAACGCCAAACTTCTTGCCTTGCGCCTGAAGCTTTTTGTAATCGTTGAGACGATGAAAGACTTTTTGCTCAGCTTTGTCGCGGATGGAACAGGTGTTGTAAAGAACGAGCGCCGCTTCCTCTACGGTTTGCACCTGGCGATATCCCTGATGCACCAGGGTGCCGATGACTTTCTCGGAGTCATGCACGTTCATCTGGCAACCGAAAGTTTCCAGATAAAACGTTTTTTCCTGCGGTCCGCTCACAGTTCCAGTATAACGCAGCAAAATAGCCAGTGTTTGCGGTTATTCTTGATTGGACTTACCGCGAAGACAAGAGCGCAAACGAAAATGACGGTTGACGAGAAAACTATCTGGAACAGGAAGCACAGCGAACACTCACACAGTTCGCTCACGCCTGATCCATTGCTGGTGTCCGCTTACGACGAATTTCTTGCGAACGAGACTCCAGGTACGGCGTTGGACATTGCTGGCGGCGTGGGACGCCATGCCGTATGGCTGGCAGAGCGCGGCTGGCGAGTGAAGCTCGTTGATATTTCCGATGTCGGGATTCAGCAGGCGCAGAAGAATGCAAAGCAGACGAAAACTGATGGACGTATCGTTACAGAGATTCGCGACCTGGATGGAACGCAAGAGCTTGGCCGCGAACAGTACGATCTGGTTTTAGTTTTCTTTTTTCTCCAGCGTGAGCTCTTCCCTGCTTTAATGGCAGCGCTCAAACCCGCCGGATATCTGATCTACAAAACTTACACAACAGAGCAAAAGCGCTTCCCCGGCGGGCCCAGCCATCCCATGTTTCTGCTCGAGCCGAATGAGTTATTGCATGCATTCTCCGCAATGCGGGTGTTGCATTATCACGAAACCATTGAGGGCAAGGGGATCGCCGAATTAGTAGCGCGGAAATAGCTCAGCTTCCACAAATGTTAGAATCTGTTTCTTCTACATGGCAAAACGTAAGAACACACCCGGTCACGCGATCCAAGGCAAGCCCAAGCCCCGCAAGAACCACTGTTTTGGCTGCGGGAATGACAATGCTTATGGGATGCATTTGAAGTTCTCGCTGGACGAAGAAACGCGTCAGGCTGTCTGCCATTTCAAGCTTTCACGCCGATACACCGGCCCTCCGGGGCATTCTCACGGTGGGATCATCGCCACCATCCTGGATGAGGCCATGGGCAAGGTAAATAAATTTCGCAATGTGCTGGCGCTCACCGGATCAATGGAAATCCGGTACCTGCGGCCTGTGCCTTTGAGCCAGCCGCTCACTGTAATTGCCTATGAACAAAGCGTGGATGGCCGGCGGCATATCAACGCGGCTGAAATCAAGAACGACCATGGTGAAATTCTGGCGCGCAGTACAGGGACTTTTATCGCTATCGATGCGGAAAAGATGTTTGCCAAACACATGAAGCCGCTTGGGCTGGGCAAATCTGCTTCAGACGCCAAGTGATATTCAGCGGCAGAAATCTCCTTAACCTAGTAAAATAAAGGTTCAGCCCTACAAGTTTCGCCGCGACGTAAGGTGTTGATGCGGCACAGGAGTTTGCAATGTCCAGATCACGCGGAAAAAAAGAAGTTATGTCTGCCAAAAGCCCAAAATCAGGTTCTAACGGCCACAGCGCCTCGCCCGCCTCAAATGGCGGGGTAACCGTGCTGAACGGCAACGCCGGTCTGCGGCTTAAGACTGGCTTGGCAGAAATGCTCAAAGGCGGCGTGATTATGGACGTGACAGATGCCCGCCAGGCTGAGATCGCTGAGAAAGCCGGAGCTACTGCCGTAATGGCGCTGGAGCGCGTCCCAGCCCAGATTCGCGCACAGGGAGGCGTGGCCCGTATGGCATCGCCCAAGAAGATCCGCGAGATCATGGAAACCGTGTCGATTCCAGTAATGGCCAAATGCCGCATTGGACATTTTGCCGAAGCACAGGTCCTGCAAGAGTTGGGCGTGGACTACATTGACGAATCTGAAGTTCTAACACCGGCTGATGAAGCCCACCACGTTGATAAGCATGCCTTCCAGACGCCATTCGTTTGCGGCGCCCGCAACTTGGGCGAAGCCTTAAGACGTATCGCAGAAGGCGCTGCCATGATCCGGACGAAGGGTGAAGCTGGTACCGGCGATGTGGTTCATGCAGTAAAGCACATGCGGCAGATTGTCCGTGAAATGAAGGCATTGACGGTCCTTTCTGAAGAAGAACTTTATGCTCAGGCCAAAGAGTTGCAGGCCCCTGTAGAGCTGGTGCGACTCGTTGCGAAGATCGGCAAACTGCCTGTGCCGAACTTCTCTGCCGGAGGGATTGCGACACCTGCGGACGCAGCGCTTGTCCGGCAGCTTGGAGCGGAGGCGGTATTTGTTGGCTCGGGGATTTTCATGGCAGATGGGCTGAACTTCTGTGAGCCCAAGGAAGCCGAGAAGCGCGCAAAGGCCATAGTCCGCGCCTGCACCCATTTTGACGATCCTAAAGTATTACTTGAAGTCAGTGAGGATCTTGTCGGCGCAATGAAAGGGCTGGCCGTGGCTGCAATGGCAGAAGGCGATTTGCTGCAAACGAGAGGGTGGTAGTTTTCTTTTCACATCTCGAGCGCAGCGAGAGAGCCCTATTTACACCAAGGCTTCTGAGGTAACGGCAAAACTTCTGTCCGATGAAACAAGTTAGACCGTAGGGTTCCCTCGCTTACGCTCGGGATTAAAGCAAACACATGAAGATCGGCGTCCTTGCCATCCAAGGTGACTACGAAGCGCACAAGACCCGGCTTGAGCAGTTGGGCGCGGAAGTCACGCTGGTGCGGAAGCCGGAGCAGTTGGATGACATCGATGGCATCGTGATTCCCGGCGGCGAGTCGAGTACCTTCCTAATTTTTTTGGCCGAGCGCGGATTCCTGGAAAAGCTACGTGATTTTGTTTCCACCAAGCCGACGTTCGGCACGTGTGCCGGCGCAATTCTGCTGGCACAGCAGGTGGAGAATCCTCCGCAACCTTCGCTCAACGCCATGAACATACGGATTCGGCGGAACGCATACGGCCGACAGAATGACAGCTCCATCCGCCATGCGAATACGAGCCTGGGAGCAGAGCCGCTGGAAATGGTATTCATTCGCGCACCTAAGATCATGCGCACCGGGAAAGGCGTGGAGGTCCTGGCAAAGGCCGAAGGCGATCCTGTGCTGGTACGGCAAGGCAAAATCATGGCGGCAACTTTCCATCCGGAACTGTCGAACGACACACGAGTCCACCAGGAATTTCTCAAGATGGTGAAGAACGGCCATCGGTCCAGGTAATGGCTGCTGCGCTGCGGACCGCTCTTTTGTTAGTTCTCCTTGGCTGCTCTTATCTTTTTGTTGTCCATCCTTATTGGTTCCCTGCTGGCGCGTCCTTGCAGTCCGTGATGATCGATCGCCAATTCAGGATTGCATTTTGGGTCTTTGGCGGACTGTTTATTCTTGGCCACTTAATTTTGGTTTTCGTCCTGGTAGAAAAAGCGCCTGCGGATGGTAAGCCTGCCGCTGGAAGCTGGCGGCTTGAAGTTACCTGGACAATTTCCATTGCGGTGATTTTTTTCTGGTTCAATATTTCCGGCGAACGGTTGTGGTCAAGCATGATGCCGCCGGAGAGACAAGCGGCTGAGGTGCAAGTGGAAGTGACAGGAGCGCAGTTTCAATGGTACTTCCGTTATCCCGGCGCGGACGGAGTCTTTGGCCGCACCGATCCTCAGAAATTTGCGCGCCCTGAGGAGGGTAATCCCTTGGGCATTGATCCCAGCGATCCGGCGGGGCGCGACGATGTTCTTTCCACTGCCATGATCGTGCCGGTCGGGCACACTGTGCAATTGCATCTACGTGCCTTGGATGTTATCCACAGCTTGTTTATTCCAGCGATGCGCTTTAAACAGGATACCGTCCCCGGGATGGAGATCCATTCACACTTTACGCCGATGCAGATTGGGACTTATGAAATTGCCTGTGCTGAGTTATGCGGTCTTGGCCACTACCGGATGCGCGCAACGGTTCGAGTGGTGAGTGAAGAGGACTTTGACAAGTGGATGAAAGCACAGGAGGCGGCTGTCCTCAGCCACTAAGAGTATGTCCTCTTCCACACAACTCACGAATGCTTTCACTTCACAATCCCGATTGCATCGTTTTTTTTCAACCGATCACAAGGTTATCGGCCGGCAATATTTTTTTCTTTCTCTGGCTGCGGTATTGGTAGGGGCATGGCTTTCCCTGCTGATGCGCATCCATCTGGTCTGGCCCAAGGCGGCAATTCCCTTCCTGGGCGAGATCAAGCCGGAAAATTATCTGGCATACCTGACCATGCACGGCACATTGATGGTCTTTTTTGTACTCTCGACGGTGCCTCAAGCCGGCTTTGGAACATTTTTTCTTCCTCTGCAACTGGGCGCCTCGAAGATGGCTTTGCCTCGGCTCACTGCCGCTGGATTCTGGACTGCACTGGCTTCATTCATGGTGCTGACGATATCTTTCGTAGTTCCCGGAGGCCCTGGCGGTGCTGGCTGGACACAGTATCCGCCGCTCAGTGCAATCTCTGCCGCCGGGCCGGGCCAGGGCTTGGGGACCGACCTATGGCTGGTGAGCATTGGTCTTTTCTGTTTGTCCTCACTGATGAGCGCGACTGGGTTCCTGGTAACAACCATTAAACTCCGCTGCCCCGGTATGACATGGATGCGCATGCCGCTCACCTGCTGGAGCTGGTTTGTTACATCGATCCTGATTCTTCTGGCGTTCGGCATACTTCTGGCCGCGCTGGTGCTTTTGATGCTGGACCGCCATGCCGGAACCAGCTTCTTCGTCCCCGGTGGTTTGGTGATAAGCGGCAAAATGGTCGGCCACGCAGGAGGCTCGCCGCTATTGTGGCAGCACCTTTTTTGGTTCTTCGGCCATCCGGAGGTTTACATCGCAGTCCTGCCAGCCATGGGAGTGACTTCGCATTTGTTATCAGTCTTCGCCCGTAAACCGGTCTTTGGCTATAAAGCCATGGTTGGCGCAACGCTGGCGATCGGCGCACTAGGTTTTATGGTCTGGGGGCATCACATGTTTGTGAGCGGGATGAATCCCCATGCCGGCTTTGCTTTCTCCAGTCTAACCACCGCTATCGCCGTTCCTTCCGCCATTAAAACCTTCAACTGGGTAGCAACGCTTTATGGGGGAAAAATTCGTTATACAACGCCGTTGCTGTTTTCCGTTGGCTTTGTCTCGCTCTTCATCACAGGAGGACTGACCGGCCCAATACTGGCTCAGCCCTCGCTGGATATTTATCTGCACGATACATATTTCGTGGTCGCGCATTTTCACTTGATCATGGCCATGGCAGGGCTGTTTGCCATCTTTTCTGCTACATATTTCTGGTTTCCAAAGATGTTTGGCCGGATGATGAATGAGCGTCTGGGGCGCCTGCATTTCTGGATTACGCTTTTCGGCTCTTACGCCACCTTTATGCCGATGCACCTGCTTGGAATTGCCGGGCATCCGCGCCGCTACTCTGATCTGATGGGCGTACAATATGTGGCAGCGATGGCGCCTCTGCAAAAATTTATTACGTTCGCTGCCATTGTCACCATTGCTGGGCAGATCATTTTTCTGGTGAACCTGTTTTGGAGCATGCGCAAAGGGCGATTGGCGGAAGCGAATCCCTGGCAGTGCACCACGCTGGAATGGACGTTGCCGTCCCCTGTGCCACCCGAGGGCTATGGCGGGCGAGAGCCGGGGGTAAATCATGGGCCGTATGAATACAATATTTCTGGAGCGAAAGAGGATTTTATTATGCAGGACGCTCCAGCCACCTAAGGCAAGCAACGCGCCATCAAATGTAGTGTTATGCCGACTATTGGCGATCGCGTAGAAATCGAACGCAGACCTAAGCTGGGCGGCGGAGGTCCGGGTAAAATCCCGCATCGTCGCGGGTACGGCGGCGGTGGTGATGATGGCGATCGCGGCAATCCTGAAGGCTTTCAATCGCGCGAGCAGCGCATGCGGCGGTATCGCATCGCCATGACGCTGTGCATCGTTTCCGTAACAGCGATTTTTTTACTGCTCACCGTTGTCTATGTTTTCCGCATGGGTAAGGGGCGCTTTGATGAAGACACCAGAAGATGGGTGCGCGACTGGGTTCCTCTCACCCTGCCTTACCTGCAATTGTGGATAAATTCTGCGGTCCTGCTGCTGAGCAGCATCACTCTTGAGTTGGCCCGGCGCTCCATGATTAAAAAAGAAGAGTTTGCCGCCATGGGCATTGTTCCGCCGCGGATGAGACGCGACCTGCCTTGGCTGGGTATGACTGTTGTATTGGGTTTCTGTTTCCTGTTAGGCCAGGTTTTCGTTTGGAATATTCTGCGCCATCAAGGCGTCTTTTTGGAGTCAAATCCCAGCCGTTCACTCTTTTACATTATTACTGGCACTCACGCGGTCCATCTGGTTGGCGGTTTGGCGGTGCTGCTCTACGCTGTGGCGGGACGCTTACTGGCAGCCAAATTTGAATCGCAGAGAATTGCCGTTGAGGTTACCGGCTGGTATTGGCATTACCTGGCATTTCTATGGTTTGGGATCTTCGCGCTGGTCCATTTTGCGCGAGGCTAGCAGCGCGACAAATCAGTTAGGCCGGTTCACCTGAGCGTTTTACCCGTACCATAGTGATTTTCCCAAATCCTTCTTCGAATGTCGGCGGCTTGAGTTTGGCGGCCATGCGCTGGATTACGTCCTCTTTTACCTGACGCTCCCGTTTGCGGTTCCGCTCCAGGCAAACTTCAAGTGGTACATCGAAAAAGACTGCATGTACTTCATAACCAAAGCCTTTTGCCATCTTGATCCACTGCCTTCGCTCGTGCGGCGCAAGGTTGCTGGCATCCACGTAATTCCACGGCATGCGCGCAATCAGACGCGCACGCAGCAAAGAGCGCAGCGTAGAAAATACCAGACCCTGATAACGCTGTTCGGTGATGTCATCGAAAAGAATTGAACGCAGCAGGTCACTGGAAAGCGGGGTTACGCCGCGACGCTTGAACCATGTGGTCTTACCTGATCCTGGCAGACCAATGGCGAGAACGACCACGCCTTTGGGCGGACGTGCTGAAGATTTGCCGGCTTGCTGCACGGTACGTTGTTCCGGACCGCCTGCTGGCGGGGTCGAGGGTGATTCTGGCTGGACTTCCGTCTCCATCCGCGGTTCTTCAACGTGAGCAGCTTCCATAGGTGGAGCAGGCGGTTCTGAAGCGTCTGAGCCGTTTTCCTCTTCTGGTTCCCTGTCATCATAAGTGGGGACAATAGGTTCCGGGTGGGATGCATCCACCAGCGGCTTCTGCTGGCCTACCTTGCCAGTGGCTTCCGTCTCATTCTCGGGTTTCTTTTTACGGCGCTTCATGCGCTCGCGCATCCAGTTGCGCATGCTTCTGTGTGTAACACAAGCAGCTAAGAAGTTGCAAGCAAAGGAGCTTTTTCCAGCATTCCAGGAACGTGAAACCCTGAAATTGCTGTCCGGCATCGTATTTCCAAGCAGTTGAACTGATTCACCAGGGGGTATTGAATTGAAATTACTTACAACTATTGCCTTGATGGCGATTCTGGCTATTTCCGCCATTGCAGCGCCCAGGCAGTCAAATAAAGGACAGGGTGAAAAAATCACTAATGGCCCGCGCGTAGAAGGCGTGGGCGATAACTGGGCTGTCATTGCCTGGACCACGAATACCGGCGGCAGCTCCATTGTTCGTTACGGTACTAACCCAGGCAGTCTTACGCAGACGGCTGAAGCACCCTATGCCGATAACGAGAAGACCAAGGCACAAAACCATCGCGTCCATCTGAAAAACCTCAAGCCGAACACCAAGTATTTCTACGCAGTCGATTCCGGCCAGGGTGAAGGCACGGGAACGGATGCAAAGAGCGGTGTCGGGGAATTTACCACCAAAGCGCACAAATAGCTTCACGCACATCTGGCCCTGCAGGCGAACCTAAAAGGTTAATGCCGCAGGGCTTTCTTTCTTTTGTTGCCCTTAAGGTGCAACTTGCTATAATTGCGGCCCGCAACCAAACCAAGTCATTCAACGTACTCCTGGCGGGTAAAAGTCCCTGCTGATGGCGCGATTGGTTTGCGAAGAAAAGCAACGTGCGCGGATGCTTTGGCGCTGGCTTCAACTATTGGACATGACGGCTTGAGCGTTCTTGCCCTGGTTCTGTCTTGAAGGCATCCAGAGAGTACTCGCAAGGGACTGCGGTTTAAGAGTTCGTGAAACGGTTCGACAACAACGGGACACGTGCAAATCACGGGACAACATGCGAACGTCGTAAGACAAATATGCAAATTAAGTAAGTAGAGATCTAGGGACAACACGGGCCAAAGCTTAAAGATAGAATTAAGGCGCACGAGTTCGACCTGACGAGCAAAGGGAATACGTGACCAGATTCCAGGTACATCCTAAGTGAAGCACACGGCCCCGGACCCGCGTGCTGCGAGTATGGATTGATCAGGATTTGAAGGACACGACGAATCTATCGACTGCAGACTGAGGAAAGCCTAAAAACAGCAGCCAGGACAAAAAATGGTTGCAGGGGCATATACGTCAAAAAGAAATCGCGACGCCGGCAAGAAAACTGTAAAACGTTGACCAACCAGCAACATTTGCAATGAAGCCGTGGGGATTTGCGAAACCTGCGGCTTTATCGCTGTAGAAACAGCATATCAATCTCAGCCCAGGAATTTCTTCTTCCACCGATGGATCCATACCATCTCGGGGCGTTTGCGCCTGCACAACTTCCTCTGCTAACCTGATTAGTTTCAGCCGTGTATCCGGGCCTTCTGTCACGGTTTTTGCATCAAAAGTTTCTACGCATCAGTTTCCAGAGGGAGATTTAAAGCAATGGCAATTAAAGTGGGTATCAACGGCTTCGGCCGTATCGGTCGCAATGTGTTGCGTACGGCGCTTGAGGATTCCAGTCTCGAATTCGTGGCCGTTAACGACCTGACCAGCCCTGCGACACTTGCCCACCTTCTTAAATATGACTCAATCCTCGGCAATCTGAAGCAGGACATCAAAGCGTCAGGCGATTCAATCTCGGTTGGCGGCAAAACGATTAAGGTATTTTCAGAGAAAGATCCAGGGGCCATCAACTGGGAATCCGTGGGCGCACAGGTGGTGATTGAGTCCACGGGCAAGTTTACAGATGCCGAGCAGGCAAAAAAGCACCTGCGTGGCCCGGTAAAGAAGGTCGTTATTTCCGCGCCAGCCAAAAATGAAGACATCACTATTGTCCTGGGAGTAAATGAAGGCAAATACGATCCGGCGAAGCACCGCATAGTGTCAAATGCTTCCTGCACCACGAACTGCCTGGCTCCGGTGGCCAAGGTCGTGCATGACAGTTTCAAAATTCAGAGCGGGACTATGACCACGATCCATTCCTACACAAATGATCAGGTCATTCTTGATTTCCCCCATAAGGACCTGCGGCGGGCGCGCGCAGCCGCTCTCTCCATGATTCCTACATCCACCGGCGCTGCCAAAGCTATCAATCTTGTCATTCCGGATCTAAAGGGCAAGCTTGATGGCTTTGCCATGCGCGTGCCTACACCAAATGTTTCCGTGGTTGACCTGGTAGCTTTCGTTGAAAAAGCTACGTCCGTGGAAGAGGTGAACAATGCTTTGAAAGCCGCGGCTGACGGCCCAATGAAAGGCATTCTGGGCTATGAAACCGCAGAACTGGTCTCTGTGGATTATCGCGGCGATGAACGCTCTTCCGTTGTGGACTCTCCGCTCACCCGCGTGGTCGCGGGCAATTGCGTAAAGGTGATCGCATGGTATGACAATGAGTGGGGATACTCCTGCCGCGTCCGTGACCTGATCCATTTCATGGCAAAAAAAGGACTGTAGCCGACTACGACCGAGAAGAACATGGCAAAACTTTCCATACAGGACCTGCATCTTGAAGGACATCGGGTTTTCATGCGTGTGGATTTTAACGTCCCGCTCACTGAAGATGGCCGCGTTTCCGACGATACGCGCATCCGCGAGACATTACCCACAATCGAATATGCGCTGCGCAAGGGCGCAAGGCTGATTCTGGCTTCGCATCTGGGGCGTCCCAAGGGAAAATACAACGCCAAAATGAGCCTTAAGCCCGCGGCTGAGCGCCTGCGTATGCTGCTGGATGAAAAGCTGGGACGCAGTTGCAATGTTGGTTTTGCTCCCGATTGCATTGGCCTGGCAGCGGAAGAGATGGCCCACAAACTGGAAAAGGGCCAGACGCTTCTATTGGAGAACCTGCGCTTTCATCCCGAAGAAGAAGCCAATGACGAAGAGTTTTCACGCAAGTTGGCCGCACTGGCTGATCTGTATGTAAATGACGCTTTCGGCACTGCCCATCGCGCCCATGCCTCAACCGTGGGCATTACCAAATTTCTATCCCAGTCCGCTGCCGGTCTGCTCATGCAGAAGGAGCTGGAGTACCTGGGCAAAGCCACCACAAATCCGGAGAAGCCTTTTGTGGCCATCATCGGAGGCGCAAAAGTTTCAGACAAGATAGATGTGATTCGTAACTTGCTTACCAAGGTGAATGCGCTGCTGATTGGCGGCGCCATGGCTTATACGTTCCTGAAAGCCCAGGGCAAACAGGTTGGTAAGTCTCTGGTTGAAGAAGACAAACTTGATCTGGCCAAATCGCTTTTGCAGGACGCGCAAAGTAAAGGTGTCCGGCTGCTGCTGCCTTTGGACAATGTTATAGCGGAGAAGATTGACGCTTCTGCAAAGACCAGCACGGTTAAAACAACGGAAGGTATTCCGGCCGATAAGATGGGTCTGGATATCGGCCCGGAAACGATTGCCGCTTTCAGCAAAGAGATTGCCAGCGCCAAGACCATCGTGTGGAACGGCCCGATGGGAGTATTTGAAGTCGCGCCATTCGCGCGCGGCACCATGAAAATTGCTGAAGCGATTGCGGCAAATCGCGGCGCTACTTCCATTGTGGGTGGCGGAGATTCGGTTGCGGCCGTGCATCAGTCTGGTCTGGCAAATAAGATTTCTCATATTTCCACCGGCGGTGGTGCATCACTGGAGTTTCTGGAAGGCAAAAAGCTTCCCGGTGTGGAAGCGCTTACCAATAAATAAATGTCGCCAAAATTGCGATACCGGATCGGCTCTGAAGCCACTCTCGAATTGGTGATAGGCGACATCACTAACGAAACGACAGATGCCATTGTGAATGCCGCTAACTCTGGGCTGCTCGGCGGAGGCGGCGTGGATGGCGCTATCCATCGCGAAGCCGGACCGGCTTTGCTGGAAGAATGCAAAAAGATCCGCGAGCAGCGCGGCCCTTTGCCGGCAGGACAAGCCGTAATAACTTCTGGCGCCAAACTGAAAGTGCGGTACGTGATCCACACGGTTGGGCCGGTATGGCAGGGCGGAAACAAGAATGAACCGCAGGTCCTGGAGAGTTGCTATTGTCATTCCATGGAGCAGGCCAACCTTAAATACTGCACTAGCGTGAGCTTCCCTTCCATTTCTACCGGCGCGTTTGGATATCCCGTTGAAGCGGCAGCGCAAATTGCGTTGCGCGCCATTGCCGACCTGCTGCATAACCCCAAGTCAGTCAAGCGCGTCCGCTTTGTCCTTTTTGACCAGCGAACTTACGATGCCTATGCAGCTGCGGCGGAAAAATTAAGCCGCGACTTTCCCCACTATCAGATCAAGGCCGAAGCATGAGAAAAAAGCTGATCGCCGCCAACTGGAAGATGTACAAGACACTGAAAGAAGCGCAGGCATTTGTGTCGGCATTGTTGCCTCATCTGTGGGAGCACACGCGCGATGAAGTCGTCCTATGTCCGCCGTTTCTGGCCATATCAGCCGTAGTGGAAGCTACACAGGGTAGCGGCATTGGCGTTGGTGGGCAGGACATGTTCTGGGAAAAAGAAGGCGCATATACCGGCGCGATCTCCGGGCCAATGCTGCGCGCTGTAGGATGCTCGCATGTCATTATCGGCCATTCGGAGCGGCGGCAGTATTTTGGTGAAACCGATGACACGGTCAACCGCAAGCTCCGAGCCGCCCTGGCCGCCGGTTTGACGCCGATTGTCTGCGTGGGTGAGGTGCTCCAGGAACGTGAAGCGGGCATCACGGAAGATGTTCTCCGCCGGCAATGCAGCATCGCTTTCCGTGAAATTTCCAGCGGTGAGGCCATTCCCATCACAGTGGCGTACGAGCCGGTCTGGGCCATCGGTACCGGTAAGACTGCCACTCCGGAGCTGGCCGCCGAGGCGCATCGCGTGATACGCGCGGAAGCAAAAGAGGCGTTCGGAGAAGGTGTGGGCACGCAGCTTCGTATTCTTTATGGCGGGAGCGTTAAACCGGATAACGCAAAAGCTTTGATGTCGCAAACAGAGATCGATGGTGCTCTTGTGGGAGGCGCAAGTCTCGATCCAAAATCGTTTGCGGCAATCGTCAAGTGGTAGCCCACCATCCAGCGCAGCATTCATCTGTCTAAAGCGGATATGCGCCCCAGAAAAGCTCAAACTGTTCGGGATGCCTTCGCTTCAGGAGGAGAAGCCGGTTTGCCACGGCGCTTTGCAAGAAAATTGGCAAACATTGCGCTGGCTCGCGCAGGAAAGAGCCGCTGGACTCGGTCTACACGGTACGCGTCTGAACCAATGAGCACGCGGTTCTTATTTCCTAGAATTCCCTTGATGATTTCACGCGAGGCTTCTTCCGGAGTAATCAGCGCAACTTTTTTGAAATATTCTTCGGCTTCCTGGCGTGCTGCTGCCGTAATGCCTCGTCCGGCGCGGGCGCTGTGTGCAATCGGCGTGGCAATGCCCGCAGGATGCACCGATGTGACTTTCACCGAAGTGGTGGCGCGCAGCTCTTCCCGCAGAGATTCACTGAATCCACGAACGGCAAATTTGCTGGCAGCGTAGGCAGTCTGCCCCGGCGGCCCAATCAACCCAAAGATGCTGGATAGGTTCACGATGTGGGCGTCAGGTTCGCGCTGAAGCAGCGGAAGAAAGAATTTGCAGCCATGGACTATGCCCCAGAAATTAATTCCAATCAGCCACTGCATGTCTTCCAATGAAACTTCAGCAAATGTCCCCATCAATGCGACTCCGGCATTATTCACCAGCAATTGCGCCCGGCCGAAATCCTGCTTTACACGATGTGCGAAGTCTTCCACTGCTGCAGCCTTGGAGACATCCACGGTGTAGGTGCGGGCTTTAGCGTCTCCGAGCAATGCCCGGGTTTCTTCCAGGCCAGCAGAATTGAGGTCTGCTAAAGCCAGCTCGGCGCGCATCTTTGCCAAATCAACCGCTAGGGCGCGGCCGATCCCGGAAGCCGCTCCGGTGACAACTGCAACCGTACCACGGAGTTCGCGCATAGGCGGAAAAGCATAACAAATTTTAAAATTTAAAATTGAAGATTTAGTAGATGGAATGCGGGTTGCTGGGTTCGCGGCACCCACCTTACTGCTTGCAAACCATGCAGAAAACCAGCCTTGAATGAGTGCTTGACTCCTGCTTAGTACCCATGTAGGATGAAGACCTCAGATGCACCGTTTTATCACCAACCCGGCTTCCGCAAGCAACATGGCTATGTGTTGCTGTATGTGTATGTGTACTCGCGAGCGGCCGGTGCTGAGCAATTATTCTTAATTTTAAGACTCAGATTCAAACCACCGAGGGCCGCTCAAAAAGAGCGGCCTTTTGGCTTTTTAAGGCTGCTCACGGGACAAACGGCTCCTTCGGAACCAAGGAAGGAAGAGGCATGTCAAAGTTGAAGCAGCCAATCGCAATCTATTACGAGCATCCGCACTGGTTTGTGCCGCTATTCAAGGAACTGGACCGGCGCAAGGTGCCTTACGTCCGCATTGACGCGGCGCAGCACCATTTTGACCCCGCGCACCTGAACGGTGAAGGCGGTTACTCGCTGATCTTTAATCGCATGAGCCCATCTGCTTACCGTCGCGGGCACGGCCAGGCAATCTTTTACACGCTCTATTATCTCGATCATCTGGAGCAGCGGGGTAAGCGCATTGTGAACGGCCAAAAGGCGTTTCGCTATGAGACATCGAAAGCCCTTCAGCTTTCGCTGCTTGAAGCCCTGAATCTTCCCTATCCCAAGAGCCGCGTGATTAATAATCCGGCCGACGCGGTACAGGCTACTGACGGTTTGCGCTTCCCTATCGTGGTGAAGCCGAATATTGGCGGCAGTGGCGCGGGCGTAACCAAGTTCAACACACGCGAAGAACTTGAAATCGCGGCAAAAGCCGGCACGCTCGATTTGGGCCTGGACTCAACTGCGCTGGTACAGGAATTTATTCCTGCGCGCGGCGGACATATTGTTCGCGTGGAAGTTGTGGGCGGTAAATTTCTTTACGGAATTAAAGTCCACCTGACCGGCGAAACCTTTGATCTCTGCCCCGCCGATATCTGCAAAACCACCGGCGGCCAGGACCTGGCCCGCGCCGCCTGCCCCGTCGATGCGCCTAAGACCGGCCTGAAAGTTGAGGGCTACACGCCATCGGATGAAATTATTCAGCAGGTGGAGCGCATCATGCAGGAGGCGCGGATTGAAGTTGGCGGCATTGAGTACATCATTGATGATCGCGATGGCCGCCTTTATTTTTACGACATCAACGCGCTCTCCAACTTTGTGGCTGACGGTCCGAAAGTTATCGGCTTTGATCCGTTTGTGCGGCTGGTCGACTTCCTGGAAAAGGAGGCCGCGTAATGCGATACGGATACTGGCTCCCTGTTTTTGGCGGCTGGCTGCGCAATGTGGAAGACGAGCAGATGGAAACAAGCTGGCAATACGTAAGCCGGCTGGCGCGGCGCAGTGAAGAAATTGGCTTTGATCTTACGCTGATTGCCGAGCTCAACCTGAATGATATTAAAGGCCCGGAAGAGCCGTCGCTGGACGCGTGGTCCACGGCAGCGGCGCTGGCTGCGGTAACGCATCGGCTGGAGTTGATGGTAGCCGTGCGGCCCACGTTTCATAATCCCGCGCTGCTGGCCAAGCAGGCCGCGAACATTGACCACATCAGCAATGGGCGCGTCTCGCTCAACGTCGTCTCTTCATGGTGGGCCGACGAAGCGCGCAAGTATGGCGTGCACTTTGACCAGCACGACGATCGTTATGCCCGCACCTCTGAATGGCTCGATGTGGTGGACAAAGCCTGGAAATACGATCACGTAAATTTTGAAGGCAAATATTACAAAGTAGAGGATCTTGTGTTGCAGCCGAAGCCGGTGTCGCGTCCACGTCCTGTGATCCATGCCGGCGGCGAGTCTGAGGCGGCAAAGAATCTGATCTCGCAAAAGTGCGATGCCTACGTGATGCACGGTGATCCGCCGGAGAAAATCCGCGCCAAAATCCGCGATCTCTCTGAGCGTCGCGAACGCTGGGGCCTGCCGCCGATGCAGTTTGGGGTCGCTGCTTACGCCATTGTTCGCGACACCGAGCGCGAAGCCAAAGAAGAGCTGCGCCGCATTACTGACGTCCAGCAGAACGCCGCTGGATATCAGAACTATCAGCAGTGGCTGGCCAACACGCAGCTGGAGCAGCGCATGTCGTTGGAAGATTATTCCGTTTCAAACCGCGGCTTGCGTTCTGGTTTAGTGGGCACACCGGAACAGGTGGCTGAACGCATCGCCGAATTTGAAGATGCCGGCGCTGACTTGCTGCTGTTGCAGTTCAGCCCGCAGTTGGAAGAGATGGAGCGATTTTCACAGCAGGTAATCAGGACGGGCGCCCGCACGCTGGCCCGCGCTGTTTAACAAGTTCGCGTCCCGCGAAACTGAAGAATATTGGCCGGCCAGCCACGCGTTTGGCTCTGGCCGGCTGATTTCTTCAGGTAGCAGACGAGCTTCATGCTCCTTCCCGGGAGCTCGTCTGCTAATTTTCATGGCACAATTTCCGGCGGCGATATTCTTGCGAACAGGGTGCTCGGCTGCTATTGCGATCAATGCAGAGCAGAAAAGATGCGCTCCACATCATTCAGATGTACCTGCGTAAAGTCTTCAACCACTAGATCGGCTCCAGCTTCCTTCAACTTAGCTCGTCTGCCGTTGGCTGCGATGGCAAGACACTTCATTCCCGCAGTCTTGGCAGCGAGCACCCCTGAAACAGCGTCTTCACAGACCAGAATTCGTTCTGGTTCAACCTGAAGTCCGCGCGCGGCAAGTTGGAACAGAGCCGGATCAGGCTTGCCTCTTTTTACATCCTCGCCTGTAACGATGTTGCAAAACCGACTGTGAAGATCAAAGCATTCCAGCATGCTCTCCACGCGTTCGCGGTTGCCAGACGTTGCCACAGCCATTGGCAGGCCGGCGGCGTCCACCTCGGCAAGAAAATCGGCAAATCCATCAATCAGTTTGATCTCGCTGGCCAGCGATTGAAACAACTGCTGCTTTTCGTTTCCATAGACCCTGAGTTGCTCCAAAGTAAGCTCACCAAGAAAGCGCTGCAATATCTCTTCTCGCTTCGCGCCTTCCAGAACAAAAAAAAGCTCAACGTCGCTAACATCTTTTCCGAGAGACCGAAATAAGTCTTTCCATGCTCGCAAATGCGCAGGATGGCTATCGGCAATCACACCGTCAAAATCAAAGATCACACCGGCAAGAGTTTGCATTCAACGCTTAGCGTGGCACCGATCCCATAGCCATGGTCGAGCCTAGCTCTTTCCGTTTCCATTGCCATGCAGAGTCGATGATTTCATGTAGTGAAGAATGTTTCGGTGTCCAACCCAACTCATTCATAATGCGTTTAGGACTGGCGCACAAAACCGCCGGATCGCCTTCGCGGCGCGCGCTCACACGAAGAGGAATCTTCCGTCCGGTAACTTCAGCAGCGACATCACAGACCTCTCTCACGGAATAACTCCTGCCCAGTCCAATGTTGTAAGCTCGCGTCCCAGGCTGGTTCAGCTTTTGCAACGCACAAATATGCGCGCTGGCAATGTCCAGCACATGGACATAGTCGCGCAGGCAGGTGCCATCCGGCGTGTCATATTCATCACCGTAAATGTTGAAGGCTTTGCGCTCGCCCATTGCCGCCTGAAGCAGTAGCGGAATAATGTGCGTCTCAGGATCATGGTGCTCACCCAGCTCTGCCGTCGCTCCAGAGGCATTGAAGTACCGCAACGCCGTTACGCTCCACCCATAGGCGCGGGCATACCACTGAAGGATCTGCTCAAACATCAGCTTGGTTTCACCATAAGAATTGACTGGACGCTTGGGATCGTCCTCATCTATGGGAACGCGTTCTGGCGTGCCATAGACTGCCGCGGAAGATGAAAACACAAAATTTCTGGTGCCTGCGGCTCGTAAAATCTCCAGCATCGTGATACCTGCTGCCACGTTCTGCTGAAAAAACATCCCCGGATTGCTCACCGATTCCGGTATCAGCGCCTTTGCGGCAAAATGGAAGACTGCATCGAACCTGATATGGTTGAGCAATGATTCCATCGCGCTCTGGTTCCCGATGTCCACAGGAAAGAACGCTGCACCAGATGGCACTGCCTCTCTGCATCCAGTGGAAAGATCGTCCACAATTGTGACTGCATGTCCATCGCGCAAAAGTTCCGCGCAACAAACTGATCCAACATAGCCCGCGCCGCCCGTCACCAGCACATTTGCCATTACTACTCCCCTGATCCGCGCAGGACCCGTATAGGCGTCCTGATAAGTATTTTCAGGTCGAACCACAGCGACCAGTTTTTTGTATAAAACAAATCCATGGCAATGCGCCGTTCGTATCCGGCTTCCTGCTTGCCATATACTTGCCAATAACCGGTTACTCCGGGCTTCATCGATTTAAAAATCCAGCCTGCTTCACCATATTTATTCAGCTCGGGGCGAGTAATCATTCTGGGGCCAACCAGACTCATCTCGCCTTTAAGCACATTCCAAAGCTGCGGTAATTCGTCCAGTCTCGATTTGCGAAGCACAGCGCCGATACGCGTGACGCGTGGATCATTCTTCAACTTGAAGTTAATTTCAAATTGCCGCCGCAAATTCGCATCGCGATGCAAGATTTCGTCGGCATCTACGCGCATTGTCCGCAGCTTGAATGCATCGAACTCACCTCTTAATCCCACCACTCGGCGACGAAACAGCGCGGGGCCGCCATCCTGGAGCCTGATCTTCAGCGCCAGCACGGCCATGACCGGCGCACTCAGCGCCAGCAGGAAGATCGCGCCCAGAAGATCTATCATCCGCTTTAGCATTCGCTGCCGTCGTGTCGTACGCGGCCGCTGATCGCGAAGAACCGACTCGGGCCTGATAGCAGCAGAAGCGGACATTTTTCAGTCTCCAGCGATGGCAGTGGCGGCGAGATTTCCCGCTCCAGAGAGCGCGGCGAGGTCCGCTTCCACCATCATCTCCACAAGTTGTTTAAAACTTACTTCAGGTCTCCAGCCCAAAATTCTATTGGCCTTGCCGGCATCACCGCTTAATGGATCGTCCTCCGCAGGCCGAACCAGTGCAGGATCGATCTCAACGTGCTTTTTCCAGTCAAGGTCGGCATAAGCAAAAGCAATTTCCAGAAAGTCCTTCAAGCCGTGCGTAATACCCGTTGCAATCACAAAATCGTCCGGCTTGGGTTGTTGCAGCATGAGCCACATGGCACGGACATAGTCACCGGCAAATCCCCAGTCGCGCCGCGCTTCAACGTTCCCCAGCTTCAGCTTGGTTGCCGTCCCCATCTTGATGCGGGCCACCTGCTGGGAAATCTTGCGGGTTACAAATTCCACTCCTCGCCGCGGCGATTCATGGTTGAAGGCAATACAGGAACACGCAAAAATACCGTAACTCTCCCGGTAATTAATTGTCATGTGGTGAGCAAACAGCTTGGCCGCACCATAAGGGTTTCGCGGACGCAGCCGGGAAATTTCGGTTTGTGGCCCCCCCTCTGGCTTGCCGAAGATTTCGGCGCTTGAAGCCTGAAGGAACTTGGCTCCCGGAGCGTGCCTGCGAATAGCCTCCAGCATACGCAGCGCCCCCATGCCGGTGGTCTCCATGGTGAGTACCGGCTGGCTCCATGAAACCGGTACAAAGGTTTGTCCGGCCAGGTTGTAAACTTCATCGGGTTTTATCTCTTGCATGGCACGATCGAGTGAAGGCTGGTCAGTAAGGTCCGCTTCAACAAAATGAATCTGACGGCCAGCGCTGCTGAGCCGGTCATGGTTATTGCGTCCAATGTTGCGCACCATTCCGTGAACTTCATATCTTTTTTCCAAAAGCAACTCAGCCAGGTAAGAACCGTCCTGCCCAGTTACTCCTGTGATCAATGCTCGCATCGAAACGCACACTCTCGGGTGAAGCCTATTTGTTTGTACGCAAAAATTATCGGTTCACGTGATGATATACCGAGAGAGTCGCCCGTGCCGCTTTGTCCCAGGAAAAATCAGCAGCTCTCTTAAGCGCATTTGCTCGACGCCGCTTTAACTCTTCAGGACTACATAGCAGCGCCGCAAGTGCATTCGCCATCGCCTGAATATCATATGGATCAAAGCACTGTGCTCCGTCACCCGCTACTTCTGGCAGCGATCCGCGATTGGAAGCAATCACCGGACATCCGCAGGACATAGCTTCCACAAGAGGCAGACCGAATCCTTCATAAAGAGAGGGCATTAAAAAAGCATGTGCATGGCGGAAAAGCGCACCAAGATCGCTTTTGCTCACATAACCTGCGCGAACCAGACTGAGCTTCTTCGATGACTGGTTTGTTCCAAGCGCGGTCATCCCTTCGGGCGGACCATACACAACTGTGCAAAACTCAATATCTGCTTGGTCGCGTGCCGTTTGCGCAACTCTCAGCGCGCTTTCCAGATTCTTTGTGCGCCAGTTCGATGTGCTGGCAGCCAAGATGTAAGGCAGACTTAATCCGAACTTTTTTTGTAAATCTTGTAACTCCCCTGTTTCAGAGCAGGCGTGAAAATGCTCTCCGGCCGCTGCAAGGTGTATTGCCGTGATTCGCTCATTTGGGACGCCAAGTATTTTTTGTATGTCAGACGAGGTATGCTCTGAATCTGCGATGATATGGGCCGATCGCAGGGCCGCCTCACGATATCCTGCCCTGACGATGCTCGACTTTGGCCAGGAATAGATGGGAAAGAGAAATGGAATGAGATCGTGGATGGTGACAACCACGGGACACTCTAGTCGCGGAACAATATAGAAAGGACTATGAAACACGTCCAGCTTGTCCTGCTTTGCGCGGCGCCGGAACTCTAAAGATGCCAGGGGTGAATATCTTCCCCAACGGATTGGAACAGTCTTAAGCTTACCGCTGTCAATTTCAGGCATAGAATTCTTTGGATCAAAATAAACCACCACATCACAACCTGCACGGATAAGCGCCGGGAGTAGCCCCGCCACATATGTCCCGACTCCGGAAGTGTTGTACCAGCGAGCATCAAACCCCACGCGCATTCATTTCTCTCCGCGCTACCGATGTTACACTCTGCGAGAGCAGATTTTTACCTCGCTCTGGCTTTCTATATCTGTCATGACAATTCCAGCAACACCAGCGCCGCTGGCTGAAGAGATCGCCGGGATCAAATGGTTTCACTCCTTCGACCTTGGAGATGGCCTTGTAACTGACGGAGTGATCAACGTCGCCCGCTCGCTACGCCAGTACCAGCTTCCGGCAGACCTCTCCGGCAAAACCGTTCTCGATATCGGCGCGTGGGATGGCGCCTTCTCTTTTGAAGCTGAACGCCGGGGCGCAAAACGCGTGCTGGCCACCGACTGGTTTATCTGGAAAGGCATGGGCTGGGGATCAAAGCAGGGTTTTGAAACTGCGCGCCGGGCTTTACATTCAAGAGTTGAGGACATGACGATTGATGTCCACGACATGTCTCCGGAAACAGTAGGCGAATGGGACGTAGTTCTCTTTGCCGGCGTTCTTTATCACCTTCAAAATCCTCTGCTCGCGCTGAAACATGCAGCCAGCGTCACTCGCGAACTGCTTATTGTGGAAACAGCAATCGATTTTCGCTTTTGCCGCCGTCCCGCCATTGCTTTCTATCCCGGCCATGAACTCAACGATGATCCGACAAATTGGTGCGCGCCCAATCTGAGCGCCTTAAAAGCCATGTTGCAAACCTGCGGCTTCAAGGAGCTTCGAGTAGTCCACAAAACTTCATTCTTCAGCCAACTTCGCTCGACAGTTCAGTGGGCCTTCAAGAAACGCATCTCGCCATTTGCCACCATTCAGCAGGGCCGCGCCGTGGTTCATGCGCGGTTTTAGTGCAGCCTTCAATTGGTCTTGACTACACAGTATTGTTTGCTCACATAGCCCAATTCCGGTTCATGCTCAAGATATCGAAGATCCCCACAAAATAATGGGTCCGTGGAATTGGTAAGCCGCACATCCATGACTCGCCCTCCGCTCTTGTCCACCAGCTTGCGAATTTCAGTTTCAGGAACGCAATGCATCTCCATCGTAAACGGCTTTTTGCGGCCCAAGAAAGATTGAAGCCTGGAGCGCAAAGCCAACTTCGCTCGCAGCTTTTTTATGGGGCTGAGGCGCAGTTTGTCCGGCACCTGAAATATCAGGACGCCGCCCGGCATCAGGACCCGAATTAATTCAGCAACATATTTCAGGCTGTAAGGCTTGGCGATGTGCTGTAGCACGATGCTGGTATAAATGAAACCGAAGTAGTTATCGCGCAGCCCGCCAAACTGTTCCCCTTCATTTAATACGAACCGGCACTGGGGAATGTCGCGGCTAAACTCCTGGGCCAGCCTTACCATCGTAGGAGAAATATCCATGCCCCAGCATTCGGCAAAGTGCGGAGCCAGCGCCTGCGTCAGGCGGCCGACTCCACAGCCGAAATCAAGCGCTGGAGAATTCCAGTCAATCGTTACTCCTGCTTGGGCCACATATCCCAGAACCACGGCGACTTCAATCTTGCCGCTGGCAAAAAACGCATCGTGGTCCCATTGTTGATTTCTCTTGGTTGGATCGCTGCAGATTGCCCACATGGGATCAGCTTGCGCCAGGCCCTCCCAATTTCTCTGTAGCTCCTGGAGAGGTTTCATGATTTGCGGGCGACCATCCATATTGTGTCGTAATAATTGATTTTTAGTGCCGCATAAATGGCATGATGCAGCCCATAGTAGATACTATCGAACACCCGCCGTATGCCAGTAGAAACAGGGTAGGGATCTAGTGATTCTTCCTCCACGGCAAAACCGGCCGTTTCCAGAAGCTGGCGCAAAATCTTAGGCGTGAAATGGGATAAATGAATCTCGCGCGATGCCCCTGCCCGCGAAATCCCCAGCACCGGACTGAACTTTTGAAAAGGTCTCAAGCCCAGCCTCTTTCCCAGTTTCTTAGCGGTAGAAGTCCAGGCCATGACATCATTTGGCACGGCGATGACGAGTACGCCTTGGGAGCGCAGCAAATCCCGGCAGCGCGCAACTAGCCGAACTGGATCAGCCACATGCTCGAGAACGTGAAACAAGGTAATGTTGTCGAATGAACATGGCGGTAAATCCAGCTCTTCAACCTGTCCGGCATATAAATTGAAGCCATATTTCTCTCTGGCAATCCTGATGGCACTCTCAGAAATTTCTGTGCCTGACACTTGAGCGAAAAATGGTTGCGCATGATGGAGGAACTGGCCGATGCCCGTCCCGATATCCAGCAGCGAGCCTTGAGCACTATAGCGCAAAAGCTTTTTAAGCCTTCGTTTCCACAGCACATCGCGCGACCGCTCTTCCTTGAGCCATGAATCGTACTTGGCCGCCTGGGAGTAAAATGCGGCCACCGCTGCAGCCGATGGACGCGGGCTGTCGAACACATATCCACAGGAACCGCATTGGCGAAAATTGAACTCCCTGTCCAAATCCTGAATGCGGCCGCTGTGGCAAATGTTGCATAACAGCACAACTTCCATCGTTTCAAAATCTGTGTTCATGCCAAATTCCAAACCAGATGTTCTCATGAAGGCCGAGCCTTAAGAGTAGCCGCCGACTGTCCAGGTGTTCTCGTCTGAAGAATTCCCAGAACAAGAAATAACAAGGCCGCTACCTGCGGCATGGTGTGAAAAAGATAGTCCACAGTTCCATGTACCAGCAAACCCACAATGGCGGCAAACACCGCAAAACCTATGATCTTGTCAAACGGGTCGCCTGAATACCTATATTGGCGCGCTGCCCTTCGCAAAGCCACAATGCTTAAAGACATGAATGTTATAAAACCAACAAGCCCAGTTTCGGCCAAAAGCTCCAGATACAAATTGTGAGCATCTCCCACCCAGCCTTCAGGAAGGCCCAGAAGGCCTCCGAGCATGGTCCTAAAATTACCGAAACCTATGCCCCATACCGGAGAATGAGCAAACACGGTGAATGCTCCACCCCAAATCGCCAGGCGCGATACGGTCGTATAGTCATCGATCTCAGCCAGCCGCTGAAAAAATAGACCAGCCACCACTGTTGCCAACAAGCAAACCACTAGCATTAACGCGATCCGACGCATTCTTGATTTGCGGTTTGGCGCAAAGAAACACGCACTCACAATCAGAATGGCAAAATATGCCAGCAGCCCGCCCCGACTCTGTGTGAGCAGCAGCGCCAGGCTGGCAAGCGCAAAACACCACCGGCCCAGCATCCGGAGTGTTGGGTCAGTACCGCGCAAGGCAAAGCCAATGCAGAATGGAATGATTAAATTCAAGAATCCAGCAAGCCCGTTATAGTGTTCAAGGAATGACGTGATGCGTCCTTCCCAGGGTGGTATCTGCAAAATTTCTTCGCGCACGGGATAGAGGATGTCGTACAGAGAGGTGTAGCCGGCAAGCGCTACCTGGTAAAACCCGAAGATCGCCACCACGATGGCGGAGCTCATCAGCACTTTGAAAAGTGCCCTGGTGTCCTCACGGGTTTGCACCCAATCGGTAATCACGTAATAAAAACAGATGTAGGACGCCAGGCGCATGAGTTCGCGCTGCGCATCGAGCGTGAGCGGGTTTAAGAATATTGTGGAAACAATAATGACAGCGAAATAACCGAGAACAGCCCGGGTCAGCCATCCCGACCAGAGCCAGCCACGCAATGCTTTACGATGCGCCAGCCTATACACCAACACTCCGGCGAAAAAACTGAATCGCACCAGAGTGCTCAGGTCGCGTATGGGAAAATTCCAGTTGAGAAAGGGAGTGACTGGCAGGAAGAATACTACGATCAGCATCAGCGGCTTAAATCGAACTGCGGCCAAGCTGAATACCATGACGGAGACAGCAAGCGGCAACGCTAATGAACTCAGCAATGCTGCAACGGTAAGGCCAAGAGCCGCACCGACGATCAATAGCTCTTCAGTCAGGTCATAATGCCTGAGAAACGCGCGTGATGTCGCTGAATGTTCCACGTTCGTCAGTCTCCAGACCTATTTCCTACGCGCAGAAGCACATCAAGAGTTTCCCTTGCGCATCGCTCCCACGTGAACTGGCGAGCTCGTTTTATTCCATCCGCTCGCAACCGCTGATTAAGTTGTGAATCGAGCAGTGCAGACTCTATGCAAGCCGCTATCTCTTCCACAGACAAGGGATCGAAATATGCAAGAACATTTCCGGATATCTCCGGCAGGCAAGATGTTTTTGAGGTTACAGTTGGAACTCCGCAGGCCATGGCCTCGACCATCGGCAACGAAAAGCCTTCATACAATGAGGGCACAACAGCCACGCTTGCGCCCTTAATCAGCAGTGCCAGATCAGCATCCGCCAGCATTCCTGCAAAAATCACTTTGCCTCTGCCGCTGTGTTGAGCGGCTTTAGCGACCTCATCGCTTGCCCAGCCCATCTGTCCGGCCAGCACCAAATCGAGATCAAGGCTGCGATTACCTTCCAGCATCCTGTGATAAGCCTCAATCAGGCGCTTTAAGTTCTTTCGCGGTTGAATCGTGCCATGATGGAGAATGTATGGCCTGCCAATCCCCAGATGCGCACACAATGCTGCGAGAGCGGCAGGGTCCCCGGGCTCCGTATTGAAAAGGGTCTGGTCGCAACCGTCATGAATCACCGTGACTTTTTCTGGCGGCACACCCAGCAACGCCACGATATCTCTTTTGGAACATTCTGAAGATGTAATGATCGCGTTTGACAACCTGGCGCAACCCTTAAAGAAAACACGCTGCAGCGCGGTCACATGCGGGGAGTGCGATGGCATGGTGAGTGGCGTGACATCATGGATAGTGCAAACAGCGGGGACCGGTCCAATAGGCAAAGTAGCGGCTGTGGGTATGAAGAGCACATCCGCGCGCGAGCTGGCAGCGGAATACCCGCATCCGCCCAGCCTCCAGGCTCGATCATGATCCAGCAATCGCGCAGAACATAGCTCGAAGTTTGCTCCGGCCCGCAACCTGGCCGCATCATTGCCATTTCTGTTCGACGCAAAGACCGAGAAGCTCACTCCCGAGCCAGTGCATGCCAGCTTTTTGAATTCGCGCAACAAGTTTTGTGCATAAACGTAAGTGCCCTGGCAGCGGAATCGGCTGGCCAGCGTCCACGAATCAACGGCAACCTTCACAGCGCCACTCCAGCGGCACGCGATTTAACGCGGGCGGTACGCGCAACTTGCGCCAGAATTGAGAGAGTTTCTTCCGCACAAAGTTCCCAACTGAAACGCTGTGCGCGCTCCTTGCCGCCACGCGTGAGTTCTTCCCGCAAGTCTGAGGAGAGCAACGCCTCCTCCATACACGTAGCCATCTCTTCTACCGAATAGGGATCAAAATAACGCAGCACACTTCCGGATATTTCCGGCAGGCATGAGCTTTGTGCGGCAATAGTTGGGATGCCGCATGCCATCGCTTCTATCATGGGCAGACAAAAGCCTTCGTAAAGTGAAGAGATAACTTCCAATGCAGATCCTCTAAGCAGAATAGATAGATCGCTGTCACTGAGCGGGCCGGTAAGAACCACTTTGCCTCGACAGCCTTTCACATTCTGCGCGGCGGCAACTGTTTCTTCAAATTGCCACGTCAACGGGCCAGCCAGCACAAGATCAAAATCCAACAGGTGATTGCGAGCCAGCACCTTGCGATAAGCGGCGATTAACCGGGGCAGATTTTTTCTTGGTTGAATAGCGCCGTGATGCAGGATATATGGCCTGTCGATCCCCAAACGAGCGCGCAACGCCTGAAGCGCACCTGTATCCGGCGGCCCATCATGGAACAGTTTGCGATCGTACCCTTCATACACGACGAAAATCTTTGATTCCGGAATGCCGCACAGGCGCATGATGTCGCGCTTGGAATGCTCTGACACCGTAATAATGGCAGCGGATGATTTCGCCGAACGCGAGAGAAGGAACTTGAGCAGAAGCGTCATGCGCCGCGGAAAGCATGGCATCACCATCGGCGTGAGGTCATGGATGGTGGTTACAGCCGGCAGAAGCGTCGCTACCGGCAAGGAAGCGCCGTTCGGGTTCAGCATGATGTCCGCTCCGTCAAGAAATGCCGCCGCAGCAGCGCCTCCATAGCGCCACAGGCGATCAAATCGTAACAAAGAAGTTTTCCGTAGACGAAAGCCCGGTGCATCCTCAAAGTCGTGCACATTTTCATCTTGTTTCGAAATGAGCGGCCTGATTTCTATGCCGTATCGCTTGGCGGAGTGGCTCAACCCGCAGAGCAGGTTGCGCGCATAAATCTGGATTCCATGATTGCGATAGCGTGGCTGGAGCACCGACGCGTCAAAAGCAACTTTGACCGGCGGATTTTCTTGAGGGTTCCTCATGCGTAAGCCGCTTTGGGCTGGGGCACCTGCAAGGCGTGGTGATAAACCGACAGTGTCTGCCTGGCGGTTTCTGCCCAGTTGAAACGTTGCACGTTTTGTTGCCCTTGCGCAATCAGAGAGCTCCGCAATCCCACATCCAAAAAAACGCGGGCAATCTGGAGAGCAAATTGTTCCGGTTGATGCGGGTCGGCATAAAGGGCAGCGTGGCCGCCTACTTCCGGCAATGACGATGCCGAAGAACAGACAACCGGTGTCCCACATGCCATAGCTTCGAGCACGGTAAAACCAAAGCCTTCGTAGAATGACGGGCAGGCGCAAATGGTCGCCGCCGAGTACAGCGCGCATAAGTCTGCATCGTTCACGAGTCCAGTAAAAATAACTTGGTCAGCAATTTCCAATTCGACGGCAAGCTGTCGCAACACGCATTCGCCCTCACTCATGGGCCCGGCAATTACAAGCTGTGCGTGAACCCCGTTTGCCAGGACGCTCCGAAAAGCCCTCAGCAATCCTCCATGATTCTTGCGTAGCTTATAAATGCCAACGCAGAGGATGAAGTTGCGGCTAATGCCGTACCATTCGCGTATAGCATCAAGCCGCGCAGCGTCAGTTACTCTCTGAAACCCAGGATCCACACCGGGATAGATCACATCAATTTTTTCGGGATCAGCGCGTAAAAAGCGGACTATGTCTTTTCTGGAATATTCAGAATCCGTAATGATGCGCGTCGCCATGCGGGAGCACGCATTCATCATGGCCCGATAGTAGAGCCGTCCGGCAACTGATGGCAGGTCCTGAGGACAGGCAAGGTAAATCACGTCATGGATCGTAGCGATAGCAGGGCAAGGCCGCAGCAGTGGTAAAAGGAAATGCGGTGCGTGCAGCAGATCAATCTTGTGACGGCTGAGAAGGCGAGGCAGCTCCACCTGTTCCCGAATCGAGTAGTACTTTGCCTTTGGATAAATCTTCTTCGCATTCGGCGCGTTAACAGATGCTTCTCCGCCATGAGGCAAAATCAGCAGATATTCATGTTCAGTCGCCTGAGCCGTAATGGCTTCAGTCAAGCATTTCATATACCGTCCAATGCCCGGATTGCCGATCCGCCGGAGGTCAAACGCAATTCTCATGAGAAACCTAGAAAGAGACGGCCTTGGCCAGCGATGCTTTGGTAGTCCCTGCCTGCAGACTCTCTCGTACAGCGTTAAAAATGGAATGCAGCATGGCCTGGTGAAGGTCTTCAACCACCTGCGCATTGTCGGATGGCACTACAGCACAGACATCGCAAAGAGATTTCATTTGTCCGCCATGGCAGCCGGCAAGGCCCAGAGTAAGCGCGCCGTATTCCCTTGCGGTCTCAAGCGCCAGCAACACATTAGGTGAATCGCCACTGGTGCTGATGGCAAAAGCGATGTCGCGGGGTTTTACAAAGGTCTTGAGCTGCTCGGAAAAGATACGTTCATATCCAAAATCATTGGCCCATGCGCTCATGAGCGGAACGTTATCTGTGAGTGAAATTACCCGGGGACGTTTGTTGGAATCCAGTCCGCTCGCTCCTTTGTTCATATCACACATCAAGTGGGACGCACTGGCCGCGCTGCCACCATTGCCAAAGACAAAGACAGTCCGTTGATGTTCAAAAGTGTCCAGGAAGGCTGAAACGATCGATTTGATAGCGGTATAAGGTAACTGCGGGATCAAGCCACTGAGTTCGTGAAAATAATTTTCAATGGATTGACCCTCTTCTTTGCGAAAATCCCACTCTCGACCATCGCATCCGGGAAGCATGCTTGCTCCTCTTGAAAAATTTTCCAGCGTTAAGCTTTATCTTGCCTTGCCCCGCAACTTTCCCAGAGCAGAGTAAAACTCTCCTGCAACATCGGCCGCCAACAGGCGATAAGGATCATCAACAGGAATACGTTCCCAGCGATACTTGCCTATTACCCAAAAACACGCGAGCATGAAAGCACAGAGCACGCTGCCGGCGACAATAAGGCTGCGAATTGGGCTGGATTTTTTTTCCGATGCAACTCCGGCATCCATCACGCGAACAATCGGCAGTTCTTTGGCTTCCTGGATTCTGGCCATTTCAAACTGCTGCGTTACAAAGGCATAAACAGCTTCCTGAATTTTCGCTTCACGATAGAGGTCAGCATAGCGTGAACCAAGCCCCGGCAGCGTGTGCATGGAAGGATACGGCGATGCGCCGAGTGAAAATGACTCCGGCGGGCCGGAATCGCTGGTTTTACCCACCAGTTTCCTGATCTGTGACTGCAACTCGGCCATGCGCGCTTTCAGCGTACGCACGCGAACATTGTCGTCAGAATAAATCTGCTGCAATCCCTTAAGTTCAGTTTCGCTGGCGATGAGTTCGCCCTGCATGCGTGCAGCGGCATCCATCACCGCTCGCCCTTCATTTTGCGGATCGACCATGGAGTTGCTGCTGGTGAATTGGCTTAAGGATGCCGAGGCGCGAGCCAGGTCCTGTTTAGCGGTGGACAGGCGCTCTTCCAGAAATTGCCGTTCACGATGCGCTGAAGAGGTATTCAGATCAACAGCCAGCCGGTTCAACTCTTCAATATAAGCATTAGCAATCAGGGCGGCGACTTTCGGTTCGTAGTCGGTGACTGTAAGAGTGATCACGCCGCTTTTCTTGTCTTCATCTACCTCGGTAAACTTCGCCAGCTTCTTGCGCGCTTCAAAGTAAGTTTTCTGGCGATAGCGGGCACGCAGATCAAAGCGGTCAATCAGCCGATCCTGGACCGTGCGGCTCTTGAGCACTTCAACATAGAATGCTCCTGGCGTTTTGGCGCCAAGCAGGCCCGCTGCATCAATGCCAAATCCGATGGCGGAGCTATCACTGCCGCCTATCGCCTTGCTGAGAAGACCCATCATGGAACTGCCACCGTTAGTGGTGGAGTTTTCTGCCGGAACAAACCTGACAGATGACTTGTAGTGAGCCGGAATAAGGAAGGCTACAACGATTGAGGCCACCATCGTTTTCCAGACAACACCCCAGAGAAAACGGCGTGATCGCCACAGGAGCCACAATTTTTCAGCCTTCCTGTCGTCCGGATCGGGCGCGACTGACGAGTACCGCCTCTCCAACTCCGGATGGATCGATGGCGCATAGATGGGTACGGTGGCAGGGCCCCTAGCTTCCACGTTTCAATCTCCAGTGCGGCCAATATGTTAATTGAAATGAGGCGGTAAAATCATTTTGTTTTTTACCGGCGCTCAACAGCGGGAAATTCCACCATTCATACTGGAGAAGGCTGGAAAGAGAAACGCGAGGGCTAAAGGCCCATTCTGATTTGAAGTGGATGTCGCGCAGATTTCCGCCCTGAAGAAACATGTTGTCGGCGATCTCACTGCGATAGCCGAACTGAAGTGTCTTGTCAGAAGAGACCCAATACGTGCTATCGGCGCGCAACGCAATTCCCTGCCGTCCCACGGTGGCATTGCCCAGGATGTTGCCTTGGTTGGTGTAACCATCCAGGTAGCGAACATTCCAGTAAAAAAAGCCGCCTTGCGCAGTCTGAACAAGTCCGGGCAAGTTTGTGTATGACGCTTCCACTCGCATATCCAGGTGCGCGATTCCCGGCACTTGCGATAGATAGAGCCCGGGATTATGAGCAGCGCGGCGCGGATAGCCGATTGGTGAAATTTCATCTTCGACGAACGAGTCTTCGTAGAGCGTGAGCCACTTTCTGAAACCCGGAAGCCTGTAACTGAAATCAAATGTAGAACGGCGGTCCCCGGGATCTTTGCCGCGTCCCACAGCATTGCCAGTAGAGAAGAGAGAATGCTTGAGCGATCCCAAAGTTACTGGAAAGTCGGGCCCGCCAAACATCCCTGTACGGCCAACGCCAAACTCGAAATTCGGCGTGGGCTTGAAGTTGATTTTGAAGCCATTCACCAAGGGCTGTTGCGGCAAAGTTCGTCCCAGAGAAAAAACCGTTCCGACGGCCGGGTCCTGGGTGGTCACCCAATGGTGCCCAGTCAACTTCCCTATCCAATATTCAGTGCGGAAGGGCCCCAGCAATCCAAGAAAACTTGGCAATTTCGCTGGATGAGTCTGATCTACGCGAAGCATATAGATGGGCTCGGCATTATTACTCCAGAGGAATGGGTCCTGCGTGGGGCCAAGCCAGAGCGTCTGCTTACCAAAAGACGTTTGCCAGCTTTTGATGTTTAAAGAAAGATAAGAATCGAGCAATCGGAATTGATTGAAGGCCGGGATGGCCGATGCCGGCTGCGGTCCCTTGAAGTCTGCCGCCTGGATTGCGTCTTGAACAGTTTGAGAAAAGCCTGGCGCAGAAGGCGCGTGTTCGAGTTCGCCGCGAACGTAGAATCCAAGAGCACCGCCGGAACCACTGGCAGAGAATCCAGTCAGGGCATTTGTGCCGCGCTGATACGGCCTGCCGTAATCATTCACGATAGTCTGGCCAAAGTGGTACCCATCGGTAAGCGGAGGGCCGGAGATGGAAGTAACTCGGGCATAGACTGAGTCAAGCCCGATGTAATCCGTCTCTCCTCCGTTCAACTCAGTGGAAAATTCGCGGGCGAGGGCGGAGTAAAGTCGCCACGCCTCATCGGGATTGGATTCATCAACTTCACCGGATACTTCTTCCAGCAGCCGGGAACATTCCTTGCGCGTCCATGGCCGGAGTCCGCTGATATTACTGTTGAGCACGCCCAGAGCGGCCAAACGTTCAAATGCCGGATAGACCCAGCTATCAATCGGGACATAAGGCGAGGCGCGCTCGGCGGACACTCCCTCTGTATCCCGCTCATGGACGAAGGTGCCATAGCCTGCTCCTGGCAATTCAGTATCGTGGTGGGATTTGTAAACTTGCCGTCCAATCAGCCATCCCATGGCGCTGCCCACAACCACATCGCTGGGAAAATGGTCGCGGCCAGAAACTCTTGCCACGCTCACGCCTGTAGCCAGCCCGTACGCGAAAATTTCCGTCAGTGGGCCAGGGTATTCATGGGCCAATACGCTGGCCGCGGACCAAGCAAGCAAAGCATGCACCGAAGGAAATGAAGAGTTTGAGATGGAACTGCTGTTAAAGAACTCGCCCTTAAAGTTTCCATCTGTGGGACGGGCGCGCTGGGTGACTGCCTTGAGCACTTCACCAACAACCAAACTGTCAGTAGCGGCTTCAACGGCCAGAATGCCGGTTTCTTTCTGACGATCATCGCCGCGATATTTGCCCAGGAGATAGAGAGCGCCGCTGCCTCCCAGCGCAAGAGCAACACCACCGTTCGAGATGGTGCTGGAATGCTTGCCCAGCGTACTGGTGCCCTTGATTCGAGAAGAAAGTTCCGCATCTGCGTTGATCAAACCGACACTAACGCCAGCTAAGGGAATAATCCAATTCAAGTCCTCCACACGGGCCTTGAATGGACTGGTCCAGATGGCCTTTTGATCGCGGCCTAAATTGCGCAAGAACTTTACTGGGTTGTCACTTGCCTGGCGGGAATCGTCATGTACCTGTGGGACCGGGGTCGGGGTGGGCGCCGGTACTGAGGGAGTCGAGGCGGAATCATGCGATTGTCCCCACATTGCGCTGGCAAAAAGGATTACAAGAAACGCAAGCTTGCTATTTCCCATTCGTGTGAACCCATTCCCTCGATTAGAACGTTCTGATTACGCTGACGGCCACAGCGGCGCCGGAAAGCAGTGAAATTGTCTGAGTCAGATTTCTGAAGATACCGAAGCCAGCACCCTTCTCTGGAACGAAGATTGTGTCTCCGGCTTGCAATGTTGTGGCCAAAACATTTCCAGACCACCATTCTCCAGAGCCGCGGCCTACGACAGTTCCGTTGGCGCGAACCACGAAAATCTCCTTCTTGTTGGCTAGAGTGGTGGGACCACCCGCCTGCTTTAAGTACCAGCCGGCATGTTTGCCTGAGCTGAAGGTGATGGCGACGGGGTTATAGACCTGACCCGCGACCATTACAAAATTCGGCCGCTTTGGGATATAGAGAGTGTCCCCCGGACGGACTTCCACATCTGCCTGGGTGTTTTGCCATTTTTCAATGTCAGGACCGATGTGGATCAACATGCGTCCGCTGGGCTGGATTTGCTTCAATTTGGCGATAAGCTGCTGGCGCTCTCGTTCTGTGGCAGAGACGCCGCTATTGCGGGATGAGGAGGAGCTTGCAGCGCCACCCTCCGATCCCGTGGCTCCAGTCGCTTCCTGGGCCTGGATTTTAGTAACCAATTCTTCCCGGCTCTTGGCTGCCGCTTCGCGCACCTGAGCGCGATCCAAAATTGCAGCGTAGGGATATGACTCACCAGAGAAGCCGCCCGCCCGCTTCAGGATCGAGCTGAGGCGCTCACCGCGCTGAATGCCGTAGCGACCGGGATGCACAATTTCACCAGAGATAGAGACTGCGCCCCCAATATCATTCCATCCGCCGATCTGGCTAATGGTAAGAACATCTCCCGGTTTGAGGAGCACATCTGTATCGGCTTCCCCCGCTAAGGCTCTGGCTATGGGGATATCGCGATGCTCCAAATCAACATGGTCACCATCGATTACGGAATAACTGGTGAGATCGGCGGCCAGCTGATAAGCATCGCGTTTAAACCCACCGGACATGCGCAACAGATCCGCTGCGGTCATTTTTTCGGAAAGCGGGTATTCTCCCGGACGCAATACCTCGCCAAAAATAGAAACCTTGGGAGCATCAGTATCATAGCGGCCAAAAATCCGCACAGTGTCAAAAGGCTCCAGGCTTGGGGCTTCCATGCGCTTGGTAAGAACGTCGCGCAGGTTGAATGGAATCACCACTGGCGTGAAATCGGGAGGATGCAGGCGCACGATCTCCGCACGATCCGCGGGTTCGGGCAAAACGTCGTCAAATGAGCTGATCAAGTCCGTGACTTTGGCACCATCCTTGTATGGAAACTTTCCGGGCCGGAAAACATGCCCTTCAAGATAAACGGTCTGGTTGCTGTAAGCGAGAATGGGCTGCACAGTAACAACGTCGCCATCCTGAATGCGGAATCTCTTGAATGCATCATCCGCAGCTTCGAGCTTGGCATCGGCAGCCAGGTTGATGCTGAGCATTTCTTTGCGTTCGTGCGCCTGGATTCTCTCAACCTTAATCCGGCTCAGCTCTCCAGTAACCGGCACCCCTCCAGCCAGATCGAGAACTTGATCCAGGGTTTGTTCGTGGCGAAGTTCATAAATGGCGGGACGGCGCACCTTGCCCGCCACCGTGACCTGTGGGCCAACGGGAGGCACCAGGATGCTGTCACCGGATTCAATGTGAACTTCACTGGAGCTCACGCCCTTCAACATCAGATCGTAGAGATCGACTTCTTCCACCAATGCTTTGCCGCGATAGTGTTTTACTGTGCGGTACGACCCGGTGTCGGTCGGTCCTCCAGCTACGATCAATGCGCTTAACGCGCTTGAGAGCGAGCTAATGTCATAAGCTCCCGGGTTCTTCACGTCGCCCACAACATAGGTCCGCACCGTGCGCAGCTTGCCCAGCGTCACGTCCACCGTCACGCCGCGCAATTGCTGGCTGAGCATTCTCTGGATAGTCTGCTGAGTCTCACCCAAAGAACGGCCAGCAACCACAACGGAGCCAGCCTCAGGAATCGATATCCGGCCTTCACGATCAACCGAGCGCTGAAGATGTTGTGACGTGGTCCCCCAATAATCCACCACCAATTCGTCGCCCGGCCCAAGCACATACTCCGGACCAACAGGAACGCTCAGAGGAGATTTATCCGCGGCGGCTCTGCTGTTACGAAAAAGCGCGGCGCCAAATCGCTCTAACTTCGTCTGATCTGTCACAGCCTGAGTGTAGAGGTCGCGCAGAGCGGGCAGATTACGCAAAGGATATTGCTCTTGCGATGGGCGCTTATCCGTTTGTTGTTGCTGCGGACGCCGTGTGCGGGCCGGCAAATTACGCTGCTGCGTCCGCTGAGGAGATTGCCGCGTGTTGATACCCTGCTGCGTCGTAGACCGGGTAAGCGGCTGTTCGCCTTCCTCCTGGTCCATTTGTTGGCCATTTTGCTGGCCGTTCTGCTGCCCAGTTCGCTGGTTCGATGGCTGCTGCGTCTGCTGTACGTTTTGATCTCCGGAGGTCTCATCTCCCTGCTGCTGGTCAGAGCCGAATCCCAACTTCGTTAGCTCATCGCTGGCAATTTGACGCACACGATCATCCTGGCGGATCTGGCTAAATAGGCGGTCGTCGGTTATATCTCTTTCTGATATGTTGTAGCCGCGGTCACGCAGTTGATTGACGATCTCTGTTTTCGCCTCCGCAAGTACATCTGGGTTTTCCTGGAGTATCTGAATGATTTCGTCAGCCGACATGTCTGTTTGCTGGGCACATGCCCGGCCGGTCAAGGCAATGCTAAAAGCAACCACCCCCAGCAGGAATGTAAAGCGCATGCGGCTATGAATAAACAATGAATTCAAATTTCTTCCCCTTAAATAGACAATAAAAAAACACAACGCATCCGGCGAGTGCTTAGCTTTCCGGTGGAGTGTCTCATTTATTGTACGGTACTCGCGAAGGATAGAAGCAAACCACCTCATTTGTCCATTGCCACAATAAAGAAAGTGCCGGCAAACCGATCAGAACTTGGGAAATAGTGCGTCCGGCAACTCTGGCTGCGACATCTTCCAGATTAACCTGTGGCATCTAAATTAAAGTCGCATCGCAAGTGAGTTGATTCCTTGCGGCTGGATAAGCCGCAGAGCAAACAAGGAGAGGAAGTTCTATGCGCAAAATTTTATTCGCTTCATCAGTGCTTGCATTATCCGTAGGCATCGCCGCGGCGCAAACCACTGGCACTGGCGCGGGCACCGGCTCAGTGACACCAAGTCCGGGTATGGGAACACAGACAGGCACCTCGTCCACACAATCCCAACCGGGCACAACATCTCCCGGGACAACAGGCACAGCCACTACAGGCACAACAACTTCGCAGCCGGGCACAGCAACTCAATCTGGTTCATCTGGTTCAATGGGAACACTTCAGACATCTCCCCCGTCAGGCAGCAGCACAACGGGCTCTCCAACTACTACCCAGGGAACACCAGGGGTGGCTGGCAGCGCCGGTTCAACTACTGGCGGTACCATGGGTACCACACAGAGCGGAACGTCTTCAACAGTTGCGCCCTGCACACCTTCTAACAGCGGCACCACAGCATCTGGAAGTACTCCTTCCACCAGCACACCTGGAACATCAACGGGCAGCACCAGCACAACAGCCGGAACCGGCAGTTCAACAGTTGCAGGCGCGGGTACGCCTCCGAGCGGAACATCTGCAACAGTAGCCAATCCTTGCCTGCCCAGCAGCGCCAGTCCGACAACAGGAACGGCCCCCGTTTCCACTCCGCCTTCGGGCAGCACAGGAACCGGGACAACAACCCAGCCTTCACAGCCTCCGCTTTTGTAAAGTGGCGCAAATCTGAACTCAATGCAAGCGGCTGCCATTCGGCAGCCGCTTTGCTTTCCTTTGTTTATCTTGTACCGTCCAACGGCTGACATCAAATGAACATTTCCGCAGCAGCGCAGCCAGCACCATTTTCATCTTCATCCAGGCTTATCGCTCCACTCTGGCATACAGGCTTGTTTCTATTTTCAGTGGTTGGCATTGCTACGTGGAGCGCGTACCGGCACGGTCTGCCCAGCTTTGGCGGATCGCGCGCAAGTTCTTATCTAGCAGCGATTCTTTGCGAATGGCTGCTGCTCGCGCTGGCTGTCTGGGGGATTCGGTTGGGCGGAGTTTTCCGTAAGAAGCGTGATCGGCGGCCGGTGGTCAAAAGCAAGTGAGTTCCTGCGCGACCTGGGAATCGGTTTCGCCTTCCTCCTGCTTTCAAATGTTATTTTGCTCGCACTGACCGCCGCGTTGCGGCCGGGCTCGAATGAAGATATAAGAAGAATGCTTCCCCAGAATACAGTGGAGATCGTGCTCTGGATATTCGTATCGATTACTGCCGGGATTTGTGAAGAGTTTACATTCCGCGGGTATTTGCAAATGCAACTCAGCGGCTTGCTAAAGAATGCGACAGCCGGCCTGGTGCTACAAGGAATTTTTTTTGGCGCTGCCCATGCCTATCAAGGACCCAAACAGATACTCATAATCGCGCTACTCGGCTGCATGCTGGGAGGCCTTGCGCAATGGCGGAAGAGTACACGACCGGGAATGATCTCGCATTTTTCTGCAGGATATGGCAGGCGGGATTATCCGAGGAGGGCACTAGAGGATTGAAATAAAAAAGGCGGCGAATGCGCGCGCCGCCCTTCTTTTTATGGGGATAACTTTTATTTCTTTTTTAAGAGGAATCCAGCTGCGAACATCGCCACGGCGCCAAGCAGCCACTCAATGCGCCACAACTGGACGGCCTGCCAATCCAGCAGGGTGGTGGCGGTAAAGACAAGTCCAGTTACAATTGCCGCAATCACACACGCAAATCCAAGCGCCAACGCTACTAAAGAGGCGTTACTTTGTCCCAGGGCTTCACGCAATGAGGCAAAGTCAACCCACGCCGGCAATCCCTTTGCAGGCGCACTTACCAGGTTGGCATTGCGGTCCGAACCGCAGGCATAGCAAAAGCGCGAACCAAGAATATAGTCGGTACCACATTCCTGACACACCTGATCACTGGCTTGCGCCGCGGTTGGTTCATGCCTGGGAGCTGCCGCAGGCTTCCAGAATTCCTGCCGTTCTTCATAATTTGGTGCTAAATGTGCCATTCGGAGAGCCCCTGATTAGTTAGCTTTAACCAGAGCATACCGAATGCCAAAGAACGATGGCAACGTAACTTGCTGACGTACAATGACTTAGTGGACAGCAATGTCCATTGGGACAATGTACTTGGGAAATTATTACGATGTAAAAGCTTCAGGCTTCAAGTCGCCGGGGCATTCTAAGGATTTTGGGGTTATCCCGCGTTTTGCTCCAGAAGCCCAACAGCACAAGATCGGCTTCACAAAACGTGAGTTCCAATGGACGAGGGCTGCCATCATTGAAAATGTATTCATCCAAAATCGAGTGCAGCTCGGGTAGGGAGATGTTGAGATATCCAGCGGCTTCGGGTTCTGTGTAGAACTCTTTCACTGGTTTGAGTGTTCTGGTCATATTTTCTTCCGTATCCCTCATATGGGAGTGCGGGGGAGCAGGAATGTTGTACCTTTTCTGAGTTGTCTTAGATATCAGGTAAACTGCCCGATAACCGTCAGCATGACACCTTACCTTCTACTCTGGTTCTTATTACCGAGGTAATGAATTCTGGCATTTAGAGGCGGCGGGGGGACGAAATACGCGCAACTGTGGTCTAGGCTGATTTTCACCTTTTGAATTGAACCGGAGCAGCCTGCCTTGCGTATCATAAAAAGAGATTGGTTCCTGTGCCGACATACCAGTTATGGCGCCGGAACACCGAATCAACGCCGAATTAAGGAGAAATTCGAATGTATTGCAACCAGTGCGGCAAAGTTATACCCGAAGACGCAAACCTGTGCGCCTATTGCGGCAGGCAGGTCCTGGGAGTGGTTCCTGCAAAGCGTCTTGTACGCCCGCGCCAAGGCCGCAAAGTAGCCGGGGTTTGCCTTGGATTTGCGGATTACTTTGATCTGGACGTTTCGCTGATCCGCATTGTTTGGGCAATATGCGCGATTTGTGGCGGATTCGGCGTTGTGGCCTATGTCGCGGCCTGGATCGTAATGCCGGAAGAGCCTTTAATGCTGCCGGTGGCTCAATCCGTCCAAAATCGTGTGGTGAATACCTAACTGCCATGAAAAGAAATCCACCCACTGAAATGACGGCGGGTGGACGGTTCACTTTCGGCTTACTGCGCGGATATCCCGCAGCTTATTTTCTAGCCATAAGAGCCTGGGCCTGTTCCAACATCTTACGGGCTTGAGCGCTGTTAAAGCCTTGAGGGTCTTTCTGCAGGTAAGCCTGCAATGCGATTGTTGCATCTGGATACTGCTTCATGGCCATCAGGGCGTTCGCCCGCAGCAGATAGATCAACGGATATTGGCCAGGGGCCAGGCTCTCTGCCCGCTCCAATTGGCGGAGTGCAGCGGGATAGTCGGCTTTACCAATATAAGATTTGCCCATCTCAAAATGTGCCTGCCAGTAATTGGGCGCCAATGACTCGCCGCGTTGCAAAGCGCGGAGAGCGTCATCAAATTTCGATTCCATATTGAATGCCGATCCCAGCACCATGTAGGCCATGGCGTAATTGGCGTCAGCTTTGATGGCTTTATCGAGATCGGCAATGGCTGCCTGGGAATCTTTCTGGTTCAGCTCCAACACGCCACGAAGGGTAAGCGCGTCAGCATAATTAGGGCAGAGTTCCAGCGCTTTGGCCAGATGCTTATTCGCATCATCCTTTTTTCCTTTTTCCACAGCTTCATGAGCTTTGCGATATTCTTCCCTGGCCTTTGCGGGAATACGGTATTGGGCCACAGAGATGGCATTGCCCCCGACCCCGTCTTCTGCTTGAGTGCTGCCCGGCATGCGCAGTGTCACCCCGCTGGCAAAGCCGCTTGCATCAACGCGCTCAGAGGCCTGCCGCACGCCCTGGGTGGCCACCACCAGGTAACTCCCGGCTGGAAGGCGCGTAAATTCGAAATTTCCTGAAGAATTCGTGTATACGGACTCAATTACAGTGCCGCTTCCATCCGTAAGCTCAACGCGCACATCCTTCAGCGAATGATTACTCGTGTCCTGGACTGTGCCACTAATCGAGCGATTCTCGGAACGGGAAGAAGGAGAACTCATCCCTCCAAATGTATTTGATTGGTTCCATTGTTGTTGTGGATTGATACTCATTCTTTGCGCGGTGAGGGAGAGAGTGCAACCCGCAAATCCCACAGCAAGAGCAACCACCCGATAAGTCTTCATAAAGAACCTGCTAATCTTGTATTGGCCGAAGAGGAAAAAATTCCTGGAAAGGGTGGCGGCCTGACCGGAGTAGTACCTCTTGTTGGCATCGCGCTTCCACGCGAGTGCTGACAATGAGAGCGTTTGCCCAATGTGTAAGTTGTATTTGTCAAACGATCTCACGAATAATATTTTTTTTCTCAAAAGGCAACTCATATGGGTACAGTTTGCCGGGAGCTCATTTTTTGATCATTCGTCCTGCAAAAAATGTCCTGGGTGCTTTGCGGCTGCCCGGCGATAAATCAATTTCACACCGTTATGCCATGCTGGCAGCAATTGCCAAGGGCGCCACGCGGCTGGCCAACTTTTCTACCGGAGCGGACTGCGCCAGCACAGTAGCTTGCGTCCAGCAGCTTGGCTGTGCCGTGCGCAAAAATGCCGATGGCACGCTTGAGATTGAAGGCAGAGAAAAACTGCAATCGCCCAAGGAAAGCCTTGATTGCGGGAATTCCGGCTCGACCATGAGGATGCTATCTGGCATCCTGGCTGGACAGGATTTCACCAGCGACTTGCACGGCGATGAGTCTCTTTCTCGCCGTCCCATGGCACGTGTGATTACGCCGTTGCGCTTGATGGGCGCAGAAATCACTGCGGCGGCGGGCGATCGTCCTCCTCTCCATATCCGGGGCGGCAAATTGCGCGCCATCAACTATCAGACGCCGATCGCCAGCGCGCAGGTGAAGTCTGCCGTGCTGTTTGCCGGGCTGCTTGCTGAAGGTGAGACAAGCGTGGAAGAGCCACATCGGACACGCGATCACACCGAACAAGCTCTGCGCGCTTTTGGTGTGCAACTCTCTCGCAGCCGCAATCGTGTGACACTGCGTGGCGGGCAGCAACTCTCCGCGATTGAAGCCGCTGTTCCCGGAGACATTTCTTCTGCCGCGTTTTTCTTGTGCGCGGCCGCACTGTTCCCGAATTCCAACCTTGTGATTGAAAGCCTGCTGCTCAACCCAACTCGCGCTTCCCTTCTCGACGTGCTGAAGATCCTGGGCGCTCGTCTCTCTGTGATTAATCTGGAAGAGCATCGCGGAGAACTGGTGGGCACGGTCAAGGTGGAACACGGAAAGCTAACCGGCGCAACGATTGAAGGTGGCCAATCCGTGGCACTAATCGATGAATTGCCGGTGCTGGCCGCAATTGCGCCGTACACGCGAGACGGTATCGAAATCCGCGATGCCAAAGAGCTACGCGTAAAAGAGTCTGATCGCATTGCGCTGGTGGCTCAAAACCTGCGCGCCATGGGTGCTGAATGCGAAGAACGTGAAGACGGCCTGCGTGTTCCCGGAAACCAGAAGCTGCACGGAGCAGAAATCGACTCCGGCGGCGATCATCGCATCGCCATGGCGTTTTCCGTAGCTGCTCTGCGCGCCGAAGGCGAAAGCGCAATACACGGCGCAGAATCAGCAAAGATTTCCTTTCCAGAATTTTTTACGATGCTGGAGAGTGTGGTGGAAAGATAGTCTTTTTCTAAAACCCCGAGCGAAGCGAGGGCACTATAGCGCGATGAATATTGGTAAACACTTGCCGATTCGGTGTTTGCATTCCGAAATTACTGGTCCCTGACCGGTAACCTGGCAGAATAGGGTTCCCACGTTGCGCTCGGGATTTCAGAAAACCTAACAGACCAGATGTTCCCGCGAAAGCTTCAGCCCATCCAGATTCCCCAGCACTGTCACGGCCACCTTATCAGAATGGAACAGAGCATTCGCCATCTCGCAAACCTCTTCTCCAGTCACTGACTCAATCTGTTCGATGGTTTCATCCATGCTGAAAAAACGATGGAAGTACATTTCCTGCCGCGCCAAATTGGACATGCGTGACGTGCTCGATTCCAGGCTCAACATAAGCCCGCCTTTTAGCTGGTCTTTGGCCCGCCGCAGTTCGTCACAGGGGATCGGTTCGGACTTCAACTCGCGGAACTCAGCCAATACAGAATCCACAACGTTGCGCGTTGATTCCAGCGACGTGCCGGCATAAATCGCCATGCAGCCGGTATCACGGTAAGGATTGAGGTCACTATAAATCGAATAAACCAGACCCTGTTCCTCACGGATCTTCTGAAAAAGGCGCGAGCTCATGCCGCCGCCCAGGACGGTATTCAGCACGTAAGAAACATAACGCTTCTCGTCGGAGATCGGATGTGAAGGCACTCCCAGGCAGAGCTGCACCTGCTCCAGCGATTTCTTGTTCCGTGTAATCACGCTGGCTGTAACCCCGGGTGCAGGCAGATGGAAGCCATTGGGGACCGGCGCCAGTCCGGCAAAGCGCTCTTTGATCAGCCGGATAAAATTCCCATGGTTCAGATTGCCGGCCGCCGAAATAATCATGTTGTTGGGAGAGAAGCGCTGGCGGTAAAAATCAAAGAGCTTGTTTTGCTCAAATGACTTTACCGTCTCCTTTGTTCCCAGGATCGGCTTGCCCAGCGGATGGTCTTTCCAGAAATTCTGGGTGAAAATTTCATGCACCAGGTAATCCGGATTGTCCTCATCCATTTTGATCTCTTCCAGAATCACGCCCTTCTCCCGGACAATGTCCTTGGGATCGAAGTTTGGATTCAGTACCAGGTCACTCAGAATGTCGATGGCCACGGGAACGTGCTCATCCAGCACCTTGATGTTGAAGCAGATCGTCTCTTTCCCGGTAAATGCGTCCATGTTGCCGCCAATGGAATCCACCTGGCGGGCAATATCACGCGCAGTGCGGTTCTTGGTCCCTTTAAAGACCATGTGCTCAGTGAAATGGGAAATACCGTTTACTTCCGGCGACTCATCTCGCGAGCCGGTCTTTATCCATATACCAATCGCGATGGAGCGAATGTGCGCCATCTCTTCCGTCAGCACAATCAAACCGTTAGGCAGAACTTCGCGCTGAATGTTTCTGGGCTCGCTTGCAGAGGGGCGGATTAGGACTGCGGTTTCCATTTGTGATCCATATTTGATTCTTACACACTGGAATTGGTCGCACAGGTAATTATATGTCTATATATATCAATGACTTAAAAGACCTTAGGTACTTAAAGCAGAATTTTGCCGCCAAAGTGTAAAATCCTAAGAGTATCTCCGTTTCCACATGCCTGAACTGCTCCAAGACGGTCTTTTCGGCCTTGATTATCAAGAGCTTAGCGGTATTGCACAAAAACATGGGCAGCCTGAATATCGGGCACGCCAGCTTTTTGACGCCTTATATCCTCAACGCCTGGCTGAACTGGACTCCATCTCCACTCTGCCCAAGCAATTTCGCGCCGCCTTGAAGAATGAAGGGCTGGACATCCGTCATCCACGCATTGAAAAAAGCTTTCAGTCATCGGATGGAACCATCCGCTACCTCATTTCCATGGCCGACGGCGAAACCGTTGAAACCGTCTGGATGCCCGAAGGCGACGGCGGTGAAACCGGAGACGGTACTGAAGCCGGCGATTCTGACTGGCATCGCGCCACCATCTGCGTTTCCAGTCAGGTGGGTTGCGCCGTGAATTGCCAGTTCTGCCTCACGGCTCTGCTGGGCATAAAACGCAACCTGAACGCCGGTGAAATCGTCGGCCAAGTGATCGCCGTGCTGAATGACCGCCAAGTGGACATGGAGCGCCAGCGCATCAACATCGTGTTCATGGGGATGGGTGAACCCTTTCTAAATTATCCGCATTTCATGAAGGCCGTTCGGCTTCTGGTGGAAGGCGTGGGCTTTCCCGAATCGCGTATGACAGTCTCAACCTCCGGCATTCTTCCCCGCATCCACGATTTTGGCCTGGAACCTGTCCGTCCCAAGCTGGCCATTTCACTTAACGCCTCCAATGACGAAGTCCGCAGCCGCATCATGCCTATCAACAAAAAGTGGAACCTGGAAATTCTTATGCAGGCGGCGCGTGACTTTCCTTTACGCAATCGCGAGCGCATCACCTTTGAATACGTGCTGCTCAAAGGAGTGAATGACAGCGCTGCCCACGCCCTTGAAGTCATTGAGCTGGTGCGCGGTGTCCGCTGCAAGCTCAACTTGATTGCCCTCAATCCGGGGCCGGGCATTCAATTCAGCACTCCGGAAGAACAGCGGGTGCAAACCTTCAAAGATATGCTGGTCAAAGCCGGAATCCCAGCCTTCATCCGCCGTCCCCGCGGACGCGACATCTACGCCGCCTGCGGACAGTTAAAGAGGACCGTCGCGTAAGGGCAGCAAGTTGAACCGTTTATTGTCACTTTCGCCCAGTCTCTCTATCTTGTCATCTTGAGCGCCACCCAGTTGAAGAGGACCGTAGCGTAAGGCAGCAAGTTGGATCCGTTTATTGTCACTTTCGCCCCAGTCTCTCTATCTTGTCATCTTGAGCGCCACCCATAGGAGCGCAGCGACACCGTTCCTTCACTGTGCCGCTTCGGGGAATTCTCACGAGAACGCCTGGCACCGACCGCGAATAACTCAGAGTGCAAGATGATTTGAAACACGCTAACTAAAGCATCGTCATCCCGAGCGGTCGTGAGCGAGCACAAGCTTTCTTCATTGTGCGAGGTAGACTCGAGGGACCTTGTGTTTTTTGTATAAAACATAAATAAGCCGTCGCCATCTTACCGCCGAGCGTAAAAATAATAATCCGCTGAATAACTGCTCCTGAACTCCACTTCCCCGCCCTGCATACATTCTGAAGCCGCCGGCGCCAATCCGCCAATCGTGTTGATCCGCTGGATCGTCGTCACCCCGCTGAGCACGCCATTTCCGGAATTGCCTGTCACGGCAATTAGAAGCCAAGGTATCGCTGTCGCTTCAGGCGCATCGACCTTGGCAGCCAGTCTTCCAGTGATCTCGCTGCCGTCCTTGTGCCGCCACGTAGGCCCGCCAAAATGTGACCCGATAGCATTACCCTGCTGGTCAAAAAGCTGCGCTTCCGGCGCTTTCAATATCCATGCCGGCTTGCCCTCGGCGTCAGGTCGGCATACATAAATCTGAAAACCGGACGCGCGGGCAATCAAAACCAGCTCTTCGCCCTCTGCCGCCTCAATCGCTTCAGGAACTGTTGGTTTCTGCACGGCGGCGATTCTAACATTCCCGGAAATGCCAGGAGTTTTGGCTTTCAATGACGCGCACGGCAAACTCACCCCCGGCCCATCGTATTTTGGGTCGATTTTCACAGCCAATCGCGTCCAAGCAGGATCATTTGGCTTTTCAAATTTATTCAATTACCAAATTACCCATTTACCAAATCCCTTGTGTTCCTTTCCTTTCCGCCCTTCGCGTTCTTTTGCGGTTGAGCCTTGTCTTGATCACCCGATGCCCGGATTACCAGATCACCCGATCTTGGAACGGGGGTACCCCCTCCCCTGGTCATCCCAGATTGGCGTAGAGTTGAGCGCCTTCATCCCAAGGTCGTCCCAGATTGGCGTGGCTTTCAGCGGTTTTGCCTCAATTGGCGTAGAGTTGACCTTCGATCCTAAGACAATTATGTAGCACAGCCGCCCTCGGTTGTGACGGTTTGGCCTGGGTTTCAATTTACCCGATTACCAAATTACCCATTCACCCAATTCTGCCGTTATGACGTGGTAGGCGGTCCCAACTTCAGTTTTTCGTGTTTTCAAAGGGGCTTCGTGAACATCTCACCCTGGGGCGCTGTTGGAGTATAGCCAGCTTCTTTGCGCGAATCAATAGCGAAACAGGACATGTCCTGCTTCCATGTGATCTATCCGCTGAATGGCATTCCCAGCTTCAAAGTTTTTTGTGAATGGATCCATCGGCCACTCAATGAGGACTGATTGAAATTTATCGATTAGGAGACGCATCTGTTGAGAGCAATCAGATCTTGTAGCACAACTTCTGTGACTATCCTGTGGATAATTCGGCAACGTCGATCTTAGACACAGCTGCAGCATGCCAACAAGATATTTATTTTCATATAGTTACAAATAAAATTTGGATATCATGTCTAAGGTACAATAGATTGTGGCTACCTCTTGACAGGCACTATATACAGGCGTAACTTCCAAATACCTTGAAGCTTTTCAGGGGTGCCGTGAAAGAGGTGCAAATCGTATGTCGGGAGGGCGCAGACCAAAAAAAAACCGGAGTTGAGCTGCTGCACAGCTCACTCCGGCAACCGGACAAAAGAACCCCGTTTCAGCGAAGGTACGTGATGTCGGTTTGTATTAGGTACCACTCGGAAAGCGGTCATGTCAATCCGAGGGTTCCTGGCTCAAGGAGTGGTAATCCCTGCGGCGCAAACGTCAGCACGTAAATCTAAGCCTTCGCTTAGTGAGACAAGGCTTGGGAAGCCTTATATGGCTGACGAAAAGACTCTTCAAAAACAACACGAGACCGACAAACAAACCGATCCAGGGCGACGCGACGACCATGACAATGATCGTCGAGAACGGCCTGGCGAAATCATTCATCCAAGACCCACGCATGGCGAGCCCGCCATGCGTGGGCAGCTCGTAAGAAATATCGAGGCGATGCGCGACAAGTTTCCCCAATTCACGTATCAAGAAATTCTGAGCAATTCTGGAATTGTGGGCACATGGCGTGGAACGGTCCAGCCTATACAAACCCAACAAGAGGTCATGTTTCTTCTGGATGACCTTTACCATAATCGCCCTGCGTATCGGGTAGAGGATAGCATTCAGCATCTTCCGAACTGCAAAGAGCAGCATTGTCACCACGCATGGTTGAATGAAGACCTGAAGCTGAACCGTCAGTTTGATCTGCAACTAAGATATGCCGGTAATGAAGCACTCCCGCGTTGCTATGTGCTCGCGCCTCAGTTAAAAAAACTAAAACACACGTGGGCAGACGGCGCGATTTGTGCATTTTTGGATTCAAAGCGAGAGTGGAAGCGCGGAGTTGATACGGTCGCTGATTTCTTGCCACATGCTCTCATATGGCTCGTAAAGTGGATGGTGTTTGACGCTACAGAAACGTGGATTGGCGCTGAGCACGATTCATCGCCTTTGTACCATTTAAAAGTTGTAGGCAAAAATGAACTATGTTGGTGCGGATCAGGAGGGTTATATAGGAAATGTCATCGGATACAGGATCAGATAGATGCTGGAATGGTTCCTCCGAAACGCTTATTGCGGCCAGCAGCTATCCAGAGCCTACGGTGGTTTCACCGCCATTGACTATGAGAAAAGAGGTGACGATGCGATGAGGTCTCGAAATTCGAAAACTCTAGCAACGGTTGTTCAGTCGGGGTGCCCCATCTTTTGCGAAGGGTGGTTGTCAATGCTGGCAATTCTGGCAATTCCCTTTACCCCTATTTACTCTATGGCTATTTCCTAAATGCCTTGTTAGAATTAGTCACATGAAGGCACAGGACCAACGCGACCTCTTTCCCGGCGCTCTGGAGATGATGATTCTCCAGACGCTCAAGCGCAAGCCGCTCCATGGCTATGCCCTGGCCCAGCACATCAAGCAGACCTCTGACGACCTGCTTGAGGTTGAGGAAGGTTCGCTCTATCCCGCTTTGCAGCGGATGCTTAAAGCCGGCTGGGTCAAGGCCGAATGGGGCCTTTCCGCCACCAATCGCCGTGTCCGCACCTATCGCCTCACACCGGCTGGCCGCAAGCATGTGGAACGTGAGGTCTCCAGATTTGAGCAGATGCTCAAGGGCATCACGCGCGTTTTGGCTCCGGCAAAATAGCAGAGGTAAATGATGAATTGGCTTAAGCAACTCATTTCGCGGCAGCACGAATCCACGAACGTCGGAGACGAATTAGCCGGGCATCTCCAGGAGAAGACTGAGGAACTGATGGCTGAGGGACTTCCCCGCGATAAGGCCATGGTTGCTGCCAGACGTGAAGTCGGCAATGCCACGCTTATTACTGAACACAGCCGCGAAGTATGGCAATGGGCCACTCTTGAAGCTATCCTGCGCGACGCCAAATATACCTTTCGCCAGTTGCGCCGCAATCCCGGGTTTACATTTACTGTCCTGCTCACGTTGAGCATTGCCATTGGAGCCAATACCGCGGTCTTCAGCATGGTTAACGCCCTGCTGCTGCGGCCATTGCCTTACCCACACCCGGAACGCCTGGCTTCCCTTGTCACGCGCCAAGAAGGAGTGCAGGAGAATGGCAGCGCAATTTCACACGCAGAAAACAGCTCTGACGGTGAAACCTGGGAACTGGTGCGCGACAATGTTCCTGCCGTTGTAGCCGGAGCTACATCCAGCTCTCTTGGTGTAAATCTGCAGGCTGGTAAAAGCGTACGCTACGTACGTGAGCAGCGTGTATCCGCCGGATATTTTGAAGCTTTAAGCGTGCCGCCTCAATTTGGACGGAGTTTCACAAAAGAAGAAGACATGCCAAATGGGGCCAAAGTTGCTCTTCTCAGCTATTCGCTTTGCCAATCGTTATTTGGAAATGGCCCTGAAGCGCTGGGCAAGGCAATCTTACTTAAAGGAGAGCCTTACACAGTTATTGGGGTCATGCCCGCCAATACCAAAACAGCCTACGATGCCGACATTTGGACGCCGCTCCGGCCCAGCCGCTCTGGCGAAGGCCAAGGCTCGAATTACGGCGTCATACTGCGCCTTAAAGATGGCGCTAACTGGGCGGAAGCTGACTCCCAGTTGGCCCACCTTCACCCTAGCGTCTTCCAGTACTTTGAAAAGGACGATCCTAAAGGGCACGTATGGCTTTCTGCTATTCCTCTGCAGCAGGATTTCGCGCGCGAGAATGGCGGACCGGTTTACATATTGATGTCTGCCGTGGCCTTCATTTTGCTAATTGCCGGCGCAAACCTGGCTGGCCTCATGTTGGTGCGCGTCACCCGCCGTGGCGGCGAAATTGCCACCCGGCTTGCGCTTGGCGCCACTCGCGCCTCTGTACTGCGTCAATTGATGATGGAGCCGCTGCTGCTGGCGATTGGCGGAGAATTAATGGGTGTCGCCATTGCCGTCGCGGGATTGAACTTTTTGACCAGACTGGTGCCACCTGAGATGATCCCGGTCGGAGGGCTGGCCATCGACCATCGCGTACTTATCTTTGCCGCAGCAGTATCCATTTTCTCCAGCCTGCTCATTAGCGTTCTTCCTGCGCTTGAGCTGCGCCGCATGGACCTGCGTTCATCAATGACGGTAAGCAGCTCGCGCTCCAGCACTTTAGGCTCACGGGCGCGCACCCGCCAGACCTTAATCGCCGGCGAAGTTACCTTGACTGTTGTTCTGCTGGCCGGAGCAGGCTTACTCATTCGTACCCTGGTGCATCTGCAAACTCAGCCACCGGGCTTTGACGCCAGCAATGTTCTTACAGCAAAAGTCTCTCTCAATGACGCTCGTTACCGCGATGCTGCGGCTTTCCACAATCTCCTACAACAGAGTGTCGCCGCGATGAAGCGCATTCCGGGCGTTGAATCGGCGGCTGTTGGATTGAGCCTTCCCTATGAGCGTGGGTTGAATGATGGCGTAACCATCGCGGATGGGCCTTCCGCCGGAAAGCAATACACGAGTAGCGGCGCTTACATTACACCCGAATATATGCAGGCCATGCGCATCCCTGTCCTCGCCGGCCGCGCGCTTTCTAACCGTGATAGAGCGGACAGTGAAAACGTTGCATTGGTGAATTACAGCTTTGCCCGGAAATATCTTGGCTCAAACCAGCCGGTGGGGCGGCATATCAAAATAGACGACATCCCTTATACCGTGGTTGGCATGGTAGCTGACGTGACTAAACGGCCCGGCGTGGACGTTTCTGCTCCGCTGGATAAAGAAGCCATGTATTACCTACCGGCTACCCAGATGAATCAGGAGATGGTAAACATCTGTCACGTATGGTTTCAGCCAAGCTGGATTGTCCGCACCCATGGTCCGATTAGCGGCCTGACTGAGGCAATGCAGAAAGCGCTTGCGGAAGCTGATCCATCGTTGCCGTTCGCCGGATTTCAAAGCCTTCAGGAAATTGAAGCTCAGGCCCTGCAGCAACAAAGGTTTGAAGTACTCCTGCTGGGCGTGCTTGCCGGATTTGCCCTGCTGCTTTCATTGGTGGGCGTCTATGGGCTGGTCTCCAATATGGTGGTCCAGCGGACGCGCGAAATAGGGATACGCATGGCATTGGGTTCGACTGTCAGGGAAGCGATGGTCGAAATTGGCGCCTCAGGCATCATTGCTGTGGCTTGTGGACTTGGAGGAGGATTGGTGTTGGCTGCGCTCTCCATTCATCTCATTTCAAGCGAACTCTATGGCGTGAAGCCCTATGATCCAGTGACGTTCACGGCAGTTCTCGTGCTTCTTACTCTTACTGCCCTGATCGCTGCTTTCGCGCCAACCAGACGCATTGCCCGCATCAATCCGGCTTCAACATTGCGCGCGGAGTGAACGTTCGGTGTACCCCTCTGGCTGGCTGCTGCATTCCGCTTTAGAAGCAAGGAGAGGAGGAGAACGGCACGACCAGCAATCTTTCGATTCTGCCGGCCATGCCTGCAGCATCAGAGGCAGCCATTGCAAACCACGAATTGCGTAGTGATAGCGCCCGCCGATGAGATGGTGTGGACCGTATATCCCACCTGGGCTCCTGTTCCAATCGCGTATGCGACTGCGGGCGCCATCCGCAAATCGAGAGTGAAGGAACCCGACGTGGCAGTGAAGTTCCGCTGATTGTGCCAGTGCCCGGCCAGCATTTTGTGGATGTTAAGCGCGGTCAGCGCATTGATCTCCTCGGTTCGGTATTGGTGATGGATATTGGTGTCATTTTGCACGTCATAAATGGCCCAGTAAGGATTGGTGGAAGGATAGGCGCCTCCACCGGAGAGCGACTGCGGAAATACGGGAACGTGCTGCACCCCGATCTCATTAGAAACCGCTGTCTGCCGTCCCAGCCATGCCAGCATACTGTCGGATTCGGTCTGCACCGATGAAGGCAAAGGCTTCACGCTGGCAGGGGTTGCGCCGCTGGTAAAGGTGTCATAGTTGCCCAAAAGTTGCGAATCGATCACCATGAAAGTAATGTTGTTGATCTTGAAGCTGTAATAATCGTTGCCAAAGTACTGGCGGTAGGTGGAGATGTTGGTGGTATGAATATCATGGTTTCCGGGACAAAAATAAACTACGGCATTCAGCCCAGCGACGGTGTTCTTCGCCGTGGTCCAGTTGCTTGGGGTTTCCCCGATGTCGCCGGTAAGAATAACCGCGTCCGGCTGCGGCGACATGGCGTTGATCTGGCTCACTACCTTTTGCAGATGTTGCAATGCATTCGGCGCGGTGCTCAGGCCGATGTGCGTATCGCTGATTTGAACGATCGTTGCCTGCGCAAAAACGGCTGGCGAACACAGCAGGAGTACGAAAAGCAATCTTACTGCACGTTGACATAGACGATGGAATTCCATGATTTTCCTCCGGCAGTCATGATGAAAGTGAAACGGTGTTTTCCGCTGGTGAGCGTCGTCGGCAGCGGTCCGCTCAGCGTGTTGGTGGTGCTGTTCATGTACTTTGTGCCGTCTACCCATAGCTGCAGGCTGGTGATGGCGCCGCCTTGTGGCGGTGTGGCGCTGGCCAGCACCTGAACGGGATTGGTGACTGACGTCTCATGGAACGGCGAGCATATATTGAACATCGCCAGCGTGGGCGCTGGACATGATTGTGCCGAAGCAGCCAGGAATCCGGCCATAGCGATTGCGATGATAACCATTTTCAAGAACAGTCTCATGTGCAACCTCCTTGCTTCTTTGTTTGAATCAGCTCTGGGCAGAGTGGCTGTCTGCCAAGAAGCGCCGCAGGATAATCCATGTACCTGGAGTGGCGAAACGAAGATGCGGAAGTTGTTGCAGCAAAACAAAAAGGCGGCCGAAGCCGCCTTTGTTGTTTAGAAAACTTTTAGACTAGAGAGCGCGAACGTTCTCTGCCTGCCAGCCCTTCTTTCCTTTGGTCACAGTGAATTCAACCGCCTGGCCGTCTTGCAGGCTGCGGTATCCGTCAGACTGGATAGCCGAGAAATGTACGAATACATCTTCTCCGTTTTGGCGTGAGATAAAACCAAACCCTTTTGCGGCGTTGAACCACTTAACTGTTCCTTGTTCCATTGTGCTTTTTTCCTAATGTATTTAATTTTTTTGACGCTGGAAAGACTTATCGAGTTTCGGCAGGTAGCAGAGGCTCTTGCAGAGAATCAACAATTCAATTTCTAACGCGCTTCTAAGGTACCACACTGGGAAGATATTTGCATCACCTTAGTTTTCTTAGTTTCAATGGCAATGCCCCATCTTTCTTGTTGATTCTAAAAGGCCTACGGGACCAGGCACTCCGCCGATATGCCATGCTTTCGTGTCATCGCCGCTCGTTGCCGGTGCGCCAATTCCAAATTCACCGGTAGTATCCCTGCCTCGCCTCAACCACCACATCGCCGATAGTTTTTTTGACTTCCGGCGCCAGCTTCACCTTGATCGCACAATATTTGCCTTTTGGCTTTTGCCCTGAAGGATGATAGCCCAGGCTGTAACGCATTCGCAGATCGTCAATCAGCGCCGCGAGTTTCTCCTTCAATTCCTTCTTCTTGTATTCAATTACCTGCCCTCCGGTTGTGGTGGCATATTTGTAAACTTCTCCCGGAGGATGGAGCATCAGCTCCACCGGATGGGCCCTGAGACTGGACTCGCCGTCCACCGACATCTCACTTTGTTTTACCAGAGAGCACACTACCGTACTGGTTTGTAACAACTTCTGCATGGCTTCGCTTTGGGAATGCGGCATCTCGCCTTTTAAGCTTCTGCGGTAGCGCAGCGGAATACCTGTTTCCGATGGCACGTTTGGCACGTTATCGGTCAACCAGATAATTACCCTGCGGCTGGAAGGGTTTTTGCCTTTCGCCAGCAACTCCGCTGCCTGGAATATGCCTTCATTGAAGAATGCGGCCTCATCGCTCTCCATGCGGCTGGCTTTCTCGATTGCCGCCACAGCCAAGGCCCGGTCCGTGGTCGCCTCCTGCAATATTTGAGCCGACGCCGCGTATGCCATGACCGCAACTTCATCTTCTGGTTTCAGGTGCTGTAATGCTTCCAGCGCTCCTTCGCCCAGCGATTTTAAAACCGGCCGCACGCTATCTGTCAGATCAAACAAGAGGACCACCGAAAGCGGCAGGGTGTTCTGACTGAATGAACTTACCTGTTGCCGCACCTTATCCTCATAGACTTCAAAATCTTCCTGCTTAAGCTCGCGCGCCGAGCGCCGCGTCTTCTTGCTCAGCACTTGCGCGTCCACCAGAACAACACGCACGTCCACGCGGAACGTCTGAGTTTGGGCTTCGGGAGCTTGCGCGCTAAGAACGTTAGAAAATGACAGCTCCAGAGAAAGCACGATCAACGCCCAGGTTCGCATAATGAATCCAAGATAGGCTGCTTTTGGACATTCCGTCCAGTGTAATGGCCTGATACAAAGCGTGACATTGGGAAGAAACAGCGCCTAAATGGCGGGAACTCAGTTGCCCATCTCGCAAAATCACGAGAAAATGCGACTATTAAGCAGGTTTCCAGAAGACCAGGCCCGCTCAGCACTGCCATTGAGGGAGAACTCTGATGCAGACACAAGTGGAAGTGGCAAATCAGCCAGAGTTGCATTCCATGACCGCGGCAACTATTCCACAATCCCAACCACGCTGGAGCCTGGGATTGCGGCTCGGCTTCCGGTTTGCGTTTGTTTATTTCCTTTTGTACTGTTTTCCATTCCCTCTTGGATCTCTGCCTTACACTGACAAACCGGCTGAATGGTATGAACTCGGCTGGCACAAGGTTGTGCCCTGGGTGGCGAAGCACGTATTGCGTTTGGCCCAGCCCATCACAATATTTTCCAATGGCAGCGGTGACACAACTTACGATTACGTTAAGGTCTTCTGCTTTCTAGTTCTGGCCGCTGTCGCTGTCCTCGTATGGTCCGCATTGGACCGCAAGCGGGCAAGCTACTCGCGCCTTTACCAATGGCTCAGGTTCTATGTCCGGCTCACGCTCGGCGCCACTCTGCTTTCCTATGGTGGATACAAAGTTGTCCCGTCCCAGTTCCCTCCCCTGTTCCAGTGGCGATATCTGCAGACTTATGGCGAATCCTCGCCCATGGGTATTCTCTGGACTTTCATGAGCGCGTCCAAAAGCTACACCATCTTTGCCGGCGCGGTTGAGATGTTGGGCGGAATACTGCTGTTTATTCCGAGGCTGGCCACGCTCGGAACCCTGATCGGGATCGGCGCCATAGCCAATGTTTTCATGCTGAACATGAGCTATGACGTGCCGGTCAAACTCTATTCGTTTCATCTGCTGTTGATGGGTTTTTTTCTTGTTCTTCCAGAGATCCGGCGGCTGGCTCGTTTCTTTGTATTCAATCGCCCCACTGAACCAGCGGCTGCGGAGTTGCGGTTCCAGCGGCACTGGCTCAACCACGGAATGCTGTTTGCTCAAATCGCCGTGGGATTGTTTTTTGGCGGCTATGCCCTTTACTCGTCTCACCAGCAGCTTAAGAGCTATGTGTCAGGCGATTTCCCCGTGAAATCGCTCTATGGAACATGGGGCGTAGATGAGTTTTCCGTAGACGGACAGCCGCGCCCACCGCTTTTGACCGACGAAATGCGCTGGCAGAAAATAGTCGTCAATATCAATACAGCCCTTGCTGTGCAAGGCATGGATGGAAAACTGATCCGGTTTCAGGCAAAAATGGATCTAAACAAAAAGACCATTGAGCTAACCAAGCAAAGCGATCCGAAATGGAAAGCCAGCCTGACGTATGAACTTCCCACGCCGCAAACCATGATCGCAGACGGACAAATTGGAACTCAAACAATCCACATCAAACTGCATCATCTGGACGAACAGTATCTACTCAATACGCGCGGTTTTCACTGGATCAATGAGCTTCCATTTAACCGCTGAGGAGGCCCCATCCATGCGCAAGCACTTTGATTTTTGGTCGATTCTGGTAATCGCGCTAACTCTCATTCTCTTTATTGCGGCATTAATAATTAAGGGATTGACTCACGATCTTCTGCTGGAAGCCGGCGTCTTTCTGGTTTCAGTCAAGCTGATTCTGATGAGCCATAGAACAGTGTTCTGGCGATTGAAACTGAAAATCGTCTGGAGCAGATTCATGCTTTGCTCCGCAATATGCAAGAGAAACCTCAGCCATAATCAACCATTAAATCTTTTGTTCCTCTGGCGGCCGCAGATGACGAAACGCCCGCCACAGAAGGCCATCGTAGATGATTTTCAGCCCGCCGCCCAGCAACAGCGGCGCGGCAAACGCCACCTGCTGCATAAAGATTCCTGCCACTGCTGAAGCCGCGGCCCATGCGGTATTGCGCGTCAGGTTGGTCACACCCGCCGCAAAAGTTCTTTCCTCCGGTCGTACCACGGCAGCGACATAAGATTGCCGCGTGGGCACGTCCATTTCTACCAGAGACTCTCGCAAGAGAAAAAGCACCACCGCCCAACGCGCAGATGGCATAAACGCTGCTGCAATCAGAAATACGCTTGAGGGCAAATGAGTAAAAATCATGGTCCTGATCAGGCCAATCCTCTTGGCAAGCCACGCAGCCCCAAGATGAGAAAGCGCATTCAAGACATGCACGGCGAAAAACAGCAGCGCAAGCTGGCCCTCAGCAATACCAAATCGCTTGAAGAACCAATAGGAAACCAGCGCATCAGTCAGAAAGCCGCCGCCGAAGGCATCAATCGCAAATAGTGAAGATAGCCGCTTGATCGTTGCCTTTGTTTCTAGCGAGACGCGAGCGCCGGTCGTGCCCGGTAAGTTGATGTGGGTGACCTCCACATCGTGCGAGAGAAACAAATAAAGCAGCGCTGCAATAACATTGATAGCGGCATATCCAATAAACAAGGTGCGATAAGCCGTCCCAATATCGATTCCCCAATGCCGCTGTTCAAGCAGAGGAAGTCCGGCTGCCAGCGCGCCAAAGGCTCCGCTCGCATCCAGAACCACGCTGTACCACGCCAGCGCCCATGTGCGTTTCTGGTCCGCCACCAATCCCGGAATGGTAGCTTGCTCCAGTGCGAAGGCCGGGCTTCTATCTGAACCCATGCCGTTCAACATGCCAAGAAACGCAATCGCCAGCATGGCGGGCAAGCTGAAATGCAAGATGAGAGGAATAGCGCCAACAGCCGTCAGAAGAGATAGAACAAACAGTGTTCGTCTCCGCCCCTGCCGGTCCGCCCGAAAAGTGATGAACACAGTTCCCGCCGCTGAACCGGCCAGTCCCGCAGCGATGACCATGCCGATTGCTGTCGAGGAATATCCCTGGCGGAATAAAAACACGCCAAGAACGACACCAAGAAAACCGATGCCGAAGGAGCGCAACCACGCCGCACAATAAATCAGCGTCAGATTGCGGAGCGATGAACGGTCCATGCGGATTGTTAAATCTTACACGCCAGTCTCTTTGGGCCGGTATCCGCGAAATATGTCTCTTCTAAAAGCGATGCTATCTCAAACCGCTTCCGTGCCCTGGCACCAGCCATAGAATCATGGCCAGAGCAGTTAACACAGCAACAAAGTAGGCAGCCGTAGCGTTGCTGTGTTCAGGCGGCGCGTCATGCGTAAAAAGTCTTACTCCCATGCCCACAGCCACTAACGCAAATACCCAGTCACCCAGGGCATAACCGAGTGCGGCGCTGACTACCAGCGCGACAGCACGTTCAAATTTGCTGAGCGCATCCGTTGCACGACTGCCATCAAAGATCCACAAAGGAATTAAATTCAGGGCGTTAAGCCACGCGCCAGTTCGCGCAAGGGCTGCCCATAGTCCGTAGCCATTATGGAACCACAGCAAAGCGCAAATGCCTGAGGCAAACCATCCTGCCAAAGGCCCTGCTAGGCTGATGGCAGCGCGGGTTTCCAGGGGCACACCCAGGGCATTCCATTTCACGTACGCACCCAGCCCGGGCAAAAACATTGGCATGTCTGCCGGAAGCCCACGTCGCTTGATGTCGATGAAATGACCCATTTCATGAATCAATATCAAAATGGCGAATCCTATGCCGAAAGCCGGTCCCCACAGCGACCAGTACACGCCGAAGAAAGCCACAAAACTCAGCAGTGATTTAAATTTCAGCAACGCAAGCAGGATAGGTCCAAGTGGTCCCAGACGCTTGGCCCATTGCGGTGTTGAGCCGGAACCAGCTTGGGCGCTCTGCTGAGGATGAGCGCCGGATTCAAGTTCACGCAGATGATCGCGAATCCAGACTGCCTGCGCTGACTGCGCGGGCAGCAAAGGCAGGCACGCAAGCCAGCGTTCACGAGCATTCTGGAGATCACCGCCAGCCTCCAGCGACCTGGCTTTGGCTGCAAATTGCTCCATCTGGTCGCCGTGGACCAAGGCCCTGCACTGCGGACACTCAAGCGCGCCCGGCGGAATCTCCCGCGCACAGCGGGGACAATTCTGCATCACGTCAGTGGTAAGCGGCGGCACGGATCAGCACATCCCTCCCACGCTGATCATCTCATACTGCGGCAGCAGAGACGTTGAACGGGCCGGCAATTTGTGTGCGGGTTGAACCCATTGTCAGTTTCCATGCAATCCGTATCCCGACCATGAGTATGACCAAGCCGATAATCCCATGAAAAGGATCTGCCAATTCAAGAAATGGTGACGCAAGGCCGATCAGCAATAATTGCAGGATTGCAGCGCCGAAGCTCATTGTCGGTTTCTTTTGTGCCAGCTCGGGCTGGGGGTTCTCGCCATCAGTTGAGCGCAGTTGTTGCCTTGCTTGTCTTGTCGCAGTCTCATTGTGCGAACGATAGGCGAGAGCGATTGGTATTGCCGCCATTGAAACGGCTGCGTAAGTCAGCGCCACTGCCGCAATCTGGTAACGTCTGCCGCCCTGCCCTTTGGATCCCAGCATGATCCCCTTGCCTACCAGCCATCCCACCCCGAGCGAAATATAACCAAGGTAAATACCGGTCACAATGGTGAAGCCGGCATAGCCGATCATTCCCAGGATTGCCGCGCCTGCCCCAAAGAGCAATCCGCGAACGTAGGCGGCATGCAAGTCTTTTGGTTGTTGCCGTTCCAGCGCTTGAGCGCAACTCTCACAAGCAATGCGAGTGTTCACGCGATAATAACGGGTAGTAATAGGTTGAGTGCAAGAGACGCAATGCTCAGGTCCGGCGGGTGCAGCAGGTTCCGCGGTTTTGAATTGCGGCGTTTGGGACAGATTATAGAGCGACATTCGCCAGACAATATCACGGAACCCTTAAAGGACAAAAGAAGTAAAATCCAGCAGAAAGTTTTGGAATGTTACTCCAGTTCAGCGCTAATCGTATATTCAGCGGCGGAGATGTCCCAGTTCACTTGCAGAATATTCGGCTTACAGCATATCTGGCAGTCTTCCACGTATCGTTGGCGCATACCAGCCGACGAATCCACGGTAGTTTCATTCCATTCGCCACAACCGGCACATTGAAATCCAGCAGTCATACTCGGTAATGATCGTAAAGTAAAAATGATCGTAAAAAAGAGTGGCCAGCCATTCCGGCTGACCGCATCATAAAATAATTTCTCACCTTCCTACCAACTACTGCGTTGGGAGCTTAAGCGTTCGCTCCTGCGGCAACTCGGTTGGGTGCCTGCGCTGTTACAACTTTCGTTAAGGTAGCAGCAAAGTACCGTCTATAGGACTGGAAGATCCCCACCATAATCGGCAATACAACCAAAGGCGCCTGCCAGCCGATTCCCTGTGTAAGAGTGAGGGTGACTCCCGCAATTCCCGCGCTCGCTACCACGTATGGAAACGAGAGCTGCTGCATCTCCAGCCAGATTCGCACCATGCTCACTGCTTCAGTCAGCCCAATCACGATTGCAACCGGGACCGTGTTTGCCATCGCGTATCCTGCCGCTGCCACGGCCAGCCGCAAAGAAGGTGAACTAATTACGGAAGCAATCGACGGGGCCGTATAAATCAGTCGGGTTGCGGCCACCGCCAGGGCGATTACACTACAGTTGAACGCCGTCTGTGCCAGGCTGAATTTCTTGCCTTTATGCAGACATTGAACAAATGTGCTGATAAAACCTACCGCCAGAGCTTCCGCGCTGTTCATTTCCGCCACTGCCACCAGTATGAACGGCATATTCACTGACATGTTTCCGGTAAGGCCCGGAAGTTTGATCTTAAGTCTCGCTGCCAGGCAAGCTGCCAACAGGAACGCCGCAAAGCGTAGCGTGGGCATCGATCCAGCGTTGAGTGCGGCATCTCCGAAAACCAGGAGACCCGAAATGATTATCAACGCCACGAACATTCGCGCTGAAAATGACTTCGGCATACTTAGTTCTCTCCGTTCTCGCCGTCACTCAGCGCGTTCATGGAACTGTCGCTCCATACAATGGACTGGCCCCATATAATGCTGTTGCCGGTCATATTGCATTGGCCCCAGACAATGGAGTCACCCCATATTATTGAGTCGCTCAGCACGGAGTTTGCGCCCCACACAATAGAGTTGCCCCAGACGATTGAGCTGCCCCAGGTGATGCTGTTGCCCCATGTAATTGAGAGGCTATTGCTAAGCGTGGCCTTTCCTTTAGTTGCACTGAAGCTAACTACAGGTGAGGGAGAGCCGCCATTGACGATGTCCGTGCTTTTCAATGACGCATCAATGTCCAGATATCCTGCGCCAATGGTGAAGACATCGTACTGAGATAGATAGCCATTTCCCTTATTGTCATAACCCCAACTGTTCCCCGGATAGCCTTTCCACGCAGTCTTCATCATCCGGGCCTTGATCGAGTCCGGCGTGAGCGTGGGATCTTTCTGGAACATCAGCGCCGCTGCTCCGGCAACAATTGGCGTTGCCATGCTGGTCCCGCTCAACTGCGTATATTTCCCACTAGCGCCAGAGGTGCAGTTGTTTCCTAGTAGACCCAGCAGGCAGGTCGTAATCGGCTGAATGTTGAGATTAAGCAGTGATGTAATCAGTGTGCTTCCCGGCGCAGCCAGGGAAACAATTCTGTTGCCCGGCGCAACCAGGTCTGGTTTCATTACATGATCCAGAAGCGTTGGGCCTTTCGAGCTATAGCTGGCAACAGTGTCATCCAGACGAGTTGGCGTGCCATTGGTCTTGGTTGCGCCTACGGTGATTACGTTCGGATCGTTGCCGGGCACCTGAATCGTGGCGTATCCCTGAGTTCCATAGCTGTTATCGCGTCCGGAATTACCTGCCGCCACTACTACCACAATGCCTGATTCCCATGCCGCTTCTACCGCCTGGCAAACAGGATCGAGCGTATAGGATTCATACACGTTACGGCCAAGCGACAGATTGATCACGCGGATGTTGTATGTGGCTTTGAGCTGAATGGCCCTCTGAATTGCCGCGATCACCTGGCTATCTGAGCCAGAGCCGTTCTTATCCAGCACGCGCAAGTTAATGATGTTGGCATTTGGCGCTACGCCAATGTATTGCGCTGGATAACCGGTCTGCGAATCGTGCCCGTTGCCTGCCAGAATGCCGGCGACATGCGTCCCGTGTCCATAAGCATCGTTCGTGCTTGTATCTCCAGGGATAAAGCTCTCGCTATATACAATGCGCGACCCTAACCCGTTGGCTTTCTGCAAGTCATCATGGTTGAAAACGCCGCTATCGATCACTGCTATGCCAATGCCGGTGCCATCGAGCCCAAACTGCTGCCGGGCAACGTCTCCCATCACTGCGGGGATATCGTCATCCGATGCGACATCAGACGCGACTTTATTAGGGCGGTCCGGGCTGACATAAGCTACATCAGGATGTTTTTGCAGCCATACCAACGCTTTAACCGGAATCCGAACTGCTACGCCATTGATGCGATCCAGAGAAAACTTTACTTTCCCGCCATGAGAGGCCAAGGCGGCAAAGTGCTGCGCCTTGGGCGCTTGGTTGAACTGGATAATGACATCCACTGTGCCATCGGCGTTCAACGGAAAGTTCGCCAGGTCGGCTGCCATCTTGGCGTGTACGCCGCCGGTTTTGCTGGTTTGAGCGATTGCCGCAGTGGAACCTAAAATGAGGATTCCCACCATAGCCAGGAGGTAAAACCGAATCCAGCTTGAGTTCTGTTCGGTTGCAAAGTTTGTTTTATCGATTCTCATGTATTTTGTTTATCCCCGGAAGTTCTTGTGTAAAGCCGCTTGCTAAAGAAGCTGCTGCTAGTTACCCCACACTGCTGATGCCATAACTGACACAGCGTTCTTGAGGCTGGTTAAGTCAAGGCCCAATCCAGCAATTGCTGCCATTGCGCCTAATGCGAAGACCACAACCTTGTTTTTGAGAGACATTGGTACTCACCTCTGCACTTCTATATGCAAGCAGAGAACCAATAATGGAAATCTAATAAGCCTTGTGTTTGCATATATTTAGCAATAGTCCAGCAGGACAAAGCTGCGACATATCTGGTTCTAGAGTCTCATTTTCCGAACCCAGCAGTTGGTATAATCCATTTATTATCAATAACTTAAATAAGTGCGACAGCTCCGTCACAGCAAATTCTTGAATTCAATCCGCAGGAGGCTTTAAATGGGTATGGCCATCAGAATCTTATTTTGTCAGATGAGCAATGCTGGTCAATATAAAGAATCTAAGCCGGTTAGAAGCGCAACGCCGCTTCAATCTCTGTCGTGTTTGGAATGGAAGGCAGTGCTGCAATCAGCTTTTGCGTGAACTCATGCTGTGGGCTGAAAAAGATGGCCTGAGGCATATTACATTCGACGACCTTGCCTTGGTGAATCAATGCGATGCGATGGCACAAGCCATAGGCTGATACAAGATCATGAGAGATAAAAAGCAGGCTCATGCCAAGCTTTTTGTTAAGCTCACCAAACAGGGCAAGTATCTCCGCTTGGGTTACAGCATCCAGCGCGCTTGTGGGCTCATCCGCAATCAGCAGCGCCGGGCGATGCATGATGGCCATGCCAATCAAGACCCGTTGCGCCTGTCCTACGCTGATTTCGGAAGGATAGCGTCGAAGAAATTCTTCAGTTGCGGGCAGGCCGACATCCACCAGCGATTGCAGTACAACCTCTTCCATCCGGTCGCGACCGCCTTTGCCGTGTAGCTTCCATGCTTCTTCTAATTGCGTCCCCAACCGTAATGCTGGATTCAGTGACGACAGTGGGCTCTGCGGCACAAAGGCGATTACTTTGCCACGTAACTTGCGCCACTCTTTTTCTTTCAAACTCAACAGCTCACGATCGTTCCAGCGGATCGATCCCAGGGCCTTGCCACCCTTCAAATTGAGGAGTCCCAGAATGGCCAGGGCTAATGAACTTTTGCCGCAGCCGCTATGCCCCACCAACCCCAGTATCTCTCCCGGCTGCAAATCCACGCGCAGGTCGTCCAATACCGGCGGCTTGTTCTTGTAGCTAATCGTGAGCCTGATGGAGAGAAGGTCCATAAATTCCTAGTGTGCCAGCGCCAGTGTTTCAATGTTCCAGAATGTTTGCGGACGAAACACGCTTGGTTCAGCGTTCTTTACTGTAGGCGCAATCGCCACCAGTGCATCTTTATTGATCAGATAAATAAACGGTTCCTGTTCCCAGGCTATCTGCTGCACGCGGTCCCAATATTGTTTGCGCTTATGTTCGTCGCCGGAAGCTGCCTGCGCGCGCATCAGCTTGTCAATCTCTGCTTCCCATGCTGTCGCAGGAGATTTCTGGCTGGGATTCCATTGATGATTGTCAGCCGAACTCAGCCAGACAGCCATCTGTGAATTCGGGTCCAATTCAACATTCTGGAAGCCAAGAAGACATGCTTCATAGTTGTAGGTTTTGGTCATACGCTCCAGCAGCGAATTGAAGTCAAGCGTGACCACGTTGACCTTGATCCCTATTTTTTTTAAGTCTTGCTGGATCATTGTCGCCATGCTCTCGCGTGCTCGATTGCCCGCATTGGTCACGATGGAAAATTCCACTGCGTTACCGGACTTATCGAGCAAAGCCTCCCCTTGCAGGTGAAAACCATCCTGCTGCAGCCGATGCAATGCGCTGGATGTGTCATAGGGATGCGGTTTGAGTTCGCTATTGAACCAGAATTTATTGCTCGGTGAGATGATCCCGATCGCCGGCACGGCATGGCCGTGATAGACAATGCGCGCCAGGTCGCCCCGGTTAATAGCTTCTGAAACGGCGCGTCTGAAATTCACTGAAGTGAACCAAGCCTTCTTATAAGCCGGCAGCGGCGAACCGGGAACCTGATTAAACCAAAGCTGCTCGGTATCGGTTGAAGCGCCGGCATCGCGTACTGCCGCATTGTCCGCGGAGAGCTTCTCAAACACCGCCGGAGAAACCGTATTGATCAGGTGGACTTCGCCACGCTTAAAACGCAGAGCTTCAATTTCAGGGTTCTGTTCAATATCGATCCGCACCGAATCGAGGTACGGCAACTGCTTCCCTGCCGCATCTTTCTTCCAGTAGTAAGGATTGCGTTTCAGTAACAAGTACGAGCCGGCTTTTCTTTCCGCAACATAGAACGGCCCTAGCGCCGCCATTTCTTTCTGGGCGGATTTTTCCGAAAGAATCGCGACTGTGTCGAAGAGATTGACCAGATTCGCTACTGGCGCAGGAAAACTGATTTCCACCACGCTCGGAGAAATCACCTGGGCCGTCAGCTTGCCATCGGCAGAGCGGAAGGCATCTCCGGTGCTTGAGTGCAGGGCGGGATCCATCAGCAACTGCATGGTGTAAGCCACATCAGCCGCTGTAAACGGAGTGCCATCAGAATATTTCAGGCCTTCGCGCAGTTTGAAGCGGATGCGCTTGCCACCCTCAGATACCTTCCAGGAAGCGGCCAATTCAGGCTCGGCTTTCAAGGTGATCCGATTCACGCGTACCAGAACGCCGCCTGTGAGATACCGTATGGTTTCAGAAGCTTCATCTTCCACCAGCAAGGGGTTAAACGTCTTGGGCTCAGCGCGCAGGCAAAAGCGCAGCTCTCCCCCACTTTGGGCGAATGTAGAAATAAAGCCCAGCAGCAACATAGCGGAGAGTAAATAAAGCCGCTTCACGCACGCACCTCCTCTTTGTTAAGCAGTACCTGGAAAGAGCTGATTACTACTATAAGTACCGCAAGAGGCAGCAGCCGCCAAGGTTCCGGACGTAACGTAACCACGTCCTGAAGTTCACGCAACAAACTCCCCAGGGATGGCAGCGGCTCCGCCACTCCCAGGCCCAAAGCGCCAAGATTGGCTTCTGCGATGATGAAAACGGGAATAGAAATCCAGAACTGTGCCAGCAATGCGCCGCGCAGGTTGGGCAACAGATGGAGCCTTATTAGTTTGAACCCAGAAAAACCTGCCGCCCGGGCCTGCCATATAAACTCTGATTTCATCAGGTCTTTTGCGCCAGAACAGATGACGCGCGCTGAAGCTGCCCATCCCAGCATGCCCAGGAGAGCAAAAGTTACAGCAACAGACGCTTCAGGTGAAACATTCAGCGGCAAGACTGCCCGCACCGTAATCAGCAAGAACAGCCAGGGTACGGACAGAAAAAGATCGATCAACAATTTGCAGCAACGTTCCGTCCAGCCGCCGAAATATCCGGCGATGCCGCCTACCAACCCGGCGAGGATTGTTGTAAATAACGCGGCCAGAGGCGCAAGAGTTAAAGAAACACGCATGCCATAAAGCAGCCTTGCCCAGCGGTCGCGTCCAAGGTCGTCAGTCCCCAGCAGATGATGTGCTGACGGCGCTGCTTGCGGCGTCTCGCGAAATTGCTTTTCATATCCCGCAGGCGCAATTGAACCTGCCCCTATGACCAGTAATGCCGTCAAGAGCAGCACTGCAATTGCGATAAGACGAGCAATCTTCATGGGGCGCCCCGAGTGAAGCCGCGTTGGGCCGCATCTGAAATAAGCGTCGAGCACACCGTCACAAAGGTCACGATCATTGTGAGGTTCACCAGTAGCGGCAGATCGCGCGATTCTGCCGCTTGCCACGCCAGTTGGCCAATTCCTGCAACGTCGCTTACCACCTCAATCGGCAGGAGCACGCCGATCCCTATGCTGATGGAAACGCCTATTAGCGCTATCAACTGCGGCAGAGCGATTGGCGCCACATGCCATGCCAAAACTCGCCAGGGTCCCGCTCCCTTGGCGCGTGCCGTGAGAACGTGCGGCATATCGCAGCTTTGTTGCAGCAGGTTTTGGGTATAGCGGTAGATCTTGGGAAATAACAGCAGTGCAGCCGCAAAAGCCGGTGGCCAGCGCAGCAGAAGAAAGATCATCGCCATGGCAGCGGCCGGTGTAGAGATGAACGTTCCACTTAGTCCATTTGCTAGAAACGTCAGCCCCCGGACATTCCACACCTGGGCGGCAATGGCCAGAGCCAAGCCTATTAGCCATCCCACGGCAAGAGCAAAAGCCAGATTGGCCAGCGTTACCGGCAGGCGCTCCCGTAGAAGATCTTTTACAGGCTGGTTCAGTGAGCGTGACGTGCCCAGATCACCTTTCAAGAGCGACATGAGATATTGGGCATAGAACTGAGGGATATTGGCATCGGCCAGGCGAGCATGGCGAATGGCTGAGATACTTTGCGCTGAAAGACTGGAGTTAAGCTCCTGATTGTCTGAAGTGAACCCTGGTGCGACGCGCATGAGCATGGCGCCCGCAAAACTCGCCATGAGCATGACGGCAACCAGCCGCAGCAAGGCTGATCCCCAAAAACGCAACATTATCCAGCCACCGCGTCACGGACAGTTGGAGGACGGCGCTCATCAGCCAGGGAATTGAAGACCCGAAGGACCTTATGATGCTCCTGTTTCTGTGCGTACATTCGACGGTCAGCTTCAGCCAGCAATTTTTCCGCATCCACCCCATCTTCCGGATAAATAGCGCAACCCACGCTTAGCGAAAGCCATTCCACGCCACAGACTTCCCTACCGGCGTTGCCCGCCAGTTCGCTCAGGCAAATACCGCGTGCTTCTGCCGCGGATACGCTTAACCCAGGCGCGACTATGACAAACTCATCCCCACCCATGCGGGCCACATAGTCATATTCCCGGCAGGAGCCCTGCAAAGTTTCAGAAAAATGCCGCAAAATGCGGTTACCCTCAAGATGGCCAAAACGATCATTAATCTTTTTGAAACCATCCAGATCGCACACCATTACAGTCAGTGAGGTATCAAGGCGCTTGCAGCGGGCCAGCTCGCGGTCAAGATGAATAAACAAGGAACGGGCATTCGGCAATTCCGTAAGATAATCTGTCGTCGCCGAGCTTTCGGCTTCCTGGAACGCCAGTGCGTTCTCCACGGAAAGAGCAACTTTGGAACTGATGGCCAGCAGGATGCGGAGATGGTCAGAGGTATAGGCATCCGCGTCTGAATGATAGAGCGTCAGCACGCCGACTACGCCTTGAAGTCCTTCCAGAGGCACCGAGATCGCGGACCGCAAAGAGCTGTATCTGACTGGATCAAGCACGTAACCATGTTCCAGCGCTGGATTGCCATTGAGCATGGGTTTCCGGTTCTGCGCTACCCATCCGCTAAGACCTTCGCCCATAGGAATGCGCAGGGCTGCGAACATCCGGAAGTTATCGCCATTCACGTATTCAGGCAGCAGCTCATTCCCGCGCACTATGTATGTCGCGATGGCATCGTAGGGAACCAGCCGCTTCAAACGGCCGCTGAGCACAGAAAGGGTCTCACTCAAGCTCAGTGAATTACCCAGGTCTTGCGTCAATTCAAAAAGCGCCTGGGCTTCCTGCCGGGCAGCGGCGATGGAAGAAAGAAAAGCCGCTTGATTGACTGGTTCAGTGGCAACTCTATCTATGGCAAAACCATTTGCCGGCGCTTTACCGCGCTCTACTTTGAGGTCAGTTGAAAGCTTCTGTCGGTCAGGCAATTGCGACTGCAAATCAACGATGTTCTCAAGTTCTCTATAGCTGCTTTTCAACATGCTGACGACAGAGGGATCGTAGGCCTTGCCTGCCTGGTCCACCACCCACTGCATGGCATCGTCCAGTGGCAACGCTTTACGATATTGGCGGTCCGTGGCCAACGCGTCCAGGCAATCCACGGCGGAAAGAATCCTGGCGCCCATGGGAATTTCTTCACCCTTTAAGCCGTCGGGGTAGCCCGTACCATCCCAGCGTTCGTGATGCGCACGCACAATTGGCACCACCGGATATGGGAAATTTACCCGCTCCAATATCTCAGCGCCTACAACGGGATGGATCTTCATTTTCTCGAATTCTTCCGGCGTCAACCTACCCGGCTTGGAGATGATGTGTTCCGGTACAGCCAGCTTGCCGATATCATGCAGCAAAGCGGCCGCGCGAAGCGCTTCAATTTCATCGGGCGGAAGGCCCAATCTCTTTGCCATCTCCACGGCATATATGCGAACTCGCTCCAAATGGTCATGCGTTGTCTGGTCTTTGGCTTCAATGGCCAGCGCCAGGGCCTCAATGGTGCGCATATGCAACGCCGCCATTTCGGCTACGTGGTTCTTTTCATTTTCAAGCTTGCTCAGGTACAGACGATAGGAGCGGTAAATCACGAACATGGCCGGCAATGCCAGCAGCGTGGGCTGCCAGCCAACTTTGTGCGTCATCCATCCAAAGAGCGCGGCAATCGCGCCGCCGGCAAGATAATACGGCAATGACCAGACATAGCAGTCCGTCCAGATATCTTTCAGCCGCTTATTCTCTGTCAGAGCAATGATGGTGGCCACTGGCAGCGTATTCAGCACAAAGTAAACGGCCGCGGAAAGCATCAGCAGGAAAGCGGAGTTCGAATGTAGCCGCGTATTTAATGGGCCGTGGTAAACAAAGTAAGCCGCTGCAATGGCCACTGCCGCGCTGGCAATGTTGAACAGCACCTGTTCAATCTTGGGCCAGCGGCGGCGCGTCATCACGCATTGCACCAGGATCGCGGAACAACCCAGAACCAGCGTTCCGCTAAAGGTTAGTTCGGCAATGCCAATAAGAATAAAAAGAAAATTGACGGAAATGGTGCCGGTAATCTCAGGCAGTTCAACTTTAAGTCGAGAGGCAAGAATGGCGGTCAGCAGGTAAGCGCAGAACTTTGCGGGATCATCGATCTTCCACACAATTCCGCCGTACACGGCGGTCACAAGACCAGCCAGGCAAACTGTGTATATAAAGAATCGGGCCTGCCTCGACATATCTTTTGTAGAGTCTCCCAACTTGTGTAATAGGCAACTCCCGGGCCAAACTGCGCCTGAAAGCCGCCGATCTAACCATAGCTTTTTCAGCAGCTTACGCTGCCGATTCCCTTCACCCGGAGTCTGATCACTTAGTACGCTGCGTCACTTCTGTCCCATTTCAGTCGTACGCCCAGTGCCGAATTGTCACACCCAGCTTGCTGGTAAAAACACGTTTCTACGGACGCAGTTTAGCCTTATTCAGTTCTTAGAGCAGCTATGAAAGCTGAAGGTTAAGAACTTAAGTAACGTTCCCGCACACTTCTTTAATTGCCGGTGTGACGGACTTGTCTCATCATTCCCTTAACAAGTCACAGAAGCGCTGTGTGCCATAGCGCGTGCGAGGAGAAGGATTTGTCGACGTTGGTCAACAATCCGTGCGACCTGAACAGCCAGATCGTTCGCAGTGATGCCTTAAAACGGGTGATGCGGCTGGTGGAACAGGTGGCGTGTCATCCTGCCGCCGTGCTGATTGTCGGAGAAACAGGCACTGGCAAAGAGATGATTGCCCGCTCCATCCACAGCCACTCTTTGCGCTGCAATAAACCCTGGATTGACGTAAACTGCGCGGCCATTCCAGAGCATCTTGTTGAGAGCGAGCTTTTTGGATACGAGAAAGGCGCGTTCAGTGGAGCCGACGCACAAAAGATCGGCTATTTTGAAATGGCCGACGGCGGCACCCTGTTTTTGGATGAGATTGGGGACCTTGATCCTAAAGTACAGGTAAAACTCTTGCGCGTGCTGGATGGCGTGCCTTATTATCGGCTGGGCGGAAACAAGAAAGTCAGCGTCAACGTGCGCGTGGTGGCAGCCACCAATCAGGATATGGAAGAGATGGTGCGGGCGGGACGTTTCCGCAACGACCTTTACCATCGGTTGGCCGAGTTCAGGCTTGAGATCCCGCCGCTGCGCGAAAGACCCGAAGACCTGCTGGCCATTGCAGAGCAGATTCTTCATCAGCACTATCCGAATTCACGTTTTACCAATGATGCTATAACCGCCATGCTCAGCCATGAGTGGCCAGGCAACGTGCGTGAACTGCGAAATTCAGTTTTTCGCGCCATCATGCTGGCAAAGAACGCTCAGGTTGAGATCACGGGAGCGGACTTGAAGCTGAGCCAAAGCGCGCAAACGAATGATGGTAAACCTCATTTAAACCGCGATCTGGACCAACTGGAACGGCAGATCGTGTTTGATACGCTGGAAAAGTACGGTGGCAATCAGGGCAAAGCAGCCGATGCCCTGGGAATTTCACGCCGCACATTGTTGCGCAAGCTAAAAACCTATCGCGAAAATGAAGCTGCGGCAGGCACGCTGGGCGCAGAGCAGCAGCGCTATTATCGCAAGCAAACCAGCGCTCCTATTCAACTCAAGAATGGCGACGAATGGTTTGCGGCAAACCTGCTCAACATCAGCCTGGGTGGAGCGGCCGTGTCAGTACATAAAATGCTAAGTCAGGGTTCGTCCGTAACCATCCATTTCACCATTCCTGAAACAGATATTCAGGCGGAATTGCATGGACGTGTGGCCTGGGCAGATAGCGAAGGCCACCATGGAATCCAGTTTGGCGAAATACAAACAGAGACCGCCACTCACCTGCAACGCTGGTTCCAGTCAGAGATGAAGAAAGATGGCTGGCGCGAGGAATTGGTAGTCTGACGAGTTCCCTTCCCACGCTGATCAAAAGTTTGAGAAATCAGGTTTCCGCCGCTGCATAAAAGCCATCATGGCTTCTCTGGCTTCAGGGCCTTGCAAAAGCGCGGCAAACTGCTGGGTTTCCGCCGCCATTGCATCAGCCACCGCTGCTGCGCCACCGCGTTTTAGCAACGCTTTGGTAGTCCGCAAAGCCGATGGAGGTTTTTCCGCCAGTTGCTTTGCCCTCGTTATTGCCGTCGTCAGCAGTTCGCCAGGTTCGACCACCGCATTCACAATTCCGAGATCGCATGCTGTTGCAGCGGTAAACGGCTCTCCGAAAAACAAAAGCTCCGCAGCTCTACGATGCCCCATTAACTCTGGCAGGAGCACGCTGGAGGCGGCTTCCGGGCACAAGCCCAGATTCACGAATGGAAGCTGAAAACGCGCATTTGTTGTGGCATAAACCAGATCGCAGTGCAGCAACATGGTTGTGCCGATCCCAACCGCTACGCCTCCCACCGCAGCAATCACCGGTTTCTGGGTGGCGGCTAATGTTTGCAAATACAAAATAGCGGGACTGCTCTCTCCCGGCCTGGCATTGGCAAAATCTACCAGATCATTTCCCGCGGTAAAACAATCCTGGGCGCCGCTGATTACCACTACCCTGGCGTCTGGGTTTGCGTCAGCCTGTTTGAGGGCTTCAATCATGGCCAGGTACATGTCGCGGGTCAGCGCATTCTTTTTTTCCAGACGATCCAGCCGGATACACAGAACGCGGTCTTGAATCGAAACAACAACGTGCTCCGGCATCTGAAACTCCTTGGAAGGCTACATCAGCTTTTGGAATTTGGGCTTGAACAAAATTATCACGGCCCTGCGGCCATAGACAGAGTGGAAATCAGGATTTAAAAAAGTCAAGCTGCTCGGCGGCCTCGCTGATCTCAATCTCTTCTGCACACTCAGGGCCGTCATTCACAACTTTATTTACCGCCGTGCCGACCGGGTATTTTCGCATCTTCCGGGCATCGAATGGTTTTAGCAGATCAGTGACTTTTTCCGGGGCCGTAATGCCCGGATCAAGCCACAAATCATAATCCTCAGGGCTGAGAATAACGGGCATTCTAGTGTGTATGTCCTTGAGCAGCGAGTTTGCTTCAGTGGTAAGGATGGTGCAAGTCAAAATCTCGCTGCCCGCATGGCTCCAACGGCCCCATAGACCGGCGAATGCGAATACCCCGCCGTCTGCCAAACCAATGCTGTAGGGCTGCTTTGCCTTGCCACTCTGCTTCCATTCATAGAAGCCATCTGCCGGTATCAGGCATCTCTGCCTTCTCATGGGTTCGTGGAATGCCAGTTTTTCGACAGCCGTTTCCGACATGGCGTTAATTGCTTTGGGGCCAATAGCAGCGTCCTTTGACCAATGCGGAATCAATCCCCATTTCATTAATCCAAAAATGCGTTTGGGCTCTTTGCGATGCTGGCGGACTGTGGCTACTTCTTGCGTAGGCGCGACATTCCAACGCGAAACCCAATCCACATCTTCAGGATCAAGATTGAAGAGAAAGCTCAGCCACTTCTCTTTGGCCGTCAGTTTGTAGCGTCCGCACATAAAGTATTGTGGTGGCACTATCTGAATCAGCGTCCTTCCAGGGCGCTACCTGAATGAGCATACTGCCTAGCATATTGCAATATGGTGGGATTTGACCTGCTTCAGAACGCATCATAGAATCAATGATGCCGGTTGCCAAACTGGTCGCACCACTTGCTGCCCCCTCGTTCAACGGCAGGACAGCTGACTCTGGATCAGCATATCGGGGTTCGAATCCCTGGGGGGCAGCCAAATTAGAATCAAGCACTTACAAGTCTTCGATCCTAAACGTCAGTCGTAACAAAATGTCCGTAACATTTTGTCGTAAATGCGCGGTTGATGTTAGTACGCCTTGGGAACCGCCGCGGGCCGAAGCTCGGGCGTGAATTGAACGGGCG
>DASXMN010000051.1:0-27644 GCA_036495645.1 Candidatus Angelobacter sp.
TTTTTATTGAAATCCACATGGCTCTCATTCCATGAAGGGCTGGGATTTTCAACGCACATCGTGATCAGCGGGAAAGCTTGAATCGTAGGTGCGGGACCGCCGGTAGGCGGAGGATCGCCGACGTTCGTAGCGGTATCCGGCATGCCGTCAAACGTGGTTCCGTTGGTAGCTTGCGGATAACCATTCTTCTGCCAGTACTGCATGAGATGGCCGAAATAGTGATCGAACGAACGGTTTTCCTGGGCCAGGATGATGATGTGATTCACTGAGGACTGCAATGTCGCAACAGTCGTTGGTGTTGGTGTAGGGGCAGGTGTTGGAGTTGGCGTTGGTGTTGGTGTTGGTGTTGGTGTTGGTGTTGACGTTGACGTTGATCCACCTGCGGAAACGCTACCACCACCGCATCCCGCGAGTGTTATCAAAAAAATGAAAATGGCTCCGAGGCACAAACTCTTAAGCATTTTTATAGTCCCCACCAAAACTGGAAATTGTGATGGGATTCCAGAGCTGCGGGTTGTCCAGAGCTGCTGCTGGAAAATTAAGTTATCCGGATAAAACACATCAGAATTTTGGCAAAGCTCAAATTCCCAGTTCTGGTGGATCAGGAAATTAAGTGGCGTCCGAAGGCCCTTTGACTATTCGTGTTTCATGCCGGCAAAGTGGCCTGTTCGGTCCCTTGTTTTGCCTGCCTCACAAGGGAGACATGATGGGATGGGATGGGATGGGATGGGATGGGATGGGATGGGATGGGATGGGATGGGATGGGATGGGATACGCGGCCTAACCATACGTGTAAAGGATCACCGTTTGCAGCGTTGTTATAGTAGAACACCGCTCGCTTGCAGCTTTTAATTGCGCGATTGAATTATCGAAGGAGTTTAGACGAACCCTTATGCCTTGGCTTGAGCCAGTTACCCTGCGCGGAACCCATGCGCTGCTGGAGCCGCTTTCGCAAACCCATCACGACGATTTAATTGAAGCGGTAAAGGACGGCGAATTATGGAAGCTTTGGTACACCGTGATTCCCGAGCCGGAGAAGATGCGCGCGGAAATCGACAGACGGCTGCAACGTCAGGCCAAAGGCGCAATGCTTCCCTTTGCCGTTCGAGACATCGACACCGCAAAAGTGGTTGGCATGACGAGTTACTGGAACGTTGACGAAGCTCATCGGCGCGTGGAAATCGGCGGCACTTGGTATCGCAAGAGCATGCAACGCACGGCCCTCAACACTGAGTGCAAACTTCTGTTGCTTACCCACGCCTTTGAAACTCTTGATTGCATCTGCGTGGAGCTTCGTACCAACTTCTTCAATCAACCCAGCCGGAGGGCCATAGAGCGGCTGGGTGCGAAGCTGGACGGCGTCTTGCGCAACAATCAGCTCATGCCCAACGGAACTTTTCGCGACTCCTGCGCCTACAGCATCATTGAGAGTGAGTGGCCAGCGGTGAAGACCCATCTCTTCTGGAAACTGAACAGGCCGGTTGACCAGGAATAGTCGCCCTCAAGCTCTTGGCTCATTATTAAAGTTTCTAATGTGACTTTAAACCCGTTCTAACCTCCGCAGGTCACATTGGCTGTCGCCGACGAATGTCCTTCCGGGTCATCTCAAGGGTGAACCTCTTGTGTACCGCATTTCTGGTCTGATGAACTTTCCAGCCTCGCTGTTTTAGCAAGTACAAAAGACTTAGGAAATGTGAGGACGCAATGCCCACCTATTCACGTGGCCGCACCCAACTTCTGTTCAGCAGCCTCTTCTTACTGATCGTCAGTGGAATATTTTCGACAGGCGCTCTGGCCCAACGCTCCATCAACGAAGCCGATCGTGTAATCAAGCATGGCAATGTGCATCCGCTGGCGCGCGCGGAGTTCGACCGCGGCTCCGCCGACCTGAATCTCCCCATGGAGAACATGATTCTCTTGCTCTCTCCCAGCGCTTCTGCCAAGGCGGCCATGGACGCGCTCTTGGACGACCTGCAGAACCCGAAGTCACCCAACTTCCACAAGTTTCTTACGCCGCAGGAAATCGGTTTGCGTTTTGGCCCCACCGACCAGGACGTTGCTGACGCAGCCAACTGGCTCAAAAGCCATGGCTTCCGCATTGTGGGGATTGCCAATAGCAAGCTATGGATCAACTTCACCGGAAACGTCCAACAGGTCGAACAGGCATTTCAGACGAATATCCGCCAGTTTGAAGTGAATGGGCAGATTCATTACGCCAATGCCACTGATCCCAGCATTCCGCGCGCTTTGGACGGATTGGTAGAGGGCGTGGTTTCATTGCATGATTTTCCGCTTCACCATGACGCCAATCTTCGCCAGTTGGCTGCCAATGCCAACCTTAACGGCGGCGGTAATGCTCTTGCGCCCGGCGATTTTGCCACCATCTATAACCTGACTCCGCTCTACAATGCCGGCATCGATGGCACAGGCCAGACGATTGCCGTTTTGGGACGCACGGACATCGTATTAGGCGATGTTCAGTTTTTCCGCAGCAATTTCCTGCTTCCCGCCAAAGACCCTGTCTTTATCCACAACTTAAACGCACCCGGCGACTTGCATGGGAGTGACGAAGGGGAAGCCGATCTCGACGTGGAGTGGTCTGGCGCAGTGGCAAAGAATGCGACCATCGACTTTGTCATTTCCAAGTCCACCCACACCACAGACGGCATACATCTTTCCGCGCAATACGCTGTGGATAACAACGTGGCCCCGGTTATAAGCACCAGCTTTAGCTTTTGCGAGCAGAACCTGGGAACGGAAAATTCTTTCTGGAACAGTACTTGGGGACAGGCGGCCCTGCAGGGCATCACGTCCGTCGTGAGTACCGGTGACAACGGAGCGGCAGGATGCGACGCCGATACCGCGCTTACCGGAACCATTCAGGCCGTTTCTGGTGTGAGCTCAACGCCAAACAACGTTGCCGTTGGCGGCACCGAATTCAACGATGGCGCGGGTGGTTTCTGGGCTGCGGGGCCCAATCCTGACAGTTCATCGGCGCTCGGCCCCATTCCTGAGATCGTGTGGAATGAAAGCGGTACGATACCTGTGACTGGAAAAGGTTTATTTGCCACAGGCGGTGGTGCGAGCACGCTTTATGCAAAGCCTGATTATCAATCCGGCCTAGGCGTACCCGCAGATAGCCACCGTGACGTGCCTGACGTAGCTCTCAATTCGGCTGCCCACACTCCTTATCTGATCGTCCAGGCGCACTCGAACAATGTATTGGGCCTGGTAGGGGCATCCGGCACGTCTGCTGCAGCGCCGTCCTTCGCCGGCATCATGGCGCTGGTCGTGCAGAAGACTGGAAGCCCTCAGGGCAATGCCAATAAAGTCCTATATCCCATGGCTCGCGCCCAGTTCGCTGGCGGCACCGCTGTCTTTAATGACATCACCAGCGGCAACAACAGTGTGCCCGGCGTTACAGGATTCAGCGCTGGCGCCGGTTATGACCAGGCAACTGGCTGGGGATCAGTGAATGCGGCCAATCTGGTAAATACATGGAACAACAATGCGCCTGATTTCGGGCTTACCGCGTCGCCGACGTCACAATCAGTGGTTCAGGGCAACTCCGTTACTTATTCTGCAGTCGTCACTGCATTTAATAACTATACCGGCACCATCAGCTTCTCGGTTGCCGGACTGCCGGCAGGAGCGACGCTAACGCCGCCTCCACCGACCGTGACTAACTCCGGGTCTTCACCCATCACCATCCTGACGAATAACGGCGCTACTACTCCGGTTGGTTCTTATCCACTCACCATTACAGCCACCGATGGAGCGCTCACTCACACAGCGGCTGTTACCCTGAACGTAACGACCAATGCGCCTGACTTCACGTTTAGCGCGTCGCCGGCCTCGCAAACAGTGACTCAGGGCAGCTCCGTTGCTTATTCTGCCGTTATCACTGCGGTGAACAACTATACGGGAACCATAAGCTTCTCAGTTGCCGGACTGCCGGCGGGAGCGACGCTAACGCCGCCTCCACCAGCCGTAACTAATTCCGGGTCATCGACCATCACCATCCTTGCCAGCTCGACGACTCCGGTAGGCACTTACCCACTCACTATTACAGCTAGCGATGGAGTGCTGGTTCACACAGCGGCTGTAAGCTTGACTGTAAATGCGCCTGACTTCACGTTTACCGCGTCGCCAGCCTCTCAATCAGTGGTCCAGGGCAACTCCGTTGCTTATTCTGCCGTTATCACTGCGGTGAACGGCTATACCGGCGCCATCAACTTCTCAGTTGCCGGACTGCCGGCGGGAGCGACGCTAACGCCGCCTCCACCGACCGTGACTAATTCCGGGTCATCGACCATCACCATCCTGGCCGGCTCGACGACTCCGGTTGGTGTTTATCCACTCACCATTACAGCCACTGATGGAGTGCTTGTTCACACAGCGGCTGTAACCTTGAGCGTAACTGCTCCGTCCGATTTCACCATAAGCGCCACTCCTGCCTCGCAGACAGTGACGGCTGGCGTGAATGCCGGTTATCAAATCAATGTTGGCTCCGTGGGAGGGTTTAACGGGGTAGTCTCTTTGAGTGTAAGCATCGCAAGCACCAATCCGAACTCGCCTGTTGGCGCGATCAACCCGATTGCCAGCATTAATCCAACTTCGCTGACTGGATCTGGAGTGGCCGCGCTCACGGTGACGACCGGCACGACCACCACAGCCGATACTTATCTGGTTACGGTTACCGGCACCGCAGCGAATGGCACTCTGGTCCATACAACCAGTGTCACATTGGTCGTAAATGCAATAGGCACCGGGGACTTCACGATGTCATCCCTGAACACCTTTACGGTAAAGCGTGGCCAAACCGGCTCGCTCACGGTGACCATCACAGGCCAGGCTGGATTTTCCGGGGTCGTCAATCTCAGCGTTTCCGGATTGCCAGCGCCACCTCTTGTCACCGGCGGAATGTCGCCTGCTTCCGTGACGGGCTCAGGCACATCCTCGCTGACGGTGACCATCAGCAACCAGCAGAAGCAAGGGACGTTCCCACTGGTTATCACTGGAACGAGCGGACAAAACACTCACTCCGTCAACGTTAATTTGACAATAATTTAACGTTAACGGGACAACAGCCAAAAGCCACCCGGAACACTGGGTGGCTTTTTCATGCAAAAAATACAAGGTTACATTCCTTGGATAGCCGTTAGAACCTCCACACCACGCCACCCGAATATCGAAAGCTATTCTGGTGATTGTTAGTGTTAGTGGACAGACCGAATGCCAGGGCATCGGTGGTATTGAAATTGGTGCGTATGAGATCGATCTGCGCCGCGCGGATGGCAAAATGCCGGCTCAAACCGATATCCACGCCGCCGCCAAACGCCATGGCAAACGAATTCGCGCTATTGATAGGCGCAGAAAGGCCGCCAAAAATCGGCACGCTTGCGCCCGCTGAAAGACTGGAACGCTGTTCTCCGAAGAGCGCATGTGCAAAGACGGAGCTCTTGCCAAAGTAAGCGGTGGCCGTGGGGCCAAACAGGAAGTTATAAAAATGCTGCTGGGTACCGGCGGAAAAGCCCAGAAAAGACCCGCCAAGTATCTGCTTTGAGTCGCCGCTGAAATCGGCGGTGACGCCGAAATGCGGAACGAAGTTGTAAGTTGCCTGGGTGTCCCATCCGTTGAAATTCGAGCGGCAAAAAAGGTTTTGATTTTACGTAAGCTCAGTCGCCCATGGCAGCCTGGGTTTCCACCCGCGCGATTTCGCGATGCAGTTCCGGGCCGTGGGTCGCGTGAGCAAAAACGGGTATCCGCGCAGGCGCTGGAAATTCCCAGCTATAGCCTTCTTCACCATGCTGGGAAAGGTCCAGCCCCTGGAGTTCATGATCTTCAGGAACGCGGAGTCCGATGACAGCATCGACGAGTTTGAGAATTGCCAGCGTCCCCACAATTGCCAGACCAGCGGCGATGGCCACGCCAATGGCCTGATTCACAAGCTGATGGCGGTTCCCTTCCAGCGCGCCTGATGCGAGAACGTGTCCACTTGCATCCTTGAAGATGGGATTCACGGCGCTGCTGGCAAAGACGCCGGTAAGCAACGCTCCTAACATTCCACCCGCGCCGTGGATGCCGAAGGCGTCGAGGGAGTCGTCATAGCCGAGGCTGGACTTTACGGTTGTGACCATCAGATAACAGAAAACGCCGGCAATCGCTCCAATTCCCAGCGAAGCCATCGGCGTAACAAAACCTGCTGCGGGTGTGATAGCTACCAATCCGGCAACAGCGCCGGAGATGGCCCCCAGCGCGCTGGGCTTGCCGTTGCGAACCCATTCCGCGGCGCACCATCCCATTACAGCAGCAGCGGCGGCAAAGTGCGTCGCGACAAAAGAGCTGGTCGCCAAACTGCCTGCACTGAGTGCGCTGCCGGCATTGAAGCCGAACCATCCTACCCAGAGCAGACACGCGCCGATAAAGCTCAGCACCATGCTGTGCGGAGGCATTGGCTGCCGCTGATATCCGAGCCTGTGTCCAAGATAAAGCGCGCATACCAGTGCAGAAACACCGGATGTAACGTGCACCACGGTGCCGCCCGCGAAGTCGAGCGTGGGAAAGCGTCCGCCCAGAGCAGCATTCAGCAATCCGCCTTTCCCCCAAACCATGTGGGCCATGGGACTGTAAACAACTGCCGACCACAACGCCATAAAAACCACCAAGGCGCTGAATTTCATTCGCTCAGCAAAAGCTCCCGTAATGAGCGCAGGAGTAATGATGGCAAACATAAGCTGATAGATCATGAAAGTCTGCGCTGGAATAGTTGCTGCATAATCAGCGTCTGGTTGTGCGCCAACGCCATGGAGAAAAAGATTGTGCCATCCCCCGATGAAGCTGTTCCCTTCTCCGAATGACAGGCTGTAACCGACGATCGCCCAAACGACGGTAACGACGGCCATTAGGGCGAAGCTCTGCATCATGGTGGCTAAAACGTTTTTCTTCCGTACCAGGCCGCCGTAAAAAAGCGCCAATCCTGGGCCGGTCATCAGCAGGACGAGTGCGGAACACATCAGCATCCATGCATTGTCCGCGGAACCTTTGGAGCCGGCAATTTGCTGTTCCAGTTTGGCAATGCGGTCGCTCTGTGGATCAGCAGATGCGGCTGAAGAAGACTGCGCCGCAAGACTAATCGGCGCACATATAACCATAAGAACAAGCCAACAGCGCAGGAACTTTGCCATAAAGATTGCTCCGCTCCATTGCGGCCTGTGATCCGGCCACGTTGGTGACAATCTAACTGTATTGGGAGGCTGAGGGAAATCGAAAATATTTATGGCAGCTATAAACGATTACTTGTTGCAAAAGTCACGCACAAATGCAGTCGCGCTCAACAAAACATCGAAGCGGCTCGGCGAGCACCAGAACGCGGCCAGTCACATAATCCATTCTGCTGACCCGTACTTTGAGATGATTGCAATACTTCTGGCCTTTAGTTTTAAATCGAGGCCTAAAAGTTAAGAGCTTGTTTAACAAAGTTACTTAAAGAGTAAACCGGAAATAATGAGATTTCCTGCCCCGTATGCGTGGTCTTGACCCATCATGCTACGTGAGGTATTGATTGCGAAAACCCAAACCCAGTTCTGATGGACCAGACCACCTGCTTGAGCAATTAGGCAAGGTCGAGAACCAATTGCAGGAATGGATGGCCGGTTCCCGGAAAAATGCAGACTGGTTCCGGCGCGATCCTCTCGGCGCCATGCGCGCTGCCGGCCTTGATATTGAAGACGATATCATGCTCGAACTGGAGCTGATTACGCGCTCGATCGCAAAAAAATTAAAATAAATCTCAATTTAGAAATTCCGACGAAAACTTCTGTGAACTATACGGCTCAAGCGGGGACAGAAACTAGCGCTTCTGCTGAAATGCTTCGGCAACGGACGGCAGCCCTTCTACTCGTCCGGCGATAATCGCCTGAAATTCCCTAAGCAACTCAGGATGCAACACAGTGTTGCTGCCCAGCACTTCACGGGAATCGATATTGAATGGGCCGCCGTTAAAGTTCGTCACTTTTCCACCGGCCTCTTGCACCAGCAGGACACCAGCCGCAGTATCCCACGGATTTAAATTGAACTCCCAGTAAGCGTCATAGCGGCCGCAGGCTACATAGCAAAGATCCAGCGCTGCCGAGCCGGCGCGACGCACTCCATGGGAGCGCAACGTGATCTGGTGATAAAAGTGAATATTCGGATTCTTATGGCGCTTGTGGCTGGGAAACCCGGTGGCAACCAGGCTTTCTTTTAGAAAGCCGGTCGCAGACACATGTATGGCATGCCCGTTGAGAAATGATCCGCCGCCTTTTTCCGCCGCGAACATCTCATCACGGGAAGGATCATAGACCACACCGGCGATGCGCTCCCCTTTGTATTCGAGCGCAATGGAAACGCAAAAGACGGGGTAGCCATGAGCGAAGTTGGTGGTGCCATCCAGCGGATCGATATACCAGCGGAAATCACTCCCGGTTTCGCGACGGCTGCCTTCCTCCCCGATTAAATCGTGCTCCGGCCACTGGCTGCGGATGCGCTCTACAATCAATTGTTCTGAAGCGCGGTCAGCCTTGGTGACCAGGTCAGCGTCGCCCTTATATTCGATGGCTACTTTGCCGAAAAAAGACATCAGAAGCGCACCGGCCTCGCGGGCCAGGTCCTGCATGGGATGGACGTAGTTTTCCTGCTGGGCCATTAACGGGCGCGACGCCCGGTATCTTCAGCAATGTACATGATCTCGTGCTTGAAGATGAAAAGATTCGGCGAGCCCTCACGAGTCAGACGAACCATGCCGACATCATAATATTCAATCCAGCCATGCAAAGTCTCACCACAGACCAACTTAACGGTTACCGGGGTCTGTTTCTCTCCCAGAGCTTTCAGGTAAGAAGACTCCATACCTGTATCGTCTGGAGGCGGGGTTTTGTTCGTCTTTTTGGCAAAAGCTGGAGCGGCGGCACGGAAAGGCATGCCCTGTATTGTAGCCTAAAACCATTCCAATCGAGCACTAATCCGAGTGCGGATCAAACGAACGTGCTGCTCTCCGCGGCCGAAATTCTAGTACTTTCGCCTGAGCTTAAATGCGCTATTTAGCAGGTGTTGTATAGTATCCGGCGCGATGCCGCACCTGATACGGCCTGCCCTCCGGGTCCTTTTTGTTGAGTTCCAATTGGATTCGCCGGAAGGATGAATCTGAGACTTTGCGGTTGGGATAAAAAGCAATCAGATATTGGGTGCGCAGCTCATCACTGATCTTGCGGAAGGCTGTATCCAACTGTTGCTCGCCCTCAGCATAGTAATATTTGCCGCCGGTATCATTTGAAATCTGGATCAGAGCGTGTTCGCCACCAAGGTTGCGTCCGGCGTCGGCTTCCACTGGCACCACGATAATGCTGTAAACAATAGCTTCAGCCTGTTGGGCGCGCTTCAGCGCGTTGTTGTAATCGGCTTTGCTGGTGGTATCGCCGCCATCGGTAATCAGCACCAGCACCTTGCGGCCTTCACGGTCCAGCAAATCGTCTGAGCAGAGATAAATAGCATCGTAAATCGAAGTCCCCGGCCCTGTCCTGAGATTGTCGATACCTTTCTCAATCCTCTTCATGTCTGAGGTAAAGCCGGTGAGTTGATTGATGGTTTCAGTCACCTCGAAGACCGAAAGACGGTCTTCAGAACGCAGAATGGAATGAACAAAGCGGCGTGCTGAAGAGACTTCCAGCTTGAAGTCGCGCTGGGTGCTGGGACTTGTATCAATGGCCAGAGCGATGCTGAGCGGTATAGCCGATTCTTTTTCAAAAACTCTTATGTCCTGGGGCACGCCGTCTTCGAACAGGCGGAAATCGTCTTTTGTCAGATCAGCAACTGGTGCGCCTCGAGAATCCGTGACCGTGGTAAAGACGTTTACCAGCCGCACATTCACGCGGAAGGTGGGCTCATCTTTCTGCGACTGTGAGCCCGGCGGGACGCGATCTCCCTTTTGCGAATCCTGTGCCAGGACGAAAGCACCCAGCGTGCAGAGCAGGCATAACAGGCTAAACCACGGCGGTAAAGCGCAAGTTCGTTTCATAATTAGCAGCGGGTATTCTGGAATGCTTAGATGCAAACGGCGCTAAAGAGTTATTTGTGAATTCGAATTTCTTCAGGAAAAGGCTCACCATCCGCCCAAACCGCGCCATCTTCAAAATGTTCCTTCTTCCAGATAGGGACCGTTTTCTTCAGCGCGTCAATCAGCCAGCGGCAAGCCTCAAAAGCAGCTACCCTGTGTGCTGAACTAACCCCAATCAGGACGCTGGTTTCTCCAATTTCCAGCCGTCCCAGCCGATGGATTAAGCATACGTCACGTACTTTAAATTGTTCAAGCGCAGCTTGAGATAATTTTTCCATCTCGCTGAGGGCCATCGACTCATAAGCTTCATAATTCAAAAAAACGGTACGCCGACCACGCGTATTGTTGCGCACCACACCCTCAAAAAACAGGGCGGCCCCATCTTCTGGATGTCCCAGGTTTTTTTTGACCTTCTGAAGGTCTATAGGCTCGCGCACAATGGCGCAATGCAGGGAACGTAATTCCTGCTGGGTAGATTTGCCGCCGCTCACGGGCGGAAGCAGTCCGATCTCGTCTCCTTCTCTTAAAACCGCAAGCCCATTTGCATATTCCTGATTGATGGAGCAGGCAATCGAACGCTGCAGGCCGTGAAACCTGGGGTACCGGTCAGAATAGTAGCCAATAACGGCAGAAAGCTGAGCGCCTGTATCCAGATCAAGGGACTCCTCTTGCCGGCCAATGATGTCTTTGAGCTGTCCAAAAAGCAGCACTTTAACCCGCATGTCCATAAGGATAACGAAAGGCCCAATTTCGCGCTTGGTTAAGTTTTGTGAGGAGGGATAAACTGTACTGCCTTCTGCAACTTATATGCGTCCAATTACGTATCAAGGACTGAAGCACAGTTTACGAACTTATCCGGAGTGGCTCACGCACCACTCCGGTAATTTTTTGGCAAACTGAAATGAAGCATTTTTGAAAGATCGGGCATGTACTCCTCAAGGCATGGCGATTCCCATCCCGTGCGTAATTTGCAAAGCGGCTGTGCGAAATTCTCCTGAGTCTGTAGCGAAAGATGCCTTCCCGCCTGAATAGGCCGCAACCTTTTCCAGAAGCGCACGTTGTTCTCCCTCAGCCTGCAACCCAAGGCAATCAATACGGACGCCGCTGACCTGGCTACGAAATGTGAGGGTGTCTTCAGTAGCCTGCGTAGTGCGGCCGTCGGAAATAACCAGCAATATGCGATTGCTGTTTTTGCCGATCCGTTTCAAATGCCCTGCTGCAAATGCAATTCCAGACAACAGGGCTTTTCCCTGCTTAGGACGTATCTGGTTTATTGCCTCTTCCAGCAATTTATCGTCGGCTGTGAGGTCCTGCTCAAAATCCAACTCATCGCTAAAAACCAGGATGCACGCCTCGTCATTGACTCGCAGATTTCTGATAATGTCCTGCAACGTACCAATAATCGCTTCGCGGTTACGGTTGGTCAGCAGCGATGTTTCAATCAAGATTCCCAGCGATACAGCTTCAGAAGGCGCGGCGATTACTTTAGGCCGGTTTGCTGGAGCATTTGGCGCCGCTGCGGCTTCACGCGAAGGCGGCTCATGCAAAGTGTCTTCAAATCCAAAAGGCGCTTTTTTCTTTGAGGATTTTGTTTTGGTCGCAACGTCGGCTGTCTCTGTGCGCCTTGCCGAGGCTGAATTATTGGCGGCAACTGAAGAATTTCCCGTCGAGGGCTGGCTCGTTCGGCTCGATGCTGCCACTGTGTTAGTAGAAGGCTTGCCTGTGTCCGGATTGGGCGGCGCGTCCAGCGCAGCCGCGCTGGCCTGATAGCGCTGCCAGCCCTCAGCTTTTCCGCCATCTTTTAGATAGGCTCGCCACGCGTAATTGGTAATCTCCTGCCCCTGCGGCGTTCCTGCGGTCAAATTAGCGGCCCTCGCCAGATACCAGTAGCCGCGATATTGATCGCGATTCTTGCCATTCAGTAAAGCCAGTCCCATGCCATACACCAAGTGCGGATTATTAGGATCGCTGGCTACGGCCTGCTGCAACGCCAATCGAGCTTGCGGGTAATCCTCAATCGCCAGATATGACATGCCTATGGCACCGTTGAGCATAATGCCGACCTGCTGTTTTAACATCTGGAAATTTCTGTCCAGCATGCCTTCAGGCTTGTTCAATTGAGGCAGTGCATTCATGGCTGTGTTCATCGCAGCCAGGCGATCCTGTATTACATCCTTCGCTTGTGGTTGGGATGAAGCGTCCTGGTTCAAAACAGCAATAGCAATCGGGTTCCCCGGGGAAAGAGTTAGCAACTCTTTTGCGCGCTGCATGCTCTGTGATTGATGGCTTAAGCGCAGATGGTCCCAGACAAGAAATTCCAGGGCATCCACTTTTAAGCGGCTGCTGCCAGCTATCGATAGATAATGATCCATAGCCGTAATGCGCTCTGCGATGGTCGATTGCTTAATAGCGTCCGCATAAGCGCTAATGCTGTTCTCTGGGGATTGTGCGTGCGCGGTACAAGGCCAGATGCAGACGAAAATAACGAGAACGACCATAGTACGGGATGACCCAAGCAGAAAGCGCCGCTGACATTTCAGCTGCTCTGGACTTCCAGAGCTGTGCTCGCGAGATAAATTCGTCAACATAGGCCCTCACGATGGGTGGGAAGTCAATAATTAGGATGCGTCAAGGTATGCTGCTGCTGGCCAAAAACTCACCTTAAATTAGGGATTAGGTGCGGAATTTGGCCCAAAAAGTAAGGGCAGGGATTGCTCTCTGCCCCTTTGACTTCCAGTGGAAGCCTTAACCGTTATGCGTTGCTCAGAACGCGTTCACGCGTTTCTGCGTCTTGCCGCTCCTGCAGACGCGATCCCGGCAAAGCAAGCTCAAGCACTTCTTCTATCGTGCTTACGAAATGCAGGTTCACGCCGTCGAGCTGTTCCGCTGTCAGGTCTTCCTCCACATTCATGCGATTCTCCGCTGGAAAGATGATGTCCTTTACACCGGAGCGTTTTGCGGCCAGGAATTTTTCTTTCACACCCCCGATCGGCAGAACGTTTCCGCTCAACGTAATTTCACCAGTCATTCCAGTCAGCGGACGAACCCGTATATCCTTAAGCAGTGAAACTAGCGCCGTGGCCATGGTCACACCGGCAGATGGGCCATCTTTCGGTATTGCGCCCGCCGGAACGTGAATGTGAATGTCATGGTCCTTGAAGAACTCATCAGGAATCGCGAGTTTTTCAGCGTTTGATCGCACCCATGTAAGCGCCGCCTGCATGGATTCCTGCATCACCTGGCCAATCTGTCCGGTCATGGTGAAGCCGCCTTTGCCCTTCATCTTGTTGGCTTCGATGAAAAGGATGTCGCCACCAGCCGGTGTCCAGGCCAGGCCAACAGCTACACCCGGGCGTTTGGTGCGCTCAGCTATCTCAGTATCGATGCGGATCTTGATTCCGCCCAGAAATTCCTGAACGGTATCGCGAGTCACAAGCAGCTTCTCAGTTTTGCCTTCCGCAATCCGGCGCGCCTGTTTGCGGCAGATAGTGCCGATGTTCCGCTCCAGGTTGCGCACGCCTGCTTCCCGCGTGTAATGCCTGCTGATGAAGCGCACCGCATCTTCAGGAATCTCAATCTGTTCCTTGGTCAGACCATTTTCGTCAATCTGCTTCGGAATCAGATAGCGTTCCGCAATATGGGTTTTATCGTCTTCGGTATATCCCTGAAGCTCGATAATCTCCATGCGGTCACGCAAGGGCTCTGGAATGGTATCCAGCATGTTGGCCGTGCAGATGAACAGCACTTTAGAGAGATCAAATGGCACGTCCAAATAATTATCGCGGAACGTGGAGTTTTGCTCAGGATCAAGCGTCTCCAGCAGCGCCGAAGATGGATCACCGCGGAAATCACGCCCGAGCTTATCCACTTCATCCAGGACAAAGACCGGATCATTGGTTTCCGCACGGCGCAATCCCTGCATGATCTGGCCGGGCAGAGCGCCAATGTATGTACGACGGTGACCGCGGATTTCCGCTTCATCATGCACGCCACCCAGTGAGAGACGCACGAATTTCCGTTCCAGCGCCCGAGCAATGCTGCGGCCCAGTGACGTTTTACCCACGCCAGGAGGCCCTACAAAGCAAAGAATCGGCCCTTTCATGCTGGGCTTCAAGCGCCGGACTGAAAGGTAATCGAGAATGCGGTCTTTCACCTTCTTCAGATCGTAGTGGTCCGCATCCAGGACCTCGCCTGCCTTTTGGATGTCAACTACCACGCCGCTCGACTTGGACCAGGGCAAAACAGCCAGCCACTCAATGTAATTCCGCGTGACGGAGTAGTCCGCGGCCATTGGGGACATCCTGGCCAGGCGATTCAGTTCTTTCGTAGCTTCCTTCTTCACTTCCTCCGGCATGCCGGCAGCTTCAATCTTCTGGCGCAATTCTTCCACGTCGCGCTGGGTTTCATCCTGCTCGCCCAGTTCTTTCGAAATGGCTTTCATCTGTTCGCGCAGATAGTACTCGCGCTGCGACTGCTGGACCTGGTCCTGCACTTCATTCTGGATCTTGTTGCGCAACTGCTGGACTTCCAGCTCTTTGGCCAGATGATGATTGATCGCCTGGAGCCGGCGGCTAACGTCCGGAGTTTCCAGGATTTCCTGCTTGTCTTTTGTGGAGAGAAACGGCAGCGACGAGGCAACAAAGTCCACCAATCGGCCGGCTTCTTCAATATTAATGGCCACAGTCTGCAATTCGTCAGAAAGGGTAGGCGAACCGGCCACAATCTGTTGAAACAGCGTCAAGACATTGCGCTGCAGGGCTTCGATCTCCGGAGACATCTCCGGTTCAGCATCCGGGATCGGCTCAACATTGGCGCGCATGAAAGGCGTCAATTGAGAAAAATCCTGGAGTTTGCCGCGGCTCAGGCCCTCCGTAAATACAAACAAGCTCTGGTTGGGCATCTTGACGACTTTATGCACCGTCGCCAGTGTTCCAATGTTATATAAATCAGTAGGTTGCGGAGCATCGACGCGCGCTTCCCTCTGGGCCACAACCAGAATGGTTTTCTCTTCACCCAGGGAATTGATCAACTGAATCGAGCTTTCACGCCCCACGGTAAGGGGCAAGACCGCATGGGGAAAAAGAACAGTGTCGCGGACCGGTAATACTGGTACGCCTTTCTGTTGCTCTTCCGTTATTGTTGGGCGCTGATCAGACGTCGCTGCTAATGGTTCAATGTTGGTATTGCTTTTTTCAGACGCCATAAAAATTTATCCTTGATATAAGTACGCTCACATTTGATGATTCCAGGAAACGGAAAGATGCAGTCTGGCATCAAAGGGACGAATTGTACCATTCTTCTCTATCGCGTGGCCTGGCCGATCCTGTGGATTCAAAAATCGAAAGTGCGGTAACCAAAAGAACTCTGGCCTTCCTCTTACCTGCATCTCCTCTCGATCCATTTCAGATGTTGCCGAACGGCTCCTATTTTGCGCCGGAATACACTCCCAGCACTTTTACAAACCCGGCAATCTCCTCCAGATGCTTCAGGGCAAGGCGCATGTCATTATCCTGTCCCCGCAAAACATCAACGTAAAAACAGTACTCCCAGGGTTTCCCCCGCACTGGACGGGACTCGATCTTGCTCAAATCCAGGTCACGCAGCGCAAATACACTCAATGCCTTGAACAATGCTCCGGAAACATTCTTGAGAGAAAACACCAGAGAGGTCTTATCTGCCTTGGAAGAAATCTTCTTCTGTCTTGTGATGAGAAAAAAGCGGGTGAAGTTTTGCTTGTGGTCCTCCAGTCCGGACGCCAGCACTTTGCCGCCATACTCTTTTGCCGCCTGGCTACTCGCGATTGCGGCAGTATCGCGGAGTTGGCGAGTCATAATGTGCTTGACGCTGCCGGCGGTATCATAAAACGGGGCCGGGGATATCCGCCGATGTTGGCGGAAAAAATTGCGGCACTGGTCCAACGCGACCGGATGCGAAAGCACTTGGCGAATATCTTTGAGCGTATTCCCGGGGACTGCAATCAGGCTGTGTTCTATCCGCAACCGCAGCTCGCCGTGAACGAACACATCGCGTTCAAGAAGAAGATCAAGATGCTCGCCCACGGGACCAGCCAGAGTGTTCTCCACCGGGATCACCGCGGCCGCGGCCTGGCGTGATTCCAACGCTTCGAATACTTGTATGGAGGTGGCACAGGCCAGCACATCGGCTCCCGGCACTAATTTCAGTGCTGCCTGATGGCTGAATGCTCCGCGTTCCCCCTGGATGGCTGCTTTCATCCCTTATCTTTCTAAGCTCTATTGAGCGCACGCGCCTCGCTCGGCTCTCCCCAGACTGCCTACCCCCTCCCCATTCATCCCAAGGCATCCCAGGGTATCCCAGTTTGGCGTGGGTTTGGGGCGCTGGGATGGGGTGAACCCCTTGAATGAGACAAAGTATTTATGCACACTCCCAGTACTCCTAATCGACGCAATGGTTGGGTTCCTTGATCTACCCTTTCCTTAATACATCTGCAACAACAGCCCAAATCGACTTATGTTACTTCACTTTTTCTTTGCTGTCAAGAGTTTTGTTGGGGGTATAAATATAGCTGGCTGACCAAGATGATTTTTTCAGGCGAAGAAATTGCGGCGTTTGGACAATTTGTCCTAAAGTTTAAGGCTGTTCCCGATTTGGGTAATGAATTTCTCTTTTTTGGCATTAAATCATTTGAATTAATGCTGGAAGCCTCAGGGATTTCCGATTGGAGAGAGAAATTATCATTCCCTTTGGGGCGAATTTCGCACTTTTGGTGCTAAATTCGCTTTTGCGTTTCTGTGCGTTTTGATAATCTAATTCAAGTAATAATTCAACAGAGAAGTCAACAGAGAAGTCAACAGAGAAGCGAAGAGATATTTAAAGTTTTGGAGGCGGTCGGACTTGAACCGACGGGGCAAGGGTCTCTAATCCACGCACCCGCAACCTGCCGCCCCCATTTGCGGGACTGAACGTTGAGGCACAGACAATCTTTAAAGGGCGAGTGGGTGGTTGATTCCCCCTAAAGAGAACTTTGCCTTTTGGAGCGTTCAGTCCCGTTCGCATTGTAACAAACCATGACTGACCATAAAGCAGATTCCGACCTCGTTCCCTGGCAAAAATTTGAAACCGCCATGCGCCAGATCTGAGTGTGCCTCACTCCAAAATCAAAGAGAAATTGGACGCTGAGAAGGAAGCCAAGAAACGGAAGCGTACTAGGAAGTCGAAACTCGCCGTCGTCCGCGGTTTAAACGATAAGATTTAGAGGGAACGCTCCTGAGTCTTGCCAGTTAGTTCCGCATACGTCAATCTTTTCCCAACAATCTGAGATAGAGCGACCTTAAAACGGTCACCGTCATTCATTGGGTTATGTTTGGTTGCACGGTGATTGAAGCGGAACGCCTGCTCATCGACGTAGCGGAAAAGATGGAATGGCTCAACGGCAACGTAGGTTCCGCTTAAGCCACGTTCACCGTGTTAGAACTCTAATTCGGCAATCAGTCTTAAGAGCCGAAGAAGCGTCCCACGGTCCTCCGGTGTGAGTTCTTTCCGAACTCTATTGTCGGCCGCTATCCTCTCTTTGATCAGACGCTCCCTGTAATTGCGGCCTTTGGGTGTCAACCTAACATGAATTGCCCTGCCCGATTTAGCCTTCCTCTCCGACACGAGCCCTTCCTGAACCATTGACTTGATGGCCCGATGCACCACAGTTCGGTCGAGACCGAGAAGCGTGGCAATTTGATTCTGATTGAGCCTGGCGTCGCCCCGAAGTGTCGAAAGGATAAATCCGCGAGTGGCCGAGCACTGCGTTTTTCTCTCAAGCCTCTTCCCCACCGAAAAATAGGCCGCGGCAATATGCGCAAGCACCGAGTCGCTCAGGATGTCTTCAGGAACGTCTTTCTTTGGAACCGCGTTCGTCGGAACAACGATCATAGAATCGTTACCGTCGCCTCAAGAGGTCTCCGCCACTGCGGCGGTTCCACGTAGCTGCAAGATTTCTTTCCGATCGCAATCACCATAACAATCTCATGGTGGCGGGGTACCAGCCCTAGAAATCTGGAAAGTCTACGGCCATCAAAGCCTTCCATCGGACATGTGTTGAGTCCCAACGCTTCGGCGGCGATCATCAGATTTTCACAGGCTAGCGATGTGCTCTTCGTCGCCCACTTGAACTGGTTCCGTCGCGACACAGGAGGCATCCCCATGATCTTCCAGAAATTCGCCAGCCGAAAAATGGACCATTTGAGTACGCCGAAAATGCCGAACGGTCCAGGCATGAAAATGATCCGGCCCATTTTCGCTTTGCGCTCGTAGTCGCGCAGCTTCTCGTCGCTGAAACCGTTCCCGCGCATCCACTCCAACTGGCTTTGCGACGTCGCGGTGAGCGATCCAATGTCTGCAACGGCTACCACCAGTGCCGAAGCCGTTTGCGCAGGCATCTGTCCAAGACAAAACTTCGCAGCGGCCGCCTTCCTGGCTGGTGATTCCACCCAAAACAACCGATATGGCTGCGTGTTGAAACTAGAGGGAGCATGGCGGGCCGCATCCAGGATTTGCTCGCGCAGTGCCTGGGGGATTTCCACGGTTGCAAAGGTTTTAACTGCTCTCCGGCGCAATATCGCTGTCAGAATGTCGTTCATGACGTTTCTCCATGTTGCCATTACAACATAACTATGTTGCAGATGCAACATAGAAAAAACCATCAGGGGATGATACCCGGATCACAGGCAAAAGTAGCAACAATACAAAAACGGCCAATCGAGCCAGGGCAAGCACACAGAGAGTCGCTGGCCATCATTGCAGAATGTGCAGCCTGGCTCCAGATAATCACAAACAGTATTTCAGTAAGTCTTTTCAAATCAACACACCCCACCCGCAGCAGCTCTCGATTTATTTACAACCGCCTTAGTTCTATTGGCTTCCAAGTTAATGACAGATTGATAACTGTGAGGGTGACATGCTTTGGACACTATTTGTGGTTTTGCTTGTTCTCTGGTTGTTAGGGGTGGTCAGTAGCTACACCATGGGCGGGTTTATACACCTGTTGCTGGTGCTGGCTGTAATTGCATTGGTCTTCCAATTGATAACGGGCAGGCGCGCCGCGGTCTAGTGTTCATTTGCTGTTAATACGCGGCGGATAAACCCTGCATTTCATCGGAAATTGTGACAGAGCGCTTAATGCACTCTTGTCGCTATTCTGAAACATCAGCAACACAACGAATAAACGCTCAACGGGAGGGTGACTTATGGATAAGGAAAGAATTAAAGGGAAAACCCAGGACATCGCAGGACGTGTAGAACGCCAGGTAGGTGAGTGGACCGGCAATGATAAAGCCCAGGCTGAGGGTCTGGCGAAGCAGGCTGAAGGCAAAACCCGCAATGCAATTGGCAAAGTGAAAGATGGCGTCCGGGATGCTGCGGACAAGCTTGATGAAAACAGGGCCAGGAACGAAGAAGAGGACCGCGACTTGGATAAAGACGTAGCTTAAACACAACTCCAGGGGATGAAATTAAGCGCCCTATGAAGGGCGCATTTTTTTGTGTGCAAAAAGAGCTTGAGATTTTTTTGAGACCAGAAATACTTCCAAATATCAGCTTCGGGCAGTGTGCGATTTATTTCATCCAGCTAAACACCAAGAATTGAAGAGCGCATCAGATTTAACTCCGCACGAAAATAAAAACAGGAGTATCAAAACATGGCAGATATCCGGCCTTCAAGAAGCGGATCTACAATCATTGCGTTTTTCCGTAACCATTCAGACGCTCTCGCCGCAATCTCGGAATTGAAAGATGCCGGCTTCACCTCGAATGAAATAGGCCTGGCGACGGCGGCCGCAGGCTCGCGCCAGGGGTTCGATAGCGGTGCTGGCATTCCCTCTTCAAATCTACCGTCTTCTTCAGACCTCCAATCAACAAGCGTCCGCGGTGACTCGGAAGACAGCAGCATGTGGGAGAAGGTCAAGCACTTTTTTACCGGTCAAGATGAGTCGTATAAGGGAGACCATGAAGCTTATAACGGTGCTTTCAACCATCTTTCCGTTTCCGGCGACCGCGCCCGCTACTATGGCAGGGGCATTCAATCCGGTGGGGCCCTGGTCACAGTCAACGCAGAACCAGCACGGCTGGAGCTAGCACGCGAAATTCTGATCGACAATGATGGCGATCTGCGCACCAGCGGTTTTGAAACCGATGTCACAGCAGCGGGCTACACGGAACAGGGGGCTAATACGGACCGTAGCCTTCAACTTCGCGGTGAGATGTTGCGCGCCGTGAAAGAACGAGTACAGACAGGCGAGATCCGGCTCCGGAAAGAAGTTGTTACAGAGCACAAGACGCTGGATGTGCCCGTTACGCGTGAAGAGGTGGTTGTGGAACGCGTGGACGCTGGAAGTGCAACTCCGGTGAGTGGCTCCATAGGCGATCAGGGAGAGATCAGAATTCCCGTATCCCAGGAGCGTGTCCAGGTGACCAAAGAGCCAGTGGTCACAGGCCAGGTCAGGGTGCAAAAGCGGACTGTTCAGGGTACACAATCGGTTTCCGACGATGTGAAACATGAAGAGTTGCGGGTGGAACGCGAAGGCGATGTTGGGGTTTCTGACCAAACAAGGCCAAAGGGTAAAAAACCGGCTGCCTAGTCATATTTGCATCAAGCCCACTCATCGCGAGTGGGCTATTTTTCTGTGTACCGCTTAATGGGGCTCTGGCGGTCTGGGATAAGTCCAACAGAGGGTGTGCCAAGTAAGTAATGAAAGATCAGTGTTCGCCTGAAGCCCCGATTGTGGCATTCTTATAAGCATGAAAACTAAAAACATGCGGGAACTGGAAAAGATGTGGGCCAAAAAAGCCTCTGAACAAAAGAATCCGGGCCAAAAGCCCGGAACGCCGACACGCCAGACCCCAACTCACACTACGCGCACTGCCAGAAAAGCTTCCCGCGGAAGGTAAAGGCTGGTCCTTACTCAGATTTCTATGATCACATTTCCAGCGTTGTCTTTGCGATAGAGCAGGCCGGGCGGAACAACCGTGGTGGCGCTGTACTCTGTAATGATTGCCGGCCCACGATACCGTCGAGATATCTTCACAGAACTTCTGGGAATGATGGGGGTTCGGTGGCGCTTTCCGGCAAAGTGGACCATAGCGGAAGCCGTTTTTAGCGTTCCCTGCTCTTCCTGGATTTTCAGGCGCGAGAGTTTTTCCGGCGAAGCAACACGGCCGCGCATCCGCACTGTCACGATCTCCACTTCCCGTTCCGGACTGCTGTAGCCATAGCGGCGTTTATGTTCCGCATGAAAGCGCTGGAGCACGTCACTGCCATAAGCTAGATTCAGTTCATAGCCCTGCCCTCGGTATCGGAGGTCACAACTCGGTTCAAACAGCGCTCTTCCCTGCCATTCTTCTTTCTTTAGCTCGTCGGCAATTCCTCGCTTCAGCTCATCAAAGACAGCGGCAAGCGGTCCCAACAAAGCTTTCCTGACGGTATTCCGATGGCCGCCGTCGCCGGGCGGGACGCGCAGCAGCACAGTACGCGAAGCATCCTTGACTACGTCACTGATGAGAATGCCCAAAGCTGAGAGAGCGCCCGGATAGGCGGGAACGATCACCCGGGAAATCCGCAGGGCTTGCGCCAGGTCACAAGCATGCATGGCGCCAGCACCGCCGAAAGCAACCAGGGAAAATTGCCGAGGATCATGGCCGCGTTCAATGGAGACAACACGGATCGCCTTTTCCATGTTGGCATTGACCACCCGGACGACTCCGGCGGCAAACTCTTCAAGCGCGAGCTTGCTGCTGTTTTCCTTTAGCCAGTGTGCCACGCGTTTTTCCGTGCGCGGCAGATCGAGCTGAAAGTCGCCGCCAAGAAATTGGTCGGCAGGCAGGCGTCCCAGCAAGAGATTGGCATCTGTGACGGTGGGCCGCTCGCCTTTTCCATAGCAGATTGGCCCTGGATCAGCGCCGGCAGATTCCGGTCCCACGCGCAAAGCGCCACCGGCATCAAAGCGGGCCAGCGATCCTCCACCCGCGCCAACAGTATGAATATCGAGCACGGGAACCCGCACCGGCAATCCGGCAACATCAGCTTCATTGGTTGTGGTGGGCCGTCCATCCACCAGCGCAACGTCAGTAGAAGTGCCGCCCATGTCAAACGTGATAATGCGATCAAAGCCGCTACGCTGCGCCACCGCCGAGGCGCCCACAATCCCGCCGGCTGGCCCCGAAAGAACAGTTCGCACAGGCTGCTCAGCGGCAGTGTTGAGGGCTGTTATTCCGCCGCTGGACTGCATCACAAAAATCCGGGCTGACTTGCCGCTGGACGCTCTTTCTTGCAGCTTCCGCAAATAACTCTGCATCACCGGCTGCAAGTAAGCGTTGACCAGCACCGTGCTTGCGCGCTCATATTCACGAAATTCCGGAAGGATTTTATGTGAGATGGAAAGTGGGAGCTTGAGTCTGGAAAGCGCCTGAGAAACTGCTTTTTCATTAGCTGGATTCGTGAACGAAAACAACAGTGAAATTGCGATGGCCTGCGGCTGCTGCGCTGCGATTTTCTCCGCAAGAGACTGCAATGAGGCCATAGTGGGGGCCCGCAATACAGTTCCTCCTGCCGAAATCCGCTCGTCCACGCCGAAACGCAGTTCCGCTGGCGCCAACGCAGGATCTTTCTCAAAGAAAAAATCATACAGCTTGGGACGTTGCTGGCGTCCAATCTCGATTGAGTCTTCAAAGCCGGCGGTGGTCACAAAAGCCACCCGCGCGCCTTTGCGCTGTAGAAGCGTATTCGTGCCAACCGTGGTCCCGTGCAGCACGACGATCTCTGTACTGTCGCCGGCGATCTTATTCACAGCGTCGGCAATGGCTTGAGCGGGATCAGCCGGAGTAGAAAATACTTTCAGAATACGAAGAGTTGAGTCCTTAAGCCAGACGCAATCGGTAAACGTCCCGCCGCTATCAATGGCGATTCTGAGTGGAGTGCGTCTGGACATGGATGACTGGAATGAAACCGCGATTCTAACATGCAGCCTGCATCACAGCTTCTTCCCCATCAGCAGACCATCGATGGAATCGAGGTAATAGCGTGGCAGGACTTTCAGCACAGAGTAACCATGCTTTTTGTAAAACCTGAGCGCGCGATCATTATCCACGGCAACTTCAAGAGAGACGTAATCGCAGCCAGATTCCTTTAGTCCGGCTTCAGCCGAGGACATCAGTAAAGTCCCAAGGCCGCTGTGCTGGGCCTGCGGCGCTACGTCAATCGTGATGATTTTGCCCACGGAGCGGAACGCCCGCCGCGGACGAAAACGGTCTGCGATGATGAAGCCCATAATCTGTTCTTCCTGTAGACCTACAAGGGAAATCGCTGTGGGCATGTTCAGAAAATAGTGCATCTCCTCTTCTGCGTACGCAATGCCCTCCACAAAACAACTCTGGTCAATTTCCACGAGACGTGAGAAATCTGCCCTTTGATATTTGCGCACTTGAATCACAGAAACATTCTACGGGCGCGTTATAGAAAAATTGAACGCAGACGAATGAGTGACCAGCGGCCTAATGTTTCCGACGAATAAAAGTTCAAGGACGGTTCAGACGGTTTTGCGGATATTCTTACGGCAGTCTTCACAGATGCCATAAATCTGGAAGTTGTGGCGGGTGGCGTCAAAGTGGTATTTGTGCCCGATTTCTTCTTCCAGCTTACTTACTTCAGGCGAGAAGAACTCGACGGAAGCGCCGCACTCCGTACAGACCATGTGGTGATGGCTGCGGCGGTTGAACTGGTGTTCATAGCGCGCCATGCCGTCAGGAAAAGGGACGGCGCTGGCCAGCCCGCATTCCGCCAGCAGTTTGAGCGTGCGATATACGGTAGTAAAGCCGATCTTGGCATCTTTCTTTCTCACCAGCCGAAAAAGTTCGTCGGTGGAGAGATGCTCGCGGGTCTCCAGAAAAGTGCCGAGTATCGTGTCCCGCTGGTCCGTATGCTTCAATCCCACGCGCTTCAGGTGCCGGTAAAATATTTCCTGTGCCTCGCGCACTGATTCGCGGGAAGGTGGCGCATGATCGTCAATTCGTCGCTGCAACATTTATCTAGTCTGCCTGGTGCGGCCAAATGAAAATGAATTTCATTTTCATTATACGTAAATAGTCTGTGGCTGCCCAAGCGCTTCCTGACTCCGGCCTAAATCCACCGTTCCCACTGGTTGAAAACCACCAATCCGTGAACAAATGTAATTTCAAGGTCGCTAACATGCTCAAAATCAGGCGCTTACGCTGCGCCGGGATTGGCATGAAGCTTGCCTTATACGCTGGCAATGGTTGAAGTCAGTTCTTCATAAAGGGAACCGTTAAGGCGCGGCGATAAGGGTGATCGTCGCGCCACTTATGAGGTGAAGTCAGCACGGCGCGCAAGAGCACAGGGAGCTTATGAAAATGGAACGAGTTTTTCAGTCGGCAATTCCGAGATCGGCAATCTGGAAAGTGGCAGTTCTGCTGTTGGCGGTGACAGGTTTAACGGCAGGCGCGTGGGCACAGGATTATCCGCAGGGGCCAAATGGTGAATCGGCGCCGCAGAGCGATGGTCCCGCGCCGGACGTGGCGCGAATCAGTTTGATTCATGGTGATGTCTCCACGCAGCGCGGCGATACGGGCAATTGGGGCGCGACGTCAATCAATGCTCCGCTGCTGCGGGGCGACCAGGTGGCGACAGGAGAGAAGTCGCGCGTGGAAATTCAGTTGGATTATGCCAATCTTCTGCGGCTGGCGGCGCACAGCCAGGTGAAGATTGCTGACCTTTCAGGCAAGCGCATACAAGTCCAGGTGGCGCAGGGCTATGCCAATTACACCATGCTAAAGGGCAGCGAAGCTGAGGTCGAGATTGATACGCCGAATGTGGCGGTGCATCCGCTTAGGCAGGGGCGGTATCGCGTACAGGTGAATTCAGATTCAGAGACAGATGTGATCGTGCGCGAGGGCGAAGCCGAGATCACTACGCCTCAGGGAAGCACACAGGTACGCGAAGGCGAGATGATTGCCATTCGCGGCACCACCGAGCCGGAATACAAAGTCAGCAGCGCGCCTCCAAAAGACGATTGGGACGGCTGGAATAGTGATCGCGATAACGTAATTCGGCAGTCCGCAAGTTGGAGCCACACTAACCGCTATTACACCGGCGCAAACGATTTGGATGGATACGGAAGGTGGATTTACGTCCCGGGATATGGGAATGTCTGGCAGCCTTATCAGCAAGCAGCCTGGGCTCCCTATCAGACGGGAAGATGGGTGTATGAGCCGTATTATGGCTGGACCTGGGTATCTTACGAACCTTGGGGCTGGGCGCCTTATCACTACGGACGCTGGTTTTATTACGGTAATAACTGGTGCTGGTGGCCTGGTCCGGTGTATGTAGGATACCGGCCGCTGTGGTCTCCTGCGTTTGTGTTTTTTGTAGGATTTGGACACCGCTCCGGATTCGGCTTTGGCTCAATCGGATGGTTTCCCGTGGGCCCGGGCGATCCTTTCTATCCCTGGTATGGACGCGGATTCAGTCGTGTAAACGTCGTGAACATCACCAACATCAGGGTGGTAAATCGTGGTGGTGGCTTCATTGGGCCGCTTGCGGTGCGCGGCAGGCAGCCATTTTTCTCGAATGCCAATCTGGCTCTGACAAATCCGCGTATACGGGGATCAATTACCAGCGTCTCGGCTGAGAACTTTGGCCGGGGCGGAAATGAAGGATGGCGTCATGGCGTGGAAGAGCATGAACTGCGCGCTTCCAGCGTGATGACCGGAAACGTTCCGGTAGTTCCGACGCGTGAAAGCCTGCATGCCGGAAGGGGTAATGCAGCCGTGCCGACGACAATCCAGACACATAACAATGAGCACTTCTTCACGCGGCATCAGCCCCCCGCCGGACCTGAATCTTTTCACGATCAGGCGGCAAGAGTTCAGCGAGTGGTGGGTCCGGAAGCTGCCGGAGCGCAAGGCAACGTGCATAGCGGACAAGGCCAGGCTGATCGGCGCGAAGCAGGTGGCGCGGCCAACGGAAGCATGAATGGACGCGGAAGCGGCAATGAAAAGGCTGGTACTGCTAACGTTTCACCAGGCGGAGCCACAACAGGCGGAGCTCAGTCACATGTTGACTCGGGGAACAGCCGGTTGGGCAGGTCCGAAGGCGGAAACACCGCTGAGGTACACAATGGCGGCGCACAATCTGATCATGGCGGCTGGAGCAAATTCGGCTCTCCGGGAGGGCACACTAGCGCTGCCGGCCAAAGCGGACGTACTGAGTCAGGCTCATCAACGCCCAGATCAAGCGACAGGCAGATGGAAGGTCGTGGCGCTTCGTCCATAGATAGATCAAGTGTGCAATCGACCGGGCAAAATTCACCCGTTCACATTCAGGAAGACCGTGGCGGCTGGCAGAAATTCCCGTCGAATTCCGACCATGGATCGTCTGATCGCGGATCATCTGATCGCGGATCAACGACGAACAATTCTTCGGCCAATCGAAATGACCGGGTGGACACAAACGGCTCTGGTGGAAAGCCTCCGCTGGACCTGCACCGGCCCATCGTGACGCCGAGACAACCGGACACGCGCAATAATAATGACCAGCGTAATTCAGCTCCACCGTCGCGCACGCCTGACGTACATAGCCAACCGCGTTACTCGCCTCCGCCACAACGGAACGAATCACGTGGGGGATATGAACCACGCGGCAGCTCAGGATCTTCGCATGGCAGCGGTAACGGCGATCACGGCAGCAGCCATGAATCCCATTCGTCCTCCAGTCCCAAGCACCGTTAATGGCGCTGGGTGGACTTTACTGGGTTCCTTCCAGTGGACTTTAGAGGATGAAACAAGAAGAGCGACGGAAAACCATCCGTCGCTCTTTTTTCTTTCAGGATGAACGCTTGTTTACGGCCTACCAAACACCTTTATCACTGCCGGTAATTTTTAAAGCCACGGCAGCAGCGGACGCCAGCGGCGGCAGCAAGCTCAGCCGGAATGTGGCGGGCACGTTGCCGCTGAAAGCTGCCTGCGTAATCTGCTGCGTATAGAGCCGTGCCCCGTACGGCATGATTGGCAAGCGCAGGAATCGCGCACGCGTGTAAATTTTGTCGCTATTTACCGTGGCATTGGCAGTCACGTCCGCTGGAAGATTCAAACCGGTGCCGCGATAGCGTTGAACGTAGTCAGAAACAATCTTTAAAAAGCTGGCTACGCCCGGCCAGATGCCGGCAACAGTGGCGGCTGCGCGCAGCTCTCGGAAATCCACCTTGCCGGATTCCACGATTGCGGCCGCATTCAGAATGTCACAGACACGGAAATAAAAGTGGCGATACATCCGTTGCAACGTAGCGGCAAAGATCCGCTCTTCCGGTGCTGGTACGTAAAAAGTATTGCTGTTCAGCCGCAAAGTCACGCGCCGATCGATAAAGCGCTTGGCCAGCCCGATATGCTCGCCCGTCTGGCCCAGCCTGCCCACGTGGGTTTCTATCGATTCTGGCAAGCCGGGAATGGAAAAATTCCACTTGCACGCCAGCCGGTCGCCCCAACTCCGTGCTTCAATTTTGCCGCCAAAGCGCTGGGT
>DASXMN010000052.1:0-166533 GCA_036495645.1 Candidatus Angelobacter sp.
AGCGGGTGTTGACCGTGGTGCCTTCAACAATCGGCAGAATGTCACGCTGTACGCCTTCACGAGAAACATCCGGCCCGTGGCCGCTTTCGCGCCCGGCAATCTTGTCGATTTCGTCGAGAAAGATAATTCCGGATTGCTCCACGCGCTCCACGGCGACGCGCGTTACCTGATCCATATCGATTAGCCGTGACTCTTCTTCCTGAATCAGGTACTCAAACGCTTCGCTCACTTTCATTTTGCGCTTTTTAGTGCGCTGGCCAAAGATATTTGGCAGCATGTCTTTGATGTTGATGTCCATCTCCTCCACGCCCTGGTTGGAGATGATTTCAAACGCCGGGGTGGACCGCTCACGAACTTCCAGTTCCACCATGCGCTCGTCGAGCTTGCCTTCGCGCAATTGCTGGCGGAGTTTTTCGCGGGTGCGTGAAGTGGAGTCGCCTTCTTCGGTGGCCAGCGCAAAGCCGGCGGTGGATGTTGCCGGTGTTGGAGCGGCGGGCAGCAACAAGTCAAGCAAGCGCTCTTCCGCCTGCTGCTCGGCTTTTTCCGTGACTTCTTCCAGCTTCTCTTCCCGCACCATATCAATGGCGATCTCGACCAAATCGCGAATCATCGACTCAACGTCACGGCCCACATAGCCGACCTCAGTAAATTTTGAAGCTTCAACTTTCAGGAACGGCGAATTGGCCAGCCGGGCCAGCCGCCGTGCAATTTCCGTTTTGCCCACGCCGGTGGGCCCGATCATAATGATGTTCTTGGGCATGATTTCTTCCGCGATATCGGGCGGAAGCTTTTGCCGGCGCATGCGGTTGCGCAGCGCAATGGCCACCGCGCGTTTGGCGTCATGCTGGCCCACTACATATTTATCCAATTCAACAACGATTTCCTTGGGCGTGAGCTCATCCAGAAGAATGTCATTCTCATCCGCCACATTGGGTAAAAAAATTGCCATGGTGCTCCTTGATTTCTCTTGCCTCAAATAGCTTTTTCTGAAATCCCGAATCCCGCACAGCGGGTGAGGGATCACTATTGTCATCCTACATTTCAGGACCAAAATACCTTGGACCGTTTATAGCAATAGGGCCCCCTCGCTTCGCTTCGGGGTTTCACACAAAGCTAATTGCTCACTTCCGATCTTTCACTCGAATCACAAATTTTAGCCCGGACCATGTTTCATCGATGGCGCAAACCTTTACATCCACTAACCCGCAGGCGAGTCCCACGCGCCGCACCACGTCTTCCGTGAGGTCCGTTGGGCGTCCACTGGCCTTCTTAGGCCAGCCGATCCATAACATCCCGTCAGGAACCAGCGCAGCCGAAAGCCGCGGGAAATCTTTTTCCAGGTCCGCCAGCCGCTCAGTGAAATAGACCGCCACGTTGGCCTTGCCGGAAATCCGGTCCGAACTCTCTGCTCCTTCAGGAAGTTTTCCCAGGTCTTTGACAAAGCTGGCCGGGTGGTTACGCAGAATGATGCGATGTCCGGGTTTGATGCCGATTTTCTGAATCAGCGGAGTTCCTGAATAGCCTGCCATTGACTTCAATGCGCCGGAGCGGGCGCGGCCTTCTCCGGCACCGATGAGAGTTCCTCGATGGTAAAATTCTCATTGGTGTAGATACAAATCTTTCCAGCGATCTTCATGGATTCTTCGGCAATCTTGCGCGCCGGCAGCTCGGTGTTTTCCATGAGAGCACGCGCGGCGGCCAGGGCGTAAGAGCCTCCGCTGCCGATAGCGGCTACTCCGCCGTCTGGCTCAATCACATCGCCCGCGCCGCTGATGAGGAAAGTCAAAGTGCCGTCCGCGACAAGCAGCAAAGCTTCCAGGTGGCGCAGCATTTTGTCCGTACGCCATTCCTTGGCCAATTCCACGGCTGCGCGGCCCAGATTGCCGTGATATTGCTCCAGCTTGGACTCAAAGCGGCTGAAGAGGGAGAATGCGTCTGCCGTTGACCCTGCGAATCCGGCAAGAATCTTGTCGTTATAAAGCCGGCGAATCTTACGGGCGGTGTGCTTGATCACGCCTTCGCCCAGAGTGACCTGGCCGTCAGCGGCCATTACCACGCTGGCGCCGCGGCGCACACACACCACGGTAGTGGAGCGGATTTTGTTCTTATTTGAGGCGATCTTCACTGCTTGTCTGGATGCCATGAGGTAATTCTTCATTATACCGCGATTAGCCGGGGCCGCTGTGGCTCGCGGGGCAGCTTGCTATTTGTTTTCACGATAAGATAGCTTCTGCACCAGGAGGTAGCATGCTGAATAAAGTAAAAACAATGTTTGCGGCGCTCGTCATTCTCTCGTTTTTGGGAGGGACCATCCCGGTGAAGGCGCTTGACCGGGATGATGACCGTAAATGCGAGGAGCGGATACGCAAAGCCGAAAACAAGATGCACGATGCTGAACGTAAACACGGTGAGCACAGCCGCCAGGCCGAGAGCAGGCGTCGCGATCTTGAAGCCGAGCGGGCACGTTGCCACAGAGACCGCGATCACGACCATGATCACGACCATGACCATGATCGCTAAAAGTAAGAGTTAATGCAGCAGTGTTTTTCTTGGCCAGGCTTCCCTCCGTCTGGCCTCCTTTTTTCTTTAGGATTATCTTGTCTCGCGATTTGATAAATTCTCTCCATGGCAAAACCCGTTCCTCGCGGTACTCGCGGCCAGGCGGAAGAAACCGTGGCGCACCAGCACACGCTTAACCATCACAACGCCAAGCTGCCCCCTATTTACTCCACGCCCAACATGATCGGGCTGATGGAGTGGGCTGCTTCCAACGCCATGCTGCCGTTTCTGGATGAAGGCGAGATCAGCGTGGGCACGGCCATCAACATTGAGCACCGTGCGCCCACCACGATTGGCGCGCATGTAAAAGCGGAAGCCGAGTTGGAGTCGCATAACGACCGGTTTTACATTTTTCGCGTGACCGCGCATAACGGCCAAGCGGAGATTGGACGCGGTACCGTAACGCGGGCCATCGTAAATCCAGCGAACGTGGCGGAGAGACATGCGAAGAGGAACGCGGACAAGAAGTAAATTAGCAGCATCATGGCATCGAGCCGGTAGGGTTTCCTCGCTACGCTCGGAATTTCAGGAAGAACCTGTACCATAATCCTGTGACACTCCCCTTTTCCATCCAATCCCAAGCCGGTGCCGCCCGCCATGCGCGCATCTTCACCGCGCACGGCCCGGTGGAAACACCGGCTTTTATGCCAGTGGGCACTGCCGGAACGGTCAAAGCCGTTCCACAGGAAGTTTTGGAAAATCTAGGCGCGCAGATCATTTTGGGTAATACCTATCATCTGTATCTGCGTCCGGGGCATGGACTGGTGCGCAACTTGGGCGGGCTGCACAAATTCATGAGCTGGAACCGCGCTTTGCTCACGGACTCCGGCGGTTTTCAGGTATTCAGCCTGAGCGAGCTGCGCAAGGTAAAAGAAGAGGGTGTGAGTTTCCGCTCCCATTTGGATGGCACATCGCATTTGTTTACACCGGAGCGGTCGATGGAGATCCAGATTGCGCTAGGCGCGGACATTGTGATGGCGTTCGACGAATGCACGGAGCATCCAGCAGAGCGGGAACGGGCCAGGGCTTCGATGGAGATGACGCTGCGCTGGGCAAAACGGTCAAAAGACTTTTTTGAGGCGCACAAGCATGAATGCCCATGGACAGAATCTGGTGATCGGGTGATCGGGAGATCGGAAAATCGGGAGATCGGGAAACCAGGAGATACAGGCAGCAGTCCGAATCTTTCCATCCGGAATCAGCCGCAGCCGAGGGCGGCTGCGATCCACGAGTCTGTGCAAGACGAGCACCCCAAAGCCCCAGCCCTCTTTGGCATTGTCCAGGGAGGAATGTATGCGGACCTGCGCCGTGAATCGGCCGAGCGGACAGTGGAACTGAACTTTCCCGGCTACGCCATTGGCGGGCTGAGTGTGGGCGAGTCACGGGAAAAGACCATGGAAATGATTGCGGCAGCTCTGGAAGTACTGCCAAAGGACAAGCCGCGCTATGTAATGGGTGTAGGGTATCCGGAGGAAATCGTACAGTATGCCGCTATGGGAGTGGACATGATGGATTGCGTGCTGCCAACGCGGGCGGCCCGGCATGGCCTGCTGTTCACCTCAGAGGGGCGGATCAACATCAAGAATGCGCGTTACGCTCAGGACCAGGGGCCGCCTGACCCTAAATGCGGCTGCCGGGTGTGCGGACGCTATACGCGCGCCTATCTGCGGCACCTTTTTGTTTCGGCTGAGCCGCTTGCCGGAGTATTAAACACGATTCATAATCTGGCGTTCTACCTTGACACTATGCGTAGTGTGCGTCATGCTATAACGCTTGGGGACCTCTCAGGAATGCTTTCAGGAAGTGTGTCCTTGACCTGAGTTCCCTGATTCAGGCGTCAAAAGAAACCTCCGAATTACTCCGGCGCGTGCAGGCCATGTGCGGAGTCCCGGGCGGAATCAGCGGTCACAAATCAGGGTCAGGCTCTCCCACTCCAGAGAAGCGAGTGTGTGTGCGGCTGTGAAGGCGATCTTTGCATGATGAGTAATGTAATGAGTCTTTTGTTGATGCAGGCGGGCGCCGCGGGCGGCGGACTCGGCATTTTCCTGCTGCTTCCTTTGCTTTTTATCTTTGCCACGTTTTATTTTCAGCAGCGCAAGACCAAGCGATGGCAGGGAGTGATCAACACCCTGAAGACGGGCGACCGGGTCACGACCAGCGGAGGAATCCGCGGAATCGTGATCGCACTCAAGGATGACGCCATGCACCTGCGCGTTCCTCCAGACAATTTGCGGCTGGAAGTTGCCAAGAGTTCCATTACATCCATTAACCGTGACGAAGAAGAAAAGAAACCCTCTTAAAGAAGTGGCGCATAGAAAATGCAAAAGAATCTACTCATAAAAACCGGCCTTATTATCGCAATTCTGCTTGTTTTCCTTTACGGCATGCTGGGCATCCCCAAAAGCCTCAACGGTGAAGGCATAAAGGCTGCTCTGCTCGACCGGATACATCTGGGCCTGGACCTGAAAGGCGGGACCCACCTGATTCTTCAGGTCATGGTGAATGACGCGGTGGGCGCACAATCTGACCACGCGATTGAGCTGCTCAAAGATGAGCTGACAAAAGCCAAAGTCCCTTTTGCCGATGTTGCCCGGGTAGAGAACCAGCCGGAAAAGGTTGTAGTGAAGGGAGTTCCGGTGGATTCAGTCTCCGAACTCCGTGGCATTGTCTCTGACCGTTTACAGGACTACGACGTTACTGCGGGACCGGACAATAGCTGGGTACTCACCATGAAGCCGCAGGTACTCACTGATTTGAAGGACCGTACCCTGGAGCAGTCGATTGAGGCCATTCGTACGCGCGTAGACAGCTTGGGTGTAAGCGAACCGATGATCCAGAAAAACGGTCTGGGTGAGAACCAAATTCTGGTGCAACTGCCCGGCGTGGACGATCCCGGGCGCGTGAAGGAAATTATCCAGTCCACTGCTCGGCTGGAACTGCGGGAAGCGCTTGACCATGGACAAACTTATCCTACTGAACAAGCGGCGCTTCAGGCCCATCAGGGAGTTTTGCCCCCCAATTCTGTCATTTTGCCGAGCAAGCCGCGGCGAGGTGAGGAGGAGGGAGGATTTATCATCGTAAGCCGTGTTCCGGTGGTCAGCGGAACTGACATTCGCAGCGCCGATCCCGGCAACAAATCCGACACGAATGAGCCAATCGTTAATTTCTACCTGACCGCTGCTGCGGGAAAGAAGTTTGCCCAGTTTACGGCCGCCCACAGCAAAGACAGCGCTGATCCCAGCAATCTGGCTATTGTGCTGGATGGTAAAGTAATTACGGCTCCCTCCATTAATTCCCAGATTTCCGATAGCGGCATTATTGAAGGCGGATTCACCCAGGAAAGCGCGAAAGATCTGGCCATGCTGCTGCGTTCCGGCGCGTTGCCGGCCAGCCTGCATTACCTGACTGAGCGGACGGTTGGTCCTTCTCTGGGCGCCGATTCCATCCGTGCAGGCGTGAAAGCAGCTATTGCCGGTATGGCTGCGGTGCTGATTTTCATGCTGGTTTACTACCGTGGCGCGGGCATTAATGCTGATTTGGCGCTGATATTGAACCTCGTCATCCTGCTGGGCTTTATGGGTTTCTTTGGCGCGGTGCTTACGCTGCCGGGAATTGCGGGCGTGATTCTCACGGTCGGTATGGGCGTGGATTCCAACGTGCTGATTTTTGAGCGTATCCGGGAAGAGTTGCGTAATGGCAAAGCACCAGGGGCGGCGGTGGACCAGGGCTTTGATCGCGCATGGACCACGATTCTTGATACCCACGTCACCACCATCGTTTCCGCTCTGATCCTGTTTTTTGTAGGTACCGGCCCTGTAGCTGGATTCGGCCTGACGCTGATCTTTGGTCTGCTGGCCAACCTGTTTACCGCGGTTTTTGTTTCTCGCGTAATTTTCGATGCAGTCCTCAGCCGCAAAGGTCGTGGCGAAGCGCTGAGCATCTAGTTCAAAAGGTCAAATTAAAGTGGAATTTTTTCGCAATACAAACATCGATTTCCTGGGTAAAAAGTGGTATTTCCTCAGCTTCTCGCTGATATTCAGCGTGGCTGGCATCCTTTCCATGCTGTTCTGGCACGGTATCCCGCTGGGCGTGGATTTCCGCGGTGGCACGCTGGTGTACGTGAAATTTGTTGAAAAGCCAAACGGCAGCAAAATTCGCGCATCGTTGGACAAAGCCGGATTGCACAATGCGGTCATTCAGCGTTACGGAAACCCCGTAGACAACGAGGTTGTAATCAAGCTGGACCAGAAGGAAACCAGCGAAGCCGATCTTTCCAAGGGCAAGAACGAGATCATCAATGCCTTGGAGACAAATCCGGTCCAGGGCAAGCAAAACATCAATAACAGTGACAGGATTGGCTTTACGGCAGTGCGGGATGCACTGCTGGCAGCCGATCCTCTGCATGCTGAACCGGCGGAATATGAACGACTGGCACGCCGGGTGCTGGATTTTCGCGACAAAGAGCACGGCGGCGTGATCAGGAACATGGACGATCTGAAGGGCGTGGTTCCGGATGCGGTTGTGGGCGCGCTCAAGCAGAGCTTTTACACCAGCGATTTTGGCGTACGCAGTGCGGATATCGTAGGCCCGCAGGTGGGCGGGCAGTTGAAAAAGCAGGCTTCTCTGGCCGTGGGATTTTCCCTGCTGGCCATGCTGGTCTATCTGTGGTTCCGGTTTGAGCTGATTTATGGCGTGGCCGCTGTGGTGGCCGTTTTTCACGACACTTTGATCACAGTGGGAGCGTTCTCCTTGACGAATCAGGAGATAACCCTTACTGTTATCGCCGCGATTCTAACCCTGGTTGGCTACTCCATGAACGACACAATCGTGGTGTTTGATCGCATTCGGGAAAACGTGAAACTCATGCGCCGGGAGAGCCTGGTGGAGATTGTCAATAAGAGCATCAATCAGACCCTGAGCCGGACGATTTTGACATCCGGACTGACATTCCTGACGGTGCTCTCGTTGTTTCTTTTTGGTGGAGAAGTACTACACGGGTTTTCCTTTGCTCTGGTAATCGGCATCATAATAGGCACGTATTCGTCGATTGCAGTGGCAGCTCCCATGCTCGTGGCGTATACGAATTGGCGGTCCAAGAATTCTGGAAGGCGGACAGTTCCGCTTCCCGCCACAGGCGCAAAGGGGAAAGTCCGCGTCAAAGTGTAGGGGCCGATTTTTTCGGTTTTTGGGAGCAAAATAAGCAGTCCCGGTGTCCAATGTAGTTAGTCGCTAAGTCCCCCTAGGATTGGAGAATCGGCATGTTTGAAGACAGCCTGATGGAATCTGGAGGCAGGATCAAGACAAACCAGAAGTGGACCGGGTTAATTTCAACTTTGGTCCAGTTAGGACTGGTTGGCTTTCTGGTCTTGCTGCCCCTCATTTTCACTGAGGCGCTACCGAAAGGGCAGCTAACGACTTGGCTGGTTGCGCCACCGCCACCACCGCCGCCGCCACCGCCTGCTGCGCCCCAGATTCAGCATGTTCAGAAAGTCAGTGAAATCGTGGACGGCGCGCTCCGTACTCCCAGCAAGATCCCCAAGAAAATTCAGATGATCAAGGAAGAAGAAGCCCCGGCCAATTCGGGCGTGACGGGTGGAGTTGTGGGCGGAGTACCGGGTGGATCGGCCAATGGAGTGATCGGCGGCATTATCGGTTCAGCCGCGCCGCCTCCAAAAGTGGCAACACCGCAGAAGTTGCGCGTTTCCTCCGGCGTCGCTGAGGGACTAAAAGTGCACGATGTAACACCCACTTACCCTCAGATGGCCCGTATCGCCCATATTCAGGGCGACGTGCTTCTCCAGGCAACCATAAGTAAGAGTGGGGTGATCGAAAACCTTCATGCCGTACAAGGGCATCCTATTCTCATTCAGGCAGCTATGGATGCCGTGAAGCAGTGGAAGTATAAACCGTATATTTTGAACGGCGAACCAGTAGAAGTGGAAACTACGATCAAGGTCCAGTTCCACATGTAAGGTGGATTTCAAAATGAAGAAGGAACGGCAGGCCAATACCAGCCGTTCCGGCCCCCGAGAATAAAAAAGTCCATCGCGTCCAGTGTCGTGCTGTTACGTCTCGTAGCCCGGCCCCACGCAAGGGGCGACTCTCGGCAAAAAGCACCAAAAGTTCTGAGGAGGAAAACTTAAACTCATGCTTGTCGCAAATATTGCAACTCTCACGCTCGCCAAAGCGCATTTGCTCGCTTTCTGGATGTTCCAGCAGGCTGAAGATGCTGGCACCATCGGATGGGATCCCATCCACTTGTGGAAACAGATGAGCTGGGTCGCCCAGGTCGTCGTAGTCGTTCTTTTTATTATGTCAGCCTGGTCCATCGGCGTGATGATCGACCGCTGGATAGCTTTCAGCGCCGCCCGTAAACAGTCCCGTCAGTTCGCTCCGGTAGTCGCAGGCGCCCTGCGCGAAGGCAAACTGGATGAAGCCATCCGCGTGGCCGAACGCAACAAGAAGAGCCACCTGGCCAAAGTTGTTACCGCCGGTCTGCAGGAATTTAAGGCCCACGGCGAATCCACGGAAATTCCCGGTGAACAGATTGAAGCCAGCAAGCGCGCCCTGGAACGGGCAGAAGCCATTGTCCATGCCGAGCTAAAACGCGGCCTGGGCGGACTGGCCACCATTGGTTCCACAGCGCCGTTCGTGGGGCTGTTCGGAACGGTTATCGGAATTCTTAACGCCTTCAAAAAGATCTCTGAGCAAAAAGCCACGGGTCTGGGTGCGGTCGCCGGCGGTATTTCAGAAGCGCTGGTAACCACAGCTCTGGGATTGTTCGTCGCCATCCCCGCCGTGATGATGTTCAACTATTTCACCGGCAAAGTAGAAGCCTTTGACGTGGAAATGGATAACTCATCCAGCGAACTGGTTGACTATTTCCTGAAGCGGACAACAGCGGTGCGGCGGTAAGCCGGGAGCAGAGCAATGGCTATAAGCGTTCGTAATGAAGGCGTCAAAGTAAACTCCAATATTAACGTCACACCCATGGTGGACGTGATGCTGGTGCTGTTGATCATTTTCATGGTGATCACGCCTATGCTCCAGAAAGGCCAATCGGTCGATTTGGCCAAGGCCAACAATCCCATGCCTATGCAGGATGCGGACAAGGAAGATGCCGTAATCATCGCAGTCATGCGCGATGGTCAGGTTTTTCTGGACACGCAAAAGGTTACTCCTGAAGAGTTGACGCTTAAGGTCAAGGACCGCGTATCAAGCCGCACGAACAAGCAGGTTTTCGTGAAGGCTGATGCGCGCGCCAAGTACAAGGGAGTGGTTGAGGTCGTGGACGATGTGCGCTCAGCAGGCGTTGACCAGGTGGGGCTACTTACGGAACAGAAGCAGAACCCGAACAAGCCACCGCAGTAAAACTGAATTAGGTAGACAGAAGAGGATAATTTTATGTCAATGACAACTGGCGGAGGAGGCGGCGGACAGACATGCGATATGAATGTCACGCCGCTGATCGACGTATTGCTGGTGCTACTGATCATTTTTATGGTCATCACCCCGCTCACGCCGAAAGGGCTTGAGGCCCTGGTTCCGCAGCCGCCGCCCCCAAACCAGAAAGAGCCGCCACCGGAACGGACAGTGGTTGTACAGGTGCTGGACGACAACGGCAAGACGAAATTGAAGATCAATCAGGAAGACGTGAGCCTGGAAAACCTCCAGACACGCCTGACTGACATCTTCAAGACCCGCGCAGAACGCGTTATGTTCGTAAAGGGCGATCCAGACGTAGAATTTCAAAACGTGGCCCAGGTAATTGATATTGCGCGGGGCACTAATGTGATCGATAGAATTGGTCTGATTACGGCCAAGATCGAAGCGGGACAGTAAAGCTTGAACTCCTCAGAAAAGAGGATGAGCGGGATGACCGCTTGTCCTCTGCGTTTTGTCCTTCTCAGGACACAAAAATTTCTCCACTCCGGTAAGGAGCAGCAAAGATGAACAGGACCGCTCGACTTGTGATGGCGGTAGCCGTCGCAGCCGCGCTTCTAGGCACGGCCGGTTGCAACAAACTCAGAGCTCGTGACCAACTCAACAAAGGCGTGCAAGCTTTCAGGGGCGCCAACTACGAAGAAGCGATCGGGCATTTCCAGAATGCCGTCAATTTGGATAGCGACCTCAAGGTTGCCAAAATGTATCTGGCCACGGCTTACGCGCAGCAGTACGTTCCGGGCGTGGAAACGCCGGAAAACCTTCGCAACGCGCAACAGGCGATTGATCAATACAAACAGGTGCTGGAAAAAGACCCAAAGAACGTTACCAGCCTCAAGGGCATAGCATTCCTCTATATGCAGCAGAAAAAGTTTGACGAGGCCCGCGAGTATTACAAAAAAGCAATTGAAGCCGATCCCAATGATCCTGAAACGTATTACTCAGTCGGCGTGATCGATTGGTCCGCCACCTACAAGGACGCGGCTGACATTAAGGGAAAAGAAGGGCTAAAGGTTGACGACGAGCTGAAAGGCAAGGGTAGCCAGAAGATTTGTGATGAGCTGAAGGCGAAGGATGGGGCTAACGTTGACGAAGGCATGAAAATGCTCCAGACCGCCATCGATAAGCGCCAGGATTATGACGATGCCATGGCCTATATGAACCTGCTCTATCGCCGCAAGGCCAATGACATGACGTGCGACGACGCACAGGCTCGAGCGGAAGACGTGAAGGTAGCCAACGAGTGGAGTGACAAAGCCATGGCGGCGCGCAAGAAGAAAGCGGAAGAAGCGTCCAAGAAGACCAGCGGTGGGATCGTGCTGGACCAGCCAAAGTCAAAGTAACTACTTTAATTTTTTTTAGACTGCCCCTCCCACGGGAGGGGTTTTTATTTAAGCGCGAACCGTCTGGCCGACTGATGCGATAAGCCGTGGGCTTTTGTTGCTAAAATCAAAGATTCTTCTATGTTCAAGAAGGTACTCATTGCCAATCGCGGCGAAATTGCTGTTCGCGTCATTCGCGCGTGCCGCGAAATGGGGATTGCCTCGGTAGCCATCTTTTCTGATATTGATCGCGGCGCGCTTCACGTTACCCAGGCTGATGAGGCCTATCTGGTCGGGCCAGCCGCGGCCCGCGAATCCTATCTCAACATTGCCAAAATTCTTGAAGTTGCGCGGCGATGCAGGGCTGAGGCCATTCACCCGGGATATGGTTTTCTATCTGAAAATGCCGCATTTGCGCGGGCCTGTGCTGAAGCTGGAGTCAAGTTCATCGGTCCCCCTCCGTCCGCCATGGAATTGATGGGCTCCAAAACTCGCGCCCGCACGGCCATGCAGGAGGCGGGCGTCCCCATGGTTCCAGGTTCGGCCAAGGGGCTATCCCTGGCCGAGGCTGAAGAGATGGCGGTCAAGGTCGGCTTTCCAGTCATGATCAAGGCTGCGGCCGGCGGCGGCGGCAAAGGAATGCGGCTGGTAAAGACACCTGCCGAGATGAAGTCGGGCTTTGAAACCGCGCAGAGCGAGGCGCTCCGCTCCTTCAATGATGGTGAGATTTATGTGGAGAAGTACATTGAGGACCCACGCCATATTGAAATCCAGGTCTTGGGCGATGAACACGGAAATGTAATTTATCTGGGTGAGCGCGAGTGCTCAGTGCAGCGCCGCCACCAGAAAGTAATTGAAGAAGCGCCCTCCCCGATTGTTGATGAAGACATGCGCCAGCGCATGGGAGCAGTCGCCGTGCAGGCCGCGAAATCAGCCGGCTACACAAATGCCGGCACCATAGAGTTTCTTGTTGATGCAAAACACAATTTTTATTTTCTGGAGATGAACACGCGTTTGCAGGTCGAGCATCCGGTGACTGAATTGGTCACAGGGCTGGATTTGGTCCATCTACAGATGCGGATTGCCTGTGGAGAGAAGCTGCCGTTCCGCCAGGAGGACGTTACCTTCCGCGGTCATGCGATTGAGTGCCGGATTTACGCTGAAGATCCGGACAATAATTTCTTTCCTTCTCCGGGGAAAATTACCAGCCTCTTGCGGCCGTCAGGGCCAGGCGTGCGCGAAGATAGCGGAGTCTACCAGGACTGGAAGGTGCCGCTTGACTATGATCCCATGCTGTCAAAGTTAATCATCCATGCCGCCGATCGCCCATCAGCTATTGCCCGGATGCGGCGTGCTCTTGACGAATACTTCGTCGGTGGCATCAAGACCAACCTGTCGCTTTTCCGACGCATTCTGGAGCATCCGGACTTCGTCGCCGGCCGCATTGATACCGGATTTCTTGACCGTCTGCTCACGGCCCATGCCGCCGCACCTGACCCAGCCAACGGATTGGCTGAGATTGCCGCAGTTTGTGCAGCGCTGTTTGCCGCTACTGCGCAATCCACCAATGGCATAAATGATGTTTCCAAAAGCGGCAGCGGAAGAAGTCCTGGTGTGTCTGCCTGGAAGCGCGTAGCCCGCACCGAAGGAGTCCGTGACGAATGATGTATGAAGTCACAATTGCGGAGCAGCTCTATCGCGTGGAATTAACGCGGACCGCGGAGCAGTGGAAATGCCGTTTGGACGGCCGCGAATTGCCGTTGGACGTGGTTTTCCTCCAGAATGGCGCGCTGTCTCTGCTGCTTGAGGGCAAGTCGTATGAGGCAAAGCAGGAAACTGTAGGAACAGAAACGAACGTTGTGATTGGCCATGAGCGTTTTGGCGCATCTGTGCGCGATCCACGATCTTTTCGTTCGCGCCTGAGAGCAGGCGCCAACGAGCAGGGCGTTAAAAAAGTTACCGCGCCCATGCCGGGCAAGGTGGTGCGAATTGTTGCCAAAGTTGGAGATCAGGTAGAAGCCGGACAAAGTGTGGTCGTGATTGAAGCCATGAAAATGCAGAATGAGTTGAAAGCGCCGAAGAATGGCGTGGTGAAAAAGATTAACGTGGCTGAAGGCGCCGCGGTAGAGGCAGGGCAGTCGCTGGCGGAAGTTGAATGACTCTTATTTTGTTCCGGAATTTTTAAGTATCTGGTCCGCGTAGTAGTTATGGATCTCAGCATTGTCGTGCAGGACTTCGTCATACGCGGTTTTTAGTATCTGCTCGCGCTGGCTGCGCAGTTTGTTGCGGATAAACTGCTGCACCTGGGGATCGTTGAAGTCGCGCTGTCCTGCGCCTTCTTTTGCGTTCAGGCGCACGATCTGATAGCCGCTGGGCGTGTGGGTCCGATTATCCAGGGCGGGAAGAATTGGGGTCCATTGTCCGGCCTTAAGTTTTTGAATTGCATCACGGGTGGCAGGATCAAGGTTCTTGATTTGCGTTTCGGGGACCGGGCCCACCACTCCGCCGGAGCGCGCGGTATCAGGATCTTCAGAATATTTCTGGGCTAGTTCAGTGAAATCCTCGCCGCTTTCCAGCCGGTTATAGATGATCTGGATTTTCTTTTTTGCCTGCGCATCCAACTGCGCTCTATCAACAGCAGTTCCCTGCTCGTTGGTAGGCTGGTTACTCACAAAAATAGTCGCCAGATTGTAGCGTGGCTCAATCAGGTTGAACTCGGCTTTGTTCTGGTTGTAATAGTTCTGGATATCACTATCTGAAATTGTGACTTTGGAAGCTATTTCCTTGTTCAGAAGCTTGTCCACGGTCAGGTTGCGGCGTATTTCCAGCTTGTAATCTTCTTCTGAAAGTCCACGGTCCTTCAGCAGCTTCTGGAACTGCTCCTGCGTGTAAGGGGCCTTGGCCTGGTTGAATTTGCTTTCCACTTCATCTTCTGAGGCAACAATGCCCAGCTTTTCCGCCTTCTGCAATTGCAGTTGGTTATAGATGATCTGGCCAAGCACGTTCAGGCGCAGCGCTTCTTCTTCAGTGGGGGTTGGCTTTTGCGGAGAACCGGCGACCTGTGTGTTATAGGTTTTGTCCACCTCGGAACGCAGGATCTTATAACCATTCACTTTCGCCATTACATCTTTATCGGAGCCGCGGCTGGTACAACCAGTAAGAGGCAGGGCCGCCATCGCAAGACTCAGGATGGATACTCTGGCCCAATATTTTCCCGGCTGGATCAAATAGTTGCCTCCCGTGCCCAGTTCAGATACCGTACGATACCCGAGTTTCACAAATTGTGCTTAGTTTTTTGCGTTCGCCGGAGCCTGTTGGGCGCTATCGGCTAAAGCCCGGTCCAGAACAGCGCGCAGCTCCTGTTCCGGCACCGCGCCGGTAAACCGCTCGCCATTGATGAACAAGGTTGGGGTGGAGTCCACGCCCAGCTTATCTCCTTCGGCCATGGAGGCGCGCACCGCACTATCGTCCTGCTTCTTTACACAGGCCTGCAATTTTTCCTGGTCAAGCTGGTGTTTCTGGCCCTGCTCTTTAGTGAAGTTATCAAGATTGGCAAAGGCCTCGTCGGGAGACTTTCCTGCCACTAATTTCTGGTTGGCGTGGATGTAATCCGCAAATTCCCAGTATGCAGGACCATTCTGGTCCGCCAGGCAATTCCCGTCGATAGCGGCATGCAATGCCCACGGGTGGATCTCAACAAGGGGATAGTCCTTATACACGACCTTCACTTTGTCTGCGTAATCTTTGAAAACATTGGAAAAGAGCGTGGAATGCATGTGGGAGCAGAAGGGACACTGGAAATCATCAAAGTTCACGATTGTGACTTTTGCATTCGGGTTGCCGCGTACGGCCCTGCCCTTCATATCAATCTTGGACATGAGGTCTTGCGAGACATCAAATGTTTCCAAATGCGCCAGGGTCTTGCGGTCCTTGGAAATCAGGAAATCATGGCTTGACGGTTTGCTGCCCCCCAGCAAGGTGACAACGAGGTCGTCATATCCGGGGACTTTTCCAGGCTTGGGATCCGAAACTGCAATTGTGATTTGCTGTGGCACGCTATAGTGCGTGCGAATCTCACTCTGGATCCGATGTGCTACCGTTGGATCCAAAGGCTCAAGCTTTTCAGCCGGCTTGTCCTTGCTTGCGGCGTTGGCCGCAGGAGTTCCGCTCTTTGCCGCCGCTTTTTCCTGCGGAGTGCCGTCTGCTGCCTGTGCTGGGCGAACAGGGCTGGTGAGTAAGAAAATTAAAAGAACGCTAAAAAAAATGCCGCCTAATCTAGCCAAAATGAACCGCCTTATAGAAATCAACTGATTAAATTATCTCATACAGGGTATCTCCGGAACACTCAGGAGATCAGCTTAATCAGCGGCTGGGGCGGCATGGAGGCGTTCATTGAGCCAGAACGGAACCCTTCTGTATCAACAGCCACAAACGTAAAGCCCAAACCCTTCAAAATACGGGTAAACTCAGCAAACATCTCGGGAGTCAAGGCGCGGGCCAATTCGTCTTTCGCAATCTCAATTCGCGCAATCTCTCCGTGATGCCGCACCCGGCACTGGCGAAAACCCAGACTGTGAAGGGCTTCTTCACCCTGTTCAATGGCGGAAAGTGCCTGGAGCGTCACCGGCCGCCCATATTCGATACGCGAGGAAAGGCAGGCGGAAGCAGGCTTTTCCCAGACGCGCAGCCCCGCGTCGCGGGCCAATTCGCGGATTTCCGCCTTGGTCAATCCTGCTTCAAGGAGAGGAGCCGCCACCTGATGCTGGCGCGCGGCGGCCTGGCCCGGCCTGAAATCGATCTGGTCATCAACATTCACGCCGTAGGCAATTGACTGAAAACCGCGTTGCGCAGCGAACTCCTGCATTACCTGAAATAGTTCGTCCTTGCAGTGAAAGCAGCGCTGCCGGTCATTGCGGACGTATTCAGGGCGCTCCATTTCCGCGGTCTGGATTACCTCTACCGCAATTCCATGCTCCCGAGCAAAGGCCAGCGCATCCTGTAAATGGGTGCGCGCCAGGCTGGGCGAATCTGCGATCACAGCCAGCATGTCCTGCCCCAGAACGCGATGAGCAACCCATGCCAGATAAGCAGAATCGACGCCACCCGAGTAAGCCACAAGCATACGGCCCAGCCCTCTAAGAGCATCTTCCAAGCCTTGCTGCTTGAGGGACAAAGTCATACATAGATTTAACCACAAAGATGGCATGAATAAAGCGCAGGTTATCAGGTGGTATGCTCCCGGCAGGTAAATCTGGGAGGCAGAAAGCTCTGCCTCACCTTCTCAGCAGCGTCTCTTCAGGGTCCAGCACGATCTGCTTCGTGCTAATGGGCGCGGTCAGGGTGAAGTCGGTTTTGGCGTCATCGGCGAAAACGAAGGTCAGAAAACGCGATTTTCCTGCCGCATCCAAGGCATATAAAGGGATGGCGGTCACCATGTCTCTGGCGGCATGGTCTTCCAAAATAGTCCCAGTCACCCTGAGCTTGCCCGCAGAGGGGGTCATGTGCAGCGCGTCGAGCGAGAATTGCGGGATGGAGTTGCCGTTGACCCAGCTATCAAAGAACCAGTCGAGCGACTTTTTGCCTTCATAAGACAGAGAAGCGGGCATCACTTTCTCAAAAGCGTGCTGCAAATCGAGCGTTGAAATTTTGTGGTTGGGAGCGGTGGCCAGCAGGCCCTTAAGCGCTGAAAAGAAGACCGCGTCATTGTCGCCTCCGCTGGCTTCACGCAGCATGGTACGCAGCATGTGGATGAGCCATGTGCCCCGGCCGTATAGCACGGGTTCATAGGCATCAGGAAATTTTGAGGAAGTCAGGCGATGGCCCAGGGTAACGGGACCGGCGTCGGCGACAATGCCGTTTTTGGTTTCGCGCAGCAGTTCACCGCGATAATAGCTCAGCGCCGTCTTCATGTCGCCGGGATGCTGTTTTTCCAGTACGACCAGCGCGTTATAGTTTGCCAGGGCTTCAATGATCCATTCGTCACGGTAGCTGGCCCAGTCCACAGCGTCGCCCCACCACTGGTGCGCCGTTTCATGCGTAAGCATGAGCCGGCCCAGCAGGAGATCAAAATAGGGGTCGCGGATGCCAACCGCCCGGCGCTCATCGGGCGAGAGAAAAGCCGTGCTGGAAAGATAGATCAGTCCGGGCCATGACTGGCTTAATAGGCCGGGAAGCTGGGTAATTTCGAGGTTGGAGTACGGGAAGGGGTCAAGTTGGGTGGAGAGGAACTGTACGGCGCTGGCGGCCTGGTCGGCGATCTGCTGGGTCGCTCGCGCAGGATCAGGGGTCTTTCCGGCGCGGGCTTCGGCACCGGCAAGGGACCGCTCAACATTGCGCGCGCCATAAGCATGGACATCCACCCCACCCGCGGACGATGTGGCGGCGACAAATTTCCCCAGGTTGAAGCCTGCGCGACCAATGGGTTTTTCCGTGACAAAATGAGTGATCTGTTTGCCATCCGCCACGGTGCTTGAAACTTTTTTCCCGGTGGCCACAACGGTCCAGTCGCTGGGGCACTCAAAGGTGAGATCAAAGTTGCTGAAAGTAGGGCCAACATTGGGATACCAGGTGCCGCGCGCTCCTACGTAAAGCAGCTCTCCGCCCGCGTTGAACATTACTGGGCCGGCATATTTGAATGACAGTTTTACAGGATGGTCTTTCTCCAGCGGCGTGGGAAACACAACGCCTATCAGGTCATCTCCCCGGCGGGAAAGATCGCTGCCGTTGATAGCTTCATTCTGGATGAACTCTGCCGGTTCGCCATTCACGCGTACTTCCGTGAGCTTGAGGTAGCGCGATAAATCCAGAATCACAGTGCGCTGGCCGGAATGCTGTGGGGTGAGGGTGAATTCGGCTTCAGCGCTAAGCTCGGTAGGCGGCTGTACTTTTACCCGCAGGCGGTAGTCAGACATTTCAAAGCTGACGCGCGTGGCCGGGTCTTCTTCGCCGGCTGCCTCGCGAACGGAACGCATTGGGAAAGAAGTCCATATGTCAAAGAACGCCTGATTATTGATTGTGCTTGCCTGGGCCACGCTGATCTGTTCTGGGCCATTCGTGTCAAAGAAAATATCTACAATCCCGGAAGCGGTGCCTCCTATCCGCAGGTGTAAAAAGCGAGAGGCGGCATCTTTGACGCCGGTCATGGACTGGAGAATCGAAAGTGCGTCAGCGCGGGCCAGAAGCGATACCGGTTGTTGCCACCGTGCGATGAATTCCTCGGCATCGTCGGCGTGGCCGCGAAGTCCGGCTCGAAGGTCCTGGACCACAGCGCTGTCAGAAAAGCGGAAATAGGCCGATTGGAAGCGCTGTTCCATTACGGGAGAACCGGTAAACAGCGCGAGTGATGTGCGCTCAGCTCGGTTAGGAGGAACCAAAAGCACCTCACCGGTGCCTTCAAAGACAGCGCCCGTAATACGTCCGTTGACTTCGTGGATAAATGCTATCGTACCGTCGCTAATGGAGATGTGCAGGTCCTCAACAAGGATGGAAACTTCACGAATCTGGTAAACGTCTTTGGCGTCAAGAGAAGGATTGAGAAGATCACGGTAAAGCGCTACGGCGCTGGAAGCTGGCGCTGGAGTCTGCCCCGAGGCATAAATGGCTCCAAGGACGGAGATTAGCAGTAGTACCTTCGTTACTCGCAGGATGAAGACACGCTTCATAGACATGCCATAATTGCTTAGACTTCTTACACTTGAAATTGATTATTACATTTTGCGCCTTTGCCGTGCTCTGCGCCTCGGCCCATGCGGACACGATCGTTCTAAGGAACGGAGATCGCATCCATGCCGATTCCGCTCAGGAACACAATGGACGTGTGGAATACACGGTCGGCGACAACACGCTAACTATTCCCAAGTCAATTGTCGTACGGATTGAGAAGGGCCCTGTGATTCCAGCAGCACCAACGCAGGCTGTATCCCCCGTGGAAGCGCCGCCGGTGCATGAGGAAATGGCGGGCTCGGGCGACCTGATATCCCGTGTGATTCGCAATGGGGTGGTGGATGCCGCCGCCCTGAAAGCAATTGAAGGCGAAAACGATCCTGTGCGGTCGGCTTCCGCGAACTCCATCGCCGCCAATTTTGAGGAAAAGCGGCACAATTACTCCGCCGCGGAGCGCTACCTGCAACAGGCGCTGCTCTTTCTGCCGGACCACGGCGTCCTGCTGGAGAATTATGGCGCCATATTATTGCAGTTAGGCCGGCCGGACGAAGCTCTGCTTCGCGCCCAGCAAGCCGTCCAGGCCAGCCCGCAATCGGCCGACGCATTCCTGCTTATGGGATATGCCTATTACAAGACCGACCACAATCGCGAAGCCATTGCCGCTCTGAAAAAATCATTGCAACTTCGTCCGGAGGAAAGAACGCAGCAGTTGCTGGAGAGGGTGGAGCGCGAATCAACGACGGAAGCCGATTTCCGGCAGCAGGAAAGTAGCCACTTCACATTGCGGTATGAAGGATCGCAAACCGAGGACTCGCTCCGCGCGCAACTGCTGGAGGTCCTGGAAGCCGATTATCACGATCTGAGCATTGATCTTGGCGCTACGCCGCGCAATATCTATGTCTCGCTTTATACGGACCAGGCATTCTTTGATGTAACTCATGCGGCGGCCTGGACGGCTGCACTGAATGACGGCAAGATTCGCATTCCTATTTCCGGCGCTAAAACTGTCACGCCGCAAATGGCCCATGTGCTGCGGCACGAGTTGACGCATTCGTTCGTCGCACAGGTCACGCATAACCGCGCGCCAAGCTGGCTTAATGAAGGGACCGCCGAACTGGAAGAGGGCCTGACCACCGGGGCATTTGGGCCGCGGCTGGCAGCTTTGTACGCCTCAGGGCGGCAGGTCCCGCTCAGTCAATTGGAAGGGGAGTTTCAAGGCTATAATTCGGCCGAAGCCTCTGTGGCTTATGCGGAAAGCCTTGCAGCAGTGGAATACATCCGCTCCACCTATGGGTTTAGCGATATTGCCCGGCTCATGCAAAGGCTGGGAGAAGGACAAAGCGTGGAATCGGCCTTGCGTAGCACCGTCCATGCAGGGTATGCGGAATTGGAAGTCGAGATCACAAACTATCTCGTAAAGAATTACGGGCAGTGATCAATAATCTTCTGCTCTAGTGGTTGCCATCAGGCCAGATACACTCTGCCTTCTTTATTTCGGCAATTTCAATTTCACCATGGTCTGTACTTCAGCGGCGCTGCCGTTAACAAGGAAAGGTGCATACTTCCACTGTTTGACAGCATTTTGAGAGACAATGACCAGCATGGGGTGTCCGCTCACGCCACGAACGGATGCCACATTTCCCTTTTCGTCAATCACGACGTTCAATACCACCAGCCCTGCAATTTTCGCTATTCTCGCCTGTGGTGGATATTCAGGATCAACGCGGTAGATTAAGTTCTTTTCAGCAATTTCGGGGGCAATCAATGGCCGTGAGTTGGCTGTAGCAGATTGCTTTTTTGCATCATCCAACGCCGGGCTGAACGCGACGGTTACTATGGTTTCAACCACGGCTGGCTTGTCATTGATCAGGAATGGCTTGTATTTCCACTGCTCTACTGCCAATTGCGCCGGCGCGACGAACATTGGATGGCCGGCAACCACGTTGAGATCGGAAATATTTCCTTTCTCGTCGATGTGAATTTTGAGGATTACCTTACCTTCAGCGTGATTCGTCCGCGCTTCCTGTGGATATCGGGGCTCCACTTTATGTTCAAGGTGCTTCTCCGCGACATTGGGCGGAATTGATGGAATGGAATGGGCTGGCGCTTTTTCCTGGGCCAGAACGCTTCCCAGAAATAATGCCCATAAACCGAGCAGGAAGGTTGCGGTTTTCATTCTCCCTATGCTCAAGCAAACTCCCGGCCATGTCAACAACATCTTACCTATGGGCTTCTGGTAGCATTCTTTCATGAAGAAATTGCTTGTTATCTCCGGTATCATCGTCTGCGTTCTTTTGCTCATCGTGGTTCTCGTTCCCCTGTTTATCAACGTCGATAGTTTCCGCCCCGAGCTGGAAAAAAAGATCTCTGCGGCCCTCAACCGTTCCGTACACATTGGCAAGCTTGACGCGTCCATATTCAGTGGAGGCGCAACCGCCAGTGATATTTCCATTGCAGACGATCCTGCTTTCAACAGCGGCCCTTTCCTGAAAGCTTCTTCAGTAAAAGTTGGCGTGAAGCTGATGCCGCTGATTTTTTCCAAGCAGCTCAAAGTAACTTCGCTGACGGTGCAGAAGCCGGACATTACTCTTCTCCAGAACGCAGCGGGCAAGTGGAATTACTCTTCGCTTGGCGGTTCGGCGCAAAAGACAGCCCCGGAACCAACGGGCAAATCCGCCCCGGATATCTCTGTGGACAAGTTTGAGATAGCTGATGGAACTGTTCGCGTAGGCCACACCAGTGGGCATTCTGCGGGCAAAGAGAGCGTTTACCAGAATGTGAATCTGGTGGCGCATAACATCTCCGCGCAGAGCGCTATGCCATTCACATTGTCAGCGACAATGCCGGGCGGTGGAAAGATGAATCTGGAAGGCCAGGCAGGGCCGCTGAATCCAGGTGATTCCGCCAAAAGCCCGCTAGACGCCAAACTCACGTTGAGTCACGTTGATCTGGCTGCCACGGGTTTTGTCGATCCGGCCTCCGGAATAGGCGGCACGCTGGATTTTGACGGTCAGGTAAAGTCAGACGGCCACCATCTTCACTCAGAAGGCAACGCCAAAGCCGCCAATTTGCGCGTCGTGAAAGGCGGCCAGCCGGCAAAACAGCCTGTGACCCTGGATTACAAATCGGACTACGCGCTGGATTCAGAGACAGGTACTCTGAATGCGAACCTCCACACCGGCAACAGCTTAACCAATGCAAGCGGCACTCTCAGCGCGAAGGGTGAAGACACACTCGCCAACTTGAAAATACAAGGCAAGAACATGGCGGTAAATGATGTTGAGGGCCTGCTGCCTGCATTCGGAGTGGTCATGCCTTCCGGAGCGTCCTTACAGGGCGGCAACATCAATATGGACTTTACAGCTGAAGGGCCTCTGGATCGCCTGGTGATTAATGGTCCGCTTAACATTACGGGCACACATCTTTCCGGATTCAACCTCGGTTCCAAGCTCGGTGCAATTGCGGCCTTTACCGGCAACAAGGGAAGCACAGACACATTGATTCAGACGTTCAGTTCTGCTTTACGCGTTGCGCCTGAGGGAATCCGTGCAGATAACATCGTGCTTGACGTGCCGTCTCTGGGAACGCTCACAGGTAACGGCGTAATCACAGGTGATAACTCTCTCGATTTCAAAATGCTTCTTAAACTGTCCGGCGGCGCCAGCAACGTGCTTGGCAGCCTCACTGGACTGGCTGGCTCAGCGCAAAGCAAAGGGCTGCCCTTCCTGATTGAAGGAAAGACCTCAAATCCGGTCTTTCGTCCCGCATTAGGCAACGCGGCCACGGGCAATTTACAGGGCTCTCTGCTGCAGGCCGTTGAGGGCAACAAAGGGAACAAAGCTGGGGCCCAGCAAGGCCAGCCAAAACAAGAGTTGAAAGACGCTCTGGGCGGGCTGTTCAAGAAGAAAAAACCGCAACAATAGCGGCTCGCGACCGTTCTATGGGGTAGATGGCTTGGTCTCTCCACTGATAAAATAATCTAAATACCCCAAGTACATTGGTTGAAGGTCTTCGATATATGTCCAAAAAATTAGTTTTGCTTGCGTCCACACTCGTGCTAGTGGCCGTGGCTCTCCATGCCGATAATATAGTGGACGAAATCATCGCCCGCGTTAACGATCAAATCATTACTCGCTCTGACATGGAAAAGGCCAAGCAAACCAATCTGGAGGAGCTGAAACAGCGGTTTCCTTCTGATTGGGAAGCGAAATGGACAAAAGCCCAGAAGGATGTTCTGCGCGACCTGATCGATCAGCAGCTTCTACTGGAACGCGGCAAGGACCTGGGCATAACCGGTGAAACAGAAGTAGTGAAGCGGCTTAACCAGTTGCGGCAGCAGATGGGGCTGGCCAGCATCGATGATCTGGAAAAAGAAGCGCAGAAACAGGGCGTTTCTTATGAAGAATTTAAGGAGCAGATCCGCATCGGTGCGGTGACACAACAGGTGATAGGCCAGGAAGTCGGGGCCAAACTCCACATCAGCAATGAAGATATTCAAGATTGGTACAACAAGCACCAGAAAGAGCTTCAGGGCGTGGAGGAAGTGGGCCTGAGCGAGATTATGATCCCTACCCAGCCCGTGGCGGAAAATGTTGAGGGGAAAGACAAGCAGGACTCAACTGCGGACAAGCAGTTGCCGGAAGATCCTGCAAAAGTGGCTGAAGCCGAGGCCAAAGCAAACCAGGTTCTGGAACAACTGCATAAAGGCGCCAAATTTGAGGATCTGGCCAAAAAGGAATCGCAAGGCCCAACCGCGGCACAGGGCGGGACACTCGGGAGTTTCAAGCGTGGTGAACTGGCCAAGGACCTTGAAGAGAAAACGTTTTCTCTCAAGGCAGGTGAGACAACCGGCGTAATTCGCACCCGGCAGGGTTTCATCATTTTGCAGGTCACAAGCCACCGTCAGCCCGGTATTCCACCGCTTAAGGACATCTCTGATCGTATCCGCGAAGCTATTTACTCTGAACGTTTAGAGCCTGCGGCCCGGGCGTACCTGACTAAGCTGCGAGAAGAAGCCTATATTGACATCAAGACCGGCTTCGCCGATACAGGCGCAAGCCCCAATGAGGGCAATAAGCCCACCATGGTTGCGGCCGCAAATACTGATGGCAGCCGTCCCGGCAGACCGGCCAAGAAAAAGAAAAAGTTCCTGGTATTTTAAGTGATTTCCGGCGTACTAAGGTGCGCTTAGCGCGTGGCGGGTGTTTCAACCAGAGCTTCACAACCTCCGCATCTGTCACGGCGTCCAACTTAGAGTATGGACCTCAAATCCTGGATTGCTATTGTCGCGAATTTCATCGTCATTGCAGGGCTGATCCGTTATGGGTTTAATCTGTTCGCTGACTATCACGCCACTGGACGATGGGCCAAGAACATAACCGGGCTACTGGCAGGGGTCGGGCTGCTGGCGCTTGCCGCATCTATGCTGCTTACTCCGCGCAATGCTCTGGTCATCCTGCAAGTGGCGCAAACAGGCGCGGCGCGGGTATTTTTAATTATCAGTAGTGTCTTGTTGATGGCGGCAATCGCCGCGTTCGGCATTATCAATTATTCCCGGCCACTGCGACTCTGGCATCAGCGGCGTATTGCCAGGGACTTACGCCGTGGGCTTCCGCGCATTTCCTGATCCATCTGCTTTTGGCGCCGGCTAAACCGGCGTCAGTCTCTATTTCCATTTGCATTCCTGGTGGTCACGTCTAGAATGTCTCTCCTATGCGAAAACTTTCCATCGTGGCATCGTGTTTTATCCTCGCTCTGACCGTCTGGGCGCAACAGGCGCAAGCACCTGTGGAGATTACCTCCGAATCCAGCCACCATCTTGTTCTGGACAACCCATTCGTCCGCGTCTTCGCGGTTTCCGTCGATCCCGGTAAATCGACACTTATGCACCGCCACGCTCATGACTATATCTCTATCGCAATAGGGGATTCCCAGATCACGAACACCAAAGAAGGCGCGCAACCTGTCCCGGTCTCATTTAAGGATGGCGATGTCAGGTTCAGCGCAGCGCCGCTTGTGCATGCCGTGGGCAACTCCGGCAGCACTCCGTTTCATAACCGAACCATCGAATTGATGAAACCCACTACCAATGAGAAGGCTTGCACGGAGTCGTGTGAAGTCCCTGTGCCGTGTGACTCTGCTGACAAATCCTCGTGCGCTTCAGTAAAGAAGTTGTTTACCGCCGATCAATGGTCGGTCACGCTCGTGACTCTTCCGGCAGGCGCAAAATATGCACAGCACACGCATCTGGCAAACTTTCTCAACGTCCCCTTGGCCGACGCGGACGTAACCGTAAAGAACCAAGACCAACCGGAGACCGTAGTCCACAACAAGACCGGCGAGGTTACCTGGAACAATCCCGTTGTTCATACCGTAACCAACACCGGCAAGACGACTGCAAAGGTTGTTGTCCTCGAGTTTCGCGGACGCCCCGCAGGTGAGGGGTCGGAATCGATGGGCCTCAAGGACGCACCCAAACCGGACGATCATCACTAAGCAAGAGTTCCAGAACTTTGCCCTGTTTGGGGCGAAGCGACAAAATTTAATTAGGGAAAAGCCGCGAGGCCCGAGTCTCGCCGAGCGGCTTGCCCGAAGGCTGACAACGCATCGTAATTTGCAAAATCTCAAAGCGGGTTGGAGCGAAGCGACAAAACAAAGGTTTTCAGGCGTTTACCGGCTTGCGGGCGCTTCAGGTTATTCTTACAATCTTAACCATGAGAAAGTCCCGTGTCGCGGGGCTGGTGTTTCTGGCCACAGCCACTCTGGCCCAGCAACAGCAGCAGCCCGTTGAGATCACTTCTGAACCCAGCCATCATCTGGTTTTACAAAATGAATTCGTGCGCGTCTTCGATGTGACGGTTGCGCCCAAAGCAACGACGCTGGTGCACAAGCACAACCATGACTATCTTTTCGTAACTCTGGGTGATTCGGACGTGGTAAGTGAACGTCCCGGCGAGAAGCCAGTAGCGCTGCAGCTCAAGGATGGTGAAGTCCGCTACACTCCGGGCAATTTTGCCCATGCCGCCATCAATGAAAGTGATCGGCCTTTCCACAACATCACCATTGAATTACTGAAGCCGTCGGGTAAAGTAGCAGCCTGCGCGGATCTGTGTATTCTGCTGCATTGCGGCAAAGAGCAAAAGGGGAGCTGCCCCTCAGTGACTCATCGCATCACTGCCGATCAATGGACGGTTTCGCTGGTTAAATTACCGCCGAACGCAAAGTTAGACAGACGGCCAGTCGGACCTACTCTTCTGATCGCAGTATCCGACCTCAATCTGAACCGAAAACCTTCTGACGCCACATATCCATTCCAGCGTTCATCAGGCGGACTGGATTGGATACCTGCAGGGTTGAAGGAAACAATGAGCAATGAGTCTTCAAAAGTAGCCCAGTTCGTAACCTTGGAATTCAAGCCGGAAAAGCAGAATCAATGACCATCACCGAATCCCATCTGCAACCGGACACTCCAGAAGCGCGCGCCTACAATCGCACCCGGCGCTGGCTGGAAATTGGCGATCTGGTGATCAGTTTCGGTTTTCTCATAGCTCTTTTGGCCACCGGTTGGACCAAGACACTCAGCAGCCTTGCCACGCGGCTGGGTGGCGACCACTACGCCTTGGACCTGTTTTTTTATGTGATGTTCCTCAGCCTGATAAGCAAAGCACTGGGGTTTGGGCTCGACTTTTACGGTTTCCGCCTTGAGCACCGCTTCAGCCTCTCCAATCAGCGCCTTCCTTCCTGGATCAAAGACGAGATCAAAGGCTGGGTGCTGGGCCTGGTTATGGCCACTCTTCTCGCGGAAATTGTGTATGCGCTCATCCGCACTTCACCGCCATATTGGTGGATCATCGCATGGCTGATTTTCATGGGCCTGTTCATTTTTTTCGCGCAGATCGCGCCCGTCGTCCTGTTCCCGCTTTTTTATAAGTTCGTGCCTTTGCAAAACGACGAACTCAAAGCCCGCCTGGTGCGGTTGGGTGAGCGCTCTGGCACACGCGTGCGCGGCGTTTACGAATGGAAGCTTTCAGAGAAGAGTAAAAAAGCCAATGCTGCTCTTACGGGGCTGGGAAGCACCCGGCGCATCATCCTGGCGGACACGCTCCTACAAAATTACAGCAATGATGAAATTGAAGCCGTGCTCGCCCACGAACTCGGTCACCACGTTCATGGTCATTTGGTAAAAATGATTGCCGTGCAGGCTGTGGTGACTCTGGCGGGGTTCTGGGCCGCAAATGCAGTGCTGCGTTATGCCATTGACGAACACAGGATGTTCCAGCATCTTTCAGACTTTGCCAATCTGCCGTTGCTTGCCCTCGTCGCCAGCGGACTATCCCTGCTCTTAATGCCTGCGCTTAATGCTTATTCCCGCTTTACTGAACGCCAGGCAGATCTCTATTGCTGGAAGTGCGTTGCTGACGTCACTCCTTACATTAGCGCCATGGAGAAACTGGCCCGGCAGAACCTTAGTGAAAGCCACCCTTCGCGGCTGGTGGAAATGTTGTTCCATTCGCATCCGCCTATCTCCAAGCGAATTGCGGCTGCGGAAGCATGGGCCAAAAGCCATCAGCCCGGCCTTGCCACTTGATCTCTTTTTAACGAGCTTGTAATCGCGGAGAAAGCGGGATAGCTTACAGCTTCTCCGATCGCAGCATCTCTTCCACTTTGCGCAAGTCTTCTTCCGTATCTACCTCAACCGAGCCGAACGGAGTCTCCTCAACGTAGATGTCGATGCCATTCTCCATCAATCGCAGTTGCTCCAACCGCTCAGCCGCTTCAAGCTTGGCTTCGGGCAGATTACAGAATTGGTCAAGCGCGGAGCGCCGATATGCGTACAGCCCCAAATGCTTGAAGTAGTCGACGGCCGCGGCCTTGTCCCGATCATAGGGGACCTGGCAGCGCGAGAAATATAGGGCGCGGCCGTTTTTGTCCGTCACCACTTTGACCATGTTTGGATTACCCGCTTCTTCAGCTTTGCACCGCGTTTTGACGGTTGAAACCATTACTTCTGGTCTGTTCATGGGGCGTAGCAGCGCTTCAATGTGTTCCCGCCTGATCAGCGGAAGGTCACCTTGAATATTTACATAAACATCTGCCGGTACCCGTTGCGCCACTTCATAAATGCGGTCTGTGCCGCTGCGATGCTTCTCTGACGTCATCTGCGCCTTCCACCCATGCGCCTGGGCCAGTTGCATGACTTCGTCAGAATCAGTGGCAATGATCACCTCACGCAGAAGCGAGCAGTTTTGCGCGGCTTCATATACTCGCGCGACCATCGGCTTGCCTGCGATGTCGCGCAATACCTTGCGGGCCAGCCGCGTGGAACCCAGACGCGCGGGAATAATAGCAATGGCATCAAGCATTTTTGCCATGCTCAGACCGCTACCGCTTCCTCAACTGCTGCAACTTCTGTGATTTTTCTTCCACACTCTTCACCAGCTTGCCTTTCATTTCTTTCAGCTTGCCGGCCACTGTCGTGTTGCTCAATCCGATAATCTGGGCGGCCAGAATGCCTGCATTGGTCGCGCCGGGCTTGCCGATGGCTGTTGTTGCCACAGGAATTCCAGCGGGCATCTGCACAATAGCCAGCAAAGAGTCCATACCGTTCAAAGGAGTCGACGGAATCGGCACCCCGATCACAGGAATCGTGGTTTCTGCGGCAATCACTCCCGCCAGGTGCGCCGCCCCGCCTGCTCCGGCGATGATGACCTTGATACCGCGCCCGGCGGCGTTGCGTGCATATTCTGAAGTTCGCGCCGGCGAGCGATGTGCCGAGGTCACGTCAATCTCATAGGTAATGCCAAAATCATCCAGCGCTTTGGCCGCTTCATTCATAATCTCGAGATCGGAATCCGACCCCATCACAATTGAAACAAGAGGGTTCTCTGCCATGGAAGTCCTTTTTTATGAAGATTTTTGCGCTTTTAAAGCGCGTGCTCCAATATCTTTGCGGTAATACATGTCTTCAAAGCTGATCAGGCGTACGGCTTCATACGCGCGATCAATTGCTTCTTGCAGTCCCGGCGCGCGCGCGGTCACACCCAGCACGCGTCCTCCGCTGGTATAGAAAATGCCATCACGCTTGCTGGTACCGGCGTGAAACACTTTTACATTTGCCATGCTGTCCGCCCGGTCCAGGCCTGAAATCTGTTTACCGGTCAAGAAACTTCCCGGATAGCCGCCGGAAGCTACCACCACGCAGCATGAGGCTTCGCGTGACCACTTGAACTCGCCATCGCTTACGCGACCCTCGACTGCGGCTTCAATTGCATCCAGCAGGTCGCTATCCAGCCGCATCAGCACAGCCTGGGTTTCCGGGTCTCCGAAACGGGCATTAAACTCCAGCACCATAGGTCCGCGTGCGGTCATCATCAAGCCGCAATATAAAATGCCGCGGTATTCCGCTCCCTCTGACTTCATGCCTGCAATCACTGGCCGGGCTATATGGTTCACCAGCCATTCCGCCATGCCTTTCTCCAGCAGTGCATCGGTGGAGTAAGCGCCCATGCCTCCGGTATTGGCGCCTTTATCGCCATCCCCGATGCGTTTGTGGTCCTGGGCAGGTACCAGAGCGGCCACCCGTTCCCCGTCGCTAAGCACCAGAAAGGAAACTTCTTCGCCTTCCAGGAATTCCTCCAGCACTACAGTGACGACGGGTGTTCCCAGCAGCTTTCCATTGAGCATTTCCACGCCAGCCGTCACGGCTTCTTCTTTTGTCGCGGCGATGACCACTCCTTTACCTGCCGCCAGTCCATCAGCTTTGACCACCACCGGGGTTGAAAACAGTCCCAGTGATTTGCGCAGCTCTTCTTCTGACGCGCAGACCGCGTAATGCGCCGTAGGGACTTTATGCCGCTGCATGAATTCTTTGGCGAAGCTCTTGCTCGTCTCCAGTTGCGCGGCCCTCTGCGTGGGGCCAAAAACTCTCAGGCCACGGCGTGTAAACTCGTCCACCACGCCTACTGAAAGCGCAAGTTCCGGCCCCACCACTGTTAAGTCTGGTTGAATCTGATGTGCGGCTGCAAGCATGCTGGAAAGACTCTTAGGATCTCCGGGCAGGCAGGTGGACTCAGCGCAGATGCCGCCATTTCCGGGAAGGCAATAGACCTGCGACACGCGGGGGGATTGGCGCAGCTTCCATACCAGCGCATGTTCCCTGCCTCCGCCGCCGATGACCAGTACCTTCATACGTTAACTGTTATACCCGAAGATGCTCAAACCTGTGAGGATATAGCATTCAGCGCGTACCGTCAGCACAGGAAATAAATTATATAGGTGATAATCTAGACTTACAGCCATGGCTGATACTATCTGTCCGGACTGCGGTCTGGAAATGGACCAGATCGAAAAGACCACTTTCACGGGGCGCGACATGCGCGAGTATCAATGCAAAATGCGGACGCAACGAGATTATCGATCGCGGCAAGGCTTTGTGGGAGATTTTGTCGGAGGCGAATGAAGAATCAGGCAAAGACTAACTCGGCTCCGCCCCCGCTGATTCGCGCTCTTTCGCATTGATTCGCGCCAAAAAACTTTGCTGCTTCCCTTCAACCGATATTATCCCACCAGCGCTGGCGTGGGTTTGCTGGCCAGCAACTGCCGCAACACGTATTGCAGGATGCCGCCGTGCTCGTAATACAGGATTTCCTGCGGCGTATCTATCCTTACCAGTGCGCTGAATTCGCTCACGCTCCCATCAGCACAGATGGCCTTGACCTGGACTTGCCTTCCATTGGCAAATTTGCTGGCTAACAGCGGCGGCAGGCCGACGATTTCATAGACTTCATCCCCCTGCAACCCCAGGCTCTCCGCATTCTCTTCCGCCAGAAACTGGAGCGGAAGAATTCCCATTCCCACCAGATTGGAGCGGTGGATGCGTTCATAGCTTTCAGCAATGACAGCGCGGATGCCTAGCAGCAGCGGCCCTTTTGCCGCCCAGTCGCGCGAAGAACCGGAGCCGTACTCTTTCCCTGCCAACACGATCAGAGGTATGCCATCGGCGATATATTTCACTGAAGCATCAAAGATCGACATGGTTTCACCATCAGGAAAATGCCGGGTGACACCGCCTTCAGAACCCGGCGCAAGCTGGTTGCGCAGACGGACATTGGCAAAGGTGCCCCGAACCATCACTTCATGGTTCCCGCGGCGCGAACCGTAAGAATTGAAGTCCTCCGGTGCTACGCCATGTTCCTGAAGGTATTTTCCGGCGGGACTTTTGACTTTAATTGAGCCGGCAGGCGAAATGTGGTCTGTGGTTACGCTGTGGCCCAGTTTTGCCAGCACACGCGCTCCCTTGATCTCTCTCACTGATGCAGGACGGTTCGGCATATCGTCAAAATACGGGGCGCGCTTGATATACGTAGAGTCCTGGTCCCAAAGGTATGTCTCGCCCTCAGGGACCTTCAGCTTCTTCCACTCATCATCGCCTTCAAAAATAGTTGAATAGTTCTTGGTGAACATGCCGGAATTAATTGCGCGGCCCACAGAGGTCTGAACTTCTCGTTGCGTAGGCCAGATATCGCGCAGATAAACCGGCTTGCCATCTTTACCAGTTCCCAGAGGATCTTGCGTGATGTCCAGGTCAATCCGTCCAGCCAGCGCATACGCCACCACGAGTGGCGGCGACATCAGGTAATTCGCGCGCACATCAGAGTTAATGCGGCCTTCAAAATTACGGTTCCCGGAAAGAACAGACACTGCAACCAGTTGCTTTTCCGAGATCGCATAGGAAACTTCCTGCGGCAATGGTCCCGAGTTCCCAATGCATGTTGTGCAGCCGTAGCCGACTACTTGAAAGCCAAGCTGGTCCAGATAAGGAATGAGCCCGGCATTGCGGTAGTACTCAGTTACCACGCGTGAACCAGGAGCGAGTGAAGTCTTTACCCATGGTTTGCGCTTAAGGCCCTTTTCTACTGCTTTTTTCGCGAGCAGCCCCGCTGCCATCATTACTGATGGATTTGAAGTATTGGTGCAACTGGTGATGGCCGCGATGACAACCGATCCGTCATGCAGCCGCTCGAAAACATCTTCACCCAGGTCTTTTGTGCCCGCAGGCATGGTAGGATCTTCGGCAATTCCAATCGGCGTACCACCTTCACCTTCAAACCGTTCCACCTGTTGGGGCGCAACTTTTCTGGCCGGCTGCGTAGGACGCGGCCCAATCAATGTCGGCAGAGCCTGCTCAAAAGATTCCTTGGCTTTTGAAAGCGGTGCGCGGTCCTGCGGACGCCTTGGCCCGGCTACGCTGGGCTCTACCGTGCTCAGGTCAAGCTCCACAACCTGTGAATACTCAGCATCCTGGCTTTGCGCCGTATGGAACAATCCTTGCTCCTTGCAATAGGCTTCCACTAAAGCAATCTGTTTTGGCTCGCGACCGGTGGTGCGCAGGTAATTCAACGTGGTTTCATCCACAGGGAAGATGCCGCATGTGGCCCCATATTCCGGCGCCATATTGGCGATAGTAGCGCGGTCAGCCAGAGGCAGCGATGCAAGTCCGGAACCGAAGAACTCCACAAATTTACCGACAACTCCGGTCTTGCGCAAAATCTCCGTCACGGTAAGCACAAGATCGGTTGCCGTTGAGCCCTCACGTAACTGTCCCGTGAGCCTGAATCCCACGACCTGCGGCAACAGCATGGAGACAGGCTGGCCCAGCATGGCGGCCTCGGCTTCAATGCCGCCCACGCCCCAACCCAGCACGCCCAGGCCATTGATCATCGTGGTGTGGGAGTCGGTGCCCACCAGCGTGTCAGGATAGGCCACGGTCGTACTGTCCCGCTTTTCTGAAAAGACCACACGCGCCAGATATTCCAGATTTACCTGGTGAACGATTCCCATGTCCGGCGGCACTACCTTGAAGTTTCTAAACGCTGACTGTCCCCAGCGCAGGAAGGCATATCGTTCCCGATTGCGCTGAAACTCAAGCTTTGCGTTCACGGCAAACGCGCCTATGCTTGCGAATTCGTCTACCTGTACGGAGTGATCAATTACCAACTCTGCCGGCTGCAGTGGATTGATGAGCTTCGGATCGCCACCCATCTTCCTCATGGCATCACGCATTGCGCCCAGGTCCACTATTGCCGGGACGCCGGTAAAGTCCTGCATCAGGACGCGCGCTGGCGTGAATGCAATCTCTTTTTCCGGAACTGCCTGAGGTTTCCATCCGGCGAGAAAGCGCACGTCATCCGCAGTTACACTGCGGCCATTTTCGGTGCGAAGAAGGTTTTCCAAAAGGATTTTTAACGAGAAAGGAAGGCGATGCGGGGAGCAACCATTTTTTTCGAGCGCGTCCAGCCGGTAAATTTCGTATTCCTGATTGCCGGCACGCAACTTTGATCGGCTGCCAAAGCTATTCATAATATTCACCTCCTATTGGATTCATCTGGTCCGCAGGACGTTCCATTAACTCGTGCGATGTTCGCTCTAAAAGCTGCCACCAAGCTGGTTGTAGACCAGCAGAAGATTTAAGCCAACAATGATCGTCGTGACCGCGTATGCCATGTAGTTCGTAGAACGGCGATTCACCAGGTCAGACATCACGGCTTGTGAGCGCGTCAACAGGACCAGCGGAACCAGAGCAAATGGAATCGCAAAGCTCAGCACCACTTGTGATAGTAACAAAATTCTGAGAGGGTCGAGTTTAAGAGAGATCACGACCAGGGCCGGAATAATGGTGATAAGCCGCCGCAGAAAGACGCTGAATTTAATATCTAAAAATCCTTCAATAATCACCTGGCCCGCCATAGTGCCCACCGTGGAAGATGACAGCCCGGAAAACAACAGCGCCAGGGCAAATGCCGCGCCTGAAACGGCAGGCAAAAGCGGGGCCAGCGTAAGATGGGCTTCATCAAAACTGAAGGGAACGCCGTGTTTGAAAAAGACGGCTGCCCCCATCACGATCATGGCCGAGTTGATGAGCCACGCGCCGTTCATCGCAGCTAAAACGTCCCACAATTCGTAACGCAGGTGCCGCATCGTCAGCACCCATTTTTCCGGATGGTCGCTGGCTGCATCTTCCTTTACCCGGTGCTGCACCAGAGCTGAGTGCAGGTAAATCACGTGCGGCATTACCGTGGCCCCCAGCATACTCACTGCAACATAGATACTGTCAGAATTGATCTTGGGAACCAGGACGCCTTTGGCCACCGCTCCCCAATCCGGATGCACGATGAACATCTCAAACGCATAGCAGGCGGCAATGGCAAAGACGAATACCATGATGAGCTGTTCCAGCCGCCGGAATCCGTACAACTCAACCGCCAACATCATGAATACCACTGCTGCTGTGAGCAGGGCGGCAGGGAATAGTGGGATGCCGAGAAGCAGATAAAATCCCAGCGCAGCTCCCAGAAATTCCGCCAGATCTGTGGCCAGAGCGGCCAGTTCCGCCGCCACCCACAACCCAAAGTTAACCTTCGGAGAAAAATGCGCGCGGCAGTTTTGCGGCAGAGTTTTGCCTGTGGCGATCCCCAATTTGGCGGAAAGATACTGGATCAGGATCGCCATGGCGTTCGACCACAGCAGCACCCACAATAATGTGTAGCCGAACCGGGCTCCGCCCTCAAAATTAGTGGCAAAATTTCCCGGATCAATGTACGCAACACTGGCCACAAATGCCGGTCCAAAATACCGCCACATCTCTCCACGCTTTAGCGTGGGGAGCAGTTTGAACCGGAATTGTCTGGGCATTTCAGGAGCTGCGGGCGGCAACATAAAAGCACTCCAGTATAAGGGATGAGCGCCACATCCTGTCGCAAACGCCCAAAGCGCTGGGCTTGCCGTACTCTCTTACAAAAGTTTCCAAAACGCGCGGAACTTGTCCGTGCGGCCTGGTGTCTGTGAGCTATGTAGAAGTCTATCTATGATGCTCCCTGAAAGAGGAGGTTGTTGTGGCCATTCGATATGCCCTTACCCTCGCAGCATTGCTGATTTTCACCTCAAACAATCTTACTGGTGTCTGGACCGGAGAAATGAAAAATGCCGAAGGCGGCATTGGGAGCGCTTTTCTGCAGCTCACGCAAAATGGCGGACGCATTACCGGCTCAACGGGCGCCAGCAAAGACCACGCATGGCCCATTAAGAATGCCATGTTTGCCGATGATCATTTGACTTTTCAGGTCACCTCCACCGACCCGGAAAGCAAGGAAAAATCCGAATGGACTTTCGACTTTAAAGTCGATGGAGACCACATGACAGGCACGGCTGAAGGACGGCAGGAAGGCCGTTCCTGGAAGGCCGATCTGCAGTTGACCCGGCAAAAGTAATTGTCCAGAACTCAGGCCTCATGACTGGGCTGGCGGTTCGGTTTTAAAGCGGGCCAAATCGTGGCGCCGTGAAAATTGCCCACGCGACCACGACATTTATGACTGCTGTAAGCGAAGCCGCCAGCAATAGCCCTTTGGCGGCTTTGGCCTTTCCTCTTCGCCGCAGCAGCCTCCAGATAGGTACTACATAACCTACCTGCACCAAGCCAATGGCGCCGATCAGCACATAATAGGCAGGAAGCATCCGCTCATTCCCTACCAGCAGCAACCAGCCAACACCAAGTTGCGCCAAATTGAGCAGCCAGCAAATAGCAAGGCCGGCCACAATGCTCCCTTTGTCGCCATTCATAAACTTATTCAAACACAGAAAAGGCCCGCCATTTGCGGCAGGCCTTCTATTGTTAGTTCCCGGAAGCTGACAGGTCTCGCCTATTCAGTCAGTTCCTGAGTCATTACCGCGCCTCCCATTGCAGGCAGCACCGAAGACTCTTTGACAGCTTTGCGTGAGTCTTTGGCAATCCACAGTGTCTCCTTCTCAGAGCCGCCATCGCTGGAAATGATCTCTACTTTGTAAGCATCGAACGTGCCTGCTGGCACGGTTACTTTTTCCACTCCCATGACCCTCAGTTGTTTTAATTTCTCCTTCTGCGCTTGCACATCAAAGTTCCGGTAGGTGGTGGTATAACCTTCAGCCAGCGGCAGACACGACACTGACTGTTTTGCCCCTGCCGCTTCCGCGAATAACGGTCCACCTAAGTCAACCGACACTGGCTTGTCCTGTCCATCCCTGTTCACATTGCCAGTGACCTTATCATTGCCGAAATTGAGATCAATTGCAGAGGGCCCCTGTTTCATACTGAGAGTCCGCGCTTTCAGGGTGCCTTTTTCAATGGTGGATTTGGTTGTGACAGGCCCGTTGGGTGTTTCAAAGACGTCCGTCGCGGTCCAGCCACCACCTTCCTCGGCAATGGTACTTGAGATCGTCAGTGGAATCTGCTGCCCGCCAATCTCAATTGTCGCTTTGTACTTGTACGTTCCAGGCCGCAAATCAGTGGCCGTTTTAGGCAATCCAACTGCACCGGCATCCACTTTTTTTGCCAGCACAACGGTCTTGGGATCAACCGTGACTTCCTTCAGCCGCGCAACTACCGCTGGAGTTCCACCTTCCTGGTCGCGTCCACCCAGGTATTTGGCAAAGAATTTTTCCGTCGCCATGGTTGCCGCCATGTTGTTTACCGGCCGCGCAAAACCGTGGCCTTCATCCGGAATCAGAAGGTATTCCACGGGGAAACCACGATCACGCAAAGCAACCACGATCTGTTCTGACTCAGCATGGTTCACGCGTGGGTCATTGGCCCCCTGAGCAATCAGAAGCGGTGTCTTGATCTTGTCCGCGGAAGTCAGTGGCGACCGCTCCTTCAACAGCGCCTTGCCCTCCGGCGTTGTCGGATCACCCATGCGGACGTGGAACATCTTGCGAATCGGCTCCCAGTATGGCGGAATCGAATCAAGCAGGGTAATCAGGTTGGAAGGGCCAAAGAGATCGACGGCGGCAGCATAAAGATCCGGTGTAAAAGCCACGCCAGCCAGAGTTGCGTATCCGCCATAAGATCCGCCAAAGATGCCGACGCGCTTGGGATCGCTGATGCCTTTATCCACCAGATATTTCACGCCCCAGGTAATGTCATCCTGCATGGTTTTGCCCCATTGCAGATTGCCGGCATTGAGAAACTTCTTGCCATAACCTGTAGAAGCGCGGAAGTTGGGACTCAGCACCGCATAGCCCCTGTTGGCAAAAAACTGCGCATATGGGTTGTAGCCCCAGAAGTCACGGGCCCATGGACCGCCGTGAGGAAAGATAATTGTCGGCAGGTTCTTGGCGGGAATACCCTTGGGCAGCGTCAAATATGCGGGAATTTCCATTCCGTCAGACGACTTGTAACGGACAGGCTCCATGCTGGCCAGCGATTCACGCGGAAGTTTTTTCCGCACCGCAAACTGCTTGGCCAATTTGTGGGCCTTGCGATCAAAAATGTAGGTTATGCCTGGCTCAGTATCGCTGTGAGCCGTTACCACCCAGGTCTGTTCGTCGCGTGTGCGTGAACCCAGCGCCAGTTCCATGCCGGGCAGTTTGCTTTGCAGCCACTTGTAATCGCTCTCAAAGCCTTTGTCCTTGAAATAAACTCTTTGTTTGTCATCCAGATATGAGGTCATCACCAGTTCGTCGGTGACCTGAGAAAAGATGGCGCCGCCAAAGTCGACGCGCTTCATTGGATCGGATTCCACCATCTCCGTCTTGCCTGTTTCCGGATCAAACAGCGCCAGACCAGTCAGGTCCACATTGTCGCCCTTATTGGTCTCAATGTAAGTGCGTTTACCGTCTTTGGTGAACTCCAGCGGGCCACAAGTTTCATCCACGGTGCAGGAATAAACCTTAGTGAACTTGTCAGGATCAACCCGCAGAATTTCATTGTCGCCATTTTCCGCGCTGCGCGTGGCCAGCCGCAGATTTCCACTCAGATCAAATTCCCAGCCGGAAATTTTCTCAGTATTCTTGCGTACCAGGGTTTTCTCACCCGTGGAGAGCTTCAGCTTGTAAAGATCATGCCATGCCTTGTCCCGATCATTCAGTCCAATGTAGATCGTGTCAGGGTCATGCTTGGGGATATCAACAATTTCCACTCGTACGCCCTTCAACCCAGTCAGATCGCGGGAGGCCGGGGCTTCCGCTCCGGCAGCCGGCTTGGCAGTAGGATCTACGGCGTAAATATTAAAGTTTTCATCGCCGTCATTGTCTTTTATGTAAAGAATATATTTGCTGTCCCGGCTCCAGAAAGAGCCGGCCACGGGCCGCTTGGCTTCCGTCGTCATTAACCGGGCCGCGCTGAATGGCTCGTCCACGCCCTTGACGTAAACGTTGCGCGTGTCCTTCCAGGGCTTCAGAAACGAGAGATATTTGCCGTTGGGCGAAATTTGCGCCCCCGCAATCTCCGGGTTGCCGAAGATGATTTCGCGATCGATAATCGGTGGCAGCCCGCTTGCAGCGGGCGCTTTCTTATCTTTATCTTGCGCGAACAGCGTGGCGCCCAGGAAGACCAGGCATATCGTGCTCTTGAACAACTTATTCATCTTCATCGGAAGAAACTCCTTTTTCCCGAACCCTTACATTAAGTCAATCGAAGCTGTCTGGAAATTGTCAACGGGAACCAGCATTGCTGTCCAGTAATAACGGGCCTTACTCACAAGGGGTCAGACTGACAAACCCGCAAACTTCAGCATTTGCAAATCGCATCCAGGCACCGCCTGATTGTCTTGCCGTAAAGTTCCGCGATTCCGGGCAACAGCGGTGGTCTGCAATTCCACAGCCCCTTCCCAAAACCCCTGCCCAGCGGGATAATATCTGTTTAACTGGTACTTATTTTGTCCCGCTGGAGCCCCGGACCCTCTTGACCAACAGCTAGCAGTCCAAGTAGAACTTTCCGATTCGCCTGCTAATCTGGCCGGGCCCCGCTTGTTGAAGGAGGCACTTTGAAGGTTTACGAAGGCAAGGACATCCGCAATCTGGTCGTCATTGGCCACTCTCATTCCGGCAAGACCTCCCTGGTTTCCGCCATGCTGTACACGGGCGGAGCCACACCCAAGCTGGGCCGCGTGGATGACGGTTCCACGGTCACAGACCATGACGAAGAAGAAATTTCCCGCCAAATGACGATCTCAACCGCCATTGCTTCCGTTGAATGGCATGGCACTAAAATCAACCTGTTCGATTCTCCCGGATTCACAATGTTCGCCCATGAAGCCAGAGTAGCCATGTCCGCGGCCGAAGCCGCTCTGGTTGTGGTGGATGGCGTTTCCGGGGTGGAAGTGGTCACGGAAAAGGTCTGGCAATATGCAGAAGAAATTAACCTGCCACGCGTGATCTGCGTAAGCCGCATGGACCGTGAGCGCGCCAATTGGGAAACCGCCCTGGAGAGCCTGATCAGCGCCTTTGGACGTCTGGTGGTTCCTGTGCAGATTCCTATTGGCAGTGAAAAGAGCTTGAGGGGTGTGATCGACCTGGTAACGATGAAGGCTTACACCTATGACATGGGTGGCAACGGTAAAGGTAAAGAAGGCCCGATTCCCGCCGAACTTGAGGCCGCTGCCAAAGAAGCGCATGAAAGGCTGGTGGAAATCGTCGCCGAAGGCAAAGACGAATTGATGGAGGAATTCTTTGATAAAGGAACAATCTCTGAAGAGCATCTGATTCCTGCTCTGCATGAGGCCATCAAGGAAGACAGGATTTTCCCTGTGCTCTTTGCCTCCGGCCTGGGCAATATAGGGACGGACCATCTGATGGACTTCGTGGTAGATTATTTCCCTACGGCGGCAGAGCACGCCGCTGTTCATGCCGAACCGGCCAGTTCCGGCAATGGCCACGCAACCGACCTCGCTGTCAGCGATTCTGCGCCGACATCCGTCTATGTCTTCAAAACGGCCAATGATCCCTTTGCTGGACGCATTACTTTTTTTAAAGTGTTTTCCGGCGTGGTGAAGAATGACGTGACTCTCCAGAATTTCACCCGCAACACGTCAGAAAAGCTCGCCCATCTCTCGGTTCCCCAAGGCAAGAACCTTGTGCCGGTGCCGGAATTGCATGCCGGGGATATCGGCGCCGTGGCCAAGCTGCGCGACACGCTTACCGGCGATACGCTGGGTGACAAGGCCAATCCCATCCGCTTTGCCGGAGTCACCTTGCCAGAACCTGCCATCACATTCGCCATTGAGCCTAAGTCGCGCAATGACGAAGACAAGCTCTCCAACGGCCTGCACAAGCTGATGGAGGAAGATCCCATGGTGCGCTTCTTTCGTGATGAGCAGACCAAGGAGTTCCTGATCGCTGGAACTGGCCAGCAGCATATTGAGGTCATGGTATCGAAGCTTAAGCGGCGCTACCACACTGAAGTCGTGCTGAAGGCGCCCAAGGTGCCCTATCGCGAAACCATTCGTGGCAAGGCTGACGTGCAGGGACGCCATAAAAAGCAGAGCGGCGGGCATGGCCAATATGGCGATTGCAAGATCAAGATGGAACCCTTGGAGCGCGGCAAAATCTTTGAGTTTGTGAATGACATTTTCGGCGGTGCTATTCCCAGAAACTATATTCCGGCGGTGGAAAAAGGCATTGTGGAAGCGGCTGCGCGCGGCTATCTGGCCGGCTTTCCCGTAGTCGATTTCCGGGTGATTCTCTATGACGGCAGCTACCACGATGTTGATTCAAACGAGCTTTCGTTCAAGACCGCCGGCCGGATCGCCTTCAAAAAAGCCATGGAGCAGGCCAAGCCCACGCTGCTGGAACCAATTATGAAAGTTGAAATCACCATTCCTGACGAATTCGCGGGTAGCATTATGGGAGACCTCAACTCACGCCGCGGGCGTATTCAGGGCATGGACAATAAGGCCGGTAAAACAGTCGTAAAAGCTGAGTGCCCGATGGCGGAAATGCTGACCTATGGCGCTGACCTCACGTCCATGACGCAGGGACGCGGCAGCTTCAACATGGAGATGTCGCACTATGACTTTGTGCCGGCAGCTCTGCAGGAAAAGATTGTTGCCCATGCCAAGGCCGAGCGCGGAGAACTGGTGGAAGTTGAGGAGTAGGATTCAGCCCACGAATGGAAGGAAGCAATCAGGCTACTTTGCTTTGCCGACCCCATTCTTGTCTTCGTCTTCAGCCTCAAGAACCAATTCAAAACGCACTTTCCCGCCGCACTTATTGCACGAGGGAAATTTCTCACGCGCTTTAAGGCCCGCTTTATGGGGCAGGCGGTGTCCTGCGTGTAAGACCTTATAGATCCCTGCCTTGGGAATCGTCTGGCCCGGTTTGTAAAGTGTCTTGCTGGAATCGGAAGCCATGCGCTCGATTGAGTTGCATGGGGAACGTAGGAGTTGGAACCTGCATCCTGTGTGAGGGGTTGTCTGGCGCCGGAATGTCTTCCTGAAAATCCGGGTCCTCTGAAATATGCGGCACCAGTTCCAGTATTTTGTAGCGCACCAGCTCTCCGCATCGGCGGCAAAAAGGGAAAATGGTGTAGCGCATCAGGAGCACGGTAGTGCGCGGCTCATCCTGATGGCAAATTTCATAGATCCCAGAATATTCAACCATCTCTCCCGGTTCCCGCGTGCAATCGGTCTGGTCATAATACGTTGCAGTTGTGATGTCATTCAGTTCCATGTGTTCCTTGTTACATGCCTTCTCGTTTTAAGCTGTGCATTCGCGCAGCTCTGGTGCTATTGCTGAGGAGCAACTCCTCTGTCGAAATTGGGATGCGTGCAGGGCTGTTCCAAGTTGGTGGCAAACTGCATACTGCATTGGAGAATAGAATTTGCTACTCAGGCAACCCAGAACGTTCTGGTAACCGAGAGGGCTGTCCCAACTCAAATGTCGCGGCTCATAAACCGTTACCACGCATGTCCAATTTCAATTTTTGTATTTACAATCATCCATCATGTCACTCACTAATCATCAGTTTCGACTTGCCGCAAGACCAGTAGGGCTTCCGAAACGCAGCGATTGGAATTACATAGAAGAGCCGGTACAGGATCCCGGCCCCGGCCAGATTCTGGTCAAGGTTCTTTACGTTTCGCTCGATCCTGCGATGCGTGGCTGGATGAATGAAGGCAAGTCGTATATCCCACCGGTGAACATTGGCGAAGTAATGCGCGCCGGTGCTGTAGGCCGGGTGGTTGCCTCGCAAAATCCTGGCTTCGCTGAAGGCGACCATGTGGTGGGAATGTTTGGCGTGCAGGAATATGCCATCTCTGATGGTAAAGGCATCAGCAAGGTTGATCCCCGTCTGGCCCCACTACCCGTATTTTTGGGTACGCTCGGCATGCCGGGCTTAACGGCATATTTCGGGTTGCTGGAAGTTGGGGCTCTCAAAGCGGGTGACACCGTTGTGATATCCGGAGCAGCCGGCGCGGTCGGCATGCCCACTGGACAGATTGCCAAAATCAAAGGCGCAAGAGCAGTGGGCATTGCCGGCGGCCCGCAGAAATGCAGCTATGTAGTAAACGAACTGGGCTTCGACGCCTGCATCGATTACAAAAAAGAAGACGTGAAACCCGCTCTTCGCCAGCACTGCCCGAACGGAATCAATGTATATTTTGACAATGTCGGTGGCGCCATTCTGGACGCGGCCCTTGCCAATCTTGCCCGCGGAGCGCGTGTGGTAATTAGCGGCGCGATCTCACAATACAACTCCACCACCGGCGTTAAGGGGCCGGAAAACTACATGTCCCTGCTGGTCAACAGCGCCCGCATGGAAGGCTTTCTGGTGTTTAATTACGCCGCGCGATATGCGGAGGCACTGCGTGAAATGGCAGGCTGGCGCGCTGCCGGCAAGCTGAAGTCGCGCGAAGACGTTGTAGCCGGCCTGCAAACTTTTCCGGAGACGCTGCTCAAGCTCTTCAGTGGAGAGAATTTTGGCAAACTAGTACTGAAAGTGGCGGACTCTTAGGCTTTGCCACCATCCAGCACCGCGCGAATAAGCTTTGCGTATTCGGCGCTCTCCCGATCATCGGTGACAAGTTCGATCTGTTTCGGGCTGCTCACGCCGATCTTCAACTGTACGGCGCGCGCAATCTGTTCCTGCTCAAAGATCGCTCCCTGGCTGACTTCCGGCGTGGTGCCAAAATGGCGGAGCAATGCCACGCCAACTGCGTCAATCGCCACGCGGTCTGTTCCAGCAAGAATCACGTTGGATTGCACCATCTTTCCCTGGTCCGGCCCGCCGTTGGTGAATGCCTGTACACCATCCAGCAGGATCAGGTCAGGCTTATATGCGGTGTTGATTTCAGCAATCATGTCCCGCTGGTGCGGAGAGGAGTGCAGCTCTCGCATGAAATTGTAAGAATTGCCGGGCACATACTTTGCCGCGAAACCAACCGAGTTCTTAAGCGACAGCGTGAAATGGCCGCCATAGCGATGCGTCTTAAGGCAGCAGGTCTGCACAATGCCGCCCGCCTTACGAACCACTCGGGGTAAGGCAAACCCTTGTTCCCAGTGGCTCTCCTGCGGTTTGAGCAACTCCCAGTCCTCAGGGCCAAGTTCATCAAAGACCACAACCTTGGCATCCAGTTCCTTGCCTATCTGGAATGCATCTTTCTTGCTCATGACCTCGCGCGTGTTGCCCATGCCGCTGCGGTCCCCGACAGTAAGCGGCCCAGATCCCATGGCCTTGAGCTGTCGCATCAAGGCGGTGAGCGTGTCTTGATTGGTAGAGCCGGGAGTTGGATCAGAGCTGTTGAAGTTCGGTTTGATAAACAAGTCTTTGCCGCGGAACTTCTCCATGCCAAGCAGATTGATGGCACGTTTGACGCCGGAAGCGCGGTCCGTGGTCTTGACGAACGCTACATGCGCCATGGCAGGTGCGGTATCAAAAGCAATCGCATTGATCCATGTGGGCGCGACCAGCGCCGCTCCTAGGGTAGTGGAAGCATTTTTGAGGAATTGCCTGCGGTTCATGGTTCTCCCCCTCGCTCAGGTCTTAACTTATTGGACACCCATGGTGGCCCGCAAAGCAAGGGACGAAATGAATCTACCCAAGTGAGATTCACCAGTCAACGACACCACCCTGACGAGCTATCGCGAATTCGAGAAATTACCGCGCAGCCGTTGAGAAGTGTTGCTTAAGGTTTCCAATCAGCCCGGGAAGCTGACGGTCCCACTGGTTCCAGTCATGTCCGCCCGGGCTGGTATTGAATTCATACTGGAAATGCCGCTTCTGTAATAATGCGGCAAACTTGCGGTTTACCGGCAGCAGGCCCTCCTGCTCGCCACACGTGAGAAAGATGTACGGAGTGCGGAGTGGATCAGCAGACCCAGCCAATACAAACGGATCATTATCCCTGCGGCTCTGGCTGCCCCACGGGCCGAAAATCGAGCGGTAATGCCGCCATTGGCCAATCCGCTTGAGGGAAAAGGGACGCTTGGGCACGTCAAGGGCGGAACTCAGGCCACCGGAGAAAATGAAAAGATCAGGATGTTTCAGTGCAAGCACCACTGCGCCGAATCCTCCCATCGAGAGACCTGCTATTGCGCGGTCTGCGCGATCAGTCAGAGCAGGGAACCGGTGCTCTACGTCGGCGATCAGATCATGAACAATGTAGTCTTCGTAGCGATCTTGCGGGTGCTCAGCCGAGTTTGTGTAATACGAATCGTCCGCTTCCGGCATAATCAGAATCATGCCTTGTTCAGCATAACGGGCAATGCCCGAAAAATTGGACCAGTCACGGAACCCGCCTCCGCCGCCATGCAGAAGATACAACACCGGGAATTTCTGGCTTGGCGCGGCGCTGGCTGGAATGATCGCGCGGTAATTCATCTCACGGCCGAGGGCCGCAGCATGAAAAGTGATATCGACCATTTTTACACCCGGTGTGAGACGTGGATGGTCTGGAGGCTGCAAATTGGTTTTAGTACAGGAGACGATGCCTTGGAAAACAAGCAACAATAGCGTCGTTAACAACAGTCTACTTTGACAGCTGACGAATAGGAATGGACGGTGACCAGGATTACGCGAGTACTTCGTGGGGATGTCTGGCGGACTGATGCACTTCATATTCCAGCGATGGCGATCTCTATTTCCGCCAATGAATCCGCCGGGTAGAAAAAGCAATTTACTGCACCTTGCTTCCCGCAACCGATTCCAATTTGGTTCTTACCATCTTGTAAAACGACCAGATGTTATCGCCTTCCCCCTCGGTGAGGCGGCGATGGATTTTCATGGAGGGAAAAAGTTTGTTTCCGGCGATGTTCAGGGTAAGAGTGGCGAATTGTTTGCCGGGATAGGTTTCAATGCTCCAGTCGCCGCCAAAGCGGCGGCGCACCACTTCACCAAAATAGCTGCCCCACATCTTGCACATCTCGGTAAGGTCTTCACTGCTGGGGCCGCCGGGCGGCAGGTCAAGCGCAAGCTGAGACAAAATACTCTCCAGTGAAAGCAGAGAGTTTTCGCTGTAGTCCAGCGTGATCTTGAATTCACGGGCGACAATCACGGCCTTTTGCGCATACGCATCGGCCATGGCGGGAACTGAATCGTGGGCTTCCATCGCGTTCAAGTCTAGCAGGAGTGCTTTTCAGATTTGCGTTGCATGAAAGTTGCCTAAATCAAATTTCTTTCTTTGACTTTCAGGTACTGATTGACCAGGTCGGTGGTAAGCCGGCTAGGAGCAATCTCAAGCGCCAGCGCGCCTTTGTTGCGAACTTTGCCGATCAGCGATTCCCGCCGGTGGACCATCTCCTGGGCAGCGGCTACCTCATACATCTCTTCGGCATTTTCCGGGCGCTCCGCAGCCAAGGCATTGAGATCAGTCTGTGCTATCACTGTAAACAGCAGCAGATGCTTGGAGAGGATCTGCGAGGCGCTCTCAATCACTTCCGGAGTCATTGAAGTGTCCGCCAGATCGGTAATCCAAATAATTAAAGCACGCTGCTTTTGCAGTTGCAGCAGCATGGACGCGGCGCGCAGATGGTCGGCTTCCGCCGCTTCCTCCCGCACGGACGCCAGGCTTTCAATGATGGAGCGCATGTGGCCCAGGCCGCGCCCCAATCCGACCCGCTGCTGAACATTTCTGCCGTAAACAATCAAGCCGGTGCGGTCGCCGGAGTAAAGTGCGATCTGGGCCAGTGAAAGCGCGGCATTCACGGAGAGATCCAGCTTGCTCAACTCTCCTACACGCGCACGTAAGAGCCGGCCGGCATCCATCACGATCCAGACGGCCTGATTGCGTTCCACCTGGAATAGTTTGGTTACATGTTTGCCGCGGCGCGCAGTGGCAGTCCAGCAGATGTTGCGGAACTCGTCACCGGGCTGATATTCGCGCAGGCTTTCAAATTCACGGCCAATGCCGCGCTGGCGAATGAGGCGCTTTTCCAGTTCGATCTGCCGCGCGCGGGAAAGATAGATGTTGTGGCGCTTGGCATCTTCCAGATCAGGATAGACGCGCACCGTCTGTTTCAGCTCTGCGCGCGCCCAGCGTTCAGCGAAATGAGAGCCGCTCCGGTAGCGCAGATATGCCGGTCCCAGCGTTACGTCGCCGCGCTCCAGCGGGCGTGCCATATAAGTTGCCGAGGCAGAATCTCGCGCCCGGACCCTGATCTCCACAAGAGGAGGCTCGGCTATGAGCGATCTTGGAGCATCGTCAATCACGCGGCAAGCCAGGTACACACCGCTTTCATTCCGGATTTCCAGCGTGACCTGCACATTGTTGCTGAGTGACGGCGGCCCTTGCCATGAGCGCACAACCACCAATCGTTCCGGTCGAGGCAGGCGCGCCAGATCAACTGCCCAGGCGACAAGCGCACATGCATCCCACGCGGCCATCACCAGGAGAAAGCGTATGTCCCAAAAAGCCGGGATGGCCCAGAGCACGCCCAGCAGCGTAATCAAAAAAAATCGTCTGCCGAAACCGAAGCTGAAACGTTTGGCGCGCTGGGCGCGAACGCTCAACGGCGCCGGCGCAAGCAGCGTCTGCATTATTTTGGGACCTCAATCGCGCCGAGGATCTCTCTCAGCACACGGTCGCTATCCAGCCCCTCCAACTCAGCTTCAGGCTTCATCATCACGCGATGGCGCAGCACCGGCAGTACGGATGATTTTACGTCGTCAGGAATGAGGTAATCGCGGTCTTCAAAGGCAGCGGTGGCCTTGGCGACCATCATCAGGCTGATTGCGGCGCGTGGGCTCGCGCCCAACGCAAGCGCAGGCCAGTTGCGTGTGCGCCGGATAATTTCAATCATGTAACGGAACAATGCTGCTTCAACTTTGACTGCCCTGATTTCCGCGCGCGCCTCGGCCAGCACCTCAGTGGAGAGTGCGGTTAGGTTGGCAGCGTCCAGATGATGAGCGTCAAAGCCTTCGTGATGGTGTTGCAGGATCGTGACTTCCTGCTCCGCTTCCGGATAGCTGACCTTGATCTTAAGCAGAAAACGATCAAGCTGCGCTTCAGGCAGCGGGTAAGTGCCTTCAAACTCGATTGGGTTCTGCGTGGCAAAGACAGTAAAAAACTGTGACAACGGATGCGTGGCGCCATCAATGGTTATCTGCCGCTCTTCCATGGCTTCAAGCACCGCGGCTTGCGTGCGCGGAGGCATGCGGTTGACTTCGTCGGCGAGAAGAAGGTCAGTAAACAACGGCCCACGATGCAGCGCAAAAGAACTGGTGGAAAGGTTGAGCACATTGCTGCCAATAATATCGGCCGGCATGAGATCAGAGGTGCATTGCACCCTGCGAAATTCAAGATCAAACAGCCGGGCAAAGCTCTTGATCACCAGTGTCTTGGCAATTCCCGGAACGCCTTCCAGCAAAGCATGGCCTCCGCACAGCACGGTGAGCAGGCACTGGTTGATCAGCTCTTCCTGTCCCACGATTACCTTGGCAAGCTCAGTTCGTCCGTGCGTGAGCACCTTGGACACGGTCTGCATGAAGGGTGGTCTCCTGTCTTTCCATCGAAATGAATTTCAAATTATGCGCGTGCCGGTCCAATTGCTGTACCAGCTCCAGCGCACGCGCTTCTGACAACTCTGGATTATGCAAGGCGCTTTCAATTTGCAGCAACAGATCTTCAAAGGAATCGTCTTGATAGTGCAGCTGGTTTCTCACTGCGTTGACCAAATCGGGTACTGGGGCATCGGCGTTAAGCCCAAGTCTTCGTGACGCAAGCGCGCGCAACCGGGCATATGGAACCGCAAGCGCGGAGTGGATCGCATTGGCGCGGCGGTAAAGCTTGCCCAGCGTGTGAACAAACTCCAGAGGCGAAAGCCGCGATGGCTCCGGCAATGAACGAATCGGCCCATTGCGCCGCGAAAAGGTGAAGATGAGCGCAAGAAAAACCAGCAGGCATTGCAGCGCGCCGTATTTAATCGGCGGCTCAAAGATATAGCCGCTGAGGGAGCTGTTGTATCCGTGAAAATACTCATCCCAAAGTATGTGAACTTTACCGGCCTCGCCGAGAGAGTTCAGCAGCAGCGCCATGTTGCCGGATTTGCCAATGGCAGCGTTGGTGAGTGGCGTGTTTGCGCCCCACCAGATCACTTCGCCCAGGCCAACCTTGTAAGAAACGACGATTGGGCGTCCTTCATCCGCGTAGTGCGCAAGCGATGCTGTCGCCGGTCCTTTCCAATAAGACGCAGGCGACATCTGTATTGCGCCACCGCGAGTCAACGGCGTAAGCAGTTGCGGTTGATAGTCTTTCCAGCTTGGCGCTGGCAAAGCTTCATTGTCAGTTTCCGCCCCGGGCAGGTAATAGGAAACGCTGCGTCCGGTGCCCAGGATTTTTCCGCCACGGCTCAGATAGGTCTGCAATGCGTTTTTTTCTTCACGCGAAGGCGAGCGAAAGGGAGATGCCAGCACCAGCACGGTATTTTGGGGATCGGATGGAAGTTCAACGGGAGATTGCTCCCATCTCTCCACGTTGTAGCCGGCATCCTCCAAAAGAAGGTAGGCTGCTTTTGCGCCTTTGGTTTGCGCAGAAAAGGTGCTGGGGACAGCGGACTCCTGTTCATCTTGCGACAGCAAAGCCAAGACCACCATAAGGGGAAGCAGCAATACGCCAGCCCAAATCAATAGGCGGCGATCGCTTTTTTCGATTCTCATCGGCACCCCAGTTTTTCCAGATGTCCCAGGGTTTCCTGAAAATCGGCTTCTACGGCATTGCCGTATCCATACCACACAGTTTCGAGCTTACGAGTAAGGGCTGAGAGCACAGGATATTGCGCTGCTCGTGTTCCAATCAGCCGCAGATACTCACGCGGCGTTCGGGCACGGTTTGGTTTCCACGAACCGTGTTCTTCCAGATAAGAGATGCCAGCCCAATACGCCAGGTGAATCGCGTTGCGCCAGTCCTGCCGTTGCGCCAGCATGCGGGCCTCCTCCAGCCACGCCCGCCAGCTCCTCGCGGAAGGTGAGAAAGGAATAATCTCTCGTGGGAGCATCTCTTCCTGCGGACGCCGCAGCCGCCGGATAGTCCAGACCAGCAATAACGTTATTGCCGCACCAACGAGCAGATAAATCACCAGGCGCATCACATCAAAATTGGTTTCACCATGTACCGCCAGTTTGCTCAGCCAGCGTGACAACCATCGATAGAGGCGCGCCAGCAGAGCGTCTTTTGCATTGGGCTCCTGCACTTTCTTAAACTCGTGCCGCGCCAGAATTCGATCCAGTTTTTGATGATTGGACTGGATCTCTGCGGGATGCTTGTCATAACCCTCTGCGGCGGTAGTCATCAACCGCATATAGTTTTGGAGTTGCTGCAAGAGCGCGGGACGCTTCTTTTCATCGGCAGCATAGAAGGTCGCAAGACTGTCTTTGAGAGGTTTGTTGTTGATATTGATCTCGCCTGAAGAGGCAGCGACCTTTACATGGTCGGGAATTACGGTCAGGAGTTCAGGGGCATCTTGCGGGTGAGACCCCAATGCTTCCACTCTGGCATTCATTGTTTCAAGCTGCTGCCGGTATTCGGGAACGGAGATGCTTTCAGCTTGAGCTGAGCACACCGAAAAGAGCATTGCCAAGGCGAGGAGCGGCGCGCGCTTTATCACGTCGCGGGGTCTCATCCAATCGCGCCGGATGCCGCCGCTGTTGCCGGAGAAGCGGAGTTCGCTTCCCCTATGGCTTCCATCAATAATTGCAAGTCAAACGCTTCTTTGCGCACTCGTTCATCGTAATACAGAAGAGCGACTGCAATTGTCACAACTGGGCCGGCTATGGCGCCTGCAAGAAAGCTGGCCAAATATTGCCAGATAACCATCGGAACCGCTAATTCTGGGGTCTTGCCGGCTACCCCAAGCGCTGCAAATATGAATATTGGTACAGATAGCGCAAGGACCAGGACGTAAGCAAAAATGGCGTATAGGAACAATATCAATAAAATGCGCTGCACACCTTTACCTTTGCTCAAGAACCTGCTTCGTTTCAGGCAGGCAGCGGCGCCAAGTTTTTCAAGAACGCAGACCGGCACAGCCAATTGATAACTGCAATACAACCTGAGTGACCAGATGGCGCAAACGATGACAGCTGCCACAACTAAAGTTCCGCCTACCCACATCACAAGGACGGAGCTAGCCGGATTCAGGGATGGAGGAATCACCCTCAGCAACGACATTGGTGCAACGCCTACGACGACAGCTAAAGTCAAAGCACCCATGAATCGCACGGCAACACTGATAACGATCCGCACAATCCTCCATAGCAATGGACGGATTACTTTGTAAGACTCGCCGATTCTTACCGTGTGCCCTAAATGTACACGCGAAACCGCATACACGGTTGCCCCTGTCGCGAAGGACAACGCCGCCAAGTATCCAACCGCCATCACAATGATTCCCAAGGCAAATGCAATGTCGGACGAGACGGGATTCCGGCCCGCAAAGGGGACAAATGTGAGCAGGGCGAAACTGGCTTGCCACAGCAGGATGACCGCAGGAGGCAGCGCAGCGATCCCGGCAAACAAGAGAAAATGATTTTTATAGAGATGAAAAGTCCGGTCCAGCACTTGAGCAGTGCTCATGGGCCGTAAAGTTGAGTCCATAGAAGCCATCTTTTCTCTGGGGGTAAGGGTTGCATAGTATCACATATATGCGCCCATAGACTTGAGGGGATTTACCTACAGTTGCACTTGGCCTCGTTATTCTGCTCATGGCAAGGCACGGCCGTCACCTACTCAGACGGACGATCTGCCCATTCTCGCAGTGCGGCAAAGAAAGTGGGCCTTTCGTTTATGGAGACGACGAAATTGAAGATCGGTATGGAACGAAAGTAGATCAGATCTCAGACCTGAGGCGCCATTAAGGAAGCTTCTGGAGGAGAAGGCGGGTTTGGCTGACCCATGGATTCCATCATCCGTTGCAGATCAAACGCTTCTTTGCGGATGCGCTGATCATAGTAAATCAGTGCCACAGCAATGGTACTGATGGGGCCTGCAAGCACCCCGGCAAAAAAGCTGCCAGAACTCCGCAGCAGCACAGTAAACATGTATGAGCGCCCATGGAACATCGTGTAAAACTGCTCCGGCAACCAGAATATGGTAGAAAGCGTCAGGCCCAGAACAAACATAAGAATGTAGATCAAAATGATTTTTCTGATGCTGCCTTTGGCCAGGAACCTGCTCCGCCTGAGCGCAGGACGAGCCGGCATGCTTTCCATCAGGCAGACCGGGACAGCCAGACAATACTTGGCATACAGGTAGAGCATCCAAAAAATCCCGGCGAAGAACGGTATAAGGCCCAAGAGCACTGCCACGATATACAAGCCCGATGACGCTCCGCGCGCTCCCAGACTAAGCAAAGCTGAGAATGCAATCACAAAAATTACGCACGCAATATAGGTGATGAGCCCTGCTCCGACGAACCGTAGAAAGATATTCCAGGCGATTCGAAGAACGCTCCAAAACCGAGGCAAAGTCTTGCGGTAGGATTCCCCGATGCTTACAGTTTCGCCAAGATGCAGCCTGGACACGGCATACACCGTTGCAGCCCCGGTAATCGCCTGGGCAATCATATAAACCAAAAGCCAGACGCTAAAGTACTCCATCGCCGTTGTCCAGAAGAACAAGGGATTTCTCACAGCAGCGCCGCTGGGAGGTGGGTAACCGAGCGGTATAAAAACCAGTTGCAGTAACAGGAGCACCGCAGGCAGTGGCAGTCCTATGCCTACAAGCATCACAAAGTGCGTGCGATAAATTTGGAAGGTCCGGTCGAGTACGAGCCCGGCACTCATCGGACGCAAAGGTGTTTCCATAGTCGCGCTTTATGCAAGCGAAGTGAGCATCGTAGCACAGGTTTTCACGCTAAGGATTCTTGGGCAACACACTTTCTGTTAGGATTAGCAGCTTCCTCGAAGGTGGTTTTATGAAATCGCTCATTTTCCTTGCCATTTTGACCTTGGCCTCTTTTGCATCCGCGCAGGAACAAAGCCAGAAAGCCCCAATCGCAACCCATTACGTGCGCTGCGGCAGTCTGGTACAGCCCGAAAGCGGGAAGATCCAACACAATGTGCTGATTACTATCCAGGGCGAGCGGATTCATGAGGTACAGGAAAATATGTCCGCCCCGGCGGGCGGGCAAGTGATTGATCTTTCTGACCACACGTGTTTGCCCGGTTTAATTGACACGCATACGCACACGCTGCTTCAGGGCGACATCACCGCCGCCGATTATGACGAACAGCTACTGAAGCAATCCACGGCTTACCGCGCGATTCTGGGAACCCGATCAGTACGCCGCGCACTTGGATACGGTTTTACCACCATTCGCGATCTTGAAACGGAAGGCGCAGGTTATGCCGATGTCGACTTAAAGAAGGCCATCAACAGCGGAGTAATTCCCGGTCCGCGCATGATCGTTGCCACACGCGCCATGGATGTTACCGGTGCCTATCCGCTTACCGGCTATTCTCCTGAGGTGGCAGTCCCTCACGGCGTGCAGGTAGTTGATGGCCCCGACAATGCCCGCAAAGCTGTGCGTGAACAGATCAGCTATGGCGCAGATTGGATCAAGGTATATGCCGACCGCAGCTATTTTGTCCGCCCGGATGGAGTGCTTGATGATATTCCGACGTTCACCATGGACGAACTGCGAGCCATTGTGGATGAAGCGCACCGCGAACACCACAAAGTGGCGTCCCACGCCATGGCGTTAAATGGCGTACACAACTCCGTTGAAGCAGGTGTTGATTCAATCGAGCACGGCAATTACATAACAGATGCCGATTTGAAGACGATGGCACAAAAAGGCATTTTCTACGTGCCCACAATCTATGTCGGCGAGTATGTGGCCCAGGGCCGGGCTGCCGCTGGAGCCAAGGTATGGCTGGACATGATTAAAATTCACCAGGACACATTTAAGCGCGCCCTTAACGCCGGAGTAAAAATCGCCTTTGGGACGGATGTGGGCGGATTTGATTGGGCCATCAATCCCGCTAAGGAATTTCCGTTTATGGTGAAATATGGCATGACGCCGATTCAAGCTGTCCGCGCCGCTACCAGCAGCGCCGCCGAACTGCTAGGAATGCAAAACGATGTTGGCAGCATAGAGGCGGGAAAATACGCTGACCTGGTAGCTGTAAAAGGCGACCCTTTGGCTGATATAACGCTTCTGCAAAAGATAGATTTCGTAATGAAAGGCGGCGAAACCCAAAAATCTGAAACCAACCCTGGCTTGTTGAAATGAATCTTATAGGACAAGCATATGGTAATGTGGATCATCCTCGGGTTTGGCTGGTTAGGCATACTCTTTGCGGGAATATCCCTGTTCCGGCTGGCCGATTATGCGGACAAGAAAGTCCGGCGGCTGGATAAAAAGGTGCGCCATTTTGCTTCCCGTCCGCGCCACCAATTGACTTCCACTTCACAAGGCAGTGACAAGCAAGCCGCCTGACGCGATCCAGGGCCGCAGTTTGCAGCATCTCTCCCAGAGAGTACAAAACCGCTCTATCGGCTTAAAGGCTATGTGACTCTGCATGTCCTCACAATGATTATTGAGTCGAGACAATCCACAAAGGTGCTACGCTCTGAGCAAACGGAGAGTCGGTAATCAACCCCAGGGTGCCATCTGGAGCCCGCCCGAAAGCTGAAATATTCGACGATCCAAAATCGGCAACATAGAGAAATGTGTTGGTCACATCCACGGTCAGAAATGATGGTTGGGGGATTCCTATACTTCCGGTTGGGATTACCGCAAAAGGCGACCCCGGCAACTGGGTGAGTACCCCGCTGCCGATCTTATAGGCTGAAACATCATTCGATCCCTTATTGGCAGAATAAAGGAATGAAGCGGTTGAATCCAGCGCGACTGAAACTGGCGTGGCGCCCGCTGGAAAGGGCGAGCCAGCTACGGCAGCCAGTACGCCGCTGCCGGAAATACTGAAGCTCGCTATTTTGTTGTTCGCTGAATCGGCCGCGTAAAGGAATTGTCCCTTGGAGTCAATGGTAAGTCCCGCAACCGTGGCGCCCGCTCCCACGGGAAATGGCGACCCAGCCAGTTCAGCCAAAGTGCCATTCGCGCCGATTGAAAACCCAGAGATTGTCCCCCCAGTGCCATTGGAAACATAGAGGAACCCAGCATTCGGTGACACAGTGAGGAACTGCGGGTTCGGAGCGCTGAGAGATGCAAACTGGAAGGGAGACCCCGCAACCGGAGCCAGCAATCCACGAGCAGTATCAATGCTAAACACTGAAATTGAGGCAGGGACGGCAGGGGAAGCTGAGCCTTGATTGAGTAAGAATAGAAATTGCCCGCTGGAATTAATGCCAATCCCGATTGGGTTGGCACAAACCGCCGGAGCAGCACACGCCGGCGTGGGAGGAACAGCAGTGCCAATTGGCGTGAGTACGCCGCTCACATGGTCAATGCTGAAGCCAGATACAGTATTGGATGTCTGGTTCGGTACATAGAGGAAATTTTTGGAAGGGTGCAAGGCAATGGCGACTGGCCGTGGATTAGTGGCGAATGACGGGATGGACATAGGCGTGAGATCGCCGATGGTTTTCTCGTCAAAAGCTCGAATCGAATTATCACCGGTGCCAACGACATAAACAAATGCCAGAGTCGGAGCCGTGGAACTGCCGCTTGATCCCAGACATCCGCTCAAAAGAAAAATGACAAAAAATAAAATTGTGGCGATGAATGCTTTCATTCGGTGCTTCCTCATTATTCAAAGAAATGGCAACGCCGCTGATGCATGCGCAACTATACTCATGCGCGGCGTTGTGTGAGCCTGGCAAGCTGTAATCAGTCTAGCTGTTTGCCTTATTTTATCGCTAGTGGGGCGATGTGGGTCTAAGTTTAATTTTCAATGCATGCGCGTTCTCCTATAAACTTTTGCTGACACGGAGGAACTGATGCGAGCATGGCCATTGGCGCTGCTGCTATTAGCCCTGGTTACCGGTGGCAGGGCCATTCCACGGCAAGAGGGCGCAAAGACTTTGCATGACTTATTTGCGGCGGCATGGGACTATGACATGCAAGACCGTCCCGAAGAGGCTTCAGAATAAGGCGACCGCCGCTGGAATGACCGGTGGATGGACAGAAGCCCTGAAGCCTATGCACGACGCGACGGACACAATCGCGAAGTGCTGGCAATGTTGGCCAAGATCAACCGCAACAGCCTGAGCAAAACTGACCAACTGAATTATGACCTCTTCCAGAAGCGCTACCTTGACCGGGTTGAGCAATATAAGTTCAATTGGCAGTTCCTGATCTTTAATCAGCGGGAAGGGCCGCAGACCAGCGATGATCTGGGCAGTTCATTGCGCTTTGAGACACTTAAAGACTACGAAGATTGGCTGGCTCGCCTGCATGCGGTCCCTACGGCTCTGGACCAGTTTACGGCGTTGCTGCATGAGGGAATTCGCGAGCGCATGGTGCATCCGAAAGTCATCATGGAGCGCATCCCAGCGCAACTTGATAAGCAGATCGTAAGCGATCCGGCCCAAAGCGGATTTTACAAACCCTTCCGGAGCTTTCCAGGGAACATCAGCCCAGCGGACCAGCAGCGCCTGCAGCAAGAAGCACGCAAAGCGGTAAAAGAGCAGGTGGTACCCGCATTTAAAAAGTTCAAACAGTTCTTTGTGAGCGAGTATCTGCCAGCCTGCTACCCAGAAGTTGGAGCGTGGCAACTGCCACACGGCGAAGAGCTTTATGCCCACTTGATTCGCCACTACACCACGACCAACATGTCTGCCGAGGAAGTGCACCAGACGGGATTGAAGGAAGTGGCCCGCATCAACGGCGAGATGGACCGGATCATGCAGCAGACCGGCTTTAAAGGTTCCAGGGCCGAGTTCTTTCAGTTCCTGCGAAGTGACCCACAGTTCTTTTACAAATCGCCGGAAGATCTATTTGAGGCATACAAAGCGCTGGCCAAGACGGTTGATCCGAATCTGGTGAAGGTGTTCCGGACGTTGCCGCGCGAGCCCTATGGCGTGGAATCGATTCCTGCGGCGTTCGCGCCCGATACCACGGCAGCTTATTACCGCCCGGGAGCGGCTGATGGATCACGCGCCGGAACCTTCTTTGTCAATCTTTACAAACCTGATGCCCGCCCCAAGTGGGAAATGACGGCGCTTACGCTGCATGAATCGGTGCCCGGACATCATCTGCAGATCGCGCGGGCCCATGAATTGGGAGAAATGCCCAAGTTCCGCCGCTACGGCGAATATACAGTCTACGTGGAGGGCTGGGGACTCTACGCCGAGTCACTGGGCGACGACATGGGACTTTATGGCGATCCATACTCCAAGTTCGGCCAACTCAGTTATGAAATGTGGCGCGCCGTACGGCTGGTGGTGGATACAGGAATTCATGTGAAACACTGGACGCGCGACCAGGCAATCAAATATTTCATGGAGAACTGCCCGAAGCATGAACTTGATATCACCAACGAAATTGACCGCTATATTGCCTGGCCGGGACAGGCTCTGGCATACAAGATCGGCGAGTTGAAGATAAAAGAGTTGCGAACTCGCTCGAGAGAAAAGCTGGGAACAAAGTTTGATCTCAAGGAATTTCACGACGTGGTCCTTGGTTCAGGACCGTTGCCGCTGGATATTCTGGAACGGAATGTGGATGAATGGATAGCGGCGAAGCAGAAATGAAGCAATATGCAAAATCTCTCATTTTAGGTTTTATGCTTTTATGTATACACGCCGTGTCTGCTGAAAATAACTTTCCACAAAGCCGGCTCAATATAATTGCAACTGATTTGGCAAAAGGGGAAATTGGCAGAATTGAGATTCTTCAAATGCCACCGGAGATTGAAACTCGTGCAAGGGTTACGCCGGAGTTGCTGGATAAGTGGTACTACTACAAGCTTACAATCCGAAATTTCGGAGAAAGTGCTTACCGAGACAAAATAGCGTCTTCTTTTAAATCACTTTCGGCTGAACGCCAAAACGACTCCGGTGATATACGCTGGGGCGTTATCTTTTACACGCGAGATGAGAAGCGGGTGGGCGCGGTCTTTTTTGATCGCTGGGGAAAGAAGGGTAGCGTAGATTTTGTACCTGTTTCTTTTAAGGGAAGCTTCTTTTCCTGGCTTGAAGATACATTTTCAACCTGCTTTCAATGAGAGCATCCCTAACCAATGACAACTGCTGTAATCAGGCTGCCATCTCACATTTCAAAACGTGCTGAGCGGTTCTATCGGCCTGAACTGGATGCGCTGCGGTTCTTCGCGTTTTTAGGGGTGTTCATCTTTCATGCCGCGCCGCGCACCATGGACTTTTATAGCGCTGCTGGCGTTCCGCATTGGTTGAGCAGTCTGCTGATTGCGACATTCGGTTCCGGCGCATACGGCGTGGATCTGTTTTTTGCGCTGAGCGCGTATCTGATTACCAGCCTCTTGCTGCGCGAGCGTACCACGACGGGAGTTTTGGACCTGCACGGCTTCTATGTGCGGCGTATTCTCCGCATCTGGCCGCTCTATCTGGGATTTGTGGCTTTCGCCGCTGTGGCGGCTCTTGTGCTGCCCGGCCAGCATCTGCCAATGCGCTACGTGGCCGGCTACACACTGCTGGTAGGCAATTGGGTATATGTCGTCTATGGCTTGCCCGCTTCTTTCGCAATTCCACTCTGGACCGTCTCGATTGAAGAGCAGTTCTATCTGGCATGGCCATTGGCGCTGCGCAAGGCTTCAGTTCGAACCATGGCTGTAATAGCTGCAATTTTGCTGGTAGTGGCAAATGTCTGGCGCGTGTGGCTTGCGGTTTCCGCCGCGCCGATTGAAGCGATGGAATACAACACGTTCACCCGCCTCGATCCCATTGCTCTGGGGATACTGATAGCCCTATTTGCATATAAATTTCCACCATTGTTCCGTCAGGTCCGGGTGGCGCTGCTTGCCGGGGGCATTGCTACCTTGATTGCAACATACGCCTTTAGTATTTCCGCTGTGCCGCCAAAATTCTGTACGTGGCGATTAGCCCTGGGACATTCGCTAACTTCCCTGGCAAGCGTGGCGGTGCTGCTTTCGGTACTGGGCTCACAGCATCGTTTTCTGCGCAACCAGACGCTGCTCTATCTGGGAAAAATCTCTTATGGCCTTTATGTGCTGCATGAGTTTGCCCACTACTGTGCGGCTCGACTGTTACCCGCTGCAACACCGCTCACGGTGATTGCTCAATCCTGCTTGGGCCTGGCGTTCACCGTCCTCCTGGCGGCCGTCTCCTATCAATGGCTGGAAAGTCCGTTTTTACGGATGAAAGAGCGCTTCGCACATGTTCGGTCGCGGCCGATATGATGCGCGACGCCAAGCTTTTGCGCCGGCAATTTTTTAATCGCGATCCAAGGCTGGTCGCGCGTGAACTGCTGGGGAAACTCATCGTCCGGAGTGAGGGCCGCAAGAAGCTTGCGGGTCGCATTGTAGAAGTGGAGGCATATCTCGGCGTCGGCGATCTGGCTGCTCATGCAGCTGCGGGTAACACTGCCCGCAATGCCGTGCTGTTCGGGCCTCCGGGACATGCATATATTTATTTTATTTATGGCGTCCATTACTGCCTGAATATTTCTTGTCTTCCGGCTGGCGATGCGGGCTCCCTACTGATTCGAGCACTGGAGCCAGTGAGCGGAATCAGTGAGATGGCAAGCGCGAGGGGGCTCGCAGATATCGATCTCACATCCGCGCGCGACCTGCGCAAGCTGGCCAGCGGTCCAGGCAAACTCTGCGAAGCTCTGGGCATTACGCGGCCACGGGACAATGGCAAAGACATGGTTTCAGCGGCATCGGACTTGCAGGTGATGAATGATGGCTTTGACCCTGGAGAGATTGCCGCAACGGCGCGCATTGGAATTACAAAATCGGCGGACATGCCGTTGCGCTACATAATTGCAGGGAGTGCATTTCTCTCGCGAAAGTAATTCACGCCTGATTATTTTTATCTTGGGCTGGCGGCGTCTCCTTTTCCGGTGAGAACAATGTTGTCGATGAGCCGAGTGCCGCCCACATTTGCTGCCACTGCCACAAGCGCGCCGCCGGAGATATCGGCAACGGGCTCAAGCGTGTCGCGGTTAACGATCTCAAAATAATCCAGCTTTACCGCAGGTTCTTCAGCCATGACCTGCTCGCCGGCAACACGCAGGCGCGTGGAGTTGCTTTCGCCACGGTCGGCCAGCGTCTGCACGCGCATTAGCGATCGATACAGTACCAGCGCCTGTTTGCGCTGCTCAGGGCTGAGATAGGCATTGCGCGAACTCATCGCCAGTCCATCGGCTTCGCGCACAATCGGGCAGACAATAATCTTTATATCGAAATTCAGGTCTTGCACCATTTTGTTAATGATCGCTACCTGGGCAGCATCTTTCTGCCCAAAAAAGGAAAAATCCGGCTGCACAATGTTAAACAGCTTGGCTACCACGGTGGAGACGCCGCGAAAATGGCCTGGGCGGGAACGTCCGTCCAGCTTCTCACTCAGCCCTTCCACAGTGACCCATGAGGTTGCGCCGGGCGGATACATCTCTTCCAGAGAGGGCAGGAACAGGTAGTCCGTCTTCTCTGCAGCCAGCATGGCTGAATCTTTTTCCGCGTTTCGTGGATACCTGGAGAAATCTTCAGTGGGGCCGAACTGCCTGGGATTTACAAACACTGAGGCCACGACTACATCACTTTGGGCGCGTGCGGTACGAACGAGAGAAAGATGGCCTTCATGCAATGCGCCCATGGTCGGCACAAAGCCAACGCGTTTGCCGGAATGGCGGGCCTCTTTGCTGACGGCCGTAACTTCTGCGGCAGAAGTGAGAATGAGCATGAAATAAGCACTTAGCAGTTAGCTATTAGCCATTAGCCTTTGGCTCTTGGCCCTTGACTCCGGAGTTCTACATTTTTGTTGCTCGCCATCAGCAATTTGCGTCTGACGATAATTGAAAGATATTGAAAGCCTGCTTCAAATATGCAACATAAAGGTGCGAGTATAGCAGGGGTCATCCGCTCCGAATCTGCTCGCGCCTCCGCATCAAAGCTAAGAGCTAAAGGCCAATGGCTAAGAGCTGTTTACCTGCTATACGCCTTCATTTCTTTCCGCCGCAGGATTGCTTCCAACTCGGCTTTGGTCTCTTTTGACAAATGATATGACTCAGCGTCTGAGGGATAGCTGCCGCTCATCACGTCGGCTTTGAACTGCTGTACGGCGTTGGTGATCAAAGCCGCGGCATCCCCGTATTGGCGCACAAACTTGGCCGGTTCAGTAAACGTGAGGTTCACAATGTCATGAAAGACCAGCACTTGGCCGTCGCAGTCAGGCCCGGCGCCAATGCCAATCGTCGGCGCGCTGACCTCGCGGGTGATCATGGCGGCAACTTCACGCGGCACGCCTTCCAGCACAATCGAGAAGACACCGGCCTTATCCAGCGCAACGGCGTCTTTCATCAGCCGCTCAATGCCGGAAAAGTCCTTGCCCTGGACTTTATAGCCGCCCATCTTGTGCAGTGACTGCGGCGTGAGCCCAATATGCCCCATTACTGGGACTTCGGCGTCCAGCACGCGCTTCACCAGGTCCACGCGTTGCGCGCCGCCTTCCAGCTTTACCGCTTCAGCGCCGGATTCCTTCACAAAGCGCAGAGCATTGTGCACGCCTTCCTTTGTATCTTCGTGGTAAGCGCCAAAGGGCATGTCGGCGATTACCATGGCGGACTTCACGGCGCGCCGCACGGCCCGCGTGTGATGCAGCATTTCTTCCATGGTGACGGGAAGCGTATTGTCATAGCCCAGGACAACCTGAGCCAGTGAATCGCCCACCAGGACCATGTCTATCCCGGACTGGTCCACCAGCCGCGCGGTTGCGTAATCATAAGCCGTAAGGCACACGATTGGCTCGTGCCGCTGCTTCTTATCAAAAATTGTGGTGGTGGTAACTTTTGGGCGACCGGGCATCGCTTGAGCGCCGTGGGGCTGCCCTGCTTTTAAAGGGGTGGTGATACTCATTTTTGCCTCCAGTGCAGTTCGGGAACCCCGATACCGCCTGTTGTCCACATTTTAAGATGCGAACGAGGTTATTGTAGTCGCACAGGATTTGGCTGGCTAGGGGAAAAGCATATCCCGGAGCTGGATTCGCAAGGGTTAAACACAGGGCTTCAGCAGCAGATTGGGGCGGGAACTTGAGGATTTAAGGTCTTATTCGGCAGCTCCGGTAATCTCGCTGGACTTGCTACTGCCGTCCTGAAAGGCCCCTCTTGCGACATGGGGGCCATAACGCTTATCGCGGCAGGTAGGTTCTTGTCAGATAATCACTCAGGCTCATGGTGATCATGATCAGAAGCCAGAAAAATCCTGCCGAAATTGTGAGTTTGGTGAGCTTGCTGCTATAGCGTACATGCATAAAGAACAAGATAACCAGCGTGGCCTTGGTGCAGGCAATGGCCAGGGCTACGACAGGATTAAAAATGCCCATTTCCCAAAATGCTGCTCTATAGGTCAGGACCGTTCCAATCACCAGGCAGGTCAGGATTATGGCGTAGAGTTTGGGTGTGGGATGCGCTTGTCCCGACATGAATAAGTCCCTTTCGTCTTATGTTCTTGTCCGGCTGATCAAATATAACAGCGGGAAAAGATAAATCCACACAATATCAACAAAGTGCCAGTAAAGCCCGCCCAGTTCCATGGGCGTGTAGTATTGGGGGCCAAAATTGCCGCGTTTTGCCCGCAACAATAGCCAGGTAAGCAATCCGAGTCCAATAATCATGTGAAAGGCATGCAGGCCAGTCATGAGGAAATAAAACGAGAAGAAAATCTCTGTCTGTTGAGCCGTTTGCCTGGCAGCTCCCAAGGGTATCTCGGTGTGGCTCTTTTCGCCACGCTCAACGATTTCCTGGGCTATGTTCCCCAGACTTGGATTGCTAGCGCTACATCCGCCCCAGGCGTTGAAGCCTTTCCCGATAATATGGCCGGGAATATGGCACTCGTCCCATTTGTCGTAATACTCCTTGGCTTTAATGCCAAGAAATGCCGAACCCAGAATCATGGTACCTATCAGGAACCAGATCTGCGCCTTGCGCATGCCTTTCTGGGCTGACCAGACCGCCATGGCCATGGTGAAGCTGCTGCCGATCAAAACCAGCGTGTTGGTAAATCCCCAGCCTACGCTGATGCTGGTGCTGCCGGCAACGAACGCCGCATAGTACTTGAGCCGGTAGATCAGGTAAGCGGTAAAAAGCCCGCCAAACATCATGAGTTCAGTCAGCAGAAAGACCCACATGCCGAACGTGGAAGCGTCCTGTTGCTGCTCCATGCTGTCAAATTGGTGCGACAGCGCCGGATGATGTTCGGTGGTGGTTGTCTGGCTAGTGGACAACGGGGACCTCCTGATCTTCACCGTAGGCATACGGATCTTTGGTTACGATCGGGATCTCATGGAAATTATGCGTTGGCGGCGGCGAACTTGTTTCCCACTCCAGCCCAGTGGCCTGCCACGGGTTATTACCCGCGATCTCTCCATACTTTAGCGACCAGATGAAATAGATCAGCGGCAGAATGAAGCCTACCGCAAGCACTGAAGCTCCGGCGCTTGAGAGCACGTTGAGCACCTGGAACTCAGGCGGATATGCCCAGTAACGGCGCGGCATGCCCATATATCCAAGAATGAACTGGGGAAAGAAGGTCAGGTTGAATCCAATAAACGTGATTAGCGCGGCCAGCTTGGCCGGCGCTTCCGGATACATTCGGCCCGTCATCTTGGGCCACCAGAAATGCAGTCCGCCGAGATATGCCGTGACCATGCCGCCCACCATCACATAATGGAAGTGCGCAATCACAAAATAGGTGTCATGGATGTGGATGTCCAAACCAAGCGCGGCCAAAAAGAGTCCTGTCAATCCGCCAATGGTAAACAGGCCGATAAATCCCATGGCATACAGCATGGGGGTTTCCATTTTGATGGACCCCTTATACATGGTGGCTGTCCAGTTAAAGACCTTCACCGCCGAAGGGATGGCTACCGCGTAACTAAGCAATGAGAACACCAGCGCAGAGTAGACGGAGATGCCGGCCACGAACATGTGGTGCGCCCATACAACGAAACCAAAAACCGCAATGGCGATACTGGAAAACGCCACAAAGGAATATCCAAATACGCGTTTGCGGGAGAAACAGGGAACGACCTCACTGATTACGCCCATGCCGGGCAGAATCATGATGTAAACCGCCGGGTGGGAATAAAACCAGAACATGTGCTGGAACAGCACGGGATCGCCACCCAGTTTGGGATCGAAGATGCCGATATGGAAGCCGCGTTCCAGCGCCAACAGGATCAGCGTGATGGCGATTACCGGCGTCCCTAGAATCATGATTAGGCTGGCAGCATAGTTCGACCACACAAAAAGCGGCAGCCTGCCCCAGGTCATCCCCGGCGCACGCATGCGGTGCACCGTAACGATGAAATTCAAACCTGTAAAAATGGATGAAAATCCGGCGATAATAACGCCGACGGCCAGCAGAATGACGTGCGTCTTCAAGTATCCGGAGCTGAGCGGAGCATAGAAGGTCCACCCGCTGTCTACTCCGCCGGTGACCATTGCGACCATTGAAAACGTGCCGCCGGCCATATAGAGATACCAGCTCAGCAGATTGATCTTGGGAAAGGCCAGGTCTTTCGTCCCGACCATAATAGGAACCAGGAAATTGCCAAGCACGGCAGGCACCGACGGAATCAGGAAGAAGAAAACCATGTTCACGCCGTGCATGGTGAATAATTTGTTATAAGTATCGGCCTGGAAGAGCTCCCCATTTGGGGTAAGCAAATGCAAGCGGATCAACACGGCAAACATACCGCCAAGCAGGAAGAAGAAGGATATGGAAAACAGGTACAGGATCGCGATTCGCTTGTGGTCTTTGGTCAGCAGCCACGATCTGATTCCGTAATTGTCGTTCAGGTAATGCCGCTCGGGCATTACCGGCTTAACGATCGCTGTCGCGGTACTCATGGTTTCTTCCCAGACTGGTTTGCAGGCCTCGTTCCCTGCGGGGTTTGTTTCGCCGGTTGCTGCTGGTTCTGCTGTTGCATGTTCTGTTGCTGAATGTTTGGCACTTCACTGTCACGGATTTGCGTGGGCGTGGAACGGTTGTTCAGCGGATTTGCTTCCTGCGGCGCCAGGTGCTTGATGTATTCCGTAATTGCGATAATTTCGTCTTCGCTCACCACGCCACGGAACGTCGGCATGATGGACTGGAAGCCTGAAACAACTTTTGCGTTGGGCTCCAGGATCGATTCACGAATGTAATTGTCGTCCGCCACTACTACCCGATTATCGACCAGGCGGACCGGCCGCCCGAACAGACCTTCAAGATTCGGGCCGCGCGCGCCAGAATCCGGACGATGGCAGGTAATGCAGCCGTACTGCTGGAATGCTTTTTCACCCAGGGAAGCCAATGAACCTTCAGCTTTGCCGCTGGCCAGCCACGCGGCATAGTCTTCAGGAGTCATCACCACAACCTGGCCAACCATGCCGGAATGTTTTGTCCCGCAGTACTGCGAGCAGAATAGATGATATGTGCCCGGCACTGTCGCCTTAAACCAGGTAAATACGTAACGGTTTGGCAGCACATCCTGCTTTACGCGGAATGCAGGAACAAAGAAGCTATGAATCACGTCCTGCGAGATAAGAGTGACTTTCACGTCCCGGCCAGTGGGCACGTGCAGCATGTTGATTTCGCGCTGGCCGCCGGGGTGCTGGAACTTCCACATCCATTGTTTTCCCACGCCGTAAATTTCCAGCGGGTTCACGGGCGAGCGTTCCATGTGGTAGTAAATGACCGCACCCCAGACGAAGATGACCATGGAAATTCCGAGCGGAATCACCGTCCAGACGATTTCCAGCAGCGTGGATCCGTGGATCTGTTCCGCCTGCCGTTCCGGGGTCCTTCTGTATTTAATGGCGAAGTAGAGGATCAGAATGGCGATGAGCAGCGAGAAGAAGGTGGTGATCAACACCAGGAACAGGTAGAGCGCGTCCACCTGCCCCGCCATGCTCGAGGCCTGCTCCGGAAAAATGGGAAAGTTCAATTGCATCTATTCGGCTGTCCTGTTTAAGCCGCCCTTGCGGGCAGCAAGCGCATCACGGCGAAACATAATGAGCATGAAACCGCCCAGGGCCAGTACAGTGGCCAGGGCGCTCAGGCGCAAAACATTAAAGATTGCAGCTCCGTATTTACCTTGTCTTGGATCGTAGTGGTAGCAGAAGAGCAGAACCTGGTCTACTACGTTTCCAATCTTGCCTTTTGACGCTTCAATCAATCCGAGCTGGATATCACGCGGTGCATACTCGATTCCATAGTAATACTGTGCCACCCGGCCCTGCGGCGTCAGCAACATAATCCCGCTGGCATGCGCATATTGCTGGATTTGCGGGTCCCATGCGTAGCGGAACCCCACAGCCTGCGCCAAAGCGTCGATCTGGTCTTTTTTTCCGGTCAGGAAATGCCAGCCTTCCGCGGCGCCGGCGCGGCGATAGCGCTTGAGATATTTCTCCTTTGCCGCAGCAGCGTCTGCCGGTTTGTCGCGCGGGTCAATACTCACCGTTACCACATTGAATTCGCGTCCGATGTTAAAGCGGACGATTCCGTTCATCGCGCCGGTAAACCCGTTGAGCACCTGCGTGCAGAGCATCGGGCACTGGTAATACACCAGCATCAAGATGACCGGCTTTTGTCCGAAATACTGTTGCAACTGGATCGCCTGCCCGTTTTCGTCATTGAAAGCCAGATCGAGCGGGACTTGCTGATTCAAGCGTTGATCAAGGCCAACCTGATCGAGAATAGATGGCTTCTGGTTCGGTATGGAGTCTCCCGGCTGGAGCTTGGGCGCGGCCTGCGACCAACCCAATGCCGAGGAACAAGCCATCAATATGACGGCTGCGATCACATTCCGAATTGTACTGCTGTGTTTCACTTCTTTACGCCTCCTGCGGAAGAACGCGCCGCTTGTCCGTTATCGGAAGCTCCGGTCGGATATGCTGCGCTTGCCGCACCAACATTTGCGGGCTGGAATGGGCCACTGACCGATGGAAGCCCGCGTTGAACCAGAAGGTCCATGGCCCGGCTAATTGGGATATGAATGTTACCGTTGGCCAATTTGCCCGTATTTTTCAGCCAGTTCTCTTCCGAGCTGAAAAAGATCCCCATATCGTGCTCATCGTCATATTGCAAACGAGGCGCTGGGATGGTTCGGGCCAGGTGTTCCTCTATTTTGCCACGGCCGTACCAATCAGGCACAGGCTTGATTTCACCTTCACTGGAAGGCACTGCTTTGCCCAGACCTTCTTTTGGCTGGTCGCGCTCCTGCTGCAACTGCTGCTCCATTGGGGTGAGCTTGGCTTGATGGTCTATTTCCCATTTTTCGAGGACATGGACCATAGCGATTATCAGGACGAAGGCAAAAAGGCCGCCAATGGCAAGAGCCACACCGGACCATACGACGCCCCGAATACTTACGTCGCTCTCCTGATGGCCTTCCTTTATATGACCGCCGGATTGAGTTTCAAAGTTATCCATGTTTCGCTTCCAGCATCTCAACAAAACCAGGGTCGTTCACGGGCATGAGCGAACGCTTGCCCAGCCGCATATAGAAGAAAAACAGCCAGATTCCGCCCATGGCAATAGGACAAATCACATACATGGCCGCGTCCAGCAGGTGGAAATTGTTCAGGCCTGCCTGCGTCCCGGAATAAAAATTGGGGGCAGTCAGCCAGAACAGATCAACCATGCGCATAAACAGCAGCAAAAAGGCGATGGCCACAACCCGCCGCCGGCTGCGCTTGGTGTTGCGGGAGAGCAGCAGCGCGAACGGGAATACGAAGTGGACGAAGATGAGAGCCGTCCCGAAATACTGCCAGCCATTTTCCAGCCGCATGAGGTACCAGCGGATTTCCGAAAGCATATTACCTGACCAGATGATCAGCCACTGGGAGAACGAGAGATATGCCCAGAGAACAACAAAGGTGAACATCAATTTGCCGAAATCATGCAGGTAATCGATCTTAAAAATACGCGAGACTGGTTCCACCGCGGAAAGCCGCGTGAACAGCCAGATGGTAAAGCAGAACGCGGTGAGCACCTGGCCTACCATGAACAGCATGCCCCAGACAGTGGACCACCATTCCGGATAAAGAGACATTGTCCAGTCAATGGAGGCGAAGGTGATCGTGAATGCGTAAAACACAATACCAAAGCCGCTTAGATTCTGGATAAAGACGAACTGGGATGGGGTTGTTGTCCCCTGTTCCTCACGGATGGACCAGCGCTTCAGAAAGTAATAGAGGGTGGCCCAGCCGGCGAAATACAGTACGCCTCGGACCAGGAAAAACGGCGTATTCAGATAATAGTGAAGCTTATCGGCCCCGTAATGCTCAATGAATTTCGCCAGCGCTGCCTGGTCATGCGGAGGATTGGCCCAGACATAAAGACGCTTCATTCCGATGGCCACCGGAATCCAGAAAAGAAACATGAGCCACCAGTTGCCGGCAGCAGCTTCCCACATGCGGCGTCCAAGCCTTCCCCAGTTGCCGCCGCTGGTGTATTGCAGCATCAGCAGCACCAGAGAACCCAGCGTCAGGCCTAGCCAGAACATAAAAGCAAACAGCCAGGAACGAAGGAATAAATCCCATTGATTCAACCCCAGCGTTAAGCCAATCGCCAGCACGCTGAAAACAACGCCGACCACCAATGAGCGGGAGCGCAGCCGGTCAATAAAGGCGGGCGGCGCAAAATCCTGAGGTGTTATGCGGACAACTGTATGGCTCATCGCCTGTCCCCCTTCGGTGTCGGCTCGGCAACCGGCTTGAGTGGGAGCTTTGTGGCGGGAGTAATAAAAGAAGTATCCGGTATCCTGATTTCTTCTTCTCCTGGTTTATTCAATTTGTCGCGATCTGCCTGAGCAACATCAGCCTCGGTGGCGTTCTGGCTCAACTGCAAGGCGCGGATGTAAGCGGCAATGGCCCAGCGATCAGAGGGCTTGACCTGCGCGGCGTAATCTGGCATGCCGCCAAAGCCATTGCTGATTACGTCATAAAACCAGCCCAGTGGCGCATTTCTGAGGCGCTGCACGTGGAAAGAAGGCGGACGTTTGAAGCCGCGCTGCACAATCATGCCGTTTCCGTCACCCAACTCCGAGTGGCAGGGACTGCAATAGATATTGTAGCGCTGCTGGCCCCGGGCCAATATTTGTGCGCGAGTCTCCGGAGAATCGCCTGGAAGCTCATTACCGTAGATGTTGCCGTGCTTCCCGGTCAGGTAATAGCTGCCTGGATCAAGCTGCTCGCGATCCACCTGCTTATCTTCCAATTGGGGAATCGTACCCGGCACCGGATAACGCGCCGAGCGGCGGTCAGAATAAAATTCGCTGGAGCGCAACGGAATGAACTTGGGCTGATTGTGCATGTCCTGCCGGCAACCGGCAAAAACAGCCATACCTGCCGCCGCGAACAGCAACCATGCTATACGGATCTGTGCCGGTCGATTAATACGGCACCTCCGTTATCACATCCGGCTTAAAACCTTCCAGCATTTTTCTTGTATCAGAAAGGCTGAAGCGGGGGTCCTGCGACTCGATGCACAAGAAAAACCGGTCACGGCTGGCGCGTACAAAATTTGGCGAGTTGAAGACTGGATGATAAGGCTGGGGCAGTCCGTTCAAAGCCAGCATGCCAAACACCGCAGCCAGTGAAGCACCCAGGATGGCGCACTCAAATGTAACTGGAATGAAGGCCGGCCAGGAATGGAAAGGCTTGCCGCCTACGTTGATGGGATAGTTCACCGCGGAAACCCAATATTCCAGCGAATATCCGCCTATCATTCCCAGCATGGCGCCGATCAGCACAATAAGGGAAACACGGTTATGATGCGCGCCTATGGCTTCGGCGGCTTCTTCCAGTGGATAAGGCGTGTAGGTATCCATTTTGCGATAGCCGGCAGCATAGGCGCCCTTGGCGGCATGCACCAGCTCCGTGGGGGTTTCAAACTCCGCCATCAATCCGTAAATAGCTCCAGATCCAGTGTTCATTCTTTCACCTTCGCCTGCGGCGTCAGCGTCCGCATTTCAAAGATGGAGATGGCCGGCATCAGCCGGATAAAGATAAAAAAGAGCAAGGTAAAGAAGCCCATGGTCCCCACAAAAATCATCATGTCCCATTTGGTGTACCAGTACATGCCCCAGGAAGTTGGAATGTAGTCGCGCTGCAGGCTCATCACCACAATCACGAACCGCTCCAGCCACATGCCGGTATTCACCACGACGGCAACAAGAAACAGTATCCACGGCGTGGACCGGACTTTGTTCAGCCAGAGTGACTGGGGAATGAGAATGTTGCACAGAATCAACATGTAGTAATAGTGGGAATACGGCCCATGCAGCCGGTTGTTGACCATGGCAAGCTCGTATTTGTCATGGCTATACCAGCCAATAAACATTTCCATGGCGTATGAATACGCCACGATCTGGCCGGTTGCCAGCATCAGCTTGCCGCAGTTCTGAAGATGGCGAAGGGTAATGAAATCCTGCATGCCATAGAGATAGCGGAACGGTATAGCCAGCATTAGCACCATGGCAAAACCGGAGTAGATAGCTCCGGCCACAAAATATGGCGGAAAGAAAGTGGTATGCCAGCCGGGCACCACGGACACTGCAAAATCGAGACTGACAACGCTGTGAACTGACAATACCAGTGGCGTGGCTAGGCCAGCCAGAAGCATGTAGGCCGTCTCATAGCGGTTCCAATGCCTGGCGGACCCGCGCCATCCCATGGCCAACATGCCATAGATGCGCCGGACAACAAGGGTTTTGGCGGAATCGCGCAATGTAGCAAAATCCGGAATAAGACCAATGCCCCAGAAGAGAAACGAAACCGTGAAGTAAGTTGATACGGCGAACACATCCCAGATCAGAGGGCTGCGGAACTGCGGCCAAACGCCCATAGTGAGCGGAATCGGAAAGAGCCAGTAGGCAGCCAGCCATGGACGGCCGGTATGGATCAATGGGAAGAGGCCGGCCTGCATGACGGCGAAAATTGTCATGGCTTCGGCAAAACGGTTGATCGAGGTACGCCAGCTCTGCTTGAACAACAATAGAATTGCGGAAATCAGCGTTCCAGCATGGCCGATACCGATCCACCACACAAAGTTCACGATGGCAAAGCCCCATCCAATAGGGATGGTGATACCCCAGATGCCGACGCCTTTAACCAGCAGGTAGCCGATCGCCGCTTGCAGCATGCCAAAAAGGGCCAGAGAAAGCGCAACGATCAATATCCAGAATATGGGCGTGTGCTTGGTGAGCACAATTCCGGCGATACGATCCGTAACAGTGCCCAGGGTCTGGCCCGGCCCGATAATCGGCGGCCTTACACCTTTAGGCGGCAGTATGTCTGGTGACGCCATCTCTTATGTTTTCTCCGTGCCAGACGCTAGTTTGGGATTTGGGTTTCGCACCGCCGCCACATAGGTAGTGCGGGGGCGCGTATTTAACTCCGCGAGAAGCTGATAATCTCGCGGGCTGCTCTTAACCTTTGATACGGCGCTACTCTTATTATTGATGTCGCCAAAAACAATTGCCTCTGTCGGGCAAACTTGCTGGCACGCCGTTTTGATTTCCCCGTCCCTGACATCTCGATCGCCCTCTTCCGCGGCAATGCGGCCGGCAGTGATGCGCTGAACGCAATAAGTGCATTTTTCCATCACACCGCGGCTGCGCACAGTCACGTCAGGATTACGCCCCAGCTTTAGGCTTGGAGTGTCGTAATCTGCGAACAGAAAGAAGTTAAAGCGCCGGACCTTGTAGGGGCAGTTATTGGAGCAATACCTTGTCCCCACGCAGCGGTTATAGACCATGTCATTCAGGCCTTCGGTTGAATGCACCGTTGCGCCTACCGGACAAACTGGCTCGCAAGGCGCGTCTTCACACTGCATACAGGGAATCGGCTGGAAATAAACACTGGGGTTTGCGGGGTCGCCTTCATAGTAGGCATCAATGCGTATCCACTGCATCTCGCGGCCGCGCTGCACCTGCTCCTTGCCGACGACAGAGATGTTGTTCTCGGCCTGGCATGCCACCGCGCAGGCTTGGCAGCCGATGCAGGAGTTCAGGTCGATCGACATGCCCCAGGCATATTTCTGGTAAAAATTTTCCTTGGTCTTGAAATTGGGATAAAGCGATTCCTGCTTATCGCCCTTGTCCTTGGGCTCTTCGTCCGGATCTTTATGGGCGAACCGCGGATTCTTTACGAACTCTTCCAGGTTCGCGACCTTCACCGGTTCGCGCTCTTCCATGCTGAAATGGCCCTGCGTGACGGCGATATTCCAAAACCGATTCGTAACATTGATTTTTGCGCCGCTGCCGACATACTGAGCCGCACTCGGACGCACTTTGTATGCGTCATAACCGGTCCCTGTTCCCACGCGCCCTGTTCTCGTCTGGCCGTAGCCAAGGAAAAGCGTAATGGCGTTATCAGGATGGCCAGGCTGCGGCCAGTATGGGACCTCTACTTTTCTGCCCTGGAACTCCACTTCAAGAATTCTCTGCGCGTCGGATTGATGGTCATTCTCGTCGCCCAGCAGATACAGGCCCCAGGCCTTCGCCATAGCAGGGCTAATCATCGCTACGTTGTCCCATGTATTGCGGCTCAGCGGCTTGGGCGTCTCCTGCAGCCAGGCATTGTTGATGAAGCTGCCATCGTAAATTGTGGGATCAGGACGGAATGAAATTTCAACTGCCTGAGCGTCCGCAGCCGGAGCAGGCGGCAGGTTCCCGAGCTTCGGGACAAGCTGCCTGGCCAGCGAGGTGCTGCCTGCCACGAATCCATCATGAACTGAAGTCCGCCAGAAAGCTTCAAAATCTCCGGTTGGATGTTGCGACTTCCAGTAGGTCTGTACCACGTCATGCGAGGCCGTGCTGGCCTGGTCAGCAAACATGGCCAGCAACTCAAGCCCGCTTCTACCATCATAGAGCGGCATGATCATCGGCTGGATGATCGTCGCGGTGCCGTCATAGGCGCGCGCATCGCTCCAGGCTTCAAGATAATGCGCTTCTGGAACATGCCAGTGCATTTGGTCCGTGGTCTCATTCTTATAGTTTGAGAGCTGGATGCGCAGCTTGACTTTGTTCACGGCCTGCACAAAACCCAAATCTACTGGCGTGCTATAAGCTGGGTTGCCGCCGATGATAATCAGCGTATCAACCTTGCCGGCATTCATATCATCAATGAGTTCGCGGATAGATTGCCCATGCTCTACCGCATCGACCTCAACGGGATCAATATAGGAGACGGTCTGGCCGACATTTCCCAACGCGCCGTTCATGGCCTGCGCCAGCGCGTAAACTGCGGGCGATTGGAATTCTCCCGGAACAACCAGACACTTGCCCTTGTGTTCCATTAAGTCGGCAGCAACTGCGTCCAGCCACTTCTGCTGGTCTGCATTGAGACTGCCTGCCGCTGCCGCTCCGCCTACTCCAACCTTCGCCGCTAATGCGCGGGTAAGGGTCTCTAATTCTGAAGGACGCAGCACCAGACGATGGTCTGCTTTCGCTCCGGTGGTGCTAGGAGAGCTTTCAGCCACATAGAGCCGGTTCATCTCATTGCTTTTATCGAGCTTGCGGCCGCGCATGAAATCGCGGGAATAACGCACAAAACCGGGGAACCATGGGCCCGACAGGAAATCGGCATCAAGTGAGACTACAACCGCTGCATTCTCAAACTTATAGATTGGATCGTAGTAGCCACCAAAGGCGATCCTGGAACCGGCGCGCATGTTGTCGCGGTTGACCGGGTCCCAGCGATGCCATTTCGACTGCGGAAAAGCCTGCTGTGCAGCCTTCATCAGCCAGCCAAACGCCGGGGAACTGATTGCACCGGTCAAAAATCTCAGACCCGCTCCCTGCTTTGCCTTCAGGCCATTTGGGTCATTAATGCTGCTGTTCACCGCCAGGGCAAAGTCTCCCCAGGAACGCAGCTCACCCATATACGTAATGGTGGTAGAGCGGTCAGGGTCGTAGAGATCCAGGATGGATGCCTGAGAGAGCAGATCGGTGGCGCCCATGCTTGCCGCATGCTGCGGATTGCCTTCTATCTTGGTGGGGCGAAATTCGTGTGTCTCCACCAGTAAAGGAATGGCATGTCCGTGAAACGGCATGGCAGTTGCATAAAAAATCGGCTTTCCAGGAACCAACTGCTCCGGCTGCCGGACATAAGGAAGTATCTGCTCCAGAGGCTGCCGGGTGCATCCAGCCAGTCCGGCCAGGGCCATGGAAGCGCCAGCCAACTTAAGAAAGCCGCGCCGCGAGACCGGATCGACCCACTCCGCGGCTTGGCGGGGAAATTCCCGCTCCAGCAGTTCGCCAAACGCTTTCTGGTCCGAAAGTTCTTCCAACGTACGCCAGTACTTTGGCCCTTTGGCTTCTGCAAGCTTTTTGCGCACGGCTTCCAATTCCAGGCTGGCCGGCTTGATCTCGCTCACGGAAATCAGGTTGGGACTTGAATCGCTTTTGTTAGACATTCGTTTCCATATTGTTTCCACTCATCGGTGGCAGGTGGAGCAACTGGTTATGTCCTGCGATGTACGCAGGTGATATTTTTGCCGCAACGCTTTGCCCAGATCAAATTGGCTGGTATAAGCCTTTCCGTCAACTTCAACCGCGTGCTCGCTGCTCGGCTGCTGATATCGCATGTTAAACAACTGCTCTTTGGGACGGAGAAATTTCTCCGGCTCGCGATGACAATTGAGGCACCATTCCATCTGCAAAGTGTTTTCCTGATACATCAATGGCATCTCGTCCACCGCGCCGTGGCAGCTATAACAGCCAACGCCCTTGGCAAGGTGAATGCTGTGATTGAAGTAAACAAAATCCGGCAGGTCGTGCACACGCGTCCACTGCAATGATTGACCGCTGGAGAAGCTGAAGCGCACCGGCGCCAGCATTGGGGCATTCGTCCATATCTGGGCGTGGCAGTTCATGCAGGTCTTGGTGGGAGGGATGCCGGCAAAGCTGGAATCTTCCACTGACGTGTGGCAGTAGCGGCAGTCCAGCCCGAGACCTGAGGCATGGTGCTGATGGCTGAAAGGCACCGGTTGTTCCGGTGCGATATGCTGCGTGGTCACATAAGGAGAACGCTGAAATTCCATGAGCGCCGCGCCGACCGCCGAAAGCAGAAGCACCACGCCCAGAATGCTGGCCCGCGCCAGAGTATTTGCACTGCGATGAAAAATTTGCGCCATTGATTGAGATTGTTCCGGCGAAACCGGCGCGCAGCTTATCTGCGATGCGATCCGGCAGTCCCCCAGGAATTTCATCGTGTGACCAAGTCACTGATGAAAACGGATGATTATAAACAAAGAGTTGCGTATTCAGCTACCCTTCAACCCACAAAAGCAAAAAAATCTTTTTGCGTTCAAAAAGAACTGGCAATAGCCGCGAAAAAAAACCGGATTTTTTTTAGCTCGGAGATCGCAAAGACATTAGTGCGCCGAGTTGCGCCAGAAAAAAGCGGCCCCCCACTGGAAGAGCCGCTTGGATTCGTTAACAAAAAAGATTTTGAGGATGGTTCTGACGTATCTTTTATGTTGAATGCTTCCGCTATCTAGCTAACGATTAAGGCACAATTTTCTTGATGGAAAATCCTGCCAGACCAGCCTGCCCACCAGTGGCGGTGCGACTGAGTTGCGCTTCTACGTAATAGACATTGTCAGAGGGATCAAAACTTTCTGAATCGGCCCAAATGAAATTGAACGTGGGATTACCCGGCGTGTTTCCCCGCTGGTAAGAATCGCTTGGGGAAGAAGAATTGCTATCGAAGGTCATCAGGGTAGTAAGCGCGCCGGTGCTCTGGTTCACTTGAATTAACGAGAGGAAAACGTGTCCCGCGCCGTTATCAAGAAAGCGCGCGTCAAAGACACGGTCTTCAATGCTGTTAAGTTCCTGCGCCAGATCGCGCACCGGAAGGACGTTATAACGAATGAAAGCTACAGAGCCAACAGGCGCATCATTGCGCAACTCGACTCGTCCATTGATGTACTTGACCAGATTCACGCTATTCGGGTCAACGGTTCCAGTGGAACCTACCCAGGTCTGCGCCTGCAACATAGGCGCACTAAAAGCCAAAGCCGCCATTGCGGCCAATCCAAGACACATGTTCCTGAAATTACAACCCGGCATATAATTTTCTCCCAATCAAAATTTTCTGGGCCATACCGGGGAACGGGGTAGATGGTGCAGATTTGCTAATCCTTAATTGCACGTTGAGTACCGCGCATGACTGAGAGCTGCTGCTGCGAGGGTTGGCAACAAGGTACTCACCTTGAGCAGAGACATGGCTTTCTTGGGTAAAGATTTTGAAGGCGGGACTAAATCAAACAGAGACTTGATGACATCTCCAATTTGTAAAGCCACAGGCACCATCCGGCCAATGATTCACATCATAGTCTCGCAGTGAGGGGGCTTTCCCTTGCCCGAGGCATGGCCGTTGCCTTCATTGATGGAACGCTGTATATGCATCCACGCGCACTTCTACCAGCCACCGCGGGAAAATCCGTGGCTGGAGGCCGTTGAGCGTCAGGACTCTGCCTATCCTTATCACGACTGGAATGAGCGCATCACCGCCGAGTGTTATGCGCCCAATGGCGCTTCCCGCATTTTGGATGAAAAAGGTTATATCCGGCAGATCGCCAACAACTATTCCGGCATAAGTTTTAATTTTGGTCCAACCCTGCTCTCATGGATGGAAGAGAAAGCGCCGGACACATACGCATGCATCCTTGAATCCGATCAGGAAAGCCAGAAGCACTTTTCCGGCCACGGCTCCGCGATAGCACAGGCATACAATCACATGATCCTGCCGCTGGCCAACTCTCGCGACAAGCTGACTCAGACGATCTGGGGCCTGCGTGACTTTGAATATCGTTTTGAGCGCCGGGCAGAGGGCATGTGGCTGGCGGAAACTGCCGTTGACGTGGAGACACTGGAGACACTGGCCGCTCAGGGAATCAAGTTTACCGTCCTGGCGCCGCACCAGGCGGGCAGAGTGCGCAAGATTGGTGGCCGCAGTTGGAAAGACGTAAGCGGCGCACGGATCGATCCCACGCGGGCCTATCTGGCCAAGCTACCTTCAGGAAAAACGATTAACCTCTTTTTTTATGACGGCCCTATTTCCCGGGCAGTAGCTTTTGAACAACTTCTTAATAGCGGAGAGCAGTTTGTCTCGCGGCTGAAGAGCGGCTTTTCTGATCGCCGTGACTGGCCGCAACTGATGCACATCGCCACTGACGGCGAGACTTACGGCCACCATCATAGACATGGCGATATGGCGCTGGCTGATGCGCTGGATCGCATCGAATCCGATCCCGCAACGCGGCTCACAAACTATGGCGAGTTTCTGGAAGATTACCCACCTACGCATGAAGTGCAGATCATCGAGAACACTTCCTGGAGTTGCGCGCATGGAGTGGAGCGCTGGCAGAGCGATTGCGGCTGCAACTCCGGACGCGCTGGATGGAGCCAGATTTGGCGTGGACCATTGCGCTCCGCTCTGGATTATCTGCGGGATGGCGTGGCCGAGCTGTTTGAAGGGGCAGGCGGCGAGGTGCTGCGTGATCCGTGGCATGCGCGCAATGACTATATAGATGTAGTGCTGGACCGCTCTCCTGAATCGCTTTGGCTGTTTTTTGAAAAGCATTCACGGCGGCAGCTCAAGCCGGAAGAGACCACGCGGGCGCTTAAACTTTTGGAAATGCAGCGTCACGCAATGCTCATGTACACCAGTTGCGGGTGGTTCTTTGACGAGTTGAGCGGCATTGAGACCGTGCAGGTCATGCAATATGCCGGCCGCGTAGTACAGCTTGCGCGTGAAACTGGCAACCTGGACCTGGAGCCGGAATTCGTGCAACGGCTGGCGCTGGCAAAAAGCAATCTGCCTGAATTTGGCAATGGCGCCGAGATTTACAACACCTGGGTCAAGCCGGCTTTTGTGGACCTGCCCAAAGTGGCGGCGCATTATGCCATTAGTTCAATGTTCAATGGCGATCATGTGGTGCCTGAGTACAGTTACTCCATTAAAAGGCTGGACTTTCACCATGTGGAATGCGGCAGTGCCCGGCTGGCGCTTGGGATGGCGCGCGTGACCTCGCTTATCACGCGCGAATCATGCGATCTGGGTTTTGCCGCCATCTATCTTGGCGAACAGGTCTTGCATGCCGGCGTAAAGGAAATGGGAACGATTGAAGAAGTAACAGAATTAATGGGAGAGAGTATGGCGGCATTTTCCGCGGGCGATTTTCCTGAAACATTGCGCCTGCTGGACGACCATTTTGGGGACATGCCTTATTCCTTCAAAGCCCTGTTTAAAGATGAACAAAAACGAATTCTGGATATCGTGCTTTCCCGCACCTTGGAAGACGCTGAAACCAGCTATCACAAGATTTACGAAAAACATGGCTCGCTGCTGCGCTTCCTGAAAGAAATGGGACAACCGGTGCCGGATGTTCTGCGCTTTACCGCTGAATTTGTCCTCAATAGCGACCTCAAGCACACATTTGAAAGCGATCCCGTAGATTTTGTGCGCGTGGCCATGCTCATGGAGATGGTCAAGCGCGAAGGCGTGCAGGTGGACGAAGCCGGAGTTGGATTTGCCGCCAGCAATTGCCTGACGCGGCTCTTGCGCCGGCTTCAGGAAAGGCCGCAGCAACCCGAGCTGCTGGAAAGGGCCAATGTGCTGGCCACCATCTTTCCTACCATGCCATTTCCAGTGAATTACTGGCATGCCCAGAATATTTACCACACAATTTTGCAGCATGAATTCCCGTCCATCGCTGCCCGGGGAGATGCAGCATCGCGTCTATGGAAAGAACGGTTCCTGGAATTGGGCGAGCGGCTTCAGATCAGCGTTTCAGCGATGGTCCCAAAGACAGAAATGCGGATGGCCGGCTAAACGGCAGGGAGACAGAGTAATGAAGAACCGAACGAGGCGCATTGTTGGAGGCATTGTTACAGGGACACTCGTAGGCGGCGCTGCTGCGGGCGTTGGGAGCATTTATGCCGCCAGATTTGCGATGAAGAAGTATCGTAACCATCGCTTACGGGAGTTGCGCGGCCAGACAGTGCTGATTACCGGCGGATCGCGCGGGCTGGGCCTTGCGCTGGCGGAAGAGTTTGCCCAGGCAGGAGCAAAGATCGCCATTTGTGCCCGTGACGAACAGGAGCTGGCGCGAGCGCAACAACAACTAGAAGATTTGGGGGCAGTCGTTTGCGCCATGCCTTGCGATGTGAGCAAGCCTGAAGAAGTAGAAAACCTGATTAATGATGTCTCCCGCAATATGGGAAAAATTGATGTGCTGGTTAACAATGCCGGCGTTATCGCAGTGGGGCCGATATTGTCACAGGAACTAAAAGATTTCCAGGAAGCCATGGACGTGATGTTCTGGGGGACGGTGCATCCGACATTGGCAGTGCTGCCGCAAATGCTCACGCGTGGCCGCGGCAAGATCGTGAATGTCACTTCCATTGGAGGCAAAGTCAGCGTTCCACACCTGATTCCATACGGTTGCGCCAAGTTCGCCACGGTCGGTTTTTCTGAGGGATTGCATTCCGAACTGAAACGCTTTGGCATCCATGTTCTCACCGTTGTGCCCGGACTGATGCGCACCGGTTCTCATCTGAATGCTCAATTTAAAGGGAAGCACGAGTCTGAGTTTGGTTGGTTTGCCGTAAGCGGCACCAATCCACTGGCTTCCATTTCAGCCAGGCGCGCGGCAGAAAAAATTGTGAACGCCGCCTGCTCAAACCGGACAGAGCTGGTGATTAGCTGGCAGGCAAAACTTCTGGCTGAACTCCATGGAATAGCACCGGGGCTTATCCAAAATGTGCTGGCGCAGGTAAATCGGCTGCTGCCTGATGCGGCGGGAACCACGGAAAAGAAAGCCGGGCATGAAAGCCATTCGGTTGTGACGCGTTCTCCATTGACAGCTTTAGGCAAACGCGCCGCGCGCCGCTACAACCAAGTGGGAGAGACAGCTTAAATTGGGGCGCGGCTGGGCGGCGATACAACAGAGAGTGAGGCATATCAGCCAGCATCCACCCACCTTTTGTGCAGAGCGATCCTGGAGTTCTTTTGGTAATAGGGCTCCCTCACCCGCGCGTTAACTGTTCGGAGCAATGGGCAGGTTTCACACGCGGGTTCGGGATTTCAGAAATAGCCATCTGCAAAACCTCCGCAATATGCAGCGCTCTGCGTCCCGTAAGACCTTCAATCTGCTGATAACAGCTAAACCCATCGGTAATGATGAGCGTGTCCGCAGCTGCGTTACGCACCGCAGGCAGCAAAACGCGCTCGCCAATCTTCACGGAAACATCGTATTTGCCGGCTTCAAAACCAAAAGAGCCGGCCATGCCGCAGCAGCCAGAATCGAGCACATGAAAATCGAGACCCGTGCGCTTGAGCAGTTCCGATTCCGCATCGAACTTGAGCACCGATTTGTGATGGCAGTGAGCGTGAACGATGGCTTTGCGCTGAAGCTGAGGCGGACGATAGTCTGCCTGGTTGATAAGGAATTCGCTGAATAGGTAAGTTTGGCTCTTGAGCCGCGCAGCTTCAGTATTCTTGCCCAGCAGGTTGGTCATTTCATCGCGAAAGACGGAGACGCAGCTTGGCTCCAGTCCGATGACTGGGGTTCCAGCATCGATATCGCTTCGCAGGACTGCCAGCGTCTGTTCAAGCGTAGCCTTGGCTTTATCCAGCATGCCAAAGTCATAGAGTGGGCGTCCGCAACAGAGTGAAGTCTGGGGAATTCTTACCTGATAACCGGCGTGCTCCAGCACCTCAACTGCTGCGTTGGCAATCTCCGGATGGAAATTATTGCTGAATGTATCTGGCCAGAGAATGACCGGCGGACGGTCCTGGTTTTTAACGGCGCGTTTGCGAAACCAGGCAGTAAATGTCTCATTGGCAAACGCAGGCATGTTGCGCTGCTGCGAGATGCCGCCGAAGAATTTCATCAATTGTGACGTCAACGGAGCACGACCAAGAAAATTTATCAGGCCCGGCGCTACGCGCGCCATGCCCGCCCAGCGATGAATCAAGCCCATAGCATAAGCAGCACGCGGGCGCGCGTGGTTTTCATGATAGTGCGCAAGGAATTCCGCCTTATACGTGGCCATGTCCACGTTAATGGGACACTCGCTCTTGCATGCTTTGCAGGCCAGGCAGAGATCCAGCGCGTCTTTTACATATTCATTCTGCCAGCCGCCTTTTAGGGTTTCACCGCGCAACATTTCAAACAGCAGGCGGGCGCGTCCGCGGGTGGAATGCTTCTCTTCTTTCGTGACCATATAGCTGGGACACATGGCCCCGCCGCTATCTTTGCGGCACTTGCTCACGCCCACGCAGCGCAACGTGGTTTCTGGAAAATGCCCATGGTCTTCGGGAAAAGAAAAATATGTCTTCACCGGCGCGGGCCGGTATGAGGCGCCCAGACGCAGATTTTCGTCAAGTGGATTGGCGTCAATCTTCTTGCCCGGATTCATCTTCCAGTCGGGATCCCAGATACACTTGTACTCGCGGAAAGCCTCCATCAGTTCAGGGCCGAACATCCTGACCAGAAGCTCGCCCCGCGCCTGGCCATCACCGTGCTCGCCGGAAAGAGAGCCACCAAGCGCAACCACCATATCGGCGGCTTCTTCAACAAACTTGCGGAAATTTTTAATGCCCTCTTTAGTGACCAGGTCGAAGTCGATCCGCATGTGAACACAGGCGTCGCCAAAGTGGCCGTAAAGCGCGCAGCGGTAGCCATAGTTGGCCAGCAGCCGATGCAGAAGGCGCAGGTACTCGCCCAGCTTTTCCGGCGCGACCGCCGCATCTTCCCACCCTTCCCATGCTTCTGGCTCGCCCGGTACTTGCGACGTTGCACCCAGCCCAGACTCGCGGGCTTTCCAAACCAGAAGAGTTTCCTGCTCATCAGTGAAAAGCTTCATGTTCGGCGGACCGGGTTGAATACTCAATCGGTCCATCAACGCGCGCGCCTTTGCATTGGATTCTTCCTTGGTCTCGCCGCCGAACTCACACAGCAGCCAGCCCTTTCCGGGAGGCAGCATGGCAATGCTTTTGGGATGAAGATTTTTCTTCTTCATGTTCTCGATGAGAACGTCGTCCATGCCTTCCAAACCCAGCAGCTTCGACTTGCATACTTCAGGGACGCTGTCCGCGGCGGCGTAAACGTCTTTATAGCCAAGCACCACGGTTGTGCGCTTTTTGGGCCAGTCCACCAGCCGGACTTTGGCGGCCAGAATAATTACACAGGTACCTTCAGCGCCCACCAGAGATTTGGCTACGTTGAAGCCCTGCTCGGGAAGAAGCTCATCAAGGCTATAGCCGGAGACGCGCCGTGGAATTTTGGGATAGCGGCTGCGGATCAGGTCAGAGTATTGATCGCGCAACGCCCGAAGGCGGGAATAGATTTCCCCTCGGCGGCCACCGGCGCGGACGATCTGCTCATATTCTGCATCGCTGGCTGGGCCAACCCGCATACGGTCGCCGTCGTAAGTCAGGATGTCGAGTTCCAGGACGTTATCGACGGTGCGTCCGGCCATCACGGAATGCACGCCGCAGGAATTGTTGCCGATCATTCCGGCAAGGTTGCAGTATTCGTGTGTGGAAGGATCAGGGCCAAAGGTTAAATCATGCTCATTGGCGCGATTACGAAGATGGTCCAGCACGCAGCCAGGCTCTACCCAGGCATATTTTTCCGCCGGATTCAATTCCGTGATCTTGTTCAGGTATTTTGAAAAATCGATGATGACGGCAACATTGCAGCTCTGTCCGGCCAGGCTGGTGCCGCCGCCGCGAGGAAGCAGCGGAGCATTGTGTTTGCGCACAATGGCAACGGTCTGAATGACCTCTTCGATTGTTTTGGGAATCACCACGCCGATGGGAACCTGGCGATAGTTGGAGCCGTCCACGGCATAAAGGGCGCGAGTGCCGTCGTCAAAGCGGACCTCGCCAGTGATGGCGGCGCGCAGTTCGGAGGCGAGAGCTTCGGCTGCGGGGCGAGCTTCCGAGCTATTCCAGTCCGGGGCCTCCAGTGGCATCTCCAGATTATGACACGTTGCAGGCCTGCGCATTCTGCTGACACGGCAAAGCAAAAATAAGCCGCGAATTAACGCGAAAAACGCGAATCATTTTCAACTTTCATTTGATTCGTGTTGATGAAAAAAGCCGGCAAGACTGGAAGCGGAGCAGCTCCCGCCCCTATTAACAGACACGGAAGAAGGCGTTGAAATGGTAGTGTCTCAGTTGATGGAAAATGTTTCATATCTGTCTTCCTGAGCGCCGCGCGAGCTCCCGGCGAAGCTGGAGTGAGTGCAAGTCGAAGGCTCCCGGGAATGCATCTCCTGTCCATGGGAATTCAGGACGTTCTCTTCTATTCATTTGCAATCTTAAGCTGCTTGCTGGCAGCGCAATAGCACGGTGTCTGGGGTAGAACTCCCTGATGCGGCATGGGCAAGGGCAGATTGCCGGGATGGCTTCGACTCGACCTCGCGCCCCTTTTCGCAAGCTTAGGGGCGTTCGGGCTTCGCTCACCATGACAGAGGTAAGCTGTAGTTTTCCTGGCGTGAAGGCCTGGCTTCCACACGTTTCGACGCGCAGGCGGTACGCAGGCGAGGGCGCCTGCGCTCCACATATAATGAGTCCGTTCATGCATACGCAGATCTCTACACAATCTCCAGACGGCCTGCTGGCTTCCCACTCTTCCGCGCGGAACAAAGCTTTCATTGGGGTGATTGTGCTGGTCTGGGCGGTGATTTATTTCACCACGCTTTTCCAGCCGCCGCTCATGGACGATGCCGACACAGTCCATGCCGAAGCCGCGCGCGAGATGGCGCAGAACAATGACTGGGTGACGCTGCGGATTAATGGCGGCTTTCGCTATTTGGAAAAAGCGCCGCTCATGTACTGGTTCGTGGCTGCAAGTTACAAAATTTTCGGCGTGCATGACTGGTCAACGCGCTTGCCGATTGCGCTGGGCATGCTGGCGCTGCTGCTTGTTATGTATCGCATGGGCCGCCGGTTTTACGGCGACGAAGGCGGGTTGTATGCCGCGCTGGCGCTGGGCACAGGCTTTGGGCCGTTTATCTATACACGGTTTCTTATCCCGGAAATGCTGGTAGCGCTCTGGCTGGCGTTGGGGTTTGATTTTTTTCTGACATCGCTTGAGCAAAGTGACCGCGGCGAGCAGCCGTCTCTGTTGGTGTGCTGGGGCCTGGCTGCCACGATGGCTTTAAACGTCCTGACGAAAGGGCTGATCGGATTGGTTTTCCCGGTTGGGACCATCTTTTTATTCTTACTGCTTACAAAGAACCTGCGCCATCTGCTGCGGCTTCGTTTGTTTTCATGCTTCCTGATTTTCCTGGCGATTGCAGCGCCATGGCATCTGCTGGCGGGCTTTCGCAATCCGGCTCAGGGTGAGGCGCGCGGTTTTTTCTGGTTTTATTTTGTGAACGAACATTTCCTGCGCTTCCTAAAAAAACGCTATCCGGCCGATTACGACACAGTGCAGCTCTGGCTCTTCTGGGGACTGATGCTGGTCTGGCTGATGCCCTGGACGGCCTTCATCGTTCAAGCCATACGGCAGGTACCGGTGAAGCTGGCAGCCTTCCGCGCCGGCCTGAACGCGCAGCAACGCGCGACGCTTTTGTTTGCACTGTGGCCGCTGGTGATTCTGCTTTTCTTTAGTTTCTCCAGCCGGCAGGAATATTACGTGCTGCCTGGCTTGCCCGGAGTGGCGCTGCTGCTGGGCGGATGGCTGGCCCGTGAGTCGAGTTCACCGCTCGATAGTCGAGAACGGCGCAGCGGAAGAATTTCATCATTGGTGCTGATATTTGTCGGGGTAGCCGTCTGTATTGCCTGCATTATGCTGGCGTGGCAGGCCAAAGCTCCGCCCCCAAATTACGATATTGCGGAGTTATTGAAGCAAAATCCTGAAGATTACGCGCTTTCTTTCGGCCACATTCTGGATCTCACCCCGCAAGCCATGGGAGCTTTCAGAATCCCATTGCTGGTGACGGGGATTGCTTTTCTGCTGGGCACTATTCTGAATTTTCTTTTGCGCCGCAGCAACCGCGTTTTTGCGGCAAACATGGTGCTGACCATAATGACGACGGCTTTGCTGGGCGCGGCCTACAAGGGATTGATGATTTTCTCTCCTGTACTTTCGTCCAAAGTTCTGGCGCAGGCGATTGAAGCCAACTGGAAGCCCGGCGCGATTATTGAAGACAACGGCGATTATGAAGCCGCATCGAGCGTGAATTTCTATACGCATCGCCAGCTTCGCATCCTCAATGGCCGTTGCAACAATATCTGGTACGGCTCAAAGTTTCCTGATGCTCCGCCGATCTTTTACGATGATGCGTCATTTGAGCAGCTATGGCATGGCCAAACAACCGTCTTCCTATTGACCGATGCTAAGGCCAGTTCTGACACTAAATTGACCGCCGAGTGTCCACAAAAAGAACACCTTCCGGACTACATAGCCAAAGACGATGCCTGCGTAATGGCGAAGTGGGGCGGCAAGGTGGTGCTTACCAATGAGCGGAAACTTTGTCCTGATCGGGTTTTCCCGCGCTAATCAGTTCTGGCGTGCGTGGATGCACAGGCCGAATCTTTCCTTTTTTGAGAATAAATTGTTCGCCGCGCCAATGCACCGTGTTGTCGGCAAAGCTGGCAAACCAAACCCAGAACGCAACCATATCTCGCAATGGCAGCAGCCATAAATGCTTCCAGACAGCATTGTCACGCACAACGCCGATTCCTACTTGTATCGCAACGGCAGTACGGAGAGCGGCAGCCGCAGCCAAAATGCTCCATGACCACCAAGTGAGCGGCGCAAATACCACTGCAAAAATCGCCCAGGGCAGGCCGAAGGTAAACAGCAGGCCGACGTAGCCCAGGCGGCGGGAGTCGCGCGTGCTGCGCGCCCAGCGCAACTGATGCTCAAAAAATCCACGAAAGCTGTAAGCCGGCAGATGAGTTTCCACCACAATATCGGCCAGCACAACTTCATAACCGGCTTTGGCAATGCGGTATCCCAATTCAAAGTCGTCAGCCAGATAGTCAACCAGAGGGCGCAAACCGCCGATGGCATCAAGCGCCGTGCGTGACATGGCCAGAGTGGAGCCAAGAGCAAAGTGAATGCCGTCTTCAATCTGGCGCGCTACCAGAACGCCGGCAATGAAGTCAGTGCTGATGCCGATGGATTCGAGCTTTGATCCCAAAGTATCGGCGGCGATGCCGCGATATGGGCAGGTCACCATGCCAACCTGTGGCCTTGCAAACGGGGCCATTACGCGACGCAGATAGTCCGGCGTGACAAAAATATCACTGTCATTGATAAGAATATGGTCGTATTGCGCCAGGCCCAGCATCTGCACCAGATTGCTGGTCTTGCGATTGTTGCCCAGCACCTCAGGACACACCACCAGCCGGATTTTGCAGTGGGGGAATTCCCGGATCAGTTGCTGCACGCCTTCTACCGCGGGATCATCCGGCTCGCTCACGCCAAAAATAATTTCGTATTCGGGGTAATCCTGGATGCAGTGGCTGCGGAAGCTCTCATACATCTGAGGATCGACGCCGCGCAACGGCTTAAGAATACTCACTGGCGGAGCAAAAGCGCCCTCGGGTCCATGCGATGACTGTTGAAACCGGCGCGCGCTCCAGAGGCAGAGCAAATAAAATCCCATGCCGCACACTGCCAGCCCAGCCGCCAACAAACCTGGTACAAGATTCAACATCTGCTAACCCGTTTATCCGTCTTGATTCTACTCTGCTTGCTTTGACCCATTCTTACTGTATTAGTTTCAAAGTTGGATGCGGACAACCTGGTAGTTTGGCGCAAATTCTTTCATTACGGGCAGCCTCCCGGTCATTGCGTCAGCGCGGCATTCACCTGTTTCCAGTCGATTTTATGCAATAACTCCTTAATACGGTCTTCTGGACCAAATATCCGCACTTCAATATTTTCAATGTACGGGGTGTTCGGGGGATGAACAAAGAAGTTGCGATAGACATCATTGACTTCCTCCCAACGCCCCGCCTTGCCATTGCTGAAAAACAGGACGTAAGCCACGCCATGGCCAAACGGGTTATTGCGGTCCAGGTGGACAAAAGTCGCGCCAGGCACCTTAGGGTCAATTTTGCTGTTTGGCCCGGTAATGAGCGGAACAACGAGATTGTTGAAGTGGACCTGCACCTGCAAATGCTTCAGGTCCTCAGTCTGGGCCCGCAAAAGGTCCCTTTTTGAGGCGTCTTTGATCTCAGCCAGTTGCTTCATTTTGGGGGCAATCAGAGTCAGGTAGCGTTTTGACCCTTCACGAACCTGGTAAGTGCGCTGCAGAAGCTGATCAATGTCGAAAGGCCGGTCCGGTTCCGTGGTGCCAACCAGCGGATGGTCGATGGTTGCGTCGATAGTTTCGTCCCAATCAGGGCCCCTAAACTGGTCGAGCACCTTATTCATGGTCGTAACATACTTCGTAAGGGCTTTTTGCTCGGCTGGCGTAGGTGAATGCTTGGTAAGGGCTTTTTGCTTGGCCTGCGCAGGTGGATCCTGGGGAAAGAACCCAAATACAGCAGTGGAAAAAACCACACACACCAGCGCAAGCTTCCAAATGTAACGCCTCATCAACCCGACTCCTTGAGATACTGTTTGTCTCCAGCGGTGGCCAGAGCTGGGACAAAATTCCTTACAGCCCCGAATTCATCTTATAATATGAGTGTTGATGTCGGGCCGGATGGTCGCTGTTCTGGCTGTGGACGCCGGGGTTTCCCCGGGCTGCACGGCCGGAAGAGAGGAAAGTCCGAACTCCGCAGAGCAGTGTGCCGGATAACGTCCGGGAAGGCTGGTTCAAGCCAGTTTTACGGAAAGTGCCACAGAGAATATACCGCCTTGGGCCGGGTGAGCGACGGTGAGAGCCGTTCTGCTCGAACCGGACGCGAGGGCAAAGCAGGCGCAAGCCCGCAGAGCCCCTCGAGTTGAAGCTAAGTGAACGGCGAAAGCCGATTCGCTTTGAGTTGGACGCAAAGGCAAAGCAGGCGTAAGCCCGCAGAGCCTGAGATGTTCGGCGCAAGCCCAAGGTAAGGGTGAAAAGGTGCGGTAAGAGCGCACCGCCCGCGCAGTAATGCACGGGGCATGGCAAACCCCACACGGAGCAAGACCAAATAGGGAAGGAGTTGAGAATGGCGAAAGCCGTTTTTAACGCGTGCCTGCTCGGCGCGCCATGGCGAGAGATCCTGAGCGACTCCTCCTTCGGAGTCGCTCAGGATTTCGGCTGCGGGCTAACGCCCGCAGAACGCCTCAACTTCCGGGTAGGTCGCTTGAGCCGTTCAGCAATGGATGGCCTAGAGGAATGATCGTCAACGGCAGCAATGCCGTTACAGAATTCGGCTTATAGGTTCGATATCACTTGCGGCCCTCAGGTTGTGAAAGCAATCTGGGGGCTTTCAGCTCTTTAGGGAATTCGCTGGGTCCTTCGACTCGCTCCGCTCGCTCAGGATTTCGGCAGCGGGCTCAGACGCCCGCTTGCGCCTCAACTTATAGGTTCGATATCACTTGCGGCCCTCAGGTTCGGAGACGAAATGTGAGAGCTTTCAAATTTATGCACAAACAATCTAAGTCTTGCCCGCTTTTCCGATCTCTTGATCCCTGGTGAGCCGGCACAAGAACTAATTGACAAGTGTTAAGTTACAGGCTACGATCTAAATGGTGAAAATACGGAACTTTGTCCACAAGGGCTTGAAAAGACTCTACGAGGAAGACAGCGCCAAAGGGGTCCCGCCCGACACGGTGGACAAACTCCGCAAAATGCTGGCGTTTCTTGACGACATGCAGGATCTTGAGGAATTACGCGCACTTCCGGTGTGGAAGGCACACATCCTGACCGGAGATCGCAAAGGCACGTGGAGTCTCAGCGTTACCCGCAACCGCCGTTTGACGTTTCGCGTTGACACCACGGAATTGGAAATCTGCGACGTAAATTTGGAAGACTATCACTAAAGAGAGGTGGTAAATCACATGCCCATAAAGAACCCGCCCCACCCCGGAGATTTCATCAGGACGGAGATTATCCAGCCTGCGGGCCTCTCGGTAACGGCAGCCGCCGCCGCGCTTCAGGTCTCCCGCCCTGCCTTGTCCAGCCTGCTGAACGGCAAGGCAGACCTTTCCGGGGACATGGCCCTCCGCATCGAAAAAGCATTCGGTGTAAAGATGGACACGCTCATGCGGATGCAAGCGTCTTACGATATTGCCCAGACGCGCAAGCGCGAAAAGAAAATCCACGTTCGGCGGATTCGCTCCCTTGCCGACGTTCACGCTTAAGAGGCGCAGCGAAGAACTCTTTAAACCACAAAGGGGCACAAAGGACACGGAGAAAGCGTTCGTTAACTTCAAACTTTCAAATGCTGGGGCAGCCGCTCCAAATCAATGCGAAATCATTTTGACCAGTCTTCCCACTTCAGGCCTTTGACTCTGGAAAACTCCATGGTATTGGCGGTAATGAGCGTCATGCTATGGTGCATCGCCTGGCCGGCAAGCAACAGATCATAAGCACCAATGGGCTTGCCTACGGCCTCAAGTTTGGCGCGTAGCTCTCCGGCAATCTTCGCTGCTCCGTCTTCAAATGGCACAATACCTACAGGGCCGGCAAAGAATGTCTCGCAGCGCCGCGTGTTTTCCGCGAGCCGAGCACTCTTGAAGACGCCATACCACAATTCAAACGCCACGATTGAGGAGGTAAAGAAGCTGCTGTTTCCTTTATGGAATGTCCGGGTAAATTCGTCCTGCACTGCGTTTGAAGCAGGAGACATCAGCGCGATGCAGGCATTGGTATCGAGCAGATAATTCATTAAAGCCTGAAGTTCATTTAAAAACGGTGCGTTTCGGAGTTTTAGGTTGATGGCGTTCCTTCATAAACTCCGGATCAGCGGGAACTTTCTTTAGCTCGGCAAGCCAGGTCTCAGGATCATCCGCCAGCGGCTCCAGGACTACGCTCTTACCTACTCGATGAATGCGGACTTTGTCGCCTTTGAAGCGAAATTCTTTGGGCAGACGCACGGCCTGGCTGCTTCCATTCTGAAAAAGTTTGGCGAATTGGGTCATTTGCTTATTTTAGTATATATTAAAAGTATATACAATCAGAGTTAAAATGCAGCCGCTGGATGCGTATTTCCAATCCCACCTTATATTACTGCGCAAGGATAGACATCCGGCTATGTGCGTTGTAGGTACAAGGTATTGTATTCAGCCAGTAGACGCCGCCATTTATTCGGTTGACTCTGCGAGACCTGCCTAAAATCTGTATTGTCCCATGAGAGCTACTGTTACAGAATCACGCTCTCCCCCTATCTCGTAAGAGAATCCTCATGCCCGATCTTACTCTGACTGATTTTGTTGCGCGGTGGCGTAATACGCAGCTTCGAGAACGCGCGGGAGCTCATTCTCATTTTATTGATCTTTGTGACGCTTTAGGGCAACCACGTCCGGCCGAAATTGACCAAACCGGAGAGACATACACCTTTGACAAGGGAGTATCAAGTTCAGGAGGTCGCAAGGGATTCGCTGATGTGTGGTATAGAGGACATTTTGCTTGGGAGTACAAAGGGAAGCACAAAGATTTGAATGCAGCTTATGACCAACTACTGCGGTATCACGATCAACTCGATAACCCACCACTCTTGGTTGTGTGCGACTTCAATAGATTCGAGGTTTACACAAAGTTCACAGGCTCACTCACCAGAACCTTCAAATTTTATTTAGATGATCTGATTGACAACCATTCAACCGCTGAATCTCGTTTGCGGCCAGTTGAGGTTCTGCGCGCTCTGTTTATTGATCCGAGTATCCTGCGATTCGAACATACGCCAGAGCAAGTAACTCAGGAAGCTGCTCGCAAGTTCGCAGAACTTTCAGATAGCTTACGTGTACAAGGTAACGCTCCAGAAAAAGCTGCGCACTTTCTCATGCGAATTCTCTTCTGTTTGTTTGCCGAGGCAATTGGCCTCTTGCCGGGACACGTGTTTTCGGAGTTAGTCCACTCCACTCAGTCTCGCCCCAAGGAGTTCACGAAACGGCTCAAGCTCCTTTTCGCAGCTATGGCAGGAAAAGGCGGATCATTCGGGGCACATGACATTCGTTATTTTGATGGCGGACTGTTTTTAGATGATGCAGTCGTCGAGTTGGTTCGCGAAGACATGGCCATCCTCAAGGCTGCTTCCACTCTCAATTGGAGCACCGTTGAACCTGCGATATTCGGTACTCTGTTCGAACGAAGTCTCGATCCAGATAAAAGATCACAGCTCGGCGCACACTATACCAGCCTGGTTGATATTCAGACAATTATCGAACCAGTCTTGATGAAGCCGCTACGAAGAAAATGGCTGGAAGTTAAATCACGTGGGTGGCGTTTGTCCGAGGAAGCAAGATCACTAAAAGGAACTAAAGCAAAGAAAAAGATTGCCGAGCTGCGAACATTGCTGAAGTCGTTTGCTGAGGACGTGGCTCAGGTCCGTGTTCTAGACCCGGCCTGCGGAAGCGGCAATTTCCTGTATGTCGCACTCAAGAGCCTGCTCGATCTGGAGAAAGAGATAAGTTTCTTCGCGGCGTCGAACGGGATTTCTGGCTTTCTTACCTTTACCCACCCGCAGTGTCTCTATGGAATAGAGAACAACATATACGCTCATGAATTGGCCTCTGTAGTCGTTTGGATTGGTTACATTCAGTGGCAATATGAAAACGGTGTGTTTATGCCAGGGGAACCCGTCCTTCGCCCACTCGATAACATCAAGAAGATGGATGCCGTTATGGCTCAAGGGCCAAATGGTAAAGGTGTTGAACCGGAATGGCCTGCTGTCGATGTGATCATTGGAAATCCTCCTTTTCTCGGCGGCAATAAGGTACGACAGGAACTCGGGGACAAATATGTTGATGCATTATTCAAATTGTATGAGGGACGGGTACCTGCTTTTTCGGATTATGTGTGCTACTGGTTTGAGAAAGCTCGTTACCAGGTTGAAGCTGCAAAGGCGAACCGCGTGGGATTGCTTGCAACGCAAGGCATTCGAGGCGGCGTGAACAGAGTAGCTTTGGAACGAATCAAAGGCACAGGTGATATCTTCTTTGCAGTTTCGGATAGAGAGTGGATTCTGGATGGAGCAATGGTGCATGTTTCAATGGTGGGATTTGATCGGGGAGAAGAGTTTGAGCACCTGCTTGATGGAACATCGGTCTCAGCGATTAACTCTGACTTAACTTCCAATACAGACGTGACCGCAGCGAAACCACTGGCAGAGAACTTCGGAATTTGTTTTATGGGACCATCGCCTAAAGCGAAGTTCGACATTGGGCAAGCATTAGCCAAAGAGTTGTTGGATGCCCCTCTCAATATAAATGGACAAAGCAATGAAGAAGTCGTACGGCCGGTTGCAAGCGCGGTTGATCTTGTACAAAACAACCGTAAGAAATGGACGATTGATTTCGGGATGATGACGATCGAGGAGGCTGCTCAATTCGAGGCACCATTTGAGTATGTGAAGCGAGTTGTGCGCCCCAGCCGCTTGAAAAATCAAAAAACTGAATATGGGGAACAATGGTGGTTGTATGGCCGGCCTCGACCCGCCATGCGTACAGCACTCGCTGGAAAGCAAAAATACATTGCTACACCGGCAGTTTCAAAACATAGAATTTTCGTGTGGATTGATTCCAAGATATTGTGCAATCAGGGAACACTTGTCTTTACACGCGACGATGATTATTTTTTTGGCGTCCTGCAATCTCGTATACATGAAATCTGGGCGCGCGCAAAAGGTACTCAGCTAAGAGAAGAGGAAAGTGGGTTTCGTTATACTCCAACCTCCACCTTCGAGACCTTTCCATTTCCTTGGTCACCGGGAGTTGAAGATACCCATTCGCCAGAATATGTTTGTATCAGTGCAGCAGCAAGAGAGGTAGACGAAAAGCGGCAGCGTTGGCTTATGGCGCCAATTACTAGTTCGACAGAACGACGCGCCCGAACATTGACAGCTTTGTACAATCTTTATCCTGAGTGGCTGAAACAAGCGCACGACGAGTTGGATGCTGCTGTCACTGCTGCATATGGGTGGCCACAGCGTCTAAGCAATGATCAAATTCTAAAGCGTTTGCTCGCTTTGAACATTCAACGGCGCTCTGCAGTTGAAAAGCGGCCTGAGGTCAAGATTGCTGCGACCAAGAAGCGCATTGCAAGAACCAATTCCTAAAGTATAGCCACAGCCATCACAATCGCTATCATCTGTCCATTCGTGTCAGTCTCGTTTTTTCGCCAAGCCGCGCAGAATGGCGAGCCGATTCCTGGCCGCATCAGGCGACAGGAAATCAGGAATGGTGTTCCTGGTGCGGCGCGGACGCGAGAGAAAGCGATGGGCAACTCCCGGAAGATCTGGTGATCGGGACATCGGGTGATCGAAAAACTTCCGACCATAAAGCCTCTACCTCACGCACCCCGCTGCGCTGCGCGCTCGCCTGCGGCCGCGAGGAAGAATCTTTTGTTGGGGGCTTTTCGCGGCTATAAATGGCCGCTCTTCCACCCATCTTCCATCTGATTTTGCTTGACATAAAGGCGAAGAAATGGTAAAGTCCGACATTGACCTCTGGGCGGAAGTGTGTCCTGGAGGATGATCTTTGAAAAATTAGCTCTTAGCCATTGGCTCTTAGCTTTTAGCCAGACAAAGCAACGCAACACGTTAGTTCTTAACGAACCAGAAACCAACTTCAGAACCTCTGAAACCCTACGCCAATCGACCTGCAATCGCTGAACCCACGCCAATCTCTGCCCATCCACGCGAAGACCGCGCGTGAATGGGGCCCGGTTGGGATGACCCTGGGATGACCCCCTCTGAAACCTACGCCAATCTGGGATGACTTGGGATGATGTGGGATGGACGGGAGGGGGGTAGGGTAGGAAATCTGGTGATCGCCGTGATCGGGACATCGGGTAATCGGAAGGGCAAACTTACCACTGATCACTGGTCACTTGATCACTGATCAATGACAGGATCCGAAAGATCGGAGCATGGCGACATAGGGTGATCGGAAAAGCACTGACCCCGCACGCTGCGCCTTTCGGGCTGGTCGCCGGACTTGTAGAGGGGGCCACTCCGTGATTCGCCGTTGCTTTACATGAGCGTACTGGCCTGAGGCTCCCCTTATACTGTTCCGCGGGGCGGAACAATGACCGGAAAAAATCCGATCATTCCCCGAGCATTGATATAAGCTGAAGCGCACTCATGGCTGAAATAGTGTTGCAAACTCGCGCATTGCGGCGGAGGTTTGGTCCTCTGGTTGCCGTGGACGAGCTCGACCTTACGGTGGAGAAGCAGCAGTTCTATGGCTTCCTGGGGCCGAATGGGGCCGGCAAATCCACTACCATCAAGATGCTGACCGGGCTATTGCGCCCTAGCAGCGGTGAAGTCCAGATCCTTGGCCGCAGCCTTGCCACAGATGCAGTGGAAATCAAGCGGCGGATTGGCGTGGTGCCGGAGGGCCTGGCGCTCTTTGAACGGCTTACGGGCATGCAGTTGCTAAACTTTGTTGGACGCATGTACGGCCTGGATCGCGCCAAAGCCGCCGAGCGCAGCGCCGAGTTGCTGGAATTCATGGACCTAAGGGATTCGGCAGACAAGCTGGTGGCTGACTACTCACATGGCATGAAAAAGAAAACGGCCCTGGCCGCGGCTGTGATTCATGGGCCGGAAATCCTTTTTCTTGATGAGCCTTTTGAGGGCGTCGACGCCATTGCCGCAACCACCCTGAAACGTTTGTTGCAGCGTTTCATCGTGCACGGCGGCACCGTCTTTCTGACCTCGCATGTGCTTGAAGTTGTCGAGCGGCTCTGCACGCACATTGGGATCATCCAGAACGGCCGGCTGGTAGCTTCCGGCTCACTGGAAGAGTTGCGATCCGGCGTTAAAGTGGCCGGCCATGATCACTCCGCGCTTACCCTGGAAGAAATCTTTCTCCAGGTGGTGGGCGGGGCCAGGCAGGATGCGGAGGTGCTCTCCTGGCTTTAGCCGATTCCAACAGCCATTTCATTCTCTTGTTATTGCTGCGCTGGCGGCTTTTTGTTAATTCCCTGCGCCGTCCGAACCGCGGTGCAGAGCTGGGATTTCAAGCGCTTTATACCATTCTCGGCAGCGGACTGGTTCTGCTTCTCTGCGGCGCGTTCTTTGGCGGAACATACGGCCTGCTCCGCACGGGGCGCCCTGATCTTCTCGACTTACTATTGCTTGCCCTGTTTTTTATCTGGCAGCTCGCTCCTATTCTGTTTGAGGGCTACTCACCCGGCCTGAATTTTCGCGAAGTTGCGCGTTATCCTATTTCGTTTCGGACTTATTTTCTGCTGAATCTCGCGTATGGCCTTTCGGATCCTGCCGCCCTGGCCTGCCTGTTCTGGCTCTTCAGCATCTGGTTGGCGGTGCTCATGGTCCGGCCTGATCTTGCCCTTGCCGCGGCGTTCGCTTTCCTGCTGTTCGCGCTGTTCAACCTGCTTTGCAACCGGATACTGGTTGGATTATTTGAACGCTTCCAGAGTACGCGCAAGGGACGCGAGCGCATGGTATTGATCATGCTTGTATTTCTTCTGCTTCCGCAACTCTTGCAGATAACCGCCCGGTCCTGGGCGAATAGCCATGCGCTGAACGTGCCTCCTGCCCTGGTAGAAGCGTTGGTCTGGGCGCGCACGTTCCTGCCTTCCGGACTGGCTGCCCGCATTTTTCTTTACACCGGCGCTGAAGAACTCCAGGGCATTGCAGGAATGATTCTTTTCGCCGGAGTCCTGCTCCTTCTTCTATATCGACAACTGAGTGCGGTCTTTCAGGGTGAGATCTATGCCGAAACCTACAAGGTCCACCGTGAACTGAAGGTGCGCCTGGGTTTACATTTGCCCGGCATGGATGAAGTTACATCCGCCATCGTGGAGAAAGAGCTGCGGTATATCCGGCAGAATTCGCGGCTCTTGCTGCAACTGATTTATCCGCCCATTATTTTTCTGCTGCTGGCGTTTTATGGCCCTGGCCGCACCATGCCATTCACCAGGAATCCTGGGGGTCTCTTGATTGGCCTGGCAAGCTTTCTGCTTCTCTCTTTGTCCAACATTGCCTATAACATCTTTGGCATGGACAAGGAAGCCTTCGGACGCTGGCTGCTATCTCCTCTGCCACTGCAAAAAGTTTTTCTGGCCAAGAATCTCACGCACGGAGGAATTCTTTCATTCCTCTATCTTGTGGTTGCGCTCTCGCTTATTGCGGTGGCGCACGTGGGACTGTTGCAGGTAGCAACGGTGACAGTAGGATTTTTCGCTATGCTGGTGGTCCAACTCGCGGCGGGGAACTTGTTCTCACTTTACTGGCCCAAGCGTGTTGACCTTACGCAGATGACCTCGCGGATGACTTCAAGCAGTGCTGGTTTGGCATCACTCCTGGTAGTCTTGCCCTTGGCTGCCATCTGGGGATTGATTGCTTTTGCTGCGTGGCAGTGGCGGCTTCCCTGGTTGCCACTGGCGCTTGGCCTCATGATTTTGGCGGGCTCATTTAAGCTTTACTCCTACCTTTTAGATCGCGCTTCTACATACACTTTCGCCCACATTGAGGAGATCGCAGGCAACCTTGGCGCCTGATGTCGAAAGCTCTCTTTTATTGGGGAAAAATTACGAGTCTCTGCTGCCAGCAACTCTGTCATCCCTTTGCTTTCAAGAGTATACAGTGGTTCTTTAGTTGCGTTACTTCACTCCGGTACGAATAGAAACCTCAAGTATTTGGAGACTATTGTGGCTCAACATAATCATGCAAAACTATCCGGCCAGCTTGAATTCCTCAGCGGAGAAAGCGTGCCGATTTCTGGCATGTGGCGATCAGACCATGAAGCATGCGTTGACCCGCCTGATCTCTGGTTACGCAGACTAACGCCGTTTCCTCCTTGTGCCCGCTGTGGCCTGGATACCAGCTACTTTTTACTGGAGGAAGTGCTGCATATCTCTGAAGACGTAGACTTCCAATAAGCACGTCCCGTTTGCGAGTCTGTTGTTGTTCTCGTTGTCCGCACCTTGCTTTGCTGTTTTCAACACACGGAAACTACCTAAAATCACTGGGGCGCGGCGGCTGGCGCCATGAAGTTTGCCGGCGATTCAGTAAGCACGCGCGTCAGGCCACGCAGGGCGCCACTTCCACCATCAGCTTCAAAGGCAACAAAATGAGGCGGGAAGACAGCATGGGTCAGATTGAAATTATTGACCTTGATGCGCGCCGGATTATTCAGATCGATAACAACAAAAAAACCTACTCCACCATGACCTTTGACGAGATGCGCGCACAGATGGAAGCCGCACGCAAGAAAGCCGCGGATAAGCAGGCCAAGCGCAATAAGGAACACCCCAGCCAGGTAAAAATCGTTCCCAAAATCCAGATCAAGCCTGGCACCGGCACCAGAAAAGTTCTCGACTATACCGCCAAGGAACAGAAAGTCCGGGTGGACATGGAGATGACCTCTGACGATCCCAAAGCCAAGGGCCAGACCGCCAATATGTGGGTTGATTCAGATTCTTTTGTCGCGCCGGTCAAGGGTTTTGACGAAGCAAAAAAGTTCTACCAACGCATGGCCAAGGAACTGGACTGGGTTCCCGGAACGATGCTGGGTGGCAATCCGCAGATCGCTCCTGCCATGGTGGAATTTCGTAAGACCGCCGCGACACTGAACGGCATGCCGCTTTATTCACTCACCAGCGTTGGCATGGCCGGACAGGCAAGCCAATCCGGCGCACAACAGCAGCCCTCGCATGACGACCAGCAGCAATCCAGCGGCAACCCGCTCACCAAAGGCATTGGCGGACTCTTTGGCAAGAAGAAAAAGAAAGACGATGCGGCCCAGCAGGATAATAACTCCGGATCTTCAAATGCAACGCCCAGCGGCACCGCAGGTTCTCTGATGGATATGGCCACCGAGGTAACATCCATTTCCACCAGTTCGGTAGATGCCAATCTGTTCCAGGTCCCTGAAGGCTACAAACAGGTGCAGGCAAAAACTGCTCAGTAAAATGTATTGACTGCAAACTGAACAGCTACGCTCAAACAAGCTCTGGAGCCATGGCTGATGCTGATGGCCACAGCTAAGGACATGCTCCAGCAGCTCCGCTTATCCAGCTCGCAAGGTGCAACCTGCGCCTGTGTACTTCCCTCGAACTAAGTAATTTTGAAAATCGTGCGCGTGCTTGCCTTTACTGGCCGGCACGGGATCTCACGATAGGGCCGCTTCGTCCGCGAAATGGATTTCTTCAAGATATTTTGCCTGTATAGGAGACGAAAAAGTATGAAACGCACACTCACGCTCGTAGGTTTGTCGCTGATATTGTCAGCGCCAGTAGTTTTTGCACAAAAGTCCATGGATTCGTCCAACGAGAAAGCCGTCCAGATCACTTCCGGCCCAAGTATTACGAATATTACGGGCACCTCAGCCACCATCAATTGGACCACCAATTCCAGCGGCGCGAACCGTGTGCGTTATCGCGTGGCGGGCAGCAATTCCGCCTGGAAAACCGCAACGCATACGGGCGGCGGCACCAGCCATTCGTTACAACTCACCGGCCTGGAGCCGGGCAAAACCTATGAATGGCAAATCCTGACTACTGACGGCGACTTGCGCACCTCAGGACAATTCCAATCTGCCGCCACGGCCAATGGCACAGCGCCAGACGTGAACGCCTCGGCAGCTCCCGCCGGAGCGCCAGCGGCTTCTGGCGGTACCGCGAGTGGCGCAAAAGTTCCTTTGTATCGCGCCAGCAACAGCGCAGGCAATCTGCATCTTTACACCACCAACGCAGGTGAGGAAACCAGCAACGGGTTCCATGCTGAAGGAACTGCGGGATATGTATTGTCCTCGCCGGCTTCCGGAGCAGTTCCGCTCTACCGCCTGACGGGCCCTAACGGGGATACCCTTCTGACATTGGACGCTAACGAGCGCTCCAGCGCCCAGACAAGAGGGTATCGCGATAGCGGAATTGTTGGCTACGTAGCCAGCTCACAGGAGGCAGGGACCGAGCCTTTGTACCGGATGGTGAACAACAAAGGCAGCGAGCATTTTTTTACTACCTCGGCCGCCGAGCGGGCACAGTTCCAAGCCCAGGGATGGAAAGATGAAGGCACTGCTGGGTACATCTGGCCACAGTAAGTAAAAGTTGAATTATAAGAGAGAAGCCATCTGAGTAGGGTGGCTTCTTCCTTATGTAACCGGATTTGGGGCCCGCGAACGGGATTACCGTTCTTTCAGAAACTCCTGTGTGATCTCCGGCAGCTTTTCACGGATCTGGCTGGGAAGGCGGTCATGCAGGCGCCGGGCCTGAATGCGGGCTACATCGGCAACTACCACAGGCGCGGGAGTAGCCACAGCCACGATCAGCCAGACTACGCTGAAGAAGAGAAACCCAGCAAGGGCAATCAGTTCCAGCACAAGTGCGTGCCGCGGAGAGAAGTGCCGCACTGCTCCAAACGCCACCAGAAACATCACGGCAGAGATGCCGGCGATGATCATCAATCCGATATCGATGGTGCGGTGCAAAACCTGGCGCGAGCGGCAATGGGCGCACTCAGCCAGATGAGCTTCGTAGTCGCCCCGCATTTCCGGAGCCAATCCTGAAATGTCGTAGCGCCACCCGGCTAATATGTCTCCAACCACTCGGTCAGTACAGATATTGCTCATCGTCTTGCCTGATGCTGCTTAAAAAGCCTCATGCCGACCCATGGGCGGATTCCATGTGTCTATTGTCATGCCTGATTAAGGTTTTGTACAGGTATCTTCTCATCCCAGGCAGAGTGGCTGCAATGGGTGGTCCTGGCGGGCCAGCATCAAATTGCACGACTGAAACAGGTTTAGCTTCCCGCCCAAGGCCTTGTTGGCGGTTTCTCGGGCCACTTCAGGATGGTTATTGTGCTCGGAAAGATGCGCCAGAACCAGGAATGCTGCCTGCCCGTCATAGTCTTTCTCAAAGAAATCGGCGAGCGCAGCATTGGAAAGATGCCCTACCCGGCTCATTACCCGTTGCTTTACCATCCACGGATAAGGCCCATTGCGCAGCATTTCCAGGTCATGGTTTGACTCGATCATCAGTCCGTCGCAGCGCTTTAAGTGGTCTTTCACGCTATAAGGAAGATAGCCAAGGTCGGTGACCACTCCAATCTTGACTCCATCGGCCTTAAAGGTGAAGCCGCACGGGTCGGCTGCATCATGCGGGATAGTAAAAGTGGTTACAGTAATGTCTGCGATCTCAAAGCTGCGGCCAATCTGGAAATGCTCCCGGCGCTCCAGCTTTACCGGCTTGCCGTCCGCGTCTTTGGTAGTGCGCCGCCAGCTATGGTAAGTGGTTTCCGTGATGTAAACCGGGATTTGCAGCTTGCGCGCCAGCACCTGCAATCCAGCCACATGGTCCTGATGCTCGTGCGAGATCACAATGGCCTGCAGCATCTGCGGATCTTCGCCCGCGGCCTTCATGCGTTTCAAAGTCTCTTTGCATGAAATTCCCGCATCCACCAGGATGCTGGCTTTCGAACTGGAGAGCACGGTTGAGTTTCCTCTGCTCCCGCTCGCCAGAACTGTCATGCGCATCGCCACTGCACCCGAGCATAGCGTTAATCGCTTCGCAGGGGGAGTAGCAAATTAGTTAACACGAGGAAAACCGGGGAGGCTCTTTCAATCGTTTGCCGGGAATGAACAGAAAGCTGCGAAAATGGCGCAAGCATTCGTACCTGCGTTTCATTTCATCTGCACGTCGATCAGCATTTCTTTTTTCTCGGCGCACTCAAGATAGATCCAGACCTTCGGCGGGTCTTGGCCATAGCCGGCTGCAATGCGGTCAAGAATATCGGCGACAGTTGCGTTTTTCACTTCAACAATCATTGGCGGCGACATGACCTTCTTTGCTGTGCTTATCCGGCGGGCGAACCGAACATGGTTCCTGCGAACAAATGCCGCCACTTCCGGAGCGCGCCATAAGGCCGTGATGGCGGCGTCGGGCTCGCGATCTTCCACAATGCGAAACTCCCGCACCTTCACGCGTAACAACTTGGCTTTCACGCCACTATCGGCAATCCGAACTCCGCTGGCGGGCGATTCCCGCCAGTAGATGTTCTGGTACTTCGCGGAAATCTCCTGCAATGCCTTGTCCATGGGCTCAAGCGTTACCGGCGCAGTCATTGCATTTGGATATGGAGGATTTGGATATGGAGTATCCATGCCGCTTTGCGCGCTGGAAGTGGTTTGCCGATCAGGAATACTTTGGCTGGCCTGCAAAGTTGATGCAGAAGTTTTCGCGCCGCACTCGCCGCGCAAAATTACTCCACCACTCCGATGAGCGGCATGAAGAATGCCGACCACGGCAGTGGGCACATCCATCGCCTTACCTGCGGCGCTCGGGTTGCTCTGCTCCCCCGTCTTGGCCAGTGATACTGCTGGAGCGCTTTTCGGTGCTTCCGGGGCAGGCTTGCCGCAACCGCAAATGAAAAATGTCAGCGCCAGACAGGCGTATGCTGCGTGTTTCTTGCTAAACACAAGATTGATATTCATGAGCACGAAGGACTTGAAAAAAGAATATCTGTTCTCACAGCTTTGACGGAAGTAGCAAATTGGCTGCGGCGCTAATTGCAAATTGGGCGTGAAGATATTGGAACCTTCGAAGTTGACTTTATGCCAGCGATTGGCAGCGGGGGTGTTGAGATGAGATTTCAAAAAAACAGGAGCCAATCCGGCTCCTGTTTACCTAATGGCCAACGGGAAAAAATCTAAGTGATGCTGAGCGGCTGTGTCAGCCGAAAGCCAAGCCGCCGTTCAGCCACAAAACCAACTTCCTTTTTGCCCGTAGCATAAGCCGCGGTTGTGCCTCCAGTCGCGCCTAAAGCCGAACCGATAAGCGCGCCTTTGCCGCCTCCGGCCAATGCGCCCAGCAGCGCGCCTCCGCCCGCTCCTCCGCCAATGAAGGCAAGATTGCGGTTTCTGTAGCTGCCGCCGCGCACGAACATGCTGTTGGTCTGCAGTGGGACTGTTTTGCCATTCAATGTGATCGATGAGAGTGTAATGCGCAGGTATCCGGCATTATGCAGATGTCCGGATTCGCTGGCGGCAACAATCTTGCCCTGAATTGGAGCGCCTTCCGGAGCGAATGTCTTCCCTTCCACCATGAGCGGCTCATCCAGCACGGCAGAAAAATCCTGCCCAGCCTGCGCGGTGGTGCTGGAAATTGCTTCCTGCAGGCGGACATAAATCGCAGTGTTGGCTGGAACAACCAGCGGCTTGTTTTCGACAAACGGCAATTGCTGGGGCGCAGGAGTATCTGCAGTAACCGTGGAGGGTTGCGTGCCCACGCCGCAACCTATCGCTAATCCCGCAAGGACCAGCAAAATCACAAACAAAAGATTTTTGGAACTATCGCCTTCCATACGCGACCCCGGCAGTGTGGGGGGCACAGCCACTGTATAGATAGCAATGCAAATGCCAACATAAGTTGTTTATTTATTGATGTTACAGGGAGCACTCTTTTGAAAACTGTGTAGTTTTTACTCCTTACAGAGTAGCTGTTTCGTCAGTGGTAGGCGGTTCTAGCGGGTTCCGCTCCCGGAAACACTCTCAATTCCAGCAGTAATTTCAGGCTGAATTACAACGCCATCGAATGGGGTTGTGCCGATCAGGCGTCCGTGGGCGAGATGAAGATTTCGCAACCGCCAGCCGGCGGTAATCGCGTTCCATGTGCGCCCATTATCTCCGGATTCAAACACATTGGTAGAGCTTCCACTGGTAACCAGAATGCGATGGTTTTCCTGGTCAAATTGGACGGAGAGAATGTTGGCCAGCCGGAGCGACGAGATTTTTTTCCATGAATCTCCCGCGTCAGTGCTGCGGAACAGCCCTGCCCGTGCTGCAAGCCAGATGTCGCCTGTGTTGTCTACCCCGACAGCATTGATTCCAAAGTCGGGATCAAGCGGCTTGGATGGCAGCCAGCTTTCTCCTTCGCTTACAGAAACGGCAACCGCATTTCTTCCGGCGATCGCCACTACCTTCCCGGCTATGCTGATGCTGACGGGAACGCCAACAGATGGAAGCGATTCCTGATGCCAGGTTTCGCCAGAGTCCAGGCTTACTGCCAATCCAGTGGGTATTGCGGCAAACCACTTTTTCCTTGCCACTTCCAGGACGCTTACACGGGGGGCCAACTCGTTCGGTGCTGTTGCGCTGGCTGAAACTTTCTTTTTCGGCGCAACTGCGGTCTTGCTGAATGACGGAATATTGCGCGGCGCCCAGTTGGAAGCATTTGGCGGGAGCACGAAAATGCCATGATCGGTGCCGGCGATCAATGAGTTGTCTAGGCTTTGACGGAGTACAAAGACATCACGTCCCTCCAGTCCATCACTGTTCTGTTTCCAGGTCTGACCTGCATCGTGGGAGATAAAGACGCCACCGAACTCCTTGTCATTGAGCACGCCGGCGTAAAACACAGCACTGTCACTGCGGTCCACCAGCAACGCCGCCGTCTGGCGATGAACAAAGCCCCGATTGGTAGGCGTGAACGTCACGCCGCCATCGTCGCTGGCCAGGACGCCGCTGCGGTCCGTTGCCAGCAACACACGCAAAGGCCGTCGTGGATCGACCAAAACGTCATTCACAATAATGTTCGAGCCGGTCATGTGCTTCCACGTCGCGCCGGCATCGGTGGTCTTCCAAAGGCCTTCGGTGGTCCCGGCATATACAATGTTGTGGTCCGTAGGGTCCATTTGCAGCATGCGCGTGCGCCGGGCGGAATACGGAATGCCCTGGATCTTGCGGAACAGCTCTCCCGCAGATTCGCTGCGGTAAATGCCCGAACAGGCGCTGATGAACAAGTTTGCCGGCTGGGATTTATCAATCACGATGGAGAAAACGTCGGAGTCGTCGATAACACCCTTTTTGATGTTGTGCCAGGTTTTACCGCCATCCTCCGTTTTCCAGGGCAGGTGCCAGGTTCCGGCATAAATTACGTCAGGGTTTGCCGGGTCAATGGCAATGGATTCCACGTTCTTGATTTCGGCATGATTTTCCGGCGAGATTCGCTCCCATGCGCTGCCACCATCGCGGCTGCGATAGATGCCATCCAGTGCGCCCACAACCAGAATTTTTGAGTCAGTGGCGGCAATGCTCAGAGCACGGAGAGATTTGCCATGCAGGTCAGCGGCAATTTCCCATGTTTTGCCGCCATCTTTGCTGCGGAAGAGATCGCCATCACTGTTAGGCTGCTGCGCGTTCCATGCCGCAACAAAAATGTTTCGCGAATCGGCAGGATCAATCACGATATGGTCGAGCACCATTTCCGCGGAATTGCCTGGACGAGCGAAGCGCGACCAACTGGCCCCTTTGTCTGTGGAAAGATAGAGATTACCTGCGCTGGTGCCGAGAAAAATGCGGTCTGGATTTCTGGGATCAACGGCAAGGCTGCGTACCGTGCCGCCGTCAGGGCCTAACGGCTGCCATGATTGCTCTGCCATGAGAGCGGCAGACAGCAACAGCACGCTGAGCAGGACCGGAATGGAGCGTAGGCTGGGACGCATAATAATATTGGGACAGGCTTTTCCCTGCAACAAGATGCAATGAGATTGCCACGATGATTTTCCATCAACAAGTTACTGAAGGGCAATTGATTAAGAAAGTACGAGAAGCACGCATTCATCGGGGTAGGATACGAACCAGTAGACAGAGTTTAGCAATGTGGTTCCGAGTCCCGTTGCGAGGCCCCCGTTATTTTGGCTGCTCGGCGTTTTGTGGGGCTTCCACACTCAGTACACGCAAAAGAATCTGGGTACCCGAATCCAGCTTGACATCTTCCTTATTCGATACAATCACCGGGCCCGGAGTGTTCTTATCGGGAGTCAAATCCAGGCTCAAGCCTTTTAGCCCGGTAACACCCTGCGGCGTGCCAATGCTTAAAGGTGCGCCGCCTTTGCCTACACTGAGCTGCGCAGCGGCGCCGTCAGCATGGGTTGTCGTCACAGGCATATCGAAAGTGTTTGCCGCATTGCCTGCCGACACGGCTGTGCTCATGTTTTGGTTTGCGGAAGCACGGCTTGTTCCTGAACCTGTCCTGCGGCTAACGGTCATGGCGCCTGTGTTGTGCGCGCCAACACCCATCATTGAAGGCGGCAACATTTGCGAGGGCTCGTCGACCCGGGATCTTCTCACCACTGGCGGCGCCAGCGCCTGGACCACTCCTTGAAAATGAATGTCGTGGAAATGTTTCAACATAATGCTGTCAAACACAATTCCCAGGCGCGATTCGGGATGCTCCGGGTCGCGCACGCTGACTTCCGTGACATGCCCGGCCAATTCAGTTTCGACTGGAATAATGATTTTGCCGTGGGACAACACGTCTTGCGTTACTTCAGCTTTCACCTTGTCGCCCGGTTTGAGCTTTTTGGCTTTGAGAGATTTCGTCAGTTCCACAAGCATGTATGAACCCTTGTTTTGCGAATTGGCAGCGGAACCGGCAATCGGCCCTGAGATCACAGCAGGTTTAGGCGAACCCGGTTGCGCCTGTGGTTGAGCTGTGTCTTTTGCGTTCGGCGAGGGATTGGATGCCTGCGAGACTGGCTTATCGTCTGTCTGGGATTGGCTTACACCAACAACGTATCCTTTCGAGCTTGTAGGCCAGGCGGTCAACAAAATAACCGCGGCTGCGATCCAGTAGCTTTTCATTCTTCACCTCACGATGGAAGAAGCTCCGGGAGCCATGGCTACCATTGTGCGCCAATCAAAGCCAAAGTTAAACGCTAAACGCTAAATGCTGAATAAGCAGATGGGAGATTTGCCAGAAGGTGGTTGTCGCTGAACAGCGACTCCAGAGCGATTGCTCTCAGGTACTCAGGTACAACAAAGCGGCCAGATTAAAACTGGCCGCTGTAATCGCAAGCAATTAAGTCTGCCGAATTATTTAGCTGCCGCAGGAGCTGCTACCTGCAAAACCATTTGCGAGCCGCTATCAAGCTTGATATTGCGGCTTGATGAATGAAAGATAGCTCCCGTAGCCGTGGCGGTCATCCCCACTCCTTCCATTCCCGTTAAGCCGGCACTGGCGGCATGTGCGCCGCCGGTAGCAGCCGCCCCGGCATTGTTCACCGCACCGTCCGCTGCGTTTGTAATGGGAGCTGTGGTATTTTCCACTGTTCTGCCGGCGCCACCCACGGGTGAGCCTCCAGCAGGGGCTGCGCCCCCCATTGGAGTAGGGCCAATGCCGCCGCCGCGGGAGGTACTGCCATTTCTATCCATGTCGGCTCCTCCAAGAACGGTAGAAGGCGTCTCCACAGGAGCTGAAAAAGATACGATCACTCCATTAAAAGCAATTTCCTGTCCGTTCTTTAAAACGGCCTTGTTAAAAATCACTCCCAATTTAGATTCCGGATTTTCTTTCGTCTTGGCTTGGGCTTCCGTGACATGGCCCACCAGCTTTGCACCTTTTTGGACTATTACTTTGCCATCTGCTTTAACGTCCTGCGTCAGCTTGGCGGTTACTTCGTCTCCCGACTTGGCTTTTTTTGCATCCACAGATTTGGAAAGCTGTGCCTGTAGTACGGTGCCGCCGCTGAGGGAGCCTGCATTTGAGCCTTGCGCATTGGCGGATGTGTTTGCATTGGCGGATGCACCGGAAGTCTGTGCGCTCTGGCTGGCGCTTGTCTGACCCGGAGTGACTGAGGCATTGCCAGATGCCGAACTGGATTCTGGGGTCTGCGCCACAGCGCTTATCGCCAGCAGGCCAGTTGTGAATGCGGCAATCCAAAACTTCTTCATAGTGTTGATTCCTTTCGCATGGAACGGAATTTATTTATGGGCCTAGCAGCGGGTTCCGTCACAATTTTAAGATGCAGTCTAACGAAACAGCGTCTGTTTTGAAATGTAAATATAATACAATCAATGAGTTAAATGTGTATGGACGTTTTTACACGGTTTCTCATCTAAGTTGAGTGTTGCTGCTCTTGAATTATTCTAAGCTCTAAAAGGAAGCCATTTTGAGTACACAGGAAAAAGTCCTGATCGTGGAAGATGAAGAAAACGAGCGCTCAGGACTGGCCGAACTCATCTCTGCATGGGGCTATAGGACAGACACTGCCAGGGATGGATTGGAAGGTCTGGAAAAGGTGGCCACCTGGTCGCCTGGGATTGTCGTGACCGACTTCAGAATGCCGCGAATGGACGGCATGGAATTGTTGCAGCGCCTTTCTGATCAGCCACAGCAGATCGCCGTGGTATTGCTCACGGCACAGGGCAGTATTGACGTTGCCGTGGACGCCATGAAAGCAGGGGCGTATGACTTTATCCAGAAGCCGGTGGACCCGGCGCGGCTGAAACAGATCCTGCAAAACGCGGCGCGGCAGCGCGGTACAGTTCTGGAACTGGAAGTCACCAAGAAGAAGCTGCGCGATACCGGACTTTTTGGGCACATGGTGGGATCATCGCGGGCGATGCAGGAAATCTTTCATCTGATAGAGATGGTTGCGCCAAGCACCGCATCTGTCCTGATCACGGGAGAAAGCGGTACTGGTAAAGAAATGGTGGCGCGGGCAATCCATGATCTCAGCCCGCGCAAGAACAAGCCGTTCGTGGCCATCAATTGCTCGGCCATTCCAGAAACGCTGATCGAGAGCGAGATTTTCGGCCATGAGAAAGGCGCATTTACAGGGGCCATGGAGCGCCGTGCCGGTTGCTTTGAATTGGCCGAAGAAGGCACGCTGCTGCTGGATGAAATCGGCGAGATGCCTGCCGCAACACAGGCCAAGCTGCTGCGCGTGCTGGAAGACCGCAAACTTCGCCGGTTAGGCAGCAAGATGGAGACTCCGGTTGACGTGCGGGTGCTGGCCGCGACAAATAAGGTGCCGGAAGAGGCCGTAGCCAAAGGCGAACTGCGCGGCGATCTTTATTACCGGCTGAATGTTTTCAATATTGACCTGCCGCCGCTGCGAGACCACAAGGATGATGTGCCGCAATTAGTGGACGCCTTGCTGGCCGACATGAACGCCAAACATGGTCGCAGCGTTGGAGGCGTGAATGAAGCCGTGATGCAGATGTTCCAGAACCACAACTGGCCGGGTAACGTGCGCGAACTTCGTAACACGATGGAAAGGGCAGTGATTGTTTGCAACACTCCTCTAATCGAGCCACGCCACCTGCCGCCGAACTTTGGTAGCGCCGGCCTCAAGCCTCCAATTGCTGACGGTGAAGGCATCCGGCTGGATGTTGGGACCACGGTGGGAGAGGCGGAGAAAATGCTGATCCTTAAAACGCTGGCGGCAAGCAACAACAACAAGACACGCGCGGCGGAAGTCCTGGGAATCAGCTTGAAGACCTTGCACAATAAGCTCAAAGAGTACGGCGGCGCATCTGCCGTGGCGAATGAGGCAACAGGCTAAATCAGCTTTGCAATTACGAAGGCGATAGCCGAATATTGGAGAGAGAGCTGGCAGCCCTGGAGTTTCCAGCCTTAGAAGTGATTCATGCCTGCTTTGCGTCTGAAAACCAAGCTGGTCATCGCCATTACGGCAATGGTAGTGGCGATTGTAGCTACGCTTTCCACGCTCTACATCTCTGAGGTGGTCCATCAGCGCATTCAGGAAGTTTACTCAATCGCAGACCTCATCAAGCTTCACGTTTTCGCCGTTTCCAAACCGGTATTAGGCGTAGACCTGAGCAGTTCCAAGGTTGATATCAACGATCCAAAGCAGGTGGAGGCAGCGGTACAGGAGTTGCTGCAGGATGATACCAGCATCACCTCGCTTCTTGAGTCGGTGACGGGAGACTCGCCCAACATTTTGGATGCATGTATTGTGAGTGCCGATGGACTCGCGCTCCTGCATACCAATCCTGCCCTTCAGGGCACGGTGGTGACTCCGCGCGAGGATTTTGCCAACATCTTGCATGGCGGCATCCGGGAGCAGTACAGGCTGATTTATGGTCCGGCCAAAACCTATGACGTTCGCCTGCCACTCATCTATACCACCAGCAAGAAACCTTTTGGTGAAGTACGGGTGGGAGTTAACACTGCTCTTTTGATCGACAACCTTAAGCCACAGATTCGCCGCGCCCTGGCTTTTTCCGGCACGGCGATTATTTTTAGCCTGATTCTTGCGGCCGGGCTTTCCAATCTTGCGCTGCGCCCGCTGGCCGCCATCAGCCAAAGGCTGGACCTGATCAGTTCCGGCAAGGCTGATCTGGCGGTGATACCGGCAAAACGCTCCGACGAGTATGGAACGGTGTCCACCAAGATCGAGCGGCTGGGCCGGCAGATGCGCGACGTGAAAGAAGTATTCTCCGCCTTGAAGGAAAATCTGGACCAGATGATGGCCAACCTTCAGGACGGGGTCATGCTGTTTACCAGCGACTCAAATGCCGTGCTAGTCAGCGCCTCCGCCGAGCGATTTATCGGCAAGCCGCGCGGTGAAATGCTGGGCCGGCATCCCGCAGAGATTTTTTCCCGCGAGTCTGTTCTGGGCAGGAGCATCCTGCAGGCGTTTGCGTCGCGCCAGCCTATAGGCCAGGAAGAAATAGAGGATGCGCAGGGACGGCACATACAAGTTTCACTGGATTTTATTGAGGAGCATGGAGAACGTATTGGCGCGCTCTTGACGTTACGCGATGCCGAGTCAGTCCATCGGATTGAAGATGAGATCGAGCTTTCCCGGAGATTGTCTGCCATCGGCAGGCTCACCTCGGGCGTGGCGCATGAAGTCAAGAACCCGATCAATGCAATTGTGGTGCACCTGGAAGTTTTGCGCCAGAAAATGAAAGATGTTGAACCCGACACGCGTCGCCATGTGGATGTGATTGGCAGTGAAATTCAGCGGCTGGACCGCGTGGTGCAAACACTGGTGGACTTTACCCGTCCGGTGGAGTTGCGCCTGAATGACACGGATTTGGGCAAGGTGATGGATGATGTAATGATTCTGGCCTCGCCAGTAGCAGAAAAGAACCATGTGATGATTGAAACCGAAACGTCACCGGACCCGCTGCCGGTACGAATCGATGTGGATCTGGTGAAGCAGGCCATTCTGAATATTGTGTTGAATGGAGTGCAGGCCATGCCGGAAGGCGGCACGCTGCGCATGACAGCCAAACGCGATGCCGATGGCGCATTGATCATGGTGCGCGACCAGGGAGCGGGCATCCCGGAGAATATCCGCGACAAAATTTTTAATTTATACTTCACTACAAAGTCTGGTGGAAGCGGAATTGGCCTGGCCATGGCATACCGTGTTGTGCAGTTGCACCATGGATCAGTGGAGTTCACGTCGATCATCGATCACGGAACCACGTTTTATCTACGCTTCCCGCTCACGGAGATTGCCGCTAATGGCCATGCGCCGGTCATAGCGAAAGAGGATTCAGTCGGCAAAGCATGAAAAGACTTCGTCTAAGCTCCGCGGCTGTTGCGCTCTTCATATTGCTGGGGATTGCTACAGGCTGCGAGCATAAAAAACCGGTATTGGTGGTTCCGCAGCAGCCGCCAACCGCCGCGCCGCAACCCTCGCCAACGCCGGAGCCGGAAACAGCCCAGCAACCAGCGGAGCAGCAGTCCCAACAGGTGCAACAACCGGCAACGCCATCAGCGGACCAGGACAAAACAACCGCTGGAAAAAAACCGAAGCAGTCCCGCCGCACCGCTCAAAAAAAATCGCCTTCCACCGCGCCTGCCGGGAATGACAAGTCAGAGGTGGCCCACAATACTGTGACCAGGAAGGTGATTCCGGCTGAAAAGCCTGAGCCTGCACAACAGTCAGTGACAGGAGAGATCTCGCCCAGACCGACTCCGGTGGATGCCGCGCATAACCAAGCCTCAACCGAGCAGCTTTTGCAGGGAGCTGAGGCCAACCTGAACGGCATAACGCGCCAGCTCTCCAAAGATGAAGAGGCCATGCGGGCGCAGATCAGGGAATTCATCAAGCAAAGCCGTACAGCTACAACGGAGAATGATCTAACGCGCGCCCACAACTGGGCAGTGAAAGCGCGCCTGTTGTCCGATGAGCTGGTCAAACAAAGATGAATCTGGTCAAGCAAAGATGAGTTGGATTGGATCGCCGTTTAGTTTGCTGATGAATCTTCCTGGAAGATACCAAAGCATGATCTTGAAATAATATCCGTGCTGCATGAAAGCAATGATCCATGCAAGAAACGCTCCTACGCCAAGACCAAAATAATGTCAAAGCTTAGAGCGCGGTCGGCCGCGCAATCGATTCTGAGGGCATAACTTTCAGAGGGGCGCGAAAGACGAATTTTTCTTCCTTGCGAAAGGGCAGACGCAGCATCAAATTGCGCTTGTCTTCCAGCCCTTTGGCGCGCATGTATTCCAGCACGTTGAGATTATGGTTCAGGTGCATGGGATGCGCTTTGGTGGAACCAGCGGGAACGTCAAAGACAAACACGCCTCCCGGACTCAGCAACGACGTAAGGAAGGTAAGCTCGCCGGGCAGGTCGGGCAGGTGTTCCAGCACGTCAAAGGAGAACACGGTATCGAATCCACGGCCGCGAGTGGCCTGAAGCAGCGCGTCTTTGCTATGGAAAAATTCGATAGCAACGCCCTGCCGCGCAGCGCGCTGGCTGGCAAACCGCATGGTTTCTCCCTGGACATCGTAATAGGCAACACGATGGCCGCGGCGCGCCAGTTCCAGCAGGATTTCGCCATTGCCAGCGCCGTAATCAAGTGTGGCCCCGCGTGCCAGGCGCAGGACTTTCATGTTGGAGCGGATGCGCTTGTACTCAAGGTTGTAAGCGGAAATGGCAAACAGATACAGCTCTGAATTCTGGCGATACCATTCTGCCATTTGCTCTGCGTCGTCTTCGGGAGGCTTGGCCTGCTGCCAGTTCGCCGCCAGTTGCTGGTTGCTGGTGGCCCACAATTCTTTAATTCGCCCGGCAGGATAGCTGGTGAATTCCATGAGTTCCGCCATAGCAGCGGCAATGTTCTTTGCGTTCTGCTCCCGAGCGCGGCGAACCAGCCATGCTGTTCCCCCAATAGATGTCAGAAGCAACAAAGCAGCCAGGGGAAAGCTGATGCGCCCATAGGGAGCTGTAGCGAACGCAACTATAACCATTCCAGACAGCCCGGTGATGGCAACCCAGCGAAGGTGATGGTCTTCTCTTCTGACAATCGCAAGATGGGCCGATGCGGCCAGCAATAAGAGGATAATGGCCGCCGATCCGGCGTCGGCACGGACCAGAGACAGAAAAAGGAAAACCAGATCGGTGGTCCAGAAGTACGCTGGTAGCTTTGCCAGTGGAATTTTCTTGAGCGCAATCCAGTTGGCGGCAGCCAGCAATACGCCGGCCAACAGAGTGATCAGCCTTCCGCCATTGCTGGAAGACAATAGGAAACCAAGCAGTACCACAGCGGCAATAATGCGCCAGCGAATGTTGATCTCCCAGCGGCGCTTCTTTTCCGGCGTCACGCTCAGGTGCAGATAGTCCGGCGTGTAATACATCAGGACGGCGACCGAAATTGCGGCAACTACAAAAACGATGGTCGAAGCCGGATGCCATCTGCCGCCCATGGCAAGACGCGTTACGAACGCGATGGCCAGGAAAGCAAAACAGACAAGGCCGCCCCAGATTCTGCTGCCTCGAAGAAACTTTTCCTGATCGCGATAGTCCATGGGCTCCGTGATGTTCCATTTTACAAGAGGATTCGTGGATGACCCTGGCTTTGCTCACCTGCTATGCTCGGCGCATGAGTCTTTCGGTCTGCATCATCACCCTGAATGAAGAAGCCAATATTGGCCGCACGCTGAAGAGCGTACAGGACATTGCCGATGAAATTGTGCTGGTTGATTCAGGCAGCACGGACGCCACCGTGGCGATTGCCCAGTCATTTGGCGCGAAAGTTTTTACCGAGCCATGGAAGGGGTTTGCGCGGCAGAAAAATTCATCGCTGGAGAAGGCCACTTGCGACTGGATACTCTCTCTTGATGCCGACGAAGAGGTCAGCCCGGAGTTGGCCGCAAGCATCAAGGCGCTGCTGACCTCAGGCGCTCCGCCGAAGTTTGCCGGATACACGTTTGCCGGATACACAATGAACCGCCGCAACATGTATTTCGGTAAATGGGTTAAGCGGAGCGGCTATTATCCTGATCCCAAACTGAGGCTGATCAGGCGCGGCGCGGCAACATTTGAGCTACGCGACGTGCATGAAGATATGAAGATGCAGGGCGAATTGGGCCATCTGAAGGGAGACATAATCCATCACGCCTATCCGACGCTCGAAAGTTTTATCGAGCACGCGAACAGGTATTCGTCCTTGGGCGCTGATATGGTGGTTCGGGAACGCAAGGTTGGGTTCAGCGTGGTGAATATTGTTCTGCGACCGCTGGTCCGGTTCATCTGGGCATATTTTTGTCGCGGCGGATTTCTGGACGGACGCGAAGGACTGCTGGTGCTGATGAATCACGCCGCCTATGTGAGCTGGAAATATGCCAAGGCGTGGGAGAAGTCGCGGAAGCTGGGATAAGATCGCATGAAGACAATTCCGGTACATGCGACAGATCGGTTACATGAGAGTTGCTTTAGCAGCTAAGAGGCTTTGCTGACGGATGCCTTAACAACCTTGCCGGACTTCAGGCATGTGGTGCAGACACGGACACGCTTGTTGGCGCCATTTACCCGAGCACGTACTGGACGCAAATTCACGTTCCAACGGCGGCGGCTCACGTTGTGAGCGTGGCTGATCTTATTTCCAAATTGCGGGCCTTTGCCGCAGATATCGCAAACTTGTGCCATTGCATTGACTCCAGATAATTTGACGCAGAAGGGCCTTGAGGCTTCAGGTCTTGTGGTTAAAGGTAAATTTTACAGGAAGATAGCGGGATTGGCAAATCAGGCATGTTGCTCGGCGGCGGTTTTGAGTGAAGGACCACGTATTGCAGATGAAAGCTTCTCGCGCCAGCGCAGGAATGGCCTTTCAACCAGCAGGTACAGCAGGCTTGCGGCCAGAAAACTGGTTGTAAAGTAAATCAGCAAGGCCAGCCACCTGCCAGCTTCCACATAGCGCAGCAGGAATAAGTGGTCCAGGTGAACGATCTCTTTGTGCGTGAGATAGAGGCTATATGCCAGGGTGGCAATGAACCCGAATCCGCCAGTCTGCAGCTTGTTCCTACAGACGCCATGCGCCACACTGGCCAATATCACCACGGACTCTCAAGCGTCGCGCCCTTCGGCGCATAGGTTCTTCTTGTGGCAAATACCGCCTTTTAATTGCCTACTTTTTTCAACCGCTTCTGGGGAAGATGACACGGTTGACTTGGCTCAGGCCATGCGTGAGATCAACACTGCGAAAAACTATGCGGCAACCTGCAAAGACAAGAGCCAAAGCAGCCGGGCGCACACCTTAGCTGCAAATCATTTCTGAATGCCCGCGATTTTTGAAGCGATTGAATAAGTGTTTGTGTCTCACAATCGCATTTTTCAAAAAGCGATGTTTATAGGAACACTCGCTGCCTATGTCCGCTTCACCGGTCGTTCCACTCGCTCAATCACTCTTTTCACGTAGCGAGGCTTTTTGCCTTTGAGAATCCTGAATTTCCGGCCGCATGTAGGACAGGCCGGCACAAAGTAAAGCTCTTCATGAGGTCCCAGCATCAGATGGTCACACTTGCACATCCATGCCACATGATTGCCCAGCGCGCGACCATAGCTCATATTGCCATCTTTCCACTGAATGGGCACGTCGTCATAGAACCTGGCCATTTTCAGAATCCTCCGGGAATGAATTCTATTCCAACCCTGCCCTAATCGCCGAAAAGCACAAGCTTGATCCTGGCGATAGTAAAACCTGCTCTTGCCGACAGCAACCTTCATATTTCTGATTTGCACACCGGCAGTTTCCGAATCGTCCTTGATCAAACCAACCGTGAATTCAGAGATGAGGTTCTTCAGGAGCGGAGAATCAGGCGCGCACTCGCTCGTTTGGCTACATGCGCCAATTTCCAGGTTGCTCCATATCGTAAGTTTTGATCCCGCGCTCGGATGTTAGAATAGAAGACTAAGCCCGCCCTCATGGATCGCATACACATCCGTAATTTTGCCATTATCGCCCACATTGATCATGGCAAATCCACGCTTTCAGACCGCCTGCTGGAGCTCACCGGAGCACTTACCCAGCGGGAGATGCAGGCGCAGGTGCTGGACGTAATGGACCTGGAGCGGGAGCGCGGCATCACCATCAAGGCCCATGCCGTACGCATGAAGTACACGGCCAAAGATGGCCAGGAGTATCAGCTCAACCTTATTGATACCCCTGGCCACGTCGATTTTTCTTATGAAGTCTCGCGCTCGCTGGCTTCCTGTGAAGGCGCGCTTCTGGTGGTGGATGCTTCGCAGGGCGTCGAAGCGCAGACGCTGGCCAATGCCTATCTGGCCATCAATCATGGCCTTGAAATCATTCCGGTCATCAATAAAATCGATCTTCCCAGTGCAGACATTCCGCGCGCCAAAGAAATGATCGAGCAGACCGTCGGCCTGGACACCAAAGATGCCATGCTGGTGAGCGCCAAGAGCGGGCTGGGCGTGCCGGAGCTGCTTGAAGCAATCGTCAACCGGCTGCCGCCGCCCAAAGGCGATCCTGAAAACCCCTTGCAGGCGCTGATCTTCGATTCATGGTTTGATCCTTATCGCGGCGTGATCGTGCTGGCCCGGCTGTTTCAGGGTACTCTGCGCAAAGGCATGAAGGTCCGCCTATGGTGGAACGGGAAAACGCTTGATGTTGAAACTTTGGGCGTGCTCACGCCTAAGCCAGTAGAAATCGACGAACTGGTTGCGGGCGAAGTCGGCTTCATTGTCGCCAATAACAAGACCGTCTCTGACACCAAAATCGGTGACACGATTACTGACGATTCGCGCCCTGCGATTGAGCCGCTTCCGGGTTTTGAAGAGCTCAAACCCATGGTGTTTGCAGGTCTCTATACGGTGGACGCGCATGAACATACTGCATTGCGTGAAGCACTGGAAAAGCTGCGGCTCAATGACTCTTCTTTCTTTTTCGAGCCGGAGAGTTCTGCCGCGCTGGGCTTCGGGTTTCGCTGTGGCTTCCTCGGTCTGCTCCACATGGAAATCATTCAGGAGCGGCTTGAACGTGAATTCGGCCTGGAACTGATCACCACAGCGCCCGGCGTGCGCTATGACATTACCAAAACAGACGGCGAAAAAATTCAGGTCGATAATCCTTCACGCTGGCCCAACCAGAGCGAGATTGCCAAGATTGAAGAACCCGTCATTCTGGCCACCATTCTCACCAATGAAGAGTATGTTGGCGGGATTCTGAAACTGGTGGAAGATAAGCGCGGCAAACAAAAGGCTTTTGAGTATGTGAGCGCCAGCCGCGTCATGCTCACCTATGAGCTGCCGTTAAATGAGATCGTCCTGGATTTTTATGACCGGCTGAAAACCATTTCGCGCGGCTACGCTTCGCTTGACTATCATCTTGCCGGCCATTGGGAATCGCCGATGGTAAAGCTCGATATCCTGGTTGCCGGAGATCCTGTGGATGCGCTCTCCATCATCGTGCACCGTGACTTTGCTTATGATCGCGGCCGGGCGCTGGTTTCAAAAATGCGCGAGCTCATTCCGCGGCAAATGTTTGAGGTCGCCATTCAGGCGTCAATCGGCGCGAAGATCATTGCCCGCGAAACCGTGGCCGCCATCCGCAAGAATGTTCTGGCCAAGTGTTACGGCGGTGACATCTCGCGCAAACGCAAGCTGCTGGAGAAACAAAAAGAAGGCAAGAAGCGCATGAAGCGCATCGGCAAAGTTGACATTCCGCAGGAGGCATTCCTTGCCGTCCTTAAAGTTGGCGAAAGCGGCTGATGCAGGAAGACAGGTAAAAGTTGCGATGGAGAAATGTGCAAATCCCCGGTTATTTGCCCTAGTTCATACCATTTCTGGTGCAATCACACTTGCCCAACCACCACGCTCTGTAACTCTTTAAATCTAAAGCTTTTGCGAAAATGCAGCAGTAGTTGGGCAAGTTGCTTAAGTGATTGAAAAACCATTGCCTCTGGAACTACCCAGGGAAATATGCACAGAGTTTTCCACAGAGAACATGGACCTCCTGATGTTGTTAGTGTGCGTCTTTCCTGAAGTTTACAGTGATGAAAGTTTCCACTTCAACGGTCTCACCGTTCAAAACATATGGGCGATATCGCCATTGCTGTACCGCATCCAGCGCGGCCCGAACCAACAGCGGATGACCGCTGATTGCATTTAAACTCTGAATGGAACCATCGCGCGCAATGATCGCATGAAGTTTTACCTGTCCTTGAATGCCGCTGATTACGGCAATATGCGGATACAGCGGTTCAACGCGGTTCACCAACTGCGCTTCGGTCAATTGCGAAACAATCCGCTTAGGCCTTTCAACGCTTACTTCTGGACCGTTAGTTCCAGAACCTAAATCTGGAATTCTATCCGTTCCGCCTATGTAGCCCGGAGGCGTGGCTTCTCTTGGATCTGTGGTTGTCGCTGATGCATGCCCCCAGTGAATTGCATCTTCATTATTGCTCACTAAAACCACAGCCGCTGATCGTGGTGCTGAAGTTGGATATGCAGTTGATGTCCGGTCAACGCCAACGCGTTCAATCGGCTGAACGGTCACAGGAGCAACAGGTATGGGGACTGGCGCTCGCGCTGAAATCGGTATCACTCCCGTCGACAAAAGTGGAATGATTACCAGTAAACCGGCAATGATCGCTTCCGCAGTGAATGCCGTCGCCATGGGCCACCGTTTGCCTTTGCGCGCCGTGGATGAAGATTCAAGCAGGGTATCTCCAAACATTTCTTCTCACCTCCAATGAAGAGATTGGACACCGGAGAGCGAGCGGGATGTTCCGCTACGGTGAAAATAAAAAGGTCGCCTTTACAGGCGGCCAGCATGATTTACAGGAACTATTACGGTTTCTTCGGTGTCGGAGCGGCGCTGGCGGGGCGCGCCGGAGTAGTCGCAGGGCGTGTTGTGCCAGCCGGCTTTGCAGCGGGAGCAGCCGCGCTTACTGGATTTTCTTTATTGTAAGCATCCACAAGCTCCTTGGTGATCACATTGCCCTGCATGGCCCAGAGCACAGGTGAAGTTTGTGGATTGGAAACATCCAGCACTACCGCATATCCGTTGGCGCTGGCATACTTCTCCAGCACGGTCACCATTTTCGCGCCAATGCGGTTAACCACATCTTGTTCAGCCTGCTGAAATTCCGCTTGTGCGTCTTCATAATTCCGCTGCAATGATTTCTGCTTGGAATCAATAGCTTTGGCTCTGCTGTTTTTCTCCTCATCGGTGAGTTTGGCCGCTTGCGCCTGATATTGCTTTTTCAGGTTTTCCAGATCGTCATTCTGGCCTTTCAGTTCAGCCTGCCGGGGAGTGAATTTGCCCTGGAGCGCGTCAAGCTCTTTCTTGCCTTCAGCGCATTCGCTGATGGCCTGCTGTATGTTCACTACACCAATCTTCGTCGGAACCGGTCCGGTGGTTGCTGCCGGTGCTCCCGTAGCGGGAGCGGCCGCGCCCTGCGCGAACGCAGCCATGGCAAAAGCCATACTTAGACTAACGCCGAGTGCAACCGTTCGGAATTTCGCCATGCTCATGAATTTATGTGCTCCTTGGAATTCGTCGTCTCGTGTTTTCACTCAAATGCCACGCTCATGGTTTCCTGGCGCTGGCCGGAGGACGCGCAGCAGCAGCTCCCGATGGGCGCGGGGGGTTGCTGGTTGCCGGTTTGGCTGCCGGAGGCGTCACGGGCGAGCTGGCATTATAAGCTTCCACCAAATTCTTCGTAATCAGCGTTCCTGGATGCGCATAAAGGACTGGCGTTTGTGGATTGGATACGTCCATTACCACTGCATATCCATTGTCTCGAGCATATTTTTCCAGAACATCCAGCATCTTCTTGCCCAGCCGGTTCAGGACCTCCTGCTCCGCCTGCTGCACTTCATTCTGGAAGTCCTCAGCATTCCTCTGCAGGGTCTTCTGTTTTTCAGTCGCGGTCCGAATCCGGTTATTCCGCTCTTCATCGCTCAGCTTATCGCCCTGCGCCTGAAGCTGTTTCTTCAGGTTCTCCACTTCGTCATTCTGGGCCTGCAACGCGGCTTGCCGGGGGGCAAACTTCTGTTGCAATGCTTCCAGTTCCTTCTTGCCTTCATTGGTATTAGCGATAGCGTCTTGAATGCTGACAATTCCTACTTTGTTGCCGGTGGGCGCACTGGCAACGGGCGCCTGTGCACGGGCCGCTGTGGAAATGCCCAGGGCCAGGGCCAGCATGAGGATAAAGGCGCGGGTACTGCTTTGGCTTAACATGAAATATTGGACTCCTTCGTGACTCTTACGTAACTATATTTCGCGCAACGCACGTTCTGGTAATGCCCATGAAAGCGTGATATTTGCGGTGGGAAACTGTACCGAAATTATAGGTTGCGGCCTCCGCCAGCGTCAAACAAGGGCTTCTCCTTAGAACGTCGTGCTGATAGTGAATCGAAATGTCTTTTTCGGCTCCTGCAGCCGAAAATCCGGCGCCAGAGCGGAAATCGCTGACTGAAAACTGAAATCCCCTGCAGAACCTGCCGGGAACATGCTGCGTGTGATCGGACTAGGATCCCTCACAGTGGTGTCCAGGGTCAGCGGATTGTAAGCGTAATAAACGCGGAATGGCTGCTGCACAATGGGCAGCAACACCTGTAATTCCAGTCCTGTGGACATGCGGGGCACGTAATTGGTGCCGGCGACCGGCTTCAAGTCTCCGCTAAATTGGATTGGGGCTCCGCCTGCGCATTGGAAACCAACAATCGCCGGACACCCAAAAACCGTCGCATTCAACTGCGACAGTGAATCTCCGCTGATTTGCAACTGTGAATCGCGCGTCACAAAATCCATGCCAAAATCGGCGAACGGCGCCAGCGTGACCGGTCCCACCACATGAATACGGTATTCCATGTTGGCAATGAACTGGGTATCGCCGCCTGGCAAAGTAATGTTATTGACCGGCAGAGGCACAGTTACGCTTCCACGGCGCGGGTTGGTGGGATCTATGGGCACCACGCTTCCGTCAGGGTTGGTGACGGGGAAGTTCTGCACCGTGCTTACAAATACGTAAGGAGAGACTGTGCGAACATCAAAGCCGCGCAAGTCGTTCTCGCCGCCCATATAGAACCGTTGATAGGGAGGCGCTTCCGAACCGGCAAAGCCGTTAATGAAGCTCGCCTGCAAGCGCACACCCAGGGTGTTCTGGTGATACAGCGGTTTCCATTCCGTAAATGCCAGCAGTGGCCGGTAAAACTTCACGTTGCCGCCCAGACCTGCAATTTCAGTGGAGAGGAACAGGCTCTTGCCGCGATGCGGGCGTATCGGACTATCAATGGTGCTGAAACCAAAGGAGGGCGTAATGGAGCTGGTGATGATTCCCTTCAGTGCGTCAGGACCAGAGATATTGCGGAAATTCAGCGTCTGAAAGAGATTTTGCGAAGCATCGCTGAACGTACTGATGTTTGTGGTGTCCAGCGAGTAGGTGAGCCCGAGCCGTTTAAAAGAATGCCCCAGCAGATAGCTGGTTGAGGCGGTAAAACCGGTGCTGGATTGGTTGTAATTCAATAACTGGTTGAGCACGGACTGCGGCAGATTCAACTGCTGCCCAGCAGCGATGGAAGCCTGTTGCGCCTGGTTGAAATCGAACCGGCGGCTATACACGGTAAAGCCCAGCGTGAGCGGGCGATCAAACATGTAAGGCTCGGTGAAACCAAAAAGCAGCACGCGGGATAAGCTGCCCACGTTCGCCTGCACTTGCAGCGTTTCACCCAGGCCAAGGAAGTTATTGGTCTCATAATTCAGACCGATAAACGATCCTTCCAGGCCGCTGACGCCGCCCGTGAGCCCAATGCTGTTCTTGCCCTTTTCCTTGACCTTGACAGTCAGATCGACTGTGCCGTTCTGCGGATCAAGCTTGCGTTCTGTATCGTCTTCCGGCTTGAGGGCGTCGAAATAATTCAACTGATTCAGGCGCAGAACGCTGATGTCCCAAAGCCGGCTGTTAAACACCTGGCCTTCCTGCACCAGCAACTCGCGCCGTATTACGCGGTCGCGCGTGGTGGTGTTTCCCTGAAATTCAATGCGCCGCACAAAATATGGCTTGCCTTCTTCCACTTCAATGTTCAGGGTAATCAGCTTGTTGTCGTCATCAATGTCCGTGGTTGGAACTGGGGTAAAGTCAATGTACCCAAGCTCGCCGTAAGCCTTGCGCAGGTTATCCAAACCCTTGCCGATCAATTGTTTGTTGAACGTATCTCCATCTTTAATCGGGAAAACGCTGCGCAATAACCGGGTGTTCAGAATCGCCTTATTGCCTTTGAACGTGATGGCCTTGAGCTTGTACTTATCGCCTTCCTCAATAGGGATGGTGATGTCCATCACCTTGCCCTGCCCTTTTTGGATAAAAGGGATGTGAAACTTGCTCGACGTATCGCGAAGCTGAACTTTGGGATCGTCCACAACGGCCTTAAAGTAGCCGTAGGTCTGCAATGCCTCGCGAACGCGCTCCGCGTCTTCTTCCAGTTTGGAAGCGTCAAAAGTCTTGGCAAAAATGCTTTCCAGGAAAATCGACTTGGGTATGCCGAGGGGATGCAGGTTCTTCATTGCTTCCTGTAGCGCGCGGCTCTTGACATGCTTATTGCCGACAAATTTGATCTTGCCGACCTTGATCTTGGGCCCCTCTTTTACGTTGAATGTGACCGCCACGGAGGCTGGAGGCACCTGCTGTACCTGCACGGTGATATTGGCAAACTGGCGGCCATGTTCTGACAGCAACTGCTGCAGCACCACCTTGGCCTTGATGACTTTGGTGGGATCGTAAGGGCTGTCCACCGTCAGGGGGACTTTGACCTTTTTATAGCGCTCCAGAACGTCGCTCTGCGAAACCGAGTTCAGTCCGTGGTATTCAATGGTGCGGATCGTGGGCTTTTCGCGGACATATATATGAATGAGCCAGCCCTTGGACGATTGTTCCCGCTCCATACGGACATCTTCAAAATACCCGCTGTTCCAGACCGAGCGCAGGTCGCGCTGCAAAGCAGCTTCGTCGTATACATCGCCTTTTCGCGTATAGACGCGAGATAGAACTGTCTCTGACGGAATGCGGCGATTCCCCTGAACATCAATATCCTCAATGATTTGGCCCGCTTGTGACGCAGCGAAACCTTTGGGAGCCAATCCAAGGAGCAACAGGCAAAGGACGAGCGCCAAGGGCCCGATCCGCGCGCCATGCTTAGGACTGGTTTCCTGAATTAACGACGAAGCTATATGACTACCCTCAGAGCAAGGTGGGAAAAGCCAGATTATACGGGAGTTACCGCTGAAGTGCCACTTGGACATTTTCTTCACCCTGCAAATCTTTCGACCCAACCCAGTTCTTTGTGCCTGATCATGCAATATAGTCTTGGGAAACGAGATTCGATTTTTAGGTTCATTGCATTGACATTTCGGTGACGTGCGTAACTCCCAATCTCACGCTTGATTGAAAGAACTTCATGCCTTCTCGCCTGGTGAGTTTTGGGCGGTCTACTCCCGTAACAGGAACGCGCCAAATTGGGAAACTTGCATATTATTTTTTAGGGATCGGCAGCAGACGCGCAAAAGCTCCTGCCGTGTTTTGGGTCATGATACTCTTCCGCTCTCAGCAAGGTCGCTCGGTGAGAAAGAGGCTTCCCGCATCGGCTCAACTTCTACCAAGCAGGAATAAAATGTTGCTCCGCCGCCGATATCGGTCAGTGTTTCTGAGGTCAAAACATTGATGCTGTTGCCGTCCGGAGTAAACCGCGCGGCGTTCAGCCTTGCTGCCACCACTCCCGGCTGCACTGCGCCATTCACATGGGCCCGCAACCGGACTTCACCGCGATGGTTGAAGACCCGCACCCAATCGCCTTCCTGAATCTGGCGTGGTTGGGCGTCCTCAGCGCTGATCTCGAGCAGTTCCGGGTGCTCCATCTTCTGTATGGAAGGAATATTCGTGAAAGTGCTGTTCAGGAAATTGTCGGCTTTGCGGGCAAGCAGTTCCAGCGGAAAGGCCCTGGCCCCTTCTGAGTGACGGGATTCCGTAGGTGGGACAAACGAAACCACAGGATCCAGTCCCTGGGCTGCTAGCGCTTCACTGTATAACTCAGCCTTGCCGCTTGCTGTGGCGAAGCCGCCTTTGGCGAATGGTAAAAACGGCCCATCACCCAAATTCAGGCGGATATGTCCCTCTTTCTCCAGACGCTCTCGCGTAATCCCTTCCATCCATTTGTCCCAGCCGTGGGGAATATGCTGGTCTTTCGGCTTTGCCAGGGTCGCGTCAATCACCTCGTCGGTGGTCTGCTGAAAACAATCGTCGGCAAAACCCATACGCTGCGCCAGTTCGCGAAACATGTCTGTATTTGACCGGCATTCACCCAGCGGGTCTATTGCCTGGTTGGATATTTGAAGATATGTATGCCCGTATGCCTTATTCAAGTCCTTGTGTTCCAGAAAAGTGGTGGCCGGCAGCACGATATCGGCATAGGTGGTTGTGTCAGTGAAAAACTGCTCGTGCACCACGGTGAAAAGGTCTTTCCGCAGAAAGCCCTTGACCACGTCACGGTGGTTAGGCGCCACGACTGCTGGATTTGAGTTGTAAACAAAAACCGCTTTCACCGGCGGATCGCTCAGATTGTTAAGCGCCCTGCCTAACTCGGACATATTCACAACACGCGCCGGTCTTCCCAACGGGCTTTTCTGCATCAGGTCCGGACGATCCAGTGCATGCATGTTCAGATAAAACGAGCCGCTGGTGGAAAGCTGCAATCCACCGCCGGCCTCCGCCCATGATCCGGTGATGCATGGCAGCATGGCAATCGCGCGCATGGCTGAACCGCCATTCTGCGAACGCTGCACGCCGTAATTCACTCGAATCACTGCCGGCCGCACAGTGGCATATTCCCGCGCCAGCTTGCGAATGTCCTGAGCGCTGATTCCTGTCCATGCAGCCACTCGCTCCGGCGGATACTCCTGCACCCGCTGCCGCAGTTGCTCAAAACCTAATGTGTAATTGCTGACATAAACCGCGTCATAGAGTTTCTCTTCGATGATTACATTCATCATCGCCAGCGCCAGCGCCACGTCCGTTCCGGGATTGATCGGCAAATACCAGTCAGCGCTTTTGGCGGTCCGTGTCTTATATGGGTCGATCACCACCAGCTTCGCGCCATTGCGCCTTGCTTCTGCAATAAACGGCCACAGATGAACATTGGTGGCGTGAATATTAGCGCCCCACGCAATGATGTATTTGGAATCGCGAAACTGCTGCGGCTCCGTGCCAACGTTGCGCCCGATTACGGTCAGCATGCCGGCGCCACCTGCTGAAGCGCATATCGTGCGGTCCAGTTGCGATGCCCCCATACGATGGAAGAACCGGTGCGCCATTCCCGAATAGCTAAGAACTCCCATGTTGCCGGCATAGGAATAAGGGAGAATGGCCTCAGGGCCAAAATCGTTGGAAATCTGCTTAAAGCGGCTGCAAATTTCGTTCAGCGCTTCATCCCACGAAATACGGATGAAGTCGCTCGCGTCTCCTTTACCTTGGCCTTTGGGAGCGACACGCCGCATGGGATGAAGCACGCGCCCTGGCGAGTACACACGCTCAAGATACTTTGTGACCTTGGCGCAGAGAAACCCTTGCGTTACCGGATGCGCCGGATCACCCTGCACCCGAGTAGCGCGGCCGTCTTCCACCGTTACCAGTATTCCGCACGCATCTGGACAATCATGCGAGCATACGGAATGGACGACCTTCTTCATAAGAGCATTATAGGGTTGGCTACACTCAAAATGTGCATTTTAAGAACGCCGAATCTTTCGCTTAAGGCGTTTACCGGTTTCTGTGTTGCCTGAAATAACTTTCCGCGCTGGCTTTCTTAATGCGGGTTGACGTTCGGGCAGTTCATCTCCGGCAATAGGCAACTTGCCATTACCTGCTCGCTCCAGAATTCTCAGAGTCTCTTTACGATCTGCGCGCTGCCCACGCTCCGCAAAGTATTCTCGAGTGCGCAGGGCGGAGATCTTTTCTGCCACGGCAACATTGATGAGCTGGTTCAGGGCTACGCCTTCCGACTCTGCGGCCTTACGAGCTTCCTCCAGAAGTGATGGCTGTAAGCGTAAAGCGAAGTTACTTCGTCTCATATAGAACTCCTGATCTGCTGAAGCGCCAATCGCGGAAGAAGCACGGCGCAATCAAAACTCTTATTAGCCAGGCTGAAATGACGTAAGTTGAATGTGACGATCGCATCAGCGTCACCATTCAAGGCAGTTTCCAGAACCATATCATCGCCAGGATCATGCAGGTGAGGCCGCCAGCGAAATCTGATTTTGACCGGTATTGCTATTGAGGCAAGGTCATCAAGAACGCGCCCTGCTTCCGCTTTGCTGATACCACACGCAGTCAACTGCGCCGGACGAGTAAGAACAGCCTCGTACTCCAGAATGAGCGCCACTGAGAGCAACAACTCAAAACGCTCACTCAAGGCTTCTAACAGCAATTGGCGTGAAGCCCCCTGGCTGCTTCTCATAGCGGCAACAACCACGTCAGTATCGAGTACGTAGCGGAGTTTCACGTTGCGTTAAATGATATTGCCCGCAATATCTGAATACAAGAACTTTTTAAATTTCCTTTGCTGGTATATGTGCTTTCCCTGCCAACTCCGCCGCTTGCGCTTTCAGTGCCCGCAGATCCAATTTACCTGTGCCCAGATACGGAAGCAGATCCACGTGAAAGAACTGATCTTTCCTTGGCTTCCATAAAGCCGGTAGATCGGCTTCTGCCAGCTTCGCCAGCACTGGCGCCAGTTCTTCGTCGGATAGAGTGTGCAGCACGATGATGCGCTCGCCTTTCTTTTCATCTGGCACAGCGGAAACCGAAAAGCTTTGCTCCGAGGCGCCGGCCAGCTCGTTGAGTTTTTCTTCAATCTTGATGTGTGGCACCATCTCACCGCCAATTTTGCTGAAGCGGCTCAGCCGGTCTGTAATGGTCAGGAAACCATCTTCTTCCAGGGTGGCAATATCGCCCGTGATGTACCAGCCATCTCTCAGGACTTCCGCCGTCTTCTCCGGGCGGCCCAGGTAGCCCTTCATCACATTTGGACCTTTTACCAGCAGCATGCCCGGCTTATTAAACGGCAGCAGTTCCTGCGTGTCCGGATCAACAATGCGTACGCTCACTCCCGGCAGCGGCTGTCCGATGGTTCCGCGACGTGCCGCCACCTGGCGGAATCCCGGAGCGCGGAAATCCCGTCCATTCACCGCGACCACCGGAGCACATTCCGTGCAGCCGTAGCCTTCGAGCGGACGAATACCAAAAATGTCTTCGAATGCCAGCGCCGTGCGCTCGGGTAACTTTTCCGCGCCTACCAGAACGTATTGCAGACTGCCAAAATGTTCCGGCGAGCAGCGCCGCATATAGGCCTGGAGAAAAGTCGGTGTCGCAATGAGAAATGTCACTTTGTAACGTGAGACCAGTTCGCTGATTGACGTTGCATCCAGCGGGTTGGGATGGAACACCACGCCAATGCCATGCACAGCGGGAAGCCAGAGCCCCACGGTAAATCCAAAAGAGTGGAAGAACGGCAAAATGCCCAATACCTTGTCCGAGCCGCCCAGCATGAAAACCTGAGTCACCTGCCGTATGTTGGCCACGATGTTGCTATGCGTAAGCATCACGCCCTTGGGATCGCCTGTGCTGCCGCTGGAGAAAATAATGGTTGCCAGATCATCCGCCGTCCGCTTCTTTGCGCCCAGCACGGCTTTCAGCAATTGATACGGGTGCATCCAGGCGAAAATAAGCGCTACCATTTTCTCGCTTATCCGCGGCTTTTCCAGCACATCTTCCAGCAGCAGCGCGCGTCCGGGAATCTCAAGTTTAGGGAAGCGCTCAAGAAACGCTTTTGATGTGACCGTGGTCTGTAAATTGCATTGCCGGGCGCAGGAAGCAATCACTTCATTATTCGCCGTGTAATTCAGGTTGACTGGGACGCACCCCAGCAGCGTTGCCGCATGGTTCACCAGCGCGCCGCCCACCGATGGCGGCAGCAATATCCCAACCATCTCCTGGTCTTTCCATAGCGGTTTCATTCGCCGCGCCACAAAGATGGTTTTGACCAATGCGGCGCCAAAGCGCAGTTTGGGGACGCGACCATCCACCATGGCAAAGCGCCAAAAGTAGCGACGCGCGCTGCGGACAAACGCCCGGTCCAGCGTGAGTTTCCGATTGCGGTCGGCTGCAAAAGCCACGCTCTGCAATTCCTGTACTGTCTGGCGTACTTCCACCGGCGCCGTGGTGGATGGCAGGCCATGGCCAAAGCTCACCGTCACGGGATATGGGATACGCCGCGGCACTTTCCACAGGAAACGATTGCGCTCAAAGCTGAAAACGCTACCCCAGACGCCATGGAGGTTCACCGGCACAATCGGCGCTTCAATACCTTTGATGATTCGTTCCATGCCACGGCGAAACGGGAGCAACTGCCCGGTACGCGTGATCTGCCCTTCGGCAAAGATGCAGACAATCTCTCCGTTGCGGATTGCGTCGCTGGCTATGCGCAGTGATTTGATCATGTCACGCGGACGCAGCTCAGATGAAATGGGAATTGCCTTCATCATCCACGCAAACGGCTTCACAATTGGGTTGTCGTAGATTCCCTGGAACATTAAAAACCGAATGGGCCGGTCCGTTGAGGCCATCAGCAGCAGCACGTCTACGAACGACATGTGGTTGGAGACAAACAGTGCTCCGCCTTTTTCCGGAATGTTGTCGCGTCCAATCACCTTGATGCGGTAAAGCGTGTGTGTCAGGAAGAAAAGCAACAGTCGCAGGAACCAGTCCGGCAATAGATAGAGGAGGTAAACGGTGCCGCCCAGCGTAATTACCGCTCCGGCAAGGAATACGCCCCGCGGATTCAGATGTCCTACGCTGGTCAGCAGAAAATACATTCCGGAGGCGCCAGCAATGCCGAGGAATGAAAGCAGGTTCGATGCGGCGATGATGCCGCCTTTGGTGTCCGGAGCAGGACGGTGCTGGATAAGCGCATTCACCGGCACCGCAAAGAAGCCGCCAGAGAAACCAAGCATGGCAAGAATCGCGGCAGCGCCCCCAAACGTGTGCGGAGTCAGGCCGAGCAATGCCGCCATGATGGTGAGTCCAAAAGAGCCCAGCGGAATGAGCCCATATTCAATCTTGTTGCCGGAAAGATAGCCCGCTACTGCGCTGCCAATGCCAATCCCACCAGCTAACGCGGCTTGCAACAACGCAATCTGCTTAGGCTGCGCCCCAAACACATGCTTCCCGTAAACAAAAACCGTTTGCAGAAAGAGCAAGCCGATAAACCAGAAGTAGGTATTTCCCATCACCGCCAGAAAAAGCGGAGGGTCCTTGCGCATCAACCGGACTTGCGCAAGCAGGTCTGCCACCAGGTTGACGCGAAATTTTTTCTCCGGCGCGGCGGCGGCTACTTTGGCGATGCCAAGGCTTGAAATCAATCCCAGACACGCCAGCACAAGCAGGATCGCAAAGGCATAAGCCTCATGCCCATGAAATTTTTCTGACATCAGCCCAGCCGATACGGTTCCACTGATGATCGCCAGGAAGGTGAGCAGTTCCAGAATCCCGTTACCCCAGGAGAGCCACTTTTCCGGCAAGAGCTCAGGCATCAGGCCGTATTTAGAAGGCCCAAACAGCGCGGCCTGCGTAGCTACCACAAATAGCACTGCCAGTTGCAAAGGAAAGTAGCCCGTGCTCAGCGCGATAATTCCAGCCGCCATTGCTGTAATTTCAATCAACTTGGTCCAGATAATGACGCGCCGTTTGCTGAATCTATCCGCAAGAAAACCGCCCGTCATGCTGAACATTACCAGCGGCACCGAAAAAAACAGCAGCACCAGCGGCACCATTTTGTCTTCCTGCTTTTGCGAGAGGCCCATGCCCAGCACCATGTAAGACAGCAGGTTCTGGAACGCATTGGTGCTGAATGCTCCCTGGAACTGCGTGACGTTCAACGCCCAGAAGCTGCGCCGCCAGCCCTTGTCATCTGGTTGTGAACTATTACTTCGCGTTGCTGATTCTGCGGTGTCCAATGAAGAACGTTCTACGGCTTTTTGTGAAGCAGAGGGCATAAACATGAGTAATTTGGAGCAGGTTGCCGGGACATTCTGGCATTAGTTCACTTGTATGTAAATGGCAGTCAGCTAGCCGTGCGAGAAAAATCTGCAACTCGCCGCCCCAACGCTCCATGGCACCACAGACGTAACCTCTTGTTACCAGAGTAACCAGCAACATTTGTACCCATTGAATTAAAGTTAGAACAATTTTGGAGAAGATAAGGGACGTAATTTCTCCACCAAGCTATGCCACGCCCAGGTAAGGCAAGTGGCACAGTGACATATACGAAGGTGAAGGTGTTGTATGCGAGAAGCAGCAGAATTTAGCGCGCGCGAATCTGCGCGCCCATGGAAAGCCAGCAGATCGCTCCGGAACGGCTACCGCTTAACATGGCTCAAACGGCTTTCAATTGCTCTTGTGGCAAGCCTGAGCATGGCGGCTTTTGCCGCGGAGCCGCAAGGCGTCGTCCTGGTGGGAGCAGGATCAAGCGTCCCGCTTCCTCTCTATCGCAAGTGGGCGGAGTTATACAACGAAAGCAATAAAACGATCCAACTGCAATACATCGCTATGGGGAACGTCGAAGGCGTTTCTCAAATTACGCGCGGCGTCAGCGACTTTGGAGCCGGAGAAGCGCCACTCTCGGCAGAGGAGCGCCGCCAGGGCAACCTGACAGAGCTGCCGACAGTAATCATCGGCATTGTTCCCATTTACAATCTGGCCGGAATCCAGCAATTACGGCTCTCCGGCGAAGTGCTGGCTGGAATATATCTTGGCCACATCAAGAACTGGAATGATCCAACGATTACAAAACTCAATCCAGGCATCAGCCTTCCCAACCTGCGGATCAGGGTGATCTACCGTCCGGGAGGAAAGGGCACCAACTATGTTTTCACGGAGTTTCTTTCAAAAACCAGCGCGAGGTTCCGCGACCAGATCGGCCGGAGCACCTCGCCCAAGTGGCCTGTGGGAGAACCGGCGGAGCGAAGCTCAGACATGGCCGACAAAGTAAAGGCCACGCCCGGTGCGCTCGGTTATGTTGAACTTCAGTATGCTGACGATAATCAAATTACGCACGCAAGCGTCCTGAACCCGGCAGGCAAGTTCGTGAAGGCCACAGCGGAAAGTATTACGGCAGCATGCACAGCCATCGAGGCCCCGGGATGGGACAAGCTTGCCCCATCTTTGACGAACGCTCCCGGAGCGGAATCATTTCCGATCTCGAGTTTTACGTGGTTGTATATACGTCCAAGCCCAAGCGGCCCGCGCCGGACAGCCGCAATGGTTGACCTGCTCAATTGGGCCTACTCTGATGGACAAGGCATCGCCATTCAGGAAGGCTACTCGAAACTACCCCAGGCGCTTGTGATCAAGATTTTGTCCAAGATCAATACGATCCAATAATGTCCGCCATTGCCTGGCCGATAAATGCTGCATGGCAGCACAAAAATAAAATAAGGAGATTGTTTGTGAATACCCTAGTGGAAGAACAGAAAAATAAAGTGAGTGATGCGGCATCACATGACGGAAAGAGGCGGCAACAAGCCGCCAAGGTCATTCCGGTCCTGGATTTAACCGGGCCAGAAAATGCCGCTGTCCAGTCCCAGGATTATTATGAGAGCTGCCTTGAACTTTCAGCTCTTTTTCTTGGCCGTGGATGAATAGCCGCCAAAAATCAAAAGCCTGGACTTCCGGGCAGGCTTTTGATTTTCTGGAATAAATCTTCTAGACGGTCATCAATTAGACGGTCATTAATTAGACGGTCATTAATTCCTTTTCCTTGGCTGTCGACATTTCTTCCATCTTCTTGATCTCGGCATCGGTCAGCTTCTGGACTTCATCCAGCGCCTTTTTCTCTTCGTCCTCGCTGATTTTTTTGTCTTTCATCGTCTTCTTGATGGCTTCATTGCCATCGCGGCGAACGTTGCGGATTGCCGTGCGATGGTCTTCAAGAATTTTGTGCAGGTGCTTCACCATATCTTTGCGGCGCTCTTCGGTGAGCGGCGGCACTGGAATGCGGATCAGCTTGCCATCATTCTGCGGGTTCAACCCCAGGCCTGCGGAGCGAATCGCCTTTTCAATGTCGGCGATAATTCCCGGATCATAGGGCTGCACCGTGAGCAACTGCGATTCCGGCGAATGTACTGTTGCCACCTGATTGAGCGGCATTTCTGATCCGTAATATGGCACGCGAACAGGATCCAGCATGTTAACGGTCGCGCGGCCGGTGCGTGCCGCGGCCAGGTTTGTGCGGAAATCTTCCACCGCTTTGTCCATGCGCGACTTGAGCTGCGTATAAACTTCTTTCAATGCGGGTATGGCCGCAATTCCTGATATTGCCATTGCACAAAGCCTCAAAAACGAGAGTTACCGAACGTTCGATTATACAGTGAAGGCAGCGGAAGGGCAGGGCAAGGCAGTTGTCGCGGCAACCCAAACTGCTTACAGTTTTTCTGATTTGCCGCCTCTGACCTGCCCAAAATTCAGCAGGCTGACAATGGCCACTCCGCCAACAATGTTTCCTAACGTGGCCGGAAGCAGCCATTGAAAATAATTAATGAAGTGCAAGTGGCCGGACATAATCGCGGCGATAATCTCAGCGCTGCTGGCGATGCAGTGTGAAAAGTGACCTGCTCCAACAATAAATGTCAGCAGCCATGTGACGGCAATTTGGCCGATTGTCCAGTGACTGGCTGTGACCATCCATGCTACAAGCGCAATCAGCCAGCCGCCAATGACTCCTTTGGCGAAGATAAGGGTGAAGTGTCCGGTAGCCGCCTGCAAGCCCAGACCGGCAAGCGCATCGGCCATGTTCGGCGCCAGCGCGCCGGTCTTCATAACCAGCCAGCCAAAGAAAACGGCGCCGCATACGTTAGAAACGAAGACGGCTGCCCAAAGCCGCAAAGTGTTCAGCACGTGCTTGCGTTCATCCAGGACCAGCACAACCGGAAACAGGGTGTTCTCAGTAAAAAGCTGGGCCCTTCCGATGACCACGACGATGAACCCAATGGGATAGAAAAAGAAAGAAAAGAATTCCTGTACGGGGCCATTGCCCAGATAGCTTAGCGCCAGCGCAACCGCCAGCCCGGTCAGGCCCATGCTCAAGCCTCCGCCGAATCCTGAAAACAGCAGACCGATGGTGGAACGGGAGAGTTCATCCCTTCCGTTCTCAAGAACAGCTTCCAAAATCTGCTCAGCGCTTCTCCTGGTGCTTTCTGCCATGCCAAGGATGAGATGCCTTGAGCTGCGAGGCTGTTCGCAGATGCAGCCGTTTTTTCGCGGCGATTTCTGGACGCACGCGAAGGCCTGCTGGTGCTGATGGATCGCGCCGCACATGTGAATTGGAAGTATGCGAAGGCATCGGGAGAAGTCGCGGAAGCTGGGATAAGATTTGTTTGCGCGCATAATCGTCCGGCGCGCATGTAAGGAGCAGGTACATGAGAGTTGCTGGTTTGAAAATCATGGCGGTTATCGGGCTGGTAATGGTTGCTGGCGTGGGACATAGCCGCGGCTGGAACCAAGGGGCTGAGAAGAAACAAGCGACTGAACAATCCTCACCGGCTGCTAAACCCGGCGAAGCAGAAATGAAGCGGCTGGGGTTCTATGTTGGCGACTGGAGCTATACAGAAACGTATCCAAAGTCAGCCATGTATCCGCAGGGCGCTACAAACACGGGAATATATACGAGCAAGCTGGGGCCGGGCGGCAATTCTCTAATCAATGAGTTCCATTCACGCGGGACAGCGGGCGACTTTGAAGGCCTCCTGGTGATGACATGGAACCCGCGAGAACGGAAATACAAGAGCTATATCTTTGGCAATTCATTCCCCGGAGCGGTCATTGAGACCGGCGCATTTGAAGGCCAGAAGCTGGTGTTCCGGGGTGAATTTCCCACCAACGGTGTGGTTCTTAAACTCCATAACGCTACGTGGCTGGGCCCCTCAGGAAAACTGATCAGCGAAGAGTACATCAGCAGCAACGGCGCACCGGAGACGTTGCTGGTGCGGGTGGAAGCGACCAAGCAATAAGTATAAAAAGCCAAAAATCAAAACCCCCACCACGGAGGCACGGAGACGCGGAGAAAACCGGGCTGGACGATGATTTTGTTCCACCAGAGGCAGCGAAAACCGGCGAGCTTTCCCCATGTACTTCAGGACATCTTGAAAGCAAATAAAAGGTGAAGTAACATAGGCAAGATCTGCTTGATGTGGCGAGTCCTTCTGTAGCCCAGGGTAAAAACCTAGACACCATTTAATTTCAGTATGTTAGCGCTTTTGAATCCCTTAGATTTTTGTAATTCACGGGAGGCCCTGGGATAGAGTCGGTTAAGTGCCTTGAAATCCTAATTGAGGGATACCGGGGTAGGGGCAGAGATCGGGTGATCCGGTGATCGGAAACGCATCTGGGATAACGCTGGGATGGTATGAGCTAAATGCTTTGGCATCCTAATTGGAGTATACCGGGGCAGGGCCACAGATCGGATGATCGCCGTGATCGGGTGATCCGGTGATCGGAAATCCATCTGGGATAACAACTGGACGGTCTGAGTTGGTACGTGAAAGGGACAGTGATGGAAGAAACTCGTGCTGGCGGTCAAGATCGAAGCCAAGCGTTGCAGGGCCAGGTAGTTGAAGAGCGGCATGGCTACTATCGACCGTGCCAGCGGTTCCGCAAGAACGGACAGCAGTGCAAGGCCCCGGCGATGAAAGGCGCGGACCAATGCTACAAGCATCAGGAGCAGGCGGATATTGAGCAGCGACGGCGCAAGCAATTTACGCTGCCGCCGTTAGTGGACTTGAAAACCGTGCAGCGGGCGATAGGGGATGTGATGCAGGCCTTGCTGAAGGACCGAATCGACGAGGAGTACGCGGGGGAGTTGTTGCAGACGTTACAGAACGCATCGATCAGACTGCGGTTGGGCGGCGGCGGTGACGATCATCCGGCGGTGGCCTTTATGGTCAATGACTTAGCACTCCTGTAACTGTCGCTACGGCGCAGGGTGGCCTAAGCTTGCAGGTATGGTGAGACGAAAATTCTATTGCGTTCTGTTGATTTTAGGGGTGTTTATGGCGGTGTTTGCCACCGGATACCTGGCAGCGCAGGAGTCATTAGGCGATATTGCGCGGCGAATCCGGGAGGCAAAGGGTGAAGATGGAACACCCGCAGACAAAGCCACGGCAAAACCGCGCCAGACATTGGCCAACGCCGACCTGACGGCTACCAGGAATTTGCTATCGGAACGCGATGAAACGGCTTATGCCACCCGTGTGCGGACGCAACTGGAGCAGGAGAATTTCAAGGTGCTGGATGACGTGGCAGCGGCGGAGCGGTCAGGCAAGACGCGCTTTACCGGAGGAGGCTGGAAGCTACATGCGTTTTATGCGGCAGTGGAGACGCCCAGAGAGAAGCCTCCTGCGACCGAAGCGGAATGGGCCGATACGCTGGACCGCTTGAAACGATGGAAAGCACAGCAGCCTGATTCCGTAACAGCGCAGGTTGCCTTGGGCTACGGCTATCTGAAGTATGCATGGCAGGCGCGCGGCGAAGGTGATGCCGCCTCGGTGACTCCGGAAGGGAAGCGGCTTTTTACGGAACGCGTGCAACTGGCCGAAAACGAACTGTTGGGGGCTGATGCCAGATGTCCGGAATGGTATTACGTGATGCTGCAACTGGAGCGCGCGAAAGGCATGGAAGCGGAAGACCTGACATCGTTCCTGGAGAAAGCAAGCGCGTTTGAGCCGGAGTTCTATTACAGCTACCAGGAAGTGGCGCTGGGATTGATGCCGAAGTGGAGCGGCAAAGATGGCGACGTAGAGAAATTTGCGGAGGAAGCAGCCAATAAGATTGGCGGCAAGCCGGGCGATATTCTCTACTGGCAGATAGTCCAGACGATCATGAGCAACCGCGAAGTGGGAAACATTACGCAACATCTGTCATGGTCGCGCGCGCTGCTGGGATATCAGGCATTAGTGGCGCAATATGGCGTGAGCCCTTTGCGCCAGAACCAACTGGCACAGATGGCGGCAAGGTTTGGAGATTACATGGTCACCGATGAGACGATCACGCAGATCGGCGATCATTGGGACCAGGACACGTGGGGCAGCAAAGAGTATTTTGAAAAGGTCAAGAGTTGGGCCAGCGCATCGGCGGTCCCGTTCAGGAAGATCATTGATGCTTATAAGGCCGTGAATGCCAATGTGGCCACGCCAGAAGGCCAGCGGTATGACAGTGTGATCGCCCGGGAATTTTCCAGCCGCTATGCCCGCGCAGTGAAAGATTGCGGCGCAGGAGCAAACGGACCGGCGCCAACGTTGCTGATCCTGCAGATGAGCAAAAGCGGAGCAGTGCAGCAGATGATGGTGGTCCCGGAAAATGCCAGTGATACATGCCTGCGGCCTAAACTGGAGAAAGCAGCATTCACGCCTCCGCCGAAACCGGAGTATTGGGTCAGGGTGAGTCTTACATCGAATCCATAGCTTGGGGTGGCAGAAAAAAGCCCGGAACAGGAGGGTTCCGGGCGCAGGCTAACTGCCGACAGGACTACCAGTAAGTGAGCGAAACTTTATCGAGCCAGGCGGAGAAGGCAGTCTGGTGGCTGTCTCCATCCATCTGGAACGCAACATTGATCTCAGAGACGTTGTGGGCACGGGCCGGGTAAGTCCGATTTACATAGTGCGTTACGCCGTCATAAGTCAACGAGACATAAATCACCTGGGTTGCAGTCCGCTGCAACTGCCATGTGAGGTGGTGCCAGGTAAAGGGCGTGGGCGCTGAACAGGGAATTCCGGTATGGATCCAGTTACCGGCAGCGTTGCCCCATACGTCCCACTGGGCGCCGCTTTTGATGTTGCACTGTGTGCCGAAAATGAATTTGTACGCGTTGTTGGATTGGTTCACGTCAAATTCAAGCGCCTCTGGCGCCTGAGAATTGGTGATATAGAAATTCAAGTCATAGGTGAAATTCTTGATTGCGTTATTGCCGCCCAACTGTTTCCACCAGAGCGCGTCAGAATATGGAGTGCTGCCGGCAAGATTGAATTTGGCGGCTTTACCATCAAGCGCCGGAGACGCTACGTTCTGGCTCATGGAATAAACAGCGCTTGGACCCGCAGCATTGGCGCCGGCGCAGACAGTGCAGTTCTCCCATCCGGGCATCTGGTCAATATCAGGTTTTACGATGGCTCCGGAAGGAATCGGCGAAGATACGGGAGTGGGCGTGGGCGACGCAGAACCACCAACAGTCAGAAGCATGGCGCTTTTAAGAACGGCGCCGCTCGAGTCCCAGGCTTGAACAACGGTGTTGTGCTGTCCCGGAGCAATGGCGACAGAAGTATTCAGGCTGGCGCTGTTGGTCAGATAGACACTGGAGCCGTCAACATAAATGCGTATTGCGGTGATGGGATGGGTGGAACTTGCTGTCGCAACAAAATGGACAGGCGAAGTGACGCTGGTAGTTGACGGAGATTGAATGGCTACACCGGCAAATGAGCTCCCAGCCAGCAGCAGCATGACAACACACAGGCACACAGTATTTTTTGGCAAAGTTTGTGATCTCTCTTGAATTTTTGTGAGCAGCGAAAATGAGTGTAGGGACGCATCTACTCTGTCTCCAGAGAAAAACGCTTGTAATACAAAATGGTTGGTTTAGATGACACGCACGTAGCACGAAAGAACCAAGGTATTTCACTGGGTGGGCGATTGGACGGAAAATGAGCAACCTTGGAACGCTTTCATCGAGCAAAGGCCGGTATTTGAAAAATGCGGAAGAACAGTATGGTCAGGAGATCCGACACAAAAATATTAGCCGCGCGGGAGCGAGGCAGACAGGAACAAAAAGAAAGACCCGGTAGTGGGGTCGACCGGGCCCCCTCGAATCAGTTCAGAATCTGGGACACTGGATCAGGCTGTTTGCGTTGCTGCTGCTTTGGTAACGCTTTCAGCTTGAGGGCCTTTCTGTCCCTGAACAATTTCGAATTCAACATCATCGCCCTCCTGGAGGCTCTTGTAACCCTCCGACTGGATGGCACTATAGTGGACGAACACATCAGGGCCGTCATCCCGGCCGATAAAGCCGAAGCCCTTTGCGTTATTGAACCATTTCACTTTACCTTTAATTCGAGACACGTTCCTTACTCCGGGCGGTCCCTGAGAACACGGTCATACTGTGGTCCCGAGGACCAGTTTTTTTCTTTACTTGGGTTTGCCACTTTTTTGGGAAGGACGTAAGACACAGGAGATATAACCTTCTCCAAGCATGAAACGCCTTATACCCGTACTTTGGCTTTGGGCTTATTTTGCGCTCATCAGTACATGATGTCAACTTGAAGAATGTGCTCTTAAGCAGGAAAATCGCGGTTACAAGACATATTGCACCTGCATGAGAAATGCGCGACTCCTTGTAAAGTGAAATCGCGAAATGAAGGTGTTTCTTTAATTTCGCCGCAATTTTTTTTCCAGCCAAAGCAGAGAAGCTATGGTCTTGGCATCAATAATTTTCCCGGTTGTCGCCATACGGACCGCCTGTGGCAGCGGGAAAAAACGTATGGCAATGCGTTCATCTTCTTCCGGTTCGGCAATGCCTTGTTTGAGTCCGCGCGCCAGATAGATGGTCATGCTTTCATCAAGGAAGCCGGGACTCACATAAAAGAAGAGCGCCTTTTGCCACTTGGAAGCACGGTAGCCGGTCTCTTCAATCAGTTCGCGTTTTGCGGCAGCAAGAGGATTCTCGCCGGGATCGATTCGGCCTGCCGGTAGTTCCCACATGCGCATTCCCGCAGCGTAGCGGTATTGGCGCTCCAGCAGGACGCGAGGGACGCGGCCGGAATCATCAAGCGGCAAGATAACGATTGAACCCGAATGGCGGATGACATCACGGCGGGCGCGAACGTTGTCTGGCTCTTCAACTTCGTCTGTCATTACGCTGAAAACGGGCCCGCGAAAAGATGTTTTGGAAGAGATCACACGGACAGCAGCGCTGGGCTTCTTGCGGGATGTAGGCATCGCTCTCAATATAAGGTTCGAACGGCGAAAAACCAACTTGACCATAGCCAAAGCGCGTTTCAATGTTCTCTCCGTTGGCTTCTGATATGCTCTCGGAGAAATGTCAGGCAGACGCGCGGACAAAGCGACTATCACATTAATCGGCGCAGGCAATTTGGCGCAGGCGATTGGTCCGGCGCTGAAGGCTGCCGGATACACGATTGACGTTGTGGCTGCAAGAGAGACGGCATCATCACGACGGCGGGCAGCCATGCTGGCTAAGAACCTTGGGGCCAGAGCAATTTCCCTGGAGCAAGCCGAGCCGGTTGCGGACATTGTATGGATCTGCCACACGGATGATGCTTTAGCGGCCACTGCACATGCACTCGCCCGCAAGCAGGCCAGGCAGGGATGGAAAGACAAGATCGTGTTCCATTCCAGCGGTGCACTGACCAGCGATGTACTCGCGCCGCTCAGGCGCGCAGGAGCGCAAGCAGCGTCATTGCACCCGATGATGACATTCGTCGCGGGAGCAACCCCGAGCATGGAAGGGGTTCCATTTGCAATTGAAGGCGATAGCCGCGCTGTGGCCGTGGCGCGCAGAATCGTGCGGGACCTTGGCGCTGAAGCTTTCTTGATCAGGAAAGCAGCCAAGCCCTTGTATCACGCGTTAGGGTCCTTCTCTTCGCCGCTGATTGTGGCTGCTCTGGTAACGGCAGAGCGCGTTGGGCGCGGCGCTGGTCTAAACGCCAGCCAGACCAGACGCATAATGGCTCCCATACTGCGGCAAACACTCAAGAATTATCTTGAACGCGGAGCAGCCGCCGCATTCAGCGGTCCAATTAAGCGCGGCGACGTCAACACTGTGCTTCGTCATTTGAAAGAGCTGAAGCGAGTGCATGGCGCCAGCGAAGTGTACCGTGCGCTGGTGAAATCAGCGCTGATGGATTTACCTTCGGCGAAGCGGAAAGAGTTGACGAGAATGGTGCGGTAGTTTTTTCTGCAATCCCGAGCGCAGCGAGGGAACCCTATCGTAACCAATACGTAAACAGCGGCCCGCTGATTCCTTAAAATCGATTCGGCTCTCTTCGGAATTTTCTGCAATCCCGAGCGCAGCGAGGGAACCCTATCGTAAGCAATACGTAAACAGCGGCCGGCTTTGCGTCCTTCGCGTCCTTTGCGATGAATGGGTTGGGCTGATCGCTATTTTTCCGTAAACAGATGCCCCAGCTTTTCTCTTTTCGTATTCAGATACCGCTCAGACGCAGCATGCGCCTCAACTTCACAGGGCACACGTTCCACCACCTTGATTCCTGCAGATTCTAGCGCGGCAACCTTCTGCGGATTGTTGGAAAGCAATTTGACCTGCTTAAGTCCCAGCACTTTTAAGACTTCAGCCGGAAGCTGGAACTCACGATGATCGGCCTTGAAGCCCAGATCTTCATTTGCCTCAACCGTATCGCGTCCCTGGTCCTGTAACTCGTATGCCTGTAGCTTCGGCATCAGACCAATGCCGCGGCCTTCTTGTTGTTCATAAAGCAATACGCCCGCTCCGGCCTGCGCAATCATAGACAGCGCCAACTCAAGCTGCTGGCGGCAATCGCACCGCAGTGAACCAAAGACATCTCCGGTGAGGCATTGTGAGTGGATACGCACCAGCGGCGGCGCGGAATGGATGTCGCCCATTACCAGAGCAACGGCTTCTTCCTTGCGGTGGTCGCTGTTGGACGAGGCTTTGCCGAACTGGCCTTCAAATCCCATGATGCGGAAATGGCCCCAGCGGGTGGGAAAATCTGCTTCCGCCATTTTATGAACGTTGAAATCTGAACTCACACTCCTATTATAGAGTGCAGTTGCTTCAGGACACATTTGTTACTGCTTGACTGCTACATCTGCTGGTTCGATGAGCCGGTCGTAAGCTGCCCGGTCGCGTGCACGTGGATCTCAACTTTGTCGCTGACGCGCAGAATGAACGTGCTCGGGTTCTTCATCCCCCATTGCTGATATTTAACGGTGAAGCTGCCTTCGGCTGTCCCTGCGCCGCCCTGGAGTTGCACATCAAGAGCCATCGTGATTGGGTGCGACTGGCCGTGCATCGCCAGAATTCCGTCCACCTGCACCTGAGATTTTCCATTAGCCGCAACCACGCCTTGAATGTGCTGCGGCGTAAAGATGATGTCTGAATATTTCGGGCTCTCCAGAATGTCCTTGTGCATTCTCTTGTCGCGACCGTCGCTGCCGCTTTGCCCGCTGGCGGAATCAACCACCAGTTCGCCGCCAGCCTGGCCAGTAGCGCTGTTAAATTGAATGTTTCCGCTCTTAAGCCGGAATTCGCCATGGACAGTGTGCAGGGTGGAGTCCACGGTGAAATTGATGCTGGTCTTCGCCGGGTCGATCTCAAAGGTCTTTTGCTGCGCCTGGGCCGATGCCGCAGTGAGCAAGCCCATCAGCATCAGCAGGCACATGCTTCGAAAAGCGCGAACGGTCAAAAACAATTTATATACCCTCGTTTTCAAAGTGCTTCTGGATTTCCTGTTCGGGAAACTACAAGCAACTGCCAGCCTAAATTCAACAGCGAGCGTGTGCCAAAATCCTTCAGTCTCAGTTCGCCAACGTGCACGGCAAGCATCTTGGCAAAAATGGCCGGTTGTCTCGAGAATGCCCGCAGACTGCGGCCGCGCAGCCATGGGTTCCTGTCCATCAGCAACATGCTGCGGGACATGAACTCAGGCAGACTGCTAATTTTACTGTGGGCTGCGGCATACATGGAGAGGTCCCCGGCCGCCAATGCGGGACCGAGTGCGAGCGCCTGGCGAAAAGCAAGTGCCAGTCCTTCTCCGGTGATGGCGTCCACTGAGCCGGAGGCCTCGCCAATCAAAGCAACATTGCCGCGGCAAACCTGTTTCAATTTTCGTGAAATGCTTAATGCTCCGCGCGGCTTGGAAATAGGCTTGGCGTCTTTGAGCCGTAAAGCCAGCTCAGGGAACCCCGCCAAACCATCATTAAAGGAATTGAATTTATTACGAGAGATGAGCGCCACGCAGACTTCATTGTTTGCCACCGGCGTAACATACGCCTGGCCCTGGCTGCCCCAGTAAATCTCAACATAATCAGTCCAACGCTGCACCTGGAAATGCTGGCGCAGACCGATGCGTTGCGCAAGCTTGCTGCCGGCGGAAAGGCCTGCCCATTGACGTACCCTGGACATCTGTCCATCGGCGCCGATTATCCATTGTGATTGGATCGCTTTTCCGTTGACGGTAACGGTATTGTTCCGAAGCTCTGATACACGAGATTTCCAGAGCATCTCCACGCCGCAGTCTTGAGCGTGTTCCACGAAGGCCTGGTGCAGAAGCACGCGGCGGATGCCAAGCCCCTGACCGTTGGGGAATTTAGCCGCAACCCAGTCTTCCGGCCCAACAAACATAATTCCCTGGAAAAAGCCGGTTTCACATCCTTGCAGTGACACGCCCAGGCGATGCAGAACTTCCAGGCTGTCAGGCATCAGGCCCTCACCGCACGCTTTGTCGATTGGCGGTGAAGCACTGTCTGCCACCATCACGCGCAGACCTTTCCGCCGTGCGGCAATGGCGGCTGCCAACCCGGCAGGGCCTCCGCCAACAACGAACACGTCAGTATCAAAAGTCCGTTCCATCGAATTCACCAGCGCAATAAGAGAAGTTCAGAGCAGAATCCAGGGCCCATCGCCGCCAAAACGCTGTAAGTTCCCGGCTTGCCACGGCGGTGCGCCAACGCATCCTGCAATACCAGCAGCACTGAAGCGGAGGAGAGGTTGCCCACTTGGCGCAGACATTCCCATGAAGCCTGAAGAGCGTCAGCAGGGAGGTCAAGACTGTCTTCCACCGCTTCAAGAACTTTTGGTCCTCCTGTGTGAATGATCCAAGTGGCAATATCGCTGCGGCGCAGCCATGACTCCGCCAGGAAACAATCAACATCACTGCCAAGATTTTCGCGTATGACCTTCGGGACATCCGGCGACAAGACAATGTGAAAGCCAGTCTCAGAAATGTCCCAGCCCATCACATCTTCGGAAGCAGGATAAAAAACTGATTTGGTCGCAATGATTTCTGGTCCGGCGAAATCCGTGTCGCGTCCGGCAACCACCACGGCAGCAGCACCGTCGCCAAAAAGGCCGGTGGAAATCATGTTCGCAACGCTGGTGTCATCGCGCTGCCATGTCAGGGAGCAGAGTTCCACGGAAAGGACAACGGCAATCTGGTCAGGAAAGGCGCGGACGTAATCCGCGGCCCGGGCAAGGCCGGCAGCACCGGCAACACAACCCAAGCCGAACATAGGCACGCGCTTGATATTGGGCGACAGTCCCATGCGGTTCACCAGTCGCGCGTCAATTGATGGACTGGCTACGCCGGTGACCGAGACAAAAAATAGTGCATCGATATCGCGAGGCGCTATGCCCAGCGGAGTGATGGCCCGGCAAATGGCGTCCCGGCCCAGGCTCTGTGCAGATTCAATCCACAAGTCATTGGCCTGTCCCCATGAGGTCACACGATCATAAGCCTCCAGGGGCAAAGTCAGGTGCCGCCGCTCGACGCCACAGCGGGAATGGAGCCGGTGCAATACTTCCGGGTTCTCCAGTTGCGATTGCCATGCCTCTTGCAGAGCTGAAGTGATTGCCTGCTGCTCGTATACATTTCCGGGAAACGCGCTGCCCGCACCAATAATCCGCATAAGCACCTGAAGGATGAAATTAGCCTCTTTACTCAGCTATCAACAATCAAAAAAATGACGCCGTTCAAATATTCACGGCACGCCGTGCAAGATGCAGCGCATCCAGCCAGAACGTTGCGGAAGAGTGGACCTCTTCCACCACGTGCTTCACGGCGCGAACAAATTCAGCGATCTGTTGCTCGTTGACCATGAGTGGAGGCGCGGCTTTCAGCACCATAAAGTTATTGCCGCACATCTGGGTGAGGACCTTCTGCTCCCGGAAGAGCTTGCTCACAATGATTTGTCCGAACATGCCTTCGTGTATCTTGCGGAACGACTCAAAAGGAAGCCGTAGCTTCAGGCGATCTGGCCGCCGAAATTCAATGCCATTGAGCAGTCCCACGCCCCGCACTTCAGCCACCATCTCATATCCGGAGAGCGCTTCAGTAAGGGCATGCCGCAGCAGCTTGCCCATGGCTTCAGATCGTTTACCCAGTTGTTCCTCTTGCAGCGCCTTTAGGGTGGCCAGACCTGCGCGCATGGCAAGACCGTTTTCGCTATAAGTGGAAGTGTGGATGATGGATCTGCCAAGGGAGCTATATACAGCCTGGTAAATATCATTGGACATCAGCACCGCGCCGCTGGGAATCAGGCCTCCGCTTAGTGCTTTAGCCAGCACCACCATGTCCGGATCAAGGTCCCAATGGTGGGCCGCAAGAAATGGCCCGGTGCGATAGAGGCCGGTCTGTACTTCATCCAAAACGAAAAGGGTGCCGTATTTCTTGCACAGCATTTCTGCTGCGCGAAGATATTCTTGAGGCGGCACTTGCACGCCGGCTTCAGACTGGATGGGCTCCACAATAAATGCCGCAAATTCCCTGCTGGCCAGCTTGCTTTGCAGCTCGCTCAAATTGGCGAACGGCACAGATTCAGTGTCCGGCAGCAACGGCGCGAAACCCTGTGCCCAGGATGAATCTGCCATCAGGGAAAGCGCACCGCAAGTAAGCCCATGAAAAGCTCCGCCGCAATAAAGCAGTCCGCTCCGCCGCGTATGCAGGCGCGCAAACTTGATGACTGTCTCAATGCCTTCGCTTCCGGAACTGCAAAAATAAACCTTTTCCAGACGGCCGCCTGCCAGATGGCAGAGCTCCGCCGCCAGTTCACCGGCCAATTCCGGGACATGGCTTTGCAGCATCGCCGGGCCGCTGCGGTCCAATTCATCATGCAGCGCGGCAATCACATCAGGATGGTTGTGGCCCAAATTGTGCACGCAATACCCGGAAAGAAAATCAAGGATTCGGGCGCCTTCAGCGGTAAACAGTTCTGCGCCCGCGCAACGCGTATACGGCACGTTCATTTCCAGTAGGTCGAGCAGCCTTACCCATTGCGGATTGACATGATCGGAATAATTCATGTGGTCCAATGGCTTACTACGATCGACTGCCAAAGTGCTTTGTGCCATTTCTCACCGCCAAAAATTCACAATAACCCATCGTAAAACGATCAGATGTCTTAAGACATTAAGAATTGTTTTGAATATACTCTTAAGGTACTAAGAATTCAATTTGAGAGGGAAAAGGTCAGGCTCCAGGCGCGATCTCTTAATGATCATCCCGGTCATGGTCGCGCCTGCCGTGAATAGTGCCGGCAGCAATTTCGCCTAGCGTAGAGCGTACAACACTGGAGACCGAAGGATGTCGAACAGCCGGGGGTGCTTCTGTCCATGCAGGTGAATCCGGCTCTGCTCGCTCAGAACTTGGCCGTTCGCTCGAACTGCCGCTGCGCATGCTGTAGGCAGTTGTTTCAGGCACGTAGCGTTGGGTGCGCAGAGTGGTTAGTGAATCATTATTTTGAGGCTGAGTCGCACTACCGCGAATGAAATGATGAACATTCAAGGATCGTTGTGCCGATGTTTTAAGCGCAGGCGCCACTGAAGCTTGCTCGCGGACTGGCTCAGAAAACCCCAGAAAAAAGGTGAGAGCTGGAGCAACAATGCCAAGCCCCGCGAGAAGTGCCAGGCCAGCGGTTGCATGCGAGACTCGCCTCCACCACGGTACAGGGGTTGGAGCGGCAAGAATGGTGCGAATACGCAGACCCAGAGCGGCGGAAGCGGCAAAATCAACGCCCAGCGAAAAGCCTTCCTGCAACATCCGCAGCCGGACAAAATACGTCAGGCTGTCGGCATAGTCAGCGCGATCACCTGGCCGCGCTTTCAGTACTGCCAGATCGCAGGCCAGTTCGCCCTGCATGCGCAATGATTTTCTGGCGCCCCAGACCGCTGGATGGAAAAATAAAAGACAACAGATCAAATCGCTGACGCCAGCCCAAAAATAATCTCGCCGCTCAACATGGACCAGTTCATGGCAGAGCACGTCAGCCAACTGGTTGGTCGGGCCCAGTTCCTCGCAAACTTCAGGCAAAAGAATTTGTGGATTCCACCAGCCTGCAGTTGCCGGTGATTTCAGCCCAGGAAGAACTACTAATTTGCCGCGTAACACTCCCAAATTGCCCCGGACTTCATTGAAAAGTGCGGTAAGCGACTGTGAAGGTGCAATGGCTCGCCTTAAAAACAACCTCAACCGGAAATGTTTCCATGCTGTGACCGCCATAAGCAGGAGCACGGCCGCAATATACGCGAAGCCGGCACTTTGCATCACAATCAAGACGCTGTGGCTCCACGCCAGAGGCAGAGAGAAAGAATGAATTCCAACGGGTGCCGCGCCAGCGCTGCTGATCGTTGCTGTTGGCGCAGCCATACTTCTAAATTCCTGAAAAACTAACGCCAGCCAGTACACTGCCGAGCCTGCAAGAAAAATCATCCACAGAGCAAAACGATGTTGCGGCTTGCGCAGCAGTCGATTGAGCAGCCAGCAGGCAAAGTATGCGGTGGCAACTCTTAGAAAGAAGCTCAGGAAGATAGCAGCGAAATGTAGGCTCAACTCTGCACTCATAAATGAATGATCCAAGGCGTAATCACGCCAGATAAATTGTATTGCTGTTACTCTCCTTTTTGGATGCGGTAATTACGGATCAGGGCTTCCAGTTCCTCAAGTTCCTGCTCCTTTACCGGGCCCGATTCCAGCAGGTTCACGAGCAATTTGGCCGTTGAACCGCCAAAATTCTGGTCCAAAAGAGTGCGTACAGAGAGCCTTTCCACCCACTCACGGGTTACGGCGGCTTTGAATACAAACACGCGCCCGCCATGGGTGTGCCTGGCTAGGCCCTTTTCTTCCATGATCCGCAAGATGGTCTGCGTGGTTTTATAGTTTGGGGGTGAAGAAAAACTGGGGTGATGGATGATCTGCTCAATCGTAGCCGACCCTAAATCCCATAATGCCTGCAGAATGCGCAGCTCCGCCCGGGTTGGGGGAACGGGATTCTTTCGGCTCGGCATGAGATTTAACTCTTAACAGCTTAAGATAGGACGCACCCGCGTGATTGTCAACTTAAGCGTTTAATTTATAAGAAAGTTGAAGCGCCGATTCACGTGGAAGAATCGGATAAACACGGCTTCTTTCCCGAACCCAATTTCGGCCTTTGCTTATGGAGTGAAAAGATTGAAGAAGCTGGAATGTACAGATGCCAAAAACGGGAGATGTGAATTTATGCATGTGGTGAATCTGGCACAAAAGTTCAGCGCATTTCAGGATACGTTTAATCCAAAGATCGTGGGCGAACTCAACAACTTTCAGGTAAAGCTGGTGAAAGTGCAGGGAGAATTCATGTGGCATCACCATGACGCTGAAGACGAGATGTTTCTGGTACTCAAGGGTGAGCTGCACATGAAATGGCGTGAGCCCAGCGGTGCAGAACATGATGATGCAATAAATCCAGGCGAGTTCATTATTGTTCCGCATGGCACTGAGCACATGCCGTATACGCTGGAAGAAACACACATTGTTTTGTTCGAGCCAGCTACAACTCTCAATACCGGCAATATCCGGAATGAGCGCACTGTAGCCGATCTGCAGAAAATATGATCAACCCGCGGCTGGCTTTGATATGAAGACCGGCTCTGCCATGAAGAAAAGCGTTGCATTGATCACCTGGGCCGGACTGCCGCACGGCGCAGCGAGCGAACAGATGTTGCTGCCCCATCTGGCGGCTGCCGGAGTAGAGGCTGAGTTCGTCGATTGGCGGAACACGGCCTGCGACTTCACCCGGTTCGACCTGCTTGTTCTCCGTTCATGTTGGGACTATCACCTGCGAGCGGCCGAGTTTATTGGCTGGCTTCAATGCGCCGCGCAGGCAACACCGGTCCTCAACGCCGTTGATACGGTTTTGTGGAACCACAATAAGTTTTATTTGCGTGAAGTTGAAGCCCTGGGTATTGAGATTGCGCCGACAATATTCGTGAGCCACGCGGAGACGCTGGGAGCGGAGTTGGTGACAATCCGGAACTGGGACAAGATCGTGGTCAAGCCCACAATATCGGCTTCTGCTCACAATACAAGCTTGATGGATGGCGCAACATTTTCCGCGGAGAGTGCGCCAGTACGCAGAATGCAGGGCCAGCCATTTCTGGTGCAGCAGTTCATCGCGGAGATTCAGAAGCAGGGCGAGATTTCGTTTGCTTATATCGACGGCCGTTTTAGTCACGCAGCGTTGAAACGCCCTGCTGCTGGTGATTTTCGCGTGCAGCAGGAGCACGGCGGCTCGTCGGAGTTGTTGCATCCATCGGCTGCGCTGCTCGATCAGGCGAACCACATCGCGGCGAGGGTGCCACAGGTTCGCGATTCACTTTACTGCCGGATCGATGCAGTAGCCAGAGATGGCAAACTCTTGCTGATGGAACTTGAGCTGATCGAGCCGGAGTTGTTTCTGAAATTGGCAGAGCCTGCAGCCAAAAACTTTGCCGCCGCAATCATCAGCCGGATCGGTTGAGCCAAACTTTTAAACCAGCTTGCCGCTCATATCAGTGCAAAGTCGTAGTTGGGGTTTTCAATTTCGGCCGTTTTTTGGCATTCCGGCGATTCTGGCAATATCTTTACTCGCGTAGCTCATATCCTGCCGATCTGATCCCCGCAACTACCCGGTCTCGAATCCCTGTGACCTCTTCGTTCGTGAGCGTGCGGTCGTCTGCGCCAAAAGTCAGCCGGAAAGAGACGCTCTTTTTGTCCGGCGGCAAGGGAAAGATCAGAAGGAACTGGAGTGATACCAGGTTGTCGCCGGCAAGATGCCGCAGTTTGCTTTCAAGGTTGGCAACAAGCTCGTGCGCTCCAGCGACAATTGAAAGATCGAAGCTGCTGGTAGGGAAGCGGCGCAGCGGACGATACGCTTCACGCTGTGGCGGCAAGGATTGCAGTAGGTCCAGATCGAGGTCGAGGATGGCGGCGCGGCCGCGATCCAGCAAGTCGGGATGCAATTCGTAAAGGTCTCCCACGCGCTGGCCGCTGATTTCAATATGTGCTGAACGCTCAGGATGCATCGTTTTGCCAGTGGCCTTTGCCGGCACAACCTTATAGTTTGCGGCAACGTACTGCGCCACACGCTTCATCTCCAGTACATTTGCGCCATTGGTTTCACGGCCATATATCGCGGCCATCAGGTGTGTACGCTCTTTCGGAGTGCCGTCAGCATTCTTGCTGTAGGCGCGGCCAATTTCGAACAGACGAAAATCGCTGAAGAACCGGCTGTTGTCAGCCAGATTGCGGCGAATTCCCGGCAAGAGCGAGGGGCGCATGTATTTCTGGTCAGCGACAATGGGATTAGCGACCTGCAACAACTTTTCTGTCTGGTATCCGAATAGGGCCGCCTCAGCCTCAGAAATGAAGGAGTAGTTGCTTACTTCAGTGAATCCCTGCCCGGCCATTGCCTCGCGAATCGCACGCTGTTGCTCATGCTCAAGGTTGCGCGGAGTGGGCGCTGCAAGCACTGCCGGTGCTTGAGGAACGATTGAGGCATAGCCCACCATGCGTCCAATTTCCTCCACCAGATCTTCAGGGATGGAAATATCCTTGGTTGCGCGCCAGCTTGGGACTGTCAGCAGAAGCTTTCGCTGCTCGATCTGCTCCACTCCAAAGACCAGCGATTTAAAGATGTTGATTACTTCGTCGGTCGAGAGCTTGCGGCCCAGCTTGCGCTCAGCCCAGTCAATATCCAACTGAATTTTAGGTGGTGTTGACTTGCGAGCGTAAACATCAATCGGCTGCGAGGCGTGGCAACCGGGCGAAATCTGTTTCAGCAATTCGACGGCGCGGGCCAGCGCGCGCACAGTATTTTCCGGGTCCTGGCCTTTTTCAAAGCGCATGGACGCATCTGTGCGCAGCTTAAGCCTGGAGGAAGACTTACGCACTTGTGCTGCAGGAAAAGACGCGGCTTCCAGAACGATACGTTTGGTGGTTGCGCGAATGGCCGTGTCATTGCCGCCGATAATTCCTGCAATGCCCACAGGCTTGTGCGCGTCAGCGATCACTATATCTTCGGGCGTGAGCGAGTATTTTTCGCCGTTCAAAGCCAGAATCGATTCACCCTTGCGCGCCACGCGGACGATGATAGCGTCGCCCAATAAATCGGCGTCATAGGCGTGCATGGGCTGGCCCAGTTCGCACAACACATAATTGGTTACATCGACCAGATTGTTAATCGGATTCACTCCGAGCGAGTTGAGCCGGTACTGCATCCACAGCGGAGAAGGAGCAACCTTCACGTTCTCCACGCGCTGTCCGCTGAATCGGGCGCAGAGATTCGCATCTTCAATCGTGATGGAAAGCTCGCCGTTGCTCGCAGCTTCGGGAAGTTCGCTCACAGGATCGGCCACGCTCAGCCCGGCTATGGCCGCGACCTCACGCGCCATACCCAGATGTCCCCAGAGATCAGGACGGTTCGTCAAAGACTTGTTATCAATTTCAATAATGGAATCGGGCTCGGAGTTCTCGGCGTCAGCAACAGCAGCCACGCTGGCAGCGGCAAATGCGCCGGGATCGTGCACGCCTTCGCACTCAGCGGTCTTCATGGTGATCTGCTGGGCGAGCGTCGTCACGTCCATTTCCAGGCCGGGGACAAGCTCGCGTAGCCAGTTATAAGAAAATTTCATATCGGCTCAGAACTGATTCAGGAAACGCAGGTCTCCGCTTTGCAGCAGGCGTATATCGTCAATCGCGTAGCGCATCATGGCCAGGCGGGTCAGGCCAAGGCCAAAAGCAAATCCATTCCACTCCGCTGGATCAAGCCCTGAGTTGCGGATGACATTCGGATGCACCAGCCCACAGGGCAGCAGTTCTACCCATCCGCTCTGCTTGCAGACAGCGCAACCATTGCCGCCGCAGATAAGGCATTGAATGTCGAGCTCAAATCCCGGCTCGACAAATGGGAAATAGCCTGGACGCAAACGCACGGTGACTTTGCGGCCAAAAATCGAGCTGAGCAGGGTTTGCATGAAGTAAATCAGGTTCCCAACGGAAACATCGCGGTCCACCATCATGCCCTCTACCTGGTAGAACGTGTGCTCGTGCGATGCATCTACTTCTTCATTGCGGAAGACGCGGCCGGGAGCGATCATGCGCATCGGCGCGCCATACTTCTGCAGCGCCCGCACCTGCACCGGTGACGTATGCGTACGCAGCAGATGGCCGTCCGTCATCCAGAACGTATCCTGCATGTCACGCGCGGGGTGGTCAGGCGGGATATTCAGCGCGTCAAAGTTGTAATAGTCGGTTTCCACCTCCGGCCCATCGAGCACGCGGAAGCCCATGGAGATAAATAGCTTCTCAATCTCATCCTGCACCTGCGTTACGGGATGAATATGCCCGGGCGCAATTCCCTGCGGCGGAATAGTAAGGTCAATCCACTCAGTCTTGAATCGCTGGCCTGATTCAGATGATTCCAGCGTGTGTTTTTTGTCTTCTAACGATTTTTCCAGCGTGGCTTTGGCTTCATTTAGAAGCTGGCCTGCCTTGGCGCGATCCTCTGGGGCCATTGCCCCAAATGTCTTGCTGATGCCCGCCAGCTCGCCCTTGCGTCCCAGCACCGCCACGCGGACTTTTTCCAGATCCGCCAGCGTGGCTGCGGCGTTGATATCGCCCAGGGCCGATTGCATGAGGTCTTTGATGGTCTGGATTGGATTAATCAAGAGTATCCGCGCTCGCTAGTGAGTAATCCTAAAATATAGAGGGCTCTAGAGATGGGGTCAACCTGGATTGCACTGGTGCAATGGCAAAAAGCAATATCTCACCACGGAGACGCGGAGAAGACCAAAATTCAGAATGAATTTATTCTAGCGCGGTTAAGTCGCGATCCGCGAAAATCCGCAGAGCCTTAGAGGCCCGAGTTATTCCGACTGGAAATCGTAATGCTGCTTATCTGTTGCCAGAGAATCATTACAGGAAACACTCAAGCCGTGAAGTCGGCTTGCGCGCTGAGCGGCGCTGCAACAGGAGCGGATCTATGACGGTTCGGCCATTATGTAGAGCGGTTCTATCATGCGAAGCATGCTAAAATAGTAACTACGCTGCGGTCCCGCCTCGTAAGCCGGAATCCCTTCGCAGTCCCGAAAAACCAATGATTTCAGTCAGTAACGTTTCCATGCGCTACGGCGCAAAAGTTTTGTTTGAAGAGGTCAGCACGGCTTTTACGCCGGGCAAGCGCTATGGACTTACCGGTCCGAACGGCGCCGGCAAAACGACCTTTATGAATCTGCTCTCCGGCGAGCTTGAGCCGCAGAAGGGTGCGGTTGTCCGCCCCAAAAAACTCAGCGTGCTGCGCCAGGACCAGTTCGCCTTTGACGCGTTTCGAGTAATCGATACCGTAATTATGGGCAACAAGCGTTTGTGGTCGGCAATGGAAGAGCGTGACCGCATCTACGAAAAGCCTGAGATGTCGAATGAAGACGGCATGCGCCTGGGCGAGTTAGAGGGCGTCGTCGGCGAAGAAGACGGATATTCAGCGGAAACCGACGCAGCCATTCTGCTGCAAGGTCTGGACATTCCAGACACGCTGCATGAGCGCAAGATGAGCGAGATACAGGGCGGGCAGAAAATGCGCGTGCTGCTGGCACAGGCGCTCTTTGGCAATCCGCAGGCCCTGCTGCTGGATGAACCGACGAACCATCTTGATCTTGATTCCATCCACTGGCTTCAGGATTTTCTCAATCGCTATGACGGCGTGCTGATCACCATATCGCATGACCGGCATTTTCTGAACAGCATCTGCACGCATATTGCGGACATTGATTACGAAACCATCATCACCTATACCGGCGGTTATGACGACATGGTGATGGCCAAGACGCAGATTCGGTCGCAGATTGAAGCGCAGAATGCGCAGCGAGAAAAAAAGATCGCGCAGCTCAACGAATTTATTCAACGCTTTGCCGCCGGCACGCGCTCCAGCCAGGTACAGTCACGTCGCAAAGAAGTTGAGCGGTTGCAGGTGACCGAACTGGCGCGGTCCAACATTGCGCGTCCGTTCCTAAAGTTTGAAATGAAGCGGCCTTCCGGCAAACATATTCTTGAGCTTGAGAGTGTCAGCAAGTCATACGATCAGACCGAGGTTATCCAAAATTTTACCGCCAGTGTGACGCGTGGAGAAAAAATCGCGCTTATGGGACGCAACGGCGCAGGCAAAACCACTCTGCTCAATGCTCTGCTATCCAACTCGCCCACAACGCCGGAAAGCGAGCTGCGTAAGACCTCCGGTTATGCCGGTCCATTTCTCAGCGACGGCAAAGTCACCTGGGGACATGAAGCCGCTGTCGGCTATTTTCCGCAGGACCATCGCAGCTTGATTGAGCCGGGCATGAGCATTCTGGACTGGATTTTCCAGTGGGACCCTTCAGTTTCTAACGAAGAAATCCGCGGCTTGCTGGGCCAGATGCTTTTTGTCCGCGATGAAGCTGTTAAAAAGACTGACGTGCTCTCCGGCGGGGAAGCCGCGCGCGTCCTCTTCTGCAAGCTCATGCTGCAAAAACCCAACGTGCTGGTGCTGGACGAACCCACCAACCACCTTGATCTTGAGTCCATCAACGCGCTGAACATCGCGCTGCAACGCTATCAGGGGACGGTTTTCCTGGTGACGCATGACCACGACCTCATCGACGAAGTGGCAACGCGCATCTGGCACTTTGACGATCATAAGATTGAGGACTTCAAAGGAACCTACGAAGAGTACCAGGCGGCAAGCCAGCAGATGGCGGTTAGCAAATAGCGAGAGATGTTTTCTTACGGAAAAGGGCACGACTGTGATCCTGCCCTTTATTTATTGTCGGATCGACACCTTGTTCGACCAGCTTCTAAGCTCGCTTTGATCGCCGAGGCCGACGTTGGCCTGGGGTTTGCAGGCTCTTTTCCGCAAGTCCTCCTGTGCCTCGAACAGCGCGGGCCGTGTTGAGCACGCCACGAAGGGCCTGGTTGACCGCTGCATCGTTCGGGAATGCCTCGGCAATATCGGGCTCCAGCAGTACGATGTTAGTCCCTTCGCGATATCGCTTAGCATGTTTGGCCCTGATGCCACCTTTCATGGAGGCAAAGTCATACTCGGGACGGAGTCCGTTATTCGGGTTCGTTTTCTTCATAAAAACTTTGTTCTCGCCGGGCAGCTTTCCTGGCGCTAATGATTCGAATCGTATCACCTTCTTCCGTATGCGCGACAACAAGTATGCGCCCACGGAGTGATTGTCCGATAGTTAAGAATCTATCTTCGTGTTCCGAATGATCATTGTCAGGGAACGTTGTAGAAAATGGATCGGCAAAGATTGTGGCAGCTTCGCGGAAATCGGTCCCGTGCTTTTTGAGATTTGCTGCTGCTTTTCGAACGTCCCAACTGAATATCACTCCGCTAGTATTCATGCGGGAATAAAATTAGTCCACAACAGAGTTCTAACTTGGGTCTTCTGTGCAGGCGTAACTCTGGGCTCTCGGTGTTTTGGTTGTGGCACGAGTTTCCTCGTGCCACAAAGCTGGAAGTTGTGCTGGAATTCCGGAATCAGATTAGAGCGACGCCATATCAATCACAAAGCGATACTTCACGTCGCTGCGCAACATGCGCTCATACGCTTCATTGATTTTCTGGATTGGAATTACTTCCACGTCTGAGGTGATGCCGCGCTCAGCGCAGAAATCCAGCATCTCCTGAGTTTCCAAAATGCCGCCAATCAAAGAGCCGGCGAGCTGGCGGCGCTTCATGACAAGGTTGAACACTTCCACGGTGGGAGGTTGCGGCGGCGCACCGACGAGGGTCATGGTGCCATCGCGCTTTATGAGATTGAGGTATGTGTTCAGGTCATGCTGCGAGGAAACGGTGTCAAGGATGAAATCAAAGCTGTTTACGTGGCGGTCCATTTCATTCTGGTTCTTTGATACCACAACTTCATGCGCGCCCAGCCGCTGCGCGTCTTCTTTCTTGTTTGGCGAAGTCGTGAACAGGACAACGTGCGCGCCCATGGCATTTGCCAATTTCACGCCCATGTGACCGAGTCCGCCCAGGCCAACAATGCCCACCTTTTGTCCCTTGCCTATTTTCCAATGGCGCAAAGGAGAATAAGTTGTGATTCCGGCGCAAAGCAGCGGAGCAACTCCCGCAAGATTGCTTTTATCCGGAACGTGCAGCACAAAATGCTGGTCCACCACAATGTTTTTGGAATATCCGCCGTAGGTCATGCCGCCCAGGTGTTTGTCCGGCGAGTTGTACGTGCCGGTGAAGCCAACGTCGCAAAACTGTTCCAGTCCGGCTTTGCAGTTAGCGCAGGTGCGGCAGGAATCCACCATGCAACCAACGGCAGCCAGGTCACCGGGCTTGAAGCGCTTTACTTCGCTGCCCACAGCGGTGACACGGCCCACAATTTCATGGCCCGGAACAACCGGATAAGTAGAGTTCTGCCATTCATTGCGGACCGTATGCAAATCAGAGTGGCAGACGCCGCAATAGAGAATTTCGAGTTGAACGTCCTGCGGCAATGGCTCGCGCCGCACAAATGAAAATGGCGACAGCGGGGACTTGGCTGACACTGCTCCATAGCCTGCGGTCTTTGTTTTTGCTGGAGTTGCTGCAACAAGAGTGGTGGACATAATTCTTTATCTCCTCTTTATTCCAATGAATGGCTGATAAATTGTAAGACGCGCACGATGAATGAAAAAATTGCTCTTACCCTGTTGCTCTTGCGCGGACGATCCGCATGTATGCGCGGCCATCTGGTTGCTTATGGATGTGAAAACGAATTCCGAGGATTCACCGATTAATCTTAATCCCCGATGTCCCGATTTCCCGATGACAGATCTCGCGCTGGGTTTGACACATTCAGCAAACTCTTTAAAATAGATTGAGTATTTCCCGTCGCAAGCGCCGATGTTTGGTCTGGCGCCTCATTTAAATGCCGAAGTGGCGGAATTGGCAGACGCGCATGGTTCAGGTCCATGTACTCGCAAGGGTGTGGGGGTTCGAGTCCCTTCTTCGGCACCATTTCTTTTTTCCTCAATAACTTAGCGGTTTGGTGTCCACCATGGTGTCCCGAAATTTCGGGTTTGGTGTCCACCATGGTGTCCACAGACACCATCCGGGTGTTAGGGTAGCGGCCACCCACATGTCTTGGGCACATGTCCACGCAGGGTCAACTCCTGCCACCCGGACCATTCTTTTGTTTATGCGATTCGTGGCGCGATAGTAGCGTAGGACAAACGAGAAGCATAACTCTAACGCAGGTGCAAATCCTGCCTGCGCAACCAAATTTCGGGATTACTTCCGGGTGGCCCGTTATCCAGCATTCACAGATTGAGAGTGGCTGTATCCTATATGGCCAGCCATGCTTTGCAAGAAATAACGGGAGCAGCTGAGAATGATTACGAAAGGCACAAACAAGATATGGTTGATGCAGTCCAAGAATTTTATTAAAATCGTGCTCTCAGGTAAAGGTCGGAATAATTCTTGGGACCCGCTTTGGCAGGGCGATGATCTCCAAATCAACGCTAACGAAATTCGCTGGCTAAAATCATAGATGATGCGTGGCTAAGAATCCCCTCTGTCCCTGGCAGCTGGTCTTAATGAATCTCTAAATTCGTACTACCACATCGCTGACACCTCAAAGGCGAGCGTGGCCGACGAGGATCACGTTCCTCATCTGGCGTGAGGATTTCGATCGCGAAATTCATATCCGCAATTTCGGCATGTTACGTGAACTGGCCTGGGCATCAGCATTTAGAATACCACTATGTCTCGTCGGTCTAATACAACTGAAAACCCTCTTGTGATTGATCGTGCAGCGGCAGCCGAAGTCCCCTCCCCTGAAGCAGTCCGCGAATGGGCCAGCGACAAGCGAGTGTTCATTTCGAGCGTAATGTCCGAGTTTGCCACTGAACGGCAGGCAGCAGCTACGGCCGTACGGACTGTGGGATCTCGCCCAGTTCTATTCGAGGAATTTGGCGGACGGGATGCAGACCCCGAACAGGCATATCTTTCAGAGGTCGAATCATCGGATATTTTCGTCGGCATCCTGGGGCGGCGCTATGGAAAGCCGCTCAAGTCAAAATTTTCAGCTACGCATACTGAATTTTTGCATGCAGAAAAGAATGGGCTCCGGATTGCCATGTGGGTGCTTGCGGCTAATGATCGGGAGGGGCATGAACAGGCTTTCGTTGACGAGGTACGCACCTTTTATGTTGCCCCTGAGTTTTCGAATGCCGCGAATCTTCAGCGACAAATCGAAGATCGCCTAAAAACTGTCGCCGCTGAAGATCTCGCTCCCTGGTGCAAGTTGCGTGATTTCGTTTTTAGGGCAATAGAAGTAATAGATCGAGGAAGCGAAATCGAGGTTCGCGCACGTGTGCGAAATGATGAAATTGCACATGGTTTAGAACAGCTTCGTCCCGGCCAGTGGGGCCAGGGGGAAGACGGGCGTTTTACATGGCAAGGGAGAAGCAGAGAGGTACGGGTTCGATCACTGGAAACAACAACCACATCTGCACGTTCGAAGGTTATTCGACTCGGACTTGAGATTACTCAATCTTCGCAAGACCGAACGTTTGAAATGAGCATAGCAGGCCATGGTCCGGATGAATTAACCGCCATAGCGCTGCGATCAGCATTATTTGGGGAGCCTAATCCTTTGGCAAAACAAAATATGATGTTTTTCGCTGAAATGCCCGATCCGTTCAAGCAGTTGCGCGAGCATCCTGTTTCTGAAGAAGCATTGCGTCCTATTGCGGAATTGCTGCTAACTGATGAGTTTGTTGGAAGTGGACGCGCTACACGCATCAATTCATTCAAATTGGGGGTGTCTGTTCGGGGCCGACGGAAATGCGAAATTAAGTGGCAAAGTCCACACCGATTCTCAAAAAATGCAACAAACGCAGTTGAAGGATATGTAACTCTTTAATGTCTGCATTTGCTGACTGGATCTAAAGGACTCAAAGCTTCAGATTTGCGTTTCGGCGCTCAGCGGATCGGACTGGTTCATCTCTTCCTCTCCTTGCTGCTGTTGTGCTCTAAGAGAGCAATATTTTTTGACGGCATATCCGGGATAGGTGGCGGCTTCTGCCATGAAGATTTGTTCCACACATTGAATGCCTCCGCCAACCAGATATTTGTTTATCCAATTCTTAATGACTACACAAGGTGACGGACGCCCCACATAATAGCTGTGAACAACAAGGTCAATGTCCTCTGCACCAGGTTTAGCCAGCTTGGCATGGATGCAAACAGTCATTTCACTCATAAAAATCCAAAATCCTTTTACTCCAGTATGCACTTTGCGACATCTCGTGTGGAGAAATTTCAGATTTGCCCGTTGTTACGCGCACTTGTTGATCTTTGAGGCTTCACAGCCTCAATTTCGCCTCCACCGCTGAGGGCGGCGACCAGAAATTCATTGTACGTGATTGGAAATATTGGTCGGGGAGAGAGGATTTGAACCTCCGACCCCCTGGTCCCGAACCAGGTGCTCTACCAGGCTGAGCCACTCCCCGACGCAAAACCACCACGAAGATGGTTACAGTAGAGCACCATTATAGCACTGCACAGCACTGCAACATCGTCAGAATATAGCACTGCAGATGAGAATATAGCACTGCAGATGGTGATGAGTATTTAGGCATGAAGCCGCCGGCAGAGCGCAAGAAGAGTAGGGGGACAAAGTTAAATTACGTCGTCCCTGTGCCGTATATTTACGCGTCCCAGATCTGTCGCGGCTGAGCGGCGCATCCGAACAATTGTCCCACCAATAATGATGGCAAACCAATCCGCGACGTACCATGGCAGCATCCAGAGCATAGCGGCCCGGCCTGTTACGACCCACATCAAGACAGCAGCGCCGGTCATCGCGCAAAAGATAAGACTTAGAGTTATTGTGGCAACCATTTCCCGGCCCCTGGCCGCCAATGCGACGGCACATCCAACGAACATTGATGCTATTACGTGCCCTATGGCAATCCCATAGGTCGCAAAGAATGCATACGCTTCGAAATGATGATCGAAAGCCTTATACCTGTTGAGAACTGCAAAGATTGCTTGCTCCGGCAGCCCAGAGACCAGCCGGTTCAATAAGAATCCTCCAACTACGGCCGCAACCGTTGACCAGGGAGCAACACGGAAGGCGCTTCCGATGAGATCCGCAATGGTGTTCCGGGTCTGCCGCCAATACCAGCTTCTGGCGAAGGCCACTCCCGATTTTGAGGCGAAGTGGGAGAATTCCTCAAGCAAGTCTCCCTGCAGCGATTCTGCTTCTTCGCCAGCAGCGAATAGATTGATGAGCCAGTGCGCAATGCGCGGCGGCTGAACGAAATCTGCTTGAGACCTCATGAATAGCTCCGGATTAAGTCCAAACCTTCAGTCATGCTTTGGAGTGCGCGATGTGTGCGGTTCACTGCCGACACTCCTCTGGCAGTGACACGAAAAAAGCGTTTGGCACGTCCCCCACGCTCCGGCGTAGGATCGCCATGGTGGGACTTGACGTACCCTTTCGTTTCCAGACGATCAAGGGTGGCATAAACGGCGCCAATTGAAACTTCGCGCCTGGTGCGGAATTCAATCTCCTGCCGCACTGTAACACCATACGCTTGATCTTCCAGCCGCAAAAGCGCCAGGACGACGATGTGCTCGAACTCACCCAGGTAATCACGCCCTGACATTATCTATACAATATAGAATAAATATTCTTCCCGTACAATCTTTCTTGTCCATGCCCACTTTCTGTGACGTAGCTTTGCCTGTCCCATTGGACATGGCATTTACCTACAAGATCGCCGAGCACATGCCGGTGGTGGGCGGACGTGTGCTCGTGCCGTTCCGCAACCAGCGCATCTCCGGCGTGGTGACTGCTTTGCACGATCGTGCGCCGTCCATGCAGGCCAAGATAGTTATTCAGGTGCTGGATACTGAGCCTGTCCTGGACGAAGGCTTGATGAAGCTGGGGCAATGGATTGCCCAATATTATCTTGCGCCAATTGGCGACGTCTTTCGCGGTATGCTGCCACTGGCAGCCGAGATCAAGAAAGCCAAGCTGTATCGCATTACTGAGATTGGTTATGAAGCGCTGCACGCTTCCGCCACTGCTGGGTCTTCGCGGCGGTCCAAGCAGGATATTGACACGCAGATGGTTGAGTATGCGGTGCTGGATTATCTTTCAATGTCAGAAGAAGCGCTGGAAGGGACTATTCGTTCGGCTACGGGCGCTGACCGCAAAGTGCTGGACCTGCTGCTGCGAAAGAAATGGATAGCCCGCGAAGATGTTTCTTCTGTCCGTGACGCGCAGCGGACGGTGGATGTGGCGGTGCTGAAAGAGCTTTTTCTTACAAAACCAAGCGGTAAGCTGAATGAAAATCAGCAGAAGATTGTTGCTTTTCTTCAGCAACAGTTGGGGCGGGCGCTGGTGGAGCGAGTCCGCGAGCTCAACGTGCCGCGAACGACACTGCAAACACTGGTGAAGCGCGGCATGGTGGAAATTGTGGAACAGCCGGCAGAGTTCAGCTTGAGCAGCATGAAGAAGCGCGGGCCATCGCACCTTGACTTTATTTTCAACGCGCAACAAAAGGCAGCGCTGGCCGCGATTCAGAGATCAGTCGAGGAGAAGACGTTCTCAGTCTCCCTGCTGCACGGCGTGACTGGATCAGGCAAGACAGCGGTATATCTGGCGGCGATGCAGGCTGTCCTGGAGTCAGGCCGGTCCGCAATTCTGCTGGTGCCTGAGATTGGACTTACGCCTGCTGCGGCCGCGAATCTGCATCAGGTATTCGGCGATGAGGTGGCCATTCTGCACTCTGCCCTTTCAGCGGATGAGCGGGCAGAGCAGTGGCATCGCATTCGCCGTGGGGAAGCACGCATTGTGGTGGGGACGCGCTCAGCCGTTTTTGCCCCGGTTATGAATCTGGCGCTGATCGTTGTGGACGAAGAACATGACAGCTCTTACAAGCAGGAAGAAACGCCGCGATATAACGGAAGAGACGTAGCGGTGATGCGGGGCAAGCTGACTGGCGCTGCCGTGGTGCTGGCTTCCGCGACGCCGGCGATTGAGTCCTACCATAATGCTGAAGCAGGAAAATACCGGCTGATTGAATTGAAAGAGCGGGTGGAGCGGCGTCCTCTGCCGGAAGTTGAGCTGGTGGATATGCGATCTGAGTTTCAGCAGACGGGCGCTGACCAGATCTTTTCACGGCAGTTGATCCAGGAGGTTACCGATCGGCTGGCACGGGGCGAGCAGGCCATGGTGCTGCTTAATCGCCGCGGATATTCGTCAGTCGTATTGTGCCGCGCCTGCGGTGAGACGCTGCAATGCAAGAACTGCACAATTGCCATGACGTTCCATAAAGCCGCTCATCGGATGGAATGCCATTACTGCGCTTACCGGCAAGCCGTCCCTAAGCGCTGCACAAAATGCAACAGTGAACATATTTATTTTCTTGGGACGGGATCAGAGAAGGTGGAAGAGCATCTGCACGCGGCGTTTCCGCAGGCGCGTATCGGACGACTGGACCGCGATACGGTCCGCAATCGCCATGATTTTGAACGTGTGCTCAACCAGTTTCATGCCGGGGAAATCAACCTGCTGGTGGGAACGCAGATGATCGCGAAAGGCCATGATGTTCACGGCGTGACGTTGGTGGGCGTTGTGGGAGCGGATTACGCACTGGGCTTTCCTGATTTTCGCGCAGCGGAGCGTACGTTCCAATTATTGACTCAAGTCGCTGGACGCGCCGGACGCGGCGAGACTCCAGGCAAAGTGATACTTCAGACTTATCATCCTGACCATTACGCCATCCAATTCGCGCAGCAGCATGATTACGCCGGCTTTTACGAAAAAGAAATACGCTTCCGCAAGTGGATGCACTATCCCCCATTTTCCGCGCTGGCCAACGTGCTGGTGCGGAGTGACAAGCTTGACCAGACGCTGCGCTGGACCGGCCAGATCGGAAAGTGGTTTGAATCCACACGCAATGAAGGTGTCCGTGTGCTGGGGCCATCCGTGGCGCCGATCATGCGTCTGAAGCGCGACTATCGTTATCATTTCATCTTGAAGGCCGCCAGCCGCGAGAAGATGAATGCATCGCTCCGCAGAATGCTGGCTTTTGCCGACGGCGAAAAAATTCCCCGCACCAACGTGATTGTGGATGTAGATGCACTGTCACTGCTTTAGCCCGGACCATTATTTTGCGGGTTGTGTCTGCTGCTGTGCATGGTAATCGTGGAGCACTTTATTGAGTCCCTGTGAGCCAAAAGGCGCGGGGATCAGCGTAAGAGCCAGCATTATCAAAGCAAAGAATGCCAGCAGCTTGCGTTTGAAGTCGAGCGGCGGAAAATGCGGCACATCAGGATGGCGGCTGCCGGTAAAACGCAGAACAACGGCCCATAGAAGCCATCCGGCCCAGCAGTACCAGCTCAAAGGCAGAAGCGCCAGGATGCTGAGCAAAGAAACTGGCCGGTGCCATCGCGGATTGAAAGCAAAAATAATATGGCCGCCATCCAATTGGCCGCCGGGCAATAAGTTTAGTGACGTAGCCAGCATTCCCACCCACGCGGCCATCGCCACGGGATGAAGATAAAGTCCGCTAACGGGAACTTGCGCCATGGCGGCATGGCTGCCCACGGCAGCAGCTACCCAATGGGCCAGCTTAAAGATGAGAGGAAAACCGAGGAGCATACTGCCATCGGCGGAGTTGGCGGAAGACATGGAAGCTGCGGCGGCCACAGCGGCGTCACCAGTCAGCAGCCTCGATGCCAGCAGACCATAGATCATTACTGGAACAGCCACCACAAAGCCTGCAATCGGCCCGGCAATACCAATGTCAAACAGGTCAGCGCGGCTGCGTATGGGCGACTTGATCCGGATGAAAGCTCCCAGCGTCCCAATCAGCGTGGGTGCAGGAATAAAGAATGGCAGCGTGGCAAAAACCTTGCGCCGGACACACAAAATGTAGTGTCCCAGCTCATGCGCCGTCAGAATTCCCAGCAGAGAAAGCGAGAACGGCGCGCCCAGCGTTACCAGACGATGCAAATCCTGCAATGCCCATTGCCACGGCCAGTAATCCAGGTCCTGGGAAAAGAGGCCAAGGTTGTGGTTAAACGTATCTTGCATGCGTGCGCCAATGCAGAGCGTGGTGAAGACCGTCGCCAGAAAAAGCAGCGCATGCAGCCAATAACGGCGCTTCGGCGGATGTATAACAATGACCCTGATCTCCTGGCGTTCAGGGTCAAATACTTGATATTCCTGCGGAGAAGGCTGGGTGTCCGGCATTAAAACATGGCCCTGAAAAGACGAGCTGGCCGCGGATGAAAAATCGGTCAACTGCTTAGTCGATGGACTGCAACTCCTTACCCGGCTTAAAGCGTACCGCCTTTCCGGGAGGAATATTAACTTCGGCCCCGGTGCGCGGGTTGCGCCCGATGCCGGTCTTGCGCGGACGCACATTAAAAACGCCAAATCCGCGCAGTTCAATGCGCTCGCCCTGGCCCAGGGCCTTCTTCATGCTGTCAAAAACTGTTTCCACAGCCAGCTCAGCCTTGGTTTTAGTAATTCCGGTTTTGTTGACCACTTCGTTAATGATATCGAGCTTAATCACGGGTCAGCTCTCCTCGCAATTCTCAAAAAGGGCGTAACTTGCAGATGCTATTGGACTTCTACAATGTTGTCAATGAGCAGTTTCGCCTAATAAGATGACTTCTTTGTCGCTTCTGCAAATCCCCATAAAACCCAAGGAACTCATCCCGGGTGGCCTGACTGTGCCGTTGTTGTTATAGACGAGAGAATGCTCCTGGAGTGCGCGCAATACGCCGACCGCCAAATCAAAGGAATGCCAGGGATGTAACTCTCGATTCGCGAACGTTCGCGTTCATTCGCGGCCAATTCTTCACCCGACTGTTCGAGAGCAGCCAAATCAAACTGGTGGGAAACTTGCCTGCGTTTGACCGTGTGCCGGCAGCCACGTTGTCTCAGTCCGGCCACGTTCCACCCGATTCCCTTAGCCAAACAAAGCTCATGGAATCAGGCTCTTACGTCTTGGCACTCAGCCTGCTTTTATCTCCAGCACTGCAACCGCAGCACAGGAGAGCCGCCATGACACAGACAGAAGAAGCAGCCAACGGAAACGCGATTCAGCAAGGGCTTGTCCCCATGCTTCGCATTTGGGGCCGCAGTATCGGCTGGACAGTCATTCTCTCAGCAGCAGGCGCAGTGCTTTTCGCGCTCATGCTAGATGGCTGCTCCAGGATCCGTTGATCAGAGACAAGTATCAGGGCAGTGGTCAGCGCATTCCAAGCATGTCCCAGGCAGGAACACCATGGAAAGAATGCTAACCCTGCAATTCGCAAACGGTTCCTCTTGTCCCTAAGTTCCTTCCTTTTTGTCCTGGCAGCCTTTGCTCGCGTTACGCACAAAGTCCGCCAGCTTGCCCTGTTTTTGCTTTTCCAGCAGCGCGTCCAGCGCTTTGGATTTGGCTTCTGGCTGGCTTTTTACAATAGCGCTATAGGACTTGAGCGCGCTCTCCACGCCGGCCAGAAACTGGGCGTCCATGTCTCCGGCCTTATCGGGATGCTCAATGATGTAAGCTGCGCTGCCAAACGTGGCTTGGTAAGAAAGTTGCGGTGTGTATCTGTTTTGTTCCGCCACAAAGTCCATGCCAAACAAAAGCGGCGCGCAGATATTCACGTTGATGTCGGGGATATCCTCTAGCCATTGTTTGGCCCACGTTTTATCCGCGTAAAGCGATTTATCCAGCGGGCCCTGTTCCAGCTTCCTCGTGAGCGAGAGAAACCTCTGGCGTTCCTCTTTGGTTGAAGGCGCCCGCTTGGGCTCATCCTGCTGGGCGAAGCAAGCTGCGCATAGCATGAATAAAGCAACAGCAATGGGCCAAACTGTAAGACGATAATGCATCTTTTTCTACCCCGTTAAACTCTAACTCTCGTCGCAGCCGCTGGCGCTAGTATCCTTACATGCCAGGTCACAATATCTTCTTTCCGAAGGCTGAAAGCGCCAATTCCACCGCCAGATCGGCCGTGCGGTTGTGCTCGTCAATCACTGGATTGACTTCTACAATCTCAAAGCTGGTCATGCGTCCATGGTCGGAAATAATTTCCATGGCCAGATGCCCTTCGCGATAGCTTGCGCCTCCGCGTACCGGAGTTCCCACGCCCGGAGCGTCTTCCGGATCGATCCAGTCCATGTCGAGCGATACGTGATAGCCGGCGGTGTTGCGTCCGGCAACGCGCAGCGCTTCTTCAATCACCGTGCGCATGCCGCGCTCATCGATATCGCGCATGGTGTAAACCTCAATGCCGGTCTCTTTAATGTTTTCTTTTTCGCGCACATCCACGTCGCGGACGCCAATGAGCACGCAGTTTTCCGGATGCACCTTGGGCGAGAATCCATAAATATCGGCCAGCTCCGGCGGGCCCAGACCTAGGATGGCCGCCAGAGGCATGCCGTGAACGTTGCCGCTGGGAGACGTTTCCGGCGTATTGATGTCAGCATGTGCATCAATCCAGATCAGGCCAATTTTCTGTTCCTGCACTCGCCTCTGATGGCGGAAGTATTCGGCAACTCCGGCCACCGTGCCAGCCGCCACGGAATGGTCTCCGCCTAATACAAGTGGAAATGTGCCCGCCTCCAGCGTCTTCATTACAGTTTCAGCATGCTTGGTGCAGGTAGCGGTAATTTCTTTCAAGTACTTGGCATGGGGATCGCCGGATTTTTTCTGCTCCGCGATTGCAACGGCTATATTGCCGCCATCCTCCACCACATGGCCCAATTCTTCCAGCCGCGCTTCCAGGCCGGCCACCCGGACTGCAGATGGGCCCATGTCCACGCCGCGGCGTGATGCACCCAGATCAAGCGGGACGCCAAGAATCCTGATCTTCTTGGAAACAATATTGTCCGCCACCACGGGCCGGTTGGCGGGCTCGGTTTTTATGGATCCCGGCGTTGCGATCGGTGTTGTTGTAGGTTCTGGAGTCATAGTTCCTGCTATGGATAGAGCCGCGTCAAAGTTCGGGCAAACGGAATTGTCTCGCGCACATGTTCCAATCCGCATATCCAGGCCACTGCGCGCTCAATCCCCATGCCGAATCCGGAATGCGGCACACCGCCAAACTTGCGCAAGTCGAGATACCACTTAAAAGCTTCTTGCGGCAGATTGTGTTCCTGAATGCGCTTCAGCAGCAGTTTGTAATCGCCAATGCGCTGCGATCCGCCAATGATTTCGCCATAACCTTCCGGCGCCAGCACGTCAACGCAAAGCGCCAGGTCAGGGCGCTGCGGGTCCGGCTCCATATAAAAAGCCTTCACTGCTGCCGGGTAGCGATGGACCATCACCGGCCTGTCAAACTGCGATGAAAGATAAGTCTCGTCCGGCGAGCCGAAATCGCCGCCATACTCAAACTTTGCTTCCACCTGCCCTTTGGCGTGGCCCTCCTGCAACATTTTTACAGCTTCGTCATAAGTAATGCGGGGAAAAGGCGGCTTGATGTTGGCCAGCTTGGTTACATCGCGGCCAATCGTGGCTAGATCAGCGCTGCGGTTTGTCACCGCGCTCTGCACCAGATGGCTGATGAATTCCTCCGCCAGTTGCATAATGTCATCCAGCTGCGCGTAAGCTACTTCGGGCTCCACCATCCAGAACTCGGTCAGGTGGCGGCGGGTCTTGGACTTTTCCGCCCGGAACGTTGGCCCAAAGGAATAAACCTTGCCCAGGGCCATTGCGGTAGCTTCAATGTAGAGCTGGCCAGACTGCGTAAGAAAAGCTTGCTCGTCAAAATAGTCCACTTCAAAAAGAGTTGATGTGCCTTCGCACGCGGCAGGTGTAAGAATGGGCGGATCAGTAAGCGTGAAGCCGCGTTCATCAAAGAAATTCCGCGCCGCGCGAACGATCTCTGACCGCACCCGCAGGATGGCTGTCTGCCGTGGCGTGCGTATCCAGAGGTGCCGGTTCTCCATCAGGAAATCAATGCCATGTTCTTTTCTCGCGATGGGAAAGGGATCGTCTTCCGGCACGCGCTGCATCACCTTCACGTCGTTTACGTCCAGTTCATAGCCGCCGGGAGCGCGCTTGTCGGCCCGGACTTTGCCGGTGACGATCACGCTTGATTCGTCCGTGAGGTTCTTCAGCGTGTCAAAAACTTCCGGCGTCACCTGGTTCTTGGGAACAACGCCCTGGATCACGCCTGTGCCATCGCGAAAAATAGGAAAAATCAATTTGCCGCTCTCGCGCTTGTTGTACAGCCAGCCTCGGATGGTGACGGCCTCTCCATCATGCCGGCCAATTTCCGCGATTGTGGTTATCGGAGCCTCAGTTTTGGTTTCCATTTTTCAATCTCAAATCAGTAAACTCATGCTTCACTGCAAAGCGCGCAAATAGGTAAAAGCCCGCCAAAGAAACACAATGATTTTCTTTTCTCTGCGTCCTTCGCGTCCTTTGCGGTTAAGCTTATTTGTCCTATTCCGCCGTCGCGCCTGCATTTTCCAGCTTGCCGTAAACCTCGGCCATCTTGCCGGGAACGTCCACGTTCTCCGCGCCCTCAATTTCCAGCAGCAATGCCGGCGCCTGCGATGCGCCACGTAACCCCTGCATGGTCTGGTCCCAGTCAATCGTTCCTTCGCCCGGCCACAGATGCGAGTCTCTATCGCGCTTGTTGTCATGAATGTGGGTGGAGCGGATGCGGCCCTCAAGCAAGCTGAATGCCTGATGAACGGAACTCATCAGGTGCGCATGGCCCACGTCAAAGCAGACGCCCAGATCTTCATAGCGCAGCAGCCGGATGATTTCTTTCAGCTTCTCCGGCGTGGAAAGATCGTTAGGAATATTTTCCAGCAGCAGGCTTACGCCCAGCGGACGCGCAAAGGCGCGCAAATGCTCAATGGCGCTCAGAGCGCTTTCAAATTTCTGCGGATCGTCATATTCGTCGCTTTTGCCGATGTGTTGAATCAGGAAGCGGAAGGGCACGTATTCCGCTACTTCAATGGCGCGCTTGATCTCGTCCATGG
>DASXMN010000053.1:0-18192 GCA_036495645.1 Candidatus Angelobacter sp.
CATCAGCTCATCAATCTGCTTCTCCCACTTAGGATCGCCATTCAACGCGTTCAACGCGCTCAGGCGGACCACTGGAACATCGTCGCCGGGAAACTTGTAGCTCTTCAGCAGCTCGCGCACTTCCAGTTCCACCAAGTCGAGCAGCTCGGCGTCATCCACCGCATCGCACTTGTTCAACGCCACCACGATGCACGGCACGCCCACCTGGCGGGCCAGTAGCACGTGTTCACGCGTCTGCGGCATTGGCCCATCAGTGGCAGCCACCACCAGAATCGCGCCATCCATCTGCGCCGCGCCGGTAATCATGTTCTTGATGTAGTCAGCGTGGCCCGGGCAATCGACGTGCGCGTAATGCCGGTTCGGCGTCTCATATTCCACGTGCGCCGTGGCAATCGTAATGCCGCGCTCGCGCTCTTCCGGAGCGTTATCGATCGAGGCAAAATCGCGGAACTTGATCTTCGGATTGTGCTTCGACAAAACCTTGGTGATGGCCGCCGTCAGCGTGGTCTTCCCGTGGTCGATGTGACCGATGGTGCCAACGTTTACGTGCGGTTTGCTGCGGTCAAATTTTTCCTTTGCCATTGCCTCTCCTCAAACGCACTCCAAAGCTGCCGAGACTTTGGTTTGCATCATAGTGTCGCGTCAGTAATAGCGATAAATCTTTTGATACTTCTCGCGGACCTTCACATCCACTTTTTCAATCCGCTCCAGATAAAACTCGCGCATCAGGGCCTGGTCGGAAATCGTAAGCGCTTCATACAATTGACTGGCTGTCTTGCCCGACTTCGCCAGCGTGCTGTCTACAGATTCAAGAATTTTCAGGCCAACAATCTTTTCGAACTCGCGCACAAAAACGCCCTGGCTTTGCAGCTTGCCGTAAAACTTCTCTACCGCTGCAGAATCAAAAATGCGCTCCAGCGCGGACTTCAACTGCTCAAAATCTTCCGTCTTCGTTACTGAAATCTGCGCCTGCTGGTATGCCATCGTCTCTTCGTAAAATCCTTCTGCTTCGCTGTGCGCCGATCTTAACTTCTGGAGCGGGAGACGGGAATCGAACCCGCGACCAACAGCTTGGAAGGCTGTGACTCTACCACTGAGTTACTCCCGCCAACCTGATTTGATAATTGAGGAATTTCTTAATTTGGTAAATGTTGAGCATCATGAAATGCATCGACTTTTCAATTACACAATTACCAAATTACCCAATTACCAAATCTCCTGAACTCTGGAGCTGATGACCAGGATTGAACTGGTGACCTCTCCCTTACCAAGGGAGTGCTCTACCAACTGAGCTACATCAGCTCGAACTCTTTTACCGCCAATGTTGGCCAGAGATCCTTCGCTTCGCTCAGGATTTCGGCAGCGGGCTCCCGCTTTGCTCACGCCCGCTTTACGCCTCAACATCAGCTCGAAAACTCTATTCGTCCTGCTCGCCGCGAATCTGGTCAGCCCGAAAGTGCAAAACAGTCCGTACCACAAACAGCGCCAGCACAATCAAGGTCAGTGACCTGATACCGACATGGCCGTTTCCAACAGGCAACGGAACATCTTCCATCGTTACCCAAATCAGCAGACCTAGAACTGCGTAAATCGCGAGTGCCACATAAAACCGCTTGCGTTTCTGCATTTACTACTCGCGCTTAAATAACAATCTGGTGCACAGGGGAGGATTCGAACCTCCGTAGCTCCGAAGAGCGGCAGATTTACAGTCTGCTACCATTAACCACTCGGTCACCTGTGCATTGAACCGAGCCTGCTGCGCGTGCGCCGAATTCCACTCGCGGGGCTCTTCGTTCCTATGGGTTCTGCAACGCTCCGCTGCTCCGCCCCTCGGGTTGCGTTCGCGCGCACAACCGCGCTCACTTCATGCTTCACCCGGCTCTTTACGCTGGCTCACAAACGGGCGCTTTTCTCCAGTGGACAAAAGCGATCAAGGGACGCGCGAACATACTTCCGCATCAGCCGTCAATCCTGACGTTTGGAGGAAGTCTTCGTGGGTTTGCCTTCCGGTTAGAAAACGACTAACGTGCGCAGTGCCTGCTGTGTTCCAAAAACGCGTCCAGCTTACGCGCTCTGGAAAATCCCGTTATCCATCTGGAGCTGGCGAAGGGACTTGAACCCCCGACCCTCTGATTACAAATCAGATGCTCTACCAGCTGAGCTACGCCAGCACAATCCCGCCCGTAACCGGGCACAAAGTTAATAAGTTAGCACAGCGGCTATCCGCGTGCAACATCCCTGACCTTTTTGTCGTGTGGGGAAATATAACCTGATGCGGTACCGCACCTTCACTATTGTAGCAATTCTTCTGCACTTGCGGCCAGCATTCCCACCAAAAAGGCACTTAATCTATACTAGGCATCTCATGTTAAAGCACCGCAAATTGCTGATTTTAGCCATTTTACTGCTTGCCGCTGCAGCCACCGCCATTGTTTTTTATTATCGGATCACACAGCTTCCGGAAGCCGCCCGCCTGCTGCCTGAGGGCGATCTCATCCTTTACGCAAATCTGAAACCGGTTCATCTTTTCAATCTGGGAAAATCTGATTCAGTGCAGCGCGAAGGTGAGTACAAAGATTTTATTGATCGCACCGGCATACAGTTTGAACGTGACCTGAATGAGGTCGCCATGTCACGCCGTGACGTGCCAAGCAGTGATGTGGAGTCATCAGAAATTCTTATCGGACACTTTGATCAGAATCGTCTCAATGATTATTTGCGCTTGCTTTCATCCGGCACTGAGCAATACCGGAACCGCACGATTTATTCCATTTCCCATGAAGGACACATTGTACGAGTGGCGGTCCTTGAAGGCGGAGCGGTGGCAGTCACCAACATGAGTTCTCCCGAACCTATGCACGGAATTATCGACCGCACGTTCAAAGCCTCCGCCGGTCCCTCCTTGCTCAGCCATTACAAAGACGTTCCTCTGGGCAGCGTGGCATGGCTCATTGACCGCATTCCTGGCACCCCAGACAATCTCCAGCTTCCCGGCGGCTTCGCGCTTACGCTTCCCGCTGATGCAGTCGCTGTGGGTTCTCTGCGCTATACCGGCTCCCTCATCTTGCGGGCTGACGTGATTACCCAGAGCGAGGCCCAGGCAAAGCAGCTTGTTGATTTCGCCACTGGCCGCCTTGCGCTGGTGCGCAGCATCGGCCAGGTAGTGGGAAACAGAGGGACTGATAAAGACGTAAAAGCCGCGTTCGAGAGCATTCAGGTCCAGCAAAAAGAAAATGTGGCGGTTTTCAGCGCCACAATTCCGGAAACGATTCTTAAGAAGGTCTGGTCAGAAGCTCAATCGGGCGGCGCTCTGGCCCGCTAATTACATGGCTCCCGTAGCCACCTGCTGATTGATGCTGAACCGCAGGTATTTGCCGGGGTTTACCGGGGTATTGAAGATGCGGACTTCGTAATGCAAGTGCGGTCCAGTGCTGCGGCCGCTCTGTCCCACATAGCCAACCGAATCGCCTCTGCGGACAAGCTGGCCTACGGTCACGGCAAAGCCTGACATATGGCCATACAGTGTGCTGATTCCGTTACCATGGTCAATGATTACTGCGCGGCCATAGCCATTCATGAAATCGGCAAAACGGACAATGCCGTCCGCTGGAGCGATAATGCGGGTGCCGTAGTCGCTGGAAATGTCCACGCCGCGATGGAATGCTCCCTCACCGCTAAACGGATCAATGCGCTCGCCAAACGTTCCCGTAAGTCTGCCCTGGACAGGCCAGAGAGTAGGTGCTTGCGCCAGCCGCATCCAATCGTGCGTGCTGGTATCGCTAACATCACCCATGCCAATGCCAACTGAAGCCGCTCCGGTCATGGCCGTGTTCCGCAGCGCGTAAAACTGTTGCAATGACGCAGATGCAGGATCGTCATCTTCAAAAGCCGGATCAGGTTTGAGACCGTAGAGCGAGGAAACCTCACCCGCAAGGGAGCTGAGGGACTGCGCCTGCAACTCGTTTTCCTGGGCGATCTGCTCCAGTTGAGAGTACTGCGATTTCAGTGTTTCCTGGTCTTTGCGTAGTTGGTTAAAGCGCTGCGTCTTCACTACCATCCGGGTATAAGAGCCCAGCATGCCGGTAATGGTGAGCATGCCAATCAGCGCGCCGGCGACAAACACATACAGGTAGTGCATGGGAACGGGGATTTTCAGCAGGTCCCCTTCCGCATTTCGTGCCACCAACATGATGTAAAAGCGCTTCCGCAAAATAATTACTCCAGGTTAGCGATTTCCCATTATCAAATGCCACTAGGTGATGCTCGGCTGGCAAGCTTTTGGGGGCTCAATTTCCCGTACTGGCCTATTTTGGCTTACATCCCTTTGGCTGCGGGTCAAATGACCTTTAGCGGCAAGGGAATATGAAATGTTGGATAACCTTAACAACCCCTTCCCAGACTGTCAACGCCTAGGCCACCCCATGGTATGACGAAGGTCGGCTGCCCCGCCTTGCAAAAGAACCCACTTAGGCCATGGCCTTCCGGTCATTAGGCTTGCCAATAACAGGTTTGCCTATAACGGATTGCTCACAGGGCCGGAATGGTTTTCTATAAAATGGCTGGATTTTAAGAAGGTGGCTAGTGAATCAGATACATCAGAATAACGACTCTTGGTTACATGCAAGTCTTTGCTTTTGATATAGTTATGCAATATATATGCTGAGCGAAAGAGCCCTGATCGCGCACATCCGGCGGCTGGCCCAGTCGGTACCGGCTGAAGCTGTCATCGGTGGTATTGCCCGAGGTATTGGTGACGACTGCGCCATTCTGCGCCTCCCCCCCGGCTCCGAATTGCTCGTCACCACCGATTTTTGCATAGAAGATGTCCACTTCCGCCAGGCTTGGCATCCAGCGGTCACGGTTGGACACCGCTGCCTTGCCCGTGGCCTGAGTGACATTGCGGCTATGGGCGGAGAGCCGCTCGCCTGCTTCCTGTCGCTTGGCTTTGCGGAAGACCTTTCGCAAGTCTGGGTCAATAACTTTTTGCGAGGGCTTCTCCGGCTGGCCAAAAACTTCAATATTCAGCTCGCCGGTGGCGATATTTCTTCCGCCCCCAGAATTACCGCCGATATCGTGGTTACCGGCCATGTGCCTGCGGGCAAAGCCATCCTTCGCTCCGGCGCTTGCCCCGGTGACCGGATATACGTCTCTGGCTCACTTGGCGGGCCGGCGGCAACCTTGAAACAGCTCTTCGGCGGGAAAAAAATCAAACCGGAGAGGTCGAGCCCCCACTTCTATCCCACACCGCGTATTGAAGTTGGCCGCTGGCTGAGAGAACATCGCCTTGCCTCCGCCATGATCGACTTGAGTGACGGCCTGTCCGTTGATTTGGCGCACATCTGCGAAGAGAGCGGCGTGTCGGCTAGGATAGATGCACGCCGGGTTCCCATCGGCGAAGGGGCCGATCTTCAGCTTGCTCTCCACGGCGGCGAAGACTATGAACTGCTTTTCACAGCGCCCAGACGCGCTACGGTTCCCGCCATGGTTGCTGGAGTGAAAATCACTGAAGTTGGCGAAATCGGCAACCGCTCAGATTACCCCCCAGCAATACAGATTTTGGGCGAGAATGGACAAATCCAAACTTTATCGCAGCGCGGATGGGAGCATTTCAGAAAACCACGCTGATTCAGTCCGGACACAGGACGAACTTGTAACTTACTTCATTTTTAAACGTAGGATGGTTTATGAGCTCACCAACCGGTCCAACACCGCCGCAATTCACACCATCTGGTGAAACAATCACAACTGAATCGGCTGCCCCCGGCCTCTCCGAGCCGCAGCGCCTGGTCAATACGTTTATTGCGCCCAGAAAGACCTTTGAAGACTTAAGGCGCAACGCAAGTTGGTGGGCGCCATGGCTGATTTCTTCTATATTTGCGCTTATCTTCGCGACCGTTGCTGTCCAGAAACTTGACATGGGGCGCTTTGTCCAGCAACAGATTGATCGCTCTACACTCGCGCAAAAGCGAATGGAGCAGTTAACGCCGGAACAGCGGGCACAGAACATAGCCCTTCGAACCACAATCACGAAAGTCACGTTTTACATGGTGCCCTTCTTCCTTTTGATTGGTGGGCTGATTACTGCCGCGATTTTGATGGCAGTCTTCAATTTCATTCTGGGCGCTGAAGTGCCTTTCCAGCGAGCAATCGCCATTGCTTTTTACGCTGCTCTTCCCGGAATTCTTTGATCGATTCTCCTCATCGTAAGCGTTCTGGTCAGCGCTGATCCTTCCACCATTGATATTGCCGGTAATCCAATGCCTACAAGCCTTGGTTTTTTTATGGATCCTGAGGGAAACAAAGTTCTTTACGGACTCGCCTCAGCCTTGGATATTTTCAAAATTTGGTGGGTCATATTACTGGGCCTGGGTTTTTCGATCGCCTCATCAAATCGCAAGCCCAGCATTGGAACTGCCCTTACCACCACATTCGTACTTTACGGCATTGTGGTGTTGATAGGGATCGGCTTCAAAGTGGCGTTCAGTTAAGTTTTAGCGGATTAAAAATTTGCCCGTTTGCCCTTAAAAATCAACCATTTACTGGTTCTGTGTGCCGGAAACTGCCGGTATATGATCTAATAACTAGTTTATACATGGCAGACCTCAGCATCAGGGTAAAGCGACGGCTCAAAGCCGTAAATCGCACTTTTCGCGAAATCAAAATGATCGCGAAGGGGGTGCTTTCTACCAGCCATCCCATTCAGGTGCATATCATTCCCATGCGGCGCTGCAATCTTTCTTGCGCCTACTGTAACGAATACGACGATTTCTCTGACCCCGTGCCGCTCGAAGAAATGTACCGGCGTATTGACAAACTGGCCGCGCTGGGCACTACGCTCATCACCATCAGCGGCGGCGAGACCCTGCTGCATCCGCAGCTTGACGAAATCATCCGCCGCATCCGCTCACACGGAATTATTGCCGGCCTTATCACCAACGGCTACCTGCTGACGCCGCAACGGATAGCGCAGTTGAATGCCGCTGGGCTGGACCATCTTCAGATTTCCATTGATAACGTGAAGCCGGATGAGGTCTCCAAAAAGTCGCTCAAGGTTCTGGACAAAAAACTGCAGTGGCTGCGCGAGCACGCCGATTTTCACGTAAATATCAATTCCGTGATCGGCGCAGGGGTGAAAGAACAGTGGGACGCAGTTACCATCGGCAAACGCGCCGTGGAACTGGGCTTTACCTCGACCGTCGGCATTATTCATGACGGCAGTGGCCAGCTCCGTCCGCTCGACCACGAAGCGCAGTCGGTTTTTGCCGAAATGAAGAAGCTGGGCAAGCAGAGCTATGCCCGCTTCAATCAATTTCAGAACAACATCGCGCTTGGCCGTCCCAACAACTGGCGTTGCCGCGCCGGCGCACGATACTTATATATCTGTGAAAACGGACTGGTGCATTACTGCTCCCAGCAGCGCGGATACCCCGGGGTTCCGTTGGCTGAATATACAGTCAGCGATATTAAGCGCGAATTTCTAACTCCAAAATCCTGCGCCCCCAATTGCACCATCTCTTGCGTGCACCAGACCTCCCTCGTCGACTTCTGGCGTCGGCCGCAGACGCTCCAGACCCATGCCAATGCCAATCCCCATCCTGCGCAGCCGGAACTGATACAGATTGAGGCGCGGCAGGAAGAATCAGTCATGGGTGACTAAGTAACCACTTACGGCTTAAATCCAACTGAAGTCCACAATGCTGCCGGCTGATACATTTTCCCGGCCGAAAATACCATGCTGACTTTACGAATATCGCTGATGTTTACCAGCGGGTTGCCATCTACCAGAATCACATCCGCCCGCTTGCCCGGCTCGATAGTTCCTGATTCCTTTTCCATTCCCATGGCCCGTGCGGGTGCAAGTGTAGCCGCCTGGATCGCTTCCATGGGCGTAAATCCCGCCTTTACATAGAGTTCAATTTCCCGGTCAAGGCTGAACCCGGGCACCGCCTGGTCCGTACCGGCAACTATCGGAATACCTGCCTCATGCAACAGCCGCACGGTGGCTAAGAACTGCCGGAAGCTCGCGGCAGCTTGCTGCGTTCGCTGGGGAGGGGCACCCATGGTTTCCAAGCCTTCTCTCAGTTCCGGCGCCACTTTTAAAATACCCGGCTCAAAGGTGGAAAGCGGGATGTCTCTGGAATGCGTAAGGATCTCCATCAGCGCCATCGTGGGATCCACAACAGTATGGTGCTCAAGCAACAGCTTAATGACCTTTTTAACTTGCGGCGACTCGGCATCAATTGTCTGGCTCTTCGGATCGACCAGCACCGCACTCAGATAGTTGATGTGATTGATCTGGTCCATGCCATCTTCAATTCCTTCAATGGCGTTCATGCCTTCAGGAATGTGGCCCGTAACCGTCATGCCCAGCCGATGCGCTTCAGCGCAGACAATCTTCAGAATCTCCGGTTTTACTGAGCTATAAATCTTGATCTGCTGGAACCCGGCAGCCTTGTATTTCTGCACCTGTTCTCGCGCCTGTTCTGGCGTATCGACGCGGATCACTCCCAGGGAAAGCGGGCCTGTTCCATCTACCACTCCGGCCATCACCAGCCGCGGGCCAATCCCATGCCCAGTTGCAATCGCGTCACGCACAGCGATAATGAACTCGCGTTCGTTGCCGACATCGCGCGCCGTGGTGACACCTGAAGCAAGATAAATAGGCCCCCACTCCACTTGTTCAAAGTGAGCGTGCATCTCCCATAAGCCCGGCAGGACGCTCTTTCCGTGTGCATCCACAATCTGTGCGCCTTCCGGAACCGGAGTGCTGGCAGCCGGACCTGCTGCGGCAATTTTCCCATCCCTCAAGACGACCACCGCATTCTCTATCGGAGGCTTACCTGTGCCATCAATCAATCTTCCGCCTACAATGGCAACCACCGATGGTGTTTGTGCGGTGAACCCCGCAGCCATTTTCGCCAAATTCGTCATACCGTCGCGTGCAGCGCCAGTCACAAATGCCGCTAGACCGTCTTCATAGCCGTCCGCGATTGCCTCAAAGTGGTCCATCTCGGCATCGATGCTCACCAGCGCAATCACATGCTCGGTGGCGTCCAGCCAAAGGGATTCCATGCCCCAGATGAGCCCGCGCACGGCCAGCTTGTGCAGGTCCAGCTTGCGTCCGTTGATAGTGAATGTTTCGGTTCCCAGGTCTTCTATTTGCACTTCACCCCGAGGCAAGGTCTTCAAGGTTTTTGGGTGGCCGTGCGTATCCCAGTAGCGCACCAGCATCATCTGTACGGCTACCGGCGCATATCCCTGGATATCAAAAAAGTCCTCCCCTGGCGAAATTGTTTCTTTGCCAGTGCTGCGGCCATGCACTGAATCCTCAATGGAAGAAAAACGCGAAATCTTACCTTTGATCTCAAAATCGCGCGGCGTGAGGTCCTTTTCCATTGTGAGCGTGGTTGTGAGTGGGACCTCGCTGCCTCGATCAGTAAACTTAAAATCAGACTTCAGCACCACGTCAGATTGAGAGCGCGTCAGCGTGTATGTCTCACGGCCAATCAACTGCTCGAACTTGTGCAACTGGAAAACACCCTGCTCCCGCTCGGCAGGCCCCGTTTGCGCCCAGCCTGCCAACGAAAACAAAATGATGATTACGAGGCCGACGCTTCTACGTGCTTTCACGATTGCTCCTTAGCCGATGTTTCTTATTTTGCCAATGCGTACCGCAGTGCAGCGCGGGCCAGAATCCGGGTGGAGTCTAATGTTGGCAGCGGCGATTCACCGTCATTCACGAGCAGAGGGATTTCCGTGCAGCCCAGCACCACAGCATCACAGCCTTGGACCTTAAAATTCTCAATCACCTGCTCAAAATAAAACAGCGATTCAGGTGTTTGCTCGCCTCGAGTGAGTTCATCAAAGATAATGGTATTGATGTGCTCCTGCTGCTCTTTAGTCGGCCGCACGCAGACAAGCCCAAGCTGTTCCAGCTTTTTCGGATACACCGGCCCGCTCACCAGGAATTTTGTTCCGGTCAACCCCAGCCTGCGAAAGCCGAGCCGTCTGGCTTCTCTGCCTACCTCTTCAACAATGTGCAGCCACGGCAGCGGCGATCTGGGCGTTACAAAGGGCATTGCCTGATGAATGGTGTTATCAGGGCAGATCAGGAAGTCCGCTCCCGCGCGTTTCAACGCCTCCGCTGACCGGAGCATCAGGTCAGCAACGCCTTGCCAGTTCGCGCCTGCATCAATTGGCTTCATGTATTCAGCTAGGCAGATAGTATGCATCGTCACTTCCGGGTGCGCATGCTTGCCCATGAGCTGCTCGGCTTCCAGACAGATCGTCCGATAGCAGAGCGCCGCTCCTTCTGCGCTGCAGCCGACAATTCCGATGTGTTTACTCATACAAGAAAATCGATCTGGGAAAGAAGTTTCAGCTTCCGCTCCACCGGCAGGAATGACGCTTCAATGGAGTTGCGCGCCATCTCCCGCAGGTGTTCATCTGAAAAGCTGAATTCCTGCTGCGCGATCTCATACTCCTTATTCAGTGACGTCTGGAACATTGCCGGATCGTCTGTATTCAGGGTAATCATCAACCCTTGATCAAAAAACTTCCGCACCGGATGTTCCTTCAACTCTGTGCAAGCGCCTGTTCGCAGATTGCTGGTGATACACATTTCTATAGGCACTTGCTTCTGCGCCATTACTTCCAGCAGTTCGTGGTCGTGCGCCGCAGCCAAGCCATGTCCAATGCGCTCAGCCCCAATATTCAGCGCGCCCCAAACTGACTCCGGCCCCGTAGTCTCGCCAGCATGTGCGGTAAGGCGCAGCCCTTTGTCAGCAGATTTCTTGAACAGATCACGGAACCACTCGGCCGGGCCCCGCGCTTCGTCGCCGCCGATTCCAATGCCGACAACATTGCGATCATGCAGCCGCGCCGCCAGATCAAACACTTCTGATGCAGCTTCCGGGCCGAAGTGTCGTACAGCATCAAAAATCCACAACAGCGATACGCCAAAATCGCGCTGGCCGCGCTCGCGTCCTCGCTCCAGTCCTTCAAAGATCGGTTCAACCGGCTGGCCACGCCAGCGAATGACGCCGATGCTTACATAAACCTCAGCGTGGACCACGTTCTGCTGGCGCAACTTCTGCATCAGCCGATAGGTTACCAACTCGTAATCTTCAGCGGAGCGCAAGCGTTCGGTTACGGATTTAAATGCCAGCAGGAATCCGTTGAAATCCTTATATGAATAGAGACGCCGGACATCTTCCTCGCCCAGGACATCTCCGCTTCCGGTAACGTCATAGCGGTTGTTTTCCGTTGGCAGTGGAGTGTTGTAGCGGCGGCTCAACTCAACCAGAGTAGCCGGATCAACACAGCCTTCTAGGTGCAGGTGCAGTTCCGCTTTCGGCAATGACTGGATGAATGATTTTGAAGCCATCATCCTTTGCCGATGGGAACGTTCGCTGGAGCAAACTCACTGTGACGGCGGCTGTACAGAAAGTAAATGACCAGGCCGATTGCCAGCCAGCCGAAGAACCGGAGCCATGTAATCACAAGCAAGCCTGCCATCAAAGATATACACAGGACTACAGAAAGAATGGGAAACACCGGCACCCAAGGCACCTTGAATCCTCTTTGGCGGTCAGGTTGCGCTCTGCGGAGAAAAAGCACACCCAATGAAACCAGCACGAAGGCAAAGAGCGTGCCTATGTTCGAGAGATCGGCAGCTTCGCCAATGTCCACCAGACCCGCAGGAATTCCAACCGCAGCTCCGGCAATCCAGGTTGACCAGTGTGGTGTCTGGAACCTGCAAATGTCAGAAAAGAGCTTAGGTAACAATCCATCGCGCGACATGGCAAACCAGATTCTGGTCTGGCCGTATTGAAAGACCAGCAGTGACGAAATCATTCCCGTCAGCGCGCCAATCACGATCACTGCCTGAAAGAACCGGCTTGTCCCCATCTGCTGCAATGCGTATGCCACAGGCGCGGCGGCGGCATCAGCATTAGTAGCGAAAATGCTGTACTTCTGCATTCCCAGCAACACCAGCGCAACCCCAATGTAAAGCACAGTGCAGATGATCAACGACGCAATGATGCCAAAAGGAATATCTTTTTGCGGGTTCTTGGCTTCTTCTGCCGCGGTGGATACTGAATCAAAACCAATATAAGTAAAGAAGATGATGGCTCCACCGGAGATGACGCCAGCAAACCCTGACGGCGCAAACGGATGCCAGTTCGCCGTGTTCACCAGCATTCCACCCACCACCAGAAATGTAATGATGGCGCCGATCTTTACCAGCACCATTACATTATTGGCACCTGCAGACTCGCGGATGCCCCACACAAGAAGAACGGTCAAGATGAAAACGATGAGAAAAGCCGGGACATTAAAGTAAGCGCCGGACCAATGCCCACCAGTCCAAACCGGAGTTGACCATCGGTCCGATATAGGAAGTCCAAAAGAGGTCAATTGCGCTTTAAGATACCCGCCAAAGCCAACAGCTACGGCGACGTTGCTGACCGCATATTCCAGGATCAGGTCCCAGCCGATGATCCATGCAATCAACTCTCCCAGCGTCGCATAAGAATATGTGTATGCGCTTCCCGCAATCGGGATCATCGATGCCAGCTCGGCGTAGCAAAGTCCAGCGAAACTACAGGCAATCGCGACCAGCAGAAATGAAAGAGCTATCGCTGGTCCAGCCGGTGGACGGCCATGGAGGAGCACGCCAGAGAGATTGCCGTGCTGGAATAGATTCTGAAAGACATCCAGCACCTGAGCATGAAGCAGGGAGGGCGTTGAATATTCGCCGGCCGCCGCAGTGCCCGTCAGCACGAAAATTCCTGAGCCAATAATCGCCCCAATGCCAAGAGCGGTCAGCGACCATGGGCCCAGAGACTTCGGCAGACGATGTCCCGGTCTTTCCGAGTCAGAAATCAGCTTGTCAATGGACTTCTTGGCGAAATATTGGCTGGCCAGAATGGCCTCCTTGAATTGTCCGTAACCGGGCCATGCGGCGCAGAGACGCAAATGGATTGCGCCTCTACGCCATCACACTCGCTTAGCGCTTGGACGTGCCGCGCACCACTTTCTTCATCTTGGGCTTCTTGGAGCCGCGGGGATATTCGCGGGGCTTCTTGGGCGTCTGCTTTTTGCGCGCCGTGCGCTTGGATTTCTTCCGTTCTTCCTTGGTCAGTGCTTTTGTATTTGCCATTTGGCTATTCTAGTTCCTTGTCTTCATCAAAGATAAAAAGCTAAACTGCAAGCTGTTACGCCCTCTCAAGGTGCGCATACTTCTCCACCAGCTTTTTCAATCCGAATCGTGGAAATTGTACCGTAATCTTCGCGTTTTCTCCTTCACCTTCACGCCGATACACTACGCCCTCGCCATATTTTGGGTGCTTTACGCGCTGGCCGGGACGAAATGATCCGCCGCCAGACGCCTTTTCCACTGGAATCTGAGGCCGGGTGAACTTTTTCCCGCGTGACGCAAAAAACTCAGCAATATTGTCAATGGAATTGTACTTGGGACCGGAATAACCACCATTGCGCGGCTTGGTTCGCGCTGAGGCAGGCTGCTGGTTCGCGCGTGAAGGCGTGCTCTGGTCTTCGTCCTCGTAGTTGTAATGGCGCTCAGCGTAGTCAGGGTCCTGGTACTGCGTCGCAGCCCGCGTACGCGCGACGCCCAGCTCTTCCAGCAATTGCGGCGGCACCTCTTCCAGAAACCGCGAGGGCACCGTAGCATCAGGCATGTCCGTGCCGTAGCGGCGGCGATAGCGCGCATTGCTTAGGACAAGAGAGTCCATGGCGCGGGTCATCCCTACATAGCAGAGGCGGCGCTCTTCTTCCATCTGGTCAGGATCGTTAAATGCGCGCGAATGCGGGAACAGCCCTTCTTCAAGCCCAATCAGAAATACCAGCCCGAACTCCAGTCCTTTGGCCGAATGCAAGGTCATCAACGTGACCGTGCCGCGCGGATCGTATGTGTCCACGTCGCTTACCAGTGCAGCGTGGTCCAGAAATTCGGCCAGCGTCTCGCCGCGATCACGTGAATCCATGGCTGCGTTCACCAATTCGCGCAGGTTGTCGATCCGCGCCAGTGAATCCGGCGTTGCTTCTTCTTCCAGTTGCTTGATATATCCGGTGCGGTCGATTAAAAATTTGAGAATCTCCGGAATCGAAGCCGGGCCACCGGGAGCGCGGAAGCCTTCCGCGGGTTCTGTGCCTTCTGCAGCTTCGCCTTCGCCTGCAGCAGCTTTGCTTTCATCTTCATCCCCAGCCCTAAAGCTTTCTTCCGGCTGGTCGTTCGCTCCGAAATCAAAGCTGATGTTTTCGCCGAACCCGGCAGGTTCAAATGAGGTATCTGGTTCTTCAACCACAGCCGGGGGCGGCTGTGCTACACGTGAACTGTAGGCTTCTGCGGTTTCGCTCACCCGTTCTGCAAATGTTCCCAGCAGCATGGCCCGCGCGTCTTCAATCAGATCTTTAAAGCTTTTCAACGCCGCACAGGCCCGTTGCGGAAGCAGCTTCCGCTCAATGGCTTCGCTGATTGCCGACCACAGTGACATACCGGTCTCCAGCGAAAGCCGTTCCAGCACTTCCAGAGTTGATTTGCCAATTCCTCGGGCGGGCGTGTTGATGACACGCAATAGAGCAATGGAATCCTGGGGATTGTTGATCAGCTTCAGGTAGCTGATCATGTCCTTGATTTCCGCGCGCTCATAGAATGAAAAGCCGCCGACTACCTGATACGGAAGCTGATAGCGGCGCATGGCCTCTTCTATCAATCGCGACTGCGAATTCAGCCGGTACAGCACGGCCACGCGCACGTCTTCCGCGCCTTCTTCTTTCATCTTCTTCAAATAACGGGAAATATAGTCGGCGGCAAAGAGCGACTCGTTTTCGCCATCGGGCGCTTCGTAATAGCCAATCCTGTTGCCGCCTTCGCGCGCTGTCCAAAGCGTCTTGCCTTTGCGCTTCAGGTTGTTGGAAACCACTGCCGACGCGGCTTCCAGAATCGCCTGCGTAGAACGGTAATTCTGCTCCAGCCGGATAATCCGGGCTTCAGGAAAATCCTTCTCAAATTCCAGGATGTTGCGAATGTCCGCGCCGCGCCAGGAATAAATAGACTGGTCCTCATCACCCACAACGCACACGTTGTGGTGAGCGCCGGCCAGCAACTTGATCAACTCATACTGCGGACGATTCGTGTCCTGGTATTCGTCTATCAGCAAGTATTCGTAGCGGCGCTGGTAACGCTCCCGGGTGGCCGCTGACGACTTGAGCAGCCGCACGGTTTCCAGCAGGAGATCGTCAAAATCCAGCGCATTCGATTTGCGCAGCTCTTTGCGGTACTCCTCAAAAATATGCGCGACCTTTTCTGTAATAGGATCGGCGGATTGCAGGTACATTTCCTGCGGATCAAGCATATGGTTCTTGGCCCAGGAAATTTTCGAAAGCACGGCGCTTGGCTTGAGCTGCTTATCGTCCAACCCGATGCGGCGCATGATGGCCTTGACCACGGCCTGCTGGTCGGATTCGTCATAGATGGCAAAATCTTTCTTGTAACCAGCATTGCCGATCTTCATTTCCTCAATATCCCGGCGCAGTACCCGCACGCAGAAAGAATGGAAAGTGGCAATCAGCGGTTTGCGCAGCGTCCTGCCGCCCAGCAGGTTGCCGACCCTCTCTGCCATCTCGGCTGAAGCTTTGTTGGTGAACGTGACCGCCAGGATTGAATCCGGTTCAACTCCTTTATTCTCAATCAAATGTACGATGCGATAGGTAATCACACGTGTCTTGCCGCTGCCCGCTCCGGCCAAAATGAGTACGGGGCCGTCCACGGCTTCAACCGCTTCGCGCTGTTGAGGATTAAGTTTTGCCTGGTCTAGGAAGTTCACTGACGAATTCACTGATTCCAGTATGGCGTGTTTGACGGAAAAAGAAAATGACTCGCCCCAGAAATGCGGACGCACAAATCTAAAAGGCCCTCGGTCGGAAAACGACCAAGGGCCTTATCGGCGGTAAATCACCCCGACTAACCTTCGACATGAGTCCTAATCACGATCATTTATCGCCGTCTTGGCCGCGATCATGACGATCAAAGTCGAAGAGGTCGAACAAATCCCCGATGGCCGGCATGTTCCGAGGAACGTACAGATTGTCGTCATCGTCACCCATGCGCGGATTGGGCAGATTGTCGCGGCTGCGGGTGCTGAGCGTGGTATTAAGCATCCAGTTCCGTTCGACGAATTTGACGAACGAAGAATGCTCGTTATAGACGTGACTGATATGGCCGCCAGTCGAGAAGGGAGAAACGGCGATCATAGGAATGCGTGGACCTGTCCCGAAGAAATCAACCGGCTGGATGAAGCCGGAGTCATAGTAGCCGCCGCCCTCGTCCACGGTAATAAAGATTGCGGTTTCAGCCCATTGTTCCGGGTTGCTTTGCGCGAGTTCAACAATGTTCTGAGCGAAGGCCTCGAACAGACTCCATTTCGAGGAAGCGGGATGCCCGTCCATCAGGCCATCCGGCTTCACATAGGAAACTGCCGGAAGAGTGCCGTTTGCCAGATCGGTGAAAAGATCGGTGACATCCCGCATGTGATCCGCCACCATGCCTGGATAGCTCGCTTCATACTCGAACGGGTTGCATATATTGCAGTAGCTCCCGTTGAATGGGCTGGTGGTTCCATCGGCATTAAAACCGCCGCCATAATATTTCCACGGAATACTATTGGCACTCAACACGTCGCCGATGCTCCGTTGCAGTGTCTGCGGAACTATTAGACCGGCCTGCACCGCTCCTTTAGGCGTGAAGGCCGGATTGACGTTAACGGCCTGCCAGAACTGGCCAGGCCCGCATTTGGTCTGTAGCGCGTAAGGCAGCGCATTCAGATAATTGGTGATTGCGGCGATGCCGGGTTGGTTCACGTCAGAACAATTGAACCACTGTGCGCGGTTCGTATAGAGGTTGAGCGTTCCAGCTTGCGGATCGGGATTGTAGATGTTGGCTGCCGCCGGTGTTGCAGGGTTGCCATGGCCATCGCTGAAAAACACCTGGTCAGCAAACCCGAGCGGCTGACTGTCAGGACCGGTGCCGCCCAGCACGGGCTGGTGATAATTGTCACTCATCGTGTATTTGTCCGCGAGTGACTTAAAGACTGGCGCATCGCCGTTCTGCATATTAAAGAAGGCCATGGTCTGCCCAGTGTCATGCGGCGTCCCTGTGGGTGGCGTGCTGTAGGTCGTCGTAATCGCTGACTGCAAGTCATGGAGACAACCTGTGGGGTTGCGCTTCGATACATGCTCTTTGTCAATGGCGCAATCCACCTGCTGGACCATCTGGAAATATTGATGGATGGTGTCGCCTGTGAAAGCGTCGAACGGCATGGTTGGGCCGGTCATCTGGAACGGACCTGGCGGCAGGTTGTTCACGTTAGTGATGCGTGTATCTGGGCCCAGCGTGAAACCCAAACCCGTACCTCCGGTGCCTAACAGGAATTGATCCGCGGGTGGCAGGCCGGGGTCTCCGCCGGGGATGCTCAAAACGGGAAGATAGGGTGATACTGGGCCAATGCCAGCTACGTCGGGCGCCGGTAGAGTCGCGTAGAGTTGCTTTTGCGCCAGGTCCGCGCTGCTGAAGAATTTGCCGCCATTGGGAGCGGATACGATCTTAAATTGATGCGCCTTCGCGAAATTCGGGCCCGGTGAACCATCCTCATTGATGATGCGCTCAGACAAAAGGTTCAACACACTCTCATGACGGTTTTTTGGCTCGTAGGTAGCGAAAATGTGATCGAAGCTGCGGTTCTCGCCAACGATGATAATGACGTGTTTGATTGGCGTAGCGGTCTTGATGGAGTCAACTGATTTATCCGGATCGGCTTGGGCTTGGGCCTGCGTCGATGCCCCAAGGCTGAAAACCGACAAGGCCAGAATGGACGCGCAAGCCATGGTCTTCGCTCGCCATTTTCTTGTATCACTACGATGCATACTTTCCTCCGAAAATTTGAAATCAACATCGCAGAAAGTTTAGGCAGCGACTATGACCGGCGGATTTAGATGGCATATAAATTGCGTGAAATTTTCTGGTCCTGGCGAGACCAATTCGAGTTGGTCGGTCAGGTTTCATTTTGGGAAACTTTTTGACCGTCAGAGTCAGCGCTTCGCCAACCCTCAAGACAATGGAAAGACCACAGCTAGGGCTTGGCATACGATATAGGTTACGAGTTCTGGACT
>DASXMN010000054.1:0-48728 GCA_036495645.1 Candidatus Angelobacter sp.
CATCGCGCTGGTTCCGCCGGATCATTTATGGCGCTCTGCAAAATTTAACGGCTGAAATACCCGACGGCCTTCCGCCCTCTCTCAGCCGGCGGCTGAACTTGCTTGATCGACGCGTTGCATTTCAACAGGTCCATTTTCCGCCCGAAGGGGAGTCTTTTACCGGGTTGCAAAATCAAACTACCCCGGCCCACAAGCGGCTGATCTTTGAAGAACTGTTTTTCCTTGAAGTTGGCCTGGAATTAAAACGGCGCAAGATGCGCTCGCAACCCGGAGTGTCTTTTGCTTTGACTGAGAAGGTTCGCGAGGCGCTCAAAAAAACGCTGCCTTTTAAACCTACCGGGGCGCAGAAACGCGTGCTGAAAGAAATAGCCGAGGACATGCAGCGCCCTTCGCCCATGCGCCGGCTGCTTCAAGGTGATGTGGGTTCCGGCAAGACCATCGTAGCGCTGCAAGCGGCGGTTATCGCCATTGAAAACGGTTATCAGGCTGCCTTCATGGCGCCCACGGAAATCCTGGCTATGCAGCACTATTTGTCCGCGCGACGGATACTTGAAGATGCCGGGTATCGGGTAATGTTGCTTACCGGATCGCTGGAGGAAGATCTCAAGCGCAACGCGCGCCGCCATATTGCGCAAGGAAACGTGCATCTGGTGATCGGAACGCATGCGTTGATCCAGGAAAAAGTTGAGTTCCACAATCTGGGCTTTGTCATTGTCGATGAACAGCACCGTTTCGGCGTGATGCAGCGTTTTAAGCTCATGAAAAAGGGTGACGCCGAGCCGGACACCCTGGTGATGACAGCCACGCCTATCCCCCGAACGCTTGCGCTTACGTTATATGGTGATCTGGATACCAGCGTGCTTGATGAGCTTCCTCCGGGGCGTACTCCCATCACCACGCGCAAAATATCTGACCAACGCGCCGCCGAGGTTTGGGACTTTGTGCGCAAACAGGTCAAGCTGGGGCGGCAGGCATACGTTGTTTATCCGGTAATTGAGGGCGCGCCTGCGGAGCAACAGGAAATGGAATTTGCCGCCGAACCTGCTGGTTCGCGCTCAAAGACGGGTTTGAAAGCCGCTCTGCACATGTTTGAAGAGCTGCGAAAGAAAATATTTCCCGATCTGCGCGTTGGGCTGCTGCACGGGCGTCTTAGTCCGGAAGAGAAAGAAGACGCCATGCGCCGCTTTAAGACAGGCGAAATTGATATTCTGGTTGCCACCACGGTAATCGAAGTCGGTGTGGACGTTCCCAATGCAACTGTGATGGTAGTGGAACATGCTGAGCGTTTTGGCCTTTCCCAGTTGCACCAGTTGCGCGGGCGAATCGGACGCGGTGCTGCCAAGTCCTATTGCGTCCTGATGACCGGCGGCAAGGTCTCACCGGAAGGCGAGCGCCGTTTGAACGAGATGGTGCGCACCCAGGACGGATTCGAAATTGCTGAGCTCGACCTGGAACTGCGTGGGCCGGGTGAATTCTTTGGTACTCGTCAGGCCGGTATGCCCGGGCTGCGCGTCGCCAACCTGCTGCGTGACCGCAAGTTGCTGGAGTTAGCTAAGGTAGAAGCGGCCAGGCTGGTGCATGAAACCGATCCCCAGATTACGGCGGAAGACCGCAACCGCGTGATGCAACATCTGCGCCAGCACTGGCAGAGAAGGTATGGATTGGTTGAGGTGGGATGATGTGTAATCCCGAGCGGAGCGAGGGAGCCCTATCGCTTTTCTGAAATCCCGAAGCGTAGCGAAGCGAGGGATCCCTACTCTCTGATAAGAAACATTTATCTGTAAAAGATATTCTTCGACGACTTGCATCTTTACATTGGCGCGCGATTTGCGAAAATGCTTGTAGAGGCGACGCGACGTAAGCTCTGTTAAGAGCGAGATTTTATTCTCACCTTTTGCGACAATCATTGTTATAGGGTTCCCTCGTTTCACTCGGGACAAAGAAGAAATGACTACTGCCTCCAAATCCGATCTCTATCGCCTTCTCCCTTCAGTGGACGAACTGCTGAAGCATGCCGAGCTTGCGGAACTTCTTGCCCGTGAAGGCCAACCGGTGGTCACTGAATCCATCCGCGCGGTTCTGGCAAACGTGCGCGGAGAGATCAGCTCAGGAACTCTGGGTAAACAGGAAGCAGTGGCTTTGGCAGTCATGCATCTTCCGCAAGCGGTTGCTCGTCATTTGAGCCGCGCGATGGAATTTTCATTGCGGCCGGTCATCAATGCCACCGGAGTAATTCTGCATACCAATCTTGGGCGCGCTCCGCTGGCAGAATCGGCCATCAAGCGCATCGCTCAGGTTGCGGGCAGCTACTCCAATCTTGAATTTGATATTGCGGACGGCGAGCGCGGCAAGCGCGATGTGCATGTTGAGCGTCTGTTCTCACGGCTGCTCAATCAGGATGGCGTCAGCGGCGTTCGCACCGTTGTGGTCAATAACTGTGCTGCAGCGGTTATGCTCGCGCTGAATACACTCGCTGAAGGCGGCGAAGTCATTGTTTCCCGCGGAGAACTCGTGGAAATTGGTGGCTCATTCCGCGTGCCGGACGTAATGGTCAAATCCGGTGCGGTGCTGCGAGAAGTTGGCACTACCAATCGCACGCGCCTCGCCGATTATGAAAATGCCATCACTGATAAGACGCGTCTGCTGTTGCGGGTGCATCGCTCCAACTTTGCCATTGTCGGCTTCACTGAACAGCCGTCACTGGAGGAGCTGGCCGCCTTGGGCCGCAAGCACAACGTCCCAGTGATGGAAGACCTTGGCGGAGGCGCCATGATTCCGTTGCGCGCTCTGGGCGTAAATGAGAGCGGCGTAATGGAAAGTCTTCGCGCAGGCGCCGATATCATTACTTATAGCGGTGACAAGATGCTGGGAGGCCCCCAGGCCGGCCTGCTCAGTGGACGCGATGACCTGATCAAGCGCGTGCGCTCCAATCCGCTCTTCCGTGCTTTGCGCGTAGATAAGCTGACCTACGCCACCATGGAAGGCACACTCATGGAATATGTACGTCAGAACCATGATGCCATCCCTTTCGCCCGCATGATGCGTCTCTCGGCACAGGAAATCCGCGTTCGCGCGGAAGCTCTGCTGGCGCAGCTCAGTTCAGCAGCGCATCTCAAGATGGCAATTGTTCCGGGAGAATCGTTGATAGGCGGCGGCTCTGCGCCTACATCCACATTGCCAACGTTTCTTCTTGCTGTCACCGCCAATAATCTCAGTGCCGACGAACTGGCTGCGCGGCTCCGTCGCCATGGTCCGCCCATCATTGCCCGTGTGGAAGAAGGCCGGGTGCTGCTTGACCTGCGGACCGTTCTGGACCCCACTGAAGAAGCGCAGATTGTACGCGCCCTGCTGCGCGTGGCGGAGTAACAGTGCGCAAGTAAGCCATGCCTTAAGTTGAAATCGAGGAGACGAACAGCGAAGTCGAATAGGCGTTCGCAATGTTTGCTGAGACATAACACGATCATTATGCCGAGTTGCGCCCTGTGCTTAAAAGAACGCGAGTTACGTCAAAGCCATATTGTTCCGGCTTTTGTGGGCCGATATTTGAAGGAGACATCCGCAACTGGTTTTGTACGGGGTGTAGAGAATCCGAACCTGCGGGTGCAGGATCTAAAGAAGATTCCATTGTTGTGTGGTGAGTGCGAACAGCTGTTCTCCCGCTGGGAAAAGGAATTCAATGATTCAGCTTTCCCCATAATTCAAGGTGACAATTACAAGGATCTGAGATATGACAGCTGGTTGTTAAACTTTGCTGTGTCGCTCAATTGGCGCGTTCTGCTTTCTCTTAAACACAGCTTGATCAAAGAAAATCCCCACTTTGCCGATAAAGTTGAAAAAACGGCTGAGGCATGGCGACAATTTCTGTTCGGCGAAAATAAGCAGCCAGGGAGCGAACATCATCTCTTCGTTTTCAGCGTACCGACCAGAGTTCCCGATGCTGCTCACGAGAAACTGCTGCACTACATGCTTCGTTCAATTGATGCATCAGCAATGCTTAGCAATAAACGCTTAGGAATGTATTCGAAGCTGCTCAGATCGTTCTTCTTCTCTCCAATTGTTCCATCATCGTCCACAGGATGGAAAAATACCCGCATTCATGCGGGAACGGGAAAGCTCGTGTCGCCTCAGGTGATCAGCATGCCCGGTTTTGGTGACTTTATAAATTCTCGGGTCGCGGAGGCATTCGCTAAGCCAATCTCTGAGAATCAACAGAAGAAAATTGCTGACGCCCTCCTAAAAAATCCTGAGCGCGCCTTAGGCTCTGAGTCATACAAAACGCATAAAGCAAGTCAGCAGCTTTTTAGTGGACGTGATACCGAGAAATAAGAATTTGGCTTGGCTTGTTTGATCCTTGTCGTTTTCTTCTCGTAAGAGCGCAATCGTGTAGCCCAAGAATCCTGGACTGCACCAAGTCGATGTGAATTCGATCTCCTATCGCCTGCCCAATTTGCCGGTCCACTCTGTTCGCCTTGTGGCGAGCAATTGCCTGCTTTGATTTTGCGTCGTAGTATTTTCCAATGGCTTCTTACATCGACTGGGTGCGGGCCTTTTGCCTTTCCTTGCCACATGCCACCGAAGACGTACAGTGGGAGATTGATCTGCTCTTTCGTATTGCGGGCAAAATGTTTTGTATCGCCAATCTTGAACTCGCAATGAATAAGACAAAGATTGCCTTCAAATGCACTCCGGAGAAATTCGCTGAACTGGTGGAAATTGAAGGCATTATTCCAGCCCCTTATATGGCGCGCAATCATTGGGTAGCGATGATTGAAATGGACGTGCTGCGCCAGCCGGGGATCAAAGATTTAATTCAGGCTTCCTATCAGCTTGTACTCGAAAAGCTGCCTAGGAAAAAGCAAGCTGAGTTGCGCAGCGCGCCTCTCGCAAAGAAAGGAAAAGCTAAACCGCTGCCGGTTGCGAAGCGCCGGAAGTAATCTGTTCCACTGCCAGCCGCGCCGACTTGATGCAGTCAGGTACGCCGATTCCATAAAACGAGTTTCCAATGATATGAAAGCCCGGCATCGCGGCAATGATCTTTTCCATCTCCGCCACACGGTCCAGGTGCCCGGTTTCATACTGCGGCATAGCGCGGTTCCAACGAAACGTTTCTGCAAATAGCGGCTCGGCACTCACCCCAAGAATTTCTTTTAATTCCTGCCGCGAAATCTGCTGCAAGGCATCATCGCTATGCGAGAGCAGGTCGGGCATTCGCGAACTGGAAAAAAAACAGCGCAGCATCTTTTTTCCTGCGGGCGCGCGATGCGGAAATTTCTTGTGTACAAAAGTGCAGGCCATGATCTTGCGGCCTTCCGACCGCGGAACGAGGAAACCGTGTCCCGGGGGCAGTTCAGCTTGATCGTAAGCCAGTGCGACTGCAACAGACGAAGTGTACTGGATTCGCGCAAGACCATCGATCAGCGCAGGATGGAACTGCCGCAGGAGTGCAGCCGCCGAAGGCGCTGGCACAGCCAGCAGTACAGCCTGAAATCTTTCACTCATACCTGCGGCTTCGATCTGCCAATCATCATTCACTTGTCGAAGCGTGAGATCTTGCTGTTGCATTCGAACGGACGACTGCGGCAGCGCGGCAACCAAAGCGTCCACCATCTGCTGCATGCCGTTCTTCAAAGACGTAAAAAGCGCTTGCGGTTTAGCATGAGGGTCGGCCTTGGCCGCTGCTTTGGCCTTAAGCGTGGCGCGTACAAGGCTGCCATGTTTGCGCTCCATTTCGGCGAAGCGCGGCAACACGGCACGCAAACTTAGGCGATCGGCATTGCCGCCATACACTCCGGCGAGCAGCGGCTCGGCCACTCGGTCCACCATCTCCTGGCCAAAATGCCGGCGCACAAAATCGCCCACCGACTCGTCTGCTGCATGCTTGGGCGCGGATGAAAACCATTCCGCCGCCATACGCAATTTTGTCTTGAAAGAAAAAAGCGGCGTAGTAACCATGGGCCAAATGCGCGTAGGCACCATAAATTCCAGACCCTGAGGAATCGGCACAAGCCGCCCTCTTACCAGGATGTAGGTTTTGCGCTCGGCATCATTGGAGCTGATGAGTTGATCACCGATGCCCAGTTCCTGGCATAAGCGCGACGCATCAGGTTTAATGCTGAGAAAAGAATCAGGACCCGCTTCAAGAACAAACCCATCGCGCCGCTCTGTGCGGATGACGCCGCCAAGGCGATCAGACTTTTCAAACAGCGTCCATTGCAGATTAGCGCCTGCCTGACGGGCTTTTTCAAGATAAAAAGCCGCGCTGAGACCAGCGATACCACCTCCGACAATGGCGATGCGCTTCATGCCAGAGAGACGATCCCTGACGCCAGGGCCAGTTGCGTGTTTGCGAGTTTGGCCAGCGCCGCTATAAACGTTGCCGATGTATTCAGTGATTCAGGCCGCCACATCTTGATGCCATGTTCGGCGGCAAACTGGCGGAAGCCGATATCCACATCATAAAGAACCTCCACGTGGTCGCACACAAATCCAATGGGCGCTATTACCACTCCACTATGCCCACGCTTTTTTACTTCCAGGATGGCGCTTTCCACGGTCGGCCCCAGCCACGGTCCGCCGGACATACCCTGACTCTGGAAGGCCAAATATTGCAGGCCTGGAGTAAGACCCGCGATCCTGCCGGCCACCAGCCGAGCTGTTTCCTTGACCTGTTTCTCATAAGGATCGCCAGCTTGAATGGTGGCTGTGGGTACGCTGTGTGCCGTAAAAATCACGGGCAGAGCAGTTCCTATCTCAGCATTGGCCTCCCGCCAAATTGGTTCCAGCCGCTCCGCAAAGGCCTGGATCAATAACGGGTGGTCATGCCATGACTCTACGAACTGCACGGCAATATCCGGTGGCAGAGCCTTAGAAAGGGCTTTGCGATACAGACCCACGCTAGTGGAAGAATTCTGCGGCGCCAGGCAAATTGCCACTACTTTATCTCTGCCCTTTGAGACGATTTGCTGAACTCCTTCGGCGATAAATGGTTTCCAGTTCCGCATACCCACGAAAACCGGAATTCCCAGCTTCATCTGCAGTGCTTCCGCTTGTTTTATCGTGATCTCTGTTAAAGGGGACTTGCCAATCACAGAATACCGGTGAGTGATTTCCTGCACAACGGAATCCGGCACCCGTCGGCCTCCGGTGATGTGCTGCATAAATTCGGGAATGTCTGCGGGCGAATCAGGGCTGCCGTGGGCTAGAAGAAGTATTGCGGATTTAGCGCCACTCATTTTTTACAACTCATCGGGCCGCTCCAGCGGAATATTCTGCGCTTAATTCTCTTACAAAATCCACCAGAGCGCGAACGTTTTCCACTGGCGTTTCCGGAAGAATTCCGTGACCAAGATTGAAGATATGGCCGGGACGGCCCCCAGCCTGGCGAAGAATGGCGGCGGTACGCGCCCTCAGCTCTTTTTGCCCGGCAAAGAGCAGAACAGGATCAAGATTTCCCTGCACAGCGCCCTCGAACCCAAGGCTGCTCCAAGCCTGGTCAAGAGGGAAGCGCCAGTCAACGCCCATGACTTGAGCGCCAGTTTCCTTCATGGCAGGCAGCAGAGTGGCCGTATCCGTACCGAAATAAATAATGGGGACACCGGTTTTCTTGAGCCTCTGCACCAGCTTAGTGGCGAAAGGAAGAACATATTGGCGGTAATCTTCCACGCTCAGGCAGCCCACCCAACTATCGAAAATCTGCAGCGCGTCCGCGCCGGCGGTGACCTGTTCGGCCGCATACGCAGCCAGCACCTCAACCAGCTTACGCATCAGCATCTGCCACGCAGCGGTTTCCGTATACATCATTTTCTTTGTGTGGATGTAATTGCGTGAGCCGCCGCCTTCAATCATGTAACTGGCAAGCGTAAAGGGGGCGCCACAAAATCCGATGACCGGAAGCTTTTCGCCAAAGTGTTTGACAACTCGTCGCACCGATTCGGCCACATAGCCGAGTTCGGAAGCGCGATTGGTAACCAGCGCATCAATGTCTTTAGGAGCGCGCAACGGCTGTTCGATCACCGGTCCTTCACCCGCCTCAAAGCGAAACGGCATACCCATTACTTCCAATGGCAAAAGCAGATCGGCAAAGATGATGGCTGCGTCCACGTCCAGCTTTTCCGCTGCGGTGATGGTCACGTCAGCCGCGATTTCAGGAGTTTTGCATATCTCCAGAATAGAGTGCTTCTTACGCACGGCCCGATATTCAGACATGTAGCGGCCTGCCTGGCGCATCAGCCATATGGGCGTCACATCGACCGGTTCACAGCGGCACGCGCGGACAAACCTTGAATTGGGAGCGGACATTGTCCTCTCAAATCTAACACGGGAAGCCAAAAACATTTACCACAGAGGCTTAGAGGAACACAGAAAAGAATGATGAAATGGGCTCGCAGTTCAAAGGTACGATGCAGCACATTTGTCCATACTCTTCCCTCTATCAATGGTAAATAGCTAGGTTCTGATGATAGGTTTACAGCGGCATGAAAAAGAAAATCCTGCTTTCATGGAGCAGCGGCAAAGATTGCGCGTGGGCGTTGCACGTGCTTCAGCAGCAAAACGTATATGAGATTGCTGGCCTGCTTACGACCGTTAACTCGGCCTTTGATCGTGTGGCCATGCACAGCACGCGGCGTGCTCTGGTGGAAATGCAAGCAGCAGCCGCCGGATTACCTTTGATTGTTACCCCTCTGCCATGGCCATGCTCCAACGAGCACTACGAATTAGCAATGAAAGATGTTTGTGAACGAGCTGTGGCCCACGGAATTACCGGCATCGCCTTTGGAGATCTTTTTCTTACTGACGTGCGGGATTACCGTGAGCGCCAGTTGAGAGGCACGGGGCTTGAACCTCTTTTTCCCATTTGGCAAATTCCGACAGGCGAACTGGCGCAGCAGATGATCAGTTCCGGCCTTAAGGCAAAGATCGTTTGTATTGATCCCCGTCAACTCGCAAAGGCGTTTGTTGGCCGCGACTTTGACCAGTCATTCCTGAATGACCTTCCAGCAGGCGTTGATCCCTGCGGTGAGAATGGAGAATTCCATTCGCTTGTATATGCGGGGCCAATGTTCAGGAGGGAGCTGGCCGTTACCACAGGAGAAATTGTGGAACGCGACGGTTTTTGGTTTTGTGATGTTCTGGCTCCCGCCATGAGCAATGCCTGAGTTCTCTTTGAGACACAACTGATCTTCTCGAGCTCTTCTGCGCAATATTTAACTTTTTTCAAATCCATTTGTCCCGATTGGCAATTTTGCTAAGAGATTCCTTATCGTTTATTCAGTAAATCTGGATTGCACGTTAAAAAACTCCAATGTGATTCTGGATATTTACTTATCGGACTAAAAAATTTCTTAGTTCTCCTTGCAAGCCGGAATCAGGCTTTTTTGGCGCTATATTTGACTCTAGAAATCCTGCCGCAAATAGACAGAAGTCAGGGTAAACGAAGCCTGAGATGATCCAGCCAACATCTATGGGAACCCCGATAGCAATTCTTCTACTAGAGGACGATCCATTGGACGCAGCGCTCTGCCTGCGTAAATTGGAATCATCTGGCTTGTTATTTTCCATCAAAACCGTGGGCAACTCTGATGATTTCAAAAAGGAAGTGGCCACAAAGAAGTATGACGTTATCCTCGGCGACTACCGCATCCCGAACTGGACAGGCCTGGATGCCGTTCGCTGGCTGCGAACGGCTGGATATTCAGTTCCTTTCATCCTGGTAACCGGAACTTTGGGCGACGAACTGGCTGTGGAGTGCATCCGAGAAGGCGCCAATGACTATATTCTGAAAGACAAACTTGAGCGCCTGCCCTTTGCTTTGCTGCGTGCAGTTCAGGAATCGCGGGTGCGCGCCGAGCGCGACAAGGCGGAACGCGAATTGCGCCAATCAGAACAGCAGTATGCCTCTATTGTCTCAGGATCGCCTTACGGAATTTTTCGCGCGAACAACAGCGGCCGCATCATGATGGCCAATCCTGCTTTGGGCGGCATTCTGGGTTATGAATCCACATCTGAGGTTCTTGCGCTAAACCTGGAAAAAGATGTTTATGTAAATCCAGAAGACCGGTGCGACATTTTTCGGATGCTGGACGCACATGATCCATTTCCCCAGCCCGAAGTGAAATGGCGGCATAAAAGAGGCCATGTTATCACCGTACGCCTGGAAGGACGGCAGCTTGAACCACAGGGCAGCGGAGATGCGGTATATGAAGTTTTTGTCCAGGACATCACAGAGCAGCGCTTGATGGAGCAGCAATTTCAGCAGGCGCAAAAGATGGAAGCCATTGGCAGGCTCGCCGGCGGAGTTGCGCATGACTTCAATAATCTATTGATGATCATCCGCGGCTGCGCTGAGTTGTTGGACCATCACAAGGCCGAGCCACAGAAGATCGGCGGGTATATCAAGCAGATCAATGATGCCACTTCTATTGCCGCATCGGTGGTGCAGCAGTTAATGGCTTTCAGCCGGAAGCAGGCCCCGGAAAGGAATACGCTTGATTTCAATGCCGTTCTGCGGGACATGCGCAAGATGCTGCCTCGATTGCTGGGAGAAGATATTCATGTCACATTCACGCCCGGCCCATCTCTGGAGTTTGTCTCAGCCGATCGCGCCCAAATCGAGCAGATCATCCTGAATTTGGCGGTAAATGCGCGTGACGCTATGCCTTCCGGCGGCAAATTAGTGTTGGAAACCAGCAACGTGTTTTTCGATTCGCCGCAGATTGAGCCCGGCGGGGTAGAACTGCCGCCAGGCAAATATGTGCTGCTTGCCGTCATGGATAGCGGAACCGGCATGCCACCTGAAGTGCAATCGCATATCTTTGAGCCGTTCTTTACTACTAAGGAGCGCGGAAAAGGCACAGGGCTGGGATTGGCGACTGTTTACGGAATCGTCCGCGAAAATCAAAGCTTCATCGCAGTGGAGAGTTCTCTTGGAAGGGGCACCACATTCAAGATTTATTTTCCTGCCACCACAGTGGTCCCGGCAGCCACGTCGGCGAACGTGGCGGCCGCACCACCCGGAGGCTCGGAAACCATACTGCTGGTAGAAGATGAGGCGGCGTTGCGCGAAATAACCTGTGAGTATCTTCAATCCCGCGGTTATAACGTGCTTACTGCAGGCAGCGGCATGCAGGCGCTGGAAATCTGCCGCGCCCATGAGACGCCGATCGACATTCTGATGACCGATATCATCATGCCTGGAATTAAGGGACAGGAGCTGGTGAAGGCCGCCCTGGACATGCGTCCACAGATGCGCGTGATCTATGTATCCGGCTATACCGATCGCGGTTTAGAAATCGCAACTACTGAGAGCAACGCAGTTCTTTTGCGCAAACCCTATAGTCTTTCCGAGCTAGGCCATACCATTCGCTCCACGGCGACAGCACGAAAAACGATTACGAACCGGTAAAGCCCATGCCTCACCGCTTGTGCTATTTCTTCAGCCGCCTTAAAGCCATATACCTTTGCCAGCTTCGCGACCTCCTTCAGAACATTGCTCCAGTCTTTCGTGGCGTAGGACTTCGCGGCGTGCGTTTCTGGCCTCTGCCGTAATGCTGGGCGGAGGACTATACTTTTCTTTATGGGTACCTTTTCAAAGAAAACTGAGACAGAAGAGGCCAGCGCAGGACATAAGCAGGCATCGAGTGAGCCGAAGCAAGTAAACATCGTGGAGTTTACAGATAACGGTGAGCGCAAAGAGACGGTCCGTGTTCCCAAGATGGTCAAGAGTGAAGGTGAGTGGCGGCAGCAGCTTACGCCGGGCGCTTACAACATCACCCGTGAAGAGGGCACTGAGAGGGCCTTCAGCGGGCAGTACTGGAACAATCACGAGCAGGGTATGTATCGCTGTGCTTGCTGCGGTACTCCGCTATTCAGCTCAGACACTAAGTTTGAGTCCGGCTCCGGCTGGCCCAGTTTCTACCAGCCGATTGCCGAAGAGAACGTAGAAAAGATTGACGACAACACATTTGGCATGCGCCGCACGGCGGTGGAATGCACCCGTTGCGACTCGCATTTGGGTCATGTTTTTAATGACGGTCCGCGTCCCACGGGTCAGCGCTACTGCATGAATAGTGCATCGCTAAAGTTTGTGAAGAAGACATGAGGACATGGCGTGGAGACCACGGCCTGAATAAACTGATCGGAGATCGAATGTTGCGCCGCATTATTACCACCGTTTCAATCCTGTGTTTGAGTGCCACCATTGCCTGCCATGCTTCCAGCGCGGCGGTGAAGCTGCCAAACCCTGCAACCGACGAACAGCTTAGTAAAAGCAAAAGCTCAGAGGCTGTGGTACTGGCCGGCGGTTGTTTCTGGGGCATTCAGGCTGTTTTTGAGCATGTGAAAGGCATCAACAGCGCCACTGCCGGGTATTCGGGCGGCGTCGCTGATACCGCGCAGTATGAAACCGTGAGCACCGGGCGGACAGGCCACGCTGAATCGGTGAAGGTGGTCTACGATCCGTCACAGATTTCGTTTGGACAAATACTAAAAGTGTTTTTCTCCGTCGCGCATGATCCCACGGAACTGAACCGGCAGGGACCGGATGAAGGCGCGCAATACCGGTCAGTGATTTTCTATGCCACAGACGAACAGAAACGCATTGCGCAGGCTTATGTCAATCAACTCAACGGTGCAAAGGCTTTTGCCCAGCCTATCGTTACGCAGATCGTAGCCCTCAAGGCGTTTTATCCGGCTGAGGCATATCACCAGAATTACGCGGAGCAACACCCAAACGAGCCTTACATCGCCATCAATGACTTGCCCAAGCTTGACCATTTGAAACAAACCTTGCCGGAGCTGTATGTCGGAAAGTAAGCCGCAGGGGGCCGCGTAAATCATTGCCTCCCATCATCAACGCACAGGCGATTGGAAAGAAGTACGGCGCGTCGCCACTCTTTGAAGATGTCTCGTTCACCATTTCTGAAGGCGACCGTATTGGGCTGATCGGGCCAAACGGCTCCGGCAAATCCACGCTATTGGGGATTCTTTCCGGCAGCATAGATCCGGATAGCGGGGAGGTCGCGGTCCGCCGCCATACAAAGCTGAGCTATGTGATACAGGAATCGCAGTTTGCGGCTGGCGAAACCGTGCGTTCCGTGGTGATGAAGGCGCTGGAGCGCAGCGCGGTGCCTGAATCGGAGCGTGCCGGACGGTTTTTTGAAACCCTGGGACGTGCGGGCTTTGAAGACTTTGACGTTCAGGCTGCTTCGCTTTCCGGCGGATGGCGCAAGCGACTGGCGATCGCAGAGGCGCTGGTGCAGCAACCAGATGTTTTGCTGCTGGACGAGCCGACCAACCATCTTGACCTGGAAGGCATTGAGTGGCTGGAAGGGCTTTTGCGCACGGAATCTTTTGCCTGCGTAGTGGTGAGCCATGACCGTTATTTCCTGGAGAACGTGGCCACTGAAACGGTGGAACTGAGCCGCGCGTATCCTGAAGGGCTGTTGCGCGTTCCGGGAAACTACAGCGCGTTTCTGGAAAAGAAAGAAGAATTCCTGCTGGCGCAGGAGAAGCATCAGGAGTCGCTGGAGAACCGCGTCCGCAATGAGATTGAGTGGCTGCGTCGCGGGCCCAAGGCGCGGGCCACCAAAGCCAAGGCGCGAATCAACACGGCCAACCAGTTGATCGCCGATCTGGCTGATCTGAATGCGCGTACGCGCACCACCAGCGCGAAAATTGATTTTTCTTCCACAGATCGCAGAACCAAGCGGCTGGTAGAACTGGAGAACGTAAGTTATACGATAGGCGACCGCACGCTGTTTACCGGTCTCGATTTTCTTATCACAGCGGGCAAGCGAGTAGGACTGGTGGGCCCAAATGGAAGCGGCAAGACCACGCTGCTGCGTCTGCTGCGCGGAGAGATTGAGCCGATTGGCGGTGAAATCCGCCGGGCTGATTTTCTGCGCGTGGTGTATTTTGACCAGAATCGCGTGCTCAATTCTGACATCACGTTGCGCCGCGCACTGGCGCCGGACAGTGATGCCGTGGTTTATCAAGATCGGGTAATTCATGTAGCATCATGGGCGGCACGCTTTTTATTTACCAGCGAACAGCTCAATCAGCCTGTAGGACGTCTTTCCGGCGGCGAGCGGGCGCGGGTGTTGATTGCTCAGTTGATGCTTCAGCGGGCTGATGTGCTGCTGCTCGACGAGCCCACCAATGATTTGGATATCCCAACGCTCGAAATACTTGAAGAGACGCTGCTTGAATATACCGGGGACCTAGTGCTGGTGACGCATGATCGTTACATGCTGGACCGAGTTTCCACCATGGTGCTCGGTTTGGATGGCAGGGGTGGCGCGGAAGCGTTTGCCGACTATCTGCAATGGGAAGCGTGGCAGACAGAACGCAAGCAGCCTGCTCGCGCTGCAAACAGCAAACCGGCGGCAAAGCCGGATCGGGTAGCGGAGACTACAGGAAAAAAGAAGCTGTCATACATGGAAGCCCGCGAGTTTGCGACGATTGAAGATCGTATCGCGCAGGCCGAGGACACATTGCAAAAGAAGCGCAACGTGGCGGAGGACCCTACTATCGCCAGCGATGCCGCGCGCCTGCTTAGCGCGCACGCTGAAATGGAAGAAGCGCAGAAAGCAGTAGATGAATTGTACAGTCGCTGGGCAGAGTTGGAAGGGAAGCAAAGCTGATTTGGCGGCGTGCAAAAGAATGTTGGGTGATGTAGCTGTACCTGACAATCGTTGAACTTCAGTACAACTCAAGCGAGGAAACGATAAAAACTCGCTACCATCACCCGCACAAGCTACTAAGATGCATTTTACGGAGGGAAAGCTGCGCGTTGTTTCGTGCGGAGGGGAGAAACCCGATCAATGGATTTGCAGGCTATCGAGCATCTTCTGGTAGGTAGGATGAAGCTGGTTGAAATCACGTTCCGGTGAAACAAACACCAGATACAGCAGCCCGCCTTGCGAGCGTAGCACTGTCACCAGCCAGTCGCGTTCAGGCAGCGGCTGGCCATTCTGTTGCAGTGGAGAGTTCCCCGCCATCTCCAGTGAACGCCCCTTCATGCCATTGATGTCCACGCTCTTGAGCTCTCCGGAAATCTTCAACCCTGGATTGTCCTGTTGAAGTCCTTGCGCCAGCCGCTGTGTGGCGTCGTCGAGGGAGGAAGCCTGGCCGTTATTTGTCCCTACAATCACGCCGTAAGAAATGCCGTTCTGCGTCTGCGCAGACGGCGGCGCGATGATTGTGTTGTTCTGGTCGCCTGCGGTCTTCCAATTATCAGGGTAGCCGATGGAAAAATTCTCGCCCTGCATTTGAGTGAATGTGCTGCTGGGTTTTATCTGACGGTAAGCGACATCGGTTGCGCCTTCGCCCGTACCAATACCTGCCCCATTACCATTGCCTGCGCCCGGATTTCCCGACGACGGTAGACTCGCCGGCACCACATTGTTCCTTCTGTTTTGCTGCTCCCAAGTTCCGGCCTTGGCGCCATTGGCAATCTCCTGCGCACTATAAGCTTTTAAGCGGCTCGCGTCCTCCTTGACCTGAGGAAACTCATTGCTGTTGGTGATGTACTCCTTCGGCGGCCAATTTCTAATTTCACTTTGAATTGCGGCCTGCCGATTTCCCGGATTTGGGTGGTCACTCAGGATTTGCGCTCCGCCGCTGCCATATTTTTGTTCCAGCTTCTGGAAGAAGTCGGCCATGGCTTTCGGGTTATAGCCCGCGCGATACATGATGATGGCGCCGGTTGAATCCGCCTGCGATTCGTCCGCCCGCGAATATTTCATCAGCATCGTGCCTGCGCCAATCTGGATGCCCATGCGCCCCAGGTTGCCAATCCCGCTCTGTGGAAGCACCGCCCCGGCCAAACCGGCAATGATCTGCGCCACTGTTGCTTTTGGCGCCTGTTTGGCGGAATGCTGCATGTACACGTGCGACATTTCATGCGCCAGCACTCCGGCCAACTCGGCTTCATTGTCCGCCGCTTGAATCGTGCCCAGGTTCACAAAAATGGGGCCGCCGGGCAAAGCAAAGGCATTGATATCCGCCGCCGGAATCACATGGAACTGGTAAGGCCATGACTCGCTTTTTGGAATGACCGCTTCAAGCTTCCTGCCCAATTGCTGCACATATCGTGTCTCAGGGCTTGAATCCGGCAACACTGGCATCTGCTTATAAACTTCGCCCATGGCTTGCAGTCCAAGCTGCTGCTGCTGTTGCCGGTTCATACCGGTATTGCCCGGATTGGGAAGCTGCGGCGTTGAACTCTGCGCCACCAACGCAAATGGCTGCGCCAGCAGAAAGATCAGGACCAGCGCCAACGTCTGGGCGGAAAACTTACGTGAATACATAAACACCTCAAAATCTGGGCTGACGAAGAGAGCAGGAGGACTGAGCCTAAAGTCTGTCTTACGTGAGATGCGGCGGAAAATTACAGAAGATGTCCGGAATGGCGGCTTTGGACTCTTGAGGAATGTGCCGTCTAAAGTCTATTTGCGCCTTAAAGTGCGAAACAATAAATCCAGCCCTGTAAAATAAAACTCTCATGGAACATAAAGGCGGCGACCACTTTGACGTGCTGGTGATCGGCGCCGGGCCCACAGGGATGGCCTCGGCGATAGAAGCGCAGCGGGCCGGGTTTACCACTGTGCTGGTGGACAAGGGATGCCTGGTGAATTCGCTGTTTCACTATCCGGCGAACATGGTGTTTTTTACCACGCCGGAGTTGCTGGAGATTGGCGACATACCGTTTACCACGGCGAACCAGAAGCCGAACCGCTCAGAAGCGCTGGAATATTACCGCAACGTGGCCCAGCATTACCGGTTGGACGTGCGCCAATATCAGCGCGTGATGACGGTTGTGGGCTATGACAGCGCGTTCAAAGTACGGACCGAGGACCTTCATCACCATGAACACGAATACATGGCGAGAAAAGTTGTTGTGGCCACGGGATATTACGATCTGGCGAATTATCTGGGTATTCCCGGCGAAGAACTGCCGAAAGTGATGCACTACTACAAAGACCCTCATCCCTATTTTGATATGGATGTGCTGATTATTGGCGCCAAGAATTCCGCGGCCATTGCGGCGCTGGAGCTGTGGCGGCGCGGTTCGCGCGTAACCATTGTGCATCGCGGCCCGGAAATTCACCGCAACGTGAAGTACTGGATCAAGCCGGACATTGAAAATCGGATTAAGAATGGTGAGGTCACAGCGTATTTCAACAGTTACGTGCTGGAAATCAAAGCAGAAGAGGTGCGGATCAAGACCCCTGAGGGCGCGCGCACGTTGAAAAATGATTTTGTCTTTGCGCTTACCGGCTACCATCCTGACTATGAGTTCTTGCAATCACTGGGAATAGAGTTGACAAAGCCGGAGATGCGGCCGATCTGCGATCCGAAGACGTTTGAAAGCAATGTGCCGGGAATCTACGTGGCGGGATGCGTCGTCTCTGGCTCCAAAACAAGCGAGATATTTATCGAGAACGGACGCTTTCACGGCAAGCAGATTGCCGAAGACTTAAAGACGAAGTTACATCTAGCGAAAGCCAGGAGCTAGATCCACCCGGCCCCTCAGCGTCTTGCGCCCGCCAGTGCAGACGTTGTCTGTGCCAGTTCTTTCAACGACTCCGTATAAGGCGCTCTGGCAATTCCACGCTCCGTAATAATAGCTGTAATGTATTTGCTGGGAGTAACGTCAAAGGCCGGGTTCTCCACCAACACGCCATCCGGAGCAACTTGTTTTCCGGCATGGTGCGTGACCTCACGCGAAGAACGCTGTTCAATCGGGATGCCATCGCCGTGCGGCATCTTCATATCGACGGTTGTCCAGGGCGCGGCAACATAAAAAGGAATTGCGTGCTCTTTGGCCAGAACAGCCACGCTGTACGTGCCGATTTTATTGGCCACATCGCCATTTGCGGCAATGCGGTCAGCGCCCACAACCACGGCTTTGATCCTGCCCAGACGCATCATCGCACCGGCCATATTGTCAGCAATAAGAGTGGTCGGGATGCCATCTTTCATCAGTTCCCACGCGGTCAGCCGCGAGCCTTGCAAAAAAGGCCGAGTCTCATCGGCAAAGACATGAATCTGCTTGCCTGACTGAATGGCGGAACGGATCACGCCGAGCGCCGTCCCATAACCGCAGGTCGCAAGCGCCCCTGCGTTACAGTGCGTCAGCACGCCTCCGGACGATGGCATCAGCGTGGCGCCATGGCGTCCCATAGCCTCATTGGCGGCAATGTCTTCCAGCAGCATTTGCTGCGCTTCTTCCACAAGAGAGATTTTTACCGTATGGACGCCCTGGCTGGCCACGGCTTCAAATTTTTGCTGCATCCGTCGAATGCCGGCAAACAGATTTACGGCTGTAGGGCGGGTTTCACCCATAGTTCGGCACATTTGACCGAATTCAGAACGCAGCGTCGCTACGTCCGGCGCTGTGGACAGCTTGACCCCCAAAGCCAGGCCCATGGCCGCGGCCACACCAATGGCCGGAGCGCCCCGGACGACCATATCGCGAATAGCGGTCGCCACCTCCTGACAGGTGGCACAGGTCACATACAATTCCTCAGAGGGCAGCCGTGTTTGGTCAATCAAACGTACGCCCTGTGCAGTCCATTCAAGTGTCTTGATCATTGAAGTTAATTATATGGGGTGGACAGAAGAGGTGCTACGTCCAGCACGGCACAGATGAGATATCTGCGTAAAATGGGCGTGAGCCGCCTATGATGCAGTGCTGAGGCGAATTGCCAGCTATTTAATTAGGCCGGCGTGGCACTACTTGCTCGTCGATAATTACAAACTGAGCGGGGCAGATGTTGGACCCGCAGATCACTGGAACCACGCCACGCATCTGCCGCCGGGTGATTAAGCCAAGTGTCCCGCATTCCGGACATGAGAGGACGGCCCAGTAAGGATCTTCCTGGTCGCCCACTTCGCCTGCATTCTCCAGGACGAAAATAGTGCCTGGCTCCATTTGTTCCGGAAGCCACTCAGTCACAATGTTCAACTCAGCCACCATAGTTACCTCCGCCATTTCGATTCTCCCTGGACCTTTCATCTGTGCGCTTGCATTAGGAACTTCGCCTTTTGCCTGCGCTGCGGGCCGTCTGCTTCTGCGCCGGACGGCGATTGAATATCTCTGCCCGGACTTCCTTCACCGCGTCACTCAGGCACACGCCTAGCAAAGGCTGGCGCGAATTCTTGAGTATGTCGATGATCTGGCGTTGCGAGTTCTCCAGGTAAATGCGTTTGCCATCGGTCAAGAGGTGATACTCCGAGCCGTTGCTTACCGCCTCAGCCAGCCGCCGTCCGAATTCCTTTTGCAGAAATTTCATAATGCGGCGGACCCGCTGCAGCGGAAAACCTTTGCGCCGGAGAGCACAAATCACGGCGATCTCCGTAAGATCGTCGAACGAATACAGCCGGCAGCGGCCTTCGCGCTGCGGTTGCACAATACCGCGTTCATCCCACCACTGAAGCTGCCGTGGCGTTATGCCCGTAAGCTTCACCACTTGCGCCGATGTAAAACGCTGGTCCATCGTGTATAGGAAATGTTTAAAACATTTCCTCACCTAAATGTTTGATTCATTCTAGGAGCAGTATCGAGAAAGTCAACAGAAAATTTATGCTGGGAGGTTGCCTAAGAAAGCGTGAAGCGCGATCAGGAACAGGAGGAAGCGGGCAGATCTCAACCTATACGGGGACATTTGTTGTCATGGAGTTTCAACGGTATTGATGCAGCGCAAAACCACGGCAACGCCAACCCCGGATAGCTATGACAGGATTCAGTATGAAATCAGCTTAAATATTGCGTAATTCTTTGGTTCATTGCTCCTGGTTTTATGGGGCCCTTGTACGGCCTGTCCTCTACTATTCCTTACCTTATCCTGACACAACTTAACCAAAACCAGAGAGTGTTTCCGTCGCCATGAGGGTTTGCTATCAGTAATGTAGGTAATTTAAACGTTAACACCAAAAACGAGCGGGTCTTAACGGGAGGGTGCATGAAATATATGAAGCAGATGCTGTTAGGAGCAGCATTAATCACTGGAACCACAACTTTTGCAGCGGCGCAGGCCCTGGTTCCAGTGCAATGGGGCTGGGGACAGCGAGACAACGATGATCGGCAGGCGTACAGGGATGGTTTCAACCAGGGCCAGTCAGATGCCTGGCACAATCGGCGATTCAATCCAAACAACAGCCGCTGGCGCGAGCGTGACGACCGCCAGGCTTATAGCTCCGGCTACGAAAGAGGATTTCAACAATCAAGTGGCGGGTACCGCGGAGATGACCGGGACGGAGATCGGGACCGCGGCGGTTATGGCAGTTATGGCCGAGGCGGCTATGGAGTGGGCGGTTATGGCGGAAGTGGTTCTGGAATGAACGCCGCGCGCCAGTATGGCTACCAGGATGGACTCAATGACGGTTCTCGTGACCGGCAGAGCGGTCACAGCGACCGTCCAACACAGAGCAGCAACTTTAAACATGCGGACCGCGGATACAACTCAAGCTTTGGCAACAAGGATTACTACAAACAGGCATACCGCGACGCCTACGAGAACGCTTATCAGCAGGGCTACAACCAAGGCGGCTATGGACGGCGGTACTAACTTCTAAATAAAAGCCATGCAGGCGACGCATGGCTTTTTGTGATTAGTATTTTGAAAGATGGTGAGACGCGGCATGTGCTGCGTCTCACCTTATCTTCGATGGTGCTACCAGACCGTACAACGGTCTGCTTCAGGTCGCACCATCGCGGAGCCATCCTTGCAGCTAAAGGCTTGTTTGAATTCTGGTAGATTTGAGAGCGGGCCGATCACGCGAAACTTCCCAATCGGATGTGGATCGCCCTGCACCATGGTTCTCGCTGTTTCAGGTCGGGTTTCATCGCCACGCCACTGTCCCCAGGCGATGAAGAATTGCTGGTCAGGAGTGTAGCCGTCTATTGTGGGCGCTGGATGGGTTTGCTGTGCCTTCTTGAAGGCGAGATAAGCGATTTTTGCGCCAGCAAGATCACCAATGCTTTCGCCCAGCACAAGCTTGCCGTTGTGATGAATGCCTGGCTCTACGAAATATGAATCAAATTGCCTGACCACGCACGAAGTCCGGTCCTGAAAACGCTTTAGGTCGTCTGCCGTCCACCAGTTATCAAGGCGGCCCTGCGCGTCGTATTGTGCGCCCTGATCGTCAAAGCCGTGGCTGATTTCATGGCCTATAACCACGCCGATGCCGCCGTAATTGACCGCATCAGTATTTTCCACGCTGAAGGATGGTGGCTGAAGAATCCCGGCAGGAAAAACAATTTCATTCAGCAGGGGGTTGTAATAGGCATTGGATGTGGGCGGAGTCATGCCCCAACGGCCGCGATCCACAGGTTTGCCAATAAGAGATTGGTCTTCATCAACATTCCATTTTATTGACGCCAACGTATTGTCCCAGTAGGAATCGCGGGTCATCTTGATGCTGCTGTAGTCTTTCCACTTATCGGGATAGCCAATTTTGGGATTGAACGTGGCCAGCTTCTCCAGAGCTTTCTTTTTTGTTTCCGGCCCCATCCATTCCAATCCTTCGATGGTGTCATGCATGGCCGCGAGAATGTTCTTTACCATTTCCTGAGCCCGAGCTTTGGCTTCCGGCGGGAAATATTTCTCAACATATTTCTTGCCCAGCGCTTCGCCCAAAAGCTGGTCAGTGCTTTCAGCGCAGCGTTTCCAGCGCGGTTTGAGTTCGGTGACGCCGTTCAGATATTTTCCATAAAAAGCGAAATTATCATTCACAAAAGGATCAGAGAGCTGATCGGCGGCGGAGTGCAGAAACTGCCATTTTAAGTATGTTTTCCAATCAGCCATTGGCGTTTCGCGAACCTGCCTATCGACTTCCTGCAGGAATTTCGGTTCGGTAACGTTAAGGTCCGCATGTGAAACCTTTGCGGCATCAAAATACGCGTTCCAATCGACGGCGGGCGCCAGCTTCTTCAGGTCGGCAAACGTAGTCTTGTGATCGGTGGCTTGGGGGTCACGCAGGGCTACGTTGTCGAGCGATGCTTCCGCAAGTTTCTTTTCCATCCCGAAGATGGTGTTTGCGGCGGCTTTGGCCTGTGCGTCATCGTAACCTGCCAGCTTAAACATAGCGGCAACGTGTACCAGATATTTCTCGCGGGCTTCCTGGAAGCGCGGCTCCGTTTTCAGGTAGTAGTCACGGTCAGGCAAGCCAAGGCCGCTGGAGAAAACTGTTGCAATCACCTGCCCGGGATTGTGATTGTCAGAACTAGAAGCAAAGCCAAAAGGAACGAATACTGAAAGCTCGTGCAGGTGGCGAATCACACGCTGCAAGTCTGCCGGAGTTTTCATGGCATCAATCTCGGCCAGCATGGGCTTGGCCGGAGTGAGTCCAAGCTGGTTCACACGCGATTCATTCATGCAGGAGCCGTAATAATCGCCGATAAGCTCCTCTACGCTGCCGCGAGGCCAATCCTTCTTGCTGGAAACATCGTCCAGAATCAGCTTGAGCTGGTCCTTTGCGGCTTCGCCTGCCTGCCAGCGGCGGCTCCATCGCACTTGCGAGGGCGGAATAGGGTTTTCCGCGCGCCATTTACCATTGGCAAACTGGAAGAAATCAGTGCAGGGATCCGCGGCTTTGTCGATGTCGCCAGGCTGAATACCTTTTGCGGACGTGCCTTGCGCAAATACGAAACTACAACTGGAGAGGAGGAGCAGCAAAATTTTCAGAAAACGCATTTTCACCTTTTTTGAATGAGAATCGCTTACATCAATGCAGAAAGTTTTTCCAGTGAAACCGAGCCTTTTTCCGTGCGCAGCCTCAGCCGCGTTCCGCCTGCATTGATAGTGCCGCGTACGCTGCGATCATAACCGCCGGCCTGTGAAGCCATGGAAAAATCCGTATGGAAGCTGGAACGCCGTCCGCCTTCAAAGTCAACATCCAGGCCCGCGCTGGCTGGTACGCGCAGCACAATGCTGCCTTTCTCGTTTTCCAGTGACGCGCTGTCACCCAGGCTCCTGGCTTCAATCACGGCATCAGCTTTGTAGGATTTAATCTCCAGAGGGCCCTTCATGGTCACATTGCGGAGCTTCACAGAATCCTTATACGTGTCGATGCGTACGGCGCCGCTGGTGGAATCAATTTCAATTGGTGATTTATAGCTTTTTATACGAATATCACCATTCAGGGAAGCAATCTTGATATCAGGTTTGTAGCTCTCAACGTTCACATTGATCTGCCGCGGCACGCGAATCTCCAATTCGACAGTTGCGGTATAGTCATGGTCCTGCCAGCACAATGTGCAGCTCTGTTGCGGGTATTTAACCTCAACTGAAACACGGTTGCTTTCATTGCGGAAATTTACCTGGACGTTTTCCATCCACCATTTCCGGTCAGCGTCATTGCCTTCAAAACGCTTGGTTACATCCACTGCAACCTGATTGGTGTCTGAGCCCGTAATATGGATGGCGCCCTTGTAATTGTCAACGTCAAGCGTACCACCAGACGAGATGTTGAAGCTGCGCTGGAACCGCTCCGACTGTTCCTTTCCGGTGGACTGGCTGCGCAGCCTGGGTATGGCAAGAGCAATAATGCCCAGTACAACAATGAGCAATCCGATGGTGCGTTGATTTGCTGAATTCATAAATTACCTCCGTGATTACGGACAGACTTATGTCTGCTGGTCTATACGGTGGAGAAGGGCCCTTGGTTCCCTTAGACCTGTGAGAAAAAACAAAGGTCATCCACCCGAATGGCTCGCGGTGGGGAATGGCAATAAACCCGGAAGAGGTAACAATTGCGGACGCCGGTCTGAACCGGCGTCCGCCTGAATCTACATCGATTTCATCAGAGAAAGCCATCGCTGCCAGCCTTCATCGTGCGCTTTTTTATTGGCGACAGCCATATCGTGTTTCTTCTTGGTTTCGGGGTCGGTGGCCGTGTTCTGGATTGCAGCATCATTGGCGGGATCTTCGCCGGCACGCATAAAACCGTGGCCTGCGCCGGCGTATGTCACCGGATCATATTTCTTGCCGGCGGCCTTCATTGCCGCTTCAGTAGCCGGAATAGTAGCGCCAATGCGGGCGTCTTCTCCAGCATAAAAGCCATATACGGGCGCGGTGATCGACGAAACATCAGATGGGCCGGGGCCATAGAACACGAATGCCGCGCTCAGGTCCTTACGATTTGTGGCAAAGCGGAACGATTGTCCTCCGCCCCAGCAGAACCCGACGACCGCAAGCTTGCCGCTTGCTGCTGGTAATTTTTTGCCGTAGTCTGCGGCGGCGTTCAGGTCGGCTGTAACCTGGTCAGGGTTCAGCCCGGAAACGGCTTTCATCGCATCCTGCGTGCCGCCGAACTCGCTTGTGCCACCGCCTTTTGGCCCCATGCCGGAAAGCAGGTCGGGAGCAATGGCAATGTATCCGTTGGCGGCCAACTGATCAGCCACGCTGCGCGCCCAGTCCGTGAGGCCAAAGATCTCATGGATCACAATCACCACCGGCGCTTTTTGTTTTACCTCCGGATAAACTACAAAAGCCTGCACGGTGCGGTTATCGTGCTTTAGTTGCACCCATTCCTGGTGCCGGGGAGACTTTTCCAGTTTCTGTTTGGCCCAATCCTGGGCAAAGCCCGAGGACAGGCAGACGAACAACGCAATCGTGATAGCCAAGGTTCGTTTCATGCAAAGCAGTTTAAACGGACGAGTGGGGATGGGACAAATCAGGCGCAGGTTCGGGAAGCGGGGCCAATGTTCCGTGCTATCATCGGTAATACATTAAGACGACATCAGTCTGATCATCAGAAGGACAAAACGCCATGTAGCGTTCTAACTCACTTCTGTGGAAGCCTGCTTCGGACCGATACACCCCCAATGAGATCTGACACAAGCCTTGTGCAAAGATGTAAATCAAATGGAGATGCCCTAAGAGGGTTTATAATTTGGGTTCATAACATCTTTGCTGACGGTGTGAGAAAGAGCAGTTTTGAGTTAAGCTGATTTGGCTACTCAAATGCACGCAAAGAAAGCTATTTAACATGACGGCCTCCAAAACACGCCGGTAGTACTAAGTGAGGAACGTCCATTTTAACTGCGTTCTGGATGGCCGTTCGGCCAACAGTTTGGCGTTGTTCTGCAACTTTATATGTTGGGACATGTTTAACAATAGAAGGGAATTGGGCGTCAATTGGAAGTGCAAACATTTGGTCCGCTGAAGATTTTGGGCAGTATGATCGCGAAGCCCGCTTTCAGTAATGTCAGGGAGGCTAGCGGATGCCGCTGAGCGAGGCCGAAAGAGAAGTCTTAAGTAACGAAGTCCAGGGAACTCAACTACCCAAACCGAGCCCACATTGGCTGGGCTGGACTGATGCGTTTTATCAGCTTTGGTTACAGCGTGGTCGCATTGCTCGATGGACAGCCCTGGCCTTCCTGCTGTCGATAGGAGCGGCATGGCGCCTTCCTAAATATGAAAGCACTACACAAATCATGCCTCCGGATGGTGGTGGCGGCGGCTCCAGCCTGGCATCCCTCGTTCCTGCGCTTGCAAAAGCGCCCGGTTTGATCGGAATGGCAGGCGACATGATGGGGATGAAGAGTACTGGAGCAATCTTTGTCAAGGTGCTCCAAAGCCGTACTCTCGAAGATCACCTGATTGAACGCTTTGATTTACGCAAAAAATACGGTATGCGTTACTGGGAGGATGCGCGCGAGAAGCTGGCTTCTCGAACCGTGATTGCAGAGGACAAAAAGAGCGGAATTATCGCCATCTCTGTGCGTGACCGGGACCCGGAATTGGCGACTGCACTCGCCAATGCCTATGTGGATGAATTGGGTTTGGTGATAGCCAAGGTGTCAACCTCAGCTGCCCGCAGAGAACGTATGTTCATTGAGGAGCGCCTGGAACAGGAAAACAAGAACCTGCAGAATGCAGAGCAGGAATTGAGCCAATTTGCCAGCACGAACATGGCGTTTGATGTGCCTGAACAAACAAAGGCTACCGTGGAGTCCGCAGCCAGGCTTCAGGGCGAGTTGATTGCCGCGCGAGCACAGCTTGAAAGTTTAAAACAAAGTTATACCGAAGAGAACATTCGCGTGAAGAGCGTGCAGGCCCACGTGAATGAACTGGAACGCGATCTGGCGAAGATGAATTCCGGAGGCGCCTCCAGCGTACAGGACCCAGCGAGCCCGTATCCTTCAGTAAAAAGGCTGCCGTTGCTCGGGGTAAAATGGGCTGATCTTTACCGCAATTCCAAGATCCGCGAAACCGTTGTTGAATTGCTGACGCAACAATTTGAGATGGCCAGAATCCAGGAGGCCAAGGAAATCCCCCAGGTGAAAGTGCTTGATCCGGCTTCCCACCCGGAAAAGAAGCGTCCGTCATGGCTGGTAATTGTCATAGCAGGTACATTGGTAGGTACATTACTAGCCTACCTGGGTTATTTCCTTAAGATCTGGTGGGAGCGGTGGGACCAGGACGATCCCAGACGGATGTTTATTTCACATGTTCTTCATGGTGGACGCAGAAATGCTGGTTCCTTGAGAAGCATGTTACAGCGCAGGACGGGAAATCCAGACGAGATTTCGCAGGCATGAACACAGACACAGTCAGGAGGCCACGGTGTCTACACAAGAGGTAGTGAAAGAGCAAGCCAATCTCTTGGAGGTGTCACACTTCAGCGGGACCCAGATTCATCGCGCTTTGTCGCATGATAAAGGAACTGGGCTTGGCGCTGCCGTTGCGATGCTTGAGGCCCTGATTGTCATTCTTGCCGGCTATAGCGCTTATTCCGGGCGCAGCTTTCTGAGCGAGTTGCTTGGCGTTTCTCCTGTAGATGTTTCCACGTCTCCTCCTGTTCGTTTGTTTGTTTTCCTTTTGACTTATGCCTGCCTGACGGTGATTTGCAATGCCGCACAGAATTTGTATTCTGACGCGGCCATCCGTTCAGCAAGTGTGGCGCGGGCAAGGATTTTAAAGGGCTTCATGGTTTCGTCCATGATATCCATCATGATCGTTTTCATCGCCGGGGAAAAAGCAGTGCCCCGGTTGATCGTCGCCAGTACGCCCCTTTTCAGCCTGGCAGGGGTCCTATGCCTCCGTTATGTGATGGAAAGATATAACCTCAAGAGGATTGAGCGCGGTATTGGCAATCAGCACGTTCTCATCGTGGGCAGCGGAGAGGTTGGGCAGGCGTTCCGATGTTACTTGCAGAGCCACACTCATCTGGGAAAGACTTTCTGCGGATTTGTTGATCTGGAACCCGGTGTTCAGCCGTTTTGCCTGGGGACGCCGGACGATCTTCCCCGGATTCTGACAGAAAATTTCATTGATGAGATTTATTTCACTCCTTCCATCAGCCGCGACCTGGTGGTTCGAATTGTTCTGGAAGCAAGACGCCAGCGCATTGGCGTAAAAGTGGTCCCAGATCTCTATGGCGGCCTTGCTATTGGCGCCGGCATGAATTACATCGGCTCGGTGCCGGTGCTGGAGTTGAATCGCCAACCGATTCCCGCTCTGGGTCTCTTTGTAAAGCGGATTATGGACTTTGTCATCAGTACGGTCACATTAGTGGTTACGGCCACGCTTCTGCTGTTGACTGCTATCGCCGTGAAGATTGATTCTCCCGGTCCAGTCCTCTACAAAGCCTGGCGGGTTGGACGCAAAGGAAGGAAATTCCGCTGCTATAAGTTCCGTACTATGGTGGTGGATGCCGACGCTCGCAAGAATGGGCTGATGCACATGAACCAGCGGAACGGCGCTACCTTCAAGATTTTCGACGATCCTCGGATTACCCGTCTCGGTCGTTTCCTTCGCAAGTACAGCATTGACGAGCTACCTCAACTGTTTAACGTCTTTAAAGGTGATATGAGCATTGTTGGTCCGCGACCCCATCCGGAAGACGACTTCAAACGCTACGATCTTGAGCACTTTCGCCGCCTTGATGTTACCCCCGGCCTGACTGGGCTTTGGCAGGTGACCGCTCGCCATGATCCGTCTTTTGAAAAGAACGTTATGCTCGATCTTGAGTACATTGAAAACTGGAATGTGCTTCTGGATTTGAGAATTCTGGTCAAAACGATCCCCGTAGTATTGCGTGGGTCCGGACACTGATCCCGCGGCCCGCTGCAAACATGTATAAATCATGCCTGCGCTGAAGATGCTGGACGTGTGCGCCTAACTTTCGACTGATCTGCCATACAATGGATCGGCATGGTCAAATTAGCATGGCGCCAGCACAAAACCCTGATTTGCGAAGACCTAGCTGGAGGAGTGAATGGGAATTAAAAGAGCATTGATCACCGGCGTAACCGGCCAGGACGGCTCTTATCTGGCTATGCTCCTTCTTGAAAAGGGCTATGAAGTGCACGGGATCAGACGCCGGTCTTCCTCCTTCAACACCGGAAGAATCGATCACCTGATCCATGATCCGCACACGGAAGGATGCCGTTTTTTTCTCCATTACGGTGACGTGACCGATTACAGCAGTCTGGTCCGCACCATGCAACTCGTTCAGCCCGATGAAATTTATAATTTGGCGGCCCAGAGCCATGTGGCTGTTTCATTTGAGCAGCCTGAATATACAGTGGAGTCGGATGCTTTGGGTCCGCTTCGTCTGCTGGAAGCAATCCGGGTCCTTGGCCTGCAAAAGAAAACGCGTTTTTACCAGGCGTCTACGTCTGAGATGTTTGGCAAGGTACAGGAAGCCCCTCAATCGGAGACAACGGCTTTTTATCCTCGCTCGCCCTATGGTGTCGCAAAATTGTATGCTCACTGGATTACCGCCAGCTATCGCGAGACATACGGCATATATGCCTGTAGCGGCATCTTGTTCAATCATGAGTCGCCTGTGCGCGGCGAGACATTTGTCACCCGCAAGATTGTCCGCGCCCTTACACGCATCCAGTTGGGCACGCAGGATTGCCTCTATCTGGGCAATCTGGATGCCCGGCGTGATTGGGGGCACGCGCGCGATTACGTTGAAGCAATGTGGCTGATGCTGCAACAAGAGCATGCCGAAGATTTCGTGGTTGCCACGGGCGTGCAGTATTCAGTACGAGATTTTGTCCGCGCCACCACCAAAGAATTGGGAATTTCTCTGCGCTGGCAGGGGACTGGCGTGCATGAAGAAGGATTTGACGGCGCGACGGGGAAACGCATCGTAGCGGTCGACTCCATGTATTTCCGTCCGGCTGAAGTTGACAATCTGTCAGGCAATGCCGCGAAGGCAAGAGAAAAACTTGGATGGATGCCGCGAACCAGCTTTGCCGAGTTAGTAGCGGAGATGGTGCGGGAAGAGCGGGAGATCGCCCAATTTGAGAGTACGGGCAAGAGGTCGGCTTACTCAGCATGTTAATGCATCAAACTGATCGCCTGCGATCGATTTTGGGAGCCTCAGAATGAAATACCAGGCCTGGTCTTTGCACGTTTTCCGGCCTACGAACAGGCAATGGCTCAGCTATAATCAGCACACACGCCGTCAATAAGCAATGAGAAACCCGTTCTTTACTCCCCATGATTCCGTTAATAAGAGAATCTTTCGGGCGGCGTTTACCGTTGCTCTGGCCACGGTTGTGGTCAAGGCTGGGACGACCATAAAAGATCTTGCGGTTGCTCATTCCTTTGGCCGCGGTGACAGCCTGGACGCATTTCTGTTTGCATTCATGTTGCCCGCCTTTGCCCTGAATTTGATTGTAGGCGCGGTCTCCACCGCCCTTGTTCCCGTGTTGGTGGAGGTGAGGCAGAAAGACGGCATCCAGGCCGGCCAGAAGTTGCTTTCCAGCGTCATGGCAATTACCGGCATCGTCCTGTTTCTGGTGGCGCTGCTGCTCGCACTCTCTGCTCATCTGTATCTTCCTTATCTGGGCCACAGCTTCAGTCCGGAAAAGCGATTACTTACGCGTGAGTTTCTGTATTTACTGGCGCCATGGCTGGTATTCAGCGGACTTGGCACTTTCATGGCCTCTGTCCTAAATGCCATAGAGAAATTTGCCGTGCCGGCTCTGGTTCCTATTTTCACGCCTCTGGCAATTATTGTGTGCATTGCCCTCTGGACACGTCCCAGTTCGGGCTTTGCCCTGGCTTTTGGGACTGTCACAGGCAGTTTTCTGGAAGCAGTATTTCTGTATTCGCTTGCCAGAAACCATCAAATCGCCGGTGGGCTGCGTTGGCACGGATTTGATCCTGGAGTGCGTGCGGTAGTGTCTCAAACCGGCCCCATGATGGCCGGAGCGCTTCTGCTGGGGGCCACCCCGTTGGTGGATCAATCCATGGCTGCAATGCTCGGATCGGGAAACATCTCGGCTTTAAGCTATGGCAGCAAAGTTACAACCGGATTGCTTGCCATTGGAGCCACAGCCCTGGGAACTGCCACCTTGCCATATTTTTCTAAAATGGCTGCTGAAAGGGATTGGCATGGTTGCAGGCATACTCTGAAGCGATATTCGACGCTCGTGCTTTCCGCGAGCATTCCTCTCACCGCGCTGCTCATAGTATTTTCCAGACCACTGGTAAAACTGCTCTTCCAGCGTGGAGCTTTCACCAGCGTGGATACTGATGTAGTCAGCCGTGTACAGGTTTTTTACTGCCTTCAGATTCCTTTTTATGTGCTTGCCATGTTGTTCGTACGGTTTATCTCCGCCGCCCGGCGCAACGATTTCCTGATGTATGCCTCGGGAATAAATCTTGTCATCAATATCGTGATGAACCTGATCTTGATGAAGATATGGGGAGTGGCGGGCATAGCTCTCTCCACTTCAATCGTGAGTGTAGTGTCGTTGTTGTTTCTATGCGCCTGTTCCCTCAGACTGCTTTCGCGGCATCCCAGGGCGGTAACAGAAGTTGTTCAAGCGCCGATAGGCGGATGAGAGCGATGAAAATAACCCTGGTAATTTCGGAGATGGAACGCGGAGGAGCGCAACGAGTTATGTCCGTTCTTGCCAACGCATGGGCAGAACGTGGAAAGCACGTTACTCTCATTACGTTTGATGAAAGGGAAGCGGCGCCTTATCCCCTTCACCCACGTATCGTGCGGCAAAGCCTGCACATAACCAATGAACAAACCACGAATCCAATACACGCGCTGTTTCGCAATATTGGCCGAGTGCGCCTGCTGCGCAGGGCGATCCGCCGCTCCTGTCCAGATGTCATTATCAGTTTTATGGATTTTACAAACATCATTACACTCCTGGCCACGCGAGGAGTGGGTGTCCCGACTGTGGTTTCTCAGCGAGTCAATCCACAAAGCATTGAACATAAAGCAATCTGGAAGGTGCTGCGCAGAAAGTTGTACCCCCTAGCGACGGCGATCGTATGCCAGACCAAGGTAATGGACATATTGCTACAGCAAGAGATCAAGGTCGCAGGACACGTAATTCCGAATCCTGTGGATTTGCCAGTGGATTTGCATGCTGAAGCAAAGTCATGTGACGAGAGATGCACAAGAACCGCCATCGCAATGGGCAGGCTGGTTCGGCAAAAAGGCTTCGATCTTCTCCTTGAAGCTTTTGCCAGCGTCGCTGGACGACATCCTGAGTGGTCGTTAAAAGTAGTGGGAATGGGTCCATTAAAAGATGAATTGGAGGCCCATGCCAAATCCCTGGGCTTGCAAACACGCGTGAGCTTTATTGGGGAGACATCCGATCCGTTCACGGCGCTGCAAGCGGCTGACCTGTTTGTTTTCTCCTCTCGCTTTGAGGGTTTTCCCAATGCGTTGGTGGAAGCCATGGCGTGCGGACTGCCCGCCATCAGCTTTGACTGCCTGACCGGCCCTGCAGACATTATTCGCAATGGAGTGGATGGCATTTTGGTGCCGCCAGGAGATACTGCAGGCTTTGCCGCGGCTATGGACATGTTGATGGGTAATGCAGCGGCAAGGGCAAGACTTGGGATCCGGGCTTCTGAGGTGTTGACAAGATTCAGCATGGAAAAAGTTATTGCGTTGTGGGAACAACTCTTTGACGCAATCGCACCGGCAAAAAAGAGAATGGCGCCGGGCGTCGAGCGCACAATGGATTAGTGCGCGCAACCTAATGTCATTCAGCAGATATATAAGGGAGGGAGCGACTGTGGATCGCGCGCTAACTTTTAGGGCTTGCTTCAATTACGATGGTAGATGATTCGAACACACGCGCTAATCTGCTTCTTGTACGTACGCTAATCTTTTCGGCCATTACAACATTTCCTGTATACCACAATCCGGATGGGGTGGCGTTATCGACTTTCCATCCATGACTTTCCAATCTCGCTTTCCACTTGGCGGTGCGTAGCCAGAAAAACTCAGTGAACGCATTGCCCTTCTCGCCATGGCGTTCTGGGTACAGAATGTGGCGCAAACGCGTAAAAAAAGTTTTTCGAGTTTCCGGGCTTTGATTCTGGAGCGTCGAGTTGGGATTTTTAGTTGGTCGAAGCTTTCCTAATAGCCGTATTGCCATATCTGGATAGTGGCTTATCCAGCACCAGAAGCGCCAGGAGCAGGTAGGAACGACATGAATCGCGGTGCCACCGGGGCGAAGGACGCGCGCCATTTCACTGTAAAGCCGCTCTTCATCTGTAAGATGTTCCAGAACATTCGAAGAAAATATAAGGTCAAATGAAGAGTCGGGGAACGGAATAGTCGCGCCGTCATAATCAAGAACGTTGGCAATCCGGTGACTACTGTAGTCGCCATTTTTAAGATCAATCCCGACTGCAGACTTCGCCAGCTTTGAAATTGCCTTCAACTGAATGCCCGTCCCACTGCCAAGTTCAAGGACATCAGCACCCTCAAAGCGAGCACGGTAAAGCGAGAGGACCCTGGAAAACTCCACCTCGCGAACAGTGTTTATCCAGTCAATAGCAAGAGCCATTCGTAAATCAGTTTATATTATTACCGTCCGGACCACACTGGGCTTACATTGGTTGATGCTGATGCCAGCCTATCGGCCAAAACGATGCATTGCACGGAACCCAGATTATCCTGGATTATCTGTGCCAAATGAGATAGTTGTCGAAGATTATAATGCCTCTTTTGTTCAGGAGATCCTTGAGCATGCACAGCACCGATTCCGCCGATGTCCGTTTTTCTTTTGGGAAAAACTGGACAAATTTCCTGTCGGTCATCAGCGAGGAGCGGATTTCCGAAGCGACAAAAAGATTGGCCGAGTCGATTGGCGATCTGCGGGGAAAGTCTTTTCTTGATGTCGGGAGCGGCAGCGGAATTCATTCGCTGGCGGCCATTCGGCTGGGAGCTTCTCGCGTCCATTCCTTTGACTACGATAGGCAAAGCGTTGCCTGCACTCTGGAGATGAAGAAAAGATTTGCTCCAACAGCAAATTGGCAAGTGGAGCAAGGCTCCATCTTGGACGAAAATTACATCCGGTCGCTGGGCAAATTTGACGTGGTCTATTCATGGGGCGTCCTTCACCACACCGGAAACATGTGGAGAGCGCTGGATCTGGTAGCCGCTCCTGTCAATGAAAAATTGATGATTGCCATCTATCATGACCAGGGCTGGAAGAGCCGATTCTGGAAATCCTATAAACGGGCTTACAACAAACGCAGCAAGCCCATTCGATGGATGATGGAATTGCTGGTGTTTGCCTGGGCATGGGGCAAGCCGTTCGTCATGCATCCAAAACAGACCAGATTGCGCTGGAGAAATTACATTAAGGACCGCGGAATGTCCCCCTGGTATGACGTGGTGGATTGGGCCGGAGGATATCCATATGAAGTGGCAACCCCGGAGCAGTTGATTGCGTTTTATGCCCAACGGAACTTTACCCTCAGCAAACTCGACGCGGCAGGAGACGGAGGAGGAAATAATGAGCTTGTTTTGTTGAGAACTTGCGCGGATACCCAGCGATGATGACTAGCCGCAAGCGAGTGCTGTTCCTTGTTCCCTCTTTTATCGCAGGCGGTGCGCAACGCGTTTTCCTGACCTTGCTGCGGCACCTTGACCGTGATCGGTTCGAAATTCATTTGGCCGTGCTGGAAGCCAAAGGCGAATATCTCGCAGACCTGCCCAAAGACATCATCTTCCATGATTTAAAAGTTTCGCGTATGCGTTATGCCGCGCCCAAGCTGGTCAAGGTGATGAGGAAGGTGAAGCCGGACACTATTTTATCGACACTTGCCTACCTGAACTTTACCGTATTGATGGTTAAACCGCTTCTTCCAGGAAACACAAGAATTTTAGTTCGCGAGTCGATCAATCCCATTCCTTTTCTGGCCGCTGAAACAACATATCCGGCGTTATGGAAATTTCTATACCGGTTTTTTTATCCGCGGGCTGACAAAGTGATCTGCCTTTCTGATGACATGGCCACGGAATTGGCAGACCACTTCAATGTTCCGCGGGAAAAACTGGTACGCATTTATAATCCAGTTGATTTTGAACGGGTCCATCGCATGGCTGCAATCGATGGAAATCCTTTTGTGGGCCCAGGCCCATTCCTGGTTGCGGCTGCAAGGCTTGAGCGGCAAAAAGGGCTGGATCTTCTGCTGGAAGCCATGCCTGCGGTCGTAAGGCAATTTCCCCGGGTCAATTTATACATCCTTGGAGACGGGCCGTTACGAACTGAACTCCAGGAGCAGGCTCTGCGGCTTAACCTGGCAGGTGTTCGCTTTCTTGGTTTCCGGGAAAATCCCTGGATATATTTCAAGAATGCTGACGTTTTCGTTTTCCCATCACGTTATGAAGGATTGCCCAATGCTTTATTGGAGGCCTTGGCTCTGGGAGTGCCGATCGTGGCCGCCGACAGTGTAGGAGGAGTACGCGAAATTCAGCGATCAGGGAAGCGGATGATTTTAGTCCCGCCAGAGGACCCATCTGCGCTAGCCGAGAAAATCATTTCCATTCTTAAGCAGCCCAAAAGTTACCGGTGTACACCGGAAGAATCGGCTGGAGTCCTGCGGGAATTCCAGGTACAGCAGGTAGTGAATGAATACAGCGAGCTTCTTTGATCTCATCGGAAGACCTGCGACATCGGTAATTGCGGAATTTCATAAAGATTTTTGACCTCTTTGTAACAGTTTTCATGCGGTAACTTTGGCATCCCTTTCACGGGCGTGACGTTTGCGCGCTCTTTTTCTCTCATTTACTCTAAATAGTTTGCTTTATTCCTATGGCCGACCAGATACCCAAGCTCTCCACCAAAATCGATGCCACTTCCATCCGCTTTGAAAAGAACATGCGGGCCATGGCGGGGTTGGTGGCCGCTGTCCGTAGTGAAGAGGAGAAGATACGGCAGGGCGGCGGTGAGAAGGCGATTGAGTCGCAACACGCCAAGAAACGCCTGACTGCCCGTGAGCGCATCAATCTCCTGATCGACCGCGATACAGAGTTCTTTGAACTCGGACTTTACGCCGCGTATGAGATGTATGAAGAATGGGGCGGAGCGCCGTCAGCGGGCGTAGTCACTGGTTTGGGGCGCGTGCATGGCCGTTTGTTCATGCTGATTGTGAATGATGCCACCGTTAAAGCCGGTGCATTCTTTCCCATGACCGCCAAGAAAGTGATTCGCGCGCAGAATATTGCCATAGAGAACCACATTCCCACGATTTATCTAGTCGATTCCGCGGGCGTGTTCCTGCCTCTACAGGAAGACGTATTTCCTGACACTGACGATTTTGGCCGGGTTTTCCGCAACAATGCTGTCATGTCAGCGATGGGAATTCCGCAGATTACAGCCATCATGGGCATGTGCGTGGCAGGCGGCGCGTACCTGCCGGTGATGTGCGACACGATTTTGATGACCGAAGGCAGCGGGCTCTTTCTGGCTGGGCCGGCGCTGGTGCAGGCCGCCATCGGGGCAAAGTATTCCGCCGAAGAGTTGGGCGGAGCGCAGATGCACGCGGAGATCGCCGGCACGATTGACTATCGCGAACCCAATGATCATATCTGCCTGGAGCGTATCCGCTCCGTGGTGAGCAAGCTGGGACATAAACCTGTAGCGCCTTTTAATCGTAGTAAGTCTGAGCCGCCCGCCTACTCGGCAGAAGAGATTTACGGAATCTTTGAAGCCGATGGCATGCGTCCCTACGACATGAAAGAGATCATTGCCCGCGTGGTGGATGGCGGGAAGTTCGATGAATACAAAGCAGAGTACGGAAAGACAGTGATTTGCGGCCTGGCGCGAATCGGCGGCTTTGCCGTGGGGATTGTGGCCAACCAGGCAGCTCCGACGCAACAGACAGACCCTTCGTCCGGCGCAAAGCGAGTGGAGTTTGGCCGCGTGATCTATACCGAAAGCGCAGAGAAAGCTGCACGTTTCATCATGGACTGCAACCAGAACCTGGTGCCCCTGATATTCCTGCACGATGTCAATGGCTTCATGGTGGGGCGCGACGCCGAATGGAGCGGCATTATCAAAGCCGGGGCCAAGATGGTGAATGCCGTGGCCAATTCCGTGGTGCCGAAGATCGCAGTCATCATTGGAGGCTCTTTTGGGGCGGGGCATTATGCCATGTGCGGAAAGGCATATGATCCGCGTTTTGTCTTTGCCTGGCCTTCCGCACGATATGCCGTGATGAGCGGAGCGGCAGCCGCGGGAACTCTGGTGGAGATCAAGATCAAGCAGCTTGAGCGCGGCGGCAAGAAATTGGGCGAGCAGGAACGCAAGGAATTGTTTGACGCTACCAAAGCCACCTACGACCAGCAAAGCGACCCACGCTACGGGGCGGCGCGGTTGTGGATTGACAAAATCATTGATCCAATGGAGACGCGCCAGGCGCTGATCACAGCGCTCGAGGCGGCAGCACTTAACCCGGACGTCAAAGAGTTCAAAGTGGGAGTACTGCAGACTTAGCGAACCGCCGTAAAACAGAAAAACACTCACCGCGGAGACGCGGAGTCGCGGAGAAAGGCAAGGGAGCTTCTGGTGAGCATTGATCGCACTGAGAAAAATAATGAACAGAGTAAATTGATTCATGAAAGCTTAACGGAGCAGATCATTGGCGCCGCTATGGAAGTACACAAAGCGCTTGGACCGGGACTTTTAGAATCCGTCTATGAAGAATGCCTCTGCCACGAACTGCATCTACAGGGATTGAAATTCCAGCGCCAGTTTTTAGTGCCGGTTATTTATAAAGACGTAGCGCTCGACTGTGGTTACCGCCTGGATTTAATTGTTGAAGATATTGTTATTCTCGAATTGAAGTGCATTGAGCGTGTTCTGGCAATCCACGAAGCACAATTGCTCACGTACCTGAAACTGCTGGATAAGCCTGTTGGGTTCATTATCAATTTCAATGTTCCTGTGCTACGACAAGGAATCATTCGAAAGGTTTTTGACTCCGCGTCTCCGCGTCTCCGCGGTGAAAAAAGCCTTGTGGCTGGAGCAGGATCAAACGATGGCAGGTAATCAAATAAAAATCATTGAATGTCCGCGCGATGCCTGGCAGGGCCTCAAAGGCCAAATCCCCACGGCCATGAAAGCCCAGTATTTGCGCGCGCTGATTGAGGCAGGATTCAAACACATAGACGCCGTGTCATTCGTGTCGGCCAAGGCGATTCCGCAGATGGCAGACTCCGAAGAAGTGCTCAAGCAACTTGAGCTACCTGACGACGTTGAGATCATCGGCATTGTTGTAAACCAAAAAGGGGCGGAGCGGGCCATTGCGACAGAAGCAGTGCAGACCCTGGGATTTCCGTACTCCGTCTCACCGACATTTCTTAAACGCAACCAGAACCAGACGCTGGAAGCAGCCGCCGATGAACTGGAACAAATTAAACTGAAGGCCGACGCTGCCGGGCTGAATGTGGTGGCATATATCTCCATGGCCTTCGGCAACCCGTATGGCGACCTGTGGAATGCGGAAGAGGTAATTGAAGCCGTGGGCATTCTGGCGGACATGAACATTACGCAGATTTCGCTGGCGGATACGGTTGGCCTTTCAACACCAGAGCAGATAAGAGAGCTTATCTCAGCCGTGATTGGCGCTTACGACTATCTTGAAATCGGCGCGCACCTGCACAGCACAAAGACTGGAGCGGCGGAGAAAATCATTGCAGCGTACGAAGCTGGATGCCGGCGCTTCGATTCCGCCATTGGCGGGCTGGGCGGCTGCCCGTTTGCTCAGGATGAGATGATCGGTAATATTCCAACAGAGATTGCAGTTCAAACACTGCGAGATCGCGGTGCGGAAGTACCTTTGAAGAAGCCGCTGGATTCGGCAATGCAGATGTCGGCAGATATTGCGAAGAAACACACAGTGGTGATGTGAACGGCCGGAATGATGCTATTAAAATGTACCTATCCGGCATTGGCAAAGTATGCCACTGCCTTTCTGATGTGTTTCTCCGGTTAAAGTTCCTTGTCATTCGCGAAGCGGAAAGAGGTTGAAATGACGCGATCATTTTCGAACGGTGGTGAGGTTGACCTGCCTTCACCGGTCTTACAGGCTGTCCCAGATAAAGAAAAGATGATTCAACATTCTTCTTCCTGCCTCGAACTGGAGATGCCGGTTGAATTCATGGAATCATGGATCACGCCGGTCTCGCATTTTTTTGTGCGCAATCATCTGGACGAACCCTCGATTTCGCCAGGCGCATGGTGTTTGACTGTAACCGGCGAGGTAGAGCAACCCATCGTACTGAGTTTGTCAGATTTGGCCGGAATTGCGCCGCACTCGATTACATCAGTACTGGAATGTGCCGGCAATGGACGGGCCTTTTACCAGCCACAAACGCCAGGAACGCAATGGCGGCGCGGCGCTGTGGGAAATGCCCACTTTAGCGGGACCCGTTTGCGCGACATATTGCTGCGCGCAGGCCTTAAGGCAACCGCTAAGCATGTGATGTTCCGTGGCCTGGATAAATCATCGGGCCAAATTCCACCATTTATCCGCAGCATTCCCATTGAAAAAGCGCTCGAGGAAGATAGCCTTGTGGCCACGCACATGAACCACGCCCCACTAACCAACCATCACGGATTTCCTGCTCGCGCTATTGTTCCAGGATGGATCGGCGCCAGTTGGTGCAAATGGCTTGCGGAAATCAAAGTCCTCGATAAAGAATATGAAGGCGAGTTTATGAAGGAGGCGTACCGGGTTCCGCGCCAGCCCGTCCCGCCAGGGACTTCGATTAGCTCTGATAATACCCGCGCTCTCACGGAACTAAGCACGAAATCCGTGATTGCGGGACCGGTCCATGGGGCAACGGTAAAGGCCGGCACTGTTCGCATTCATGGTACCGCCTGGACAAGCGATGCAGAGATTACCAGGGTAGACATTTCAACCGATGGGGGAGCCACATGGAACATCGCCGATTTGGAAGGCGACTCTGCTGCCCATGCATGGCGTTTATGGAGTTACATCTGGAAATCCGCAGGGCCTGGCGACCACGTCGTCATGTCCCGAGCGACGGATAGCCGTGGCCGCCGCCAGCCTCAAACAGCTAGCTGGAATCCCTCAGGCTATCTCTATAACGCCATCGACCAGATAGAAATCCATGTGCAAACGGCAGCGGGAGGAACACGCTAGCGTGACCTACAACACCGTTCAATACTCGGAAGCGAATGGCATCGCGATCATCACGCTGAACCGTCCGGACAAGCGCAACGCGATCAGCTACGAGCTGATCGATGACCTCATTGCGGCGTTGAAGCAGGCAGCGGATTCGCAGGCGCAGATTATTGTCCTCACCGGCGCAGGAAAGGCATTTTGTTCTGGGATGGATATGGAAAATCTGAAACAGCTTACGGGCCGTACCAACGAGCAGAACATCCAGGATTCAGAGACCATGGCCAGCCTGTTCCGATCGCTTTATGATTTTCCCAAGCCGACCATAGCTGCGGTGAATGGGCCGGCCATTGCCGGCGGAACGGGATTGGCAACGCTATGCGATTTTACTCTGGCTGTCCCGGAAGCCAAGTTTGGCTATACGGAAGTGCGGATTGGATTTGTGCCCGGGATTGTTTCCAGTTATTTAATTGCAAATATCGGAGAGAAACGGGCGCGAGATCTTTTGCTTACCGGAAGGTTGTTTGGTGCGGAAGAAGCCCACAAGCTGGGCTTAGTAAATGAAATTGTTGTGCCGGAGCAGCTTATGCCGCGAGCATTACAGCTTGCAGCGCAGCTTATGGAAAACAGTCCAGCGTCGCTGCGCACCACTAAGGCGCTGCTTTCCAGCTATACAAAAGAGCAGCTAGACCGTCAGCTGAAGAGCGCCATCAAAGAGAACGCTGCCATCCGGCAAACGGCGGATTTCAAGGAAGGCATCACGGCATTTCTGGAGAAACGCAAACCATCTTGGACAGAAAAATAGAAGGCGTTCATAGAAAGATCAGCGGCGAGACCAAACTGCGCGTGCGCTACGCCGAGACCGACAAGATGGGCGTGGCATATCACTCGAACTTCCTTATATGGTTTGAGGTGGGGCGCGTGGAACTGCTGCGGCAGCTCGGCTTTCAATACAGCGAAATGGAGCAGCAGGACAACTGCCACATTCCAGTTGCAGATGTGCATATCCGGTATAAAGCGCCCGCACGATATGATGATGAGATTGTGGTCCGCACCCAGATCAAAAACGTGCGTTCGTCGCTGTTGCACTTCAGCTATGAAATCTTTCGAGAAAGCGACGGGACACTTTTGGCTACAGGCGAAACAATGCACATTATCGTGGACGACAAACTGGTGCGGACTGCACTGCCGGAAAAATATATAAAGGCTTTCACAAAGCACAATCAGGACGCATGAAATCTCTTGAAATCAATGGCAGCGACCTTTCCTTCGACGACCTGCGCGCGGTGGTCTATAGCGGCCGTCCAGTGGAAATGGCGGAGGGCGCACGCGCAGGAGTGATCGCCGCGCGGGAAGTGGTTGACAAGTTGCTGCGGGAAAACCGCGTGGCTTACGCAATCAATACCGGCGTGGGAAAGCTAAGTGACGTTCATATTGAGCCGGCGCAAAACCGTCAGCTTCAGTTGAACCTGATCCGCTCGCATTCGGTAGGAGTCGGCGAACCCCTGAGCCAGGAAGAAACGCGCGCGATGATGCTTCTGCGGGCCAACTCGCTTGCCAAAGGATTTTCCGGGGTGCGGCCGGAAGTGATCGACCTGATTTGCGCGATGCTGAATCAAAGCGTGCATCCGGTGGTGCCGTCGCAGGGAAGCGTGGGAGCAAGCGGTGATTTGGCCCCGCTCGCTCACCTTGCTCTGGCGATGATCGGAGAAGGTGAAGTCTGGCAGGGAAGCGCAAAAACCGCCAGCGCTGAAGAGATGCAGCGCGCGGGAATAAAGCCGCTTGTCCCTGAAGCTAAAGAAGCCATTTCGCTGATCAATGGCACGCAAGCCATGCTGGCGGTGGGAACACTTTCACTGATGGCGGCGGAAAATCTGGCGGAAACCGCGGATGTGCTGGGTGCAATGTCACTCGACGCGCTTCATGGCACCGATGTTGCATTTGATGAGCGCATCCATGCGGCTCGTCCACACGCAGGACAGATGAAGGTTGCGAAGAACCTGCGTGGACTGCTTAAAGGCAGTGAGATTCGCGAATCGCACAAGGACTGCGGCCGAGTGCAGGATGCTTACTCTTTGCGCTGCATTCCGCAGGTCCATGGAGCTGTGCGCGACACGCTGGAGTTTTGCCACCGCACTTTTGCAATTGAAATGAATTCCGCCGTGGATAACCCTCTGGTCTTTGTGAAAGGCCATGGTGAAGGCGACATCATTTCCGGCGGCAATTTCCATGGAGAGCCTCTGGCCTTTGCGCTGGATTATATGGCCATAGTGCTAAGTGCGCTGGCAGGAATTTCTGAACGGCGGATTGAACGGCTGGTAAATCCGGCGCTCAATGAAGGCTTGCCGCCGTTTCTTGCACCGGATGCAGGTATCAATTCCGGCTTTATGATGCCGCAAGTCACCGCGGCCGCACTGGCCAGCGAAAACAAAGGCCTGGCGCATCCTGCATCAGTCGATTCCATTACCACCTCCGGCAACAAGGAAGATTACGTTTCCATGGGGATGGCCGCAGCCATCAAGCTGAAGCGCGTGGTCGCCAACACCACCAATGTGCTGGCGATCGAAGCTTGCGCTGCGGCGCAGGCGCTGGATTTTCTAGCTCCTTTAAAAACCAGCCAGCCATTGCAGCGCGCTCACGCAGCGATCCGTAAAGTGAGCCCCAGGATCGAGCAGGACCGCGTATTCGCTGAAGACTTCGCCAGGCTGGCAGAGCTGGTTCGGTCCGGAGGAATTCTCGAATAGACATTTACGTCGTATATTTCTGCTGCTTCTCCCTCCACGCCGCCTGGAATTCTCTTCAACCGCGTGAGGCGATCTGCTCTTGCCGCGGCGCAGCTCGGGGGAGAATCTCAGTTGTACGGCAAGAAATCGGGGTGTCGGCCTAGCTTACGCATCCGTTCACGCGCACCCGCGAGTTGAAGCAGCCGCACAAAGCAGACAATCGCCCTTTTACCGTTAGGCACTGCTCTCAGCTCAGCCGACGCCTGCATTAGATCTCAACTCGTTTGGAAAAATCATTGCTGCCAGCCACCTCCCAGCGCTTGGTAGAGCTGGACGAGTGCCGTGAGCTCGTTTCCCTGCGCCTGGGCCAGCGTCAGTTCGGCCGAAAAAGAGTTGGTATTGTTCGTCAGGACCTCGAGGTAATCTGTTGTTCCGGCTTTGAAACGCACTTCTGAAAGTCGCGCGGCATCTTGCGCGGCTTCCAGCAGGTGTTCCTCTTGTATCCTGAATTCCCGATTCTTGCGATAAGCAACCAACGCGTTGGAAACATCACGAAAAGCGCCCTGAATGGACTGTTGATAGGTCAGGAGTAATTGATCACGCTGGGCCTCCGCCAACCGAACACCAGATTTGAGCCTTCCTCCCTGAAAGATTGGTTGAGAGAAGGATCCCACCAGATTCCAGATTCCGGCCGGGCCGGTAAACAGATTGGTGAGGGCGCCACTCTGATAGCCTCCAGATCCAGTCAAAGCGATTTGCGGAAAGTAAGCTGCCCTGGCAACACCAATCTGTGCGTTGGCAGCCACCAGGTTCTGCTCCGCCTGGAGAATGTCCGGGCGGCGCTCCAGGAGTGCGGATGGAAGCCCAACGGGGACCTCGGGCGCGTGAGGCTGTTCGGTCAACTTCAATCCCCTGGGGACATCGCCGGGATTATTTCCCAGAAGAATGCTGATAGCATTCTCCTCTTGCGCAATTTGCCGCTCAAAATCAGGAATCTCCGCGGCGGCGGTGTAAACCAGTTGCTCTGACTGCCGCACATCCAGCAGTGAATTGATTCCGTGCTGTTCCAGGGTCTGGGTCAACTGCAACGAACCCTGGCGCGAATTGAGTGTACGTTTTGAGATTTCCAACTCAAGGTCGAGTTGGCGAAGCTGAAAGTAATCAATGGCAACGCTGGCCACCAGTGTGGCCATGACTTCCTTCTGCGCCCATTCGCTTGCCAGCAGGCTTGCGCGTGCAGCCTCGGTGGCGCGACGATACCTTCCCCAGAAATCAAGGTTCCACGCGGCGTTCGCGTCCAGTTCCCCTCGTGTCAACTCGAACGAAGGAATAGGGCCGCTCTGGGCACTCTGCTGACTTGTAATATTTCCGCCCACGCTTACTGACGGAAGTTGATCGGCCCGCGTAATTCCCAGCTGGGCCTGGGCCTGTAGCACGCGCGTCGCGGCGATGCGAACATCGTAGTTGTTCTTCAGGGCCGTGCGAATTAAGCCTTGCAGCTCTTTATCCTGGAAGAGCTCCCACCATTTTTCATCGCCGATCGAGGCAGCAGCGGTTTGCGTTGTCCCGGCGGGGGTGCTTTGGGCCGCATTCGCCGCAGGTTTAGTCGCTGCTGCGTCTTCCGCCGGCTGCCTGTAAACCGTTGGAACATCTACGGCAGGCCTTTTGTAGTTGGGGCCGACCGCGCATCCCGTCAGTACCACTGCCAACACAAGAGCGAATGGCCAGAACGCCTGGAATCGATTGTGCAAGATACGTTCATTCATGTTCTTAATCTCCATTGACTTCCTGCATCGCTAGCGCCGGCCGCCTTGCTGGCGCCGTCTTTCCTGCTGACCGGAAGAATGAGAAGCGGTCCAGCACCTTCTCCTGGAACTCCTCCAAATACAGGTAAATAGCGGGTGTAACGTAGAGCGTCACAAATTGCGAGACGATTAAACCACCGATGACTACCAGTCCAAGCGGCCTGCGTGATGCGCCGTCAGCTCCGTAGCCAAGCGCGATCGGCAGAGCGCCAAGCAGAGCGGCCATTGTAGTCATGATGATCGGGCGAAAACGCTGCATGCTGGCATCGTGAATCGCCTCATCATCTCGGACTCCCTGGCGCACGCGCTGCTCCGCGAAATCAACAATCATAATTCCGTTTTTCTTCACAATGCCCATCAGCATGAACATTCCGATATAGGCGTAAAGGGAAGCTTCCGCTCCGAAAACCCAGAGCGTGAGCAAGCCGCCAAGCAGCGCCACCGGCAGTGACGAAAGCACCGTCAGCGGATGCAGATAGCTTTCATAGAGAATGGCCAGGATCACATACATGACAAACACGGCAACCAGCATCAGGATGGCAAGATCGGAAACGGTGTTTTGGAACGTGAGCGCCTGGCCTTGAAGCCCGCCGTGCACCGATGCCGGGAGTATCGCATTCGCGGAGCTTTCCACGAACTGTGTTGCCGGTCCAATGGCATAGCCGGGTTTCAGGTTGAAGAATAGGGTCACGCTGGCAAACTGATTTGTATGGTTAACGCCCTGCGGGCCAATGATCGTATGCCAACTGGTCAGCGCGCTGAGTGGCACCAGGCGCTGGCCGTCATCACTCTTGATGTAGAGCTTGCTCAGGTCCTGCGGGTCAGAGCGCTTGTTGTCCGCAACCTCCACGATGACCTGATACTGGTCTGTCGGCTGCTTGATCTGGTAGCTGTAATTCTCGGAATAGGCGTTATGCAGCAGTGTGAGAATCCGGCTCTCAGAAACGCCATAGAGCTTGGCTTGTTCGCGCAGAATGTCAATCTGCAGGTTGGGCGTGTGATTAAAAAGATCGGAATTCACGAACATGAATCCCGGATATTGGTACATCTTTGCAGTCAGCTTGGCCGCTGTAGCGTACACCTCATTACTATCAATTCCGGAAAGCGTGTAAGCGAATTCTCCCTGCACGTTGGCGGTTGCTCCGGTGCTGATTTCCAGCGCTGGGTTGGGCTGTAAAAAGGCCATCACGCCAGGAATCGCCTGGGCGATTGCGCCCATCTCCTGTCCGGCCACCGCCTGGATTGGAGCGCGCTCTTTAGGGTCTTTTAAGAAGGAAATCAGGAACGCCTGGTTCGGCGGCAGGAATGAACTATTACCGCTCATGGTAAAGGTGCTGCGCACTGCGGGATTGGCTCGAATAATGTTTTCCGCCTGCGTTTGGTAGGCATGCATCTGCTCCGGCGATGTTCCTTCTTGTGCCACCAGCACGCCGCGGATAAATGAGCTGTCGCCGACTGGAAGAAACGATTTCGGCACTTTATAGAAGAGATAGCCTGTTCCGATCAGGCAAATGACCCAGGTGACCGCTGAGATCCAGCGATGACGAAGAAAGAACCACAACGACCGGCCATAAACATTGAGCACGCGATGTTCTATGGCCCCAAACCAGCGCTCCATCCAGGTCTTTTTGGCGCCTTCGCCGCGATCGCGCAGCAGCCGCGATGTCATCAATGGAGTGAGCGTAAGCGAAACGATGCCACTGGCGAGAATCGATATCACAATCGTGATGGAGAATTCGCGGAAGATGCGTCCCATCAACCCGCTCATGAATACCAGCGGAATGAAAACCGCTGCCAGAGAGATAGTCATGGCCAAAATGGTGAAGCTGATTTCCTTGGCTGAATTCAGTGAAGCCTCAAGCGCGCTCTGCCCTTGCTCCATCAAGCGAACGGTGTTTTCCAGGAACACGATTGCATCATCCACAAGAAACCCAATAGCGAGAGTAAGCGCCATCAATGAGAGGTTATCCAGGCTGTAACCCAGAACACTCATCGCAATAAAGGTCAGGAGCAGTGAAAGAGGCAACGCGACCGCAGGAATCAGCGTGTCCGTGGCCCGCCCAAGAAAAATGAAAATCACCAGGACGACCAAGCCAAACGCGATGTAAAGCGTGGACTGCACATCCTTAATGCTGCTCACGATGGTCTGGGAGCGGTCATAGGCCGGCACCAGCAAGACAGAGCTGGGAAGCTGCGACTGAATGCTTGGCAGCATGTCGCGGACCGATTTCGCTACGTCAACGGCGTTCACTCCGGCGCGGCGAAACACCGCGACCACGACGGTTCCATGAGGTTCGGGGTGTCCGCGCACCCAGAAGCGCATATCGATTCGCTCGTCCTGCACGCCTTGCGTAGCCGTGGCAACGTCTTTCAGATAAACCGGCGCACCGCTGGTCTGCCCCACAATCAGGTTGTTGTATTCCTCCGCTGTTGTCAGTTGACCTTGCGGCTGCAACAGGAAGCTGCGGTTCGGGCCGTCAAACTGCCCAGCGCCGGTATAGTTGGTGCCATTTTTGATGGCTTCGGTCAGGTCATCTAACGTGGTGTTCCGCACGGCCATGGCAGAAGGGTCAGCCTTGATCCGTATGGCCGATCGCGTGCCGAACACTGACACTTGGCTGACTCCGGGCAGGATGCTGATACGCTCACCCACTTGAGTATTGGCATAGTCATAGAGCTGGCCTTCGGTCGCCGTGTCACTCACCAGCGGGATGTACATGATCGGCTGATCGTTGGGGTTGGTCTTGGTGAATGTGGGCGGGCTGGGTAGGTCCAGCGGAAGCTGCCCTTGTGCGCGTGTAATGGCAGCCTGCACGTCAGTGGCTGCGCCATCCAAACTCTTGGAAAGATCAAACTGCAGAACAAAGCTGGAATGCCCTTGCAGGTTGTTTGAGGTCACCAGTTCCAGGCCGGGAATCTGCATGAACTGGCGTTCCAGAGGCGTAGCCACGTTGTTGGCCATGGTGTCCGGTGTGGCGCCCGGATAACTTACTTGTACCTGAATTACCGGATAATCGATCGCCGGAAGATCACTCACCGGCAAGCGAAAATAGGCGAAGACTCCGAAGAGGATGATCGACAGCGTGAGAGCTACGGTCATTACAGGACGGCGGATAAAGCGCTCAGAGAGATTCATTAGTAGCCTCCACTTTGAGCATTCAATTTGTCGCCATTTCCTGACGGGCCGGCGGCGATTCTCACTTTGCTGCCAGGCCGGACCAGCATCTGACCCGCGAGCACCACACGCTCATTGGCTGCGAGTCCTTCCGTGACGACTACCTGCTGTCCCTGGCGCTGGCCTAATTTCACTGGGCGAAGTTCAGCAGTGTCGTCAGGTTTCACCACGTAAACAAAAGTCCCCTGTTGGCTGATCTGAGTAGCTTCACTGGGAACGAGTATGGCAGCCTTTTCCGTGGTCAGAACCAGCTTCACATCCACGAATTGGCCGGGCCAGAAATGGCGGTCCGGATTGCTGAGGGTCGCGCGCAAGTTAACTGTGCCGCTGCCGTTTTGCACCGTGTTGTCAAGGAATTCGATCCGTCCGGTTCGGGCTGTATTATCCGAATCAGACGGGAGCCGAACCAACGCCTTCAGACCACCGTGCGCCATCTGCTTTTGCACTTCTGGAAGATCGCGCTCTGTGATGGTGAAATTCGCATAGATCGGATCCACGCGTTGTATTGACAGCAACTGGGTCGCATTCGCCTGCACCACATTTCCGGCGTCCACCAGGCGCGAGCCGGCGCGGCCGTCAATCGGAGAATGGATATAGCAATATTCCAAATTCAGCTTGGCGGTTTCGAGAGCTGCCTCGGCGGCTGCCACCTGCGCCTGGTCCACATCAACCGTGTTCTTCTTGGTGTCAAAGTCCTGCTTGGAGATTGCTCTGGTACTGATAATTTCCTGATCGCGGGAAAATTGGATCTTGGCCAAATCAAGCGCGGCTTTGGTTTGGGCCAGATTCGCCTGGGCCGAATCAAGTTGGGCCTTATATGGCCGGGGATCGATTACGAAAAGAAGCTGCCCCTTCCTGAGGTTCTCACCATCCTGAAAGTGCCGTTCAGTAACGCGTCCGCCCACTTGCGGCGTCACCGTTACTGATTCATAAGCGGCGTTCTTGCCGATTTCATCCAGGTATTTGGGTACATCTTGTGCGCTGGTTTGAACCACGGTTACCAGAGGCGGCGGCGGTCCAGCGGGGCCTGCCGCCTGCACGTTGCTTCTGTTGCATGCAGCCAGTGGAAGCACCAGCAGCAGCGCGGCGGAAAAGCCAAAACGCTTATAAATATTATTTGTATTAATCCTATTCATCGTTGCCTCGTATCTGAAAGTTTCCATTTTGGAATGTTGTCGTGCCTTTATGCCGGAACCGCCAGGCGCATGGAAGCCGCTAGTTTGATCGCGGACTCCTGATTGTTTGGTTTGCTATCTGACTGGCGGCCCTCTTGAGCCGCCACAGTCCGTGCGATCTGCTGCTCTGCCCGGACGCGTGCAGCAATCAGCGTCTGGCGCGTGCAGCCAAGGAGCAAGGCAGAGTCTTGATCGGAGTAGCCTTCAAGGACTGACAGGATAAAAGCAAAGCGTTCAAATGGGCTGAGACCAACCATGGCGGAAATTTCTGCCGGGAGTTCTGGCAGGAACCGGTTTGTAAAGTCGCTCGGAGTATTCAAAACGCGCTTTCGAGAGGGCGGCGCCGGCGCAATCAGCCGCACGGCATTCTTGACGATTGTCCGGCGGGCCCAGGAGCTTGCCCATTCCTTAAAGACCAGGTTGCTCGATGCGCAATCATCCAGACCGGAAACGAACAACTG
>DASXMN010000055.1:0-95772 GCA_036495645.1 Candidatus Angelobacter sp.
ATCCGTCGCCTAGAAATACCGTGGAAAGCGAGTCGTGTTTTTTTAAATAAACACGACTCGCTTTCCACGGTATTTCTAGGCGACGGATTTGCCCGGACCGCCGGATTTGAAGGCCCGATCAATGATGTGATCGGCGCTCGAGTGATGGGCTATTACACCGGTGACAACCTGAACTACTACTACTTCATGGCGTCGAACTTTGCCACGTCAGACCGCTGGTTTGCTCCGGCGCTTTCACGTACGCAGGTCAACCGCCAATACATGCTTTCTGGTACATCGCAGGGACACGCATATCCAGTTGATCCGGCGCATCCGCAGCAACTCACAGCCAAAACCATCGCGCAAGTATTGGATGAACATGGCATCACGTGGAAAGATTATGTTCATCCATTAAATCCCGTAAACAACGTACCTCCGTGCGTTACCCCAAGCTGCCTGATGGGACAAAGCTATTTTGGCCAGTTTACGTATGCGCAGAACATAGTAGCTGCCGGCAATCAGCATCTCTCCACTGTGGATCAATTCATTGTGGACGCGAACAACGGAACGCTTCCGCAGGTGGTTTTTGTTGAGCCGGCATCAGCTGAGGGACTTGATGAACACCCGGCCGATTCTGCCACTGGAGCGATCAATATTCAGCAGGGCGCGAAGTTTGTGTCCAGTCTGATCAATGGCCTCATGAACAGTCCATCGTGGAAGGACTCAATCTTTATTCTTACCTGGGACGAGTTCGGCGGATTCTATGATCACGTTTCGCCGCAGCCAACGGTGAGCCCTGATGGTATCGCTCCCCGGGATCTTGCACTGCATGACATCTGCCAAAACCCTGACCTCAGCATCAACTCCAGCCCGACATGCAATTTCCAATACACCGGATATCGCTTGCCGCTGGTGGTAATCTCCCCGTTCACAAAAAAGAATTTTGTCTCTCATCAGGTGATGGATTACACCGCCATGTTGAAACTGATTGAAGAGCGTTTCAACCTGCCATCCCTCACAGCACGCGACGCTGCCCAGCCCAGTATGGCAAACGAGTTCTTTGACTTTAACGGCGTTCCCTGGAGCACCCCGCCGACTCCCCCGGACCAAGTGACAAATGGCGCCTGTTATCTGGACCATTTGCCGTAGTGTTGGCCCGCTGGCTGGGATGATTAAAGAAGTTGGTACGAAGCGTTCCAGTAACTCGTCATGCCAACCACTTTTGCGGTGCCGATATCTCTAAGGCAAAAGGAAGCATTGCGCCTTTTGCCTGGCGTTGCAGCCGTCTGTCAATTTCAGTGCGCATCTTCTCCGGCTCGGGAATCACGGTATATCAGAGCTTCCATAATTCGCCGTCCTTTTACGGCTTCCACCAAATGGTCATGAATGGGGCTTGCGAAAGCGGCTCCCAGCACGCATGGGTTCCGCGCAGCGTAATTGGCTCAAGCCATGGCATAGGAATATCTCTCGATAAGGATTTTGCCTTGCGTAAATCACTCGAGCTGACCATTCTTACACAAGGCGAGGCTTCCTTTCATCATCTCCGGCGGGCCAATCTTGGGTCCATCCTTTACAATCACTGGGAAAGATGCGCAGATTTTGTGCAACTAGTGGAGCCCTGGCGCGTCCAATGAGTCTATGCAGATCGTGGAGAGCCCAACTTTGGAAACCGAGTGTCTGCCATTTTCCAGTATTCCCCACACTACACGCCTTTTTGATGACTTTCTCCACAACTTTGACCGGGTCAAACAGTTTTATGCGCGACCGCCATTGGGCCAGGAATGGTGGACAGACGAGATACGGAAAATCCAGTACCCGGCGGAGCGGCGCAGTGCCGTGGCGGCGATCTTGGAGCGGCAAAACCAGGAGTTTGGCGCGGGCGAAAAGACGCTTGCCAACATTCAGCGGCTGCGTGAAGGAGCGCCGGCGGTTGTCACCGGCCAACAGGTCGGGCTATTTGGCGGTCCCATGTTTTGTGTGCTGAAGGCGCTGACTGCCGCGATTATGGCGGAAAAAGTCGGTGCGGTGCCGGTGTTCTGGCTGGCAACAGAGGACCATGATTTCGAAGAAATCAACACGGTGAATCTTCCGGCAGGCGACCATTTGCAGAAGTTCACGGTAAACGTGCCGCATCGTGAAGGCGCTCCGGTGGGAAACATTGCTTTTACGGATGAAATAACTGCTGCCGCGCATCAAATAGCCGCGCTATTTGGTGAATCAGAGATAAGCGAGTTGCTGGCGGCCAGCTATCGCAAGGGAGAAACGTTTGGGACGGCCTTTGCCAGATTTTACGCGAAGATTTTTTCCGATCTGGGCATTGTCTTCTTAAACCCGCTCGACGCGGAGTTGCACAGGATTGCCCAGCCGATATTCCGCGCCGCGCTGGAAAAGTCAGAAGAAATCAATCAGGCGCTGCTGGCGCGCAACAAGGAACTTGAAGCGGCTGGATATCATGCCCAGGTAAAAGTAACGCCTTCACACACGCTCTGTTTTTATCTTGAAGATGGAGCCAGAACGCCGGTGCGGCACCATGAAGGCGAGTTTTTTGTGGGTGAGCGTAAGCTGGCCGCAGCGGAGCTGTTGCAGGAGACGGAGCGATGTCCGGAGCGATTCAGCGCGAACGTGTTGCTGCGTCCATTGATGCAGGATTACCTGTTACCGACTCTGTGTTACATCGGCGGGCCTGCTGAGGCCGCATATTTTGCCCAGATTGAAGTTGTGTACCGCAAACTGTCCGGGCGAGTAACGCCAATTGTTCCACGTATCTTTGCCACGCTGATTGAACCCCGCATCGCCAAATTACTTGATCGCTATCAACTCTCCCTTTCTGATCTTTTCACCACACCGGAAAAAGCCCGGGAACTGGTAGCTTTGCGCGCGCTGCCGGACAGCATTCTTAAAAGTTTTGATTCAGCGGCACAGCACCTTGAGCAGGCGCTGGCTGTGATCCAGGGGCCGCTGGAAAAACTGGACCGCACATTGATTGATGCGGCGGAGAACGCGGGCGCGAAAATGCGCTATCAATTGCAGGGTGTTCGCGACAAAGCAGCCCGCGCAGAAGCAAGAAAGAATACAGAAGTCCTGCGCCATGCCGATGAACTGATCACTGCTTTGTATCCTGAAAAAGACTTACAGGAACGTGGAATAGGCGGGGCCTACTTTCTGTTGAAGTATGGACGGAGCGTGGTGGAGCAGATCAAAGCAGCGGTACAGACCGGGTGCGGTGGGCATCAGGTGGTGCGAATACCCGGTGCCCAAGGCTGACTGGCTTTTTCGGAAGTTTAGACCCCGGCCGTTTTTCCCATTATTTTATTTTCGGAAGCTGAGGCTAGTGCAGGACCTGCTGCTGGCGCAACAACCGCAGCTAAAGGGCCATCCCCGAGATAAGCGTTGGTGGCGATGATCAGGAACATTGTCACCAGAGCCATCCAAATACAAAGAACAATTCCATCTTCCAATGATTGTGCTTTCGGGTCTGGGACAACGATTATTACCTGTTGAACGGTGCTGTTGATGAATTTAGAAAGGGCCCTGATCGCCGACGTTCCAGTTGCAACTTTAGAGCTGACGTTTCCCACGCTGATTCCGCCAAGCAAACCACCCAGAGCTGACTGCAATCGCGGACCAAGCAGTTTGGTGGCTGGATAAGAGAGAATAACGCCGTAAAAAATGCCGAGTGCGGCCAGCGGCAGGTACTCATGCGCGGTGGAAAACGCAGCCCACCCCAACAAAAATGTAATTAACAGCACCGCCAAGACTATTGCAATGGCTTTAGCCCGGGACGATAGCTGAATCCTGGCGAGCAACCCTGTTGGAAGAGATTTCAGGAGCGAGACCAAGGCGTTTTCGAGAAGTGAATAAGACATGGCACCCCCACTAAGAACTTTGCCGATACCTTAAAGACGCAGGCTGAGGGAATTTCCCTTTGCTGATGAGATTAAAAATTCCTGATTATAGGCAGGTTTTGCAGTCTGAACGGGCAATGCTTAAGCATTAGGCACGAAATATCGAATGGCCCAGAAAGTAAGCGCCGCTACAACTGCGGAAGCGGGAATGGTGAGTACCCAGGCCCAGACAATACGCTTCGCCACACCCCAGCGCACAGCGGAAAGACGCGTCGTAGATCCCACGCCGACAATCGCGCCGGTAATGGTGTGGGTGGTGCTTACCGGAATGCCATGGGAGGCAAGGAAAAATAGCGTAATGGCTCCCGCGCCTTCAGCACAGAATCCGCCGACCGGGCGGAGCTTGGTGATTTTTGACCCCATGGTATGCACGATGCGCCAGCCACCAAAATAAGTGCCAAGCGCAATAGCGGCGTTCGCTCCGAGGATGATGTACCACTTATAAGGACCCCATCCCCGCGCGAACTGCTCTTTGGTGAGATAACCTCCTGCCAGCAAGGCACCGGCGATAATGCCCATGGTTTTTTGCGCGTCATTTCCGCCATGGCCCAGGCTGTATGCCGCGGCGGAAAGAAGCTGCAATTTTCGGAAGAGCTTATCCACGGTGCGCGGTGCGGTGCGCTGGAATATCCAGGAAACTGCAACCATCAGGCCCAAACCAATTACCAGGCCGATAAGCGGAGCAAGCACAATGAAAATGAGTGTGGCCATCCACTTTTCTCCGAGTCCCGGAATGGTGCCAATAATGGGCCAATGCAATTTTGGTTCACGCACCAGGACCTGCCAGCCAGCGCGAGCAATGCCGGCCCCGGCCAGACCGCCGATTAGCGCATGTGATGAGGAGGTCGGCAGGCCCCACCACCAGGTAAGGAGGTCCCAGATGATGGCCCCTGCGAGCGCGGCAAGAATCACATATTGAGTGGCTTGGTTGGGATCGACGAGACCGCCGGCAATGGTTTTGGCGACGGCAGTTCCAAAAACAAATGCAGCGATGAAATTGAATGCCGCGGCCCAGACCACGGCCAGCCGCGGGGAAAGCACGCGGGTGGAAACTACCGTGGCGATGCTATTTGCGGCGTCATGAAAGCCATTGATGAAGTCAAACGAAAGCGCGATCAGAATGGTGACAGCTACCAGTAATCCGCTCAGGTGCACTTAACTCGCCCTCGTTTCCTTATGTCGCTTCGCTCCAAATCGCTCCACCAGAGTTTCGACTGACATCCATTTTTCAGCCTTGATGCGAGCGACTCGCCGCGTGCTCGGCCTCGCCGCATTCCTGTTGAGGAAATATCGCTATGGCTCGGTTTATGCGCTCTTGAGAACCACGCCTTCCAGGACGTTGGCTGCATCTTCAGCCTTGTCCGTGGCGGTCTCCAGGACTTCATACAATTCTTTGAGCTTGATTAAAGAAATGGGATCTTTTTCTTTTTCGAACAAAACTGCAATAGCAGCGCGGGCGATGCTGTCAGCCTCGTTTTCCAGCCGGTTGATTTCGACGCAATTCTCAAGCACGTTGTCATTCTTCTTGCCCAGACGCGCCAGCGCGTCAGTAAGCTGGTCAGCCTGCTTAACCACGATTCCAGCCAGCAATGAGGCAGCCGGAGGCGCGTTGGTTATTTTGTACATCACCAAACGAACACCAGCGGCATAGATGAAATCCAGGACGTCGTCCAGGGAAGATGCAAGACGATAAATGTCTTCACGGTCAAGTGGCGTGATAAAGGTCTGGTTGAGCTTGGTGAGGATATTGTGGGTCATATCATCGCCACGGTGCTCAATGTCTTTAAGCTGCTGCACGCGGACATCAACGTTTTGGAAATCTTCCAGTGTCTGTTTCAGCAGGCGAGCGCCGTCACCAAGATTGCTGGCCATTTCGGCAAACATATCGAAGAACTTTGTGTCTCTGGGAATCAGGCGGACCATGTAAGCGAGGACTCTCCTGCAGCAATTGTTAACATATTGTTAAAGTCAACGGAGAAATATCGCATGCGGTATGCAATCTGGTCAAACGCAGCCTTTAGGCAAAAGGAAAGGCCACCTAACGGTGGCCTTTCCTAAGAGGTGAAAACAAGCAACTTAAAGCGTGCTTTCGATTTCAAACCCCCACGCTTCAAGTAAAGGTTCTGGTATATATTTGCTGTTCTTATTGCGGCGAGCCCACTCACGCAACCGAGTGGACCGGATGTATTGGTCAGGCGTCAATTTGAATTCCTTGACTGCCTGCTCAAAAGAAGTGACAACGGGGATGACTGGCCCGATGGGCTCAGGCTTGCCCCAGTTAGGATTACCGCGTCGCCTTGCCATAGTAGGTTTCGCCCTGCCTTTTGGATATAGAAATGCGTACGATTATGATCTACTAGCTTTGGATTCCTGAAAGCAGCCTTTGGTTTCAATCCTGGCTGAAAAACCTGGACTAAATGTCCTGTGGGAACCGCTCTTCACTGCAAAAACCATTGAGTATAAAGCCTTTTTTCTCATTTGCAAAGCTTTTTCTCTAGCAGATTCGACCTGGCTCTGTCGCTACTTCCCATGCAAGTAGTTTGTTTTAAAGGAGATAGATTGGCTGCGCGCATTTTCGCGCTAAAAGCCTTTAGCCTTTGATTTGCCATGGAATTACCAGCAGTTGCGACACTGCGCTGCATACCAGAGTCTCTTTTTCGTCGAAAACCTGAGCTTCACTGAAAAGCACCTTCTTCCCGGCTTTCACGCATGTGCCCACCGCCCGGAACCGCCCTTCCAGCACAGGCTTCAAATATGAGAGCTGTAGGTTGATGGTTGTGGCGTAATTCGCGGGATAGACCTTTGAAATTGCCGCCACCGCACACGCCGAATCGGCGATCGAAGCCAGCACGCCTCCGTGTAACACCCCATTCTGCATCAGTTGCGGACGCACGCTGGCCACAAACACAGCGCGTCCTGGCTCCGCTTCCACCAGTTCCAGCCCAAGGGTCTGCCAATAGGGCACAATATCGCTCATAAATTTACGCAGATCATCCATAATTGGTCCCCCTGAACATACCATTACGTGCGCCTGGAGTTCATTCTCGGGCTGAATTACCCGCCGGTCGCAGAGAAACAGGATGAGTTTACGATTTCTCTGGACTTATTCGCTATATATTCGCTATAATATCTTTGCTGGAGAAAGCCATCTACAGAAGCCGCAACGGGAGAACCGTTGCGTTTTGTGTTTAGGGAAGTTGCGACCCTCTGCCGATTGCTTGGGATTGGGTTTGGGTAAACACTTGATCCAAGAGTCACCCAATCGTCCCGCAAGCAGAACGCTGGAGTGAACCATTGCGGCTATTGGCCGGGGGACCAGCAGGAAGGATACTGGAAGTATGAGGTCTGATAACAAGCGGGCTCAGCAACCTGGCCCACGGCAAATAATCGCACCGCACGCTGAACGCACAGACCCGATGGTGAAGAGCTTTCTTGATTATTTAAATGTCGAGAAAGGATTAACGCCGCTGACAGTAGAGGCGTATAAGTCCGACTTGGTTCAGTTTATGGGATTTCTGCAGGCGCGTCGGCGTGCGCTGCAAGAAGCGAGGCGTGAAGATGTTCGCGGTTTTCTGAGCCAGTTGTTTGCGAATGGAGTAAAAGACAGATCAGTGGCGCGCAAGCTTTCCGCTCTACGGCATTTTTATAAGTATCTGCTGCTGGACCGGATGATCAAACACGATCCAACGCTGGAAATTGATTCACCAAAGCAGTGGAAGGTGCTGCCGAAATCGCTGGCGTCGGCGGAGATTGATTCCATGCTGGAGTCGGCAGGCAAAGCGGGAGAGAGCAAACTTTCCGCCGCGCTGGCGCAGCGCGACCAGGCAATCATTGAGGTGTTATATGCCGGAGGGCTGCGGGTCTCAGAGATCATCAACCTGAAGCAGGAAGACCTAAAGCTGGATTTGGGGTACGTACTGGTACGCGGCAAGGGCGACAAGGAGCGGATTGTTCCGATAGGAAAAGTGGCGCAGCAGCAGCTCAGTACATATCTTGCGGAAGGGCGCGAGGCGCTGCTGAATGGAAAAATTTCTTCCATGCTTTTTGTCCGTCGCGGTGGAGGCAAGATGACACGGCAACGGGCATGGCAGATGGTCAAGTCGGCATCCGCTTCCGGCCGCCACGCCAGTCCGCACATGCTGCGCCATAGCTGCGCAACGCACATGGTGGAAAATGGCGCGGACCTGCGCACAGTGCAGACGATCCTGGGCCACGCGGATATCTCGACGAGCCAGATTTACACGCATGTGGCGCTGGACCGGCTGAAAACTGTTTATCGAAATTTTCACCCTCGGGGAAAGAAAAAGGCAGCGGAGAGCAGGCCATGAAACAAACGGACAGGAAATTGAGCGCGGAAATCCAGAAGGGAATCAGAAAATTTCTGGATTCACTGCGTGGCGAGCGCAATGCATCCCGACACACGCTACGCGCCTATAGCAAAGAATTGAATCGCTTTGCCGAATACCTGGGCCCGGAAGCGCGATGGAAAGAGATTGACCATGTTTCAATACGCGGATATCTCTCACACCTGCATGGTTGCGGCCTGAGCAAGGTTTCCGTGGCGCGGGCGCTGGCGGCATTGCGGTCCATGTATAAGTGGCTGGGGCGCGAAGGGATTGTCCAACAAAATCCGGCCAAGCTGGTGTCAACGCCAAAGCTGCCGAAGAAGCTGCCGCGCGTACCGACGATAGAAGAAATCAACGGGCTGCTGAACACAGAGATGCCGGAAAGCGCCGCATTTCCGGAACGCGATCGAGCAATCTTTGAACTGCTGTACGGCTGTGGGCTGCGCAACTCCGAGTTGGTGGGAATTGAGCTGGGAGATATTGACGAGGCCAACGGAGTGATTCTGGTCCGGGGAAAAGGGAAGAAGCAACGCTATGTGCCGCTGGAGGGTGCAGCGGCTGACGCACTGTCGACATATCGTAAAGCCCGGAAGGAATTGTTGAATGCTGCCAGCAAGAGCTCGCGGAGACTTTTTATTAACCAGCGAGGCGGCCCGCTGACTTCACGCAGCGTGGGACGGATTGTGAAACAGATTGCGATTGCCAGAGGCTTGCCGCAAGATATCCATCCCCATACTTTGCGCCATGCCTTTGGCACGCACATGCTCACGGAAGGCGCCGATCTGCGGGCCATTCAGGAGTTGCTGGGTCATGAGCGGCTTTCCACCACGCAGAAGTACACTCAATTATCGATAACGCACGTAATGGAGGTGTATGACCGCACACATCCACGAGCAAAATGATATCGACAAGACAATAGACGACAGTTCCAGCTTATATTGAGGGTGTATGGCGGCTGTTCTAATAGAATGACTGTGCAGGACACCCAATTAAATGCTCAGAGGAGCCACTATGTCGAAAGCTTTTTTTAAGCTGCTGCTGATCGCTTTATGCGTGCTGCCGTGCTTCGCTCAGCAGAGCTCAACCAAAGCAGCAACAAAGAGCCGGCCTGCGTCCCAAGGGAAGAAGGCGTCGTCTGCGCCTGTAGCTGCCGCTGACGCGCCCACGCGTGAAGATGTGCTGAAGTTGTTTAACCTTTTGCAGGTCGCCAAAACTATGGACGCGGTCGTCAGCACAACGAAGCAGCAGAGTATGGAAGTTGCTCAGCAGATGATTCAGGAGAAGATCCCGCAAGCTTCCGCAGCACAAAAGAAAGAGCTGAGGGAAAAGATTGAAGGAATTATGGGCCAGGCACTAGGGCCAGACGCTATCAAGCAAATGCTGGAGGCCACAATCCCCGTTTACCAACACCATCTGACCAAAGCCGATCTGCAGGCCATGGTCGCGTTTTATACGTCGCCGGTGGGGCAGAAGATTTTGCATGAACAGCCGGCCATGGTGCAGGAAAGCATGGAGGCGTCAGAGGGAATCCAGCAGCGCATTGCACGAGCGATGTTTCAGAAAATCGATGAGCAGATTGAGAAGATGGCGGACGCACCGAAAGAACCAGTTCGTTAAGCCGGAGAGAAGCGGATTGGGGCGTGATATGGACTCTGAGCGGAGAGAGGCCCCAGTTTAGGCGGCCAGACCTGGCTACGAGAGACTCTGGAGGAGAACCGGAGTAAAGATGGAGGGAAAAGTTCTGATTTTCTTTAGCTTAGGAAAAGCTTTTCAGCAAGATGTTCGCGTACGTATTTAGACCCAAGCTCAGTCAAGCGGAAATTCCCAGATGCTAGCTTAATGACCTGGCGACACTTTGGGCTTGTGAGATATTGCAGCCCTTCCGTGATTCGCGGGGCATCGTGCATCACATATTGCCCGAGTTCTTTTCGGCTAAACCCCTGTTCGCCCGCGTAATGTAACAACACAATGATTTCATCGCTGGGACACAAATCGGTACGCTGCACCATTAAGATATTTTCAAAACGTCCAACAGCAGGGACATCGAATTGAAGGAGTTCCCGTACCGCAGCAGCCACCTGTTCGCGGTCATTCTTCCACCAAACCCTGAGCGTTTCCGCGAAAAGCCAACGGACCCCTTCTAGGACGAGCTTGGAATCCATATGATTTGCTTTGTATGTTGGCGAAATATGCACTGCACCCCGGTCACTGCGGAACTTGTAAACGGTTCGGATCACCTTGGCAATGTGGAGCGCGACTTTCCGGGGTTGCACAATGTGGTTGTTTTGGCTTTTCTCATCCTCAACATACTGCAAGCATTTATCTACTTCTTTGCTGGCATTTAGATTGCCGGAATCCATGTGGTACAGGATGCGAGCCAGCACCTCGCAGAACTGGCCGCCGTCCAACGTACTCGGCTCCCAGTCGCGCTGTATGAATCTTTTTTCCTGAGATATAAATTCGTCGATTAATTGCTGAGCCAGTTGGACATCTACAGGGGGTGCCAACTGGATCAGCAAAGTAGTTTTGTTGACTAGCATAGAATCAGGCGGCTACTTTTCCAGCTTTAGCCTCACCAACTAACCTCACCGCTTCGTCTTTTCCGGCTTGTTTCAAATGCCAACTGTCGTCTAACGAACCAAAATATTCTGACTTGGCGCTTAAATCGCGAGAGATGTTTCCTTTGATAAGTAGGCCTGCCGCCTTGAACTTCCCGTTAAAAACATCCACCAATTCGCCAGTGGTCATACCGTCCTTGCCGATTTCACTCTCCACAACGTGCAGTAACCAAGCTACTTTCCGCCATTGCTTCCACTCCTGAAGCGGAGTTCCCCATTTTGCCGGATCATGGCTCCAATTTATCGCAGCACCAGTTCCATTCACTGTGCTGCCCTGCTTGCCTGCTGAGCGCCGCCGTTTGCGGACAGCAGGGGATGGGGGAGCATCAATAGTGCGGTGACCGTTCGGCGTTTCTACCTGCCCCTCTATTAATCCGGCGGGCTGAAGCATGCCAGAGATTTTGTTTGCAACTTCGGTTGCAATTTCAGGCGCAAGTTCTCTATCGCCCTTGACGTGAATCTTCAATTCTTTCAACTCTATGCTAATTTCGAAATTTGCGGTTTTAGCCATTCAACAGCTACTCCTTTACCAGCGTTCCCCCAAAAAAAGCCGAACGAGAGATGTACTTTTATCATTGTACTCTGGAATCGCGAGGGCGAATAAGAGGTAAATAAAAAAAAATGGACGGCTTGGGGAGGCGAACCGAAGCACCTTAGCATTAGCAGGGACGTACGTTGATTTGCGGTTAAAATAATGTCAGTGGCCCTGTAGCTCAGATGGATAGAGCGACGGTTTCCTAAACCGCAGGTCGCAGGTTCGACTCCTGCCAGGGTCACCATCCTTGCACCGCATCAACGGGTGCCATGCGTTAAATGTTCAGCACTTAAAAGTCTATAAGTCCGTCAACGCAGGCCAGCCATGATCCATCTACGCGATGAGCATCAATATGGTGCATGCCGGACGCGTTCCAACTGCTGCCATCAGGCGAGAGCACGGGCGATTCCGCAACTTCATGCTCTTGATATTTTGTTGATGTCAGCTCGGTAATTTCGAAAGCTCTAACCTGTCTGCCGTAAGTTGGGACACAATCCTGGGTAAAGCGGAGCAGCCGTCCGTCATAGTCGAGTACCCTGCCGCCGGGCCGCGCAATGCTTTTGTTGTCGCGGATGAGCGGACTGCAAGGATGCTCAGTCCAGTTGGAAACAGGATCATCAGCGGAATAAAGAGCTAGTGTGTCGTGTTTGTGTGGCGTCGGACAGGTGAAAAGCCACCATTTGTTGTCGCGATGAAAGATTGACGGATCGGCGTGTTGTCCTGAAAACAGGTCTTTGACCAGAGTCCAGCGATCAGGAAAAGATTCAGCGCGGTAAAGCCGCACAGCGTTGGCGCCGAGGGTTTCCGGAATCATATAGAAATCATCTTTCCATCGGAACACATAGGGATAGGAAAGATGAAATGGTTCCCGCACAACGATTTGCTGGTACCTCCATGTCAGGCCGTCGTGGCTTGTGGCGTATCCAATTTCCCCCAGATTAGGTGTGTTATTGAGAACCTCAAAGAACATGTGCCACAAGCCATCCACGCGGAGCATGAATGGATCGGCAACAAAACGCGCGGGAACATCGGTTATGTCCGCGGCGGAGATTACAGGGTTGGAAGCGCCAGGCGCCGCAGCCATGCGCAAAGGTGAGTCGCCGGAATACATGGCGATCGACCAATTCCATGGGCGCGTTGCGTCTTTGGAGCGTTGCCCGGCAGTGTTGGGATTAGCGGTTTCCATTTTGGTCAATGAACAATCTTATATCTTGCAGCGCAGATCGTCAGCGCTGGTTTGGCTTGAGCATTTCCGGGCAAATTTCCGGCGCGGCGAAAGGAGTAGAAGAAAAATGAATCTTAATGCAACAAATCCAGAATTCCTGCGTTCAACGTATTGAAAGTGATGAGCGGTTCAACAAATGAAATGACATTTTGTGTCATACAGGTTGTGGAAATTAAATGAAACGAAGCGCTGATAATTACCACTATTCACTGTAACGAAAGTACTGGGTCTATAGCTCCGTGAGCTTTGGAGCAAGCTCGATGCCCCAAAGGTTGCTTAAGCTGGGTTTGAGCCTTAATGAGAAAGAAAGCCGGAGGAGATGTGAAAATCTTAGACGCTTTGTTCGGATGCTGGCATCAACGAATCAGTTTTCCCCAGACCAGCAAACCGGGACAGCGCCGCTGTGAGGCCGCAACGCAGACCGGAACATATGTAGTGTGCCTGGATTGTGGTACCGAGTTCGCTTATGACTGGAAGAAGATGCGTGTTCTCTCCCCCAATGAGAAACAGTCTTTTGCCCGTGCACGGCTGGAAGCTGAGGCAAACGGCTAGGAATTTGAGGAGAGGGTCAGGGCCATGAAAAAGCAGTGGTGTTTCCGGGTGGTCGAATCAACGGCTTTAGTGCTTGGGTATCTCTGGTATAACGCAAACCTGCATGCGATGGTAGCGAGGATTCTCACGTAAATTTGTAACTATCGAGCAGCCTGTTCTTCCGGGAGGCTGCCGATGAAGGCTTGATCATAGCCAGATTACCTGCTCTTTTGCTTTATTCAATATTCAGCATCTCAATGAGCGTTCTCTGACGAAGATCGAGTTTTCGTGAGCGCAGCCACAGATGATTGCTCCATTTCCAGCACCGCCACCCACTCGGCTTTTCTTCTGGCCAGAAATACGATTTTCCCGTGCAGAAATTCCGCCGCCAGTTCAGGAGAGACATCAAGGTGAGAGCCGAAAAAGCGGCGGTTGAGCTTCTCCCAGGTTTCAGAACGAATCAACGGCGGTACGTCATTTTTGGTCGAGAATAAATAAGCTACCTGATATTGTGAGCGCTTCTGCCGAGCCTTGATCATCTCTTCCACAGTAAAGTCTTGCACCTGAACAAGTGAAAACGGCTGGCGCACATATCCAAGATATGGCCGGGAAAGTTCATCGGTTGCCGGCCAGGCAGTAAGGATGGTGGAGTCTTGTTCATGCTGCTCCAGAAACTTGGATGCCTGATAGTGCAACTCGACAAAGTCTCTATAGGTGAGATTGTCTTCCGGGGCAAACCTGTATGGAGGATCGAAGAATAGGCCCAAAGCAAACACAATTACCATCAATGCCGCAGGCCATTCCCAGCGGGCAATGCGACGATGCAGAGTTGACATTCCGAGAAGAATCACCAGAGGATACACGGGAAGCAGATATCGCGTGAGCAGCGCACCGCCAAGTAGAGAAAACGTGAGCAGATACGGCAGCATGATTAATGCAAACTGGATCTGCACCGGCACGGCAATACGCGGCCTCTCACCGAGGGCATCTTTGACCGGCGGAAAGAACATGGCAGCGCCAGTTGCCGCAGTAAGGGCCAGCATATTCATTGTGCCGAAGAGATGCCATATTCGCTGGACCAATGCCAGCAGAAAGCGCAGTGGGTTGACTGCCTGAGTAACGTTGTACTGGTAGAAATCGGCGTTGCCGAAAAATCTGCCGGTCACATGATGATGGTAGGCCAGCCAGCACAGCAAGGGCAGAACCGGAACGCAACAGATGGTGGCTCGCTGGAGACGATTACGACCACGACCATCGCTTGCCGGCAAAAGCTCCCACAAGGCAAATGCCAGCGGCGTGATAACGGCAGTTTCCTTGGCCAGCACCGCCAGGCAGAAAGCAAGCTGAGCGGGCCAGATGCGTTTTTCGATATATGCCCTGATTCCCCAAAGGGTAAATGCTGCCGCCATAAGGTCTGCGTGCGTCAGAGAGCTTTGCACAAAAAAAATGGGATAGATTGCCGTGGCAACCGTTGTGGCCACTGCAACACCGGTCCGCGTGAGACGTCGCGCCAGTAAAAAAACATTTGTGAGAGCAAATGCAGCCAGCAGGAGCATGGCCACGCGCGCTACAGCGGGCTTCCATCCGCTGAGCGTGAACCACAGGGCAAGATAGGCTGCGGAAAGCGGAGGATGTCCTGTATCGAGAGTTGTTTTGGCAATTAACGAATGCGAATGGGCCAAGTCATACGCGGCGGGAACATAGAAACCGGCTTCGTCCCAAAAGAAGGGAAGCCGCAGCAAAGGTGCGTGCATTAGAAAGATCGCGACGAAGATCAGCGGATACACGCGCCTCAGCGATAGCTCCGGTGGTTTGGTGCTGCGCGTGGTGATCAATTGTTTCTGTTTCTCACTTGAGAGCGCCGGGACAACGGCCTATACAGCTTAATTGATCTGCCCTTGTTGTTGCGCGGCAATGCTGGGATCAAGCTTGATTTCACCGAAGGTGCCTTCATACTGGCGCACGTTTTGTTCCAGGATGGTCAAGAGGGCCTTGGCTTGCTGTGGGCTGAGATAGATTCCCTGGAAATTCTGCACTTCAACTTCCTGGGCATTCACAGGCTGCAAGCGTCCAAACACCAGCAGAAAATCCCAAACGCTTACACGGATTTGTACTGAATTTGCGTAGCTATCTCGATAATCGGCGCCATTGACCAGACGTATGTTCGGCTGCTGGGGAATCGACATTCTATAACTCTCCTGAAGTAAAGTTTCACCATAACAGAAGTAGGCCAGAGCCGGAAAGCGTATGTCTGGCGCATTACAGCCGTCCTACGCGAATCCGCGTGGTCATTTATAATTCTCGGTTTGTTCAGGGGCTAAAGCATGGATACAGGTATTGTCGACATTCACGCGCGTGAGATTCTTGATTCGCGCGGAAATCCAACCGTAGAAGCTGAGGTCACCCTCGGTGACGGATCCATAGGCCGCGCTGCTGTTCCCAGTGGCGCGTCCACCGGCGAACACGAAGCCGTGGAACTGCGTGACGGCGACCAGCAGAGATATCTGGGTAAAGGCGTGCAGACCGCGGTAAGCAATGTAAATATCAAGATCGCTGATGCGCTCCAAGGCCTGGATGCCACGGACCAGCGCCGCATTGACGACACCATGATCGAACTGGATGGGACGCTCAACAAAGCCAAACTCGGGGCGAATGCCATCCTTTCCGTTTCCATGGCCTGTGCGCGTGCCAGCGCTATTGCAATGAAGACCCCTCTCTATCGCTACCTTGGTGGAGTGAGCGCCAGCGTTTTGCCGGTGCCGATGATGAACATTCTCAATGGCGGCGCGCATGCTGACAGCAACGTGGATTTCCAGGAATTTATGGCCATGCCGGTGGGCGCGGAGAATTTTTCTGAAGCCCTGCAGTGGGGCGCGGAAATCTTCCATACGCTCAAAGCCGTTTTGAAGAAACGCGGATACAACACTGCTGTGGGCGATGAAGGCGGATTTGCTCCTTCGCTTAAAGCCAATGTGGAAGCCATCGACCTGATCCTTGAGGCCATGCAGCAAGCAGGCTTTCGCGTGGGCGTTGATGTTTCCATTGCGCTTGATCCCGCTGCCAGCGAATTCTTTGATAAAGCAAGCAGCAAATACGTCTTCAAGAAGTCTGATAAATCAGCAAAATCATCAGAAGAAATGGTCGGTTTCTGGGCGGACTGGGTGCGGCAGTATCCCATTGTTTCAATTGAAGACGGGCTCGCCGAAGATGACTGGACGGGATGGCGGCTGATGACAGACGAATTGGGAGACAAGATCCAGTTGGTCGGTGATGATCTTTTTGTCACCAATACTGAGCGTCTTGCCCGAGGCATTGATGAAGGAATTGCAAATTCCATTCTGATCAAGGTCAACCAGATTGGAACTGTAAGCGAGACACTGGATGCCATTGATATGGCGCGGCGTAATGCCTACACCGCCGTGATTTCGCATCGCTCCGGCGAAACGGAAGATACTTTTATTGCAGATCTCGCAGTAGCCACCGGCGCAGGCCAGATCAAGACAGGATCGGCTTCCCGAACAGACCGTATTGCCAAATATAATCAGCTTCTGCGCATTGAAGAAGAGCTGGACGAAGGCGCCCGCTTCCTTGGACTGGAAGCGCTCAATTATGAGCCAGGTATTGATAAGCCAGACGCCTAAGTAAGTTGCGCAATCGCCCTGCTAACTCAGGCAAGAGAACTTAACTGAAAAAGAGGAGTTCCTGCGAGGAACTCCTCTGATTTGGTTAATCCCGCTCGCGAATACCCATCATCCCGGGCTGAGGTCCACCATCAGCTTCGTGCATCTTCTCCCATTGCGGCTGTGTGAGCGGCTGGATGGGTGGCAGCTTTTTCTTTTGCAGCCCTGAATTAATGATTGGCAGTTGCTTGGCCGTCAATTGATCAAGTTCCTTGATCACGTCTTCCAACTCATGCCCCAGCGCGTCTGTGCGCTCAGCCTGTGAGTTTGTGGGCTTGCCGTCATAGTTATTTACATCGCCGTAGACAGTGGTCAGGTATTCGCGGATACGTTCTTCGCCGGTGATGGCTCCGCCTTCTTTCGTGGCCACAATCTTTGAGCGTAGTGCGTCCACCTGTTGCGAAAAGTGCTGCAGGCTGGTGCGCAAAGAATCACTGGCAGGCAGTTTTGTAGCGCGCGCTGTTGCCGTATCGCGCAGGTTCACCATATCGTCCACGGCAAAGCTCATGCGCCCTAACATTTTGTAGAGCTTCATGGCCAGATCAAATTGCTCATGGCGGTCCTGCTCGTTGTAGGTCGCACGCGGATCAAGAACCAGCTTCAGTTTTGATGTATAGACCTTGTCGCCTTTGGTCATTTTTATCGTGTAAGTGCCCGGCATGACGCGCGGGCCCGTGGCAGCGCCAAACGCCGCGCTTGCGGCGGGCGGAACTGTTGGCGGTTTGAGCCGCATCGACCATGTAGCGCGATTGATCCCCCGATGCTTGCTGCCGGCAACGGTATCCACCACTTTCCCGTCAGGATCAATAATCTCAATTTTCATGTCCCCAAAAATGTGGCGGGTCCTCTGGTAATAGGTGATGAAGGCGTCTGTGGTGCGGCTTGGTCCGGAGAACGTAGCATCACCTTCCGGCCATCCACCACCGGCATTGAGGTATTGAATACTTGTGGAATCCAGCAACACAGCATCCTTAGTCATCAGGTCAGGCGTGAGAGAGCGCAAGGAAGAGATATCATCAATGATCCAGATACCACGCCCATGCGTGGCCAGCACCAGGTCTGACTCTCGCGGTTGCACCACCATGTCACGCACCGCAACAGCAGGGAAGCCGCTGCCCTTGTATTGCGCCCAGTCCTTGCCGCCATCGATTGAGATCCACAAGCCAAACTCAGTGCCCAGGAAGAGCAGATTTGGATCGACTGTGTCCTCTGTGATCACGTGAGCGTATCCGGTGATGCCGCTGGCATCGGTTACCAGTGGTGTCCAGGTATTGCCAAAATCGGTGGTCTTGAAGAGGTAGGGCTTCATGTCGCCGAATGTATGGCGGTCAAACGTCGCGTAAGCAGTACCTTCATTGAAGCGGCTGGCAATCACTGTGGAAACCCATGAGTTCTTACCCAGACCGGGAACTTTGTCCACGACATTGGTCCAGTGTTTTCCGCCATCGCGTGTAATTTGCAGATTACCGTCGTCTGTTCCGGCCCAGATCAACTGGCCGTTTTTAGGCGACTCGCTGATGGAATAGATTGACGTATGCATTTCCGCCGCAGAATTATCTACGGTAATGCCGCCGGATTCCTCCTGCTTTTGCTTCTCTGGATCATTGGTGGAGAGATCGGGTGAAATGCGTTCCCATGAGTGGCCGTGATCGCGCGATCGGAACAGGAACTGCGCGCCGATATAAATGGTGCCCTTTTCATTCGGGCTCATATGGATGGGCGTGTTCCAGTTGAAGTGCAGTTTCTTTTCGTTGTATTGCGGTTGCGGTTTGATGCCTTGGCCGCTCAGCGTGTGGCGATTGACCCTGCTGATCTCTCCACCTTGTGCTTCCGCATATATGTAGTCCGGGTCAGATGGGTCTTCAAATACCCAAAAGCCATCGCCCCCATAGAGATTCTCCCAGCGCGAATTGGTGACACCGCCTGGATAAGAAGAGTCGCCCACCCATGAGCTGTTGTCCTGCAACCCGCCATAGACGTGGTATGGGTTCGCATTGTCAATGCTCACGTGATAGAACTGCGCCGTGGGCAGGTTCCACGCACGCGACCAGCGTGTGCCTCCATCCACGCTGCTCCAGAAGCCGCCATCATCACCGGCAAAAATCTGATTTGGATTGTTAGGATCAATCCATACGGTGTGATGGTCGCCATGGGCGTTGGCGGTAGAACTAAAGCTGCGTCCGCCATCCACGCTGACGAGCAGCACAAGATCAACCTTAAAGAGCTTGTTTTCGTTCTTGGGGTCAACAATCAGGTTGGCAAAATAAAATGGACGCCACACCATGTACTGGCTGGCATCAAGCTTTTTCCAACTTTTGCCGGCATCGTCTGAACGGTACAGTGCGCTCTGCTTGGATTCGATCATGGCGTACACCACATTCGGCTTGGAAGGCGCAACCGCCAGCGCGATTCTGCCGTATGGCTTCTCCGGCAATCCCTGGCTGTTATTCGGTGCGACCTCTGTCCAGTGGTCGCCGCCATCTGTACTTTTGAACAATCCGCTTCCGGGACCGCCGGAACGGAACGTCCATCCCTGCCGGCGGAAATCCCACATGGAAGCAAAAATCGTCTTGGGTTCCAGCGGGCTGGTTGTCAGCATGCCGCACCCGGTTGAACCGTTAGCGCCCGCCAAAACTTTCTTCCATGTCGTGCCACCGTCGCTGGTCTTGTAAACGCCGCGTTCTTCATTATCATTCCACAGGTGGCCAGTGGCGCACGCCAGCACCGAGTTGCTGTCCTTTGGGTCCACCAGGATGCGCGCAATGTGCTCTGAATCCTTCAGGCCCATGTTGGTCCAGTTTTCGCCGCCATCAGTTGATTTATAAATTCCGTTCCCGATGGACACGCTGTTTCTGGTCCAACTCTCTCCAGTTCCCACCCAGACAATCTTGTGATTAGAGGGATCAATCGTCACCGCACCAATCGACTGCACTGGCTCGCGATCAAAGACGGGCCTGAACGTGGTAGCGCCATTGATTGACTTCCACACGCCTCCGCTGGCCGAACCGGTGAATACAGTGATCTTGCCGTTTTCATCCACGGCGTCAATTGCTGAAATGCGTCCACCCATGGTGGCTGAGCCAATGTTTCTCGCGGCCAATCCGGAGATAGTTCCGGAATCGTATTTCACTGAAGTAGACGTCTGAGCTGAAGCAACAGGCAGCGCGCAGAAACCGAGCAGTAGAACAAGAACACAGATCGTGCCGAAATGGCGGAAGGGAAGGCGGGCAATCGTCATTATAAAATTTCCTCTTATGCGTCCGGATGAATGGGTCATTTGGGCGTGTTATTTGGGTGCTGGCTTGGCTGCGGCAGGCGCTGCCGGCATCTTGAAATCAGCGTCTTCGATGGGTACGTTTGCTTCCATCCTGGTGACCGTGATTTTGCCTCTCGCATCAGGATTGTTTTTCGGCCCGCTCTCAATAAAGAAAGGGTACATCACGCCGTTTACCGGCTTGTACGAGCCCAGCATCGTCACGCTCTCACGCACTGATCCGCGGATGAACTGTTGCTTCTCTATCTGGATCTCGATGTATGTGTCCGGGTCAAGGTAGTAATAGAAGATGTCGCCATTCTTCAGCGTGACTTTCAGTTTATAGGCATCGTCTCCATCCACCTGGTCGTGGCCCAGGTACTCGATTTTGTTGCCCTTAGCCTGTGCATCCACCAGGGGGCCATCAAAGTCCGCATCCTCGGCGAGTCCCCGCACATCGTCTTCACCCAGCAATTCGGGATCTTTGCGGCCCTGAAACGGAGAAATCTGCCATCCGCTGGAGCCATCATAGGCCTGCACCTGCGTCATTCCCTGGACTGAAAAGCTTTCTTTCACCATGTCCGGCCGCTTGTTCACGGTCGCTACAGTAGCTTTGAATCCACTGGCATCAAAGTTGCCAGTCATGCGCATGGACTTGATGGCCTTGATCTTTTCCACGCCGCCCTTGGCTTGAAGGTTTTTGGCAACTAACTCCTCAGCCGTTTGAGCGAAGGCTCCGGCACACATTAAACAAACAAGACTTGCCACAATGCTGCGTATTGCTGTCACTTGGTTACTCCTTAATTCTTACGACTCACCAATAAGGCTAGACATGAACGCGCTGTGCGATTTTGGGAATTTCTGATACTGCTCTTTGTAGGACAAACCTCTTTTAGACCCTGCCAACCTGAATTTGTTAGCTTGAGCATTCTGCGCCAGTGAGCCAAGAGCCGCGGCGAAATCTTGAGCTATAGAAGGGAAATCTGGGAAGCCCCCTCCCCCTATCGTTCAACTAGCATTACAAGTAACTTACACGATTTAACCCAAGGAATGCCCTCTGAAATCCGTTCTTCCTGACGCAGATCTCAGCTAAAAGCCGCTTCAATCTACTCAGTTCCGGCGATTTCACAGGACAGCGTAAAGCAAAGCAAACAAACGATTTACGTTAGCATAAAGCAGGACAAAAGGCAAGAGAATTCTCGCCGATTCACAGCAGATAGGTCGTAACACTTGCTACCGCTCAAGACGATGCTTGAAACGCAAAAGCATGTATGAGCATTAGCCGTCACTTGAGTATTTTCCCCAGTGTGTCGGCTACTACCTTATATAAGCCAACGAGAAATATGATGAACACCGCAGCCCTGACAAGCCACAATTCGGCCATGCCAAAGAATTCGTTGGGATTGCGATTAGAATTTGGTTCCAGCAAACACGCCTCCTATTCTCGAACGAATTCGAGTAAGGAGCCGCTGCCATTATCAGCTTACGGTGGCTCGTGGTCATGAGCGGTCACGGCGTTTTAAATATTGCAGACCCGAGTAAAACGCCGCTTCACAATGGAACCAGCAAAGATGATATCGCATTTGGAACAAATGTCAAAAAACAATTTTGGATGCAGAACAGATTAGGGGAGAGGAAACATTTACACATCAGAAAGGGAAGAAGAAGGAGGGGCTTCACAACTTGGGAACTCGAAACCCCTCGTAGGTTAAGACCGTTTCCAGTCCTTTATGTGATCCCAGACAAACTTTGCCAGAAGCACAAGACTGATTACGAGAAAACCAATAGCGGCAGCATACGTGAATATGGCCTCGCAAGTTTTATGTATATCGAGCAATAGGCACATGACGAAGAAAATCGTCATTCTTTTCTCCTTTGAACTCTATTCACAGGGGAACAGAGCGGTTTTCGATACACTGGAATGCGTCCAGCACGCGGATGGGGGTATCTAATTAGACGCGAAAATCAGCAGCTTCGTTGCGGAAATTCCCGTTAATAAGCTTATTACTGAAAATACTAACTTACTTGACTTCGATCACTAATAAGCCATAGCGAATACCCATAGAATGAAACTAAGACTATTGGCAGGCGGTCATCACGCGGGGGAGAGATGTCCACCTTTCATCTTAAGATAGACGCAAAGGAATCAGATAAGTTTCACAAATCACGATTACCGCAGAGAGCACTCGAACATATAAACGAAATTCAATCACGTATTTAAGGTATATAGCCGATGCGTCTACATGTCGTATCCTCGTTACTTGAAAAAACTGATTTGAGAGACGCAAGAGTTGAACAATTAATGGATCTAATAATTCTTAATTCTTGAACTCAGGGCAACCTTTATAAGCAGCGTGCAGACAACTTTTATGGCAGACAAATTAAAAAAATACAAGCACGCCGAAAAGGAGATCGAAACATACAGACGCGAAAAAAAGGCGCGGCCTTTTTTGCCACGCCTGATCAGATGCATCCTATTTCTAGCTCAGTCCTGATCGTCGTTGTCCTCTTCCTGGTTGCCGGTGCTCGCGCTTGAAGCGGCGCCTGCCTCGGGTTTGATCTGGATCGGCCCACCCGCAAACAGTGTGCTTGCACCATGCTCCGCCGCCTTCTTGTTGAAGGCCGTCACTTCCGTGTTCAGGAACGTGTTCACCTGTGCCAGTTGCGTTTCCAGTTCTTTGCGCACTTCGGCGGCTTCCTCAACCAGCAGAGGGCTGGGAGCCTGGCCGGGGCCGCCCATTACACCGCGCATCACCCCTTGCAAACGATTCTGAAAGCGTTGCAGGTAATGGATGTCATCCTGACTGCCCGGCTGTATGTCATTGTTATAGAGCGGGTCTTCAATTGACGTGATCTTCTTGTCCAGCGCCCGCGCCTCTTCCAGTACTGGTTTATAGGAGACGCTGCTTGCGCCTTCCTGGCCTTCTTCTGAAGTCAGCAGGTCCTCCAGGCTGGTGATCTGCTTGTGCAGGCCGGTCAGCCGGTTCAGCGCTTCATGCAAGGCAGAAACCTCATCGCGCAGTTCCAGTCCGAGCTTTAATTGCGCCTCCATGCCTTGAGCGTCAAACTTAAAACGTGGATCGGTCTGCACTTCAACCGTCTGCGTCTCCGTTTTGCCGTTGACGGTGACCGCAACTTTGTACGTGCCCGGCAGCGCGTTTGGCCCAATGCTGGGATCGAAGAAGAATTCCTGCTCATCCTGTCCTTCCGGAGGAGGCAGGAAATTCAGCTTCTTCGGCCCGTCATAACGCAGGTTCCATGCCACACGATTCAGCCCATACTTTGTTGGCCCGAACATGTTGCGCACCACCTTGCCACTGCTGTCGGTCACGACAATTTTTACCGCCGTCTCGCCGTTCGCCCTGCGGCGTGGCGGCCCACCTGCATTTTCTTTGATCTCATTTGGCAACCAGTAGGTAATTACGGCGCCGTTCAGTGGATTTGGCGCCACATATCCGCCGCTGGCAAAGCCGTGTTTGTTCCAGTTGTGCCAGTTCACAGCCGTGGACAGTGGATAAAGATGGAAGTCGCTGCGCGCCAGTTCCGCGCCGCTTTCTTCCAGAGGCATTATGTCGTCCAGCACAAACAGGCCGCGCCCGTGCGTCGCCACCACCAGGTCATGCGATTTTTTGATGAACTTGATGTCATAAATCGGGACGGTAGGGAAGTTGCTCTTGATCTGCATCCAATGCGCGCCATCGTCACTTGAATAGAACAAAGCAGTATCCGTGCCCAGTACCAGGAACCCTTTTTTGTTTGGATCTTCGCGGATCACCCTTGCCGGATCTTCCTGCGGCAGGCCAGCGGAAATTGATGTCCATGTCTTACCGCTGTCATGCGTTTTAAAGACGTAAGGTTTATTGTTTTCAACCTCGTGAAAATCCACCGCTATATACGCTGAGTTGACGTCAGTTGGCGAAGCTTCAATCTGCTGCAGGCGTCCCCACTGCGGCAAGCTCGGGATATTGGTTGTGGCATTGGTCCAGTTCTTGCCACCGTCTCGCGTGACTTGCACCACTCCGTCGTCGGTGCCAACCCAGATAGTTTTCGGGTCCACTGGTGAGATCGATATCGACAGAATCGCGCCCACCGTCTCAGCGCCGCTTAAGTCAAGCCAGATTGGGCCGCCACTGCTTTGTTGTTTGGCTTTGTCATTGCGCGTCAGGTCAGGACTGATCGGATTCCAGGTCTTGCCGCCGTCAGTGGAACGGAACAACACATTGCCGCCAAGATAAACTTCATTGGGATCGGTCATTGAAACCGCGATTGGCGATGTCCAGTTAAAGCGGTATTTCAAATCCGAAGGCTTCATGGACTGAACGCCTTGCAGATATGGGCGGATAAAGTTTGACATTCCAGTGTCAGTGCTTATGCGCTGAATGGATCCGTTCTGCGAATCCGTGTAAACCACATGGGTGTCCTTGCCTCGGGCCGGCACAACATATTCGCCATCGCCGCCGGTCACTGTGTACCACTCAAAGCCGCTGATGCCGCCCCGGCTCAGACTATTTGAAGGCCCGCACCAGCCGTTGTTGTCCTGCAATCCACCGCAGAGGTTGTAAGGCGTTTCGTCATCATCCGCCACGGAATAGAATTGTTCGATCGGCAGGTTGTCCAGGTAGCGCCACGTCTTCCCTGCGTCGCCACTCACATAAACGCCACCGTCATTTCCGTTGATAATCCGGTTCGAATTTTCCGGATCGATCCACATGGCATGGTGGTCCACGTGGACTCTGGGCGAAGTATTCCGCGCCGTCTTTCCGCCATCTTCAGAAACCATCACATTAAAGGAAAGAAAATAGACTTTGTTTTCGTCATTCGGCGCAACTTCCAATTCGCTAAAGTAAAATCCGCGTGCCGCCAGATTGTGGTTGTTGCTCACCATCCGCCAGTGGTCGCCGAGATCATTCGTGTCATAGAGAGTGCCTTTTCTGTTTTCCACCAGCGCATAAATATGCCGGGGATTGGTAGGAGCGGCGCCCAAACCGATGCGTCCAGTGGGCTCCGTCGGCAGCCCTTCCGTGAGCTTCTTCCAGGTGTTGCCGCCATCATTTGACCGGAAGATACCGCCGCTCGTCCCTCCGGAATCGAGCGCCCAGGGATAACGCCGCACGCGCCACAACCCGGCAAACAGTACCATGGGATTGCCCGGATCCATGATCAGCGAGCTCGCGCCTGTGTCTTCGTCCACGAACAGCACTTTTGACCAGGTCTTGCCGCCATCGGTTGTGCGGAAAACTCCGCGCTCGGGATTTGGTCCCCACGCATGGCCAAGCACGCCGACAAACACCGTATTCGGATCGCGCGGATCAATCGCGATGTTTGAAATCTGCCCCGCATCCTTCAGTCCCATGTTTTTCCATGTGGCGCCGCCATCAGGCGAGAAAAAGATGCCTTTGCCGGTAATCACGTCATTGCGGATGTTCTTCTCCCCTGTCCCAACCCAGACCAGGTTTGGGTTGGAAGGAGCCAGCGCAATCGCGCCAATGGAAGCCGTGGATTCTTTCTCAAAGATCGCCTTCCATGAGAGACCGCCATCCTGCGTCATAAAAACGCCGCCGCCCGCGGCCCCTACGTAATAGATGTTGGGCTTGCCGGGAATGCCAACTACGGACGTGACCCGCCCGCCACCAACCGCAGGCCCAAGATTGCGGAACTTCACGTTCTCCAGCGGGTCTTTGGATTTGTTGTCCTCGAGCTTTGTTGCTGCCGTGGATGCCGCAGCTTTGTCGCCGTTGGATGTCTTCTTGTCCGTTTGCTGCACACTCGGATTAGTGCCTGAGTTTTTTCTGGTTCGGTCGCCCGTTTTGGTCTGCCCCATCAGAAAACCCTGCAATGCGAGGGCGACAAACAAAACGAAAATTGATTTAAAGAATGTTTTCATGGATAAACTCCTGCGGATAGTAGGAAGGCTGATCGCGAATCATACCGCAAACATGGGGGCATTGTACAAGCCTTGGGTCCTTTAAAAATGGTACAGTTTACGTGATCGCGTCTAAGCGATTATAGCCGTTGCATCTGCCTCAGTGAGCGAATTGCACTGTGACGAAAAGCTTTTGATGCTGAACGCAAAATTTTGAAGAAGGAAAGATGATGAAGAAAATTTTCATTTTAATGATTGCTGCATCCCTTATCTCTACTACCGTCCAGGCCCAGCAGCATGAGGCTGACCGCCTGCGCCATGCCGGTGAAGTTCTGCTCGAAATCCTGAACATCCCGGACAATATCCCTAAGCCAGTGCTGGATAAATCCGAATGCGTCATCGTGATCCCCTCGGTGAAAAAGCTTGCCATTGGGATCGGGGCGAACTACGGACGCGGCGCCATGACTTGCCGTAGCGGCAAGAGCTTTACCGGTGCGTGGGGGCCTCCGGCCATGGTGGCGCTGGAAGGCGGCAACATCGGCTTTCAGCTCGGAGGTCAGGCAACGGATTTTGTTTTGCTTGTCGTGAATCCCAAAGGCATTGATTCCATCCTCAGGAGCAAAGTTAAGCTCGGGGCCGATGCCGCGGCCGCAGCCGGTCCCAAGGGCCGCGATGCGCAGGCTGCGACCGACATCTTGATGCACGCCGAGATTCTCACGTACTCCCGTTCACGCGGGCTTTTTGCCGGCATCTCTCTGGATGGCTCAACCTTGCGGCCAGATAACAGCGCTACAGAAAAAGTCTATGGCCGGAAGGTTTCAGCGCGCGATGTGGTTCTGGGCCACAAAGTGGGAACCCCCGCGGCCGGAAGACTTATGGTGAGTGCTTTGCAGAAAGCTTCTCCCAGGAACCTGTCGGATCCAAAGTCGCTCCAGGAAGCAGGAGCTGAAGGAAAAAAATAGCCATCATGCGCTTGCCATCAAAAACAGGCTTTGCGTTTTTTGTGCTCGCGGCTCTTATTTGCCTTGGCGCTGCCGATGTTTCTTCCTATCAAAAATCGGTGGACAAGTGGCGGCAGGACTACGAAACAAAACTTAAAGCCGATGATGGCTGGCTTACAGTTGCGGCCCTGTTATGGTTGCATGAAGGAACAAACCACTTCGGCTCCGCTCCGAACAATGACGTGGTGTTGCCATACAGCTCTGTTCCCGCATCGGCAGGTACTTTTGAGCTACATCAAGGGAAAACCACGGTGCACGTGAACCCCGGCGTACCCATCACTCTGGCGGGAAAGCCAGTGGACAGCATGGAAATGCGTCCTGACTCCCGGCAGGATAGGCTGGCCATTGGCGACCTGGTTTTCTTTGTCCACGCGAGCGGCACCCGCTACGCCATTCGTGTGAAAGACAAAAACAATCCACTGCGCAAGGAATTCAAGGGACTGCATTGGTTTCCGGTAAACGAAGCTTATCGCTTCAATGCGCGTTACGTGGCTTATCCTTCACCGCGCGAAGTTCAGGTTGAGAACATGCTTGGCGATCGCGGTTCTACTTATCTGGCAGGCTACGTGGCTTTCACCATGAACGGAAAAGAGTATCAACTCGACGCGGAAGACAATGGCGACGGCAGCCTCTTTATTGTGTTTCGCGATCTTACTAGCAAGACCAGTACGTATCAGGCGCGCTTTCTTGATACTGATCCGCCCAAGGACGGAAAAGTCGAGATCGACTTCAACAAGGCTTACAACCCGCCGTGTGCTTACAATCCTTACGCAACCTGTCCGCTGCCATCGGAGAAGAATCGTTTGCCGGTGGAAATTCCAGTGGGTGAGAAGCGCTATCACTAACTGCGCGTTTGTTACACTTTCACGCATGGCCCTGATCGCATATCTTGAATGCACCAAGTGTGGAGAACATCTCAGCGGCGCACAGCCGCAAACTATCTGCCCCAAAGACGGCGGCTCTCTTTACGTGCGTATTGATCTTGCCTCACTGAAAGGCAAGTTCACGCCCGATTCACTCCGTGGACGTCCCGCCACAATGTGGCGCTACCATGAAGTCCTTCCCGGCGATACGCCTGTTACTCTGGGCGAGGGCTTTACGCCCATGCTCCCCAGCCGCGACAATCCCAATGTTTTTATAAAAGATGAAGGGCTGAATCCTACCGGCTCATTTAAGGCTCGCGGCCTATGCGCGGCTGTGACCATGGCAAAGCAATATGGGTTGAAGAAATTGGCTGTGCCTTCCGCTGGCAATGCCGCCAGTGCTCTTGCGGCTTATAGCGCCGCAGCTGGGATTGAAGCCCATATTTTTATGCCCAAAGATGTGCCGCTGGCCAATTTTGTGGAGTGTCAGGCTTACGGCGCGCATGTCACGCTGGTGGATGGGCTGATCTCTGATTGCGCCAAAATGGTGAATGAGCGCAAACAGGCTGAAGGCTGGTTTGACATCTCAACGCTGAAAGAGCCTTTCCGGGTTGAAGGCAAGAAGACCATGGGCTATGAAGTCGCAGAACAACTCAACTGGGAATTGCCCGACGCTATCTTTTATCCGACCGGCGGCGGCGTGGGGCTTATCGGTATGTGGAAGGCTTTCGACGAAATGGAGCAGCTTGGCTGGTTTAAGCCGGGCGGCAAGCGCCCGAAGATGGTTGCCGTGCAGGCCGATGGATGCGCGCCCGTGGTGAAGGCCTGGAATGAGCACAAGTCTGTGGCTGAGGTGTGGCAGAACGCGCATACATCTGCCGCAGGACTGCGCGTACCCAAACCATACGCCGACTATATTGTTCTCGATATTCTCAAGCAGAGCGGCGGCGCTGCCATTGCTGTCTCTGACGCACAGATATTTCAGGCCGTGCAGGAATGGGCGAGCCGCGACGGCGTATTCGCTTCGCCGGAAGGCGCAGCCACGCTCGCCGCATACAAGATTCTGCTGGAACAAAAATTCCTGAAGCCGAACGACAGAGTAGTGCTCTTCAATACCGGCTCTGGCCTGAAATACATTGATGTGACGGCGCAGGCGTTGAAGATCAGCGTCTAAATTTTTTTTGTCCCGAAACGGAGCGAGGGATCACTATCGCCACCGAGAAGTTCATGGCAATTGTTTTGGCCTTTTTTGTCATCAGATATATTCGCGCTAGAATTTTGTTGTAGCAGGGCACTCTTGCTTCGCTCGGGGTTGCAGAAAATCATGACAGACCGCCTCTATTATCACGATTCTTTCCTCCTTGATTTCGACGCCTGCGTAGTCGAAGCGCAAGACAGCGGTGGAAGGACGGCGATTGTACTGGATCGCACGGCTTTTTATCCGACCAGCGGCGGCCAGGTGCACGACATTGGCGTGCTGAAAGCCGAAGGCAGCCAGATTGCCGTCAACGAAGTTGCTGATGATGAAGCCGGACGCATTCTGCACTTCACCTCTGCGCCCCTCCCAGCAGGAACTCAGGTTCATGGCAGCGTGGATGCTTTGCGACGCCGCGACCATATACAACAGCATTCAGGCCAGCATGTGCTCTCCGCGGCATTCATCAAGCTTTTCAATATGCCGACTGTCAGTTTTCACATGGGCGAGGAAAGCTGCACCATTGATCTGGAGACTACCAGTCTTTCCACCACGCAGGCCCAGCAAGCGGAGCACCTGTCTAACGAAGTGATCGCGGAAGACCGTCCAGTCGGAATTCGGTTTGTTCCGCTTGAAGAAGCGCGGCAGCTCGGCTTGCGCAAGCTTCCGCCTAAGCAGACTGGCGATTTGCGCTTGATCGACATTACTGATTTTGATCTCACTGCCTGTGGCGGAACGCACGTACGCTCAACCGGACAGATCGGCAGCATCCTGCTGCGCAAGATTGAAAAAGTAAAGCAGGGTCTGCGCGTGGAGTTTGTCTGTGGAATGCGCGCGGTAAATGTAGCGCGACGCGACTACACCATGCTCACCGAAGCGGCGGTGCTCTATTCCAGCCATATCTATGATGTGCCGGAGCAGATTCGCAAATCGCTCGCAGAATCCAAGGCTGCCGGCAAAGCTCAGCACAAGCTGCTGGAAGAGTTGGCAGAATTTTATTCTGAACGTATGCTGGCGCAATCTGCGGGCTCGCCGGAGGTTATAACGCAGTTTTTTCCTGATCGCGATGCGATTTTCATCAAGCTGCTGGCGCAGAAGCTTACTGCAGGTAAGTCAAATGTCGTTGCGCTGCTGGGATCAGGAGTTGGTCAGCCGACCTTGGTTTTTGCGCAAAGTGCTGGCCAGAAAACCAACATGGGCCAGCTTATGAAAGACGTCATGGCACAGCTTGGCGGTCGGGGAGGCGGTTCTGCTGATATGGCGCAAGGCGGATTGCCGGCTGGATCAAATGCTTTTGAAAGCATCACTTCGCTATTGCAGGAAACTACCCGCAAGCTCTAACGTGCTCACTCTTAGCGCGCACTGTTGTCAACTCTTCGCCTGCGGTTATACCGCATGGCGATGTTCATAAAGATGTTTCCATTGTCCGTGTCAAAGCACATGACCAGCGCTTCCTGCTCTTCGCTGCTCTTTTCACCCAGTTCATCGGCGTGGATCACGGGAGGAAAAATTTTGAATCGGAATCCCTGGTCATTGAGCGTGGTGATGGCGCTCCCAATCACCATGTTAGCCAGTTCGCACACTGTCTCTCGCGCTACTTCATCGCTTTCCGGAACGGGTGATCCGGTGAGATAGCTTGCCACTTTAGCGGCAGTCGGTGGGTCTATATCGAAAATGACGCGGCCTTCAATGTCACCCTTGATCGTAACCATGGAAGCAATGCCTTTGCGGCGATACGCTTCTTCGTCCATGGTTACGTCGCCAATGCGCGTGGGACATTGCAGCGTCTCCGCCAGCACAGCGTCCGCGGCGTTGATGAACGGTTGAATGAGTTCAATCTTCATCGCTTTAGTTTTCCTGGGCTGCGGGCGTAGCCACGGCCGCGTCATCACCCATTACATACTTGATGACTTCGTAAAGAATTTCCGATTTCACCGGCTTCTGGACAAAATGACGCGCGCCTTTCTGCAGCGCAGCCACAATGTTTTCCTGGTAGCCAACGGAAGAAACCATGACAATGCGCGCGGCAGGATGCGAGCGAACGATACGCTCCGCCGCCTCAATGCCTTCCATCTGCGGCATGGTAATGTCCATCAGGACCATATCAGGCGTGGTTCGGTCGTATTCAGTGATGGCGGTGCAGCCATCGCCGGCTTCACCAACAATTTCACCACCGAAAGCTTCCACCATCTTGGCTACGTTCTTGCGCGCAAAGACAGAATCATCCACCACCAGATAACGGATCGGCTTACCGTCTTTGCGAATCAGAATTGGAAATGTTTCCATACTTATTCTCCTTGCAGCTCCAGCTAAACTTGTACAGCTCGACCAATTTTTTCAGGGTTGCACTGCATGGCCAGCGTGTTGGCCAGCATGTCCAGCGGGACAACGCGCATGGCATGCCCGCGTTCAATGGCGGCCTTCGGCATGCCGAAAACCGTGCAGGAATCTTCACTCTGCGCGATTGTGAGTGCCCCCGCGTTTTTCATCAATCCCAGACCTTCTGCTCCGTCATCGCCCATGCCGGTCATTAATATTCCGACCGCACGGCTGCCAAACTCAGCGGCCATGGAACGGAAGAGAATATCCACTGACGGCCGGTGGCCGTTCATTTGTGGCTCATCGGATAACACCACGGTGTTGCCCAGAGGCAATCGCCGGACCTTAATGTGGCGGTTACCCGGACAGATCAGTACACGTCCCGCAATCAGCAGATCGCCCGATTGCGCTTCTTTCACGTCAATAGCGCATGACTCATCCAGCCGGCGGGAAAACATCTCAGTAAAACCTTCCGGCATATGTTGCACCACCACAATGCTTCCGGGAAAGTCTCCCGGCAGTTGCTGCAAAAGGTATTGCAACGCATTGGGGCCTCCAGTGGAAATGCCGATCGCGAGGATCTTGGTAGGCTCGCGGCGCGGCCGCAACGCAGATTTATTTGGCTTGGGCCTGTCGAGTATCACCGGCGCAGTCGTATTGCGCATTTTGCTCCTGGCAGCTACCTTGATCTTGTTGATCAGGTCCAGGGAAATTTCATCCATGTGCGCGGACACTGCATCCCGAGGCTTAGCCACAAAATCAAAGGCTCCCAATGCGAGCGCTTTGAATGTCGCGCTTGCTCCCTCAGTAGTCAGTGCGCTCACCACAATCACCGGAACGCGAAAGCGTCGCGTGATCTGGCGCAGCGTTTCCAGGCCATCCATGCGCGGCATCTCCAGGTCCAGCGTTACAACGTCAGGACGCAGGTCTTCAATTTTCTTTAGCCCAAATGCACCGTCCATCGCCGTTCCCACCACTTCGATCTCACTGTCCCGGGCAAGGATCTGTGGAATCATCTTCCGCATCAGAGCGGAATCGTCCACCACCAGGACTCGTAATCTGTTACTCATGCTGTGGCCCCCACCATCTGTAACCTGCCGAGCTTTGCAACTACACTTGAAAGATTCAGGATCAGCACCACGGTGCCATCGCCCAGGATGGAAGCCCCGCTGACCAGATCAGTGGCCACAAGATGATCGTCCATGGCCTTGATGACTAATTCCTCTTCGCCTACCAGTTGGTCCACTATCAGCCCGAACTTGCGTTCATTGGCGGAAATGACAACTACGAACATCTTTTCTGTTCCTGATTGTTCCTTTTCCAGCCGATGAAGGTGCAGCAACGTGAGCACCTCATTGCGTAGTTGCATCACATCGTGCTGGTCCACCCGATGCAGCGCGCCCTGCGTCGTCCGCGTGATCTCCACCACTGAAGCCAGAGGGACCGCATACAAACGGTCTCCCACCCGGAATAACAATGCTTTGATGATGGCCAGCGTGAGTGGCACCTTCAAATAGAATGTGGTCCCTTTTTTCGGAGTTGTACGAATAGTGACTGAGCCCTTCAGCTTTTCCAGAACGGTCTTTACTACATCCATGCCTACACCGCGTCCGGAAATCGAAGTCACTTGTTCGGCGGTGCTGAGCCCGGGATGGAAAATCAGATTGTTGATGTCGGCTTCGCTAAGGACTGCTGCGTCGCCTGCTTTCAGAACGCCGCGTTCGATTGCTTTTGCGAGCAGCCTGTCCCGGTCAATGCCATGCCCGTCGTCGGTTACTTCAATTACGATCTGGTTGCCCTGGTGGTATGCGTCAAGCATCACCGTGCCCTGCGCCGGCTTGCCGTCATTGATCCGCTCCGCGGGAGATTCAATGCCATGGTCCACCGCGTTTCGTACCAGGTGGGCCAGCGGTTCGGCCAGCATATCCAGAATGCTCTTGTCCAGATCGGTATCCTGGCCGGTAACCATCAGATTGACTTCTTTACCGCACGATTTGGCAACGTCACGCACCACTCGCGGAAATCTGCGGAAAAGATGCTCCACCGGCACCATGCGGATCTTCATCACCGATTTTTGTAGATCGTTCATGATGCGGGCCTGAAATGCCATAGCGTCAGAGAAGCGCATCTTCAGCGCGTCCTTGGGATAACGTTTATCAAATTCGTTGATGGCCTGATGCAACATGCTTTTGGCGATAATCAGTTCGCCTACTAAATTCAAAACCGAATCAATCTTTTCTGCGTCAACGCGCAGCAGCGTTTCTGACATGCTGGCGAAACTCGTGGATTGCGCATCCACTGGCATGGGGGAAGGAGCACTTTCCATCAAAATCGCATGGGCTGCTGCGACAGCCGCCTCTTGGACGGGAGGCTCTGGTGAGGGCATCTCTTCCGCGTGAATCGCCACTTCAGCGTCATCTTCGGCCGGTGCCGTTACGTGCTTCACGATGTCGAGCACATCGTCTGCCGGTTCCTGTTGGAGCGTAGCTTTCTGCACCAGGATTTCCGCAACCACGGAAGGGATGCGGCACTTTTTGGTTACCCATTTTTCAGCGTGCTCACTGGAAATAGCTGCTTCAACTACGTCAAGATCATTGCTGAGGGAGCTTTGGTCCGGCGCGATTGCCAGAAGCCTTCCGCACTCCTGCAATACATTGCGAATGAGCTGCATGGCCGCGCCACGCATGGGGCATTGCGGCTCAATGGAGAATGCCACGTTAAAAACGTTTTCTCCGCGCGTGAGAGCATCTGCAACTACGATCTGCTCATATTCGCTCCAAACAAAGCGTGCCTGTAACTTGTAAGGGACATTGCTGGCCGGCTTGCGCGTAAGCAAAAGGATCTGTTGTTTGAGTTCTTCTCCCGCGGGCGGCTGCATGCTGCCGCGATAAGCGGAAAGCATGGAACTGAATGTGTCAGCGGCAATCAATACAACTTCCGCCAGCGCTGTTTTGCTCAGGGCCGCAATATCAGGCCGCAAAACCTCTTCCAGTGCATGCGCCAGCTCACTTAACTCCGTATAGCCGCAGGCGGCTGAGTCGCCCTTCAGTGTATGGACGGTGCGGCGCACCTGGCGCAATACTTCTTGATCTTCCGGACGCTTTTCCAACTCCAATCCTTCTTCGTTGAGCGTCTGCAACAATTCTGTTGCGGTCTCAAAGAAGAGTTCGCGGAGTTCTGAAGCGTGATCGTCAGGGAAGAAGTTCACCCTGTCACCTCAATGCGCTGGTATGCGGTGCCATTGTTCTGGTGCACCATCTTGTACTTATCGGAAAGGCCAAAAAGGCTTTCTGCGTGCCCGATAAACAGATATCCCTCAGGATTCAGGCAACGATAAAGTTTTTCCACCAGGCGCTTTTGCTCCGCCTCATCGAAATAAATCATCACGTTGCGGCAGAAGATCACGTCATTGCGTTGAGGCAGGAATTCCGTTTTCAGGTTATGGAAATCGAAATGGACAAGGTCTTTCAGGCCGCGCTTTACTGCATAGCGGTCGCCCACCTTGTCGAAGTAGCGCAATCGGAATGCGTAGTCCACTACTTCCATCTGATTTTCCGGATAGATGCCTTCCTGCGCGGCGCGCAAAACAGAATAGTTAATGTCTGAAGCCAGGATTTCGACCTTCCACGGCGGTGGGATCAGCGGCTTGGGGCTGGGCATTTCAAATGGAAGCGGGTTGCGCAGATAGTAGTAAGCCAGCGCGTCACACACTTGCATAGCCATCGTGTATGGTTCCTGCCCGGTAGAGCATCCGGCGCACCAAAAGCGCAGACTCCAATCCCGGCGTTCCTGCTTGCGCCGCAACAGCTCTTCCAGAGTCGTCTTCTGGAACAGCTCAAGCTGCGGTTTGTTCCGGAAGAAGCTGGTTTCGTTCACCGTAAGGTTTTCCACCAGCGCGCTCAACTCAGCCTTGCCCTGGTAACTGGTGAGCAGACGATAGTAGGCGTAAAACGTGTCCAGCCCGCAGATTTTCAGCCGGCGCTGTAAACGGTCCTGTAGAAAGTGCGCCCGCCGTTCGTCGAAATACATGCCGCATTCCTGGTACACCAGGGTTTGCAGCAGCTTGTACTCTGGTTCACTGATCTGGATTGCAACACTCGGTGTGGCCATTGGTTTCCGCTCTGGTCCTTGCTGCTTACAATCCCGCAGAGGCCGCTGCAGCACGGGGCTCAACTTCACCCATCCGCCGCAACTCGCCTTTTTGCAGGATCCGGTTCAGGTCTATCAGTATGATCAGCCGGCCATTTAATTTGCCGACGCCGGTTACATAGTTCAGCTCGCCCTGCTCAAAAACGGGCGGCAGTTCAACATCGCTTTCCGCAATCTTGAGAACTTCAGACGCGCTGTCCACGATCAGCCCCACCATCTTTCCGTGTACCTCGGTCACCAGTATTCGGTTCTTTTTGGTGGGCTTAGTCTCTTTCTCTCCAAAACGTCGCCTCAGGTCCACGACAGAAACGATCTTGCCGCGCAAATTAATCACTCCCTGGACAAAGCCGGGCGAATCCGGAACGGAGGTGATCTCAGGCACGCGCACGATCTCATGCACCAATGAGATCGGCACGCCAAATACCTCGCGCCCTACGCGGAAGCCGACAATGTGTAGTTCCTTTGACACTTGGGTCTCCTTCCGCGCTAGTTGTAATTTGCGCCCGCAGTGGCGTATTGCGCCTGGGCCGCGCGGCCGCGGTCCTCGCCTCGGCGTTGCGGAGCGATGTTTTCGCGGGCCGCCATGTTTTCCAGCACAAAGCGGTCCATCGCCTCCAGCATGGAGCGCGACATCTTCGACATCTGCTCTGCTGAAGCAGCCAGCTCAGTTGAGCCTGACGATGAACGCTGCACCAGTTCGCGCATCTTTTCCATCGCCCTTACTACTGCCTGCGCTCCTGAAGCCTGCTCTTCAACGGAAGAGTTGATCTCATGCGTGATCTCGTTCAGCCGCGTTGTGGCCTTCGCGATCTGTGAAGAACCATGAGACTGCTCATTGGTGGCTGCGCCAATCTCCTGCGCGAATTTATAAACTTCTGAAACCACGCTGGAAATCTTTTTCAACGCGCCGCTCAGGTCGCCGCCCAGCGAGATGCCCTCATTCACAATGCTGGTGCTCTTTTCCATGTTGTCCACGGCCTTGCGGGCTTCTTTCTGAATGCTCTGGATCAACTCGGAAATCTCGCGGGTGGATTGGGCCGATTTTTCCGCCAGCTTGCGGACTTCATCAGCGACAACGGCAAATCCCAGGCCATGTTCGCCGGCGCGGGCAGCTTCAATCGCTGCGTTCAGCGCCAGCAGGTTGGTCTGTTCCGCCAGGTCATCGATGACTTCGATAATCTTTCCAATGTCATCAGCACGCTGTCCCAGCGCTGAAATGATTTCAGCAGAAGAGCCGATGGAGGCATTGATACGGCTCAGGCCGTCCGTGGCCTTTTCCATGGTGTTGATGCCGTTGTGGACTTCATCTCGCGAACGCTGTGAAATATCAAGCAGCACTTTGGCTGTGTCCGCCACGCGCTGGATTGAAGCAACCATTTCATCAATGGAAGCGGAAGTCTCGCTCACGTTGGAAGCCTGCATCTGCGTGCTCTTTACCATGTTCTGCACGTTGATGCTCATCTCATGCATTGTGCTGGTGACTTCATCGATTGCAGAAGCTGCCTGCACGCTGATCTTGGCGGATTCGTCAGAGGCAGATGCCACCTGATTCGAGCCGCTGGCCACCTGGGCGGCGCTGTCGCGCACATTCTTCACCAGGTTGCGCAGCCCCAGAGTCATTTCACGGAAGGCCTTGCCCAACGTGTCCCGCGAAGACCGTGGGTTGATCTCCACTGACAAGTCGCCGCCGGCAATCGCTTCAGAGATGCCCGCCATCTCGCGCAGATAGAGGACCATGTTGTTGAAAGTCTTTGCCAACTGCGCTATTTCGTCCTCGCCTAAGATTTCCACTTTCTGCTCCAGGTCCCCAGTATCGCCAATTTGTCCGGCAACGTTGATCAATTGAGAGAGAGGAGCAGTGATACTTTTCGCCACGCGCCATGCGATGGAGCCGGCCAACAGGATGACCATGACCAATCCGCCCAGGGTAACCAGCGTAATGAGCATTGCGGCATCGCTATCAGATTCTTCCGCGGTGGCATTGGCACTTTTCATGATCGCGTCAAGCTGTTGCAACGGCTGTTCTTCTCTTTGCTTTTGTTCCGGAGTCGGTGTGGCCTGAAGATAGGCAATTTGCAGCTCTGCAACTGTGGCGCTGCCGGTATCTACCTGCCGGCGTTTTTCCATCAGCGGTGCGGCAAAGGTCCGGCTCCATTCGCGTTCCGAATCGCCCAATTGCTCCAGCAGTTGGCGCGCCTTCGGGTTGTCACCCATCGCCGTGCCATTGTCCTTGATTTCATTGATCAGGCTCTCGACTTCACTTTGGCCGCGTGTAAGGGAATCAGCTTCTCGCCGGTCGCCATTGAGGAGAAAATTTCTAAGAAAGAGACGGTTCTGGTTTCTTGCCTTGTCCAGCTTGGACAGGCTTTCCACCATCGTGATCGACCTCTTATAGAGCAATCGGGTGGTCTGCTCATGCCGGACGGCCGCCCAGTTCACAAGAAAGGCCACCACCACGATGACCATGATCAGGCCAAAGCCCATATAGAGCTTGCCGGCAATAGTTTTGTTCATACGCATGTTTCGAACCTCAACGGCCGTTTCTGCATGACACGGCTCGTGTTCTCTTTCCATCCATGTCGAACTCTGCTCGCAGTCCCAAACCCTGAAATTTCTGGGCCGCGTTTTCAAGACACAGCTTCCCCAGACAGGGAATGCAAGCGGCTAGATAAAAGCAATGTCATGGCCACCAATGGGTAGGACTAGCACTTTCGGTACCTGAGGTTATTCAAAGACGATATGAATCAATCACTTACATATCCGCCTATGGTAGGGATGAGCCAATAAATCCAGCAATTTCTCTGAGTTACGTCTCATACGACCGCTACTTGACGGCTCTTGATCTCATAGTGAGATGACCTCTAAGGCTGTTATCAGTGTTGTCCCAGTGATTCTGGCGGGTTAATTCCTTATTGACTCAAAATGAGATTCCAGAGTACCTTCAGGCGTAACTTCAGAAAAAAATGAGACCGATCCCCAAAGCGAGACGAAATCGTTCCCGGCCATCTGCGCGGACCGCCTCCTGTATGGATGGCGTGCTTGAGGCTTGTGCTCAATTGAAGTCGTTTGGACAAGCGTCAGCCCTGCGGCAGCACATTACCGAATCAGCCAGAGACATTTTTCAAGCAGTGATGGCCGGAATTATGGTGCGGGAAGGTGAAAGCTTCCTGCCTGAAGCAGTTTGCAGTGATGTGGATGAGTCCGCCGATGAGAAGGCCCTGCTGGAGCATGTACGCTCATTCGCTGCCCAGGCGATGGAACAAAAACGTTTGCTCAGTTTCCGTTTTTCCTATCGATCTGCGGCCGGCGAGTGCATCACTTATGGACTGGCGCAACCTATGGTCACAACGGAGACTGCGGCTGTGCTGCTTGCGGTGCGTCGCAATGCTTTCTCGGCCGCAGACGTTTCCGCGTTTAGCGTTTTGGGAAATATGGCCCACCAGGCACTGGAAAATTCCGAGTTGCGCGGCCTTTACTCAGGGCAGAAACAGGAACTTGATCAACTGCTGGAAATCTCTGCCGAACTTGGCACTAGTTCGCAGTTGGAAAGCTTTCTTCCCCGTTTTGTGGTGCGCGCTGCCGACTTTCTTGGCTTCTCTCGTGCTTTTGTGGCGTTGGTAGATCACAGCGAGTGCCGTCTGCGCTGGGGCGCAAACAAGGGAACGCCAAACCGGCTGGATATCGATATTTCGGCTGTAGCTAAACGCGCAATTGATTCTCGCAGCCCGCATCTCTGTGATGACGTAAACCAGCTTCCACAGAATGAGAAGATGCAATTGCGGCGCTGGGAATCTGATCTGAAGCAGTACCTTGGGATACCGTTGATAACCGCCGATGGCCGTCCGCTTGGCGTGCTGGGATTGCTGGACAAAAAGAACAAAGCGCGCATTGCGCCTGAAGACGTGCGCCGTGCCCGCGTTTTAGGCGCTGAAATTACGTTGGCTCTGGAAGCAGCCCACAATCTCCAGCTTTCCGATCAGCACCGCAAACGCACAGAAGACCTGATGGAAATGGCGCTGGACCTGGGATCGGCATTGCGCCTGCCGGATTTTGTGAAGAATTTCACTGAGCGTGTGGCTGCCATGATCGGTGCAGGCTCTGCCATCCTGTCGCTGGCCCAGGGCAACAAGGTTGAGAGTGTGGGATTTTTCGGACCACGGCCTGACCGCGACCTGCAACGCAAGCTGAACGCTGCTTTTTCCGAATATGCCGAACGCCATCCTGATCTAAAAATCACTGGCAGCGGTGTACAAGCATTGGGAGCGGACTTGGTTGCCGCTTGCGGCTGGCAGAACCTGACTCTGGTGCGGCTCGAAGGCACGGAAAATGATCTGCTTGGCATTCTGGCGCTCGCGGACATTACTCGTGAACTGATGCCCAGCGATCTCAACCTGCTTCAGGCGTTAATTGTGCATGCCTCGGTGGCGCTGGAGAACTCGCGGCTTTTCACGCGAATCACGCAGTCCAGTCGCCAATGGGCGGAAATTTTCGACTCCATCTCTGACTTTATTGTGGTGCATGACGAACAGTTTGAAGTGCTGCGCGTCAATCGGTCGCTGGCGGAATTCATTGGCGTGCGCCCCGCGGAACTGATTGGCTTGAGTATGCGCGCTCTCGTCTCTATTGCTTCCGACTCTCCCCAGCCCTGTCCTTTCTGCCGCGCGGAAAACGAGTCCGACGAATACCTGCATCCTGTGCTGGAGCGCACATACCTGGTTTCCAGTTCGCGAATCCACGGCGCCCTGGATGAAGGGCTGCAGACGGTCCATGTGCTCAAGGACATTACCGATCGCCGCGAAGCCGAGCAGCGCTACCGCGAGCTGTTCGATAACGTGCAGGAAGGTGTTTTCTTTGCGTCACCTGAAGGCCATTTCATTGAGGTCAATGATGCTTTGGTACGCATGCTGGGCTACCAGACGCGCGAAGAGGTGTTGAAGCTCGATCTCCAGACACAGGTGTATGTTTCCGCCGAGCAGCGCGATGAAATCACCCGCCAGTTAAGTGCCAAGGGTGCGATTCGCAACTTTGAAGTCACGCTTAGTCGCCGTGACCGCACCATGATTCATGCATTGGAAAATGCCTTTGTGGTCAAGGATGGCCAGGGCAAAATCATGCAATATCGCGGCGTGTTTCTTGACATCACAGAGGTCAAAAATTTTCAGGCCCAATTGCAGCGGGAGCGCGACTTTACCAGCAAGATCCTCAACAACACGCAAACCATGATCGTAGTGGCAGATACCGCCGGCTTGATCAGCTATGCCAATCAGCGCGTCTATGAGGGTGGCGGCTTTGATCAGCATGAACTGGTCGGCAACCGTCTGGACAGGATCGTCTCTTTCTCACATAAGAAAGCCTTTGCGGAAGCCTTTGACGCCAGCCTGCATGGCCTGCAATCTGACAATCTTGAACTCATGATCACGCGCGGCAACGGCACACAGGGAAAATTTTCCGTGAACCTGAGCCCTATGCGGGACGACCGTGGCGAGGTAAGCAGTGTGGTCGTCCTGATGACCGACATCACTGATACTTCCATGATTCAGGCCAAGCTGATGCACACGGAAAAGATGGCCGCTGTTGGACAGCTTGTCTCCGGCGTGGCGCATGAAGTCAATAATCCTCTTACGGCGATTATGGGCTTTTCCGATCTCCTGATGGAAAACCCGGAAGTGCCGGGCAGCGCGCGCAAAGACCTTCAAGTAATTCTGGAAGAAGCACAGCGAACGAAGGAGATCGTTCAAAACCTGCTCAGTTTCGCCCGCCAGCGGCCTCCGCAGCGCCAGCCGCTCCAACTCAACAGCATTTTGCGCAAAACCATCGCGCTTCGGTCCTATGACTTTGCCAACCATGGTGTGCAGATCGTGGAGAAATTTGACGAGCGCCTGCCCGAGTTGATTGGCGATTCGCACCAGTTGCAGCAGGTTTTCCTTAATATTCTGAACAATGCTTATGACGCGGTGCAATCGGCCGGGCGTCCGGGCCTGATTGAGATTGAAACTATTCACGATGGCGGTTGGGTGGAAGTCCTCTTCCGCGACAATGGAGAAGGCATACAGCATCCGGAGCGGATCTTTGATCCGTTCTTCACCACCAAAGAAGTAGGTCAGGGAACCGGACTTGGTTTGAGTATCTGTTACGGCATTGTGCGTGAACATGAAGGCGAAATCCTATGCGCCAACAATCAAGAGACACATGGCGCCACCTTCAGCGTGCGTCTGCCTGTCCGGACCAGGACCGATTTAAAGCTGGTTGTCGCGGTAGGAGCGAAACAATGAATGCCGGCGCAGCCACGGTCGCACACTTGCCGCTTTTGCTGATTGAAGACGAACAGTCTGTCATGGACTTCATTCGGACGGCGCTGGAACGCAGCGGTTATGCCTGCAGTACCGCCAACTCCGCAGCTGAGGGCATCCGGGTGCTGGAAACAGGCCATTTTGGCGGCATCATTTCCGATATGCGCACGCCAGGCGGCGCCAGCGGCGCTGACGTGCATGCATGGATTGTTGCCCATCGGCCTGAATTAAAGGAACGCATGTTATTCATCACCGGCGATACCGTGAATGAGCATACGATGAAAGCACTCCAGAGCACCGGCGTGCCATACATAGAAAAACCTTTCCGCGTACAGGAACTGATCAACATAGTGGAAAAGATTTTTGGGAAAGCTGAATGACGCACGACGCTAAAGTCCGGTTCATGATCGTGGATGACCATCAGAGCATTCGCAAGCTCTGCATGACGGTGGGCGCGTCCCTGGGATTCATCTGCGCGGAAGCAGAAAGTGGTGAAGCTGCGCTGGCCCAAATGGAAAGCCATTCACCGGACATTATTCTTACAGATCTGATGATGCCCAGCATGTCAGGGCTGGAATTTTTGCCGCGCGTAAAGCAGTTGCTGCCTCGAACAGAGATTGCCATCATGACCGGTCACGCTTCCATTGAGACAGCCGTGCAGGCCATGAAGCTGGGCGCATACGACTACATCACCAAACCATTCCGTATCGAAGAACTTAAGCTGCTCCTGCAGCGCATGGCGGAAAAGGTGAATCTGGTTGCCGAAAATCAATTCCTGCGTGAACGCTTCAGCGCGGAAATGGAATTAAGCGGCATTGTCGGTTCGTCTCACAAGATACAGGACGTGTTGCGAATGGTCGCCCGCCTGAAAGATACGCGTACACCCGTATTGGTGACAGGTGAAAGTGGTACCGGTAAAGAGCTGGTCGCACGTGCCATTCACTATCGCGGTTTGTTGTCCAAACGGCCTTTTGTCGCGGTGGATTGCGGCTCTCTTGTTCCCACATTGATTGAAAGCGAATTGTTTGGCTATGAAAAAGGCGCGTTCACCGGTGCTATTCGCTCCAAGGAAGGGCTGTTTCAGTCAGCTAACGGCGGCACTATTTTTCTGGATGAAATTGGTGAACTCTCAATGGAATTGCAAGCCAAATTGCTGCGCGTGTTGCAGGAAAAAGAAGTGCGTCCTGTTGGCAGCAACCAGAAGTTCAAGGTGGATGTGCGGGTGATTGCGGCTACCAATCGTGACCTGGAAGCAGCGCAAAAAGAGGGCAAGTTCCGCAAAGACCTTTACTTCCGACTAAACGTGGTCACGCTGCATTTGCCACCGCTAAGGGAGAGAAGGTCTGATGTTCCGTCGTTGGTCCATTATTTCCTTGATCGTTTTGCTCCGGATAAAGCAATCGCAGTTTCTTCCGCGGCGATGAAGATTATGTTGCAGTATGACTGGCCGGGGAACGTTCGCGAATTGGAAAATTGTGTCGAACGCGCGATTGCGCTGGGCAGCCAGAAGATGATCGATGTTGCCGACCTTCCTCCGGCTCTGCAGCAGCAGCAGGAATTGTCGACGGTATTTGCTGAATCTCCGCCCGCGCATGAAGCGCTCTTGGCTTCCAACAACGATCTGGAAGAATTAGAACGTGAGACGATTCAGAGGGTCTTCGCGCAGGTGGAAGGCGACAAAGCACGCGCCAGAAAAATGCTGGGAATCAGCCGCGCAACCCTGTACCGGAAGCTCAAGCGATACAACATCGGTCTGGGTAAGGGAGCATCTGCCGCTTCGTGAGACTGAAACGGTAGTGAGACGGATGTGTCATCCTGAGACACCTCAAAGCTTCCCCCAATGTTATGAAACAGTTTGCATCTTCTGAATCAATGATTTAGTAAGCTCAAAAAGTTTGGCCGGGCTCTTGCTCTAAGTGGTTTAGCTAAGTTTTCTCAAACGCGATCGCGGGAAATCTCCTCGAAGAAAGGCCTTTGCAAGGCGGTTTTAAAAATGACACCTGCTACGCTCAACTTAGGTGAGGTTGCGGAATTCTGGCGCGTCGCGCGGCGGCTCTACGCCGTTTACGTCGAGTTGGATCGCACGTTTGAGCTTGATATGCCTTCCTGCCGTGAATTGGACGATACCGTTGACCATCCGGAAATAGAAGCCCGGGAACGCGTGCTCCAGTGGTTCGACCAGATTGATGGCCATGTGCAGGTCTGGCAATTGCGGCAATTGCTGCAAAGCACCAACCTGCAAAATGAAGAAAACCTGCGCTATCTGATTGCCCGCCATCTGGAAAAGCCGCAGAAGAGCGAAGCTGATAAAGACAAGATCGATTTTCTGCTGGTGCAATACTTCGCCCATTGTGCCCCACATGGACCATCGGAGACGGCGCTGGCGGAAGTGGCCCGCGTGCTTGAACCGGCCATGAAGAAAATCCCTGAGAGCTTTCCGGACTGGGCCAGGAGCCTCGATGACAAGCTGCATAAACTGAATGAATCCCATAGCCTGGAAGAATTACAGAACTCCGGCGCGCTTCAGGAAGTCCGTGAGTTGAAACTTGCCCTGGGAGATGAGTACTTTGAGCCGGGGTTTCTTGTGGTTTTTACACGCTTTAATTTCCTGGCCCGGCGCGCTTTTTTTCAAGCTATGCATCTTGACCTGCATGCCATTCGCGAGGCCGTGAACGAATTGGAGCGGCTGGGATATGCCTCAGTGGATTGCCGTGACGCCGGTCTGACGGAAAATGAATCATTGGAGCAGGTGCGGCACGTTGTCCATCAGTGGAAAACCCCTTTCCGTGCGCCCTATTCCGGAGGTTCTTCATTTCTGCAACTAATTCTGTTGCGCCATGCATTACAGCACACTCTTGAAAACGCCAGAGCCAATGCTCCAGTGCAGGCGCATCAAGTTTCTTCAGCAGAACCAATTGAGAACAAAGATGCAAGCGCTACTTCAGCCGCACCGGAGCAAGAAGACGCACCCGCAAGTACCTTGGCTGGCGAAGAAGCAATATCGGTTTCGGCTGCAGAGACTGCAGTGTCCGACGATCCGGCTGCTTCCGATCTGTCCGATCTGATTTCGAGGCCCGCCAGCAGCGCCGGATCGTCTGAGCCCAACACTGATCTGCAAGCAGAAGAAGAAAGTTATCTTGTCCGATGCGTACGAGATATCGCGGAACAACTACAGTCCGTGCCGGCAAGGAACTTTCCTTCTGTGTCGGCGATTCTCCTGGGCGGGTGCAAGCTCTTGATCGCAACCTGGGAGGCCCAGGCATTTGGGCAGAGCGATGAAACCTCCAAGGCGCTGCAACGCACCGTGGCAGCCCGCACCATCCTGCATGTCTGCATGGAGCGCCATAAAAAGAATGAACCCACAGACCTTGGCGCAGCCATGGACATTGCCCGTGGACAAATAGACGAGATGAAGGTCCATGTTGAAGCCGCCAAAGAGGCCAAAAACATTGATTCGGCGGTAAATCTGGCTGCCACCACTAAACGCCTTTCGTCCTTGATCGCCGAAGGGGAAAAGATCGTTGGGTGACGAAGACCTGGTGCGCGATTCTCGTAGATTGATCGCTGATTAAGCTTTATCTGGGTACGGGCTAAAATTTTGTCTCAGGATGAGACTAAAATCGGCCTCGCCGCAACTCTCCAAATCCAGTGAAGTTCCACCTATATTTACCCTAAGCTGAAGATATCAAAGAGTTTTTTGGCCATCAGGAATTATCTGGTCGCTGCGGAAGCTTGGCTGCGCAATTGCAGTACTTCTGTGGATATCAAAAGGTAAGGGTTTGTCCGCTTGACCAAGATTCTGATTGTCGATGATTCGCCGGCAGAGGTAAGGCTGATGCAATCCGTTCTGGACCGGGCCGGGTACATGTCAGTTCCGGTGCATGATCCCATGCGCCTGGAGCAGATGATCGATATGGAACGGCCCAACCTGATTTTAATGGACGTAGTGATGCCGCAGCGCAATGGCTTTCAGGCCTGCCGCGAGCTCAAAGGCAACGCGGACTATGCCCGCATCCCGGTGGTGATGGTGAGTTCCAAAAACACCGAGAGCGATAAGTTCTGGGCCAAGCAGCAGGGCGCTGACGGATATGTGGTGAAGCCTTTTACGAACGAAGAACTCCTGGGGACCGTGAGTGGTCTGGTGGGGAAATAGTGGTTTTTGAAATCCCGAGCGAAGAGAGGGAGCCCTATCGACAAGAGAGAACGCAGGGCTGAAGCAAAGCATTGGTGAACGTAAGCAGGTTGTAAGGCAATAGTGATCCCTCACCCGCAAGTACGCAGGTTTGGGATTTCAAAAAGACCAAATGGCAGAAGAACAACAACAACTCGAACCACTTTCTCCGGAAGCGGAGCAGCTTGAACTGCTGCCACAAGCGGAACCTCAGCGCCAGTATTGCCTGTTTCGCGCAGGACGCGAGCGCTTTTGTTTTTCAGTGCTTGACGTGGAAGAAGTTGTGGAATGGCCCAACCTGACGCGGGTGCCGCTGGCGCCGGCATTTCTGATGGGCATATTCAATTTGCGTGGTTCGATTGTCCCGGTGGTGGACATTGCATTGACAGAAGGCCGCCGGCCTGACCTGCACCCTAAGCATGTGGTGGTGGCCAGCCTGAAGGGCGAGGGTGATCACGATGATTTACGGATTGGCATTGCAGCGGACGAGGTCATCGGCACATGTAGCACCTCAGAACCGTTGCTGATGGATGAAGCGCCGCGCGAGATGCCGCATTGCTGCGGCATGTTGCGGCATGAAGACCGTATGGCTTTGGCGCTGAATTTAAAGAAGTTGACGGAGACGTTTCCCGTCCCGGTGATTTGAACGTTATTGCCGCCAAAAAGCGGTGGAAAAATGAGGGCGAAGCCGATTAGACGCCGAGCCCGCTGCAACAAGCGCTTACATGCTCCACGGGTAGAAGATCCCGAGCGGTGTGGAGCGAAGCGACAGGAATTAACAGATTTGGCTGGAGGAAGTTATGAAAGGTCGTTTGAACTCGACCCTGTGGACGATGGTGACGATCGATGTCGTCGCTCTCTTTGTTGTTTTATGGCTGGCATACAGCGCCGGCGAGCAGGGCAAACTCCCGATCACCGACTTTGGCGGGCTTCCGCAGGGATCTGGGCTGAAGCTTTTGTTTGCTTTCATCGTCGCGGCGGGGGCGGGCCTGTGGACGTTCATCACCATTGGCAACCGTGTGCTGATCCCGGTGAAACGCCTCTCGGAATTTTCCGAGCGTTTTGCCCAGGGGGATTTTCGCACGCGCGCCACGGTTGATTCAGCGGACGACTTCGGCTTTATCGCGGAGCAACTAAACCGCGCCGCTGAGAGTTCGTCCCGTGCCATCTTCAACCAGGAAGCGCAGGAGAACTTGCAAAAGAGCGTGACCGAGTTCCTGACGATTGTGAGCCAGATTGCCCGTGGCGATCTGACGCTGCGCGGCCGCGTAAGTAATGACGCATTGGGTAACGTGGTGGACTCCGTCAACTACATGCTTGATAACTTTGCCAAGGTGCTGGAGCGCGTGCGCAAAGCGGCTATCGACGTGCAGTCGAGCGCGAATGAAATTCTGATCGCCTCGGAAGAGATGTCCACTGGCGCCATCCAGCAGGACCAGGAAATTACTAACACATCGTCCGCCGTGGAGCAGCTTACGGTCTCGATGAAACAGGTTTCGAACAACGCGGAAGCTAGCGCTGAAGCGGCACGGCGCGCCTTGGATGCCGCTGAACAGGGTAACCGCTCTGTACGTGACACGCTGGAAGGCATGCAGCGCATTCGCTCATCGGTGCAGGCGACGGCCAAACGTATCAAGGCGCTAGGTGATCGTTCACTGGAAATTTCTGAAATCGTCAACGTCATTAACGACATTACAGAACAAACGAATTTGCTGGCGCTAAATGCAGCCATTGAAGCCGCACGCGCCGGTGAAGCAGGCCGTGGTTTTGCTGTGGTCGCCGACGAAGTTCGCAAGCTGGCTGAACACTCACGCGCAGCGACAAAAGACATTGCCGCATTGATCAAAGCCATTCAGGCCGAAACGAATGATGCTGTAATTGTGATGGAAGAAGGAACCAAGGAAGTGGAAATTGGCGCGAAGCTGGCTGACCAGGCCGGGCGCGCGCTGGATGCCATCTCCAGCGTGGTACGCCAGTCGGCTGAACTGGTGCAGGAAATCTCTCTGGCTTCCAAACAGCAAGTGCGCGGCACTGAAGGTGTAGCCAACGCAATGCAGATTATCTCCAACATTACCCGCCAGACTTCACAGGGTGCGCGGCAGACCTCGCGTACGGTGGAACAACTGGTGCACATGTCAGAACAGCTCAATGAGGCGCTTTCACAGTTCCGCGTTTCCGGCGGCAACCAGAATGCCTTGCCGCCTGAGCCGCGTCCGGAACTTGTAAGCGCGGCAACTGCAATGTCGAGACGTTAATCGGCAGGAAACGTGGCAGCAGTCCACAGTAACGAGCGAAGTAGAGGAGAGACATGACAGGGGGAGTAGTGACAGTCAGCGAACATGAGTTGAGCGAAATTCGCGGCCTGATTGAAACGCGTTCAGGGATCCTGTTTGATGTTTCGCGCGAACGCTTTTTCTCTACTCGTGTGCTTGAACACGCGGAATCCAGAAAGCTGACCCATGGCACTGACCTGCTTCGCCTGATCAAAAATTCCAATGTTGAATATGATTCACTGCTCCAACGTTTGCTGACGCAGGAAACTTCTTTTTTCCGCTATCCCGCCATTTTTGAGGCGCTGGAAAAGAAAGTTCTGCCCGACCTGCACATGAAAAAATTCTGGGAGAGTCCGCGCTCCCTGCGCGTATGGAGCGCCGGCTGCGCCACGGGCGAAGAAGCGTACAGCATTGCCATGACAGTGGCAGATGCCATTGAGTTCGCTGATGCCTGGAACATCCACATTTTGGCCACAGATGTAAGCCGCGAAGCGCTGGACCACGCCGAACATGGCGTATATGAACCGCGCGATCTGGAAACTGTAACGCCGCGCCAGCGGGAGCAATATTTTTCCCGCATGAATGACCATTATCTGGTTCGTCCGCGCATTCGCAACCTGGTCACCTTTGCGCCTATGAATCTTGCTCAAGTCGTCTATATGGGCAAATTTGACTGTATTTTCTGTATGAACGTGTTGATTTATTTCTCTGAGGAACGGCAGGCACAGTTGATCCAACGGTTTTATGAGTATCTGGAGCCGGGCGGTTACCTTTTCCTTGGCCATGCGGAATCGATCAACCGGGCAGATGTGAAGTTTGACACACACGTTTACCGCGACGCACGGATTTATCAGAAGTCGGCCAATCTGGCGCGGGCGGCCACCGCGCAGGAGAAAGCTTGAACGGGCAAGGGTCAGAATTCGTAGAGGTCTTCCTACAGGAAGCGTCCGAGCGCCTGCAATTTTTGCGGGAGTACTCGGGCATCCTTCAGGATGCATATCCTCGCCCTGAAGATGTGGAGCGGTTGCATATTGCCGCCCACACTCTGGCCGGCACGTCGGCTTCTTATGGATTTCCGCTGTTTTCCGAGATTTCCGGCAAGCTCGCTCATATCTTCCAGTATGCGATGAACGCAACCATCGCCGCCGATGCCGCAGGCCCTCTGGTGGAATTCATTTCTGAGGCGGTGGCGCTGCTTGAATCTGACCTCATCATGATCAGCACCAACGCCCTGGAAGCAGAAGAGGACATCGGAGTATTCAAGCAGCGTTATCCATTCGCCTTCCAGACTTCCGCGGCTCCGCCGCAGGAAGAACGCCATAAACCTGCCATTGCTGAGGCTTCTCCGGTTTTTAAAGAAAAGCCCGCTGCCGAAGTGAAACCTGCTACACCGATTACTGCCATTGTCGAAGTCCCATATCAGCCTTTGCCACCAGACGGCGAAGTTCCAGCTGAGGTACTTGAATTTTTTATTCCTGAAGTAGAAGAGCATTTGCAGGTGGTTACGCACTGCCTATTGTCGCTCGAAACCAATCCCAGCTCTGAACAGATTCACCGCCTTTTGCGGGCCATGCATACGGTGAAGGGTTCGGCGGCGCAGGTTGGGTTGCATCGAATTTCGCACGTGGCGCATCGCGCGGAGGATTTAATCGGACGATTGCGCGAAGGCGAATTGCGGCCCAGCGCCGAGATCATCGACATCTGTCTTGATGCGGTCGATACACTGAAGAAGTTTCTATACCACCAGTGGACTGACGAAGCAGCTATGCAATCTTCTGTCCAGGGGCTGTTTGCACGTATTTCGCGCCTGGCGCCGCCGGAAAAAGAAGAAGAAAAGAGAGCCGACGCGCCGGCCGCTCAGGCGAAAGAGATCAGCGCTGCCGCCGTGTCTCAATCGGCTGAAGCCGCGCCCGCCAGCTATTTGCAACAGATACATCTGGCAGAAGAAAGGGATCTGGCTGCCGCTCCGGTTGCAGCAATGCAACAGGAAATTGCGCCTTCTGTGGCTGCTCAGCCGCAAGTTGCTGCTGCGGAATTCAAGAAGCCGGAAGGCATTGAAAAATTTGCGGACGAAGATATCCTGCGCAAAGAGCCGGCATCCATGCCGCAGTCCAAGTCAGTGCGTATTGCATTAGAGCGCCTGGACCGCATGATGAACGCTGTCGGCGAACTGGTGATCAATCGCACACGCATGTTGGGCCGCGTGGCAGAGTTGGAGCGCCTTGCTGACGTGCTGAATTTCTCCAAAGGCCGAATGCAGGACAAGGTTTCTGAATTCCAGGAGAAGCACGAGTTCAGCCGCATACACTCCGTTCCTGCACCTAAGCCTTCTGATAACCTTCAGCTTCGCAGCGGCTACTCCAATTATTCACACAGTTTTGATCATTCTCTGGCCGAGTTTAGCGAGTTGGAGATGGACCGCTATGACGACTTCAATATCCTGTCGCGCTCGCTGACCGAAATTTCTGCTGACATTACTGAAGTCCTCACGCAACTAGATGGCTTCGTCCGCCGTGTGGACGGCGATATTGACGAGTTCACCAAACTGGCGCATCGCCTACAGGATGAAATCACGCAGGCGCGCATGGTACCGATCGGCAACCTCTATACGCGCCTCTCGCGCACGGTGCGCGATGCCGCCAAGGCAGTAAATAAGAAAGTGGAACTCACGCTGGCAGGCGCAGAGACGGAACTGGACAACAACATCATCCAGCAGATTTCTGATCCGCTCATTCATCTGGTGCGCAATGCGGTGGCCCATGGCCTGGAACGCGACGAAGAAAGATATGAGCAGGGCAAGAGCGACTCCGGCAACGTGGCCGTGCGGGCTTATCATCGCGGCAACCATATTTACATTGAAGTAGAAGACGACGGCCGCGGCATTGATTTCGAAAGAGTTCGTAAGACCGCCGTCGAGCATGAGCTGGTTTCGCCTGACAGCGCCGCTGAACTTGGCGAACGGGAGCTGCTTGACCTGCTCTTCCAGCCAGGATTCTCTACGGCCCCGCGCAAGACAGAGTTGGCCGGGCGCGGCGTTGGCCTAGATGTGGTCAAGTCCAATCTTGCTCTGCTGAACGGTGAAATTGAAGTTGAAACACAAAAGGGACTGGGCACGCGCTTTACCCTGAAAGTCCCGCTTACGCTCATCATTTCACAGGCATTGTTTGTCCGCTGCGGCACGTCAATGTTTGCTTTACCGCTGGCGTTTGTGGAAGAGATCAGGCGGCTCCGCAGTAGCGATGTGGAAGAAGTCGGCGGCAAACTGCTGACCAAAGTTCGCGATGTGGTGACGGAAATTGTGCGTCTTGATAGCGCGCTCGGGCTCGAACCGATTCAACCAATCAATGGCTATTTCCGCATGGTGATTGTGAATGTCGCGGGACGGCAGGTTGGAATTGTGGTTGAAGATGTGATCCGCAAAGATGAAATTGTAATCAAGAGTCTGGGCGAGTTCCTGCGTAATCTGAAGATGTTTCCTGGCTCTACCATCGCGCCGGATGGCAGCCTGATTCTGCTGATAGATGTAAACCGCCTCGTGGCTGGGGAGGCCATTGAGCACCGTCCGCTGATGACCAGCGCCAATGCAGCCCGGGTTTTTGCGCCCGGTGCAGCGGCCGTGGCACGCGGCGCTATCCCGCAGGAAGCAATTGATTTTGTTGCGGAAGAAAAGCTTGTAGTGCTGGTGGATGACTCCATCAGTGTGCGCAAGTTTGTCGGACGCATGCTGGAGAAAGCCGGTTATCGGGTGAAATTAGCGGCTGATGGTCTGGAAGCACTGGAGATAGTGACGCAGACGCGGTGCGATCTTGTGGTGACGGACCTCGAAATGCCGCGCACAAACGGTTACGAACTTCTGTCGCACTTGCGGCAAGATCCCCAGACCCGGACCATTCCGGTGATGGTGGTAACCTCGCGGGCCGGCGCCAAGCATCGCGACCGCGCCATGAAGGAAGGGGCCATGGCATTTCTGACCAAGCCGGTGCAGGAAGACCAGTTTATCTCGGCAGTCGGTAAATTGATTGGATCACCCGCAGGAATGCAGTTGGAACAGGCTGCGGCAGCGGGGCAATAAAGTTTAACGATGACGTTGGTGAAGAAAACCCGGGTATTGATCGTGGACGATTCGGCATTCATGCGCAAGGTGCTGCAAAGCATCATCTCGGCAGATCCGCAGCTTGAGGTGTGCGGAGAAGCGCGCGATGGCCGCGACGCAGTCACCCAGACCGAGCAACTCAAGCCGGACGTGATCAGCATGGACATCAACATGCCGCATATGGACGGACTTCAGGCTACGGAAATCATCATGTCCAGCAATCCAAGGCCGATTCTGATTGTGAGCTCGGAATCACGCGAAGGCGCGGATGTTACGTTGAAATCGCTGGAACTGGGAGCGATCGATTTCGTAGCCAAGCCGAGCGGCGGGATTGATCTGGACATGAGTTCGGTGAAGGAAGAGCTGTGCCGCAAGTTGAAGATGGCGGCGAAGGTGCGCGTGGTTCGCACGGCAACCCGTTCCAAGTTGCAGCATGAAGTGGCGTCATCCTCGCCTCGGGTGGAACCGGCTTCAAAGAACGGCGACAACCCATTGCAGGAAGTGAAAGCGGCAGTAAACGCCGCGGCGAGGGGAGCAGGGAAGTTTCCTATTGTTGTGCTGGCGTCTTCCACCGGCGGACCGGCCACTCTGATGAAGTTCATCCCATGTTTTCCCAAGGATTTCCCCGGAGCGGTGATTCTAGTCCAGCACATGCCGGGAAATTTTACCTCGCAGTTCAGCACGCAATTGGCAGAAGCGTCGCAGATGAAGGTGAAAGAGGCCGAAGCCGGTGAAATTATTGTGCCGGGGCAATTGTATGTTTGTCCGGGATCACATCACCTGCGGGTCTCCCCTACCGGAAGAATTTCCCTTGATGATGGCCCGCGTGTTGGCGGATATCGCCCGTGCGCTGATCTCACATTCGAAAGCGCCGCGGAATACGCCGGTCCCATGACCATTGGCGTGATCCTCACAGGCATGGGGAATGACGGGTCGAAGGGCGTGCAGACGATACGGTCGGTCGGTGGTCACGTGATCGCACAGGATGAATCGACGGCTGTGATCTTCGGCATGCCGCAGGAAGCAATCAAGACCGGCGCAGTGGACCAGGTATTGCCGATGGAAGCGATTTATCAGGGAATCGAGAAACGCGTTCTGTATATCTTCGGCGCAGTAAAGGCGGGGGCAGTTTGAAATCACTGAAGAAGCTGCGATTGCAAACGCCGCAGGCTGCCCGCGAAGATGTGATTGTGTTCGCCGTGGGCGGATTCAAGCTGGCCATTGCAGCAGGTGCAGTGAAAGAAATTCGCGGTATGGAGGATTTGCACGCGTTTACGCTGGGCGGCATTTCGGCTCAGATAGCAAAGCTAAAGTACACGCTGGAGCGGAACGGCGCCACATATTTTGTGATTGATGCGGCACAGCATTTTCAGTTGCCGCCATCGCATGGATCACGCGTGATGGTGCTGCGCCACACACCGACAGGTGTCCTGGTGGATTCAACAGACCGCATTATGGAAATTTCGGCGCTGCACGCGTTACCTCCGGCATTTACGCATGAGGAGCGTGGCTGGTATCGCGGGTTGGCGGTGGTGAATGGGATTGTGATTCCGGTGGTGAACCACAACGCTTTCCTGAATCGAGCGGAGATCGAAATTCTCAGGGCCGGTTTGGAGCGTGTGCGCGGAGTTGTAACCGTATGATCGCGGGACCTGACAAATCGTACGTGCTCTTTCCTTTGGGAAAGCGGCGCTTTGCTCTGCCTGCGGAAACGGTGACAGAGTTGGCGCGGCCAGATAGCGTGCAGATATTCCCTCATCGCACGCCTTTACTTACGGGCGTGCTGGTTCGAAGAGGAAAGATTGTTCCGGTATGCGATGTTGCCCAGGTATTGGTTGGGCCGGCAGCACCGCCGAGAAAGTTTTATTTGATCGCAAATTGCAAAATCGAATCACGCCAGGAGCTGACGGCTGTGCCTGTCACTGGGGAATGCGAACTGGCCAGCGCCGCTCGCGCGCCGCTCACTGGGAAAGAACCGTCTTATATTTGCGGATTGCTGACTATTGGCGATGAAACAATCTCGATTGTGGCGCTGGAAAAGCTGATCTCCGTGGAGGCGATAAGGTGAACCCCACTGTCTCCACTCCGGCCAAGATCTTGCTGATTGATGCCAATGTATTTTTGGCGCGAAGGATCACAGATGCACTGAAACTGGAAGGTTTTGAGGTGGTGCACAGCACGCAATCCGGATATGCGCTGACCATGCTGGAGTATGACACGCCGTCTGCGATTCTTTGCTCGACCAGTTTGCGCGAGATCAACGCACACGACCTGCCGCCGATCATCCATGCCGATCCCAAGACCGCGCATATTCCGGTGATCGCGCTGGGGGATGGCGGCGACCAGGCGCTGATGGAGGCTTTCCGTTCGGGCTGTGCGGATTATGTGGACAAGCGGCTGGGCCCGGAGCTGATCGCGGCACAGATCAAGACTTTCCTGCGCAGCAGCGCTGAAGGGTTCCATCCGGTGCAGATGCTGGGCTCGTCGGAGGAAGGGCTGAGCGGCAGTCTTTCGCACCTTGATTTACCCGGCGTGGTGCAGATGCTTGTCCATTCGCGGCAGACCGGTTCGCTTTCCGTGAATGCGGGAGCCATCGATGGAATTTTGTTCTTTGAAAATGGCAACGTTACACACGCTGAAAGCGGTGACCGCATTGGTGATGACGCGGTTGTCCACATTGTGAAGCACTGCAATGGCGTTGAGACCGGATCGTACAAATTTCTGCCGGGAGAAAGCGCGTCCACCCGGACCGTGCTCCGTTCTGCCACGGAGCTGATGCTGGAAGCCTTGCGCGAACTGGATGAAGGCGCGCAGGACAGCGGCGATGGAGGTTTTCGATGAGCACGATTCCCACTGTCTATTTCATTGATGACAGTGCGACCATGCGCGAAGTGATCAAAATTGCCTTTCGCAGGGAAAATATCAATGTGGTGGCCTGCCAGGATGCAGCGACGGCGCTCAAGGAAATTGAAGCGGCCAGACCGGATATTGTGATCACGGACGTGATCATGCCGGACAAAGACGGCTACGATGTTTGCCAGCATATCAAATCGCACCCAGACCTGATGAAGACGCCGGTGATTCTGATGTCGGGCGTGGTGAACCGCGCCGTGGCGGAAAAAGCCTTTGCAGTGAAGGCCGATGAACTGCTGCGCAAGCCCTTTCAGCCACAAGATCTGATCGCGCGGGTAAAGCATCTGCTCAAACCAAATGGTGCGCCAGCTCCCAGCCCGGCAGCGGCTGCAAATGCCGCCGTAGCGCTCAGCAGCATTTTCTCGGCAGCGGCAGCAACGCCGATCCCGCCGCGTTCAGTTCCCGCGTCGGCTCCTGCACAGCAACGGGCCGTAGCTGCGGCAGCTCCTGTTTCAGCCACACCTCTACCATTAACAGCTACAGCAGCCGTTCCAATCCCACAAACGGCGTCGGCTCCTGCACCAATTGCTATCGCACCTGCGTCAGTAGCGACCGCGCCGCAAGCATCGCCAGCTTCGCCTGGGGCTACCAAATCGACCAGTCTCAATGATGGGGCTAAGTCGAAAATTGAAGTTATGCGTCTGGAAGGCCTGGTCAAGAAGCTCCAGTCGGAATTGCAGGCAGAGCGTGAGTACTCCAGAGCGCTTGAGGCGCACGTAAAAACGTTGCAAGAAGCAGACTAGTCGTCCGAACCATTTACCTAATTCGCTATTTTTGGACAGCCCGCGCCGGCTGGTCCATTCCTGCTCCACGTTGAGCCACTCCGGGAATGGTCACGGGCAACCGTCCGCGATAAGGTATATCTCCAAATAGCGCTTTGACCGCGCCGATTTCAGAAGTAAAGGCATTTGAGTAAGCGCACACGTAATTTTCAATCTGGGGAAAATCTGCAAGAAAATACGGTGAGCCAAAGCTGACGACTACTGTCTTGTCGCCCTTGGCTTGAAGTATTGATTGGAGCAAAGTGGAGGTAGCATCCGGCATGGAGATGGTGTTGACGCTGGTAGCGCCTTCTGTGCGCACAGCGCGCCCGGGGACGGGTACCAGATAGATGGCTGCTATAACGCTTTCCGCCCCGCTCACGGCACTTTGTATTTCCGGCATGCTGCCTGCGGCAATGCGCGGATCTACGAAGATGATGCGCGCATCCGGCACTCGGGCCCGCAACTCACGCTGTAGCTGGCGGCCATTGTCGCTCCTGACATCGTCAGTAAAGATGATGCACAGCAGTTTGCCTCCTTCCTTTTGAATTACACCGTAGGCTGGCGTTGCGGCCGATCTGCCTTGCCGATTAAGTGGCAGCATGCGGCCATTTTCCCGTACAAGAGTAATGGCAGAATCAGCGATCTGCTGCGCGATAGCCAGATTTTTCGGGCTGGAAATAACGGTCGAAAGCTTACTGAGATCCACCTGGCTGGCGTGGTTCAGGCCAACGCTTGCCTTAGCCAGCAGGATTTTTAAAACAGATTCGTCAATGCGTTTCTCTGGAATCTCGCCTTTGCGCACGGCATCCAGCAGGCCGTTGTAAGCGCCATCAATATCCGAGAAAAGAAGCAGCATGTCATTGCCGGCTTTCACTGTATCAATGGCAGCATGGCGTGCAGCAGCAGAACCGCCTTCAGGATAGACCCTTGTCAATCCGCCCATGTCCATTGCGTCGGTAATAACCAGACCCTTGAAGCCGAGTTGCTGCTTCAGGATTCCCGTAATGACGGCACTGGAGTTTGTGGCGACGCGGAAAGTATCCGGTTCAAGCGATGGAGCCGTGAGATGAGCGACCATTACAGCGTCCGTGCCTGCGTCGATAGCAGCGCGAAAGGGCGGAAGATCGATCTGATTGATCTGGTCGCGGCTGCGGTTCACCGCCGCCACTCCCAGGTGTGAATCTGTGGAGGTATCTCCGTGTCCGGGGAAATGCTTTGCGGCAGTTAAAAGCCCCTCGCTATGTGCGCCCCGTATATAGGAAGAGACAAGAGCGCTTACCTGCGCAGGATCTTCACCAAAAGAACGGGTATTGATCACTGGGTTGGCTGGATTGGAATTCACATCCGCTATCGGCATCAGATTCCATTGCACGCCGATGGCGCGAGACTCCTGCGCGACAATTCTTCCAAACTGTTCTGCCATCTCAGGCTTGCCGGCAGCGCCGAAAGCCATGCTGTGCGGGAAAACGGTTGTGCCGTTCAGGCGCATGGAGAGGCCGCGTTCGTAGTCGGCGGCAACCAGCAACGGTATTTTTGAGGAATGCTGAAGCTCATTGATGAGCGCTGCAGCTTCATACGGCTCGCTCTTTGAAAGCGATGGCCCTTCCGCAGGCACGGTAAGCAAAATCGAGCCAAGATGATAACGCGCAATCTGGTCAAGCCATTTCAGATAGTCAGGATCTTTGATGTTCACAAACTGCGGCATGGCCACTCGGATCATGAACATCTGGCCTATCTTTTCTTCCAGAGATAGTTTTTTGAGAGTTTTGTGCGCCCACTTTTCGCCATCGTGATCATGATGGATCGGCGTGGCCTTTTGGAAGTGATCCGCAAAGGAAGGATAAAAGAGTGCCAACAAGAAAATAAGGTGCAGGAACTGCCTTCGCATCATGAAGGCAACAATACCAGAAATGGAATGCGATCCCGTTGGCAAAATCCACGACAGATGAATTGATGGTTACCATGGTCTAAGGCAGGGTCAGTCCAAATTTCCAGAGTGTCTTTCATGAGACAATCGGTCAAATTCCTCTTTAAATCAGGTATTGAAAGGATTTAATATCATGCTGCCCTGAAGTGGAAGGCGTTGACTGTCCGCTCTGCCTACGGGCTGCAGCAGATGACAAGTATGTATAAGCAAGTTGACCCAGTTCAGAACCTCTCGCCTGGGCGAGGCGGCAAAATAGAAGACCGGAGACCTTATGCCATTGACCTTGATTGATTGGATTGTGATTGCCGGCTACCTGCTGATCAACCTGGCGATTGGCATCTATTATCGCCGCCGCGCCAGCGGCAACACGGAAGAATTTTTTATTTCAGGACGAGACGTCTCGTGGTGGCTTGCCGGCACGTCCATGGTGGCGACCACATTTGCCGCTGATACTCCTTTGTTTGTGAGTGGCGTGATTGCGACGCAGGGAATTTCCGGCAACTGGATCTGGTGGACCTCATGCCTGGGCGGCATGCTGACCGTCTTCTTTTTTGCCCGCTACTGGCGTCGTGCAGAAGTGCTGACCGACGTGGAATTAACAGAGATACGCTATGGCGGGAAACCGGCAGCGTTCCTGCGTGGATTTAAGTCCATTTATCTGGGGCTGGTGATGAATTGCCTGATACTCGGTTGGGTAACCAATGCTATGGTCAGCATCATTACCGTCCTGTTGGGCCCGCTGATTGCCCAAGGCAAAGTTGTGGAACTTGCTTTGGGCGGCCACACGCTGCTGCATTACACTCTGGGTGCGCCCAGCCATACTGCCTTACTGATCTGTATTCTTGTGCTGATTCCTTTTACCGGCATATACACGTCCATTGGTGGGTTATGGGGCGTGCTGGTAACGGACCTGTTTCAGTTCATACTGAAGATGACAATGGTGGTGGTGCTGGCCTGGGTTGCCGTAGTGAAGATCGGCGGCATGCAGGCGCTGAAACTCCAACTGCAAGTTGTAGGCGAAGCCGCGCATAAGACCGGAGCCCAGACTTCAAATCCGCTGGCTTTCTTTCCTGACTTTCATCATGGGCTAACATCAAGCGCAATATGGACCCTGCCGGTGCTTACGTTTCTGATGTATCTGGGTGTGCAGTGGTGGTCAGCATGGTATCCGGGAGCGGAGCCAGGCGGCGGCGGCTACGTGGCACAGCGTATGTTCTGCGCACGGGATGAGAAAAATTCTCTTGGCGCTACATTATGGTTCAACATCGCGCATTATGCGGTGCGGCCCTGGCCCTGGATTATTACCGGGCTGGTAGCGCTGGCGGTGTATTCACCGCACGGCGGTTTGCGACCTGATGCAGCTTTCGGTGCGAATCCGCAGCAGGGTTACGTAATGGTGCTGCGGGATTTCCTTCCACCGGCGCTACGTGGCGTAATGGTGGCGGCATTTCTTGCGGCGTTCATGTCAACGCTGGGGACGCAGTTGAACTGGGGCGTTTCGTACCTGGTTAACGATCTGTACCGGCGCTTTCTGGCGCGGGAGAAAAGCGAGCGGCATTATGTGGCAATTGGCCGCTTATTTACGATTCTGCTGGTGCTGATCAGCGGCTATGTTGCAGGGCAATTGGGCTCGGTAGGACAGGGATGGCAAATTGTGCTGGGGCTGGGTGTTGGCACAGGAGCAGTGTACATTCTGCGTTGGTATTGGTGGCGTATCAATGCCTGGAGCGAGATTTCCGCCATGCTTGTCGCCGCTGTGGTAGCGATCTACCTGCACAAACATTTGCCCGGCGACGACCCGGTTACATTCGCCAAGACTTCATTAATTACGGCAGGCATTACTACGGTGGCATGGATCGCTGCCACCTTCCTCACGCCGCCTGAATCTGAAGCAAAGCTGCTGGCGTTTTACCGGCGCGTCCGTCCGACCGTTTATGGATGGAAGCGTATTGCAGCGCTTGCGCCTGAAATTCCACAGGTGCGCGATGTCGGCAGCAATGCCTTTGACTGGCTCATGGGCTGCGTGCTGGTTTATGCAACGCTGTTCGGGCTAGGCAAGATTATTTTTGGTGAGACGGCCCTCGGCATTCTCCTGCTTGCGGTCGCCGGCGTAGCAGGCTACTTGATTTTCTGGGACCTCTCTCGCCGTGGGTGGCAGGCGCTTTCCGGTACTGACGCCGCCGCTGTTACACTCAAAGTGGAGTCCGCGCAGGTGCGAGAAACCATTTCCTGACGCGAGCGCCAATTTTTAAGGAGCTGCCGCCGAATGGCTTTCAAGATTGGGTCAGTCCACCTGAACGATGTAAATGTTGTAATTCCCGAGATCCGCGGAGATTCGCGCGGATTTTTTATGGAGACCTATCGTGCAGACCAGTTCAGCGATCTGGGTCTGCCGACGGACTTTGTTCAGGACAATCACTCAAAATCTAAAAAAGGCGTATTGCGCGGCCTGCACTTTCAGTGGGAACCACCCATGGGTAAGCTGATGCGGGTAACGCGAGGAGCGGCATTCCTGGTGGCAGTAGATATCCGCCAAGGCTCGCCGACCCTGGGGAAATGGTTTGGTATTGAAGTCTCTGAGGAGAACAAGAAACAGGTTTGGGCGCCCTACGGGTTCGCCAGAGGCTTCTGTTCGCTCACAGACGATTGCGAGGTGCAGTACAAGACCACAGGCATTTACAACCAAAAGGGGGAAAGTGGAATTCACTTTGCCGATCCACAGATAGGCGTGAAATGGCCGATTGACGTTGCGTCGGCAGAGACCTCAGAGAAAGACCGCAATGCTCAAACCCTTGCGCAATGGCTGGCTTCGCCGCTTTCGGAAAACATCATTTATAAAGCAAAGTAAACCAGCGCTCAGCGGCGGGGTTACCGCAGCAGCTCCTGCCGCGCCGCTTCCAATTGTTCGCGACGGGCCTTGTCGACTTTGGGAGTTTGCAGGTCGAGTTTATCCATCGTGTGAATGATGGCTGAGCTTACAGCGACGTGAGTAAACCATTTGTGATCTGCGGGGACTACATACCATGGCGCTTCTTGCGTTGACGTGTGCCGGATCATATCTTCATACGCGTTCATGTATTCGTCCCAGTGCTGGCGTTCATGGACATCAGCTTCTGAGAATTTCCAGTTCTTTTCCGGTTCGTCCAGGCGCGCCAGAAAGCGCTTCTTCTGCTCTTCCTTTGAAAGATTCAGGAAAAATTTCCTGATTACCACTCCGTTGCGCGTGAGGTATCTCTCAAAGTTGCAGATATCTTCAAAGCGTTCTTTCCAGATTTTCTTTGAGACCAGTTCTGGCGGAAGATGCTGCTTGGCCAGGAATTCCTGATGTACCCGCACTACCAGTACTTCTTCATAATAAGAACGATTGAAAATGCCAATTTTTCCGCGTTCGGGCAGGCGGCGCGTGGTACGCCACAGAAAATCATGGTTCAACTCTTCCGTAGAGGGCTGCTTGAAGCTGGAAACTTCACATGCCTGTGGGTTTACGCCAGACATCACATGTTTAATCAGGCTGTCTTTTCCGGCCGCGTCCATGGCCTGGATAATCAGCAGGACAGCCCACTGGTCCTGAGCATAGAGCCGCTCCTGCCGGTCCGCAAGAAACTCTATGCCTTGTTGCAATAATTTGTTGGCCTCTTCCTTCGATTCGATGCCGCTGATGTCGCCGGGATCAAAGTCTTTCAATCGGAAGGATTTTCCGTGCTTGATCTCAAACGCATCCGCCAGCTTCAGCACTTTCTTCGCTATTTTCATCGCATCTGTTGTATCCCAAAGCAGATGCTGATCGCAAAGCTTTACGCCTCCCTGATCGCAAAGCTTTACGCCTCCATTGAAAGAAATGGGTCGTCAGTTCTGCCGCGCGCCGTGGGCGGCACTTGTTCCCGCTTGAGCAGCTCTTCATATTCTTCCAGAGAAGGGAACAGGTCTTGCCGTGCTTCCAGAGGCAGGGTCGAGCCCTGGGGCGACGTTACGAAGGCGCAGAACTTTTCCAACAACCTGGCATCACGATTGAATTGATCAATCCAGAGGAACTGGCCTTGTTCATTGATTTCCAGGAACCACCACTTGCCCTCGGCATCAACCCCGAAGTCGAGGGAGCCAAAACACAGCCCGGACTGCCGCGCGAATTCCAAAACACCTTTTTCTACATCGGGCGGAGTGGGAACCAATTCGGCTGTAACGTGACCTAAGCCAGCATCCTGCCGCCAATCCAGCGCCTGCTTCTTGTTCTTGAGTGCGTAGGAATAAATATGATTTCCCATCAGCACCATTCGTATGTCAAATTCCTTGGGCACGCGTTCCTGGTAGATGGCCGGCGCGTAGGTCAAAACTTCATCGTTCGGCAACTGGTCGGCCCCCAGCTCAAAAGTTTCGGTAATGGCCACAGACATCTTGCCTTCCTTCTGCCACACATGCGGAGTGAAGCCCTTGCAGATGTTCCGTGAATTTTGGCGGGCAAAGAACTCCCTGACTGTTGCCGGATGATTGGACATCAGGGTCGCCGGCGTCTTGAGCCCGCATTTGCTGGCCAGGCGCATTTGCACCGCTTTCTGGATCATCACCCGGGCAGCCGAATACCTGTTGATGCACCACACTGGCAGCGTCTCAAGGAAATATGCAATCGAATGATAGAAGGAGCGGTATTCGAGAGCGGCAAATTTCTTATCGGATTCGGAGACCTTGGGGTTGGGAACAGGCGGCTCCGGGCGGCGAATCCATATCACGTCGCCGGCATCGACAGAATGGCCTCCCAGAACGAGTGTGTCATCGCCGTTCATTAAGAGGGAGGACTGGCCTTCCTCACTCCATGAGAGACCAGCCCAGCACACTACCTTTTGGCCCGCTTTTTCCATCGCCCACTTGATGGGAGCTGTGTGGTTATCGTCTTCCGGCGCTAAAACTATGAGCTTCATGTCATTGCCTCCGTTTCAGAAGTTTGCGTGCTGTAGAAAGGCGGCGACACCAAGGACGCCGCCGGAAATCGATCAAGGACCGCATTCACCAATGGCCTGATCGCCATTGAGAAGTTGTTGTTTACTATCCACAAAGCAGGGTGTAAGCGTGCGGCGGGTTTTGAATGCGCCGGTGACGGTTTCCACTTCCTGCTCTGTGAGTTCGCGAGCGCCCATGCGGGTGAGTACGCGATTGTCATTGTCCATAAGTTCCTCCTGGATGGTTGCAAAAGCTCTTCAAAGAGAGTTTGTTCGGGCGCCGGCAAGGACGCCGCCTGCAATTGATCAACTGCATTCGTGGAGATCTCCGTCGATTGCGCCAGCCGGAGTCACGCTGCATTTAGTCGCCGTCCTGAGGCCGCCGCATACCTGTTCGACTTCCTTTTCGGTCAGGTCACGAGCGCCCCTGCGAGCTAATACTCTGTTCTGATCATTCATGCGTTTTCCTCCTTTCATCATCGAGTCCTTTGAGCGGTTCCGGATTCTTCAGGAAAAGCCTTCGCGGCGCAACGGCTATTGATCGGGGCTGCCGCATTCGCTATGGAAGGTATCTCCGTCGAGAGTGCCGGCTGCAGCCAGGGTGCATGCGGTCAACGTCCTGAGCCCACCGGCTACCATCGCGACTTCCTTATCATTCAAATCACGAGCACCCTTGCGAGCTAACACTCTGTTCTGGTCATTCATGTTTTTCTCCTTTCATTATTTTGGGTCCGTTGAGCAGGCCCAAAGCTCTTCAACAAAAATTTTCCGGTCGCGCCACCTGTTCAGCAAACCCCGCACTCGCCGAGTTGGGCGTCTCCGTCTCTGTTGGGACAGGTCGCAGAAGGGGCGGTGCATTTTGTTTCGGTGCGCAGTCCGCCGCTGACCTCCTCGGTTTCCTCCGCACTCAATTCACGAGCGCCTTTGCGAGCTAATACTCTGTTCTGATCATTCATGGGTTTTCTCCTTTCGTTCATTGATCCGGTGAGCGGACCCAAGCTCTTCAAGAGAGTTGTTCGGCAGCGCTCAAGCGCAGCCGAACAACGCGTTTAACAGCCAACCTCGCCGACGTGCTGATCTCCGTCCGGACTAGGAGAGGAGGTGCAGAGTGAAAGAGTGCGAAATCCACCATTGACGAGATCTGCTTCCGTAGGCGTCAACTCACGAGCGCCTTTGCGGATCAATACTCTGTTCTGGTCATTCATGTTTTTCTCCTTCCATCATTTTGGGTCCGTTGAGCAGGCCCAAAGCTCTTCGACAAAAATTTCCCGGTCGCGTCACCTGTTCAGCAAATAGGCCCGCACTCACCGATCTGGGCATCTCCATCCTTATTAGGGCAAGTCGTGGTGGGGATGGTGCAAAGTGTTTCTGTACGCAGCCCTCCACCGACGCGCTCTGTTTCCTCCACGCTCATTTCACGAGCACCTTGGCGAAGCAATACTCTGTTCTGATCATTCATACTTACCTTCCTTCTGTTCCGTTCGTCTTGGTCCGTTAAACGAGCCGAGGCTCTTCAAGTGAACTCTTCCGGCTGGCGAGAGTTTGAAAAAGCGGGGCCCCCCGAGGAGGCCCGCCCGGAAATCAGCACTCGCCTAGGAAAGTGTCGCCGTCCCTTTGGCCTGAGGGGCCAATGCTGCAGACTGTAAGGGTACGCAATCCTCCACTGACGCGCTCTACCTCTTCTGGCGTGAGGTCACGAGCGCCCTTGCGAATCAATACTCTGTTCTGGTCGTTCATAATTTTCTCCTTTTTTTTGTTACATTCGCTTGCCCGCCCTGCTACTCCGATTTACGGACAAAATGTGTCTTCATCTGAGCCGCCTTTTGGCAAGAGCGTGAACGGTCACCTGGCACGGAGGCCAGACGCGCTTACGCTTTCCACTTCTTCTTCCGTTAACTCGCGTACACCCAGGCGATTGAGCACCCGATTCGGTTCGATCTGATTAGACATAGCTTTCTCCTTCATAAACTCGTGCACCGGCAGCGCGCGCCGCACGCAGCGAAGACGGTTCTTCAGAAATCTTTCCCGAACGCGACAAAGTAATGACACGGTCGGCAATCCGGATTGTGTCCGGCCGGTGCGCCGCGAAGACGCGAGTCATGCGGAGTTCGGTAAGCATGGCGGCGATGCGCTGCTCCGTGGGGACATCCAGATGGCTGGTGGCTTCATCCAGGATCAGGATTGCCGGCTGCTGATAAAGCGCCCGCGCCAGCAGGAGGCGCTGCTGCTGGCCGCCAGAGAGTGCAGATCCCATATCACCAATCAGCGTGTTATAGCCCATGTGCATCTGATGGATCTCGTCATCCAGACAGGCGAGACGAGCGCATTCTTCCACGCGCGCCATATCGGCAACATCAGAGGCAAACGCGATGTTATCTGCGATGGTTCCGGCAAAAAGCGAATCATCCTGCAAGACAAAACCTACGTTACCCAGGATGGCGGCCCGGCTTTTGCAGACGGAATGGCCGTTAATGATCACATCCCCGGACTGCGGCTTGAGAAGACCTGCCATTAGCTTAAGCAGCGTCGATTTTCCCGCGCCGGAAGGGCCGACGATGGCCACGCACTCGCCCGGCGTGATGGTGAAAGAGATATCTTCAAGCAGCCACGGCTCGGTATCCGAATAGCGGAAAAAGAGGTTATGCACTTCAATGGATGCATCCTCCACTTCTGAACCGCTGGCCTCAATCAGGGACGATTCAGGTTTTTCCAACACCACGTCCGCCAGCCGCTGGACTTGAAGAGAGAGCATGCGGAATTCATAGACACGGTCCACCAGATTGGTAATGCGGGCCTTGAATTGCTCCTGGTAAGCGACGAAAGCAAAGAGCATGCCAATGCTGAACCTGCCGCCGAGCACCAGAACCGCGCCGAACCAGACAACAGCGACCGATTGCAGACCAAAAATGAGTCCGTTGGCGGCCTTAAAGAGCAGTGTAAGTTTTTCCGTGGCCACCTGAGCGTTTGTCGTGTCTGCCAGCAGGTTCATCCAGCGGGCCTTGCGTCCATCTTCACGGCCCAGAACTTTAATGGTGCGAATACCGCGCAGCGTCTCAATCAAATAGGTTTGCTGTTTGGAGAGACTCAATATCTGCTCTTCCATCGATCTTCGCAGGGGCAGGTAAGCGAAGTTACGCAGAGCCACATAAACCAGCACACTGGCTATTACGATGAGCGCCAGCTTTGGGCTATAGAAAAACATGACTGCGAGCACAAAGATGGAGATCAAGCCATCAAGCAGAGCTTCAATAAAATTGTTGGTCAGGGTGCGCTGGATGGCTTCTGCGCCCTCAAAGCGTGAGAGGATGTCGCCAAAATAGCGCTTTTCAAAAAATGACACCGGCAAGCGAACCAGGTGTGAGAACAGATTGGCATACCACTGCAATTTTAGTGACGTTCCGAAATAGAGGGTGGTCCAACTGCGCAGAGCGCCCAGAAAAGATTGCAGAGCGATCAGCAGCATAAAGCCGATGCCCAGAGTGAAAAGAAGATCGCGGTCAAATGCAGCTAGTACTTTATCCACCGTGAGTTGCAGGAACAAAGGGCTGATGATGGAAAAAAATTCCAGAGCAGAGGCAAGAACAAATATCTGCGCCAAGGCACGCTTTAGGCCTACAACGCGCCCGGTCAGGTCCCGTAGGCGGAGCGGACTGCGTTCATCACGGGGAGCGAAGCTGCTGGTAGGAGTGAGTTCCAGCGCAACTCCGGTGAAATGACGGCCAGCTTCGGCCAGGCTGACGCGGCGAGGGCCCATGGAAGGATCGTGCAGGTAAACATATTTTGCCGTCACCTTTTTCAGCACCACAAAGTGGTCCATCTTCCAGTGCAGGATGCATGGCGTTTTCAGCCAGGAGAGGTCTTCCAACTCCACGCGTAAGGGACGTCCCGCAAGATCCAGGGCAGAAGCAAACTTGATGATATGGTTTAATGTTGCGCCACGCAGTGATAGAGAGAAGCGTTGCCGCAGCAAGGGCAGATCAATCTGGGCGCCGTGATAGCCGGCGACCATGGCGAGACACGCCAAGCCACACTCCGCTGCCTCGGTCTGGAAGACCATCGGCAGTTTTTGTTCCCTAAAAAAATTCATTTTCCGCAAGTACTTCGTCCCGCGGTCTTAGCTGCCGGACCGTTCGAAGAACCACTTAATTAGAGGTTTCCGCCCAAGCGGGATTTCCGCTTCCACTTTTTCTCCCGAGTGCGGTAATGGATTTGCTTGCGTGAACGGTGTCGCTTGTGGCGAGAGCGACACAGGAACTTTGTAAACCGGACCTTCCAAGGCCGGTTCAGCCTGAGAAAGTTCGGTCTGGCCCAGAGGCGCATTCGGTATTTCCAGAACAGTCCCGGTTGGCCGGGCAAATTGCGGGGAACAAGCTCCGCATTGTAAAGATAGTTTGCTGCCGGGATGTAATTGCGCGATCCAGCGGCCGGGCACGTAGATTTCTGCCCGGAGCTTTGGCACAGAAGCATTCGGATCGGCCTGACTGGCCGTTATGCTGCCGGATACCCGTGCCCTTTCCGTGTACTGGCCGAGCAGGAGAAATCCGAGAACAGCTGCCGCGATCCCAAGGGCGAACCAGCCCAGCAACATGAGAGGAAAAGGACGTATAAGAATGATTTCTCCATGAAACTTCTGCTGCACGGATGCCAGCGCTTCCAGACGGAACAGCGGCAGAGGCTGAGATCCGCCGTTGTGGCTTTCCACTGAACCGAGAGTATTGCCGACAGATGAGTGCATATGTTCGCCGCTTCGCAGCAGGACGAAGAAGTACAGGACGATAAAATAATGGTACGGCGCGAGACTTAGGAAAGGATGAAAAATCGTTAATAAAATTCAGAGCTGTTCCAATTTGGGAAGAGGGCTGATTGCAAATTTGTTACGAATCTCACGTTGATCCATAACCTACTTATCCGTGAGAATTGCTGCTGTTTCAGGAGTATTTTGCCGTCAGCTCTTCCATGCTGGGTTGAGACCAGGCTTTTACCGTAGTGCTTTCTGGCGGCTGGGAGCCAGTTTGGATGTGCCGGACAAGCATTTCCAGCGCGGTATCAAGCGTGAGGGACGTGATGATGGCGGCGGTGAGAGTGCCTGCATCGAGAAGTGGCTTGGTCTGGGAAAGCACTCCAACGCCGCAATAGGGAAGGCTGAGCCATTGAGCGCGATCGGCGCCTGTGGCATTTTCTTCAAAGGCCCGCCTCGCCGCCAAAATGAAATCAGTATTTTGAGCAGCGATCAGATGAGTGTCAGAGGCATGAACAGTGGAGAGCCGCAGCCATGAGAGCACTGAAGTGTAGGCGCTTTCCGCGGTCCATTGGATTTTCAGGCTTTTGATCTGAGCATGGGGATCAAGAACGCTCTCCAGGCCTTCAGAGCGCTGGGCGGCGAGAAAGTTGGTGGCGGGACCACGCAGATATAGGATTGATCCTCCGCGCGGAAGGATTGCCGCAAACTGCCGGCCCTGCATGCGTCCAATTTCGGTGTGGTCCTGTGACACGGTGAACACCGGCGCTTTGGCGGTTTTGCGCAAGGCTGCCAGGTAATCAACCCGGGCATTACTTACTACCCAGCCGATTCCCGAGGCCACCGCGGCTTCCGCAACGCGGGGCAGCCCTTGGTTATTTACCGGCTCAACGATCACGCCATCCGGCCGGGCAGAGCTTGACTGCACGATTTCCAGAATCTGCTGGCTCTGCGTGACGGGATCACTCTTTGCATTGAGAACTTGCAGCTCGACGTTCAACCGCTGCGCTGTCGCTTTGGCCACAGATTCTTGTTCGCGCAAATAATTATTTTCGCCCGGAAGGGAAACCACGACCCTGAGCTTCTTCAATGTTGGTCCTCCTTGTCTGCGCCGCATGCGGCCCACCGGCCATGGACTTTTCAGCACGGCGAATTCTAATGCGGTTTTAGGGATTTTGAGCAACAAAGTCGCAAATCACTATTTAGCCCGCCGATGCTAATTTAAGGCACAATTGGAAGATATCGTTGGGTATATCCGTTGCGGGCGTCTATTGACGCTGGCGGCTTGCTCTGTTTTCCTAGACATAGCATGGAATTACGCAAAGATCCGATTACGCGTTCGTGGGTCATTATTGGTGATGACGTAGAACGGCAGAGTTCGCCAGGGTATTGTCCATTTTGTCCGGGTGCGCCGAATGCCCCGCAGGTGATTGCGACATTAAACGCCACGGACCATGGCTCAGGGCCAGTGACGGCCATGGTGCATCCCGCGCCGCTGTACCGCATTGAGGGCGAACCGCATCGCCACGCGGAGGGCATTTACGACGCAATGAATACCGTTGGCGCTCATGAGGTGCTGGTCCAGAGCATTCGCCATGATATTGAATTGTGGCAGTCGTCTGACGCGGAGATCATTCAATTCCTGCTGCTTACCGCGCAGCGCATCCAGGACTTGAAGGGCGACCTGCGGTTCAAATACGTCACCATGCTCAAGAACCATGGAGCACAGGCAGGGCAGGAGTTCGACCATCCTGTTTCCGAGCTGACGGCCACAACGTTTGTACCGCGACGGGTGCTTTACGAACTGCGGGCTTCGCGCGACTATTACCTGGAAAAAGAACGCTGCGTTTTCTGTGACACCCTGGGGCAGGAACTGCGGAACCCGGTGCGGATTGTGGAAGCGCTGGGCAATTATGTTTCGCTGTGCCCATTTGCGTCGCGGGTGCCGTATGAAATCTGGATCATGCCACGCAGGCATGAATCTTCTTTTGAGAGATCGATTACGGCCAAGGGAGCGCCGCTGAGCGAGCTGGCAGGGCTGATTCGTCGCACGCTGCAAAGGGTGACGAGCGTTTCTGAATCATTCCACCTGGTGCTGCACACGGTGCCCAATACTTACCAGAAATCGAACATCCTGCAATATTGGAAGACTGTGGACGAGGATTATCACTGGCACATTGAGATTCTGCCGATTCTGGGGACTCGGGCCAAACCGTACTTCCTGAAAGAGGTGTATTACACCCATATTTCTTCAGAGGCCGCAGCGGAGAAATACCGGAAGCTGGCTATCCGCTGATTTCGTCTCTGGGTCGCCGCCCAGCCTGCTGCTGATATTTTCCCCTTCATGTCATATATTCGCGCACCCTACCTCACTCATACTGTGAAAGCGAGCAGGATTCCGGGTGGCGACTCAACCAGCATGGATAAAACTGAACTCCAGGGTGAACTTGAGCGGCTGCACTCGGCGAGCTTTGGCTGGGCGCTGTGGTGCTGCAATCATCGCAGAGATGAGGCACAGGAGGTTTTGCAGGCAGCCTATCTGAAGGTGCTGGAAGGCAAAGCGCGTTTTGATGGACGTTCCAGCCTGCGGACCTGGTTTTTTGCCGTGGTTCGCCGTACTGCGTGGGAGCAGAGTTGCCAGCGATGGGCGCGTGAACTGCTCATGGGTCGATGGTTTATGCAGCAACCCGTGCTGGCTGCTGGTCCGGCCCCGGATGAAGTGTTGAACAGTTCAGAAGAGAGCCATGCGTTGCGTTGCGCCCTTTCTGCGCTGCCGGTTCGGCAACGTGAAGTGTTGCACTTGGTTTTTTATCAGGAGTTGACGATCAAGGAGTCCGCGAAGGTCTTGAGCATTGCGTTAGGAACGGCACGCACGCATTTTGAACGTGGCAAGGCGAGGCTGCGTGAACTTTTGGAAACTGGGGAAACAAGATGAGAGAGCCAGACGGTCCTCGCTTCCACTGGAACGAGGAGAGGCTACGCGGCCGCTTTGCCGCCCTGAGACGTGAAGAGGAGCAGCTTGTGCCCGAGTTCGGTTCATTTTGGCGCGGAAAGGTGCGGGTTCCTCGCCGCCAATGGCGCTGGCTGATTGCGGCTGCGTGCGTTCTGATTGTGTTGTTGACCATTGTGTGGCAGAGGCCAGCTAAACATCACGCGCCTGCAAACATGGCAGCCTCCATCGTCGACTGGAAGGCGCCCACTGATTTTCTCTTGGAAACGCCGGGGTGTGAATTGCTGCGCACTGTTCCTGAATTCGGCGCATGGCGGGCCAAGAAAGATGTTGCACTGTCTGCGCTGCAGCAGGTCGAAAAATAACTATCAACATTAAAGGAGGATTTTCATGAAATTCCTGAAACCACTATTCGTACTGTTTATTTTCACCTCTGGTTTATGGGCGCAGAAGCCCGCCGACGATTCCGTCTCTCACTATCTTTTCCCGCCTGAACTCATTATGAGGTTCCACCAGGAGATAAACCTGGATGCAAATCAATCCCAGGCGATGAAAGAGGCCATCCAGAAGGCGCAGGCAAAGTTTATCGACATGCAATGGAACTTGCAGTCCGAAGTGGATAAGCTGCAAAAGCTCCTCAAGGTCAATCCCGTGGACGAGCCGGCAGTGATGACCCAGATGGACCACGTCCTTGACCGGGAACGCGACATCAAAAAGGCACAGATCTCGCTATTGATTCGTATCAAGAACCTGCTCTCAGAGGCGCAGCAAAACAAGCTGATGGAAATGGCATCAGACACCCTTTTCAACCAGCATTAAAGTGCCCGCACGCCGGCGGTCGATGTGTGGCGACATCGGCCCCCGGCGGCATTGCTGACTCTCCGGACTAAGGGTGAGCCCCTAAAATATCCTGCCTTTTAGCTGAATTCCTTTCATTCTGGCTTCCCGCCAAGGTACCTTTGTGCGCTTTATCACACTGTTTTACGCACGTTCACGGCTATAATTTGCAATAACTTATGCTTCCGCTGTTCTGGTTACGCGTGGCCCTTAGCCTTTATGGGGTGGGCCTGCTGTACGCCCTGGCATCTTTCTGGGGTGGCAGAAAAGTTCTGACCCGTATTACTCTGCCTGCGGTCGGGCTGGGCATGGTATTTCATTTTGTTTCCATTGTAGAAAATGCCATGTTCAGCGGCACGTGGGCGCCCACATCCATGCACGGGCTGGAATCACTCCTGGCGTTTGTGCTGATGGTGTTTTTCTTCTCGGTCTATGCGCGATTCCGTGCCACTTCGCCGGGATTGGCGGTGTTTCCGCTGGTTTTCTGGCTCACATTCTCAGCTTCTTCTTATGCCGAGCCCACCGAGTCTTCTGCTCCGTTGTTCGTAAGCACACAATGGATTTATATTCACGTCGCGTTAATTCTCATCGGATACTCGGCGCTTTTCTTCAGCTTTGTCGCCAGCATTCTTTATTTGATTCAGGAACGTAGCCTCAAAACCAAGGCTGGAATGCACGGGTTCTGGTCGCGGCTGCCGGCGCTTGCCACCATCGACGAGATTGGCTTCAAGTGCCTGATCTGGGGATTTCCGTTTATGACGCTGGGACTGATTGCAGGATCAATTCTAGCGGAAGCGCGCTACGGAACCAGATATTTTGCCGATCCCAAGATCCTGCTTTCCGGCCTGATGTGGGTTGTTTACATGGTGTTGCTCTACACGCGCTGGAATGCTGGATGGCGTGGCCGGCGGGCTGCATATCTGGCGACATTCGCGTTTGGCGCGGCTGTGCTGGCATGGGCGGCCAATAATTTCAGTCAGATGCATAGGTTTATTAATCCATGAACTTTCACGTCATTGGCGTGAACCACAACAGCGCGCCCCTTGAGGTGCGTGAGCGGCTTGCTGTCCCGGAAGCGCAGCTTCCAGATGCAATCCGAAGCCTGGTGCAGCACCCGGGCGTGGACGAAGGCATGGTTCTTTCCACTTGTAATCGCGTGGAAATGGTGGCCAGCACAAAGCAGGCTGCAGACTTGCGGGGATTTCTGGGCAGCTATTTTGGTGTGAGCCAGGCGGCAATTCATTCCCATATTTATGAATTTGAGCAGCGGGAAGCTGTGCGCCATGTGTTTCGTGTGGCGGCCAGCCTGGATTCCATGGTGGTGGGCGAACCACAGATTTTGGGCCAGGTAAAAGAAGCGTATGCGCTGGCCCGTGGGCTGGGTGCGATTCATTCGTCTCTGGAAGCGTTGCTCTCGCGGGCCTTTGCGGTGGCCAAGCGCGTGCGTTCAGAAACTGAGATAGGCAGCTCCAGCGTTTCCATCGCGTCAGTGGCCGTGCAGTTGGCGGAAAAGATTTTTGGCTCGCTGAAAGATAAGACCGTGTATCTGGTGGGCGCAGGCAAAATGGCTGAGCTGGCGGCGCGGCATCTGATTGCGCATGGAGCCAAGAGCATTATTGTCAGCAACCGGACGCACGAACGCGCGGTAGAACTCGCAGAGAGTTTTGGCGGCAAGGCGGTCCTGTTCGAACTGCTGCATGAAACCGCAGATCACGCGGATATCATTCTGACTTCCACGGGCGCGCCGGAGCCGCTGTTTCGCCGCGAACATGGCGAGCGCCTGATGAAAGGCCGACGCAACCGACCAATGTTTTTTATCGATATTGCGGTGCCACGAAATGTGCATCCGGAGATGAACAAGGTGGACGGCATGTTTGTGTATGACGTGGATGATCTGCAATCGGTGGCATCTGATAACACGGCGGAACGGAAGAAAGAAGCCGAGCGCGCGGAAAAAATTATTGAATTGGAAGTGGACCGCTTTGCTTCACGCATGAAGTCGCTGGCCGTGGTGCCGACAATTCTCTCCCTCCAGGAATATTGTGAGACCATCCGGCAGGCGGAGATCGATCGCATCCGCGGCAAGCTGGGAACTATTACGCCGGAGCAGGAAGCGGCCATTGAAGCCATGACCCGCGGCATCATCAACAAGCTGTTGCATACGCCTATTACCACGCTTAAATCTTCCACAGACCATCCTGAGGCAGCAACGATTCATGAGATGATCAGGCGGCTGTTTAATTTGAATACCGGAAAGCCCAAGGATTAAATGGCCAAACTTCGCATCGGCTCACGCGGTTCACAACTGGCATTATGGCAGGCCAACCATGTGGCCGCGCTGCTGCGCGAACAAAAGCATACGGTAGAGATTGAAGTCATCAAAACCACAGGCGACAAGATTACTGATGTGGCGCTGGCCAAGGTTGGCACCAAGGGCATGTTCACCAAGGAGATTGAAGAAGCGCTGGCAGACAAGCGCGTTGATCTGGCGGTACACAGCCTAAAAGATGTCCCTACAGAACTTGCCGAAGAGTTTGAACTGGCCGCAATTATGAAACGCGCAGACCCGCGAGATGCGTTTCTTTCAGTAAAGTATTCTTCTCTGGACGAACTACCCCAGCACGCCAAAGTTGGCACCAGTAGCTTGCGGCGGCAGTGCCAGTTGAAGGCAATGCGTTCTGATTTGGAGATCTTTCCTTTGCGCGGCAATGTGGATACGCGGCTGAAAAAGCTTGAGTCCGGCGAATATGATGCGATCATTCTTGCTGCTGCGGGCGTGAACCGTTTGGGGCTGGAGAAGCATTTGCGTTCACAGATTTCGCCGGACGTGATGTGCCCCGCCGTGGGCCAGGGCGCTTTGGCGATTGAGGTCCGCCTCAATGACGATGAGACCCGGAAGCATCTTGCATTTTTGAATGATCCAGATACGCGCTCTGCAATCGAGTGCGAGCGCGCATTGCTGGGAGCGCTGGGCGGAGGTTGCCAGGTCCCGATTGGAGCCTATGCCGAGAAACGTGGTGATCGGCTGTATCTGCGGGCAATAGTGGGACGCCCGGATGGCAGCAAGATTCTACGCGAGCAGGCCGAAGGCAACGACGCGGAGAAGCTGGGGCGTGAGATTGCGCAGGCATTGTTATGGCGCGGTGGTGACAAGATTTTGAATGAAGTTTACGCACAGGAAGTCGCGGTGCCAAAACAGCCATGAGTGCTAAAGCAGCCAATGCGAAAAATGAAGAACCGCTGAGTGGTTGGCGCATCCTGACCACTCGCGCCAGCAGACAGTCCGGGGGACTGGCCAAACCACTGCGCGACATGGGCGCGGAGGTGGTGGAAATTCCCACAATTGAAATCAAGCCACCAAAAAGCTTCAAGGCGCTGGATGCGGCGCTGAGTAATATCGGCAAATATGACTGGCTGATTCTTACCAGCGTGAATGGCGTTGAAGCAATGTTCGAGCGGCTGAAGAAGCTGCGCATTCCGCCGGAAGAGCTGAACCATCTTCATATCGCTGCGATTGGCCCCGCAACGCAAAAAGAGATTGAGAAGCACGGCTTGAAAGTTGCGGTAATGCCGGAGAGATACATTGCAGAATTCGTGGTCGAGGCCCTGAAAGAAGAGGTAAAAGGGAGGCGCGTACTGCTGGTCCGCGCGAAAGTGGCGCGCGACGTTCTTCCAAATGAGCTTAAAAAAGCTGGAGCAAAGATTGACGTGGCCGAAGCATATGAGACACATGTGCCGGTGGGCGCAAAGAGTAAACTTAACCGGCTTTTTTCCAACGATTCATCCCGGCCGGACATCGTGACTTTTACAAGTTCGTCCACGGCAACGAATTTTTTGGCGCTGCTCGAAAAGGACCATTACCACGGTCTGCGGGAGATATGGCTGGCCTCTATTGGACCTGTCACAAGTGCGACGCTGCGCGAAGCCGGTTTCCGGCCCAACATCGAGGCGCTTGAATACACCATGGAAGGTTTGGCGCTGGCGATTGCCAAGCATGTGCTCACGGTACATCGGGACGAGTAGGTCTTTCACCGCAAAGGACGCAAAGAGCGCAAAGGAATAAAAACTAAACTTAATAGCCTGCTTAAGATTTAGCTGTTAATCTTCTTCCTTTGCGTCCTCTGCGTCCTTTGCGGTAAAGACCGCTCTACCTGAATGCAAAGATCACTCAAGGTTGCAGCCGCATTTCGCCGGCTCGGCGTATTTTTTCAGGAAATCGGCTACCCGCGTAAACGAATCAATCTGGTTTTCAGTTTTGGCGAAGCCGTGACCTTCATTCTCATAGACCTTGAGTTCAACCACACCACCGCGTTTCTTGATCGCCTGCGCCACCTGCTCAGCTTCCGTTTTTGGGCAGCGCGGATCATTCCCTCCCGCCAGTAGAAGAAGGGGCGCCTTGATTTGATCCACAAAGTTGATAGGCGACCGCGCTTGCAGGAGCGCTTTATCTTTCATGGGATCGCCCATGGTAGCAATGTCATATTGCCGCAGCAGCGGGTCTTCATTTTCAATTTCAGTAAACCAGTTCACAAACGGAACAACAGGGACGCCAGCGGCCCATTCATCAGGGGCCTTGGTTACGGCCATCATGGTGAGATAACCGCCATAGCTGCCACCGGTAACGACAACTTTTTTAGGGTCGATAAAGCCGGTTTTCTTGATCCACTCCGCGGCTGAGATCACGTCCTCAAGATCGCCGCCGCCCATGTCATGGCGATCGGCGTCTTCAAACTCCTTGCCATAACCGCTGGAGCCGCGATAGTTTGGCGCGATCACGAAATATCCCTGGTTTACCAGATATTGAATGCCCCGATTAAAGGAATTGTCGCTTTGGCTGTCGGGTCCGCCGTGGAGCCATACAACGGCGGCATTCTTGCCATTCTTTTCCGCGTTATATGGCACATACACAAACGCTGAAATCTGCCACTTTCTATCTTTGCTGGGATAGTGGATCAGGAAAGGCTCCACCATGTCGTCGGAACGCAATCCGCCCACCAGAGAATGAGTAATCTGGGTTTGCTTTGCCGAAGTCAAATCATAAGCCCAGATATCATTCGGCGCATTCGGCCCTTCATGGATAAAAAGCAGCCTGTTGCCATCATGGCTGAAAGTTTCGTTGTCCCCGAGCCAGTTTATGCCTGTCGGCGTGGGTAGCGCACTGGCCTTGCGGGAGGCAAGATCATAGATGTGAATGTTTTGATTGCCTTCGATATTCGCGGTCCAGAGAAGGCGCTTGCCGTCGGGAGAAAGTTTTTCTGAGCTTACTTCCCATTTGTCAGTAGTCAGCCATGTAATCTTTTTTGTGGCGATCTCCAGCAATCCCGCGTTCTGATAACCATTGCCCGCGTTCGATGTAATGAGGACATTCTTTGCATCCGGCGAAATGTCTGTGGCTAAAAAGTTTTTCTCACCTTGATGTGGAGTAAGGTTTGTGGCGGGTCTGCCAGCCGAACTCACAATAAAAATATTGGCGTCTTTACCGTCTGCCTGCTGCTGCGTGAATATAATCCATTTCCCGTCTTTGGACCAGATGGGATTCACATTGCTGAGTTGTTCAGGCGTGTTGCTGGTGACATGCGTGACCCGCTTCGTCTCAATCTCCATCACGTCTAACTCGTAGTTAGGAGACTGCTTCGGCTTTACGCTATAAGCCAGCTTCGTTCCGTCAGGAGACCACACTGGGTCCTCCTCAGAAACTTCCGGAGTGTTTGTCAGGTTTACTACCTGCCCATTCGTCGCGGAAACCAGAAAGAGGTCCCACTGCTCATTGCCGTCATAATCTGAGTTGTAGGCAATCCAGCGCCCTTTGGGCGACCACGCAATCTTGATCTGGCGCTGGTTGCTTACTGTAAGCTGCGTTGGCCATCCACCTTGTGAAGGCGCCAGCCAAATGTTGTAGCGCCCGGTGATATTGGTCACAAAAGCAACCTGCTTGTCATCCGGTGACCATGAGCTATATGCGATGGCGCGGGTCATGAACAGTTTTTCGATGGTGAAAGGCTGGATATCAAATTTCTGCTTTGAGGTGATTTGATCCGGATCAGTGATGACAATATTGGGTATTGCATTTGCCGCTGGCTTTGCGGCTGACTGGGAGAAAAGCCCGTCGGTCAGCGAGACGATGATCGCCAACAATAAAAACATCAAATTTCCTATTGCCTTCGTTTTCATAGTCGCAAACCAGATTATTTCCTGTTCTTTCGCTTAACTCTTACGCGTACCACGATAAGCCGCACATTTTCATTGACTGTCGAGGCGTAGAGGCTCACCATAGTTTCCCGTCGATGCCTTTGCACCCTGCGACAGCACTGAGGAGGAACCATGACTGAATTGAAAGACCTAATGGCCCGCGTCGATAAGTTGGAAAGCTCGAACAAGGTGTTACGAGTGCTTCTCACTGTAACCGTCTTGACCGCCGGGCTTCTCATTGTACTGGGGGTTGCAGCCCCAATTCCTTCTGTGTTGGAGGCCCAGAAATTCGTGTTGAAAGATGCTTCAGGACATGAGCGGGGAAGCCTATTCACTTCTGGGACGACCTCGGGGTTGGTTCTGTATAATCCTGATTCTTCCCGCGCAGCGGCTTTCGTTGCGTCCCCAGGAGGCAACTCCACGATGCTCATGGATCACAAGGGGAACGCCAGGGCTTTTATATATGTCAGCGACGACGAGAGCAATCTCGCACTGTTCGACCTAAAAACGAAGCAACCGAAGATCGAACTTAAGAATGCAGCACCGGGTTCGGCACTTGTGTTCCGTGACGACAACGGAACTGACAGGATAAGCGTCGGTTTTGCGCCAACTGGCGGCGCAGTTTTGCTCAATGACGCAAATTCGACGTCCCGAACCGCGATTGACGAAGACGCAGGGTTGACGAAATTCGATGCAAAAGGCGACTTCATTTGGATGGCTGGTTTTGATGCGTTAGATAAGGACGAGCAAAAGAGAGTGCGTGACGTTATCCAAAAATCGCTGCCGCGGTCCAGATGACGGTTCCACAACCGACTTCACGCTGCGGACCAGCGGCCATAAGCCTTTTCGTAGGCCGCATGGTACTTCGACAGCTCGATTGCAATCTTCTCCGCGAGATTTGCCGATGAGAGCGTAGCGCCCAGTTTCGGAACTGACCAGACTAGATTCTCGCCTTCAATCTGCGGCTCCAATGACCACTCCAGAGGCTCAAGGGGCGCCTCGTTGTCCACCCACATACGGCCAGGCTCTAGGGGCCTCCGTGTGAAGCGAACCCGGCAATTCAGCGGCACACCGTTTCTTTCGCCTTGATCCAAGAAAATAACGGCTACATCGTTCAGCCTTAGAAACTCGGACCGCGACGCTGCGTAGGGAGCCCACTCGAATTTGTGCCCACTAAACTCCTTACCATCCAGCGCGAAGCGTGACACCAAACCCTTGAGGACAGCCCATTCCGGCTTTGTCTCTTGGGATAGTTTCTCGCGACCCTGTTGCTCCTGGGAGTGCTCCTGTATAAATTTATCAAAATCGTCGGCCATACTTTCTCTCTCCTTTCCATAGCATAGCACGCTGGGATTAGTGAGATACCTTTGTTCTCCGTGGTGCGCTTTGGTTCTGTTTACCGTTCGTTATGGCTTATGCCTTGGCCGATTTATGTATTTCTACGGTTAACCAGGTTTTGTCTGCGGCATGGCAGATATTTTCCAGCGGACATTCAGCGCATTTCGGCCGGCGCGCAATGCACAGCGCACGCCCGTGATGAATGATCTGGTGTGAAAAGTCGATCCATTTCGCCTGCGGAATTACTTTCATCAGGTCCTGCTCGATGTTCTTCGCGTCATCGGCTTTGGTCAACTCCAGGCGGCGGGAAATGCGATGAACATGGGTATCCACCACAACTCCCACGCCTTTTCCGAACCATGAACCCAGGACCACGTTGGCGGTTTTCCGCGCCACTCCTGGCAAGGAAAGAAGCCTTTCCATGTCGTCAGGAACCTGGCCGCCGAATTCTTCCACCACTCCTTTGGCTGCGCCTACAAGCGACTTGGATTTATTGCGGAAAAAACCTGTGGAGCGAATGTCCGGTTCAAGTTGCTCAGGCTTAAGAGCTGCAAATGCCTGTGGCGTTGGGTATTTCTTGAACAGCGCGGGTGTGACCATGTTGACCCGTACATCTGTACACTGGGCAGAGAGGATGGTAGCGACCAGCAACTCCCAGGCGCTGTTGTGATGCAGAGCGCAGCGAACATTGGGATAGCGCTGGTCCAGCCGATTTAGAATGTCTTTGACGCGTTCCGGAGCGACAGGATTGTAGCCGTCTTTGGGTGTTTTGGTCTGCGCTTTGGCGGCTTTGGCTCTTGCTGGGGATGCGGCTTGAGTTTTGGGCTTTGGTCTGGAGGCAGGCGTCTTTGTGACGGGCATGACACAAAATTTAAAGCAGCGGGCTTACAATCACAATAGGCAGAGGCAAAACACATGGCGACCACCACAAAGGCAGAGATCAAAATGAGCAGCAGTTACCTGCATGCAGTCCCGCTTACCATTGAGGGTTCCAGCGTGCTGCATCAGATGTTTCGCTTCCGCTGGGCAGAATGGCGCAAGCTGACTACGGGACAGCAGCATGAAATCGCTGCTGAAGCTTCTACCGCGCTGCTGAAGATGGAAAATGACGTTGCCGGCCAGACCGCAATATTTTCTCTGCTGGGCCACAAAGGCGATCTGCTGGTGGTACATTTCCGCAACTCATTTGACCAGTTGAAGGCCGCCGAACTGGCCATCTCGCGGCTGCGCCTCAGCGATTATCTGGAGCAGACCACGTCTTATCTGTCTATGGTGGAGCTTGGCTTGTATGAGTCTTCGGTCAAGTTGTATCGCGATTTGCGGGAGAAGGGAATTGAGCCTCATTCGCCGGAATGGAAGACCGTGATCGACGCAACTGTGGTGCGCCAGACTGAGGCGATGCGTCCGCGGCTGTTCCCGCAGATTCCCCCGAACCGCTATATCTGCTTTTATCCCATGGACCGCCGTCGTGGTGAAGATAAGAACTGGTACAGCCTGCCTATTGAAGAACGCCAGCGGCAGATGGAAGAGCATGGGCTGGTCGGTCGTCGCTACGCCGGTACGGTGCGGCAGATCATCACTGGATCGATTGGCTTTGATGACTGGGAATGGGGTGTGGACCTGTTTGCCGACGATCCGCTGATTTTCAAAAAACTGATTTACGAGATGCGTTTTGATGAGGTCAGCGCCGTGTATGCCTTGTTCGGCACGTTCTATGTTGGCGTGCGCTGTCCGGCTGTGGGGTTAGAAGCATTGTTCAGCGGCAAATTGCCGGATTGACGCATCGGCGCGTCTCTAAGTACTCTTCAAGCATGGTCAAAGCGGTCCAAGCCGGCCAGGTCTGGCGCAGCGATGAAAACGGCGACAACTTTCTTGTAACCAAAGTTTACGGCGAGCTGTTTACGCAATATGCCATGTTGCGGCCAGCCAAGGTGAGCGCGCCGGATGCCGAAACCATCCGCGTGAAGATCACCAAAGCCGAGACCGGCATGACCTTGCCCGGTTATACCTTCACGCAGGACTCACAGGATTTCTAAAAGATTCCCTTGAATACTTGAAAAATGAATTTTTGAAAAATGAATGCTTGAAAAAATCATATCCACCCTCGCCGGGTTCATCATCGCTGTAATCTCGAAGGCCGGTTATTTGGGCGTGTTATTGCTGATGGGAATCGAGTCAGCTTGTATTCCGCTTCCTTCAGAAATCATCATGCCATTTGCCGGCGCTCTCACGGTTACGAGTGTCGCGGCTCGCTATAATAGCCATCCACTTTGGCTGATTGGTGTAGCAACTGTTGGTGCAATTGGCTGCAACCTGGGCTCGGTGATCGCCTATGAAATCGGCCATTACGGCGGAAGGCCGCTGGTGGAGCGATACGGTTCTTATATCTTCCTGGGACGCCACGAACTGGAGATGGCGGAGCGCTTCTTCCAGCGCTTTGGCGCAGTTGCTGTTCTGATTGGACGGCTGCTGCCTGTGATCCGCACGTTCATTGCATTGCCTGCCGGCGTTGCAAAAATGCCCCGGTTACGCTTTCATCTCTTTACATTTATCGGATCGTGGCCATGGTGTTTTGTGCTGGCCTGGATCGGTATGAAGCTGGGCGAGCGGTGGGACAAAGATCCGCGTCTGAAGCAGTGGTTTCACCGCATGGACGCTGTGATTATCCTTTTTCTGCTGGCGGGGATCACCTGGTTTGTCTGGTCGCACTGGAAGGGAAGAATGCGCACCGCAGAAAACAGCTAAATGGCGACTCCCAGGCTCCTGACGCTTGCTGGACCGGAGTTCAGAACGAATCCCTATCCGTTCTATGCCAGGCTGCGGCGGGAAAATCCAGTGATGCAGGTAGTTCTTCCTGATGGGCAGACTGCCTGGCTGATTGCACGCTATGAAGACGCACTCAGCGCTCTCAAAGACAAACGTTTTTCCAAAGACAAATTGAACGCAGGCGAAAAGCAGCCCTGGATGCCCGCCTTCTTCAAGCCCTTGACGCGGAACATGCTCGACCTGGACGATCCTGATCATGCCCGACTGCGCGGGCTTGTTCATAAGGCATTTACTCCACCGCTGATTGAGTCCTTACGCAAAAGCATCCAGGAGTTGACGGAAGAGCTGATCGAATCGGCAAAGACGCGTATACGGATGGACCTGATCGCAGAATTTGCATTACCGCTTCCAGTCGCCGTCATCTCACAGATGCTTGGTGTTCCCGTGAACGAACGCCACAAGTTCCATCGCTGGTCGGCAGCAGTTGTCTCGGCCCAATCGTCAACTTTAGGTTCCATTAAGGCAATACCCAGCGTTTTTTCTTTTCTTAGATACATTCGCCGATTGATCAAGCGGCGCCGGAAGAATCCGGAAAACGATCTGACGAGTGCGCTCGTCCAGGCTGAAGAATCTGGTGACAAGTTGAGTGAAGATGAAATTGTGGCCATGATTTTTCTGCTTCTGGTGGCTGGACATGAAACAACAGTGAATCTAATTGGAAACGGTATGCTGGCGCTTTTTGCCCATCCCGGGCAAATGGACAAACTCAAGCGCGAGCCCGCGCTGGCTGCGTCAGCTGTTGAGGAGTTTCTACGTTTTGATGGTCCGCTGGAAATGACAACAGAGCGCTATTCTCTCGACAGAATTGAATTGAGCGGAATTACGATCCCGGCCGGGGCCCTGGTCTATGTCGTAATTGCTTCTGCCAATCGGGATGAACGGCAATTCGAACGTCCGGACCAGATGGACATCACTCGCGCTAACAATAGACATCTCGGCTTTGGCCAGGGTTCCCATTATTGTTTGGGTGCTCCGCTCGCGCGGCTTGAAACGCAGATTGCCACGACTGCATTGCTGCGCCACATGCCAAACTTGCATTTGGCTGTACCTTATCGTGAAATTCGCTGGAAGCCTGGGCTGGTGCTCAGGGGCGTAAGAGCGCTGCCGGTTGAATTCTGATTGATCCGGCATTTTTCGATTCGAGTTTACAAAGCTTGCTCAATACGAGAAGATAACAAGTTTCCACTCATCTCAAGGACGGTTCCGTATTAATGGCTTCTTCTGCTGAAAAGACAACGACGAATTTAACCAAGATCGACCCTGCGCGCGGGAAACTGGGCATCATGATTGTTGGCATGGGGGCCGTGGCCACCACGTTTATTGCCGGAGTAGAAGCCATTCGCAAGGGAATTGCCAAGCCCATTGGATCGCTCACGCAGATGGGAACCATCAGGCTGGGAAAGCGCACGGACAATCGTTCGCCCAAAATCAAGGATTTTATTCCGCTGGCCAACTTGAAAGACCTGGTGTTCACCGCGTGGGATATTTTTGAAGAAGATGCTTATGCCTCCGCCATGAATGCCGGCGTGCTGGAAAAAGATCTGCTGAACAAGATCAAGCCGTTCATGAAGTCCATTAAGCCGCGCAAAGCGGTATTTGATCGCAATTATGTGAAGTTGCTGGACGGCAAGCATGTCAAGAAGGGAAAGAATAAGTTCGATCTGGCCAAACAGTTGCGCGCCGATATCCAGGATTTTAAGAAGAAGTCCGGCGCGGCAAGGTTGGTGATGATCTGGTGCGCCTCCACGGAAACCTTCACCAAGCAAAGCGCCGTGCATGAAACCCTGGAAGCCTTTGAGCGCGGCCTGAAAGAGAATGACCCCAAGATTGCTCCTTCCATGATTTATGCCTATGCGGCGCTGATGGAAGGGGTGCCATTCGCCAATGGCGCTCCGAACCTCACCGTGGACATTCCGGTGATGATGGAGCTATCCAAAGCAAAAAATGCGCCTATCGCCGGTAAAGATTTCAAAACTGGCCAGACTCTAATGAAGACGATTCTTGCACCCGGCTTTAAGGCGCGCATGCTCGGCATGAATGGATGGTTTTCAACAAACATTTTGGGAAATCGGGATGGCGAAGTACTGGAAGATCCCGGCTCCTTCAAGACCAAGGAAGAATCCAAACTTTCGGTGCTGGATCGCATTCTTCAGCCGGAGCTATATCCTGAGCTCTATGGAAACATCCATCACAAGGTCCGCATTAATTACTACCCTCCGCGCGGTGACAACAAAGAAGGTTGGGACAATATTGATATCTTCGGATGGCTGGGATATCCCATGCAGATCAAGGTGGATTTCCTTTGCCGCGATTCGATCCTGGCCGCGCCCATTGTGCTGGATCTGGTTCTCTTCCTCGATCTGGCTAAGCGCAGTGAAGCATTGCGCGGCCTGGGCGTGCAGGAATGGTTAAGTTTTTATCTCAAGTCTCCTATGACTGTGCCGGGTCTTTATCCGGAGCACGACCTGTTTATTCAATCCATGAAGCTGAAAAATACTCTGCGCCATCTTAAAGGCGAGCCGCTGATTACCCATCTTGGACTTGAGTATTACGACTAAGCGGGGAACGCCGCCCGGCAGCTTGGCATCACAATAATTATGATGTCGCGCTGGGTGCTGTGTCTTGGTTTTGTATTGGTGATCGGGTTCTCGACTGCGTTTGCGGCGGATGGAACATTTCGCGGCAAAATCACCGATCCGCCAGGAAACGTACCGGCGGTTAAAGGCTGGGTTTTCATCGAAGGCATGAATCACATGCTTCGCCGGGTTGAAGTGGCCCATGCCCAAATCGTTTTCGGTGAAGAAGTGCCGGCCAGTGAGCATCGAACCTGCAATTCTGAGTGCCTTAAACCCGGCCAGGAAGTCAGGGTGACTGCTCATCAGGATTCCTCAGGGGAATGGCGGGCAATCCGGGTGGAGATCCTGAAAATCCTACCTAAAATATCAGGGACTCGGCTTGAGGCCATCTCTTTACTAAACTTAACCACTTTTTCCTCTCTCTTAGAGATAACCAGAGCAGGTAAATCTCGCATCGCAAAATCAACGGGTGAAATCTAATCACGTGCCGATTTGGGTCCGGCAGTATAATGAGGGTGTCCTCCAAGAAAAGACCCGGTAACGCAGGAGTGTGCTTTATGAAATTCCGTCCCCTATTGCTTTCGTTCATCCTGGTTGCGGGCATAAGCTTGTCCGCATCGGCCCAGGACAATAAACAAAAGCCTCCGACTCCGGATAGTCAGACGCAATCTGTCGATCAGAATCAGGCAGCGCCTGCTGCTCAGAGCCAGACGGCTCCGGCTTCTCAACCCCAGGCAGCGCCGGCTGGTCAGACAACACCAGCTGATCAGTCCCAGACACAGGCCCAGTCCACGGAGCAGGAGCAGCCTGCTGCTGATCAGGATAAAAATAGCGACAAGGACAAGAAAGACAAAGATAAGAAAGACAAAAAAGAGAAGGACAAAGAAGCCAAGGCAAAACACAGCGGAGGCAAAGATGATGTGGATGCCATTGGCAATCGCAAAATTGCTGGTTGGGACTGGTATTCCATTGAGAGCGAAATTCGCATGGGCAAGGAATATGCCACACAGATTGAAGCCAGTCTGAAACTTGTTAAAGATCCGGTTGTCAACGAATATGTGAACCGCATCGGCCAGAATCTGGTGCGCAACTCAGATGCCAAGGTCCCATTCACGATCAAAGTGGTGGATTCTGACGTAATTAATGCCATGGCTTTGCCAGGCGGCTTCTTCTATGTGAATTCAGGGCTGATTCTGGCTGCCGATAACGAGGCCGAACTGGCCGGCGTGATGGCACACGAAATCGCCCACGTGTGCGCCCGCCACACCACTCGCCAGTTGACGCGTTACCAGTTCATCAATTACGCGAGCTTACCGCTGATCTTTGTTGGTGGAGGCATTGGTCTTGCCGCAAGAGAAGCAGCAGGCATCGGCATTCCTATGACCTTCCTCAAATTCTCACGCACCTTTGAGGCTGAGGCCGATTATCTTGGCATTCAATACATGTACAAAGCGGGTTACGACCCCAATGAGTTTGTGAACTTTTTTGAAAAGATCCAGGCACAGGAGAAGAAGAAACCGGGATCAATGGCAAAGGTTTTCACAGATCACCCGCAGACGCCGGACCGCATTGCCAAGTCGCAGGAAGAGATTGCAACCATCCTGCCGGCTAAAGACCAGTACATTGAGACAACTTCAGAGTTTAATGAAGTGAAGTCGAGACTTGCCGCCATTGAAAACCGCCACAAGGTCGATGACGCCAATAATCCCAATAAGCCCAGTTTGCGCCGCAGTCAGGCATCTACCAAGGATGGCGATAAGAAAGACGACGATCGTCCAACTTTGAAGCGGCGCGATCAATAAAGCGCGAAAAGCTTTTACGTTTCAGAATTTAAAGCAGACGGTTCAAAGGGCCGCCTGCTTTTTTTTGCTTGGAACTTAACTGTCAGGCACGAGGCGCAGGTTTGCCAGAGGCGGGCTTTGAAGCGCACAGAGATGGAGCTTCTCAATCGCATCCAGCAGGTCCGGACGAGCACTGGCGGCCACAAACACTCGGCAGTTATTACAAGTGGATTGCACCAGCCGGTCATGCCCAAGACTCAGGGTGTGCCGGAAAATGCCATAGTCAGAAATTTCGTTCTGTCCGTGGTTGGAGGTCTTCATAATCGGTATTTCTCCGGACAGGCGCATCATGGCACAGAAACGTGAAATTCGGCAGTGAAATTAATTGCAACAGAGGATATTCGGAAAAGGAGAAATCGAACAGACGAAGGACTGGCGTGAAACTAAGGGCAAACGCCATAAAATCATCGGTGGCTCTGCCCAGAGCTAATGACGATTATTAAAGCAAGCGGGCGGAAGCTTTTGAACTTCCGCCATTATGTATTCCGAAAGCCTATTTCCCGGCGTAAGACTCGGCTGCCTTTGCCGCTAAGCTATTTGATTTTCTGGGCTTAGACTCTATGATCCTCATCTCATGCCAATCGTACGGGAATTCCTTCCCGCAACCCAGGCAGGCCACGTACGTCCCTGTGAGCTGTGCGGCAGGCGAAAGCCGCTGGCCGGGTCTTTTTGTGATCGGAAAGCTGAAATTCTTGTGGCTGCAACCGAAAAGTACATCAAGCAAACTAGCCATAAATCACCACCCCCGAACTGCGGGTCTCTCTGGAAGCGTTAACTTACCGACTCAAGCAACATTGTACTATAGGACATGTCCTAATGTACACATTAGTTCATGCTCCCTCGTACTGTTACATTAGATTCGGAGTACCTGAAAAAGGTTCGCAAGCGAATGGGTATAAATTTTCACATCGCAAATAATGTAAAAAATACACTTTTAGAGGTAAATTACTGAAAGCAGGTGAGATGCTTCTATGTAGTAGATTTTTTCCCGGACCGGCTATTGCGGCATTTAGTCATAATGGCTTGGTGGAGGCGATTTCGAAGGTCTTCAGGAAGCTCATAAATCTGGTTATCGCGGTAAATTTCGATGGTTTTTTTGGTGGTATTCATCACGACATGGCATTCGTGGCACCAATGTAGATGCTCGTCCAGTTCGATTCGCAGGTTTTCGGTGATCCTGCCGTCCAGATAATCGGTCAACTCTTGTAAAAACTCAGTGCATTTCACTGTTGGCCGTCTCCACCCTTTTTATTCTTGAAATACCTGGCCAGACGCTCCCGAAGCTGTAACCGGGCCCGCAGCAATCGAGATTTTACAGCAGGTACGCTCAATCCCAGCATCTCAGCCGTTTCCTCCGTAGAGAGTCCTTCAACATCCCGCAGCACAAATACCGTTCTGAATCCAGGGGAAAGCCCCTGAATTGTCTTTTTTAGAATATCGCCCAACTCTGACGTTCCATACAATTGCTCCGGATTCGGTGACCAGTCCGCGACTTCCCGGGGAATGGATCCGTCTTCCGTTTCCACATCTTCGTCCAGCGAAACAGTGCGGTCATTTCGCCGCTTGCGCAGCCGCATCAACGCTTCATTCACGGCGATCCGAACCAGCCAGGTATAAAACTTTGAGTTCCCCTGGAACTGCTCCAGATTCTGATACGCCTTCAGAAACGCATCCTGGACCACATCCTGCGCGTCTTCCTCGTTGTGCGTGATGTGCTGGGCTATGCGGAAGACATTGCGGTCATACCGCCGAACCAGTTCGCTGAATGCCTCCAGATCGCCTTTCTTGGCCGCCTGGACGAGCGCCAGCTCGCTGGTGATACCTTCCTCTGCCTTCTTTTGGATGGTTTCCATGCCGCTCCGACTCAAAATTAATTTACTATGTAATTCACCCCAAAGGGGCCTGCAGGCAAAATAAATCTCCGGACTATATAAGACTCCGGCTGTAACTTTTTGTTACGCCGGCCGCTCTGATTCCATATGAAGAAAAGCGTTTTCGTTATTCTATTTAGTTTCTTTATCCTGACCCTGGGATGCCGTAGCAACTCCAATCCAGCTGCTGAACGGATTAAAGTGGTGATGAAGAAGTACACCATTGAGCCGGAAGTGATTTATGTAAAAGCCGGTCAAATCACGGAATTGGAAGTTTCCACGGCTGACGTGCAGCATGGCTTTGACGTGCCACAACTGAGCATTAAGGCGCCAGTCCGCTCCGGCCAGCCCGCGATCATCACGCTTAAGAACCCGCCAAAAGGCGAATACAAGGTGGTCTGCGGGATCATCTGCGGCCCCCATCATGACGACATGGCTGCCAAGCTTGTCGTCGAATAATCTCCTCGGAAGCACAGTAAACGATGCTGGTTTCCGGTGGTACGGGTAACGACTATAGGGTAACGACTAAGATACTTAAGGCGTGAACTTGGGTAATCTCATGGCTTGATACTACCTGAGGAACCCTTATAATCGCGGCCAGGAATGCCACGTCCGACAGAAATCCAGAACATTATTGAAGAGGCGGTTGCTGAAGTATTTGATGCAGCCATGCCACGGTTGCGCTCTGAAATCGTGCGCCGGACGGCTGAAGTCATTGAACTCATGCTGCCTGCTCCGGGGGCTTCGCCTACGGACTTGCTGAACGCTGCGGTTGCCGCCATATATGAATCTGTCACACAGGCCGAGATACTCCGGCATCTGCTGGAAGGCGAAGCACGTTTTGCCGGACGAGTTGCATTGTTCGTGGTCAAGGGCAGCACGGTGAACGGCTGGCAGGGAATTGGCTTTGAAGATAATGAAATCATCAAAAGTCTGAGCATCAGCATCGGCTCGGGGCTGGTCGGGAAGGCACTCCAGGGAAAAAGCCCGGTGGGCGGCTCATCTCAGGAGTTTGACGCTGGCTTTATCAGCTCTGTGAAATCACCGGCAGGCGATCAATGCCTGGCGTTGCCGCTGGTGGTGAAAGACAAGGTGGCTGCTGTAATTTATGCCGATGCCGGCACAGCTCCGGGAGGAACTTTTGATGCATCGGGTCTTCATGCCCTGACGCGTTTTGCGGCAGTCTGGCTGGAACTGACAGCTATGCGCAAGGCAGGCGGGGCAGTTACAGATGACGTACCCCAGCCACAGCCGGCGGTTATGGCAGCCAGCGCAGCGGCTGCTCCTGCGGCGGTCCCGGTAAGCGAAGAAGACGAGCTGCACAAGAAAGCGCGCCGCTTTGCCAAGCTGTTGGTGGAAGAAATTAAGCTGTACAATCAACCTAAGGTTGAAGAGGGCAAACAGCACAAGGATTTGTACGACCGGCTGAAAGTGGACATCGAAAAAAGCCGGTCGACTTACGACAAACGCTATGCTGAATCTGCGGTCGCTTCATCCGATTACTTTAATCAGGAATTAATCCGAATTTTGGCGGATAATGACGTTTCTCTCATGGGCGCCGGCTTTCCGCGGTAGTTGAAATCAGTGCAGGTCAGACGTTTTTTACTCTCATTCTTTGTTGTTCTGGTGTCGTTGCAGGCGGGCTTCTCCGGCCAGACATCCAGAAAGAAATCCCCTTCCACAAAGTCCAAGACCGCGACAAAGGAAGCGCGGAAAAAAGCTGAGGCAGCACGCAAGCTGCGCCACATCAAGCGGGCATTCGTTACGTCCGCCGAATTGCGGCCTATGGCGCAGCAGCTTCTGGAAAATCGTACGCCCCAGGCATATGCAGGTGTTGAGGCATATGCCCGCAAACATGCGAAAGACGATGCCGGCCCGCTTGCTTGGCTGGTGATCGGCTATGCTCACTATCTGGACAAAGATTACGTGAGCGCGGGGTCTTCATGGGACCGCACCAAGGCGCTCAATCCGCTGCTGGGCGATTATCTTGATGTGCTGCGGGCCTCCGCCGATCAGGGTGAAGGCAACCATGCGGCGGTCTTAAAGACATTGGACGGCTTTGATGAGAAATATCCTGATTCACTCCAGTCTCATCAAGCAACCATGCTTTACGCGGGGTCGCTGATGGCGACCAATGCTCCGCAGCAGGCAGCGGCATATCTGGAAAAACATCGCCAACCGGTGAAAGGTGATATCGAAATTACGCTTGGGCGGGCCTACCTTGCTTCAGGTGACAAGAGCAAAGCCGCGGATATTTTTCGCAGATTGTATTTTGAAATGCCCACCAGCGCTGACGCAGAGGCGGCAGCAATTGAATTGCGCACTCTGGGAGAGATGCAGCCGGCCGGGAGTTTTGACGAGCGCCACAATCGCGTAATTCTGCTGAGTAAAGCAAAGCGATACCAGGATGCCCTCAATGAATTGAGTCCACTGGTGGAGCAAGCGCCTCCGGACAAAATGCTGGACCTGCAAACGGAATTTGCCGCGGCGCTTTATCGCACGCACAAGCGCGATGAGGCGCAGCATCTGTTTGAAAGCATTTTGCAAAACCAAGCCTCCAGCGTGGATGCAAAGGCGCAGTCGCTCTACTATCTGGCGGAGATTGCACGTGACAAAGATGACGGGCAAAAAAACCGCGATTATGTCGCGCAGCTTCGCACGCTGGCGCCGGACAGCTCATGGATGATGGATGCGCTGATGTCCGCCGGCAACATGTATATGCTGCGGCGCGATTTTGAGACAGCGACGCCTTTTTATGCGGAAATTTATCAGCGCCAGAAAAATGGACGCTATTCTCCCTTCACGCATTGGCGGACGGCGTGGCTGACGTATCGCATGGGCAAGATCGACGATGCGAAGAAGTTATTTGAAGAGCAGATTGAGATGTATCCGACTTCGCAGGAGGTTACCGCCGCTATTTACTGGCGTGGCCGCATTGCCGAGGATGAAGGCGACAAACCGCTAGCATGGGTTTATTACGAAAAACTAACGAAGAGTTATCGCTACTATTACTATGCAAACTTGGCGCGGGAGCGCGTGAATAAGCTGTACAAACCTCAGGAGCTAATCGCTGGAGATCCGCCGCCCACCCCGCCGCTGCTCAATAAACTGCCTAATACACCGGTGCTCCCGCAGGATTGGGAGCCACCGGCAGATAACATTCGCGCACAAAAGGCCCAGTTACTGGCGAATGCTGCTCTCTACGAATACGCTGTAGCAGAGATGCAGGCTGCCAGCCCTGGTTCGCCTCCGTGGGAAGCTAAGTCAGTAGCAGAGATTTACAGCCAGCAGGGAAGTTATATCCGGTCGATTGAAGCGCTCAAGCGCGCTGTGCCTGGATATTTTTCTGCTGAGATTCCGCAGATTCCCCGGCCAGTGTGGGAACAGCTTTTCCCACGGCCTTATTGGGATGACTTGCGCAAAGATGCAACGGCAAACCAGCTGGACCCGCACCTTGTGGCTTCGTTGATCCGGCAGGAATCAGAGTTTAATCCCGGGGCCATTTCTTATGCCAATGCCATGGGATTGATGCAGCTGTTGCCCAGCGTGGGGAAGAACCTGGCCAAGGAGATGAAGATCCGGCATTTCTCTTCTGATGAATTGTTGCAGGCGAATACCAACCTGATGCTTGGCACACGCTACTTCAAACACATGGTGGACCACTTTGATGGTCATGTGGAATATGCTCTGGCTGCCTACAATGCGGGTGAAGACCGCGTGGATGACTGGCGCAAGAACGGCAATTTTAAAGACATGGATGAATTTGTGGAATCGATCCCATTTACTCAGACGCGAGAATATGTGCAGGCCATCATGCGCAACGCAATGATCTACAAGCTGCTGTATTCGAAAGATTCGAAAGGCTAACGATTCGCAAACGCAGGCAGAAAAGTGCAGGCCGCCATCGGCCCACACTTTTTCTGTTCGGAGGAAAGAGATCCAACTACTTCCTTGCGTTGTTAAACGTATTTCTCGCTGCGCGATCGTTCTTCAGGGCGTCCCACACCGCCGTGGCCCCGCCGCCGATTAATGTGCCGCCAATGAGACCATCATTGCAGTTACACCCCAGCCAGCCTATGCCGCCGCCGAGTATCGTGTTCGACGTAATCATTCCCCAATCGTGGTAGTCGCCCAGCGTGGCGCGATGCGTATGCAAAAACCAGGTGCTGGCCCCGCCTCCGCCGATCATTGCAAGTTTCAGAGGCGTCTTTTGTCCCGGCAGAATGTAACCAAGACCCGCGCCGAAGGCAGCGCCTCCCAGTGCAGAGAAAATGTACTTGTGATGTTGCGGGCTGATGCCGCGCAGATCGCGCTTATCAACGTCACGAGATTGCGCCTGTGACATCAACGGAAAAATAAATACAAGACATAGAAGAGAAATCCAGAAGTTTTTACGGCTCATGTGAAGTGGCTCCCCATTATTTCGCGCTTGAACGCGCAGTTGTTGAAATAAGATGAAACACGATTCAAACAAGATGTTCAAAAAGACAGATCAGCTCTCGAAATACGCACAGCTCAGGACGGAGCAGCAGACGCGGAACTCATTTCTTCCTTGTATGCGAAAAAGCATGCAAAATCACGGATGGGGACCGGAGAACAAAGCGGGTTCAAGCCGCGCTGTGATGCTTTGTATCTTTGCGCAGCATACGCAAGAGGAGGAGCAGCGCACCCACTACAATAGCGCTGTCAGCCACATTGAAAGGCGGCCAGTGGTGAATGCCAACGTAAAAATCCAGGAAGTCTGTGACCTTGCCTTCAGTCAGACGATCCCAGAGATTTCCCAACGCACCGCCCAGGATCAGTGAGAGCGCCAGAGTGGACGCATTGAATTCCGCACGGCTCCTCCACAACAGCAAAGCCACTACTACCAGAGCAGCCAGAGAGAACGAAATCAGCAGCGCAGATTTGAAGGGTGAAGTAGATTCAGCGAACAGGCTGAAAGCTGCGCCGGGATTTTCAAGATGAGTCAGACGGAACAAACCGGGAATAATGGAGACAGTGTCTTCCAGCGCAATGGTTTTTATGATTGCCCACTTAGTAACGCGATCGAGGATCAGGACTGCGAGTGCTATCAGAAAGTGGCGCTTGAGCATGGGAATCTTACTGGCTGACCACTTTCTCCTCCTGTGATTTCTCTTCCTGTGGGGTAAGGAATATCTCACTCAGAAGCAGAAGAGCGCCCACCACGATGGCGCTATCCGCGATGTTAAAGGCCGGCCAGTGGTGGGAGCCCAGATAAAAATCCAGAAAGTCCACTACCCGGCCGCTCGTCACACGGTCCCACAGATTGCCCAGCGCGCCGCCAAAGACCAGAGAGAGAGCAATGGCGGTGGCGTTCAGCGCGTTGCCATTCTTCCAGAGCAGGGCTGAAACCACGGCCAGAGCGGCAAAGGAAAACATGATGAGCATGGCCACGCGCCACTCGGCAGGGGATTCTGAGAAGAGGCCGAAAGCGGCGCCCTGGTTCTGGACGTGCGTCAAGCGGAATAGTCCAGGAACCACGTCAATGCTGTCATGAAGCGTGATTTTTTGCGACACAAGCCACTTTGTCATCCTGTCACACAGGACGATCATGGCAGCAATAATGATGTGGTACTTTCTCATGCTCTCAATTAGACGTTGACGGTCGCCCCGGCGATTCTATGCCGCCGCGAGCCTTGTCAGCTTACCAATGCCTCTTCAATCTCTTCCAACGCCGCCAGACAGCGCTCACATACTGTGGGGTACCGCTCGTTTGCACCCACATGCGTGGAATAATTCCAGCAGCGCTCACATTTTTGCCCCGGCGCTTTTTCTATGGATACGTGCAATGGGGTACTCCCGTTCCCGGCGGCCCCAGCTTTTATTTTGACCCCAGAGACGATCAGCAGGAACCGCAGATCATTCTGGTAACGCTCCAACAGGGAGACGAGCTCATTTGGAGCGGTGATCGTAACCACGGCTTCCAGAGCGCTTCCAATAGTCTTTTCCTGGCGGGCGATTTCCAAGGCCTTCAGAGCGGCGTCCCGCACGCTCATCAAGGTCTCGAAATCTTTCCAAAGCGCGGTCGTTTTAGCCGGTTCAGCCATTGGGCCGGTAATTTGTGCAGACTTGGGAAAGTAGCCCAGATGCACGCTCTCTGGCCTCTCTGTCATCTTTGGGAGGTATTGCCATATCTCGTCAGCGGTAAAGCTCATGATGGGAGCTACCAGACGCACCAGGGCTTCGGCAATGCGCCATGTAGCGGTCTGGGCTGAGCGTCTGCCATGCGAATTGGGGGCTGAAGTATAAAGCCGGTCTTTGACCACATCAATGAATCCGGTGCTCAGGTCAACGGCGAACTCATTCAGCAAATGATAGATGCGGTGAAATTCAAAGCTCTCATAAAACCGCTGCACGCGGTCACTCAGCTCAGAGGTCCGCATGAGCCAGTACTGATCTAGAGATTGCAGTGCGTCGAATGGCACGGCATGTTCCGCAGGGTCAAAATCCGGCAAATTACTTAACAGGTATTTGAACGTGTTACGCACCTTGCGATAATTTTCCGCTACCTGCTTCATCAAATCTTCTGAGACAGTTACATCTTCCTGGAAATCAACTGAGGCCACCCAAAGCCGTATGATTTCTCCGCCCAGCTTTTTCGCGATCTCCACCGGATCAATTCCATTGCCGAGAGACTTTGAAGTTGCGCGGCCCTGCGGGTCAAGCGTCCAGCCGTTAGTGGCCACAGCGCGGTACGGAGCGTGACCCCGTGTTCCCACGGCAACCAGTAGGGAAGAGTGAAACCATCCGCGATACTGGTCACCACCTTCGAGGTAGAGATCAGCAGGCCAGGGAAGATCAGGCTCGTGTCCCAGAACCGCAGCGTGACTGGAGCCAGACTCAAACCACACATCAATAATGTCCATCTCTTTGCGGAATGCAGAGCCATTGCAGCCAGGACACACGGTTCCAGCCGTTAGGATATCTTTGGCTTCCTTTGTATACCAGGCGTCAGCGCCTTCACGCGCAAACAGGTCCACCACAGCGCTGTGCGATTCTTTTGATTCCAGCAACTTGCCGCAGCTTTCACAGAAGAAAACAGCAATCGGCACGCCCCAGACGCGCTGGCGGGAGATGCACCAATCCGGCCGGGTGGCAATCATGTTGCTGATGCGCTCTTCTCCCCACGCCGGAATCCATTTCACTTTCTTGATTTCATCGAGCGAGCGCTGACGGAGCGTGCTGTCTTCTACCGGCGCTTCCATGGAGATGAACCACTGCTCGGTGGCCCGAAAGATCACCGGGTTATGGCAGCGCCAGCAGTGCGGATAAGAATGCTCGATCTTGGCTTCCGCCATGAGCACACCGCGTGACCTCAGTAATTCGATGATTGGCTGATTGGCCTGGAAAACTGTCTTGCCTTCATACTCGGGCAGACCATTTTGCAGGCGTCCGGCTTCATCAACGTTGGTCCGTTGGTCCAGTTTGTATTTTGTTCCGGTATAAAAATCGTCTGCGCCATGCGACGGTGCTGTGTGCACAGCGCCGGTTCCCTGGTCTGTGGTGACATAGTTTGCCAGCACTCCCAGAATCGAGCGATCAAGAAATGGGTGCGCGAAAGTGGCGTATTCCAGCATTCGTCCGGGAAAGCGCGCGGCTACCGACGCGCCATTGAGCTTGCAAGCCTCAATCGTGGCCTTGGCAAGCGCTTCGGCGACGATATACAGTTCGTCGTTGTGTTCCAGCGCAACATATTCAAGATCAGGATGAAAAGCCACAGCCATGGAGGCAGGAAGCGTCCAGGGCGTTGTAGTCCAGATG
>DASXMN010000056.1:0-79209 GCA_036495645.1 Candidatus Angelobacter sp.
CACTTACATTAGCGCCTCTGTGCTCCCAGTCCTTCTTCTGGGGTAACCCTTCCCATATCTCCAAACGGCTCGGGGGTATGCGCGAGGTTCAGAGCGCTTGGGTAACTTGGCTTGCCCAATGTAGTCCAAGATGCGATCATAGGCTTGCTCGCGCTCAGGTCCATCCACCGTGCATAGTTTGCCGATCATCGCGTTCAACAAACCGTACGCTCGAGTGAAGCTCAATCGCCGTGCCGGCAAACCGACTCGTCGGGCGGCCAGAGACATAAAGGCCCGCACCAAGCTATAAGCTACCACCGCGATCAGCAACTCTTTTTCCACCGCCTCCGTACTCTTCCCACGCGGGTGATGCAAGCGCAGGGTGCCTTTCAGCGTTCTCAGATCCAGTTCCATGTTCCAGCGTTGGGCGTACCAAGCGACGACTTTTTCCCAGGGATCCGGCAGCGTAGTGAACAGATATAAAGCCTCTCGAAACCCATTGCGGGTCACCACGATGAGTCGGCCTTCGATCTGAGCATCTTTCGGCAATCCAGAGTGCGCTTTGCGATCCGAGCGACTCGGATACCACACCATCTTTCGTTCTCCCGTCGGCAGTAGTTCTCCCGCGCCTAAGGCCTGCGCCCGGGCCTTGGTCAAACGAAACAGTACCTGGTGATGATGCTGCGTGACTGCATAGGCAACGGAGAAAACGCCAAAGTTACCGTCCCCCATAATCACACTCTTGGCCGGTGCTCGCTCCATCACCTCTTCGGCCAATTGCTGTTCACTGACGGCCTCGGCTCCATACATGGCACCCCACGCAGGCCGTAACGCTACTCCGGTTTGCAGGTCATGAAAGGCCACCCACCTCACCGTGCTCCAGTGTGCCTCGCCGTATTGATTGCTACACGGCGGAAAGTCCTCCAGCAATCCCCGCGCGTGCTCCAATTGCAGACTGCTTCCGTCCAACAGCAGCAACGGAACCTTCAATTCCGGTTCCGGCTGGATGCGCTTACTCAGTTCTGCCAGGAGTTGGTCACACACTTTCTCCACCACTCCCACCGCTACTCGTTCACAAGCCCGAGCGTAACCTCCGGTGTTCGGGGAAATTTTTCTCGCGCGCACCCGTTTACAGTCCGCCAACAAATGGTCCAATCGTCCCGCCACCAATTGATGAACCGCTTCCTGCTGACTTCCGCGCTCGTTCAGCCGCTGCAGCAGCATCATCGCCACCACCACCGGAAGGGAATAGATCTGCGTGCGCTTCTGCCCGCCTTGCCATTCCTGCCATTGCCCTTTGGGCACTACCTCGGCAAATAACTGTAATAAGGATTGCTCATCGGCCATGACCATTTTCAGAACTGGGCGGAAAACTCCAGCGCACCTCCAAGATGAACCAAAATGTTCAATTTGCAGCCTTCTTTATCAATGACTTGTTGTTAAGTAAGTGACATTAGGTCTTCAGACCTGCGGTAAAGACAAGTAGCAATAGGCTTCAGCCGCTGAGGTAAGACTTATGAAATTTCTATTCGCCGGCCACCATCATGCCATCAATTCGCAAAGTTGGAGATGCAATGGAACCGCGAAATTCCAGGTCATTGCCAATTTCAGAAATGTTGTTGAGCATGTCTTTGAGATTGCCGGCAACTGTGACCTCTTCCACGGGATAAGTGAGCTCGCCATTTTCTATCCACAATCCGCTCACGCCGCGGGAAAAATCGCCCGTAACCATATTCACGCCAAATCCGAGAAACTGGAAGACGTAAAGCCCCTGCTTGATGTCCCCGATAATCTGCTGTGGTGTGCGCTCGCCTTTTTGCAGGAAGAAATTTCCTGCACCAATTCCCGGCGTTCCCGCCAGACCCCGCGAGGCATTGCCAGTAGTTTGCAGTCCCAGTTTTTTTGCCGTGTAGGTGTTGAGCAGATAAGACTTCAGCACGCCGTTCTCAATCACCACGGTCCGGCGTGTCGGGACGCCTTCACCGTCAAAAGGCTCGGTGCCAAATCCGCCGGGGATTGTGCCGTCATCTACAACAGTAATGTTGCTTGCCGCAACTTTCTCGCCCAGTTTGTTGGTCAGGAAAGAAGAGTGCCGGTAGATCGCGTCGCCGTTCACGGCATCAAAAATGTTGTCCAGAATCGTGCCCGCCATAATTGGATCAAGCACGATCGGGACCTGCGTGGAAGCAATCTTGCGGGCGCCCAGTCGGCGCAATGTGCGGCGCGCAGCTTCACGTCCCACAGATTCAGGAGATTCCAATTTGCTCATGGTGCGCGCCAGGGAAAACCAGGAGTCGCGCTGCATGTTGCCGTTTTCGTCCTGCGCAATGGGCGCAGCGGAAACTGCGCAGTAAGACCGGCGAAATTCGCCGACAAAGCCGTGCGAATTTGCCAGCACCTTGTGGCTGATGGCTGCATCAAAAGAGCCGCCATCAGAATTCTTCATGCGCTGGTCGGCCTCCAGGGCAGCGCGTTCGGCGCGGCGCGCGTAATCAATGCGTTCTTCCGGAGGAAGCGAGTAAACATCGTCGTAATAGAGCTTGAGATCACCCGCAACGGAGCCAAGTTGACCCGGCTCCGGAATGCCCGAATAAACATCTTCTGAAGTGACCCGCGCCAGCTCTACCGCGCCTTTGATCAACCGCTCTATGCCATCTTCAGAAAAATCGCTGGAGTAAGTGCTGGCGGCGCGCTTGCCCAGAAACACTCGCAGGCCAATCGCGCGAGAGCCTGAATCCTTTAGCGTTTCCACTTCTCCCAGCCGCAATACGGCGGAAAATTCTGAGGCTTCGCGCACCACGGCTTCGGCTGCTGTTGCGCCGGCTTTGGTTGCGCGGCTGACCACATCGGTCGCCAGATCACGCAGATCTGTGCTGACTCCTTCAACTGTTTGTGTATGTGTTGCCATCAGAGTTCGTAGCTCGCTGGGACCTTCATCGCGCAGTACCGCCAACAGTCATGCTGTCCAGCTTAAGAGTTGGAATGCCAACGCCAACCGGCACGGACTGTCCATCTTTGCCGCATGTTCCCACGCCTTCGTCCAGTTGCAGATCATTGCCGACCATGGAAACTTTCGTCAGCGCGTCCGGACCGTTTCCAATCAGCGTGCAGTTTTTGAGTGGCGCAGTGACCTGCCCGTTCTCAATCATGTAAGCCTCTGACGCGGAGAAGACAAATTTTCCGTTTGTGATGTCCACCTGCCCGCCGCCAAAGTTCACCGCATACACACCGCGCTTTACTGAGCGGATAATGTCTTCCGGTGAATCATCTCCCGCCAGCATGTAAGTGTTAGTCATGCGCGGCATCGGGATATGCTCATAGCTTTCTCTGCGGCCATTGCCGGTATCGGGCATGCCCATCAGCCGCGCGGAAAGCTTGTCACTCAGGTAGCCCTTCAGAATGCCTTTCTCGATCAGCACAGTATTCTGCGTCGGCGAACCTTCATCATCCACGTTGATGGAGCCGCGCCGTGAAGGCAGCGTTCCGTTATCTACAACCGTGCATTTGTCTGAAGCAACGCGTTTGCCCAGCATTCCGGAGAAAGCCGATGTGCCTTTGCGATTGAAATCGGCTTCCAGTCCGTGGCCAATGGCTTCATGCAGCAGAATTCCCGGCCAGCCCGGTCCCAACACAACTTCCATTTCACCCGCTGGAGCTTCAACCGCGTCAAGCTGAATAATGGCTTGCCGTGCAGCATCATGGGCAAAGTGTTCCGGCGTTTTCTCAGTCAAAAAGTAATCGATGCCCACGCGTCCGCCGCCGCCTGCATTGCCCTTGGCCGAACTCTCCAGAGACTTTGCGATGCAGCTCACGCTGAATCGCGCCATAGGCTGGACGTCAGAAGCAAAAGTCCCGTCAGAGCCGATCACCAGAATCTGCCGCAGCTCGTCAAAGTATCCGCTGCGAACCTGCACAATGCGCGGATCATAAGCCCGCGCGGCGCGGTCAGCGCGCATCACCAGTTCCAGCTTGGCGGAAATGTCAGCATCGGCTGAAGGCGACGCTATTGGATAAAGATGGTGGTTTAAATTTTCCTTGAACCCTTCCACCGGGCTCTTTGCCGGTCCGCGTGCGATCAGGGCCGCTGTCCGGGCTGCTCGCATGATCTTTTCCGGCGCCAGATCGTCAGTATAGGCATAGCCAGTCCGCTCGCCGGCCAGAACACGCACGCCGCATCCCGCGGAAATCCCCTGTGAAGCCGATTTCACGATCGACTCGTCCACGCTAATGGAGGTTGAGGTCAGGTACTCGAAATATAAATCAGCGTAATCGCCGCCTGCGGAAAGCGCCTCACCCAGATATCGCTGCAAGTCGCCCGGAGTAATGCCAAACTTCTGAAAGAAAAGACTTTGATTTTGTGTCATTGTTCTCTATTGGTTCTTTGTTAGATGCTCCGCAAGCCGGAAAAGGAGCATCTGTAAGCTCCTTCTATTGTCGCATCTTTCCGGGTGCCAATAACAAGAGTCAGAATTCTTCGGGAAAATGGAATGAGCCTAACGTTTTTTCTTTGTGCGGGGTTGCCGACTTTCCCCTGGATTTCTGCAGCGATTGTCTTTCTGCGCCCGTAATCGTCGAATAGGACAGCACTTGGCCAGAATGTATGGGGGTCGCGGGGTGAAACTACTCATATCGTAAGGCCACAAGCGGGTTGACCCTGGTCGCGCACCTTGCAGGTATTAAAGTGGCGGCAATGGCACTAAGCAGCAGAACAATGGAAATTCCAACAAATGTGACAGGATCAGTTGGAGTGATTCCGAATAGCATGCTGGAGAGGAACCGGGTTAACAAGAGTGCGCCAACAAATCCGCTACTCAAGCCGATGACTCCCAACATCACACCTTGCTTCAGAATCATCCTGAGGACCTGCTTAGTTTCAGCGCCGAGTGCCATTCTGATTCCAATTTCCCGTGTCCGCTGTATGACGGAGTATTGCATTAATCCATAAATGCCTAGGCAGGCGAGCACCAGGGCAATAGCCGCGAAAAGACCGAGCAGCCAGGTCTGGAAACGGCGAAACCAAAGTTGCCCGTCGATTTCCTGGTTTAGTGTTGCCATGCTCGTAATCACCGGCCGTGAATTGATGGACCGCACAGCGCGGCGGACGCTCGCCGCCAAAGCCAGCGGATCATTGGAAGTACGAACAACAATGTCAGGAGTGCTGGCGGTTGGTCCTGATTGAGCGGCCCATTCGTAAACATGCGGTGTAGGCTCTCTCTCTAAGCCATGGGTGCGCATATCCTTGACTACTCCAATGACCGTCAACCAATCGTCATTTTTTCCACGCGGATCTTGCCCCTTAAAATGCTTGCCCAAAGGGTCCTCGTTGGGCCAGTAACGGCGGGCTAGGCTCTCATCGACTATGGCTACCAGCATCGAACCAGCGTTGTCGCTATCTGAAAAAAAACGTCCCTTCACCAGCGGCACACCCATGGATTGAAAGTAGTCGCCACTGACTCCACTCCACGTGAGTGAGCTCCAATGGTCCCGAGGTTCAGCCTCATGCCCTTCAACGCTCCGAAAACCATTCATCATCGGCTGTTCAAGCTCAAACAATTCAGAAGTGGCCCCCGCCGCCCTGACCCCGGGAAGCTGCCGAATTTGCTCCAGCAAGTGCTTGTAAAAATCCGGATCGCGGTCATTCACATGGAACGTCAGCACATGGTCTGCACGGAAACCTGCATCGACGGCATATACAGCCAGGAAACTCCGAACCAGCAATCCAGCACCGCTCAGTAGTACTGTCGAAAGTGCGAACTCAGCAATCACCAGAGCAGCACCTGCGTATTTGCCTCTGCGAGAAATTGTCAGTGTGCTGCCTGATCCTTTCAGTATGGAATTTGGAAGGCTCCGTGAAGATTTCCACGCTGGAAACGCGCCAAAGAGCAGCGCCGAGAGCAGGGCGATTCCAAACGCAAAACTCACCACTACTGGGTCAATACTCGCTTCATCCAGCCGTGGAATGCCTTTAGGTGCAAAGGCAACAAACAGCTTGACCGCGAAATGCGATAGCAGGACGCCTAAACAGCCTGCCAACGTGGAAAGGACAATGCTCTCGGTAAGTAGCTGCCAGATCAATGCGGCTCGTGTCGCTCCTAACGCACGTCGAATGGCCATTTCGCGGCCCCGAGCAGTTCCTCGGGCAAGAATCAGGTTTGCCACATTGGTACAGGCGATCAGCAATACAAACGAAACTGCACCCAAAAGTATGAGCAAGGCCAGGCGGGCGGATGCTGTCAATTTTGTGCCTACGGGTTCGACCTTGAAAACCAACCCATTAAACGCTGGCCCTTGGGGCTGGTCCGTCTCTTGCTCCCGCACATGTCTTTCAACCAAAGTCATTTCGGCTTGTGCAGTTCGAAGATTCGTGCCCTCTTTAAGGCGGCCAACAACATTCCATCTGAGATAAAAACCAGGCGCGTGCGTCGTATCTGCTATGGCGTGTTCTGACCAATAACGATTCGTGGTAATGGGAGCCCAGAATTGGATGTTTTCGTCAGGGAACCGAAAACTTTTTGGCATCACTCCAATTACTTGAAATCGAGTGCTATCGATATCGATAAAGTTCCCTATCGCTGCCGGCGATGCCGCAAACTGCTTCTCCCAAATCGCAAAGCTGAGGACGACCACCGGGTTCCGGCTGTTTTCCTCATCCGCAGTAAATACACGCCCGACTAGCGGTGACATGCCCATCACTGAAAAGAAATTCGCCGAGACAAATCCGCCCTGCACAAGCACGCGGTCTTCGCCGCTCGTGAGAAGTACCTGTGACCACCCACTATTCCGATAATATATGGCCAAATCATCAAAGGTGTGGTTGGTGGCTTTCCAATCCTGATAATCAGTATAGGTTGTTCCAAACACCGTACTCCTCTGGTCTGCATTACCCAACAGGACTAGCCTGGACGGGTCTTTGTAGGGCAGAGGGCGTAGCAATACTGCATAAACAAGGCTGAACATCGCGACTGTGGCGCCTATGCCAAGGCCCATGGTCATCAGCACGATAAGTGTGAACCCGCGATTTCGGCGTAGAGCGCCCAGACTGTACCGCAGATCACGCCACCTTGCGTCCAAACTTAACCCGTGAGCTCGTTGAGGCTGCTGGCTCATTGATTCTCGGCTCTCGTTTGCGGCGGATCTGGCGTAACGCGCAAGGGTCTCTCCGGAACGCTCGTCCATTTTTTAGCGGCAATGATTCGCTCGATCTGGTTCACACGTTCTTCCGGCAAAGGATGGCTGCGGAAATATCCTTCAATGCCGGCAATCGCCACGCCTGAAAGTTCCTGGTCGGGGCTCTCTGCCTTGAGCACGTATTCCCGCTGCAGCCGCCCGAACCTTTCAAACAAATGGACTGCGCCCTGCGGCGAATAGCCGGCTAAAACAGCCAGATAAGTGCCATCCCGATCGGCTTCCAGTTCCTGCTCTTTTCCGTATCCGGCCTGAAAGAGTTCGACGGGTAAAACAACCAATTCTGCCAGCGGCAGGCCTTCCATTCGCGCCTTCAACTGATATCGCTCAACGCAATGGTAATTATCAATATGCTCTAGTTCGTGCCCCAGCACGCCAGCCAGTTCGTCTTCCGTCTGCAGCAGCTTGACCAGTCCTTTGCCGATGAAGACATGACCGCCGGGAAGCGCAAAGGCGTTCACCAAGCCCTCATCCGGTATGTAGTGGAATTTGTACTGGAGCTTGCGGCGGGCATGAGCGGCAACTTTTCCGCCAACCAAGGACACATAGTTCTGCATGCCGGCATCGCCTGTGCCTAGCTGCTCCACATAGCGCTCTGCCAGACCATTACCAATGCTTATTTCCTGCTCGTCAGAAATCCGCGTCAGGCCTGCCGGTACCCGGCTGAACTCGCGCTGCGTGTCCGCAAGAGCATTGAGCATGGCCTCGGGACCTACGCGCGTCTCCTGCTTATGCCGGGCAGAGTAATAAAGCGCACCGGCGGCCGCAGCCAAGACAAGAAGTAAGAGAATCAGGCGCTTCATAAGTATTCGCGCAAAGCCTCCCGGTTCCTGGAGATGAGGTAAGAGACTACTAGGATGAGCGACCCGACGCCGATGAGCGTCAGGTAACGGGCGGTGGGATCGTCAAGTTGCCACGCGTCCCAGAAAACTATTTTTGCCACACACAGAATCAGCAGCGCCAGTCCGGCAAGCCTGAAGCTCCGCTCCCTGGCCCAGAGCGCCAGCACAAATACCACCACAGCCTCGCCGCCCCATGCCAGTGTGATCATACCGGGAGCCACTTTCAATGCCAGCAATACTCCCATCAGCACAAATGGAACAAAGAACATGGGCTGCTCAGCGTGGCCCGCCAGCAGGGCGGCCCAGCGCGGGCCGGTATAAGTCTGCCCCGCGCTCTTGCGTATCCTGAGACAAATGGGAACACCGGCTGCCAGCAGGAAGATCGTCCACAGAGAGCTCGATAAACTTGAGCCAAACGATTCGTGCAACTGATAAAAATTATTCATGGCCACGCGAAACGCCGCCATGCCCAGCAGCGCCAATGCCTGATATTGGAAGACCTGCAAGCGCGTAAACAATGCCGCAAGCAGCGCGCCGATCACCAGGGCTGCGTAGCCGATGGCCACTGCTTCTGGTGGCAATTCAAAGCGCACCAGCGCGGCCAATGTCGCCGTACCCAAACAGGCAAGCAGATGTTCCACCCGTATTCCACTCGCCAGTGCAGCAGGGTCTTTGTTCCCGTGAATCTGCCAATAGATAAAGAAATAGATTCCCACCAGCGGGACCACGGTAAGCACTTCTGGCCGGGCCGCGCCTGGCGTAGGGAGCACGTTGAAATTGGCATAAAAAATATGCGCGAAACTAAACGTCAATGCGACATAAGCTTGGACCCGCAGAAACGTCCATGACTTCCAATCGCCGATCATAAACAACGCAAGCCCAAAAATTCCCCAGACCAGAGAAACGTCAATGGCCGGCACTTGATACCAGATGAGCCAGCTCAACAAGAGCGATCCCACCCATGAATAAGCCTGGGAAATTCGCTCGTCGCCGATAATTTCAGTGATGTTGGTGACCCAGTTCAGCAGGTACAGCGAACCTGCCGTAATGGCCACGCTGAATAACTGAATACTGGTGCCGCGATACTTTGGGTCAAAGCTGGCGTAGAGTGTCCAGCCAGCGGCCAGCAATGAAAGCACATGTGTCTGCCACAAAAGCGCGCGATCTTTCCAGAAACGCGCGGCGGCCGCCAGGCCCAACGCCAGACTGATCCAGGCTACAGCAATCCATGGCTCCGGAGCCTCATAGCGGATCAGGATTGTCAGCAGCCCTGACGCTGCCCAGGTGTAGCCACCAGCAAAGAGAGTTTTATAGTTTGTTTCCGATAAACGTACCTCGCGTGAACTCAGATACAACAAGCCCGCCACAGGAACAAAAATAAGTACACGGCCATGAATGCCGAGCCATGCAAGCTCCAGGCTCTGCCCGGTAACAACGGCCTGGATCACGGCGGGTATCGCAATCCAGTGCGCCTGATAAATCAGATCGCCTATCGCAAACTGCTTGCCCATCAGGCTGAGTGCGAACACCAGCAGTGCCAGCACAAGCGCAACGGCATTGTCTGGGACCAGGGAATACACGGCACAAACGGCGAATGCACTTGCGACAAAGGACAGCGTGCGCAGCGCCTGGGTTTCCAACTCGCTTTTAAACAACTCACGCCAGCGCCGCCCTATCACGTGAGCATTCGCATACAGCACCGCCGCAATCACTGCCAACACGATGCCGAGTTGGACGTGATGATGCGGTTGTCCGTCCGTTACCTCTTGCAACAAAGCGGGGATGCGGCCAACCATTACAAACCCTGCAACCAGCGCGGAGATGATCACCCCAAAGCCGCGGAAGAGCCGCTCACGGGTGAAGATTCCGGCCAGCAGAAAAGCCTCGGCGGCAGCCAGCCAGAGCATCTCCAGCGAGTTGCCGGAAAACTTAAACGGCACCGCAGCCACCATGAACGCCGCGCCCAGCGAAGAAAGAACTTGAAAAGGCGCAACGCGCTTGCGCGAGACTTGTAACTGTCCCAGCAAAAACTCCATCGCGCCCAGGCCCAGCAAGCCATAGAATGCCCACTCCGGATGCAATGATTGGTATCTCATTACCGCCAGGAACATCAGCGGGTTGAGCAGTCCGGCAATTGTGGAAACCGATTCTTCTTCATGGCTTGAAACTTTCCGCCAGACATACGAACACCGGAACACTGCCCAGTACGCAATCACCAGCAGCAGGCTGGTTGTATCGTGCGGAAAGTGGTAACGGTCCGAATACAGGCCGAAGATCGAATATAACCAATAAAAATGGTTCAGATAGCTGGCCAGGATCCCAAAAATTTCCAGCTCAAACCAGTTGTAACGCAGGACAATGATCGTCATGCCCGCCACCAGCAGGACCCCGGCAAGCAGGTTGTAAGGCGGATCGGGATTCAACGTAATGGCGGCAAAGCCAAGCAGAAAGCTTGCGCCGGTTACCAGTTGTGAGTTGTATCTCAGCGTGTGCCAGACCATTACGCCAATCACGGCCATGAGCAGCAGCAGGTCAATGGCATTCGAAGGCAGAATGGCCATGAATGGCGCGTGCCTTAAGCCATAGGTCACCAGGACAGTTACAGCCCAGCCCCCGCCGATGAGCGCGCGCCCAAGTTTCTGATAGCGTTCTTTGCGCTCGAGAAAAATTCCGCCCACCAGCGCGGCAACAGCCCCGGCGTAAAGAATCAGCACGCGCAGGAAAGGTGGAAAGCTGCCCCATTTATTGGCCACAAGAAAACCAATGCCGATAACGATAACCGTTATGCCCAGCTTGGGAAGCCAGTTTGTTCCGACTGTTTCTTCCAGAGACATGCCGCGCTTCTTTGCCGGCAAAACGTCATGCGTGCTTCCGGCAGTGGTGAAACCTGCAAAGCCCCCAGAACCCCGGACACTGTCTGAGGCTCTGGCATCAGAAATTGATGGCTGCTGCGGCAGTGTGCTGCTGGCTGCAATTGGCATAGCAGGTTGCCGCTCAGGAACATTAGGCGGGGGCATAGCCGCGGGTGGCGCAACGGGCTTAACCGATGGCGGAGGCGCAACAGCGGCAGGTGGCTTCACAGGAACCTGAATTACCGGAGGTGGCGGAGTATGGCCTGCTTCTACGGGCTTCGGCTCTACATGCGTCGAAGCCTGGGCCGCAATCGGCGGCGCGATGACCGGCGGAGTAACCGGCTTCGGCGCAGGTATTAAAACCGGCGCTGGCTTATCGACCTCTACCGGCTTTTGTACAGGCATCGGCGGCGCTGCAGGCCGCGCTTCTTCATGGGCCAATGGCGCCACAGGAGTCGAAGCTAGTGGCGCAGCCTGAGGAACGTGGCCTGCCTGTAAGCTTCGACGCTCCAACGCCTCAAGCTGCCGGGTAAGGTTGGTGATCCTGTCGCTTAGCTCGGCGGTTTCCCGGCGGCGGCGATTGTTGGCCACCAGGGTGACAATGAGGGCGGGCAAGCACACCACCATCCACCCAAAGAAGAACAGCAGTATGTATTCCATGGTTCGCTCGGCAAGTATGGGTAACTTGCGCTGATTTTAGAACGGTTTTCCCGGAAAGTCTTGCGATAGTTTCACTAAGTCTATTTACTTACATGTGGATAGCGGTTACTTAAGAGCAGGCGGGATGCACTGCTTCAGTCACAAGCCGGAAGCAGTTCCATCTCCGGCTCTGTAATTGGCAGAACTTCCGCTGCAGACTGACCGCTGAGCAGCTCTTCAAAGAATTCTTCCACGCTGGCCAGGATAGCGGGGCCTGTATGCGCGTCATAACATGCGCGGCGCAGTGCATTGCCGCCGGGCACGCCATGAGTAAACCAGGCAACGAACTGCTTCATTTTGCCAGGAGAACCATGCATCGTCTCATCCACCAGCATTTTGAAATAAGTGCGGATCATCTGGTAGCGATCAGCATCGGTCGGCTGGTCATAGCGGCCGGTTTCCGCGTGCTGCCTGATCTGGCGGAAGATCCATGGGTTCGACGCCGCAGTCCGGCCAATCATCACGCCATCGCAGCCGGTCTGCGCCACCATGGCGATGGCATCTTCCGGAGTGCGTATGTCCCCATTGCCGATTACTGGAATCTTCACCGCGTCTTTCACTGCGGTTATCCATTCCCAGCGCGCATTGCCGCTGTAGCCTTGTTCCCGCGTCCGAGCGTGCAGCGCAACGGCGTTCAACCCGCAGTTTTCAGCCATCTTTGCCAGCGGCACACAAACAATATTTTCATCGTCCCAGCCCAACCTAACCTTCACCGTGAAAGGAATCTTCACCGCGGCGCGCACAGTTTCAAAAATCGTGCCAATAACCGGCAGGTCCTTCAGCAGTCCGGAACCGCCATTGCACTTCACCACGCGCTTTGCCGGACAGCCGAGATTGAGATCGACCAGGTCGAAACCTGCATCTTCCACAATCTTTGCTGACTCCGCCAGCGTGTATGGATCGCTGCCAAAAAGCTGCGCGGAAATAGGATGCTCATCTTCATAAAAGGTTAGATAGCGTTTGCGCTTGGATTCTCGGGTGCGAAACAGTCCGTCAGCCGAGGTGAATTCGGTCATCAGCAACCCGCAGGCAGACGTTTCTTTTTGGAAAACCGCTCGAGAGCCTGGGTTTGGGCCATCAGTCTTCTGCGCCTGCGGCAGTTCCGAGGCGTTCAGCCCGTTGCCATTAGCTTCTTCTGGCGGAGCCATCACCTCATGCGCGCTCCGTACAAAACTGGCATTGCGGATGAACCGCCGAAACACGGTGTCCGTTACTCCTGCCATGGGAGCAAGAATGGTGGCTGGCGCAATGCGCACCGGCCCGATCTGGAGAGACTCCGGTACCTGCGCTCCTTGCGGTGCGACTGTGGCGTTGGCCGGACTTTCCCAGAATTTCTTCATTTGCCTTTGTCCCGACCCTGAGCTTGCCTAAGGGGAGGGAACCCTATGTGCTTCGATACTGCTTCAGTTAAACAACCAATCAAGCACCAATCATCTCACGGCCTGTAATGCTTGCAGACGAAAGGGATATCTCGCTGCGCTCGAGACCCGGAAAAGAACAAAGCCTCCGCCACGGCGGAGGCCTCATTCAAACTTGTGGCCTTATTGTTTCTTTGCGGCCGCGGCCTTGGCTGCTTCTGCCTTGCTGGCCTCTGCCTGAGCATACTTGCGGCGGAAGCGCTCCACGCGTCCGGCGGTATCAACCAGCTTCTGCTTGCCAGTGAAAAACGGATGGCAGTTGGAGCAGATTTCCAGGTTGATGGCGCCCTTATGTGTGGACCGTGTGGTAAATGTGTTTCCGCATGCGCAGTGCACGCGTACTTCTTCGTACTTGGGATGAATCGCTGCCTTCATTGCCTCTGATACCTTTCCCGGTAAAGCCTTATTTTACCTGAAATTAGCTAATTTTGGCTAGAAACCGGTCTACATTGGATGTCAGAGAGTCGAAATTGATTCATGCCACCCGGCAAGGCGCATATGACACCCTGAACCTGGTTTCCAGCCGCTCTTGTATTGGGAAGCAAAATTTAGAGTCAGTGTCTGCGGAAATATATTCGAACCCCAAGTTGCAACGAGGAAGAGGACGGTTCTTTGTCTAAAATCTCGATCTCTACCGATTGAGAATCAAGCTTCTTAATGACATCCCAAAGCTCGTACTGAACGGCCTGTCTCGATGTGAGCACTGGCTTTCGTTCAAAATCCTGCAATCTCAAAACTTTCCCTCGGTAATTAAGCGTGAAGCCGGGCCAAGCCTCCATGGCTCTTCGAATCACTTCTGCTGATGGTGCGTTCCGCCCGTCTCTGTACTTGTAGACCATCTGTCGCTTTACACGTAGCTCGGCAGCCACGGCTGATGCTGAGAGTTCGTTCAGCTTTTCGCGGATGCGGGCGGCGAATTCTGTTTTTTCAGGTCTGGATCTGACGGAGATCTAGGCATTGTAAAGTTTATTTGTTTTGACAAATATATTTGTCAAACCTGTAAAATATATTATCCTATTGATCACGAGGTCAAGTCCTTTCGCATTGTGGGTTTTTCAGTTCATCCAGTAGTCAGTGGCATCAAATTTGAGGGGAGATGAGCACAGCACCTCCAATTCGGTTAAGCGTCGAGACAGAGCTTTACGAAGCTCGAAAATCTAAGTGGCTGCGGACACATCGCGATAAATTCGTCGTCATCAAGGGGCAGAGTCTGCTCGGGTTCTTCGACGATTTTCACCAGGCATATACTGCGGGTGTTGCTGAGTACGGAATGGAAGTTGACTTTCTCGTGAAGCGGGTTGTGCCCCAGGAACCTGTATTTTTAGTCTTTTGAACGTGGCTAGACACCGCTTTCCTCCAGGCCGTCCTGACCCCCTACATCTTGAGAAGTTCGGCCCTCGATTCGAAATCGAGGTGGGTCCCCCGATCATTCGAAAACCGAGTGATTTGCGCTCTTCTTCCTCCACTAGTGCTGGTCGACACACCTTCTCGCGAATGCCCGCTTTGATAGATACTGGCGCCGGCCACACGGTCTTAACCCCTCAGGCGATTAAGAAAGTTGGGTTGCCCTTAGTGGGATATACAACGGTGTCCCGTCTCGGAGGTATGGAAAGGGTCGCAGCGCACGTCGCCGCGATCCAGTTCCCGCGTTACAAGCTTGCGACCATAGAGGTGATCGAGGTCGTTTGTTGCGAGATACCTGGCGACCTTTATCAGTGCTTGATCGGAAGAGACATACTCGCACGATGGATGTTCACCTATGACGGGAAAACAGGAGAATGGTTTATCGATGAAGAAGATGTGGCAGCATGGGTTGAACCACCCGAAGGACTCACCTGAAATCTGACTGACCTGAGGCGTAACAATGCTTATGAGAGCATCGGTGGATAATAGCGTTGTTACTGGACTTTAGCGGCGACCGGAGCGGACCGGATTTCCAGCTTTGGATGGCGTAAAATAAACATTTCTACTTGTCTCCAATCCACTCAGGAGCCCTTGCCCATGATTCGCAACGACATTCTTCAGAAGTTCCCTGACCTCTTCGGGTCCAAGAAGGTGAACAACCGCGATGTGAACGTGCAAGAAGCAATTACTACTCTCACGCGCGAGCTTCGTCCGGAGATTGCCGCTGCCCTGACTGCCCGCCGCGAGATACTGGAGACGCCCGCGCCTGTCCGCGAGAAATATGCCTGGCCCAAATGGGAAGTGAAGTTTGAAGATCCAGTCAAGGGCGGTACATGGACGTATCGTCAGATTGTGCAGGGCCTGATCGATAATTTTCTTGGTCGCGAAACCGAGTGGCGCTGGCGGCTGAATGACGAAGTGCCGATCCCAAAAGACGCGCATCCGCTGAAGAATCCCGGACTGGAACTAACCGGCCCGTGGCATCCCATGGATATGGCGTTCAATGCGCTCAACAGCCCTGCGCCCATGAACATGCCGGACTTTGAAGATGCTTCCCCCACCCATTTCCTGCCCGATGGCACGCCGAGCAATCAGCCCATCGGAGTTTTTGCCGCGCTGCAAAATGCCAAAGAAATTTTTGCCGGCAACTGGACCGGCAAGCCGTACGAGATCGTGAAAAAAGGCAAGACACGCTCATACAACATCAAGAAGCCTCCAGCCCAATGGCCCACGCGCTTCGGACGGCCGCCGGGAATCCATATTAACTATGACCATGTGATCGTCGATGGCCGGCCCGCGCCAGCCATGATCGTTGTCGCCACGCTCTGGGCGTTCAACAACTATGACTCGCTCAGGAATGCCGGCAGCGGCGTGTATTTCTACATTCCCAAGCTGCAAACGCCAAAGGAAGCGCTGATCGTAGAAAAGCTGCTGTCGCGTTTGGAAGGAATGATCGGTATTCCAGCGGGCAGCATCAAGATCAAAATGTTGTATGAAGAGGGCAACGCCGGCCGCACATTGCCGGCCATCGCGTGGACGCTCCGCCGCCGCCTGCTGGGCACCAACGTGGGCCGCTGGGATTACCTTGGCAGTCTGATTGAGATTTGGAAGGACGATCCCAAAGGCGTTTACCCGGACCCCCAATCCATCGGCATGGCTTCCCCCAACATGATCGCCTACCAGCGCTTCAACGCGCTGATGATGCTCATGAGCGGCATGAAGAATGGCGAACTGGAAAACGCTGCGCCCATCGGCGGCATGGCTGCGGTCATGATCTACCAGTCAAGCGACCCTTATGGCCGTTCCCGCTACAATCCGCTGGCCCTTCGCGCCATGGTCATCGACAAGCTGCGTGAGCGCATGCTTGGTTTGATCTTTGTTCCGGACGGGCCTCTGCCTGCCGACGAGCAACCAACGCTCCAGGACATTCTGGCTAAGCGCGTGAAAGGCCATCTTTATGATTGCTACCGGCAAAGCTGGGTCGCCAGCCCTGAGCCGGACTATGTGGCCGCAGGCAACGCGCCACTGCAGACCCCGGTGGAAGATCTTCAGGCGATTCTCGATGCACCGAGAGAATCGACCAAGGTAAAAGAGCAGTCTGTACCCACCGCCACCAGCGGCCTGAGCGATGCCGAACGCAGCGTGCTGGAATCGCGCGGCCTGCTGAACCTGCAAGGCAAAATTACTCCGCAGGTGATCACCAAAGAATCTCTGGACGCACCGGAAAAGCTGCTCTCACCCGAACGCTGGGAAGCTATCTATGGAATTCCCAAAGGGGATATCACCATTGAACGCATCCAGCACGCGTTTTACATGGCTGCGAATTATGGCTTTCAAATTCTTAACGGCAATTTTGCCGCGGCCATTGACGATTACGAACTCAAGCTGCGCTTCATGAATGACCTGGCGACATACCGCATCGATGTCTCATGGCTTTGGACGCTGCTGCGCCACCAGGCCGTCATCACCAAGGATGGCTATCTCAAGCGCCCGGCAATGACGGAAGACGGTGTTGAGCCAGCCGAGAATGCCGATCACGTGAAAGCCGGTACACGCTTTACCATGGAGCTCTTCGACAAACTTTGGAACTACCACAATGAGTGGACTCGTGCCTTCTTCGCCGAGCAGGACCGCCGTGGCGATCCCGGCCGCTTTGATCGTGAGAAGGCATGGCTCATCATGGACATGCTGAAGAAGCAGTTGCCTTCGCCGCGTTATATCCAGCACAGCGCGCGCGTGCTGTTTGTTGTGGGGCAGGCCAATAAGCAGGAAGGCAAGCAGATTCTGGAAGCCATCTTCGATCTGACCCGTGAAGAGGCCGTCAAGCGCGTACAGGCTGGAACACTGAGCGCGGCTGCTCTGGCGGCACACGATTACGTGTTCGACATATTCCCGGACAATGCAGGGAAAAAGATTTCACCGAATCAGGGAACCGCCGCAGACTAGAATTCTTGTTAAATACAGAAACACACGGCGATTGCTTCAATTAGCATATTGTCGGTTTGAGCGTTGCAGCCTTCTCACAAAAAGTGCAGTCTCTGTGCAAATCCTGTGCAGAAGCCGTAAGCCTGCTGCTTCTTCAAATGCACCTGCACATTGAATGGTGATATTTTCATAACAGTCATGGACATCTCTCTTCAATCGCAGTCGGCCAAAGACGCATGCCCCTTGTGTGACGGAACAGGGTGGAAACAGCTTGAAGTTCCCGGCAAGGCCAGCCGTATGACACGCTGTGATTGCCGCAAACTCAAGCGGAATGCGAGGCTTCTCGATCAAGCCCGAATCCCACCAAGATATGAAGCCTGCAGTCTTGAAAGTTATTCAGTAGAGGATTCAGATTCTCTCGCTGGAGCAAAGCTTACATCGGTGCGATTTGTTGAGGAGTATCCGGGTGAAAGGCGGGGTATCCTTTTCGTTGGTCCATTTGGAGTAGGGAAAACTCATCTCGCTGTTGGGATTCTCAGAGGTCTAAGCGAAAAAGGGCATCCTTGCATTTTTTATGACTACAGAGAATTGCTCAAAGAAATTCAAAACTCCTACAATCCCCAAGTCGATGTCCCTGAACTTTCAGTTCTTCGACCTGTTTTTGAAACCGAGATTTTGGTTCTAGATGATCTCGGAGCAGTGAGGCCATCTGACTGGGTTCAGGATGCCGTTCAGTTCATTCTAAATACACGCTATAATTCCAGGCTTACTACCATCGTTACGACCAATTTTTCAGTCAAGCCTGCAGCAAAGCGGGACAAAGACGAAAATATCGATCACTTCCAAGTGAGAAGGGCTGGAGCCAATTACACACTCGGCGATCGCATTGGCGACCGAATGTTGTCGCGTCTACATGAGATGTGCAGGATTGTTCTCCTTCAAGGCTCCGATCACAGACAGCGACCTCGTTCGCGTTAACTCAATAATCAAAGCATCCCACGTTTCCTTGCGAGTATTTTCTTAATACTATAAACACATACATTATATGTGTGTGTACAGTAGTAGCAGTAGGCCCTGTGCAAGCTGCGGATATCGCGCATCAATACCATGAATACACGCGTACAGGCATCCACAGGCTGTGAACAAAGGGAAATTGGATCTGATGAGGGTGTGAGAAAAAAGCACGAGTATTTCAATGGCGAATCGGTTTCCAACCAAATCCACATCCAGGAAAAGAGCTGCAATAGGAAGCCGTGGAAATCAGGAACAATTTGCAAGCACCGCCAATAAAAACGGGTAAATAAGGCGTACCGATTTTCCGCAACGGACTGAAGGCGGGTCTGGAAAACGGGGGTAGACGGAAATTTATATTCCTGATGCGCGCCGCACTGCTGTGTGACAGACTGGTATACAAGTTAAGTTCAGTGCATGGTGCACAAGACCTTTGCTGACGCATTCCATTCCGTTCTCGACAGATCATCCGCCTGAGTTCTTTGCTCAATTCCCCTCGGCGCCGGCGGTCTTTACCCTGCGCGGCGGGGACGAAGCTGCTGAGCCGTACGTCAGCAAGACCGCGAACCTGCGAAGGCGTTTGCTGCGGCTTCTGCAGCCTGCGGAATCACAGTCAAAACGGCTTAACCTGCGCGAGCGTGTGACGATAATTGAGTACTCGCTGACAGGGTCTGACTTTGAATCTGTCGTGCTGCTCTATCAGACGCTACGCGAGGAGTTCCCGGCGAGCTACCAGAAGCGCTTGCGGCTCCGTCCGGCGCCAGTGGTGCGTCTCAACCTGGAGAATGAGTATCCGCGGGCATATGTAACGACCCGCATAGGTAAGTTGAACGGCCGTTCGCGCTATTACGGCCCTTTTCGTTCGCGTGCCGTGGCGGAAAAGTTTCTCAATGACTCGCTCGACCTCTTCAAGATGCGTCGCTGCACCTTCAATCTCAATCCTGACCCTGCCTTTCCCGGCTGTGTTTACTCGGAGATGAAGATGTGCCTGGCGCCATGCTTTAAAGGCTGTACTGACGAGGCCTATGCGGCGGAGGTGGCGCGAGTGCAGGAGTATTTTGACTCTGGCGGCCAGTCATTGTTGCAAGAGTTGGAATCGGAGCGGGAGCGGCTTTCAGCGGCAACGGATTTTGAAGCGGCTGCGGGGCAGCATGCAAAAGTCACAAAGGTCAAAGGCATTCTTTCCGCATGCGATGATATGTGCAGCCGTCTCGATCGCCTGGATGCAATTATCATTCAGCCATCCTCCAAGTCGCCGAAATCGGTGGCTTTGTTTCGCTTTTGCCGTGGGGCGCTGGCCGGACCGGTAAAGTTCACAATGGAAGCAGAGAGCCAGGCAGATACGGTAAGTGCGCCGGTCCCGCGCCAGGAAATTGAATCGAACCTCCAGCAAGCGTTGGATTCTCTGGCGCCCAGCGGCACAATTTCAGGCCAGCGCTTTGCCGAGGAGCTGGCCATCCTGAAGCGCTGGTATTATCGCAGCCACAGAGTGGGTGAAATCTTTTTTGCCAATGATAAAGGCGAGTTCCCCATACGCAGGATCTTGCGCGGTGTCACCAGGATATCGAATGGCGAGAACGAAGCGGCTGAAGTTCAAAACGCGGCAGAAACTCCAGGGACGAACGCATGAAACAAAATGGGAGTTTATGATTCCGAAGCTTGTGAAAAAAGTATGATGGCCCACATGGTTCAGGAGATTGCAGGTCAAATGGAGAGATTTCTATGCGAGCAAAACTGAGCGCTCCTGTTGCGTTCATCATCATGATTGTCGGCATCATCTTAAGCTACGCTGTTCTTCATTCGAACGGATGGAGCTGGAATGGAAATCTGGCTCTGGCCACTGTCTACAGGCAATTGCCCGTATTTTCGCGCGTGCTTGTGTTGGTCGGCATTGTTCTAAGCGCGTTCGGACTGGGGGCATGGCTGCAGGCATTATCAGCCGGCAGTCATAGGCGCAACGTTTAGGTGATCTCATGCATATTCAGCCGCCTTTGCTGAATTCTTTCTGTAAATCACGCGAACGCCGTCCCGCCATCTTTCGTCCAACCCGACTAGCGTCCATTTGATTGCCGGTGAAAAGTAGCGGAGCACTGTGTCTGCTGAAGGATGTACACGCAGTGACGGAGCTATCAGCATCAACAATGGCGGATGCGGCGAGAGCTGGACGCCAGTGAAATAGCCATACTGCTGGAACTCTCCCCGGCCATGGTGCCAGAGAACCCGCGCCCAATAATCCAGGCCTTGCAGCGGCAGATGGATGTCTTCCTCGGCCTTCAATTCCAATACCGCCAGCCTGCCTTCGCGAGTGCAGGTAAGCACATCAATCATGGCCCGATCAGAAGCAGAGAATGCGGGTACCTGAGAATAAACATGCGCAGTATCCAGCAAAGAGTCCACCGCGGAAACATTTGCGAACACCAGCGACTCCAGCCAGCGCTCCGGATACATTCGCCAGAGCGGATCACGGCGGTCGCCCTGTGAGCTTCGCGCTTTAGCCACGGTTTTTATAAATTCCGCAAACGCCGGTTCCGTTTCTTCAGCAAGACGGGTCTCATATCCGGGCGGGCCAAAAATGACCTCTTCTTGAATGCGAAAATCACCCGGCGCATTCGTGAGCCTTGCCCGCACAATTTCCAGCCCATGCAGACGAAATGAAATCTCAGTGGGGGAGAGAATGGCGGCCTTCGCCAGCGGCGCAAGGGCCAGCACCTGTTTGACGGTTGAGGCGAAGCGCGCGCGCGCCTGCGCAGCATCAGGGCAGCGCATTAAACGCGTATCAATGTTGCCATGATCGGCGTAGTCGATCTGGTTCAGTGATTCATCGCGCTCATCCAGCTCAAAGAGTTGAAATTTGGCGGCGCTATGGTCCAGATGGGCCAGCCGGATGCGCAACATCACGGAGCTTCCCTGAGGAACATACAGCCGCAAGCCTTCCACCGTGGCGCGTCCGGCTTCCCGCTCCCGGCAGGCCTGTAGCCACAACAGGCCGAATGTTAGTGACGCATCAATCGCGGCTTGTGTCTCCTGCTGGTTCACGCCCAGCACAGCAAAAGCGCTGCGCCCCTTGCGTACCAAGCCCCGGGCATACACCGGCGAAAAGCTGCGCTCCAGGTCCATGCTGGTTGAGAGCCGGCCTTTATCCAGAGCCCAGTCAGGTGTCTGCCGACGGAGCACCCGTTCCAGAATGCGTGCATAACGGGTGCGCGCTGCCTTCTGTGCCGCAGGAGCACGGCGCTCACGGTCCCGGCAGATCTCCATGGTAATCGAGCGTGTCTGAGCAAAGCGACGAGCGGTCAGAATGAGTGCGCCATGCTTCTCTTCTGCTTCAATCACATGCCGGACTAAATTGCGCTCCTGCGACCATAGATGAAACAGGCAGCGGTCTTTTTCTGAAGAGATTGAGTATTGCGCGGACGCAAGATCAAAAAGGACCTCGCCGTCTTCGATGACGACAGCACTCCGCGAAGCGGCGAGGAATTCCTGAAGCATTCGTGCAAGCAGGGCAGGACTCATAGTGATCAGGTGGCGGGAATAGGGCCCGCCACCTTAAGTAGGTCGAAAATGCTATCTCACGATCAAATTCACAGTTTTGCTGGCTGCTCCGGCAGGGCCGGTTGCAGTGAACGTGACTGGAAATGTGCCGGCCTGGGTGCCTATCACGGGAGGAGGTGCAGAGCTGCCGCCTCCACAACCAACCAGCATGACGAGGGATAGAACTCCTGTAATACCGAGGGCGGGCACAAGCCGCCTGCGCTTCGGAGCGCTGAGGCCGAGATTGAACGTCGCGAACGCAGCCAGGAAAAGAAGGAGTATGAACAACAGCGGATTCCTGTTGCTCGGCTCGTTAAACATGCCAATTGTGGATGACCGCGCAGTAGTACCGATAATCATCGTGACATCACCCGAAGCAGCCAGGGATGTGGGGCTAAAACGGCAAGAAGCTGTAGCAGGCAAGCCGCTGCAACTAAAAGTTACAGTACCTACTCCTGTTCCTGCGCCTATGCCAAACACGAATGTTGCCGGCTGCCCGGCTGTAACCGTAACATCGGGCGAACTCGATGTGATGGTGGGTGGCACGTTAAAGATCGGTGTAATCGGCACATTAATGGAGTCAGTGTTATTGGCTGAGTTGGCATCGCCAGGGTTAGACACACTTGCGCCTACCGCCGCTGTCGCTGGGGCATTTACGGCCACGTTGAACACCAATGTGATGTCGGGATAGCTGAGGCCGGCCCCGAGTGGGTCGGACCGGGTACATGTTGGGGGCGCGAGGATACAAGACCATCCAGTTCCGCTGAAGGCCGTCAGCGTCAATCCTGGTCCAAGTGAGCCGAAGACCGTTACAAGATCGCTCGATGCAACTGAGCCTATATTGGTGAAGGAGGCGGTGTAGGAAGCGCCGATTTGACCTTGTGAAAGGGCCCCACCTGCCACGGCGGCTTGCAAGTCAACAATGGGAGCAGAGAGCGTTAGCGCGCCGGTGAAGCCGCTGGAATGCGTATCCACAATGTTAATCGTCTGGCTGCCCGTGGAGTTCATTGTCACGGGAAATATATGAGAACCACCATCGGCAGTTACAAAAGTGTAATCAGCCGGCAGAATTGCCTGCGCGTCTGAACTGGTGAAGTGCACGGTGCCAGTGTAGCCGGTCGAAATGGTTGGGGTCGCGCTGCTCTGCACCCTCAAAGTCAAATTGAAAGGAGTAGAAAGTGTCGCAGCCCCCGCGGTCATGTGGAACACCGGCGGGGCACTCACACAATCATTCTGCAAATTCGAAAATTCCTGCTGAATCGAATAGGCATGTCCTCCCGCACTCACCGACGCGTCGTGCGCAGTGCAAATATCACCAATTTCTGCCAGGTCAGTTCCGGGCGGGGAGTCGTGATCATACCAGGCTAGAGGCGGGCCGAACCCGCTGACCGATCCGACCTGCGCGTCGGTGGTGGCCTCAGACATTTCGTGACTGGACACAGCGGTTATGTTGTCAAACAAGGTCCCGGCGCCGCAGCCGGTTGAGCATCCGCTGGCCGCAAAATCCGGCAACACGCCGTAAGGAACCAGGCTGGCAGTGCTTGAGTGATAAGCGCAGAAGCCGCCTTTTACGCAACTCAAAGAGGTCCCGTCATTAATGCTTACCCCGGGAGGAAAGTAAATTGCGTAATAAGTATTGATAATTCCGTGGAGGTCAGTAGTGGGCGCAGGCAGAACTTGAGCGTTGATTTGATTCGTCAGTTCTGTCCGTATCTGGGCATCAGTCACTGTGCAGGCAGCAGGGCCAGGACAAAGTGCCGGGCTAATGGTGAACTTACCGCCAAAGGTGCCATGTCCAATCGACTGATTGCTGCTGGCGCCTGCTCCAGCGATGCCTGTCGTACTGTATTCAGTGAGCAGATCGAAAAACCTGCTGGAAGTAATGTCGGTGTAAAACTGGTCGATAGCCCCGTTTGCTGTAACCACTGGATTGACATTCGGTCCCCAGAAAACCACAACTACCTGCAGGTTCGAAATTACTGGACCGCCAAAATAGGTCAGGTGCGCACCTGCTGGAGCGGCTGTATTCTTTATCCCAGCGCTCCCTCTGCCGAATGGGACAATATGAACCAACCCCTGCGCAGGCGCAACCTCGGCTACTGGAGCAGTCTGCTCTTCCGCAGATGTTGAGGGCTGCGCCTGTCCGGTTGTAGCGGGAGCACTCTGACTGGAATCGACTGGCTGAGTTTGTGCAGTTGCACCTGTGACGATTCCAGGGGAAAACAAGATAGCTGCCAGGCAGACCACTATCCATGACGACCGGAACAGCATGGGAAAGAAACTGCCAGATAGAGGGGGATGACGCAGAAGACTGAGCACAGAAAACTCCTTTGGGCTTCGCAACAACGGAGCACTAATACAATAGGCCGGGTAAACAGTTTACGAAGCAGAGCTCCTGCTCGTCAAATTAAAAATACTGTTTTTGAAGGGCCTAACAGCTTGGATCGTCTCTCAATCCCTGGGGGAATTGAGCCCTGGAAACTGCCTATTCTGGTCCTAGCCTATAGCAAACTCTAGTGATGATGTTAGGGACCGAATACTGACATTGAATAGAATTCCGCCCTATTTGGCTGAGCGCTCACTTATGTCCCATGTACAATATCCGCTTTTAGCTGAGGGATATTCGTGCCACTTACCATCGTCCAGGCCGGAGAGTCGGTCTTGCGCAGACCGGCCAGGGCTTTGCGGCCCAATGAGATTCGCAGCCGTGAAATCCGTGATCTGATCCAGCAGATGAAAGAGACCATGTATGCCGCGCCCGGCGTGGGGCTGGCCGCGCCGCAGATCGGCCAGGGAATTCAACTGGCTGTGATTGAAGACCGTCCGGAGTACATCCGTGATTGGACGCCGGAACAGCTTGCCCAACGCGAGCGCAACCCCGTGCCGTTCCATGTGATCATCAATCCCAGGCTCACGCTAATTGGCGAAGAGCGGGTGGAGTATTTTGAAGGCTGCCTGAGTGTGGCAAACCTAATGGCCTTGACGCCTCGGGCCAGGCAGGTGCGCGTGGAATGCCTGGATGAAAAAGGTGAGTCCAGGGTAATTGAGGCCAGCGGCTGGTATGCGCGCATTCTGCAGCATGAAATCGATCACCTTGGCGGTACGCTTTATGTGGACCACATGTACCCGCGAACGCTGATGACCGTGGAGAACTTCACGCAGCATTGGAAAGATAAAACGCTTACGGAACTAAAAGAAAAACTGCTTGCCGCAGATGTCTGCAGATAAGCTCAGATCATCGTGGGAATAAAGACAAGTTTCAAAACGTCATTCTCGATATCCTATAAAAATGCTCCTACCCTGAGTTTTTATGGCTTTGCGGGAGGTCCTTCTTTTGTGCCGGCGTTCAGATCGATATCGCGGATGTTGGATGGCGCTGCAGGCATAACTACGCTTCGCGAAATTTCTTTACCTTCATGCTCAATGGAAACGGTGTAGGTTCCGGCAGCCAGGTTGCGGAAGATATATGCGCCGGTTGCCCCGGTCTTTACTTCCAGCGCAGATGGGCTTAATCGGACGATGACGCCCGCCTGTGGAACGGTCTGCAATGTGGCCTTGTCATAGACAAAAACGCGACCGGCGATTGAGCGCATGGCCTTGACGGTAAATTGCGCGCTGGCAGGCTTGCCTGATTCCACCGTAACCGTTTGGCTGGCAAGGTCCTGGAGCGCGTATCCGGGTGGATAAGAATCCGGCAGCGTGTCGAGCGAATAATTTCCTGGTGTGAGTCCGGTGAAGGCAAACTTACCGTTCACCCCTGTCTGAACGCGCCGGGTAAACTTCCCGGCTTTTAGTTCCACAGTAATTCCATTGATTCCGGCGCCGGCGTCATTAAGAAGAAACCCAAAGATCTGTCCTTTGGCGAAATTGATACCGAAATCGACCGTGGCGTTCATATCGGCGGTAGCGGGTGAGTCAGTGGTGTAAAAGAACGGCTCGTCGCTTTGTAACTTTGCTTCCACCCGATGCACCCCAAACGGCACATGGTGGAATGAATAGTAACCTTCTGCATCGGTATGGGTGACGCGGTTCTCGTCCAGGCGAACTTCAACGCCGCCCAGCACTGGAAGTTGCTGGCTGAAGAGCCCGGCGGAATCGTCGTCGCGGAATATATGCCCCTGAATCATGCCATGGCGGCCCGGCAGCAGCAGTCCGGGAACGGTAAAGAACCTGTGCTGAAGAGAAATGCTGAACAGTGGATGGGTAGTGGCAGCGCCATTATTGGTGGTGCGCACCAGTGACGCGGAGCCCACAATATCCGTGGTGGATTTGAGCCTCTGTGAATAGCTGACGGTGGCAGTGGTAAGGATGAAGTGTCCCTGAAGCAATTGGGTGTCACTTTTGAAATAGCTCAAATCAACCTTGCGACGTCCCTGGCTGTGGGACAGCCAACTCAGGGCGGCGCTCAGGTCATTACGTGAGGGCGCAAGATCGACAGTGAACGCATTGGTAAATCCCAGCAACTGCAAGAGAGCGGTGTTGCGCAGAAGATCGGCGAGCTGCTCAGGAGTGGAAGCTACAATACCGGCCCGATCAAGCGCATCCTGCAGGCCGAGGATCTGCGAGAAAATGGCGGCCAGCGTAGGCACCTGGACATCATGCCGGTAGAAGCCGCTCAGTTGAAACGGTCCGGCAGAAGCGCGCGCATTTACTGCGTAATCGTTCCCACCGCCACCGCCTTCTATATTGACCGTGCGCTGGTACTGGAAGCCCGTGCCGAAGTGCCGCGATGAATAATCAACGCCAACAGGTAAATTCACCGTGCTGATGCGTGGGCCGACTGGGACCTCCGATTGGAAGGTGGCATACGAGCCGCCGCCATCCACGGAAAAGTAGCGATTCAGTTTGAAGTTGAGCAGGCTGCTGGTGGTAAAAGTGCTTTGGCTCAGCGTGGGCAGATTGTAATTCGACTGGTTCAGATCAAGGCTGGCATAGAGCCGTTCGTTCAGCTTGCGGCTGGCGTTCAAGTCAGCAAACGTCCCATGCTGGTTATTGACGGCCAGCGAGGCGAAGCTGCGCGATTGTGTGCGGAAATCCCCGGTAATATGGTTGCGCTTGTCATCGTAAGCACCGCGCGCGGCAAACCCTACCCCATGGCTTACCCCAAGTTCAGCCAGAAAATTTCCTTTGTCCGTAAGCTTCAGTCGATACGTCAGAGATCCCACACCGCCGTTACTGGCAAAGGCGCGCTGGCTATCAGGATTTTGAAAGTAATAAGCATTGGCTTGGAGGGAATTTGCGTCGTTGAGCTGGAAGAGCCGGGAAATGCCAGCGCTGTATTCACGATCTGTCGACAAGAACAGTCCCTGGAAGGTGGCGATGGAGGTGAAGCCGCCGTGAAATTCCCACGGTCCCTGGCGCAGGTGGAAGCCGCGAACCAGAAAGCCATCCAGCGTGAGGGGCGAATTGAGGACATTCTTGTCCGCAAAAGTTATGTCGGTGTTGGGGTGTCCGATCTCGTAAGCAAGAAAAGGAAAACCGACAACCGAAGTCGAGTCATTTGCGGAAAACAGATTGGCATTTATAACCTGCATCCGGGTGAAAGATTTGCCCTCCGTCCGCTTGAGCTCGAGAGAGTTTGTAATCTGGCTGGGATCTGAGTTGTAGCGAAACTCGTATGTTCCCGATTCACCGCTGCCCTGGTGTTCCGGAGGTTCAAAGCCGGGCGGCAAAACCGGAGGAGGTATGGGAACAGTGACGGCGAGTGTCTGCGCGCCCGCTGAGGTTACCACAACAATATTGGTGGAACCGGGAGCTTTGCCCACAATTTCAACCACGCCATTGGTGGCGGTGGCATCGGCAATGTTGGAATCGAGCGAGTAAGCCGCGGTGGCACCCGCAATAGGGAACTGGATGGTCTTCTGATAACCGACAGAAAGCGGAGATTCCGCCCCAGCGCGCGCAAAAGCGGTGCGCTCTGGATACCCCGAAGATTGCCCCTGGGCCGCGATCACGCAGGCGATCCACAGGCAGACAATGCTCCGGAAGCGCCTCATTTTTTCAGCGCTTCATTTTTTGAAGCATCACTCTTGGGCGCCTCATTCTTCGGAACTTCAAAAACCGCTTCGCTGGTAAGCGTCTTGCCCTCAAACTGGAAGGAGCACAAGGTGCGATAACTTCCGGGAGGCAATTCACCGGGATACTCGGCAGAAAATTCCAGCCGCTCACCTGGCAGCAGACGTTGCGGATCAAATATTGCCTTACCCACCAGCGCACCGCTGGAATTTAAAACAGCCGCAGCGCCTTCGGGCAGAACGGGCTCGGCGCCGGCATTGGAAATCCATTGCGCAATTTTCATATTGGCAGTTTCATTGGCTGGGACAACACGCACTGCTTCTGGCTGGAGCTTGACATTGTCAGTGAGGTTAAAAGTAATCAGCGAACCGAGTGATGCCGTCATGCCGACAGCGCCCGAAGAGGTGGGCAGCTTGTCAGTACCGCGAAACATGGCAACCACGGCGCGGATATCGGTCTGCGCCGGAAGCGTGAGGCGCACATCGACAGAGATGGAAGAAAACGGCTTGACCAGAACTGTTTTCTGCGTGAATACGGCGGAAGCAGCAATGCTGTTGGGCGTCTCACCGGAGGCGACAAAAACACGTTTGCCGTCCTTGATAATTACGTCTTCCGCCACCATCTCAAAAGCGAAGTCACGCGCTGTTTGGTTGGTGAGCGTGAGCGTCTGCGACAGTGTCTGGCCGAAACTGCCTTTGGCCATCACAACTGCGGGGCTCAAAGAAATGGAAGGTTTATCGGTTGCGGAAGACTGCGCGTTGGCCGCTGCCGATGGAGTCTGCGCCGCAGCAGAGGCCGCTGTCTGCGCGTTCAGCAAAGTCGAAACGCAAAGCAGGCCCAGGCACACAACCCAGCGTGCTTGCGCCATATTAGTTCGGGATAACTTGAAAAATGATTGCATTGTGCAGTTGAGAATTCTTCTCCGTCAGAGATGTGGGTACTTCAATTTCCAGGCGGTGCATCATCGCCTGTCCGACCCGCGCCTGGCCCTGGACAAGTTGCGGGATTGTTCCCAGCGTGACTCCATCCAGTCGATAAGCAAAGGAGGGATCGGGAATGGCGAGAGCGGCGAGAATGGTGGCATTGGTTGAGTGCTTTGATCCATCCTGAATGCTCAAGCTGAATTTGGTTGAAACAATAAAGCGTCCAGGCAATTTCTGCATCTGGACGTTGGCGGTCTGCGCGCCGCCGGCGTGAGAGACAGTTCCCAGATTTAAGCTGCGCTGGCCGGAGGTCCCGCCGGTTAAAGCGGCCCCGTCCGGCGCGCTGGTAAAGCTCACTGAGATTGCCCCTTCCGTTTCAGACTTCATTGAGGTGGTGCTGGAGGTGCGTTTACTCGAGCCTTTGCGTTGCGCCCATCCGTCGGTTATGAGGGAGGAACCGAACAGCAATAACGGCAGAACAAAACGCAAATTGATTTCACACCTCCCGCCCAGCTCTAATCCATCTCTTTCTCACCTTACAATTAGCTATTTAACCGCTTAGTTGGCCGTGGCTACATAGTTAATCGTGTTGCTGATGCTGGTTCCGCTGGCCGTGGTAAAAGGCACTGTGATAGCCACCGGGAAATTGGTGTTCGCGGCATAAGCTCCCGTGGCGGTCAGAGTTGACTGGGCTGCGCTTGTCACGGCGACTCCACCTACGCTCCAGGTATTCACTGCATCGGCAGTTCCCAGTTGCGCATTTAGCGTGTAATTCGCGCTGGCGGAATTAGTCTTGGAAACCTGCACATCAACCGCGGAACTCACGGTGAAGGTGTTCGCCGTGGTGGAGCGGACAATCCCGGCTCCGATGGCGCCGAATGCCGACACGTTACCGAAAGCCAATGTGGCTGTGTTGGTGCCTCCGCCGGTCAGGGCAACGCCAGCGGCGTCAGAGTTGAAAACCAACTGGATTGATCCATTGACTGTGGCGGTCACGCTAAGCGTACCGCTGGCTGTGGTTTGTGCAACGGCTGCCGAAGAAATCATCATCAGCGCCGCAAATATGGTTAAGAGCGTTACTTTCTTCATTGTTGTTCCTCTCCTCAATTCGTTCAAAGTTCGTTACTCAAAAAGATTTACTACCAAAAAACTCAATTGGCCGTGGCCGTGAAATTGATCACGGTCGTTATCGGCGTGCCGACCGCCGGGCCGCCTGCTCCGGGGGCCGCGGTGGAAACCACAAGATCAAGGTTGTGTGCAATGTCCGTGTTGTATCCGCCGTTGGTCTGGATTGTCTGTGAAGCTGTGCTTAGCGTGACTGCATCCACTTTGTAGCTGAGCCCAATGGGCGCAGCGGCGGCCAGATTCGCTGTAAGCGTATAAGTCAGGCTGGCCAATCCACCCTGAACCACTTGCACATCGAAAATCGTACGGACGGTGTAATTTGCGGCCGTCACACTGGGCCGGGTCACGCCGCCGGAAAGTGGGCCGAAAGCGGATACAGCACCAAAGTTCGCTGTAGCAGCGCTGGTGCCTGCGGCGCCTAATGTTACGCCACTCGAATTGGTATCAAACTGGATCGAAATGCCATTCTTATTGACCAAATTGGCATTAATCACGCCGGAAGCTGTCGGATTCTGCGCGTTCGCCGCACCCGAGAAGGCCATGCACAGCAGAGCCATCAGCGCCAGGTTCCGAATCGATTTGTGTTTGCTCAACATCTTTATGCCTTGTTCAATCACGGCTAATTTGCCGTAGCCAGAAACGTGATCGTTTCCTGCAAAACTTGCGCGGGGACCGTATTCTTCACCTGCACTTGCAGGGTTTTGGTAATGGCCGAGCCAAAATTATCTGTGCTGTCCAGCGTGGTAAACGTGGTGGTGCTCAATGTGACGTTATTGATCAGCCAGGCCACGTTGGCCGGCGGAGGCGTGGAAATTTCAGCCGCCAGCCGGTAATTCGCGCTGCTGGAGTTTGACTTGGTCACTACCACATCAAAAGCGCTGCTGACCTCATAAACCGCGCCCGATATATGTGCGTAATTCACGCAGGTGGAGCTATGCGTGGAGCCGGGAAATTGTGCGGTACCTAGGTCCAGGCCAACATTGTTGGTTCCCGCATTGGTTAGCGGACAGAATCCCGCCGTGCCTACTGCCGGATTGTCTTTAAAAACCAGGCTGATCGATGACTGCACGGTCATGGTAATGGTGAGCTGCCCCGTGCTGGTCTGTGCACCTGCGCTGGCGGCCAATAAGCAGAGCAAGCCGCCGACCATGAGCCACGTTCTCCGTCCGCCGAATTGAAATCTACAGTTCATCGCGTTTGGCAAGTCTGGAACCGGATTCCCGTTATTGACCTGTCTACTCAGTCCTTACAAATGTGTATCCGCAGTACACTGCGTTTGTGGCCCCTGGTACATTGGTCTTTCGTGATGACAAAAGTGTAAGCGGAACAGCACAATCGGCAAACAGTACTTCAGTCACCTTTTGTGACTACGGCAAAACATACGCTTTTGAACGGCTTACCTGAGTTTTCGGCTATGGTAGCTACTTCCGGGCAGGAGTAAATAAGGTGTTCCTTGCATTTGTACTGAGATAGTAATGAGGGGACATCTGTAATCAATCAAGCGGGAGTTCTGGAACGGCGGAAATTCGCTGCACATGCCTGGCGCATGTTTGAAGACGCCAGTTATTACTACTTTGGCTGAGGAGACTGCGCTGGCCTGCCTTCGCTGGGCGACATCTCCGTAAGCTGGCCGATCAGCTTTTGTTCCTGATCAGAGAAAGTGCTGCGGAAACTGTCTGACTGGATGACCTGCTTGCGCTCGGCCGGAGGCATTTGCCGTAGATGGCGCAATGCTTTATGCACGGCCACCTGTCTCTCCTGAGGCAAGGTCTGAAGTTGCTGGTTGGCCTCACGCAACTGCTGCCGCTGTTGCGGCGTGAGCTTGGCCAAAAATTCCATGCGTTGCAGCGCTTGGTTACGCTTTTCCGGCGGCAGACTGTTGAATTTCTTCAAGCGCTCGCGCAATGCGGCCTGTCGATCAGCGGGGAGCTTCTTGAACCCAGGTTCGCTTTCCAGCAGTTTCAATTGCTGATCTAGCGGAAGATCTTTGTGGGCCCGAAGCCAATCGCCCATCTTGTGGGCGCTTTTTTGGCTGGACCGTCCAGCGGCAGGAGGACTTTTCTGCGCCGGGGCTGCCTGCAACAGGGCAACCGGGGCCGTTTGGGGGGCACTTGTGCTTAAACGCGAGGGGACATTCAGGGTCATAAACCCTGCAAGTGCAAAAACTGAAACAACTTTGGCCCCGATCATCATTGCTCCCCCGAGCACAAAGATTGCGGCAGAAAGTTTATGGCTCCGCTACATCGTCTGACGGCGCGCCGATAAGTTCGTTGACCAGGTCCGTATCGAGAATCAAATCGTGGTTCTTGTCCAGTGATTCAATATCCGTCACTGCATTATTTGCCTCTTGGGGAGGCGGAGCGCCCACGGTTAGCCGGTACACTACACCACCTGCGGCCAGAATAGCTGCCAAGGACGCGGCCAGTATGGGACGGCGCAGCCAGCCAAACATAGTGGCCGGGGCCTTCTGCCGTTCTTCCTTCACATGCGCCCGAAGCCGGGTAAGAAAGTAAGGAGAAGGCTCCGGAGCCTCCCATTCATCCAGCAACGCCATAGTCTTGCGCATGGAGCCAAGCTCCTCTGTGCAGGCGCTGCACTCGCGGACGTGAGCTGTCACCTGCGGGTCGGCCGGACCATCGGTGAGAAGCTCAATCAAATTTTCCCGAACATCATTGCAGTTCATACAAATTCCTTCAGCCGGTCTCGCAACACTTCATAGGCGCGGAACAGCAGAGACTTAGTGGCGGACTCACTCAATTTTAAAACTCCGGCAATCTCGCGATAATCCATCCCTTGATATTTATGCATTAACACGGCGGCGCGCTGTTTTTCCGGCAGCGCCATTACATGTTTCTTGATGGCCTGGAGCCGTTCCCGGCGAAGAATGTTCTGTTCCACATTCAGCGTGGGATCGGCAACGTCCATGGTCGTGCCGGACTCTTCATCCGGCTCATCCAGACTGACTACTTTTCCGCTGCGCTCGACTTTGTGGTCGCGCGCGTGGTTTACAGCCAGATTGGTAGCGATGCGGTAGAGCCATGTGGTGAACTTGGCTTCCGCCGCATAGCTTTTGCGTGAGCGATAGACACGCAAAAACACTTCCTGCGCCAGCTCTTCCGCCAGCGCCTGGTTATGGCACATGCGGTACATGAAGGCGATCATCGGCCTGTGGTACTTGGTTACAAGATACTCGTAGGCCGCATCGTCATCCGTGCCGGCGCGGAGCATTACCTCCGCATCGCTCAATGAATCATAAGGAACGTGGCTTGCTGCCATCTCCGCAATACCCTGCATCCTGCCGGTAGCTGTGGGCATGAACAACCCCGAATTTACGGCCACGCTGCTCACACCTCGTTAAACCCTTTGCATACCAAAAAGTTGCAGGTTTTAGAGAGAGGTCTGGCAGTGCCCCGACATCAGAGTTTATTCCATCCGGCGCCTTTAGCGCATCTGTAAGTTTTCGTTAAGCAGTTTTGGTTCCCATCCAGAGACAGCATCAAAATCCTTCTGTTAGAATGATTTCACCCCGAGAGCAGCCAGATAGCCCGCAAAATCGGGCGCTTAACTCAGCGGTAGAGTGCCATCTTCACACGGTGGAAGTCATAGGTTCGAATCCTATAGCGCCCACCACCCTATAAAGTTCCAGGCTTTCGAATCTCATGGCGGAATTTGGCGGGTGGAATTTACAAGTTTTTGCTTGCTTCGGGTCGTGTTCGTGGTAACATCACGGTGTCTTCAGTAGCCGCCCGTTCCGGTGCGACTTTTCGCGCGAAAGTTGTTGGACAGAAGCGCTGATACGCCGAAGATTTTCCGAAACTTAGCCGAGAGATCTCTGAACCGACCCCCTTGAGGAATTCGCTCATACCAGGTCACCACGTATAGAGGTCCGGCGGCCAGATCAAAGCTCACAGGTATACGAATGAATGAAGGATTGAACCAACCGCAGAACCCGCGCAATCGCAAATCGCGGAGACGCAGGCGCAATTTTGGCGGACAAAATCAAGGGCAGAATCAGGGACAAAATGGTCCCGGCAATCAAGGGCAAGGTCGCCCGGGCGGTCAGAACCGCCAGAACAGAAATAATCGCGGCCCTCGCCGCAGCGGACCGGCATTTGTTGGTCCCATGGACCACAGTTATCGCAGCCAGGGCAATGGCAATAGCCAGCAGGGCGCCAGGTTCCATAACGGAGTCCAGGCCTCGCCCAATATGGAGCCGCTCACACAGCGCGTAGACGCTCCCACCCGCATCTTTGCCTTTGTGGAAGACCTTTTCTTTGTCGCCAAAATCCAGGAAATCTCGCGCAAGCTGAACGTCAAAGTTGAGTTTGTCAAAACCGACAAAGATATCGCGGAAAAGACCGAAGGCTCTGAAGAAAAACCTTCTCTGATCATCGTGGATTTGAACAGCAACGGCATCAAGCCGCTGCCGGTGATCACCAAAATGCGGTCCAAGTACAAAAAAGCCACGTCGATTGTTGGCTTTGTCTCCCATGTGCAGGGTGATCTCAAGGTCAAGGCCCAGGAAGCCGGCTGCGATGTGGTGATGCCGCGCTCAGCTTTTTCGCAAAACCTTGCCAGCATTCTCCGCCGCCACGGCGCAGAGGATGAGCCCGAAGACAACTTCAACCGGGTATAGAGTCTTATTGCTCGCAAGCGTTTAATAACTGAATAGCGCACGGATGTTTCAGCTAAATAACTGGCAGTCTTTCCCCAGTGCTGGGTTGAAACGCCTTATGTGAAAGAGCAAATCGTTCAGTTATAGGCACCTGCATCTGCTGATTATTTTGTCCACTTCTTGCAACTGAGCACCTGCTTAGGACGTCCAATGAGCTAGGCGCTCATAACCATGGCTCTAACTCGCGCGTACGAGGAACACGAGGTCACTCCGGAAATACGCCGGATGTATGCCAGTATCCGTACTGGGTTTGATCTCCCGTATGTGCCCAGCATTTTCAAACTCACGGCGGCTTTCCCCCAATATCTCAAGGCAATGTGGAAAGACCTGGAACCGGCAGTGTGTTCGCGTGAATTTGAGACCGCTGCGCAGGCGTTCCAGGAAATAGCACATTCGGCTGCGGTCAGCGGCGGCTGGAGCTTCTCCGATCAACCCGGCCTTTTGGCCGCGGAAAAATTCTCTAATGCCGATATCCGGGTGGTTGGCGGCATCGTCGGCTTGTTTGCCCGGGCCAGCGCGCAGGTAGCATTGCTCTCGCGACTCATTCAACGCGGTTATTCTGGCGGACAGAAAGGTCGCGTTACCCGGTCAAAACAGGTTTCCGCGCTTTCCCAGATGGTGCGTGTGCATGTCCCCAATGAACGCGAAGCCAGCCTGCGCGTATGGCTGATCTATTCGGAGATTCGAAAGACCACCGGCATGAAGACCGTATTAGATCTATACCGTGCCCTCTCGCCATTCCCCAGTTATCTGGCTTCGGCCTGGCTGGACAGCAAAAAGCTGCTTGGCGAATCCTCGTTCGTCTCTGCGCATGAAGAACTCAACCGCCGGGCCCGCGCTTTGCTGGCGGGGATACCTGTAAAAGACCATCGCGAGATTGTGAAAGACGTGGACGCAAAGCAATGGCAGGAGATTGAAGACACAGTGGACAGCTTGGCGCGCATGATGCCGCAATTTGTGCTGCTCACGTCAGTGTGGCAGAGATCCTTCCCCAGCGCGTCGCGCCTGATTGGGGCAGCGTAAGCTTTCTGTCCCGAGCGGAGCGAGGGAACCTATCTTCTGAAATTCCGGGCACCGCAAGAATTCCTATGGCCAGCTCCAAGTTCTGAAATGCCTGTTAGTTGTTGGTGTGGCATATCTGTGCGCTTTTCTTGAAGATTTTTGAAGACTATAGGGACCCCTCGCTCACGCTTCGGCGTTTCAGAAAAGCTGGCTCGGGATGCAAAAAAAACTACCCCGGCGGCCAGCTCATTTTCCTTCCTCCCAGCAAATGTAGATGCAGATGAAAGACTGTCTGGCCAGCATCTGGACCAACGTTATAGACAGTGCGGAAGCCGTGCTCCAGCTTGCGCTCTTTCGCGATCTTTGCCGCGACAAGCTGGCAATAGCCAATCAGTTCCGCGTCCGCTTCCGTGGCTTGGTCAATGCCGGCGATGTGTTTTCGCGGAATAACCAGAACGTGCGTCGACGCCTGTGGATTGAGATCTTCAAAAGCGAGCGCCTTGTCGTCTTCAAAGACTTTCCTGGAAGGTATTTTTCCAGCGATGATTTTGCAGAAAAGGCAGTCGGTCATACAGGAATATTAGCAAGGTAAATGCGTTAAGACAGCAACGATATGCGGTCAAAGATGAGACGGGCATTGCCCTCCGATGGTCGGCACTTCAAGCCTCATTAGCCGGATGAGCAAGTGGATGGGGCGAAAAAAAGCCATAAGGAAATCGTCTGCCGCGCTAACCAGAGCTGCATTTTGTCCTACTCCGACCAACCTCTTAGGTTTATCTTAGTTCTAACTATTTAAGGCGGCATCCTTTCTGGGGTACGAACATCACCTATGATGCGGTTTCTCTACATTAGTTTGATCTTAGCCTCTGCCTGTACGCTTGCAACAGCGCAGGCCCCGCCGCCCGATCCGGCACAATCAAGCTCACAATCCACTTCAGCAATGAGCGGGACGCCTCCGCCCGCAGCTCCGCTTCCGCGGTTCCAACAGATGAAAAATATGATCAAGCATCAGGTGACCCGCGCCGTTGATGCCAATGCATATCGTTCTGTCGATCAGTGGAGGCCACTTACAGCACGAGAGAAATTCGACGTGTTTCTGCACAGCACATACTCACCCCGGACATTCGCCAATGCCGCCATTGATGAAGCCGCTGACCGAATGAAAGGCGAGCACCTGAACCGGGCGTATGAAACGGGATTTCGCGGAGTAGGCCAGCGCTATGGAATAAACCTGGCCACCAATGAGACTGACGTGTTTTTTCAGCGCTTTCTTTTTCCCACGTTGCTCAAACAAGACCCAAGGTATTTCCGTAATCCTGATCTGCCATTCTTCCAGCGGGCGCTGTATGCCATGAGCCGCGTGCTGATTACGCGCACGGACAATGGCGGACAGGCATTTAACTCATCCCGCATTCTGAGTGTTGCGGCCACACGCGCAGTTGCCGATCTTTACGTACCGGGTGAACAACAGGGAATGCACCCCATCATTGGATGCGTCAGCTTTACTCTTTTGCGTGATGCAGGCGAGAACCTGATACACGAGTTCTGGCCCGATGTCCGGCGCAAATTTCTACATCGCTAAATCAGGCTTTACCCTCCGGACCAAATAGCGATAGTAGATGCCCATCTACATCTTTAAAGTGGACGGCCCAGTCCGTGGGCGTGGCCTGCCGAGGCTCACTCAGGAATGCAATTCCCTTCTCGCCTAATGCCTTATGCGTGGCCCGCAGATTGTCCACGCCAAAGGAAATTTCAGTAGCGCCAGCGATGTGTGATGCTGCATTCACATGGCGGGGGCTCAATCCCAAGATCACGCTTCCGCATTGCAGCAGCGCCAGAGCAGGCTCCTGCATGATGACTTTCAGGCCCAGCCTGCCCTGATAAAACGCGAGCGCTGCCCCAAGATCCCGCACGCCCAGCATAATGGCAGCAATGCGTGAGAGCTGAACTGCTTCGGCCATAGTTCCTCCCTGATTGAAACTCTGATATAGTTAGCAAGGCTAATTAAACTTAATACCAATGTCAATAAAATAATTAGCCTGGCTAACCAATGGCGAAATTGACTGAAATTGAGAACCTGGCTGACCGCTTGCACAGCACCGCAATTCATCTGCTGCGGCTGGTGCGGGTGCAGGATTCGGTGACAGGAATTGCTCCGGCCCGGCTTTCAGCGCTTTCTGTCCTGGTTTTTGGCGGCCCCATGTCATTGAACCAGTTGGCGCAGGCTGAACAGGTGCGCCCGCCGACCATGAGCCGCATCGTAGATGCACTTGAGTCAGAGGGGCTGGCACGCCGCACTACAGATAAACGTGACCGTCGCGCCGTGGTGATTGAGGCAACAGAAAAGGGCACGGCCATTTTATGGCAGGGCAGAAAACGGCGGGTAAAATTTCTGGCAAAACATCTTTCGCATCTCAGCGAAGTCGAGCGCCAGCAAATCGCAGATGCTATACAGGCAATCCAGAAAGCAATGGCGAAATCAAAGCGAGACTAGGTTGCGCGTACCGCTTTCAGCCCTTCGTGAACCCTATACGACTGAATGGCCATTCAGTGTATTCTGTAAAGCAACTCATGCAGTCCGGTTTAGCTGAGGCTCGCGTATGAGCACCATATCTGCCACGCAAATAAATACAACACCTGCTCTGTCCAGGGTCCACGCGGTCCCGTGGCTGGTCTGGGCCAATGTGATTGCATCTGTCTGTATTGCCACGGGGCTTTACTGGGACATTTCATGGCATGAAACCATTGGGCGTGACAGCTTCTGGACGCCGGCCCACCTGCTCATACAGTTTGGCGCGTTGCTTGCGGCGTTTGGCTCTGCCTGGGTGATTATGCGCACCACTTTTTGCAGTGATGCAGAGATGCGGCGCAACTCAGTGAACGTGCTTGGTTTTCGTGCACCGCTGGGCGCGTTCATCGCCGCCTGGGGCGGTGGCGCGATGCTTACGTCAGCGCCATTTGATAATTGGTGGCATGAAGCCTATGGGCTGGACGTAAAAATTATCAGTCCGCCGCACATGCTGCTGGCCCTGGGAATTGCAGGGATTATGTGGGGTGGAGCGATTCTGGCTGCGTCCTATTTGAACCGCGCCAGTGGCGAGCAGAGCGCCAGGCTGCAACGCATTTTTTTGTTTATCGGCGGCTTCATTGTTGTTCAAAGCATGACGCTGAAGCTGGAATATATCAACCGCGTGCTTCTGCACAGCGGCATTTCCTACATGGTCATCAGCATTGGCATACTGCTTTTACTGGAAGGGCTGGCGCGCGCTTCCGGCCATCGCTGGGCGCGAACGATTATGACCGGCGTTTACTCGGCTTTTGTGTTGATCTTGATGTGGGTGCTGCCGCTCTTTCCCGCTCAGCCCAAATTGGGCCCGGTCTATCAGGACATCACGCACATGGTGCCGCTGCCTTTCCCGATCCTGCTGGTGGTCCCCGCATTTTTCCTCGATTGGATCTGGCCGGTTTTCAAAGACGCACCTAAATGGCAGCAGGCAATTATTGGCGGCGTTGCATTCCTTGCCATCCTGATTGTTGTGGAATGGCCATTCGCTACATTCCTGATGTCGCCCATGGCGCGCAACCGCCTTTTTGCCACGGTTGATTTTCCCTATTTCGCGCTTCCCACCTCGCCCACGGTCCGGCATGTCTTTGTGCGCTGGGAGCAGACACCGGGTGAGTTCTGGCGCAACATGGGGCTGGGATTCCTTTTTTCCGTGGCCAGCATGTGGGCCGGGATTTACTGGGGTGAGTGGCTCAAGAGAGTGAGGCGGTAAGAGTAAATGTCACTGCTCAGGCGAGTCCGGTGTATATGCATTGCCATGCTTCTATTTTCCTTAGGCAGCTCTGCTCACGTCAACAGCCCTGATGTTTTCTATGACGGCTATGCCGGCCCGTATCACCTGCTGGTGACATTGCGGCCGCCGGCCGTGGTTCCGGGCGTGGCGCAGATTCAGATTCGCAGTGTTTCCGGTGATGTAAATGAAATCAAAATCCTGCCGCTGCGCATGATCGGCGTTGGCGCGAAGATGGCGCCTCTGCCTGATCCGGCCCAGAGGTCGGCCGACGATCCGCAGCTCTTTAGCGGCAATCTCTGGATCATGGTGCGCGGCTCCTGGAAAATTCAGATCCAGGCCACAGGACAAAAAGGCGCAGCGCAGTTAGAAGTGCCTTTACCCGCGATTTCCACTGTGTCGCAACCTATGCAAGCTGGATTGGGAATTCTGCTGGCAATTTTGGGATTCGCATTGGCGGCAGGATTCGTCGGCATTATTGTGGCTGCGACGCGTGACGCGGGATTGAAGGCGGGTGAGAGTCCCGCCCCAGCAGAAAAACGGCGCGGATATATCGGCCTGACCGTGGCTGCGCTGATTGTGATTGCGGCATTCCTAGGCGGCAGCAATTGGTGGGGACATGAAGCCAGCGCCAATGAGCGGCTCAACTATAAACTTCCCCAAATGACACCTTCGCTGACCGGCGGCAGCCTGTTGCGGCTGCACCTGGAAAATCCGAATGAAGCTGAGCCGACGCGTTTTCGCAGCGAACAGCCGGACCGCATCCGCCTGGACGATTTGATCCCGGACCATGGCCATCTCATGCATCTTTTTATAGTGCGAATGCCGGACATGAAAGCTTTCTGGCACCTGCATCCCGACCAGACGCAGCCCGGCGATTTCACCCAGAACCTGCCGATCATGCCCGAGGGGCAATACAGGCTTTATGCGGATATCGTCCACCACACCGGTTTTCCGGAGACAGAAGTCGCCACTGTAAATCTGCCCGCAATCACGGGCAAATCCTTCAGCGGCGATGATGCCGGTTCATTGGATCTGGCTCCCGCCGATAAAATCGCGCAGCTTTCCGATGGCTATCGCATGGTGTGGGAACGCGACGACAAGCCGCTGAAAGCAAACCAGCCGTACTGGTTCCGCTTCCGCATTGAGGACAAAGACGGCAAGCCCGCCACTGATCTTGAGCCTTACATGGGCATGGCTGGACACGCAGTTTTTCTGAGCACTGACGGCAATGTCTTCGCGCATGTTCATCCCGCGGGCTCGGTTTCAATGGCAGCGGTAAACCTGGCAGAAGGACACAATCCTAAAGCTGATACGGCGAATATGAGCCATGGCGAAGCTCCTGCTGAAGTTTCTTTCCCTTACGGATTTCCAAGCCCTAGGGAGTACAGAATTTTTGTGCAGGTAAAAAGGGCAGGCAAGGTGGAGACTGGGGAGTTTATAGCCCACGTAGAGTAGTTTTCTTTGAAGCTCCAAAACGAAGCCGTTCCCATAAATCCCCGCTGCGCCCGGAATTTCAGAAAAAAAAACTCCTCGTTTTGCCATCGCTCAATTCCAAGCGTACAATTCCCTTGAAATGCCCCGCTTCTTCCATGGCTTTACTTGACGGCGCGTCCGCTAAAACCTCCGGTCGGACGTTCTTACTTTCAAATCTCAGATTAAGCCAAAAAGGAAGAATCCCATGCTGCGCAGATTTTTTGCTGTCTCGCTGTTTGTGCTTTTCAGTCTTTGTGCGTCTGCCCAGAGCAGGCAGCGCCACTTTGAACTGAACTATTCTTTTACCGTTCGCATCACCGATCCGGGCAAGCCGCTGGACATTTGGTTTCCGGCGGCCCAATCGGACCCATTTCAGCGGGTCAAGATAATCTCCAAGAGCGGCGATTTGCCGCTGAAAGAAACCACCGAACGCGAGTATGGCAACAAGATGTTTTACGCCCACACGGACAAAGCCACGCAGCCGGAATACCGCTTCACCGTGAAATATGATGTGGTGCGGCTTGAGCACCTGGCCGCGGTTTCCCTGAAGAAGCCGGCTGCCGAAAAAGACCTTCAGCGGTCCCTGCAAGCGGACAAGCTGGTGCCGATCACGGGCAAGCCCGCAGAGTTGGCCGCCGAGCAAATCAAACCCGGCATGTCTGACCTGGATAAAGGACGCGCCTTTTACGATTACACTTTTTCGACCATGAAGTATGACAAGACCGGCACCGGCTGGGGACGAGGCGACACTCTGTGGGCCTGCGATGCCAAACACGGCAACTGCACGGATTTCCATTCGGTGTTTATCTCCATGGCGCGGTCGCAGAAAATCCCGGCCCGGTTTGAAATGGGGCTGTCGCTGCCAGAAGGCCAGCATTCCGGACAAATTGCGGGCTACCATTGCTGGGCGGAGTTTTATACCCACGATCGCGGCTGGTTTCCGGTGGACATTTCAGAAGCCTGGAAGCACCAGGAGAAAAAAAATTACTTCTTCGGCGCGCATGACGTAAATCGCGTGCAGTTCAGCGTGGGACGCGATATAACCCTCAGCCCAAGACAGCAGGGTGAAAGAGTTAATTACCTAATTTTTCCCTATGTGGAACTGGACGGGCAGCCTTACCCCAATGTCGCCAATGCGTTTTCATTTACTGACGTTGCTGGTGGACAGGAAGCTACCCGCGCTTCTAAATAGAACGGGAAAAATTTTACCTAGCTATTCGGGATATTTAGCTGGGCGAAGTACACGCGCGTGTCGTAATCCACGCCGACAGTGTTTTGCCGTGCGTGAGCGTGGAAGATGCGTTCGAGTTCCCGCAGCATTGGCGCGTGATTGGGATCGTCCTGCAGAGGGCAGTAGGAAGATGAGAGCAATCGCCCAGCGAGGCCCGCGAAATCAAAATCCTGATGGTAGTCAAACACGCGCTGGTGATAGGACGCGCCGGCAAAAAACTCATGGGCAATCGGGGCAGTCTGGCCATGGCGCTTTTCCTTGTACTCGGCGCAATAGGTGTGCAGGAGCCGCTCATAGTCTTCTGAAAACCCATTGTTAGAGGTGCGGCGCTCATTCCACAGGAGCACACACCAGCCCTGCGGCTTCAAAATGCGTTTGAACTCTACGCGCGATTCGCGCGGTTCCAGCCAATGCGCTGCCTGTGCGACAGTGATGAAATCCACGGAAGCGGCCGGCAGCGCGGTTTGCTCTGAGGTGGCGGCAACTAAAGTCAGGTTGGGAAAAGCTTGCTGAAGCTGAGTGCTGGCTGCCCGCATTTCAGCGTTGGGCTCAACGGCGAAAACGTGGTTGCCGTTCTCCAGCAACAGGCGGGTGAAGATTCCGGTGCCGGAAGCGATGTCTGCAATGATGTGCTCAGGGCGCAGTCCGCAGTCGCGGTGCAAGGCTTCCAGCACCTCGGGTGGGTAGCTGGGGCGATGACGGACGTAGTTGTCAACACGGTCGGTGAATCGTTCTGTGGGGGCTTTGGGCATTGGATATATTGTAGTGCGAAGCGAGGAGAATCTTCACCGCGGAGGCACGGAGGCGCGGAGAAAAGCAAATTTTGAGCGCGGATATATGCGGATGAAACGCGGGTCACCGGGATGATATGCTTCGCCCGTGAATCCGCGACAACAAAGCGGCAGGGCCAAGACTTCAGTGATACTGCTCCTGCTGGCCGTGGCGATTTTTGCTGCCGGCGCAGTGCGCTATTACCAGTATGGAAATTTCACGCTGGCGCAGGCAGGGTATTGCCTGGTTGCGACCCTCGCGTCGCTGGTGGTGCTACTGATCTTTGATTACACGCTGCATCATGCAAAAATCGCGGCTGTGATGGTGCTGATTTTTGTAGTGCTGTTTCTGCTGGCAAGCCCGGCGTTCTGCGTAGGCTTGGGCGTCGGATTAGCAGGGATGGTGGCCGTGCAAGGAAGAGGGTAAGCCCGATTTCGAGTGATATTCGCTAAACATTCGCCTATAATGCCAGCATGGCACCTGAAATTGAACTGCTAAATGCGATTGCCACCCATCCCTATGCCGCTTGTGAACCGCAGTGGAAAGAGCTTCTCCGCTCCATGAACCTGGGAGTGGCCTATATTCCCGTAATCCAGGCCACCATCAAAGAAGGGCGCTGGAAGAAGCAGCGGGATCCGGTGGCGTACATCCGCAAGAGCGCCATGTTGAGCGCCGCACGCATGGGCGTTGTGGACAGGCGGCCAAAGCAGAGCCGGGAGGTGCTGGCTTCCGACCTGCAATATAAAGACACGGACGGTGAGCCTCTTACCCATGATGACCAACTGGGAACGGCGCTTCACAACTATGAACAGGAAAATGGACCAGGTACCAGCGCCATCTATGAACAAGACTTTATCGGCAACCGCATTGCCGATTCATTGCTGGACGACAATCTTGAAGTTGACTGGGACAGCGCGATCCGGCTGGCGGGGATGGATGCCGGCGAACGCATCGTGCTGGCACTGCTACGAAACGGCATGGGACGCGATTCCGCTCTGGCTGCATGTTTTTCAGAGGACGACCGCAAACTTCTCCAGGCAGCATGGAAGCGCTTTGACCGCAATAAAGAATCGCTCCAGTACGTGCTGATTTCGGGAAAGGCAGCGCCTGCGCGGCGGACCCAACAGACCGGGGATGAGCCGCAACTGGAGCTGATATTTATCAAGGTCCCAGGGGGTAGATTGAAAATCAGTTTCAGGATGGGAAAGTGGAAATAAGAATGATCGTGTGCTCGATGTTTTACGTTCGACGGAGAAACCAGGTATCCCCTAGGCCGGGAGGTTAATGTTTTAAACGCCTTGCTTCGCTAGCACCGGGCGAAAGCGTACGCTATCAGGGTTTTGATTGGATGTGTTTCGCTAGAGCGGCTTCAAATATCTTCCATTTATAAGTTAGCGTTTTTTTGCGCACAAGCACGGCAATGGTGGGACCCAGCAACAGAGTTAGGGCTCCTGGTAAACCGTGCGCAAAGTACGCCATTCCAGCCAGCCCAATTCCGCTTCCAAAAACCGGTCCCATGATGCCTGGATCACCTCCAAGGTAGACCTGTGCGATCGAATCTCTCATGACATCGGGCTTTTTGGCATCTCGCAGAACGCGTGTTAAACAAGCACGCATAACTTCAATATGATCACGAACCGCTCCCGCAATTTTTGAATCTGTCTCTCTGCGCACGCTAGACATTATCCCGAGACCATAAAGTCTATCAATGCTCTTTCTGAAAGATTCTGCTTCAGAATGCGGGGCGGTGTGGCAGTGCAATATGTCGGATAAATCGACAGACTCTAGCGCCGCAAATGCGGTCGACACCAGCGGCTCCGGATCGGAGCGTCGCATAACGGTTTTCTCAATTGTTTCTTCGGGCATCCACACCTTGCTGATGTCTCTATTTACGCTAATATCTAGCGTGAGCGACTTGCCCTTGACCCTTGCCGTCGTAAACCCCTCAAACTCATCGTAGTATGCGTCATTCAGCACGAACGATTTAGTTTCAGCAATTGCGTGATCCAAGGCAAATCTCTGGCCCTCGTTAATGCCAGCCAGGGTATCCCGCAGGTATCTAAGCTCCGTATAGTAAGTACGACGCCGACCATTTTGATCCTGGCATTTTTTCAGAGTGTTCTCAATCCAGTTCAACGCGTTCGGCATTCTTAGGCCTTGCTGTTTGCGGTCCCTGAGATATTGCCCCCATTTTTGCTGCACGCGCTCCGCGTAGCTGGCCGGTTCTGTCGGACGTGGCGGTCCCAGTTCAATTATTCCTGATTCCGAAAAAATCCTTTGATAGCGTGTGATCATCTCGCCTAGATCGAGGTGGTGTTCATCGAGAAACAGAAATCTTCTAACATCATCGATGGCTTTAAGCTTTCCGGTGAGAGAAGCTGAATCGTATGCCTTCTGGCGTTCTGAATTTAGGTGGTGCCAATGCATCGGAAACTGGGGACCCCGGCCAAGCATCCATTTTTCCACCAGCGCGGCGATAGGCTCAACGGAAGGGGCACAAAGCCGCAACAGGCCAGATTCAGCCAAATCTTGACATTCATCCTTGTGGCGTTTCAAAAACTTCGCAAAAGCTAAATTGTCAAAGAGCTCTAAGTGTCTTATCGTTACAAATGGCCGCCATAGAAGATTCATTTTCAAAAGCGTGGACAGCTCTTGATCATAGACACTTATTTGTAGATTGTTAGCCGCTTCAGCAGCTTCTTGCGGCCAACGTATAGAGCCGTTGCCGCCATCAAGAGTTCCCAAATAGCAGAGGTCAAACTTCTCATTTTTCTTTTGGGTCTTCTGCTTCAAATGGAGTGTCCTCGCTCGCAATAACAAAGTTTCGGCCAAGGGAGGTACCAACAGTATAGGTCGAAAAAAACTACAAGGCCACTGGCCGGTGTCCCTCAATAAGAGTGGCTCGCATGCGCTCGCCTTCAGGGTGGGCTAAACTCTCGTCGCGCCTAACGGCGCTTCATTTTCGAAGTCAATGTTTTATTTTCGACCTCATGGGGATGGCGCTGGAGCATGGTGGCGGGGGGGAGTGTAAGGACTTCTAAAGATTCTCAGGAATTTGCGGTGTGTTGCGCTGCGTGCAGCGCCTTCCGCGCGCTGAAGTATGCTGTATGATCGGTTCCGCAGGACTCAGCGCAAGCGATTTCGTCTCCCTTACAGCAGCGGAGCAGGTCCCTCACGCTTCGCACCAGGGCGCGTCAAAAGCTGCTGCCGGTATGGCGGTGCTTCGGTTCGGGACGGTGCGTTGAGGGGGAGGCGGTTGAGAAAATTCCCTAATGCGGCGTGGTTGGAGGGACAGATTACACAGGCCTACCCACCACAGCTTGCGCAAAACCGAAACCGCAGTTTGGAGAAAACGCCTCGCATCAGCATGGCAAAGGACGCATTCCCGGAATCCTTCGACTCTACGTCGCTCCTATGTCGCTCCGTGCCGCTCAGGATGACAACGGGGGGTACGCCAGGGAGCCCACACTTTCTCCTGTGTTGGCCAAAAAGTGCGGGGCATCAGAGTTAGAGAGCAAGAGCAATTCTAAATTTTGCGTTTGAGTGGGCAGAATTCCCATTTTTTTTTGCAAATTGAATACCGCACTTCGCTATGCTGCGCGCGGGCCTTCGGCAGAGAGGAATGTTTTTTTTGCTTACCCAGCACTTATCCCTCAGCGCGCAATGCGCGCCTCGGGAACGTACTGGGCTAGACTCTCGTCGCGCCTACGGCGCTTCATTTTCGGAGTCAATGCTTTATTTTCGAATTGCATGGGCATGGTGCTGGAGCATGGTGCGGGAGAGAGTGTAAGCACTTCTAAAGATTCTCAGGAATTTGCGTTGTGCTGAGTATGCCCCACGCATGAATCGGTTCCGCCAGGGCTCTAGCGCAAGCGATTCGTTTTTCCCTTACAGCAGCGGGGCAGGTCCCTCACGCTTCGCACAAGGGCGCGTCAAAAGCTGCTGCCGGTAAAGCGGTGCTTCGGTTCGGGATGGCACCTCGAGAAGGATGCGGTTGAGAGAATTCCCTAATGCGGCGTGGTTGGGGGGAAAATCTCCGGCGGGTAGTGCCGCCCCTACGGGGCTCGACGCATGTTACAGCGAATCATTTCCTTTTAGCCCATCCTTCCCCGCTCGCAAGCGCTCGCCTTCAGGGTGGGCTAGACTCTCGTCGCGCCTAACGGCGCTTCATTTTTCGGCAGCGCTCGCAGTGAGGGTGGCAACCCACCAAACACAAGGTCCCTCACCCCTACTCGCACGCTGGTAAAAGCGCGCGCTGGTTGACGGGGATTCGGGATGACGAGCTTAATTATCCCCACGCTTTGCCAACACGGGGCGGAGCGTGGACCATCCGGCGAAAAAAGGAAATTAGATAAGTTTTAAACGCGCTCCGCTGCGCTGCGCGATGGCCTGCGGCGCAAGGAAACGTCTTTTTCGTTCGTACACCGGAGACTGCCGTCTCCGGCTACAGATTGTGACGTCCCCTGGTGGGGACTTGGATTAAGCACAAGCTGGGGGCGGCTCCACCCCAGCAAGCCAAAATCGGACTAGCCGGGGGACCCTAGCTGTCCCACACGATTGGGTTGGCATTGGCAAAACACAGCCGAGGGCGGCTGTGCTACACGATTACCGTGATGTTGGGACCGTTATCGGATGCAAAAATAAAGTTGGAAAAACGTGTCCCGGAAAGCGGGAAACGACGACATATATAAGTAGAGGGCAAATTCGGCCTTTGGGCTATTAGCTATTAGCTATTGGCTATTAGCCATTGGCCAAAAACCAAAATCAAACCCTGCAAAAATAGCCGTTAGCTCTTAGCCATTAGCCCAATACCAAGACCAAACCAGAACCAAAGCCAAGGCCAAGACTAAAGCCAAGGCCGAGACTAAAGCCAAGACCGAGCTAAACCAAGACCGAGACCAAAACCAAAACAAGACCTTCTGAATCAGCCACCCGAGCCTGGGTGGCTTTTCTGTTTTACAAACCGATTCTCAAAAGGGACTGCGAGAACAATTATGAAAAAAGAAGAAATCGTGAAAGCTATCCGGGGTTGCGCCAAAGAGCTGGGCCGCAATCCGAACCTGCGCGAGATGCGCGAAATAGCCGGCGTGCCGATAAAGACGGTGTACAAACAGCTTGGCGGAGTGGCGCCGGCATTGAAAGCGGCCGGACTTACGCCCATGGGGCCGGGTTTCTCCTTGACTGAAACCGAGCTGCTGATGGATTGGGGCGCGGTGACGCGCAAGCTGAAGAAGGTCCCCAGCGCATGGGAATATGAGCGGCAGGGGCGCTTCACCCCCAAACCGTTCTATACGAGGTTTGATAACTGGATGGGCGTACCGAAGGCTTTCTGCAAGTTTATGGGCAAGCCCAAGAACCAAAGCCTGAAGCAGCAATGGCGCGACGTGCTGAAGCTGATTGCGACAAAACCTGCGGTGGTTGTGCCGGTGTGGCCGAGCGCGGTCCGTCCGAGCCGGAGAAGGACCCTGCCGGACCGCCCGGTATATGGCAGTCCGATGCAGTTGGCCGAGATGGCGCACGCGCCAACCAATGAAATGGGCGTGCTGTTTATGTTTGGCGTAATGGCACGCCGCCTGGGATTTATTGTTCACAGATTGCAACCGGGATTTCCTGATTGCATTGCGATGCGCGAGATTGCGCCGGGGCGGTGGCAGCGCGTGCGGATTGAATTTGAATTTGAGAGCAGGAGTTTCTTTAAGCATCGGCACAGGGCAGACAGGTGCGATGTGATTGTGTGCTGGAAGCATAACTGGAAAGAATGTCCGAAGGGCCTGGAGGTGGTGGAACTGGGGAAAGAAGTGGAGAAGGAACTGGAGAAGGAACTGGAGAACCTTCACCGCTGATCAGAAGGAGATCGGGTGATCGGGTGATCGCCGTGATCTGGTGATCTAAAAGGCCCGGCTGTGCCACACATGCCCCTCATAATCAGAATAGCCATGTTTGATGGCTGACGAAGACCCAGAGCATTCAGAGGAAGAACAATAGGAAAGGCAAATTTCACTGCAAGGACGCAGAGGTCGCTAAGAAGACCGGGAGTCGGATTCAGGAGCACAGAAGGAAGAACAAAAAGAAAGAGGCCGCCTTTTTTTGCGGCCTCTTTTGAGTGGACCAAACAATTACAAGTCTTGCACCCAGGCTACTGGCACTGTTGCGGAGACGAGCCGGCCAAAGACAGACAGAATGTGGCCATGGGCGCTCCACCGGCCGCGCCGGTAGCAGGGATAGTGATCATTTGTTCCGTCAAAACTCCGTTAGTCACCACTCCGCCGTTCGGAACCATGAGTGATGGGTGATCGAAGGGCGCGCTCTGGTTGCGTACGCGCTCATCGGTAAGCGATTTCAGGAATGCGACGACGGCAGCCTTATCAAACGCGCCGAAGCTCACGCGTTCAAGGTTGGGATCGACGTCCACAGATGGGAAGTCGCCGGCGTGGCTGTAAAAGTCAACTACCTGGCTGAGCGTGGCCTGTCCGCCGTTCAGGAAGAACGGAGCGGTCAATTCCACGTTGCGCAGGTCGGGTGTCTTCACGGCCCCATTCACTGCAACGGCAGCGCCAGCCGGAACCGGAGTCCCGCTGACCTGTCCCATGGCAGCAAGCTGGGCCACGGAGAGCGATGCAAGGCCAGAAGGATCAGAGGCCGCGATGCCCATATCGTCATCGGTGGGACGAACGCCGATGTTGTGGAAGCCGATATCGTGCCAGCGTCCGCCGGGTAACTGCTCAACTACTGAACCTTTGGAGGTAATGTTGGAAATGGAGGCATCAGTGAATTCAGCTCCGTTGTGGCAGCTAATGCAGTGGCCCTTGCCCTGGAAGCGATCAAGACCGGTTTGCTCCAGAGAAGTCAGCGCCTGCCGATTGCCGTCCATGAACTGGTCAAAGCGCGAATTGTCTGAAACCAGAGTGGACTCATACATCTGGATTGCAACGCCCCAGAAGAGCGAGAAGTTGTATTCCATCTGTGAGTACTCGTCAGTATTTTGCGGCGTGCCCTGATACAGCACGTTGCTGTTGGCATCCACCACGACGTTGGAGCTCCACCATTTGGGCAGGAACGCAGCTTGAATCATGGCGGCATAGTTGGTGGTAAGGCCATTGTTGGGCGCGGCGCTGAGGCTGCCGAGAACGCTATCGTCAGGGGCAACCTGTTGCAAGCCGAGCGGCGTTACTGTGAGCATCTTCTTGCCGATCTTTACGAACGGGCGGCCTGTTGCAGACATTTCAATGTCACTGCCCGGAGGCCCAACAGACTGAGAAGCAAGAGACGAGTTGGAGAGCCGCAGTTGAACGTCAACGGTGGCGTTGGGATTGTTGGGATCGACCTGAAGCAAGTGAGCGGTCGGATCTCCCGCGCCGAAAGGATTCACGCCGTTGAAAGTATTCTGCGCGCGTCCGTCCCAGAAATTGCGGTAGTTGAATACCGCGTTAATTACTGATGGAGCGTTGCGCGGCGTGGAGCGTCGAACGTTGACGGTGCCGCCGTTGCCGTCAGAGATGCTCCAGACGGGATCGACGACGCTGGTTTCATTTTCGGTGCCCTGGCCAAGCACGACGTCATTGAAATTGTTGCGGAGCACGCCCTGCGAACCCACAATGTTGTTGTTGTCGCGAGCAAAGGTGTGCAGAGGGAAATCAGTCAGGCTAAGAGTATGGTTTGGTCCAAAGCCAGGATAAAAAGTGTTGGAGTCTGCTGCTGGAAAGCCGTTAGCGTCCACGCGGCGCTGGCCAGGATCAGCCTGGTTGGCCGTGCGGCTATCAGCACCGGCATTGGAATGGCAGGTAGCGCAGGCTGTTTTGCCGTCGCTGCCAAATTGCATTTCCCAGAAAAACGCCTTACCAAGAGCGATTGCAGCGTTCTTGTCTTGAATAATGTTAGCAAGTTCGGCCGCCGTTGGGCCGGGAACTGTAACGGTCTTCAGCGAAGCCAGGCCCCTACCATCGTGGCCCCCGCCAGTATTTCCACCGTTCCCACCTTTGCCGCCGCCACCGTTATTCCCACCACCACCGTTTGAGCCCTGACCGCCGCCATTCCCACCACCGGAATTCGCGCCTTGGCCACCACCATTCCCACCGCCTCCGTTTGAGCCCTGACCGCCTCCGCCGCCGCCGGAAACTTGGCCTCCGCCGCCATTTCCGCCGCGGCCACTACCACCATTTCCGCCGGTATCGCCTCCGCCGGAATTTATTCCCTTGCCCCTTTGGCCGCCTACACCCTGCAAGCCGTTTCCACCTCTGCCGCTACCGCCATTGCCGTCTTGACCACCGCCCCCACCTCCGCCTTTAGCAGAGAGATAGGTGACGCTGAATAGTGTGATCGCGCACAGCGAGAGGAACAGCACGACCAGGTTCTTTAATTTGCTCTGAGAAAACATAGAGAGGCGCTCCTTGTGTTCTGACCGGCAAATGCTTGTAGTGAAAAGCTGCTGCGTGCGGCCGGACGACTCACTGTGCGGTATCAGGTAAGAAACTGGAGAAGACAAAAGATTGAATTGCCGAATTCCGAAACCAGTCTTGCTTACGTGCCTTCAGTGACCAATCAGGCGCCGTTGCACCACGGCACATTTTGAGGTCATTTTTTGTGGCTGCATGGGGACGATCTTCTGGAAAGAAACGCGCTTCCCGTAGATGGGCCCGGAGCATCCACCCGTCGATACCTGCTCAGATTGCTCTCACCAACTTAGGGGATCATTAAGCGCGCATTAAATTCTTTAACAACTCGCCCAGCGATATATTTATTGCTCCGCCTCCTCGCACACGCGCAAAACAATGCGCACTTGTGCCTCCGATTCGTTCCACTTATCTGGGATTAAAACGCTGGAAAATACCGCAATAATGGCAAGCAAAGGCCAACGGTCGCTATCGATTATCCGCGGTCAGCGTCGGCCAAAAGCTTCTCCAGGCTGGGTTTGTGCTTGGCCTTCTTGGCATGTTTCTTGTTTTCCGCACGCTTCACCGGCGGAGGCGTGCCAAGCACCGCGCGGGAGGCAGCTTTTACGGCGCTGGTAGCCGTGAACTTCTTTAGCTTCTTCTTTTTGGGCACAACCGTATTTAACCACGAAAGAATAAGGACCCCAAAGCAGGTAATGAACGGTAGAACCACGCCAGCACCGTGTTGAAACTCATTTCTTCGTGCTCTCGGTGCCTTCCGTGGTTGATAATAGGATGAAATGGACGAACGCGATTTTTTCGACGAAAAAGAATCCAGAAAGCCCCATACCCTTACCTGCCCGCACTGCCGCCAGCCCGGTGAATACGAATTGGCATGGCTGGTGCGCACCAAAAAGAAACAACTCTTGGGCCGCGCCGATGAGCGCGACCGCGCCAAGTTTGCCAAGGCGCAGTCTTATATGGTCCGCCGCGACGACATGGTCATGTGCAAGAACGTGCGTTGCCGCAAGCGCTTCGAAGTTGCCGGAGTGCAATCGGTCGCTTTCCTGTAGGCGGCTTCGCGGACAAGCGGCTTGGTGTCACCGCTCTGTCTGCGCCAGCTTTACCTTGTACATTCCGCGAACGCTATTGCATATATAGATCGCATCTGCCTCAACCAGGTCTTCCCAATGCAGGATTTCCTCCCGGGCATCAGCATGTTCCGCCAGAAACTGCGCGCGGTAGGTTCCCGGCAGCAGTCCGCATTCCAGAGGCGGGGTCCGCCAGATTTGCTCCTTTAAAACAAAAACATTGTGGATCGCGCCTTCGGTCAGCTCGCCACGTTCGTTGAAGAACAAAGTATCATCGCATTGGCCCGCCCGCGCAATGCACAGCTCTCGATCATAGACGTGCCGGTATGTCGTCTTATGAAACAGAAAACAATCGCTGCTCAGCGTCTGGTTCTCGGCGATCCGCACTTGGCCATAATGCTCTTCATTGAGGTGTGCGATGTTCAAGCCAATTTCGCCGTTCCGCGCCAGTGAAAATCGAACACGTCTTTTTTCTCCCGATGAAAACTCCGCCGCAGCTTCTTGCAGCCGTTCATCAATCCTGCAACGGTCAAATGCAAAGCCAAAGTAGTCCGCCGATGAAGCCAGACGTTCGATATGCTTCCCGAGCAGCACATAGCCGTCATGCCAGAGCATGGTTTCAAACAATTTGAACTGTGGCGTCCGGCGCGTCAGGAACCCGCACTTCCAGGCGCATTCTTCCCATTCGCGGGCCGGCACGGAATCAAACGTAATGCCGCTTCCTACTCCCATAATTCCTTCACCGGCGCTCACAACGGACGTGCGGATGGCCACGTTAAATTGCGCGCGGCCACGCGCAACATATCCAATGGCGCCCGTATACACGCCCCGGCTGGAACTCTCCAGTTGGGCGATATCTTCCATTGCCCGGATTTTTGGCGCGCCCGTAACCGATCCCGAGGGAAACAATGCTCGGATCACGCCATCAAACGTCCATCCCGGCGTAAGCTCGCCTTGAATCGTCGATGTCATCTGCCAGAGTGAGGGAAACCTCGTGACCTCAAATAGTTTTGTCGCACGCACCGACCCCATCCTGCAGATCCGGCCCAGGTCGCTGCGCATGAGGTCCACGATCATCACATTTTCAGCGCGCTCTTTTTCCGATTCCTGCAACTCCTTGGCTCTGCAGCGGTCTTGTTCCGTGGTCAATCCGCGCGGCGCAGTGCCTTTCATCGGCTGGACGGCAATCTCATCCCCCTGAATACGAAAGAAAAGCTCAGGGGAATGCGAGAGCACCTGTTCAGGGCCGATGTTGACGAAAGCAGCATAGGGCGTGGGATGCTCGAGGCAAAGCGCAGCAAACAACTCCCATGGGTCATCACGTAATTTGAACTTTAGCCGGTCGGTGAAGTTCAATTGGTAGATTTCGCCCGCCGCAATCAGCTCCCGGATTTCCTCCACCTTCTTGCAATATCGCTCCCGGCTGATGAACAGCTCTGCTCCTTCCACAATCGGCCCGGCGTCCACCCGCAGAAGTTCGGCGTCTTTCATCAGTTCGCATCGTTCATATAGGCCGAACCACGCCAGTGCGGTCCTTATTTGTGGCAAAAGACCATGCAGCCGCGGCTCCAGGGCATAACCGGCTTCATAGGCCAGAAATCCGGCTGCCTCGCCTCCTTTAGCGGCATGGGAATCGATTCGCTTCAGCAGCGTGTCCAAAGAGTCGCGGTCTTCGGCGGCAAGAATCTCCTGTGGTCCGGAATAGACTCGCCAGTGATCTTCTTCTCGCAACGCAATAAAACCGGCGCTTCCTGGCGCTTTTGGCATGTAATTATGTTTAGTGTTCAAGGTTCTATTGATATTCCTTGTAAGCATAGCGCAAGATCAAAGGCCGCCCGGCCGCCCTGCCGAGCCCGTACTGTCATAAGGCCGTTCTCTCATTTATACTGGCTGGATTCGCCAGCGATGGCGGACGCGCTGACAAAGCGCCCTCAACTCGCATCTAAGCTGTTGAACAGGAACCATTCGACTATGAAAATTCTGGTCTGCATGAAGCAGGTCCCGCAAAAAGATGCTCCTCTCAAACTCAATGAAAGCGGCGCCTGGATTCGCGATGACGTTTCCTATGAAGTCAATGAGCCGGACGCTTTCGCCCTGGAAGAAGCGTTGCGGCAAAAAGAGAAGCACACCGGGGAAGTGGTAGTCATCACTGCCGGCCCGGCGCGTTCGCAGCAGGTTTTGCGTGAGGGGTTGGCCAAAGGCGCTGACCGGGCGATCCATCTGGAAGATAACGGTTTCGTCGGGTTGGATGCTTTCAATATGGCCAGGGCCTTCGTGGCCGCCATCAAAGATGAAAAGTTTGATCTCATCTTCACCGGCTTGCAGTCCGACGATTACGGTTATGCCCAGACCGGCGTAATCATGGCGGAGCTGCTGGGCTGGCCGCACGCCACCATCATCATGGAAATTCAGAAGTCAGATAGCGGCATCAAAGTAAAGCGCGAGTTGGAATCAGGCTTTTTCCAGCACGTAAACATGTCTTTGCCGGCGGTGTTGACGATTCAGTCCGGCATCAACAAGCTGCGTTATGCCACGCTGCTGGGCATCAAGCAGGCCAAGAACAAGCCGTTGCGCAAAGTCGCCATGGACGAAGTAAAGTCTGTCCTCGGTGAGAATATGCAGAAGATTGAAAAGCTCTACATCCCGCAGAAAACCAAGAAGACGGAAATGCTGGAAGGCTCGTCGGGTGAAATTGCCAAAAAGCTGGTAGACAAGCTGCGGAATGACATTCGCGTAATTTAATGGCTGATCAAGATTGATAGATAGATAAGGAGCACTCCATGGAACGAATGGAATATGACCCAGAAGGCGGAAATTATAAGCCCGTAACCGAGCATGAAACCGGCGCAACCTTTTTGGTTCTGGGCCTCATCATGCTGCTTGCCGGATTGGGCTGGCTGCTGTTTGTTGGGTGGGACATCCGCGCCGGCAATCATTTTATGCAGAGCATCTTTGTGGTTGATGTTGTCATCGCTCTTTTTCTCATCGTCCTTGGTTTTATCAAAAAGAAACGGCAAATAAACTAGATGGCAGACACAATTCTTGTAATTGCTGAACAGCGTGAAGGCAAACTGAACCGCGTCTCCTGGGAGACGGTTGCGGCCGCACAGGCCATAGCCGCTGAAACCGGCGCAACCGTTGAAGCCGCCGTTTTTGGCAGCGGCATCGCCGCTATTGGCGCGGAAATCGCAGCCAAAAAACTGGCCAAAGTCACTGTGATTGAGTCGCCCAAGCTGGCCAGGTATGAGCCGGATGGCGTAGTGGCTGCGCTCAAAGATTTTATTAATCAGAAAAAGCCCACGCTCGTTCTGATGCCCCACACCTACCAGGTGCGCGATTTTGCTCCCCAACTTGCTACAGCCCTGCAGCGCACGCTCATCAGTGACGCTATTGGTTTCCGTAAGAGCGGTGACAAACTGCTCTTCACCCGGCAGATGTTCCAGGGCAAATTTGCCGCTGACGTTTCCTTTGCCTGTCCCGCGCCGCATTTTGTAACCTTCCAGGCTGGCGCGTTCCGTGGCGATAAAGCTGAAGGCGGTGGCTCCTCTGCGCCGGTTGAGACCGTCAACGCAAATATTGCTGACGGTGTGCAACGCAATCGGCCTGAAGATCCGTTTAAAGAAGCCAAGCAGGCAGTCGATCTCACGCAGGCTGAAATCATTGTTTCCGTCGGTCGCGGAATTAAAGAGCAAAAAAATATTGAGATTGCCAAAGCCCTGGCCGACGCTCTGGGCGGCGAGATTGCCGCCTCTCGTCCCATTTGTGACTCCGGTTGGCTCCCCATGGACCGCCAGATTGGCAGCTCTGGCCAGACTGTTTCACCCAAGCTGTATCTTGCAGTCGGCATTAGCGGGGCCATTCAGCACATTGTCGGCATGAAAGGCTCGCGCAGCATCATCGCCATCAACAAAGATGCTGAGGCCCCAATTTTTGAAATCGCCGACTTCGGAGTGGTGGGCAACCTGTTTGATATTGTTCCCGCGCTGACTGAAGAAGTGAAGAAGGCCAAGGCGGGCGGATAGTCATTTACCGCGGAGGCGCAGAGGCGCGGAGAAGATGAAAAATTTGTTGGCCTTTGTGGCTGGCGGGTTGCTGGTTCTTCTTCCAGTTTGTCTCCTATTTATAGGCTTTTATATACATGATGTTTACAAAGATAGGCAACAACACGTACTGATAAATGGCTCGATTCCTCTTTTTCCGGCTTCTGAGGGAGGGCGACAGTTATGCTCGCATACAGACCGGAATAAGGTCGCAACCATTACCCCGGGCGAAGAAGTGAATATTCGACGCATTATCTATGAGAAGGACTGCATGACTGTTAAGATTCGCAGAAAATCGGGACAGGAAGGATATATTGTTTCCGGTACTGGTGAATGGCGCATTCAATAAGTTTCTGCTTTGCTGACTGCTGACTGCTGACTGCTGAATGCTGAATGCTGAGTGCTAAAGGCTAAGTGCTAAATGCTGGTTTTCCGTAAACCTCTCGAAGATGTCGAACGTCCGCAGATGGAAGCCGACGTCACCATTGTTGGCGGCGGCCCTGCGGGGCTGGCCTGCGCGCTGCGCCTCTCTCAACTTATCGACCGCCATAACCGCCGCAATCCTGAAGCGCCGCTGAGCAAAGAAAACATCAACGTCTTGGAAAAAGCGCGTGAGCTTGGCCAGCATTCGCTTTCCGGCGCCCTGCTTGATCCGCGCGCAATGGATGAGCTGCTTCCCGGCTGGCGCGCAGAAGCGCCGCTCGATGCCGAGGTCACGCACGAAGACGTTTACTTCCTTACCGAAAAAGGCGAGCACCGTCTGCCCTTCACGCCGCCGCCACTTCAGGACCACGGTAATTACGTAATCTCCATCAACCGCTTTGTGAAATGGCTGGGAGAAAAAGTTGAGCAGGCCGGCATCACCGTTTTCACCGGATTTGCTGGATCAGAGCTGCTGCTGAGCGACGCAGGCAATCAGGTTACCGGCGTTCGCACTGACGACAAGGGTGTGGACAAGCAGAACCAGAAGAAGTCGAACTTTGAACCCGGCTACGATCTGAAATCAAAAATTACCGTACTGGCCGAAGGCCCGCGCGGATCGCTGACCAAACAACTTGTCGCCAGATATGATTTGCAGAAGGGCCGCAATCCGCAGGTATACGGCATCGGTGTGAAAGAGTTGTGGGAAGTTCCTTCCGGCGCAATCAGGAAAGGCCAGGTCATTTACACCATGGGATGGCCGCTCACGACTCAGGAATACGGCGGCGGCTGGATCTACGGATCAAAAGACAATATCGTCTCGCTCGGTTACGTCACCAGCCTTGATTATCAGGACCCGAGGCTTGATCCCCAGCGTGTATTGCAGACTTTTAAGACCCATCCGTTAATCAGCAAACTTTTGCGTGGCGGCAAGATGGTCCGCTATGGCGCCAAGACATTCCCCTACGGTGGATGGTATTCCATGCCGCCGCTGGCTGGAAACGGCTGGATGATCGTTGGCGACTCGGCCAGCTTCCTCAACTCGCAGCGCCTCAAGGGCATTCATCTGGCCATCAAGAGTGGCATGCTCGCTGCTGAAACCGCTTTTGCTGCTCTCCTGGAAAATAATTTCAGCGAAGCAAAGCTCAGCCAATATAAAGAGAGCGTTGACTCCAGTTGGATCAAAGACGAACTGTGGGAAGTGCGCAACTTCCACCAGGGATTCGAAAAAGGACTGGTCTCAGGACTCTTCCACACTGCCATTCAGCAGATTACCGGCGGCCGCGGACTGCATGAAGTCTATCCCGCGCACGCCAGCCATACCCGCATGAAGCATCTTGACCAGCTTCCCCCCGATGGCGGCAAGCGCGCGCAACTGCTGGGTAAAGCCCGTGGCGACGGCAAGCTCACCTTTGACAAGCTGACCGACCTCTACCATTCCGGCACCCGGCATGAGGAAGATCAGCCATCGCACCTGATTATCCACGACACTAATATCTGCAACACGCGGTGCGTCAAAGAGTTCGGCAACCCCTGCCAGAATTTTTGCCCCGCCAACGTATATGAGATGGAAGAAGACGCTTCCGCGCCGAACGGAAAATCGATCCATCTCAACCCTTCCAACTGCGTACACTGCAAGACCTGCGACATTATGGATCCCTATGAAATCATTACCTGGGTGCCGCCTGAGGGTGGTGGCGGCCCGAATTACGATGGGATGTGAGCATCAGCAGCCAGCACTCAGCCCAGGAATTCGACGCAACGGACGCAAATGTCGCAGAGGAATTAGGAACTCAGATATTTTCCTTCGCGCTCTTGCGGTCATCAATCTTCTTTTCTCCTTTGCGTCCTCTGCGGTAAAAGGTTTGTTTGAGCACTGAGTGCTGATTGCGAAGACTCCTGGACCTCGTAGAACTCAGGACCTGAGGTAGCTCTGCCGTGTCTGCTTTCGTCTATAATGCTTTTATAGGTTCCGACCACATCCGGCCTAAGGGAATACCCGGCCAATGTGGCGGCTCCTTGCTGATGCAAGGACGAGGGTCCTGCGCGGAAACGTCTGGGCCTCCCGTATTAAGTTCCCGAGACTGCAAAACAGTGCAATCCCGGGAGCCTTGGAAAGGAACCGATTTACGCTCTGTTGCGTATCTCCTTTCTTTTTCCCACCTTGTGCCATCAGCAAAACTTAAAAACCAATGACCCGGCTTCGCGACAAACACGGGCGCTTTATCACTGACCTGCGGGTCAGCATCACTGATCGCTGCAATTACAAATGTGTTTATTGCCGCACGGGTAATGAAGGCGCGCAATACTCTGAGCTGCCATTTGCGGACTACCTTCGTCTGGTGCGGATTTTCGTTGCCTCGGGCATTGAAAAAGTGAGGCTCACGGGCGGCGAGCCCCTATTGCGCAACGGGCTAGTGGATTTTGTTCGTGATCTCTCAGTGCTGCGCACGCTCGATGGCGCAAAGCTTGATCTGGCCATCACCACGAATGGCCATCTGCTCGCCGAATTGGTCCAGCCGCTCAAAGCGGCGGGGTTGCGTCGCGCCACCATTAGCATGGACGCTGTGGATGCCGAAAAATTCGCCCGTATCACCCGCGTCCCCCACGGTTATGAAAGTGTTTTGGCTGGTATTCGGGCCGCCAAGCGTGCCGGGTTGGAGCCAGTCAAAGTTAACTGCGTTCTTTTGCGTGGGTTTAACGAAGATCAGATTATTGAGTTTGCCCGCTTCTCCCGCGAAGAAGGCGTTGTGGTCCGGTTCATTGAATTCATGCCGCTGGAAGAAGATCGGGTATGGTCGCCCAATGTGGTCGTGCCGATGGATGAAATCTTAGAAAAGCTGAACCAGTTTCGTCCGGTGCGCCAGCTTCCAAATGAACTCAGTGAGACTGCGCGGCGTTATACCTTTGACGACGGCAAAGGCGAGATCGGCATTATCGCGCCGGTTTCGCATCCGTTTTGCGGACACTGCTCGCGCGTGCGCCTGACCTCTGACGGCAAGATCCGCACATGCCTCTTTTCCCTGCTCGACCATGACATGGCAGGACGTATGTACCGTGGCGCCAGTGACAGTGAATTAGCTGATTACGTTCGGTCAGTGGTCGACCAGAAAGAAGCTCGCCATCATATTGGCGAAGCTGGATTTATCAAGCCTTCGCGGAGCATGGTCCATATTGGCGGCTGATTTTCCCACCTGACGGTAACTTGCACCTGTAAATGAAGGTTAGTAAGATTTGCCCGAAGAAAGGGCAAGCCCGACCACGCGGCGAGCCCGCTGTCACAGGAGCATCAGCGCGCTCCAACCAAGCGAAGCTGTTGAGCGGTTTGGAGCGAAGCGACAAAAAAATATAGGCTCGTATCTCCTCCAGCAATATTGATTCCGCGCACAGATCGAATTGAAAACGGCATAATGATTTTGAATATTAAAGAAAGAGACAGCTTAGCGTTTCAGGCACGGGATTCGGATATGGCGCTTGCAGTGGAAGTTGCCGGCCAAACCGACGTTGGATGCGTGCGCGCAAATAACGAAGACAACTTCGGTTACGATTCGCGCTACGGCATCTTTGTGGTTTGTGACGGCATGGGCGGCCAGGCCGCCGGCGAGGTCGCCAGCAAAATGGGTGTGGATGCCCTGCTGAGCTATTTCCGCGATGAAGCTTCCACGGCCTTCCACTCTCTCAATGGGCAAAATGGCTCTCTGGGCGCCACTCAACTGGCCAATGCCATTAAGGTGGCGAACCAGAAGATTTTTAAGGCAGGCCAGGAGCAGCACGGGCGCAGCGGCATGGGATCGACGATTGTTGCAGCACTCGTACGGGGGAATTCGCTGGCCATTGGGCATGTAGGTGATAGCCGGATTTATCTCATCCGCCAGGAAACGATTCAACAGCTCACGCAGGACCATTCATTAGTGATGGAGCAGGTGCGTCGCGGCTACATTACGCTGGAGCAGGCGCAGAAATCAGAAATGCAAAACATTATTCTGCGCGCTCTGGGTTCGGAAGAAGCAGTCGAGGCGGATGTTGAAGACCTGGTCGCCGTGCCCGGAGACATCTTGTTGATGACCTCTGACGGGCTTACCCGGCACGTACAGGACGAAGAAATTCTCAGCATCGTGGAAACAACGTCAAGCCTAAAACAGGCGTGCAGTGAATTGGTCAAGATGGCCCGCGAACGCGGTGGGGATGACAACATTACATGCTTGCTCGTGCGGATTGTGGACAGGCCGTGGTACCAGAATATCTTGAACAAGCTGTTTTTCGGAGGGGCGCAGTGGCAAAACTCTATTTGAGATTTGAGCAGAATGACCAGGTCTTAAAAGAGGTCCCATTGACCCAGGCAGCCACAACCATAGGCCGCCTGCCGGACAACAGTGTCCAAATCGACAACCTTGCTGTCTCCGGCCATCATGCCAAAATTTCCTGGGACCAGGACCATTACGTTGTGGAGGACCTGGGCTCGTTGAATGGCACATACGTAAACAATGAACGCGTGGGCAAAACAACTTTAAGGCACGGCGATCAGGTGAAGATCGGCAAGCACCGCGTCGAATTCAAGCATGAAGGCGCAGTGCCCAACTTTGCTGGAGCAGTAAAGACCGGGCCCTCAGCGCCAAAACTTGAAGCCACCATGATGCTGGATACCAGGCAGGCGCGGGAGAAACTCGCCGACAAGAATGGTCCCTCCGCCGGCGCAGGGCCGCTGGGAATTTCTCGTCCATCGTGGATGGCTGAGCCTTTTGCAGCCGCGGCCAAAGATCGCCTGGGCTTGCTGGATATTCTGGAAGGCAAGACCGACCAGGAAAAGTATGTGCTTACGGGCAAGATGACGATGATAGGCAAATCCAGCATGGCATCCATCAAGCTAAAGGGATTTTTTGCCCCGACCACGGCCGCGCTCATCAGTAAGCGCGATAATAAATACTTCATCTCTCCAGAGAGTAAGTCAAAACTCAAAATTAATGGGGAAGAAGTGGCAAGCCAGCGCGAACTGGCATCCGGTGACATTATTGAAGTAGGGAAAGTTAAAGCAGCGTTTAGCTTTCAGGACTGAATGAGGGTTTTGAATGTACTCTGAAGGTTCCGGACACGAGGGGTGGAGCAAATTCATCGATCAGCTTCTTGCCCTGATCGCTTTTTTTGCTTTTCCTGCGTTCCAATATATTTTGCTAAGACATCGTTCGAAAAATGAAGGCGAGATCAATTTATGGTATTTGCCTGCCTATGGTTTTCGCTTGGTAATCAGAAATCTTCCCAAAAAACACACCCTTTCCGAAATCAAATATAGAGTTATCAGTCGCCGAATTGTCCCCGCTTTGGCTAACGCTTCCGTGGCAACTTTCGTGGACTCTACTTTGCAGGAGAAGGAAAATTTCTTTCTCTTTCCCGGCACGGATCAGGTGCTGCTTTGCTTTAGGGTTGAAGGCAGCAGCAAGGAAGAACTCACGCTCACCATTACTGACAAACTCGGTCACGGGCAAGAGAAAATCCCATTGCGTGATTTCGACAAGATTATTTGTGACTACACCGCAACACTCAACAACCTCTTCAATTTCAATGTTCGTCTGGCAAAAAGGGGCGAAATTCTTTCTTCCACTCTTTCGCGGCTCTGTGAAGAAGTACGAGCAGACAATTCAGAAGCTTCATTCGAGATTGATCGCGTCCGCAATGCCAACTGACCCATAAGATATCTTTGAGCAGAATGGAGTTGGTGCGCGTTTCTTGTTGAATGTAGCCCTCAGATAATTGGCTCAACTCAGCATTTTGTTGTTTAAGCCTTTACTGAATCAATATGTAAAGCTTGAATATGTTTCATTCGTCTTTTAACTAATGAGCAAAAGCTCTTAGGAACTTTTCATTCCCAGCCTCAGCCAAACCGACATCCTCGCAAGCTCCCAACAGGGTGCTCCGGAGAGGACTGACCACAACGCAATGGCGATGGTCTCCACGTTGTTCTTTGCCTGGGGATTTCTTACCTGCCTGAATGACATTCTGATTCCGCATCTGAAAAATATCTTTGACCTGAATTACACAGAAGTCATGCTGGTGCAGTTTGCCTTCTTTTCTTCTTATTTTCTGTTCTCTATGCCGTCCGGCAAGATCATTGAATGGATCGGCTACAAGCGCGCAATGGTCACCGGTCTTTTGACCATGGCAACAGGCGCTCTTATGTTTGTTCCAGCCGCATCCGTTCCATCATTCCCTTTATTCCTCTCCGCCCTGATCGTGCTGGCTGCGGGAATGACCATACTGCAAACGTCTGCTAATCCGTATGTCGCTATCCTTGGGCCGCCGCGAACAGCCTCCAGCCGGTTGAACCTTACACAGGCTTTCAATTCGCTGGGTACCACGATTGCGCCAGTCTTTGGGCGTTGGCTTATTCTCGGCGCAGCTCTCGCGCCATTAAGCATTGAAGTAATGCGTGGGATGGGTGCAGATCAATTGCACGCATACCGTATTCAGCAGGCTGCTTCAGTCAAGCTGCCATATATCGGACTTTCTGTTGCTCTGGCGCTGCTCGCCGTAACTGTTGGCTTATTTAAGCTGCCGGTGATTGAATACGCTGAGGCTCACGGTCATGCTCCAGGAAACATCTGGCAGCATCGGCGTCTGGTGCTGGGAGCTGTGGCGATTTTTGTCTACGTTGGCGCCGAGGTGGCCATCGGCAGTTTGATGACCAACTACTTCAACCAGAAGGAGATCGGCAATTTGTCATTGAAAGACGCTGCCGGTTACCTGCAATATTACTGGGGTGGAGCGATGGTTGGCCGCTTCGTCGGATCGGCGCTATTGCAGAGACTGCGCACCCAGAAATTGCTGGCCTTCAACGCTGTGGCTGCTGCCCTGCTGGTGGTAATCTCCATGCTTACCTTCGGCCATCTAGCCATGCGGGCCCTGATTCTGGTTGGGCTGTTCAACTCCATCATGTTCCCATGCATTTTCACGCTGGCCATTGAAGGTCTTGGACCGTTGACGGGCAAAGGTTCAGGCTTGCTCGTCGCCGCCATTGTGGGTGGTGCGATTGTTCCTGAGTTGCAGGGCATACTGGCTGATCGCATCGGGATACATCATGCGTTTGTGCTGCCTGTGCTTTGTTACCTGTACATTATTTTTTACGCGCTGCGGATTGCAAATCCACCCCAGTTCACCAGAGCACAAATTGCCGTTACTTCATAACGACAGTCTCAACTACCTTTGTCCCCTACACTCCAATGGCCATCCCAGCTATGATGAAGCAAGCGCGCACGTAAGTAGATCGTCCGCGGGGAGTTTTGATGTATTTTGAACAGTTCTATCTGGGATGCCTGGCCCACGCCTCTTATATGTTTGGCTCAGAAGGTAAGGCGGTGGTGGTCGATCCCCAGCGCGACGTAGAGATTTATCTAAAAGCGGCAGAGCAACATGGGCTGAAGATAACCGACATTTTTGAAACTCATCTTCATGCCGACTTTGTTTCCGGGCACATTGAATTGGCGGAACGAACCGGCGCGACAATCCATATTGGAGCAAAAGCCGGCGCAACGTTCCCTCATACGCCTTTGGATGATGGATCACAATTGCAGATTGGTAAGGTGCGCGTTACCGCGTTGGAGACTCCGGGACATACGCCTGAAGGCATATGCCTGGTGCTTATTGATGAAGAGAAGTCTTTGAGACCGTGGGCTGTTTTGACCGGCGATACGTTATTTATCGGCGATGTTGGCCGCCCCGATCTTTCCAAGAGCCATACACCGCAGCAACTGGCGGGCATGCTGTACAACAGTCTGCATGGGAAATTGCTCACGCTTGGCGACGAAGTATTGGTCTATCCCGCGCACGGGGCCGGATCACTTTGCGGGCGCAGCATGCGCGCGGAGCGCTCATCCACCATTGGTACAGAGAGGCTCACCAACTACGCGCTCCAAATCAAATCCCGCGATGAATTCATCCGCCAGTTGACTGAGAATCTGCCTTCGCGGCCGGAATACTTCATTGAAGACGCGCAAATCAACCGAGCTGGCGCTCCTGCTCTGGCTGATCTCCCCGAGCTTTCACCTATCGCTCCGCAAGAACTAAGTGAGCTGCTCCAACAGGGGGTTTTTGCGCTTGACGTCCGCCCAAACCCGGACTTTGCCAACGCTCACGTGCCAGGATCCATCAACATCGCGCTTTCTGGCCAGTTTGCCTCGTGGGCAGGAACTCTCTTAGGACTCACTGCGAGCCCCATTCTGGTAGCGGATACGCCAGAGCAGTATGCAGAAGCGCGTCTGCGGCTTGCCCGGGTTGGCATTGAAGACCCGCGCGGCTTCCTGAAAGGTGGAATTGCAGCCTGGCAAGCCGCTGGATTGCCTGTTGGTCAAGTTCGGCAGATGACTGTACAGGATCTGTCGCGTCGGCAGCACGGCGATCGGCTTCATGTCCTCGATGTCCGGCGTGAAACGGAATGGCAGGCCGGGCATATTGAAGGGGCGACATGGTTTTCATTGGATGATTTCAAGCGTTCAGCCCCTGAAGTTGATCCTGTGGTCCCCCTGGCTGTCCATTGCCAGGGCGGCTATCGCAGCATGATCGCGTGCAGCCTTTTATTGCGGGCTGGAGTGAGCAACGCGATCAATATCACAGGCGGTTTTGACTCATGGCGCAGCGCCGGATTGCCGGTGGAAGTGGCAGAGGTGGAAAAAGTCTAATCGGCTACGCAGCCGAATTGAAAACGAACATTCAGCTCCGCCGTCCAATACTTATCCAAATTCCTGTACACTAACCGCGATTCCTGAGGGGACTTTCTGATGAGCCATTACAGACTTTTATTTGCCACAATCCTGTTGTCCTTCGTCGTAGTTATACAAAGCTTTGCCCAACAAGCTCCCGCGCAAGCAGAAAAGCCAGGCGTAGCGAATCCTGTGTTGGATGTGGATGATAAACCCATAACGGCATTGCCTTACACGCCAAGCCTTGACGTGCCCGCAATGGACAAATCGGCGGACCCCTGCGTGGACTTTTACCAGTACACCTGCGGTGGCTGGATGAAGAACAATCCCATTCCGGCTGATCAGGCAAGCTGGAGCGTCTATGGCAAGCTCACGGTGGATAACCAGCGCTTTCTCTGGGGTATTCTTGACGATCTGGCCAAGAAGACAAGTGGCCGCACTGCGACGCAACAGAAGATTGGCGACTACTTTTCCGCCTGCATGAATGAAGCGGAAGCAGAGAAGCTTGGCGCATCGCCGCTAAAGCCGACGCTCGATGACATTGCCGCCCTCAAGAACAAAAAGGATCTTGCCGGGCTGCTGGGCCGTGAACATCTGGCCAACGCCACGCAGAGGTTGTTTTTCGGCTTCGGCTCCGATCAGGATTTTTCTGATTCCAGCCAGATCATTGCTTTTGCCACAGCCGGCGGTCTGGGTCTGCCGGACCGGGATTATTACACCAAGACTGAACCAAAATCAGAAGAGATACGCCAGAAATATCTTGTCCATGTGCAGAAGATGATGGAATTGCTGGGCGATCAGCCTGAGATTGCCAAACGCGAAGCAGCGACCATCATGCAGATTGAAACCGCGCTGGCCAAAGCTTCACTCACGCGTGTGGAGCAGCGCGACCCTCATAATTTGTTCCACAAAATGGACCGCAAGCAACTCCAGGCCCTTACTCCCGGCTTTGATTGGAACGTCTATCTAAAGACCACCGGCATAGACCAGGTAAGCACATTTAACGTGACTGAGCCAAAGTTCTATCAGGAATTGGATCATCAGATTCAGAGCAACAGCCTGGATGATCTCAAAACCTACCTTCGCTGGCACGTTGCCAGTGCTAATGCGCCATTCCTCTCTTCGAAGTTCGTGCAGCAGAATTTTGATTTCTACTCGCACACTCTGCGCGGCGTGGAACAGATTGCCCCAAGATGGAAGCGTTGCGTGCGCCTGACCGATGGCCAATTGGGTGAAGCCCTGGGCCAGGAATTCGTAAACCGCGCGTTCAGCCAGGAAACCAAGCAGAGCACATTGAAGATGACCAGGCTGATTGAGCAGGCAATGGAAAATGACATCAATCAGCTTACCTGGATGGGCCCGGAAACCAAGAAGCAGGCCCTGGAAAAGCTGCACGCCGTGGTAAACAAAATTGGCTATCCCGACAAGTGGCGCGACTACAGTTCAGTGGAGATCAAGCGCGATGATTTTGTGGGCAACGTACACCGCGCCACCATGTTTGAGGCGCGGCGCGAACTGGCTAAGATTGGCAAGCCTCTGGACCGCGGCGAATGGGGTATGACGCCGCCAACAGTAAATGCTTATTACAATCCGCAAATGAACGACATTAACTTCCCTGCCGGCGTGCTCCAGCCCCCGCTTTACGATCCCAAGATGGACGATGCTCCGAATTATGGCAACACCGGCGGCACCATTGGCCATGAACTCACGCACGGCTTTGACGATCAGGGCCGCCAGTTTGACGCCAAGGGCAATCTCCGCGATTGGTGGACCAAGGAAGATGGTGAGCAGTTTGAAAAGCGCGCGCAGTGCATCGTAGACCAGTACGCAGGCTACACGATCGTGGACGATATCAAGATCAACAGCAAGCTTACTGAAGGCGAAGACGTGGCCGATCTGGGCGGGCTAATCCTGGCCTATATGGCCTGGAAGATGGATACCAAAGGTAAGCAGCTTGAGAGCCGGGATGGCTTCACGCCTGATCAGCGTTTCTTTATCGGCTACGCGCAGTGGGCGTGTGAGAATGAGCGTCCGGAGAACCTGCGGGCTAACGCCATTACGAATGAGCATTCGCCGGGTAAGTATCGCGTGAATGGTTTGGTGGTGAATATACCGGAATTTCAGCAGGCATTCAGTTGCAAGGCAGGACAGCCCATGGTTCGCGAGAATCGCTGCCGGGTGTGGTAGCGCAGCCGCAAATTCGTCCCGGCAAGATACTGCTGGAAATCTGCCTTGATTCAGTTGCGTCCGCCGCGGCCTCAGAACGCGGCGGCGCAGACCGTGTTGAACTCTGCGCGGGTCTCCCTGAAGGCGGCACCACACCCAGCGCGGGTATGATTGCGGCTGTCCGAAAAAAAATTGCTATCGGCTTGCAGATAATGATTCGTCCGCGGGGTGGAGACTTCTGCTACAGCGCAGATGAATTCAGCATCATGCAGCGCGACATCTTGATCGCAAAGCAGCTTGGCGCGAACGGGGTTGTGTCTGGCATTCTCAATACTGATGGAAGCGTAGATAAAGAGCGCATGCGGCAGTTGATTAATTTGGCGCGCCCGCTCAAAGTTACCTGCCATCGCGCCTTTGATATGGCGCGCGACCTGCCGCAGGCTTTGGATGATCTCGCTGAAATTGGTGTGGATCGTGTCCTGACCTCCGGTGGCAAGAAAAGCGCGGTGGATGCCATGCCGACTTTGAAGCAACTGGTGCAGCGCGGGCAAGGCCGGATTTCAGTAATGGCTTGCGGAGAGCTGTCGATAGCCAATGTAAAAGCCGTGGTTTCCTATACCAATGCCAGGGAAGTCCATGCCGGGCTTGGCACCACTGTCACCAGTGCCATGAAGTTTCGCAACCAGAAAATTGAGATGGGCACCTTGTCTGACGGCGAATATCAACATTCCGTCGTTACGGAAAGCAGCGTGCGGGAATTCCGCGCCGCCATTGACCGCATTTAGCTTTTCCCGCGCAGAAATACCCGTCCCCCAGATCGTATGACATTTGTCATTCGTAAAAAGTGACATTCCCCACTTATCCCGTTTCACCATTCCGCCCATACTGGCATTGCAATCGAGATAAAAGGAGCGTTTCAGGATGACCTTGAAATCTTATGCGACAAAGGAAGAAAAACCTCTTGTGGCAGCACTTTCAGGTGTTACCAAAAAATTTGGCGAGATCACAGCGTTACAGAACGTAAGCCTCAACGTCAGGGCAGGTGAACTGCTGGCCGTGCTTGGGCCAAATGGCGCGGGGAAAACTACCGCAGTACGGCTGATGCTCGGTTTATCCAGCCCATTGTCAGGCGAAGTGACTGTCTTCGGACGCGATCCTCGGACGGCCTCAGCACGCGGACGAATTGGCGCTATACTGCAGGTAGCCAAAGTGCCGGAAACCCTCAAAGTTAAAGAGCACATCAATTTGTTTCGCAGCTATTACCCCAACCCACTTTCGTTACTGGCAACGCTGGAGGCAGCAGGTCTGGAAGGCCTGGAAAACCGCCTCTTCGGCGCGCTTTCCGGCGGCCAGAAACAGCGGGTATTATTTGCGCTCGCCATTTGCGGCAATCCCGACCTGCTCTTCCTGGATGAGCCTACTGTAGGCCTTGACATCTCCACGCGCCTGCTTATCTGGCAGCGGATCAGAATCCTGGTCCAGCAGGGCCGCACCGTGGTCCTGACCACGCATTATCTTGAAGAAGTTGACGCGCTGGCTGACCGCGTAATCGTGCTCAATCATGGCGTGATTGTGGCGCAGGGAACTTCAGCGGAAATCAAGTCGCGAACCTCACAGCGAAAGATCCGCTGCGCTACTCGCCTGGGACGTGACGAGATTGAGTCTATTCCTGAAGTGGCGGGCATTTCTGAGCAGGAAAGCCGGGTAGAGATACTTACGTCACAAGTGGAGCCCGTGCTGCGGGAACTTTTTGTTCGCGATCCAAATCTTTCCGGCCTGGAAGTTTCCAACAGCACGCTTGAAGATGCCTTTCTCAAGATCGTCGAAACCGCAAAACCGGAAGCACAGGAGATATCAGCATGAGCGCACCAGCGGCAACACTAACAGCATCGGGTTCCACGAGCGCACTTCATATCTATGGCACAGAAGCCAAGTATGAATTTCTAAAGACTTTGCGTCAGCCCGCATACGTGATTCCAACGCTTACCTTTCCATTACTGTTTTATGTGATGTTCGGGATTGTTTTCGGTGGCAAGCAGGCTGTGGGAGAAGTGAATTTAGCTACCTATCTTCTTGCCACCTATGCGGCTTTCGGTGTAATTGGCGCATCATTGTTTGGCTTTGCTGCCGGCGTGGCCATGGAGCGCGGTTATGGGTGGCTGCAGGTGAAGCGTGCTAGTCCAATGCCGCCGCTAGCTTATCTGGCGGCGAAGGCCGCTATGAGCATGATCTTCAGCGCCATTCTGTTAACTACGCTGTTCGCCGTGGGCACTGCTTTTGGCGGCGTGCATCTCAGCGCGTTGAAATTTCTGGAACTCGCCGGACTCATGATTGCAGGCTCATTGCCTTTCAGCGCAATGGGGCTTGCCATTGGCTGCTATTGCGCGCCAAACTCCGCGCCTGCGATAGTGAATGTGCTGTTCCTGCCAATGTCATTTTGCTCCGGACTGTGGCTGCCATTGCAATTGCTCCCGAAATTTCTGCAGCATCTCGCCCCTTTTCTGCCGCCCTATCACCTTGCCCAGTTGGCTTTACGGCTTGTAGGTTTCAGCCGGGCAACGAATCCCTGGCAGCATGTGGCAGCCCTTGTGGCATTTACCGCGGCATTTCTTTTGCTTGCACAGCGCGGTTTCAAGCGCGATGATGTGAGCATTAACGCATAGATACGAATTTCCATGCGCCTTCTGCCACAGAACAAAGACGTTGGCTGGACTCCTTACGCCTGGCTTATCTATCTGACGAGCGTTCCGTTTTACGGGTACGCCACGCAGCATACGTCCCTACGTTTCTGGACCCTGACAGTTCTAGGCATGGCAGTGTTTCTGGTGCTTTACTTCCGCGGCTATTGGGTTGAAGGAAAGAAGCTGCTCTGGATAATCGCCGCTATTCTGCTGTTGGGCGTTGTCTATGCTCCTTCTAATCCCGGCGCATCGGTTTATTTTATTTATGCTGCGGCCTTTGTAGCATTTACCGGAGAAGCTGGTTTTGCCCTTCGCATCCTCCCGCTGATTGTTGTGCTGATCGCGCTGGAAACACTGGCCTTTCACCTGACGCCTTATTTCTGGGTTTCGGCTTCGGTATTTTCCATGCTTGTAGGGGCCATCAACATTCATTACCGACAACGCGGTCGTGAAACGAAGAAACTTCTCATGGCGCAGGAAGAAGTTGAACAAATGGCCAAGATCGCGGAGCGCGAGCGGATTGGCCGCGATCTGCATGACGTTTTGGGGCATACGCTTTCAGTGATTGTTTTGAAATCAGAGTTGGCGGCCAAGCTGGCGGAAAAAGACCCGATACGCGCTGTCCAGGAAATTCATGACGTGGAACGTATCTCCCGTGATGCGTTGGGGCAGGTCCGCAGCACTGTGCGGGGCTATCAATCCCGTGGCTTGCTGGCGGAAGTGGAGCAGGCGCGCGCGGCGTTGCGCACCGCTGGAGTACAGGCTGAATGTGATTTTGATGCTCCCAAGCTTCCGGCAGCTCAGGAAGGAGTTCTGGCGCTGGCTTTGCGGGAAGCAGTAACAAACGTCATCCGTCATGCCAGGGCAACTTCATGCAGCCTTATTTTGCGCCAGGAAAACGGGTTTTGCCGCCTCGAAATCAAAGATGATGGATGCGGCCGGGCATCCGCGGAAGGCGTTGGGCTAAGCGGCATGCGCCAGCGCGTGGAATCGCTTGGAGGTAAGCTGGAGCGCGTCATAAACTCTGGCACCCGATTGATCGTGACCCTTCCGGTAAAGCAAGGTGGTTTGTAGCTTCCCGAGTGATAATGGGCACGGCAAATTCCGTTTTGTGCCGCTATCATCGGGTAATCGGCTATCTTTATGGAAATCAGCGTGGTCATTGCGGAAGATCAAAGCATGGTGCTTGGCGCACTGGCCGCATTGCTTGAGATTGAACACGACATAGATGTCGTCGGCCAGGCACTGAATGGAAGAGAAGCCTTACGGCTCACGCTGCACCACAAACCTGATCTCCTGCTCACAGATATCGAGATGCCGGAAATGAGCGGACTCGAAGTGGCAGCGGAACTTAAGCGGCAAGGGTCGGGGACGCGCGTGATCATTCTTACCACGTTTGCACGTTCCGGCTATTTGCGCCGCGCACTGGATGCGGGGGCTTCTGGCTATCTGTTGAAAGACTCGCCCGCAGCAACTTTGGCCGATGCCATCCGCCGCGTGCATTCCGGGCGCCGCGTGATAGATCCTGAACTCGCTACTGAAGCCTGGAGCGAGGCCGATCCTCTGAGCGATCGCGAACGCCAGGTATTGCGGCAGGCTGCCGAAGGCTCTACCAGTGCTGAAATTGCCAATACACTGCATCTCTCGGAAGGCACGGTACGGAACTATCTATCAGAGGCCATCAGCAAACTCGGTGCAAGCAATCGCGTTGAAGCCGCCAGAATTGCCAGAATGAAGGGCTGGTTGTAGGGGTCCGAACTTCCAAGCTTGCCTGAGTGGAGTGTTTTCCGCGCGCAACAATAGCCACGTGTAAGAAAAATAGTTTTAAATCATCATGCTGCGGCTGCTTCATTGACTTTAAGCACAACCATGGTGATGTCATCAGGCTGTGGGGCCTCGCCACACCAATCTTCAATACCCTGGAAGATTTCATCACGCGCTGTGATTGCAGGCAAATGCGCTTTGGACTTTACCAGGGTAAGAAGGCGATCTTCGCCGAATTCTTCGCCCGCCGGATTGACCGCGTCGATAGCGCCATCAGTGTAAGCAAAGAGAAAATCGCCGGAGTGGAGTTGAAACGAGCTTTCTTGCACTGGACAATCCTGGAAAAGTCCCAGCATTGGGCCGCCCGATTCCAGCTTCATCACACCATTGCTGTGAGCCAGAGCCGAAATTTCGCCGGCTGCGGAGTGAGCATGCAGGACAAACGGAGGGTTGTGCCCTGCATTGATAAAGTTCAGCCGGCCGGTACTCTCGTCATACGCGGCGTAAAAAAGAGTCACATAACTGGAACTGCTGGTGGAGGCAAAAAGCAGCCGGTTCAGCGAAATGGCAAGTTGAGAAAGAGTTGCGCGGTAAGCTGGTCCAGGACCTGCACTGAATGCCTGGCTGCGCAGGAAGGCATGGATCATGAAAGTGAGCAGCGCGGCGGAAAATCCTTTGCCAGCCACATCTGCCACTGCCATGCCAATATGACCGTTCTCCAATTGCATGAAGTCGTAATAATCGCCGCCCACAAAGCCAGCCGGTTTGCAATACCCGCTGATCTGGATCATTGGAGATTGGGGTGCATCCACCGGGAAAAGATGCTTTTGCACGGAGGCAGCCAGCGCCATTTCATGGAGCATCTTCTCCTGGTCCACAATACGTTCAACCAGATTGGAATTGTCGATCACCAGCGAGAGCTGCTCGCCAATCGACATCAACATCCGCAAATCTTTTTCAGCGAAATCAAAGCCTGAGTGCCGTGGCCCAATGGAAAGGATCCCGGTGAGTTGCGCCTTGTTCCTGATTTGTACTAGAAGACGGGCATCAAGTTGCTGCAAAACACTTCTCTCCGCCTCGCGCTTGGCATTATTAATGCCTTGAATAAAGCCGGCGGCCCGCTGCCACACGTCCAGATCGTCGCTCTCAATGCGCAAGGGCGCGGAAAGCTTATTAAGCCGGCGAACCATAAAGGCATCCTGGCCGAGCACAAGTGGCGGAGCTGCCTCGGCGGAATTATCCAGGATATTTGAGGTGTCCTGAGGCTGATCTGTGGACGAACTGCGCAGCACGAAATTGCCAGTCTCCTGGTCGCGCACCAGGATGGAGACCTTGGCCACGTCAAGGGCGTGCGCTACCGTGTTCACGCTGAATTTGTAGACATCGGCCAGGTTATTGGAGTGGCGTGCAGCGTCACTCAATTCCAGAAGAATGCGTTGGTGATCGTATTCTATGGGTGAGGCGCGGCGGCGGAGTACAGGCAGGATTTTCCGGACAAAGACAAAATGCGATACAGCCACGGCGCAAGCTGCCAATACAACCAGCATTGCGTCCGCGCGGGGATGAATGCGGTCAAGAAACTCGCCGCGGCTGCCCGTAAGGCAGAATCCCAACACCAGCACACAGCATAACAGCTCTATGAGCAAGACGGCCTCAACAGAAATTACATGAGGCCCCTTGCGCCGCTTGTGTCGGCGGGCCCGCATTGCTGCCGAAATGTAAGGAGGAACAAACTTCATAGCCGCAGATTTACACTTGCATCGGAACCACACGGTTCCCATCTATCAAACCACTCAATTTAAGACCATAACATAAGCATCTCTCCAAATTGGATCAACCGCCCCGATTGCCATGGTTTGAACCAGTTTTGCTGAAAATTATAAACATCACGGCAGGATGAGCTTTGCGCTCCCAAATCGATTAGACAGAAACGCACTTCCCGTATTTCTGCATTTCTGTGATGACGCTAAAATAGAGAAGCCGTCTAAATATAAAGGGCAGAATGAGTTTCAGCTTCGAACAGGACCGGTCTGAGTGGAATACGCTGGCGCAAAATGGCGTTGCACGGCGGTACCAATGGAACTTCTCCATCGCAGTCTTTTCGGGCATTCATGCATTGCTTGTCCTGGCGCTCTGCTGGCCAACAAGCCCCGTCTTCGTGAAACCATACTCTCTGGCCCATGGAGAAGGAGGCAGTGCAACGCCGGTTTCGGTCACGTTGTATGTTCCAACTGATATTCAGCTCACAGAAATAAACAACCCGCCCTTATTGTCACTTCCTGCTTCCATCCAGAAGAAGAAACAGAAAAGCAAAGTACGTAAACGCACGAACATTCTCGAAACTGATAAGACCAGCGCAACCGAGGCAGGTTCCGAATTGGGCTCAGCCTATGATGGCGCCACGTTCGGAGAAGAAGTAAAACCCGCTCTGCCGGTCACTTTCCAGGATTTAAAAATTCCGCGATCTGAGCTGCCCGGTGGCGTTCAGGGCGATGTAATCGTGGAAATTACAATTAGCGCGGAAGGCAGTGTTGTGGATGAAAGACTGCTTCAGGGCCTTGGCCGCGGTGTGGACGAGCGAGTGATTGCCGTTCTGCGCGACTGGCGATTCCATCCGGCGACACGCAATGGAGTAGCCATTCCCTCTAAACATGATGTCCACTTTCATTTCCCGAGCTAACGGTCTTTTGGCCTGTCGCCACTTCTGGCCCCGATCTTCGGGAACTCCCTTTCTCATCTCTCAGATCACTGCAATGATGAGATAGTTCGCCCATGCACTAATCTGCTCCGATACCAGAGGTTTAGGAGGGAGCGCATCAGAACTCCGTGCGACCTATGTATCGGTTGAATTAGCAATATAGATCGTCCCTCATGATGTGCATTCCCGAATCGAAAACTTTAGTAGAGCTTTTCTTACAACAGCCGTGCTTTGGGGGATAAGGCTGCATATAGGTCAAAACGATCTAATTCATAGATAATAAATCTAGCGCGTTTCCTCTTTTGGCCACCCGTTCTCTATTGGTAAAGGCGCTTCTCGTTGCTCAGGAGTGACAATCCGCCAGCCCAAGCGAATAAACTGACAGGAATCATCACGAAAGTCGCGGAAAATTGCGGTTCTTCTGTTTTGATGGGTCCTGGGCTCCTTCACTGGCCTCACCAAGTCGCTAGCATTCGTCGGTGCCAGGCAGGCATGCATCTCTCTGCCCATCAGAGTTCCCTGCAGCCCTCCAATAACATTCCAAAGACCTATACATTCTCTGGAAAGCACAATTCACAAAAAGAAATTAGAAAATAGGGTGCCTAAACTTAATTAGTCTCTAAATATTAGAAAGATGATTAAAGTTCTACGATGGGGATAGATATTGGAAATCTAACTCCTATTGCTGTGGTTTGCCGACAATTTCTAGGCTGTTCATCTTGCAGGTTATGTTCTTCACTGGTAGCATGCTTTCGGAAGGAGCTATATGGATACTCAGCAAATCATCTCGGAGTTAGAGTCAGAGAGGGACCGCCTTGAGCAAGCTATTTCTGCTCTTCGCGGCTCCGCAAATGGCCGTGGCGTTGCCGCTTCGGGTAAGGGTAGACGGGGACGCCGTCATTTGAGTGCAGCAGCAAAAAGGCGCATTTCAGAAATGATGAAAAAGCGCTGGGCTGAAAGAAAAAGAGCTGCTAAAGCAGCCTGAGTAAGTGAAGAGTCAGGTAATAGAAGATAGGGTATAAAGAGGGCCGCTATGAAGCGGCCCTCTTTATTTGCGTTGTCCATGAGTTTTCTTATGGATGGCGTTTCAGTGATAAGGAATCAAGCTGCTGGCAGGCCCTTATCTTGCCTGAGTTCGGCGTGGCTACGGGCCCGGGTTCTATAGCATTGCGCCCACACCGTGCTCAGTTATAATGCTTCGCTTGGCTGCACAAGAGGTGCTGATTGCGACGCCAGATTTTTTTCATCTTCCTTTTACTTTTAAGCATGACTTACAAAGCTTCCACTCAAGATCGCGCTTATGGCCGTTCCGTGGTTATGACGGAGAGAGGTATTGTTGCCACCAGCCATTACCTGGCTTCGCAGGCGGGTGCACAGGTGCTGGCGCAAGGCGGATCGGCCATGGACGCCGCCATAGCTGCAAATGCCGTGTTGGGCGTCACTGAACCGATGATGAACGGCATCGGCGGCGATCTTTTCCTCATTTATTGGGATGCGAAGACTGGGAAGCTTTACGGCCTAAACTCCAGTGGATGGGCTCCGCGAAAGCTTTCAATCGAATTCCTGGCCCAGCATGGAATCACAGCCATGCCGCACGATGGCATTCACAGCGTCACTGTGCCAGGGGCCGTAGAAGGCTGGAGCCAGGCACATGAGCGCTTTGGACGGCTACCCTGGAAAGACTTGTTTGCCCAGGCAATTTACTATGCGGACCACGGATATGCCGTGCCTGAAATTATCCAGGACTACTGGATTGACGAACAACCCAAGTTGGAGAAGACGGAAGAAGCGCGTCGCGTGTTTCTTCCCGGCGGTAAAGTGCCTGAACTTGGCTCTCGTTTCACCAATCCTGATATTGGAAATACCTTAAGGCTGCTTGCGGAAAAAGGCCGCGACGCTTTTTACAAGGGAGAAATAGCACAAGCCATCATTCGTACATCGGCGGCTCTGGGCGGAACAATGGAATTGCAAGACCTTTCTGATTTTTCCGCGGAATGGGTTGAGCCTATTTCCATCGACTATCGCGGCTGGAAGATCTATGAGCTCCCACCGAACGTGCAAGGGATGGCTGCCCTGGAAATGCTCAATATCATGGAAAGGTTTCAGCCCGATAAGGCTGGCCCAAAAGGCGTTGTTGAGCTGCACAAGAAAATTGAGGCCATGAAGCTGGCTTATGCAGACCTCTACCGCTATAACGCTGATCCGCGTTTTGCCGAAGTGCCGGTAACCGGCCTGCTCGATAAAGGTTATGCTGCACAACGTGCCGCTAAGATCAATCCAGAGAAGGCTGACTGCAACCCGGGAGCGGGACATCCTGCCACCAGTGACACCACGTATCTAGCCGCAGTTGATAAAGATGGCAATATTGCGTCATTGATTCAGAGCAACTACTCTGCCTTTGGCTCCGGAGTGGTGGTGGATGGCATGGGATTTGCATTGCAGAACCGCGGCGCATTGTTTTCACTTGATGCCACGCATCCCAATGCTCTGCAACCCCGCAAGCGCCCTTTCCATACAATTATTCCGGCATTCATGGAACGTGGCGACGAGCATATTGGGTTCGGCATTATGGGCGGGGCCAATCAGCCGCTGGCGCACGCGCAATTTGTGTCCAATCTGGTCGATTATGGGATGAATATCCAGGCTGCGCTGGAGGCACCGCGGTTTACAGTAACCAGTGGTCAGGTTAGCTGCGACATTTTGATAGAGTCCCGCGTCGCGCCTGACGTAATTCAATCATTACGGCAAAAGGGACACAACTTGATTGTCCGCGGCGAATATACCGCATTGATGGGACGTGGCCAGGCTGTGATGCACAATACGAAGACTGGAATGAACTGGGCCGCTTCTGATCCCCGCGCTGATGGCGTCGCGGAGCCCGAGCCAATCCACTAAATTTGGTAAATGGGTAATTTGGTAATTGAGTAAATTAGCTGCCTTGTTTATGTTCTGCCACGTTGTGAATCACGCAATCGATTTTCAATTACTCGTTTACCAAATTACCAATTCCTAAACATGTTCCTCGGCTGTCGAGATCATGGGCATCAGCAGAACCGGCGCTTTCATGAACTCAAAATGGTTGATGGCCTGCACGGCCCGCTGCACTGTGGTTTCGAGCGTTGGTTCCAGCGTGATCACAAATGAGAGCCGGTTTTTTGGCATGTTCGGCTCCTGAATGACAGAGTCGATATTGATGCCTTCGCGCGCAATCGCTTCCGCTGTACGCGCAAGAATACCGGGCTGGTCATCCACCGTAAGCCGCAGGAACCAATTGACTGGGTTCGGCCGGGACAATGGCCGCAATGCATCCCCGCGATGAAACCCCGACAAACGGCTGCCTTCGGCCTGACCTCGCGCGATCTGGCGGGCTATCTGCAGCACGTCAGAAAGGACTGCTGTTCCGGTGGCATTCCCGCCAGCGCCGCGTCCATAGAGCATCTGCGTTCCCACGCGTTCGCCGGCAATGAAGATGGCGTTGTTAGCTCCCGCTGCTTTGGCCAACATAGAGTCACGCGGTTCCAGCCATGGCTGCACGGCGATGTGAATGCCTTCCCCAACTCGTTCGGCGGAAGCTACGAGCCGGATGGTCGAATTCAAGCGGTGTGCGTAATGAAAATCGGTGGCTGTGATGCTTCGGATACCGGTAACCGGAATTTCCGATGCACGGATAGCATGACCAAAAGCGATGCGCGCCAAGATGGCGATCTTGTCCCGGGCATCCAGCCCATCAATATCCAGGCTTGAGTCCGCTTCGGCGTAGCCCGCAGCCTGTGCTTGTTCCAGAGCATGGGCAAACTCAATTCCGTGCTGCTCCATCTGCGTCAGAATGTAGTTACAGGTTCCGTTCACAATGCCGTACACAGATTGAATGCGGTCTGCGGCTAGAGCTTCAGAGATGGCGCGGATCACTGGAACGCCTCCGGCAACTGTGGCTTCAATTCCAATAGGGAGGTTCTTTTCCTGCGCAAGCGCGAAAAGTTCATCTCCATGTAAAGCGATCAGCGCCTTATTTGCGGTGACCACTGCTTTTCCGTTTCCCAAACTAGCGCGGACGACCTCACGCGCTACAGTCGTTCCGCCGATAGCTTCCACAACAATGTCAACATCCTCTGCCATGACAACCTGTCGCCAGTCAGATACCACAGCAATCCCATTCACGCCCGTTTCAGAAGGCTGTAGCTTTCTGCGGGCGATCCGCGTCACGACAATGGCGACCCCGCCAGTTCGCTGGCTAATCTCTTCGGCGTGGCCGTGGAGAATCTCCGCCGTTGCCCGCCCCACCGTGCCATAGCCAACGATCCCAACTCTCACCCGCCCGGCATCTTGACGGGATTTGTTTTGCTTTTTTGCTGGTTCTTCAATGACGCGCATAAATCTTCGCCAAGGTCCTGATCACCGCGTCGCTATCTGCCTCCATCGGCCCGAGCAGACTCTG
>DASXMN010000057.1:0-1641 GCA_036495645.1 Candidatus Angelobacter sp.
AAAAGCCCTTGTAGTAAAGCCGGATATGGTGATTCTCGACTTTTCCATGCCCACTCTTGATGGTCTGTCCGCTGCGCGGACCCTCAAACAAATACTCCCCACCGTTCCAGTCATCATTCTCTCCATGCACAGGACCCCAGATCGTACAAGCAGCCCAGCTCGCAGGAGCGCGAGGTTTTGTCTCAAAGAGCGACGCAGGCGCTGCGCTACTAAACGCCGTCGATGTTATCCTCCAGGGCAAAAACTTCTTTCCATAGACTCCGTGCGGTTTGCTACAGACAAGAACCTATGAACGCGGGACCGTGGATCGGATGAGGTGGAACTCATGCCCAAGCCGCTGAAGTTTGATGGTGACGGACGACGAAAACACCATCACTTTCTCGTTTCGGTCTTCTACGCGGACTCGGGAACATTTGGCAGGGTGTATACGGATAAGGACAGAGCAGAGAAGTTCGCCGCCCGGCAGAAGAAATCGCCTATTGTCCAGCGCGTGCAAGTGAAGCAGTTGAGCTAGCCGCGAGACGGAAATATCACGTAGTATCGGCCCATGCCCTTCCTTGAGGCTGTCCTGTTCAGCAACGGCGCATTCCCCAAGCTGAATGCTGGACAACAATTACTTCGCTCTCATGCCCGCGTATGACTGGCACCATTGGTCTCGTTTGCCTGATCGTGAGCATTCGAGTTCCGTAGCATCGTGCGGTGCCAGATAATGGATCGCACAGCGGCTTGCAGAGTTACCACGCCTAGCACAGAGAATGCAGCGCCACCGAGAAGCATGGCCGTTGCGTTGGATTTGTCGGAGACCCCTTCGTTCAACATATAAAACCCGCAGGTCAACAATAGCGCAGATAAGATTGTCTCAAGAACTGAATATACCCGTCGCATCTGAATGTTCTCCTCAAGTACCCCGCTTATGGCTCGATTTGGCTGGGGAGAACCGAGCGAATATTGTGACCGCCAATTTGTTTGGATTCCACCTCAAATTGCTCAACGTCTCCGATTAGGAGCGCTACGTCCGCTTTCGAGAGTTTTCGAATCTCAGGCTTTGAATAGAGCTTCTTCATTTCTGAGCCGCAGATACAACGCGGGTGGCCTGGGACCTCCCTGGCAAATTGCAGAACGATTTGTCCTTGAAAACGGCAGGCAGGATTTCGGCAGACCAACTCTTGACTCTTGCTTGGAGTAATTTGCAAATCACGCTCCCGGGCTAGGCGCGAACATTTGCGGCAGATACCGCGTCACTATTTAGCACATCAATGGCTATTTGTCAAGATATTAGTTATGCGGGAAGCCAAATACTAGTTACGTGCGTCAATCCTGAAGAGGGAAAGTAGCATCCCACACCCCTTTGACGCGAGGGGATGGGCCGGGGTTACAGAAGGTTACAGAAATGTTGGAGAATCTTGGGCGAGCAGTACGTTCAAGGCCATCGCCGAAAAGCACATCACCAGGCAGATGGACATTCAGCATGGGCTGCCTGGATTGGTTTTTCAACGAGTGGGTCTACGGCACGCAGGTTCCCCGCTATGGCTTCAAATATGGCATGAAGCCGGGCGAGGCCGGAAAAATCAAGGTCCACGCGGAAATCACGCAAAGCGAGGTGGATGAACACTTCGTGATGTTTGTCCCAATGTTCGCCGA
>DASXMN010000058.1:0-81869 GCA_036495645.1 Candidatus Angelobacter sp.
GCGTAGTAGGTGAGTTATATATCGCCGGGGCCGGCCTGGCGCGCGGCTATCTCGGCCAGCCTGCATTGTCAGCGGAACGCTTCGTCGCTGATCCGTTCGGGGCCCCAGGTGCGCGAATGTATCGGACGGGCGATCTGGCCCACTGGCGGCCCGATGGAACTCTCGAGTTTGTGGGACGGGCCGATCACCAAGTCAAATTACGCGGCTATAGGATTGAGCTCGAAGAAATTGAAACAGCAATCCTAGGTTCTTCTGCGATCTCTTCCTGCTGCGTCCTCGTGGTGGGGCATGGCCCGGATGCGATGCTGATTGCGTACGTTGCTCCTCACCCGAACTTTCAGCCTTCACATTCTTTGAACGTGTCCGAATTAAGAACTACTCTTCGACGACAATTACCTGATTACATGCTTCCCAGCAGGTTTATTGTGCTGGACGCATTGCCGGTTGGTGTGAACGGGAAATTAGACCGCAATGCCCTGCGGTCCTTGAAGACTCAGCCAGAAGAAAGCTCTTTGGCGCCGAGCACCCCGGAACAGGAGATACTGTGCGGGATTATTGCGCAAGTCCTGGGTCTGGAGCGGGTTGGCGTCGATGACAATTTTTTTGCGCTCGGCGGCCACTCCTTGAGCGCAACCAGGCTGGTCGGCCGGATACGCGCCATCTTCGGCCGGGAGTTGCCCCTGAAAACGATATTCGAGGCGCCGACAGCAGCTGGTCTGGCTCTGGCATTGCAGAGTGCCGAAACAGCATGTTCTCTCTTTTGCCGGCAAATCAGGCCCAAAAGAATTCCATTGTCGTACGCTCAGCAGCGCCTATGGTTCATCGACAAGATGGAAGGTACGAGCGCTGAATACAACATGCCTGAAGCCCTGCTGTTGCGTGGGAAGCTAGATCGCAGTTGCCTGCAGCGTGCGATGAACACGCTTGTGGAGCGGCATGAAACTCTCCGTACCCAGTTTATCGAAGTGGATGGCGAGCCGGAGCAGGTGGTCGGCGAGCCTACACCCGTTGAAGTGCCTCTGCTCGATCTGAGTGACTTGGCAGAGGCGGATCGAAGGCCAGCGGTCACTGCTGTAATGCGAGAGGAACGGGAGCAACCGTTCAACCTCTCGTGTGGGCCCCTATTGCGTATGAAGCTGTTGAAGCTGGCCGAAGAAGATCATGTGCTGTTACAGACGATGCACCACATCGTCTCAGATGGATGGTCGGTGGGCGTCTTTAACCGGGAACTCGCTGTATTATATGGAGCCTACCGCGAAGGAAAAGAGAATCCGCTGAAACCATTGGAAGTGCAGTATGCAGACTTTGCCCTGTGGCAGCGCGCAATGCTGAGCGAAGGAGCGATGGAACGCGGGTTGGCTTATTGGAAGAATGAATTGGCGGGCATAGAAGGAGAGTTGCAGCTTCCGCAAGACCGGCCGCGGCCGGCCATTCAGACATTCAGGGCGGATTGGTATGCGGTGCAGATCCCCCTCAGGCAGACGGCGTCAGTGAAGCAGCTCGCCAACAAAAATACAGCAACTTTGTACATGACGATGCTGGCGGCATTTGGCGTGCTGCTTGCCCGGTACAGCGGACAGCAGCACATTGTTGTGGGGTCACCCATTGCCAACCGGAGAGACACGAAATTAGAGGAGCTGATCGGTTTTTTCGTCAACTCTCTAGCGATGCGGCTAAGAGTCAAATCGGGGCTGACTTTTCGGGAACTGTTGGCAGCAGTACGACGGACAACGCTGGACGCATACCACTTCCAGGATGTTCCCTTTGAGCGGCTGGTCGAGGAGTTATCACCCGAGCGGAAGCTCAATGTGACGCCGTTGTTCCAAGTGACATTTGCTGTGCAAAATACACCGTTCGTTGCCCAGAGCCTGCAAGACCTAGAGGTTGAACAGGTCATCACTCATGATTTGTTGGTACGCTTCGACCTGGAGGTGCATGTAGGGGAGAGGCCTGAAGGCATCGATGTTTTCTGGCTTTATAACCGCGATTTGTTTGACTCGTGGCGGATCGAGCAGATGGCCCGGCACTATATGGTGCTGTTGCAGGCAGTGATTGATGACGAAGCTCGGGAAATTGGCACTCTGCCGCTCCTGACCGAGCTAGAGCGGCGGCAAGTTCTGTATGACTGGAACCATACAGGGCGAGCCTACGCTTTGGCGAAATGCCTGCACGAGTTATTCGAAGAGCAGGTGGGGAAGACGCCGGGAGCTGTGGCTCTGGAGTATGAAGGACACCAGCTGACATATGCCGAACTCAACAGTCTCAGCAATGAGATGGCACACTACCTGAGAAGGCTGGGGGTGAAACCGGATAGTCGGGTGGCTATCAGCATGGAGCGCAGTCTGGAAATGATTGTGTCCCTTATGGCAGTCTTGAAAGCCGGAGGGGCGTATGTACCGCTTGATCCGGCGTATCCAGCAGAGCGGCTGAAATTCATGCTGGAGGACAGCGGAACGACTTTGCTGCTGGTCCAAAACCATCTGCGGAAGTTGTTCAGCGCGATGGAAAACGCCGTTCCAATCGTGCAAGTACCGGATGTGAATACATGGGCAGGTGAGCCGGATAGGAATCTCCAGCCCTTCGATGTCGGCCTGACTTCCGAACACCTCGCCTACATTATTTATACGTCCGGCTCAACCGGCTTACCCAAGGGAGTGATGGTGCCCCATAAAGGCGTCTCAAATTTAGTTCTCTGGATGAAGGAGGAGTTTAGCGTTAGCGGAACAGATTCGGTAGTACAAAAGAACGCATTCAATTTTGATGCCTCAGTCTGGGAAATATTCCTGCCTCTGTTTGCCGGAGGGAGACTCGTTGTGGCACGTCCCGAGGGACATCGCGATCCTACCTACCTGGCTGGCTTAATTGCTGACCAGGAAGTAACCATTGTTCATTTCATTCCATCGCTTCTTCCGTTTTTCCTGACCGCAGATGAATCTGCAAGCATCACTTCGCTGAGGCATGTTTTTTGTGGAGGCGAGGCATTACCCGTAGCGTTTTTGAACGCATTCCTGGATCGGTTTCAGGTGCAGACGGAAGAATCTCTCACCTTCAATAACTTCTATGGACCAACAGAGACCTCCATTGGTTCCTTGAATTGGAAGTGCACCCGGATTGATTCAACAAATGCTCCAATCGGCCGGCCGGTTGCGAACACGCAGGTTTATATTCTGGATGCCTGCGGCGAGCCTGTACCTGTTGGGGTGGTGGGTGAAATCTATATAGCAGGTGTAGGAGTAGCACGAGGTTATGTGAACCGTCCGGAATTGACCGCGGACCGGTTTGTCCCCGATCCGTACACAGGCAAACACGGAGCGAGGATGTACAAAACGGGAGACTTGGGCCGCTGGCTGCCGGACGGCAATGTGGAGTTTCTGGGCCGAAATGACGAGCAAGTAAAGATTCGTGGCTACCGGATTGAATTGGGAGAGATTGAAGCGCGCTTGAGGCAGCATCCGGGCGTAAGGGAAGCGGTGGTGATTGCACGGGAGGATACACCAGGAGACAAGCGCCTGGTGGCGTATGTTGTAGCGGATGAAGCTTGGGGGAACCTAACGCGGAACGAGGCGCGGAAAGCATTGACCGAGGAGCAAATATCGGAATGGAAAATCACTTTTGACGATACCTATAGCAGGTCCAGCCCGGAGATAGATGCTGAAGTCAATTTTACCGGCTGGAATAGCACCTATACCGGCATGCCGATCGCAACGGAGGAAATGCGCGAGTGGCTACAAGGAACAGTGGAGCGCATCCTGGGACTGCGTCCAAGGAGTGTATGGGAAATCGGATGCGGAGGGGGATTGTTACTGCTTCCCATCGCTCCACGATGCCAATATTATTTCGGTACTGATTTATCGCAAGCCGCCCTGGATCTGCTTCAACAGCAGTTATGCCGTCCGGGCATGAAGTTGCCGCAGGTCAAGTTGGACTGCAGGCCAGCGCATGAGTTTAAAGAGATCGAATCGACCGGCAGATTTGATCTCGTAATATTGAATTCCGTCCTTCAATACTTCCCTGATGTCGAATACCTGATGACTGTCCTCACGGGTGCAGTCCAAGCAGTTCAATCCGGGGGTGCGGTCTTCGTCGGAGACGTACGCGATCTTGAGTTGCTGGAAGTGTTCCACACCTCGATTCAGTTATATCAGGCGCCGGCTTCCCAGAGTTGCGAAGGATTGTGGCGGCGCGCGCAAAGAGCGATGCGAGAGGAAAGTGAACTTACAGTCTCTCCGGAGTTCTTCGTCCGCCTGCCGCAGGTACTGCCGCAGATCAGCCATGTGGAAATCAATTTGAAACGAGGGCGGGCACGAAACGAACTTACGCGCTTCCGGTACGATGTTGTGCTCCATGTAGGCAAGCCTGTGCCGCTTCTGGAATGCGAGTGGTTGAGTTGGAAGGACCAGCATCTAAGTCCAGAGAGGCTGCAGGAAATCTTGAGCCGAGAGCAGCCGGATCTGCTGGGAGTTACTGGCGTGCCCGACTCGCGTTTACAGCGGGATGTTGAAGCAGTTCGGATCTTGGCTTTAGAGAATCGTCCCGCGACCGCAGCCGATTTGCGACAACAATTGGAACGCGAGTCGCCATGCCCCATTGAGCTGGAAGATATCTGGTCGCTGGAGAAAGAATTGCCCTACCGCCTCGAGGTTCGAAGGTCTCGGGAAGTTGGGGCTTGCGATGTGCTGTTCCGCAGATGTGATTCTGACGTGGATGGGAAGCGAGATGGAATAGTTAGCTTTCCGGGCAATGCGGTGGCCTCGAGCGAACTGAAAGCTCTCGTCAATGACACACTCAAGCCAAGATTGAACAAAAGCCTGGTACCACAAGTTCGGAACTGGCTCTCAAAGAACCTGCCGGACTACATGGTGCCGGGAGCGTTTCTGGTGATGGAAGCCTTGCCGCTGACAGGGACTGGAAAGCTGGACCGCAAAGCTCTTCCCGTGCCAGAGTCGGTGAGTGCGGATCTATGGAAACCGCCAAGGACCTCCCAAGAGAAAATGCTGTCTGCGGTTTTTGCCGAAGCACTGGGCGTGGAACGAGTAAGTATTGATGGGAATTTCTTTGCTCTGGGCGGGCACTCTCTAATGGCTACCCGGGTCATCAGTCGGATACGGCGAAATCTTGGAATCAATTTACCCGTAAGAGTGTTATTCGAGCATCCCACAGTTGAAGAACTGGCTCAGCAGCTTGAGGCTGGTGGGTCATTTCAAAATCTTATGGACGGCCTTATTGCATGGCATCCTGCCGGTGGTTTGGAGCCACTGTTCTGCCTCCCTCCAGTCACCGGGCTGGGCTGGAGCTACGTGGGGCTTGTGCAGGCGCTTGACGAGCGGCGGCCTATCTATGCCTTGCAGTCCCCGGGGCTTGCTGATGAATTTGATGTTCCCGAACGTCTCGAGCAGGCAGCAGAAAAGTATCTTGCGGTCATTCAGGGAGTCCAACCGAAAGGCCCCTATCATCTGCTGGGGTGGTCGTTTGGGGGGATTGTTGCGCATCAGATTGCATGCCTTTTGCAGCAGCAGAAGCAAGATGTGAACTTGCTAGTGCTTCTTGATGCATATCCACCGGTAGCCGGAGATACGGTGGCCGCGCAACTAGAGGGCTTGAAGGAACCGGAATTGGTTGGCAGCTTCTTGGCCCTCCTGGGTTTGGATGTGTCGGAGATTGCGGGAGAGTGTCTCGACATTTCGGCCGTTCTGGACCTAGCGAAGCGCAAAGGACACATCCTCGGGTTGCTCGATATTCAGCAGGTTCGTTGCATGTTGAGGACGGCGGTAAGGAACATGTCACTGCTTTCCTCATTTACGCCCGGTCGATTCGAAGGTGATGTCCTTTTGTTCAGGGCCATTTTGGATCAGCCGGCTTTTCGTTCTACCGAGAGGTGGTCGCAACACGTCAGCGGGCAAATCAAAGTACATCAGATCGCCTGCCGTCATACGGATATGACCTCTCATATGGCAGTTTCTCAAATCGGCCGTATCCTTGAGCAAGAATTTCTCAGCCCAGCCAAAAGGGCAAATTTGCAGGAGGCTAAATGACGAATCCGTTCGAAGATGATAATGGAGAGTATCTGGTTCTAGTCAACGAAGAACAACAATACTCATTGTGGCCCGCATTTCGTGATATTCCGGCAGGCTGGTCGGCAGTGGGTCCGCGTGGCAAACGTAAGGAGTGCCTAAGTTGGATCGAAACCAATTGGACTGACATGCGGCCCAGAAGCCTAGTCAAGGCCATGGAGGCGAACCAATCAGATCACTGATGCGGGGAGAATCATCTCTTGCAAGCAATCCCTTACGGGCTTCTCCGCCACACATTTCCGCAAAAGGACTTGTTCCATGCTAGATCCCAAGGACAACACTCGCAAGACCAACTGCGCGGCTGGCGACGCGCGCCTGTCGCCACTCTCAGCGCCCAACGTACAGAGACAGACAACACAGCAAACTCAAGAGATCGGTACAGGAGATGCCATGGCAGCGCCGCTGGTCCTGCCGAAAATTCTTCCTAGTGACCCAGCAGCATTGAAACAGCAGTGTAGAGATTTTTACAACTCGGTCAGTCGCCAATTGAATGCTACTGAATTTGCTGAGTTTTCCCACTTCCTTAATTACGGATACGCCGCGGATGGCAGTGCTCAGTATTCCAGGATCGTCTTGCCGAAGTACCTCCTGAACAGAAATTCTGTGCAACTCGTATTGGAGATGGTCGGCGATTGCGACATTGATGGAAAAGTAATTCTTGACGTAGGGTGCGGGAGAGGAGGCACTGTATCTGTTCTCAGCAAATTTTTCAAGCCCGCTTCTCTCACCGGTATGGACCTCTCTCCCGTGGCCGTCAGCTTTTGCCGCAATACTCACAAGGGGCCGACCTTATCTTTCCAAGAGGGAGATGCAGAGAGCTTGCCGTTTGAGGATTCCTCATTTGACATCATTACCAACGTGGAATCCTCTCACAGTTACCCGCTGATAGAAAACTTTTACTCGGAAGTGCACCGCGTACTGCGGCCCGGCGGCCGCTTCCTGTATACAGACATTCTTTCCACGAAACAGATTGCTGCGCTTGATGAGATCCAGCGGCACCTCGAAATGAAATTGGAGCTGGAACGTGATATCAGCAACAACGTCCTTCGTTCCTGCGATGAGATTGCCGCTTTTCGCCGCCCGGCTTTCCAGGACGGGAACGTTTCCGAGAGTGTGAGCGATTTTCTTGGTACACCAGGCTCGCGATTTTATGAAGCAATCCGGTCGGGAGCTTCGCGATACGGGATATGGAGATTTGTCAAATCGGCGTGAGACGGCGTGTCCACTTCACGAGCGAAGCGTCTTTGGCGAAGATTGACCCGGATACGAGACTGCAGGTTAACCAGGGACAGAAACGACGCTGGCGGGAATCTGGACGGAGGTGCTCCAAACTCGACCGAGTGGGACGACACGATAACTTTTTCGGTCTGGGCGGACATTCCCTGTTGGCAGTGAGGGTCATCGCCCGCATGCGGCAGAGTGGCTGCATCACCTAGTGATGGATCACAGCGCGATGGAAATATTGCAGGTGGAGATAGAGGCGCATAATGCAGGGGTCGGCTGAACGGTTGCCGACGCCGCAGCCGTTTCGGAATCTGATAGCAGAGGCGCGTCACGGCGCGAGTAAGCAAGAGCATGAAGAATATTTTCGGAGACTAGCCAAGGTCCGTATCACTCGCTCGGCTGGTCTTTTGGAGGGCTTGTGGCACTTCATGGCATGCCAATTACAACTCCAAAACCAAGACATAGGGTTATTGGCTGTGCTCGATGCTTACCCTGCTTCACCATCAGAACAAGCAATCATATTAGATAGTGAAAGTTTGCGGAAACAAGTGTTAGAAACTGTGACAAAACTTTTAGAGTCAGATTCAGAAATGACTAACCCGCTTGAAATGGCTATCGTCGGGCGAACAATAGCAAAACACCTACATGAGATGGATGTCCCCGAAAGTATGATGCTGGAATGGGAATCGGCTTTGGTTGTAAATAAGAAGCTTTCTTCGTTTTTATTCAGGAGGAATTATGGCTCTTCTTTCTGTTGGATCGCGATCTTCCAATGTGGAAAACTTGGAACGTATTGCTTTGCATGCAAGAGTGTTTGTCAGCATGCCGCACGTGTCTGGTATTACACCAAGAGTCCTGCTGGAAAAAGGAGTTGCCGAGAAGAGATGTGAGGAAGGCGTCGAGCGTCTTACGGGGACATTCAAAATCGACGAAATTGGCCTCCCCGCGTTCGACCATGGCGCTCTATACGGTGATGCGGTATTCGAGGGCGTACTTATCGTCAATAGAGGGTTGTTCCAATGGCGGGAACATTTGCAGCGTCTTTATACTTCGGCGGGGCGGCTTCATATCGAAATTCCTTATACGCTTTCGGATCTCACACAGCACATCTTGGAAGCAGTAAATGATACTGACCTTCCCCAGAGTGATCACGCCTACATTCGTTTGGTGGTTACACGGGGCATTGGAGATCTTGGAATTCACCCCGCCAGATGCACGGGCAGCACTGTTTACTCGATCATCTCGACCATTCAACTCTACCCTGAATCGGTGTATCAGCGAGGCATCCGCCTCTCGCTCTCTACAAAGACCAGACGTCCAGGGCCCATGATCCTCGATCCGCAAATCAAATCCTGCAACTATCTCAATAACATTATGGCGCTTTTGGAAACCCTCCCGCAAGCGTGCAATGAAACTGTAATGCTCAATACAGAAGGCTTTGTGGCAGAGGCTACGACGGACAATCTCTTTTTGGTTATTGTCAAGGACGGATGGGAAAGTGATGCGGCGCGAATAACTCTGGTAACTCCCTCCAGCAACTACTGCCTTAAGGGGATCACTCGTGGCATTGTCCTCACCCATGCCAAAAAATTAGGGGTCAATGTTGTCGAATCCGCCAGGTTGCTGCCACAAGACCTTGTGGGACCGCACCGAGAGGTTTTTCTAACAGGAACAGCCGCCGGACTGGTGCCTGTTATAGCTATTGATGGTCGTGAAATTGGAGATGGACTTCCCGGACCTTTTACAAAAACACTTCGCGACTTGCTCTCCGCCGATATGAAGGATCCGAACATGGCTTTATCGCTTGACGCTCAACGTAAAGAAATTGATGCCTATCTTAAAAAGACCGCACCCTGTGCTGCTCCATTGGTGATCGAAGATACTCCTTTGGGCACGAACCTTGTAACCCGGCTATTTGACTTGGTTGATTCGCGGGATTGGAAAAATCTGAACCAGGTATTCTGTGAGGACATTACATACGAGCGCCCCGGATATGAGCCGCTGGTGGGCTTCGAGCGGGTCGCTAGGTTTTATCGCGAAGAAAGAGTGATCGCTTCAGGTAAACACCATCTTGAAAATATTGTGCTGAACGAAGACAGTGGCGCCTGCTGGGGGCGCTTTGTAGGTGTGCATAAGAACAACTCTGCCATCGACGAGAGATTTGCCGATGTGTATCGGTTTAAAGATGGGCGAATTAAGAATCGGCAATCCTACTTCTTCCGCCCAGCCGTGTAATGTGGCGGCATGTAGCGAAACCTGTAAGGACGAAAAGGCCAATCGAAAATACTTCAGCCGTGTCAGGATCGAATTTCACGGCGACATCTGCGCATTCCGCTACACCGACTGGTTAACGAGCAAGCGCCAAGACGAAACCTTAAGTCCCTAGGGAGCCGAACAATAAGGTTCCCTATTCCACAACACATTTCCCTGTTATTCCTCCTGTCATTTCCCTGCTCATTCCCTGTTACGATTTCGGGTCAGAAACCACTTTCTCCAGTGTTTACCCGGAGATGGACGCAATCCAGCCCACTAGACAGCTCAAATTCCCTGTAAATTTCCCTGTTATAGAAAATTTTAGCCTGGAGACGGGTTCGCAGCAGACTGCGTCCTCCGCCAGACAGTCTGCTTGTCAGAGAACGTTCTCTGATTCCCGCAAGAATGGCCCGATTCCGAGCGTTTTTACGATTTAATGAGGCGGAAATCGGCATTGGAGCGCGCGGAAAACGCAGAAAGATTGCCTATTTTTTCTACTGGGCTAGTGAGTAGTCCCTTTCTGGGAAACGGGGGAAAGACTCAGGATTATTTTTGAAGGAATTTGCTTTAAATCTCTCCGGACTTGGTGTTGTGCGAGCGGGCTTTCAAGAGCAGGAAAAGCCAGCATTTTTAAGTACAAATATGATTTAAAAGCAAGGAACGGAGTGTCAGGGCGGTATGGCAACAGATAAACAATCTATATGACAATAGAAAGCCAGACCGGCATGAAATCAAAAAAGGCCCACACGAGCGCAGTGGGTGTTGCCATCAAGCATTCGCAATTCCTGACAGATGAGGAGCGTTGGAACGCCATCGTTCGGCGCGATCCCGCCGCCGACGGGTCGTTTTACTATTCTGTGCGCACCACCGGCGTTTATTGTCGGCCTTCCTGTCCAGCGCGGTTGGCGCGACAGGAAAATGTGCGTTTTCACCTTACCGGTCAAAGCGCTAGGGATGCGGGTTTCCGACCCTGCAAGCGCTGTCGACCAGAAGGTCCCTGCCTGACGGACCGCCGGAAGGCCAGCATCGCCAAGGCCTGCAGTTTGATTGAAGCCGCAGATGAATCTGTGGACGGGGGTGAGCTGGCGATCGCAGTCAGCATGAGCCGGTTTCATTTTCATCGGATTTTCAAAGAAATAACCGGACTCACACCCAAGCAATATGCAACAGCGCATCGTGCCAAGCGGCTGCGCAGTGAATTGAGCACCAGCGCCACCGTGACGGAGGCCATTTACCGGGCAGGCTACAATTCAAGCAGCCGCTTTTATACCACTGCGTCAAAAGTTCTAGGGATGACTCCCAGTGACTTCCGCGCCCGAGGCGCCAACTCGAATATTCATTTCTGCGTCGGTGAATGCTCCCTGGGATCGATTCTTGTGGGTGTGACCGGCAAAGGTATTTGCGCCATCCTGCTCGGTGACGATCCTGACGCTCTGGTTCGCGATCTGCAGAACCGCTTTTCCAATGCCAAGCTGGTGGGAGGCGATGCTGAAATAGAAGCTTGGATGGCGCGTGTGGTCGGGTTTGTGGAAGCGCCCGGAATCGGCCTGGATCTTCCGCTCGATGTGCGGGGAACGGCATTTCAGCAGCGCGTATGGCAGGCCCTCACCAAGGTGCCGATCGGTTCTACCACTAGTTACGCCGAAATCGCGGAACAAATGGGTTCGCCGCGCGCTGTGCGAGCAGTGGCGCAGGCCTGCGCAGCCAATGCTTTGGCTGTAGCAATTCCATGCCACCGCGTGGTACGCAGTGATGGATCTCTTTCAGGTTATCGCTGGGGTATTGAGCGCAAGAGAGAGCTGCTCAATCGCGAGGCGAAATCGTGAGCGCATTGCCTGATGCCGGACCTCCTACATAATCTGTGGGAAGCGCCAGCCCGGCAATGCAATGGGGGTAGCGGACCTCTCCCAGCCAGGATTGGATCTCACCGGCGGAAAGTTCGTTCTGACCGAACACGGTTCCATATTCAGTGGTGGGGCAATCGTACCCTCAGGTGGCGACGGTCATTTCCGGTCTGTCATTTTCCAGCCTATCATCGCTTGTGCGCGGCACTCGCGGGGCTTACCGAGTGAATGGGATACGTTCGGGCCACCGCCATACCATTGGGGGCATCTTCCACGACGCACAATGAAAGCGCTCCCCCACCAAAGGCCCCCGAACGCTATTTGAGTAGTGCTTCAGGTTCAGGACTAAAATATTAAAAACACTAGAGCGTGTTTCATAAATAGCTTTCTCTATTCCCTGCAACTCTTGGAGCGCGTCGAATCACGCTTCCAGAGAGTACAGGAATCAAGGTCATCAATATTTGAAACACACTCTAACTATTTTGCCAATCCATTTGGTCGCTTCGGGAACTATGGATAAATCATCCTTATGGCCTGCCATTTATGTTTTCCTATTATGGGATAAACCATGTCCCTTTGAACTGTTCCAGCCATATTTGAATGGGGAACCCCATTCGATCTGCTCTAAAAGATAGGTAAATTTAAAAGCAATAAAACTAAAGCAATAAAATTAAAAGTAATAGGATAAAATTTTAACGCAAAAAATATTGCAGCACGGCTGTGTGCTGATGTATTCTCTTTCAGATAAAAATAGAGAAACGATTATTAGGTTATTTTCACTACCTCATACAGTACCAAATAAGTAGTTACAAATTTACAGGCTCCTTTCTGAATCGGTACAGCGCAAAAAATCAAGCTCCACTGTGACACATTGGGCGGAGCTATGTTACCTCGTTTTCGGGCCCCCGAAGCAGTCCTTCCAGAAACTATCTCTACTAATCAAAAATCCAGGTTTGTGATTGTATGGACTACAGAGCCAGCAGTTTCTCGATTGATATTTACCAGCCGAAGTGGTTTGCGCTATTTGTCCGTGTGAACCAGGAAAAGCGCGTGGCAACTCATTTATTGCACCGTGAAATCGAGCACTTTCTTCCTTTATATTTATCCGTCCGTCACTGGACAGACCGCTGCGTCAAGGCGGAACGGCCGTTGTTTCCAGGGTATGTCTTTATCAAGTTACTCATCATCGAGCGGATGAAAGCATTGACGGTGCCTAATGTGATTTCCATTTTGGGAACCAACGGCCGTCCCTCCGTGATTTCCGACGAGGAGATAAGCTGGATCAGGCGCGGTGTCGAGTTCGGCGGCATCGAATCACACCCGCAGGTCATGACAGGCACTCGTGTGGTCATTGCCTCAGGAAGCTTGGCCGGCATGGAAGGCATTTTCCTCGATCAGCAGAACAAGCCGGGAAAAGCCCGCGTTCTCATCTCTGTGAACTCCATTGCCCGCGCCTTCGTCGTGGAAGTAGGCCAGAATTGTGTTGAACCCGCCGGCCGCAAGATATCCAGGGCCGAAACCGGAAGCCACAGGCTCGAAACAGCGTCCTGATCCTCACTTCACCGCGCCCTGCTGTGGAGAACGGAGTATACGCGCGCTTGCATTCCATTACCACGGCAAGTGTAACCAGCCGGCCGCATTCCGATGCGGTCTTTACCTTTGTTTTGGCGCAGCGCCAGAACGCTTCAAGGAGAAAGAAATGAGCGCTATTCAAGAAGCAGTCCATGCAGTTCACGAGAATCCCCCAGCCCTGGAGCCGCTCTCTTTGGCCAGCATTATTCAGGAGGCTACGCAAACGTCAGAAGCCCTCTCTGATGAAGAGGTGTTTAATGCCCTAGTGAAAAGGCTCGTCGCCGCGCCGCTGTTTGCCGACGTGCATGAATGGGAGGTCAAGGACGCATGGCGCCGGCCCGTGCGTCCGCAGACCTTAAAATATTTCAAATTCACGCGCAGCACTCCGGAAAACCATTTGCGGTATGCGGCATTTACCGCCAACCGCCTGCTCACCGCGCTTAATGAAGTGGACTTCATGTTTCTGCCGGAAGGCCGCCTGGAGAGCCAATGGGCGCGTCCTTCTTTCTATAACGAAGAATTCCGGATGTTGGCCGCGCTGGTAACGCCGCAGCTGCAGAAATATGCTTTGAGCTTTGTCGACGAGAACGTGACCGTCTCCGGTCATTGGACCAAAAAGAAGTTTGAAGAATACTTTCAGGAAAGAATCATGCCGCTGGCGGAAAAGAAAGCAACCTCCTTTGACCTGATTGAGAACTCAAAGTATCCGGTGCAGGCAGCGCAACTCCTAATGATGCAGCATGCCGTGGATTTCTTGGTGGAAGCTTCCCACATGGCTCGCTATATTCTGGGAGACTATGGCAAGTTGCAGTCGCAGCTCTTCCGTGTGATCCTGGATGAGTATGGTTACGGCGTCCATGAGCGCAAGCACAGCACCCTGTTCAAGGATGTTCTCCGCTCCATCGGGCTTGAGACCAACACCCACGCCTACTGGCAGTTCTATCTAAATACTACTTTCCTGTTGAACAACTATTTTCATCGCATCACCCGGCAGCCGGAGGATTTCTTCCGCTACCTGGGCGCCATCACGCTGGCGGAAAACATGTTTGGGCCTTACTGCCGGTATACCGCGGCAGCTTTGAGGAAGGTCCATGGCGACAAAGTAAACGTGCAGTACTACTTAGAGCATGCTCACATCGACCAGCACCACGGACGCATGACCCTGGAAGACATGCTGCTGCCGGCCATCGACAGATACGGCGACGAGATTATTCCCGACATCGTGCTGGGCATGGAGCAGACCCTCTATCTTCAGGACCTGGCGGAAAAGGACCTGTGCGCGCAAGTCACCTGGATGAGCAAGAAGGATGACTATCACCATCTGGGCATGGAGATCAAGGACGCGGTTCTGGCGAACCAGGACAAGATCAACATCATGCGGCTGATCGAGCCCCTTAGCGAACTCTCCGTCACTCACTGCCATGACGGCGACGAGCTTTGCATCGTCAACAGCGGAGTGTTGCGGTTTGTTTCCGGGCCAAACAGCTTCGTCGATCTCCAGCCCGGGCAGGCAGTGGTGATCCAGAAAAGCCGGCTGCACGGCGCGATCGTGCTTTCCGACGTTTGTCATTACAACATTTATTCCATTGGAGACTATCGCCGTTATGCCGATCGTGAAGTTTAAATTCGATGATCTGCCCGCCGGTTTTTCCACGCCGGCGGCTTTTTATGCCGTTCACCAGGATATCGGCACAATCACTCTGAAGGACATGACATGTCCGCACAGGGGAGGGCCGCTCACGCATGGGGTCTATGTAGGAAACCAAATTGTCTGTCCATGGCATGGCAGCCGCTGCAACCGGCAAAAGATCGAGCGGCGCACCCAGCCCGCCATTCGTAATGGAGATTCCATCCTGTTCCTTACAGAGCAGCCCCTGGAAACAGTATTCGTCACCATACCGCTCTCAGAGGTGAATCAATGCAAAGGGGAATGAAGTTACAAGTGAACGTGAAAGAGGAAAAAAGAGAAGTTGAAGTCGACCTCGATTCTTTCCGGGAGCCGATTGAATTGATCCTGCAGGAAGGCCGCAATGACCTGGCCTACCGCCTGTTGAAGGCGCTCAAGGACCTGCAGGGAAAAAGATCATGGGTTGACGACCGCCTGGGCTCCCTCTATCGCAAGTGGATTCCGCGCTGGCACTTCGAGATGTTGAACGACAGCCACCGTGGAAGTGCCTTTGGGGATGCTCTGGCCAAGGTAGACCTGAGGGACAAGGCCGTTCTGGATATCGGGACCGGCAGCGGGATTCTTTCCATGCTTGCCGTCCGGTGCGGTGCCCGCCACGTGTATGCCTGCGAGATGGTGGAAGCGCTTGCCGATAAGGCGCAGGAAATCGTACGGCGCAACGGCATGGCCCACAAGATCACCATCATTCCCAAGAGCTCATTCGCGATCGAAATCGGCAAGGACATGCCTGAGCGCGCCGAAGTGATGCTTTCGGAAACCATCGACTGCGGCTTTGTGGGCGAAGGTTTCCTGTCTACCCTGAGGTACGCCAAGGCCAAGCTGCTCAAGCCACACGCTCTGCTTGTGCCCTGCGGCGTGCATCTGCTAGGCGCCCTGGTTGAGAGCCCCTCCATCCACCAACTGAACCACGTGGACAGCTCTCATGGCTTCGATGTCAGCGAGATGAACGAATTTTCCACTCGCGGTTATTTCGGGGTCAGACTCAGAAACCGTCCTCACCGGATCGTCTCTGAAGTTCAGGCCATGATCGACGTGGATCTTTACGATGAGGTTCCGGCAAAAATTTCCCGCGTAGTTGAGTTCGAAGCGTTGGAGAATGCGACAGTGCATGGGGTCGTGTTCTGGTTCAAAATCGCCTTGGCGCCCGGAGTGTCGCTCAGCAATGATCCTGACCGGCCCGACTGCCACTGGACGCAGGCATTTGCGACCTTCAGCGAGCCTCTGGCCGTGCAGAAGCGGGGCCGCTATCCTTTAGAGCTCACGTTCTCCGACCATGCCGTGAGTATCGCTCCCGTGGAGCAGCTCCGGCTGCGCCATATTTCCGGAGTGAACAGGACTGGCTCTCGCGAAAAAATCTGGAACGCTGTCTGAGTGCGTTCTTCCATTCTCCTTTTCCAGCCAAATACAAAAAGGGAACATTTATGATAAATTCTGAGAACAATGGCGCCCAGAACCCAACCATCCTTCTAATCACCAGCGGCTATCATCTGTACCGCGAATACCTGCTCAAGGAAATCGCCCAGCATGCACAGGTCTGGATGTTCCACAATCGTGATGCGGACTGGGAAAAGCCTTACATCATCGGAAATACCATTGTTCCCTCCCTGGACGTAAACACCATGATCGAGGCGGCGCGCGCGCTGCCGGCTCATGTGCATATTGACGGCGTGCTCTGCTGGGATGAACTCAAGATGGTTTACACGGCAGAGCTGGCCGAGGCCTTGGGACTGCCGGGGACGAAGCCGGAAAATGCCGCGAAGTGCCGCGACAAACATCTCACGCGGAAGGCGCTGATGGTCACGCGAGTGCCGCAGCCGGTCTCCACTCTGGTGGGCGGACTGGAAGAGGCGTGCCAGGCGGCGGAGACGATTGGATACCCGGTGATCGTGAAGCCGCGGGCGCTCGGCGCAAGTTATGGCGTAAGCCTGGCGGACAACCCGACGCAATTACCAGCCGCTTTTGCTCATGCGGAATCCGCCAGAGAAGACGGCGTTCCCGTGTTTGATCAAGGCGTGCTGATCGAAGAGTACATGCGCGGGCCGGAGGTAAGCATCGATTGCGCATGGGTCAACGGAAAGATGTTTCCTCTCTACCTGGCGCGTAAAATCACGGGGTTCTATCCGCATTTTGAAGAGATCGGCCACGTGGTGGACGCAAACGATCCTTTGCTGCAGGAGAAGACCTTCCTCGGTGTCCTGCAGGCGGCCCATGATGCCGTAGGTTTCCAGACTGGCGTGACCCATACCGAGCTGCGCCTGACCGAACAGGGTCCGAAGATCGTGGAGATCAACGGCCGGCTTGGCGGAGATCTGATTCCACTCGTCGGCTGGATCGCTTCGGGCATCAGCCCCGGCAAGGTGCTGGTGGATGTATCTTGCGGACGAATGCCGGACGTGAGCGGCGGTGACAAGGCCTTTGCCGCCGTCCGTTTCTTCTACCCGCCGGAGGATGTGATTGTGGATGAAGTGTGGGTCGACTCCACCCTACCCGCCGGAATCCACGTGGCGGTGCCGCTCGGCCATCCGGGCCAGAAGCTGATTCTTCCACCAGCCGACCATGTTTCCTGCCGCTATGCGTACGCCATTTCCCGCGCATCCAGCGCTGCAGACTGTGAGAGCATTCTAGACCTCGCCGAGCAGGCGTTCCATCTCGAAGCGCATCCGCTGGCGCAGATGGAAGAGAAGGCCGCCACTCATGCCTGATTCTTCCACCATAACGGGTGATCGCTGGCACGACTTCTGGCTCCTGTGGGGCGGGCAGACGCTCAGCCTTTTCGGAGACCAGTTTCTTGTTCTGGCTTTACCCATTCTGGCCATCCAGGTGCTTGGGGTCTCAGCGGCCAAAGCCGCGCTGCTGCCCATGGCGCTATTTGGGCCATTCCTGATTTTGGGGCTGCCAGTCGGCGCATTTGTGGATCGGCTGCCCCGGCGCTGGACCATGATCGCCTGTGACTCGGTCCAGACCGCGATCTACGCCGTGGTTGCCTTGTTCGTCCTGCGCAGTTGGCTCAACTTTTCTTTGCTGATGGTGCTGGTGGCGACCGGCGGCGCGGCCATGGTGATCTTCCAGGTTGCCTACACTTCGTATGTGCCTTCGCTGTTCGCCTCGACCCATCATCTGCACAGCGCGAACGCCAGGCTGGCGTTCTCCGAATCGGCTTCCAGAACGGTGGGACCGATGGCTGCGGGGCCGGTGATCGCCTGGGTTGGTCTGACTGCGGCCATGGGGTTTGAAGCTGCCACTTTTCTGGTCTCCGTGCTTTCGCTGCTAGCCATCCGGCATCGTGACACCATCGCCTTCCGCCCCATTCCTCTCCGGGAGTACAAGGGAATATTCCGCGATATTCGGGAGGGAATGGTTTTTGTACTGCACCATCCGGTGCTTGAGCCGCTTATTTTGTGCGGCACAGCCTATGTGGTGTTCTGCACCATGGCCGAAACTTGTCTGGTGCTCTATTGCCTGAAGGTGCTGCATCTGAACACTACGGCCATCGGGCTAATGGTGGGCGCGGCAACGGCAGGCTTTCCGCTGGGCAATCTGATCAGTGTCCGCTTCGTCCGGCGGCTCGGCGGAATCAGGACGGCCGTGGTAAGCGCCTGCATCTCCGTGCTGGGTCTGGTATTCGTTCCCGTGATGGGCGCGCTAGGCTCGATCACGGGGCTGGTGCTGGCCAGCATCGTCCATGGCCTGGGCGAGGGCATCTTCAGCCCCACCGCGACTACACTGCGCCAGACGGAGACTCCGGAGGTGCTGCGCGGACGCATGAACTCAGTGCAGCGGTTTTGCGTGTGGGGCGCAACCCCGATCGGCAGCCTGCTTACCGCGGGGGCGATCCATCAGGTCGGCGTCAGTGGCGCTTTATGGATCGGAGGACTGGGTACGGCGATCTGTTTACCAGTGCTGCTGCGGCGCGGGATCGCGCAGGAAGTCATGCAATCGCTGCGCCCGGTGGCCGCGCCCGACCACGCTACTTAATCAACGATATTTCCTTCCCATTTCATTTTCAGGAGAACAGCTATGCAATATGCCGATGGCATTCAGGAATTCATTGATCGTTGCAACAAAGCGATGCCACCCAATTTCTATACGTTTCCTCTGGCCGAACAGCGAGAGCTCTATTTTGGCCTGACCCGCGAATTTCCCTATGCCCTGCCTGAGGACGTGACCATCACCGATGAAACGGTTTCGCACGAAGGACAGGAGCTGCGGCTTCGCGTCTACCGACCGGCGAAGCCCCAGGGTCGGGGGCTGCTCATCTACATTCGCGGCGGAGGCTTCGTGGTAGGCTCGCTCGCCACGCACAACACCGTGGTGGCAGAGCTGGCATCCCGGAGCGGCTTGACGGCGATCGCGCCGGACTTCCGGCTGGCCCCGGAGTATCCTTTCCCGTCCGCGCTGGAAGATTGCTATGGCGTGCTCTGCGCCGTTGCCGCCGACGAAAATCGCTTCGGCATTGACTCCAGCCGGATCGTCGTCTGCGGTGACAGCTCCGGGGCCAACATGGCGGTCGTGGTCTCCATGATGACCCGCGACCGCAACGGTCCGGCTCTGGCCGGACAAGCTCTCATCAGCCCAGTGCTGGATTTTACGCGCTGGCAGCACGGTGGCGAAGACGCGCCTCTTCTGCTCGGCGATGAGATGGCCTATTACACCGCCTGCTATTGCCCGCCCGAGCTGAAGCAGGTTTCCGATCCTTACGTTTCACCGCTCGTCAGCGGCAAGTTCCATGATCTGCCGTCGGCCTACATCGTGGGCGGCGAATTGGATTCGCTGCTGGTGGACTCCGTTCGCTACGCCGAGCTTCTCCAGGCGAACGGCACTCCGGCGGAACTGGTTGTTGAAAAGGGACTCCCGCACTCCGCCATGCGCGCCCGCGGCCTGAGCAAGCAGGTAGCAAGGGCTTGGGAGCAATACTGCAATAAAGCGGGCCAGTTGACTGAACTCAAGGAGCGCGCCTATGCCGGCCAGTAATCCTCTCGGCCCCGCGGTGATCGTGGACCCGTTTTCCTCGGGAATGTTTTACGCCTCCGCCTTCAAGGAGGCTGGAGTGCCGGTGGTGACGGTCCTCTCCCGTGAAGAACTTCCCGCCGTATACCTTCCCACGTTTCATCCTGAGGAGTACCAGGAAGTGCTCAAATTCACCGGCGTCCACCAGCCTGTGGTGCAGCGCCTTCTGGAGCTGCGGCCCCGCTGCATCTTGCCTGGGGCGGAGACAGGTGTGGAGTTGGCGGATGAGCTGGCCGCTCAGGTCACTCCCGACGTCGCCAACGTTCCTGAGCTGATTAGCGCGCGGCGGCACAAGTGGGAGATGGCGCGAGCCATTATCAAGGCAGGAATGCCGGCGATCCAGCAGATCTGTACCGCAGATGCCGCGGAGGTCTCCGCCTGGATCGAGTACGAAGGATTGCAGGGACGTGACCTCGTGGTGAAACCTCCGAAAAGCGCCAGCACGGACGGAGTCACACGTGTGCATCGAGGGCAGGGCTGGCGCGAGGTCTTCGACGCGCAACTGGGCAAGCCCAACCAGTGGGATGTCGTCAATGACCGCATGCTGGTGCAGGAGTACGTGACAGGCACTGAATTCGTCGTAGATACCTTCAGCTACGAGGGCATTCACACCGTTACCGACGTGTGCCGCTATCGGAAGATCGACAACGGCCCGCACATGGCGGTCTATGACAGCATGGAATGGGTCCCCATAGACGAGCCGGGCGTTTCTGCATTGATTGAGTACACCAGGGGCGTGCTCGATGCCGTGGGAATGCGCTTTGGCGCCGCCCATGTCGAGGTTATGCTGACGGCGGAAGGACCGCGCTTGATCGAAGTGAATGCCCGCCCGCACGGCGGAGGCCAGCCTCGTTTCTGCCGCGTCGCCACTGCCGATAGCCAGATTGACCGCGCCGTGCGTTACTTTGCCCGGCTCGGCCCGCTTCCTGCCGGCTACACTCTGAACCAGCGCCTGATCGTGGTCTTCTTTATCAACAGAAACACTGGCGTGGTCCGCAATATCGAAGTCCTGGATCAGGTACGTTCCCTGCCCAGCTTCCATTTTGTTTCCGTGCCAGTGCGCAACGGCGACCGGGTTCTGCAAACCAGGGACCTGCTCACCACCCTCGCGCTTGGCTTTGTCATTCTCGTGCATAAGGATCGGGAGCAAATCATGGCTGACTATGACGCTGTCCGGCGAATCGAACGCAGTCTTGTGGTGGAGCCTGAGCAGCAGGCGCTGCTCTCGGTTTTGCAGTAGCAGGAGCTGCCGGAAAGTCAGAAAAGTGGGGTTATGAATGGGTCAGCTTATTCGAACAATCACCTTCGGTCTGAACATCGACAGGAATGCGCCGGAGAAGAGCGCCCCGCGTATCGAGCAGTTGCTCACTCGTGCTCCGGAGATGCTGGAAGAGCATGGTTTGGAGGCGCGCTGTCTGCGGCTGACATGCCAGCCGCAGCAGCAAATGTATTGCTCGGCGGACGGCCCGGTGCATGCCGAGGCGTTCGCCCGCATAATGGAAGAGATAATGGCGGGTCGCGCCTGGTTCTGCCTACCCGGCCCGCATTATCGCTCGGCGGACATGGCGGTGGAGGCACTGGAAGCCGTACCGGCCATACTGGCGGCGACCCGGAACGTCTTCACACATACACTGGTCAGCAGCCCGTTTGGCGTGCATCGCAGGGCCATCCGCAAGGCCGGAGAGATTATCGCGCGGCTGGCCCGGATAGGCGAAAACAGCCAGGCCAACTTCCGCTTCGCGGTCATGGCCAACCTGCCTCCGAACAGCCCTTACTTTCCGGCCGCTTACCACGATGGCCCCGAAGGCTTCAGCATCGCCCTGGAACTCGCCGGGATCATGAACTGCTGCTTCCAGCAGAGGCGCCGCTTTAATGACAAGCTGCTGCTCTTCCAGCAGGTGGCAGAGCAGTATGTCCGCAAGGTGGTGGATTTTGCCTCCGAATTGGCGGAAAACGTAAACCTGAAGTTCAAGGGCATTGATTTCTCTCTGGCTCCTTATCCGGGAGAAGAGTCGAGCGCGGTTCGCGCCGTAGAAAGCCTCAACAACACTCGCATTGGCAGTTATGATTTCCTGTTTTCGCTGTACGCAGTGAATAACCTGCTCAAGCAGGGTTTTGCTCGTTTTCCGCAAGTCGGCTACAACGGCACCATGCTTTCGCCGCTGGAGGATACCTGGCTGGCGCAGCGGCTGGCCGAAGGCGCCTTTGAATTGAAAGACCTTCTGCTGTACGCCTGCGTTTGCGGCTGCGGCCTGGATATGATTCCGCTGCATCTGGAAACTTCGCCCAGCCAACTGGCTTCAGTGATCGAGCCTATCAGCGTCCAGGCCATCAAGTGGAACAAGCCGCTGATGGCGCGCCTGCTGCCCACGGCAGTCAATGCCGAGGGCATGACCCGCTTCGATCATCCGTTCATCGTCAATACCAGTATATTGAGGCTCAAAAGCACGGATTTTGCCGATCCGCTGGATGGAGATTCTTTCTTTTCACCGCTGGAGCCGGTGCCGTTGGAACCCAATGCCGCCGGAGCGGCCGGCAATGAACCCAGACACCGGCCGCACCTCTGCCAAGTAAGCGGCCGCTAAGAAAAGTTGCGGAGACTAGGACAGGAGGCGCCCCAAGAATTTTGAAATACTCTCTGTTTCAGGTATGGTGGAACGTTTTTGCAGCCAGCAGGTGATCCCAGCAGGTAATCAAGGAGACTAGGTGAGTCAGCCGGTAGAAAAGCCATTTTTTACTCATCCGCCGGGACGGCATTACACGGTCCGCGGAAAAAAGCTCTGGGTCGAAGAACATGGCCAGGGCGAACCTTTGCTCATGCTGGCCGGGCTGGGGCCCGCCGGCTCGCACGTGATCTTTCATCCGCACTTCGATCCGCTGGCCTCTGACCGGCATATCTTTTACGTCGATCTTTACGGACGTGGCCGCTCGGAGGTTCCCGCCGACCTGCGCGAGATCACCTTTGTCGGCGACGTTCAGGACATCGCGGAGCTGATTCCCCAGCTCGTTTCCGGACCGCTGCACCTGTATGGTTTTTCCTACGGCGGCCTGCTGGCGCAGGCGCTGGCGCTGGACCATCCGCACTTGGTGCGCAGCCTTGTGCTAGCCAACAGCCTGCACAGTCCCGAGATGTGGCAGTTGAACCACGTCAACATCAACCGTGAGATCGCCAACCAGTGTCCCGACGCCTGGGAGAAAATCCAGACGCTGCGCGCGCAGGGGGTGCCTTCCACTGATGCGCGCATGGTGGAGCAGTTTTCCCGCGCCGCTGTTTTTGTCCGGTTCTTCAATCCGGACAGCTCGCACAAACTGGCTTCCGAACCCGGCGCACGCAATGTGGCGCTCTATCCTCTCTTTTGCGGTCTCGATGTTGACTTCATGGTCAGCAATCAGGTGGCTCGCATTCCGGATTTTCGTCCTCGCCTCAAAGAGATCCAATGTCCCATGCTGGTGCTGGCCGGTCGTTTCGATCGGGCGCTTTATCCCACCCTGCAGCGCGAATTCCTGATACACGCTCCCAAAGCAGAATTCCGTATCATGGAGAGGAGCGGCTCCTTTGCCCACGTAGAGGAGCCGGAAGAACTGCATCGGGTGCTGCGAAAGTTCTGGGATTAGTGAAATAACTACACCCAGCGTCCCTTTCACGAATTCAAAAGCAATAATCGGAGTGCATAGTAAATTGATTACCAATACTCTTGAATAGAGAATGGCCTTGGAGGCCCTTAAGATGAGTGGAGGAACTAGGCTTGAAACGCTGCGCAATGACATTCGCTTTTCTATGCGGATGTTGTTCAAAAATCGTCGTTTCGCGATCATAGGCATTTTCACCCTGGCATTAGGCATTGGAGCGAATACAGCCATTTTCAGCGTGGTCAATGCCGTCCTGCTGCGCCAACTTCCTTTCCGCGATCCTGACCGGGTGGTCTCTGTTATGGCCCGCGTCCCTGACATGAACCAGGGGCCCTTCTCGTTACCGGACTTTCTCGATTACAGCCAGCAAAACGAAAGCCTGGATGGAATTGCAGCGCTGGCGGACTGGGGTGCCAACCTCACCGGGCACGGCGATACGGAACGACTGCAGGGCGCGAAGATTTCCGCCAATACTTTCCAGCTTTTAGGGGTCAATGCCATAGTGGGCCGAATCTTGCTGCCAGATGATGACCGTCCGGATAGCCAGTTGGTAGTGGTGCTCACATATGGACTCTGGAAGCGGCGTTTTGGTGGCAATCCCAGCATTGTGGGTCAGACGATCCAGATCAACAGCGAAGCGTATACGATCGTGGGCGTCCTGCCTCAGAACTTTGTTTTTCCTTATTACCACGCTGAACTGGCTCGTGCTTTGAAGCCGGATTCCGATCCGAGGAAAGGCGCCCGCGCATCAGTGAGCTTCCTCCGCGGATTGGGCCGGCTGAAGCCCGGTGTCACACCACAGCAGGCGCAGTCCCAGTTAACCGCGTTGGCCCAGCGCTTGCGCGAACAGTATCCCAAATTTAACGCCAATAAAATCGGTGTGACCATTGTTCCCATTCAGGACTTGATCGTTGGCAATTTCCAGCTGATCCTGCTGATTTTGTCTGGGGCCGTGGTGCTGGTGCTGCTGATTGCATGCACGAACATGGCCAGCCTTGTGCTTTCCAAGGCGGCGGAGCGCTATCGCGAGCTGGCGGTGCGCAGCGCTCTGGGTGCTTCCCGCGGACGCATTATCCAACAGCTTCTCACGGAGAATGTCATCCTCTCTCTGCTGGGCGGAGTGATGGGCTTCTTGTTCGCTCTGGTGGGAGTACCGCAGCTCCTGCGGCTGAGCCCGCCCAACCTGCCGCGGATGAATGAAGTGGGAATTGATGGCCGCGTGCTCGCGTTTACGATACTGATCTCGATTATTTCCGGGCTTGTGTTTGGCTTAGTGCCGGCGCTGCAGACTTTCGGAAAAAATCTAAATTCCGCCCTGAAGGAAGAGGGCAAAGGTTCCACCGTGACTGCGCAGCGGAACCGCACTCGCAGCATGCTGGTGGTGGCGGAAATAGGGTTCTCCCTGGTGCTGTTGATATGCTCTGGTCTGCTTTTCCGCAGCCTGCTTCACCTGCAACAAGTGAGCCCCGGCTTTGTAACGGAGAACGTGTTGACGGCCCGGCTTTCATTACCGCAAGCAAGATACAAGACTTTGAATGACATCCTGCCCTTTGACCGCCAGGTGAGGGCGCAATTGGAAGCCATGCCGGGCGTACAGTCGGTCGGAACCATTTCTCATCTGCCGATGAGTGGGCTGCTGGGCGCGATCTATTTCACTATCGTCGGACACCCTCCGGCTTCGAGCAAAGAGCTGCCTTCGGCCGATTACCGAATGATCAGCCCAAAATATTTTGAGGCCATGCAGGTGCCTCTGATCAGCGGAAGGATTTTCAGCGACCACGATGACGCAGGCATGGCGGGAGTCGCCATCATCAACCAGACCATGGCGCACCATTTCTGGCCGAATGGGGATGCCGTGGGCAGCCATGTAACGATTGATGACGCCGACAGCCTTCGCACAGTGGAGGTCGTGGGAGTGGTGGCAGACGTAAAAAACAAGAACCTGGAAGCCGATGCTGATCCCGAGTTGTTTGTACCCATAAAGCAGGTCCCGCAGGACGTGGTGTCGTGGCTGGCCATCAACCAGTTTTGGATCGTGCGCGCCTCCGGCGATCAATCGGTGCTGACCTCAGAGGTGCGACATATCGTCCAATCCACGGACTCTGAAGTTGCAACCGATATCAAACCCATGGGGGATTACCTGAATGCTTCGGTGGCCCCACGTCGTTTCAATCTACTGTTGCTTGCGGTCTTTGCCGGCACGGCGTTGATGCTGACAATTATTGGCATCTACGGCGTCATGGCCAACCTAGTCAGCCAGAGGTCGCGCGAAATTGGCATTCGCATAGCATTGGGCGCGCAACGCTGGCAGATTGGCAGATCGGTAATCCTGCAGGGATTAAAGCTAGTCGGTATAGGCGTGGCGCTAGGATGCATCACCACAATTCTGGCCACGCGAGCCCTCTCCAACCTGCTGTTCAAGGTGAGCCCTGAAGACCCGGTGACATATGCCGGACTGACGGTTCTAATCGTAGTGGTCTCGGTTTTTGCCTGCTGTATCCCGGCTATCCGGGCCATGACGACAAACCCGATGACCACACTACGACAATAACAAGTCCAATTCATTCAAAATGCATAAAGCCGTAGATCTATCGATTCTCTACTTCGGAACTCCTGTAGCGGTGATCTCTACCCTGAATGAGGATGGATCGCCGAACATCGCGCCTATGTCATCCGCTTGGTGGCTGGGCTCGGCTTGCATGCTGGGGCTAGGAGCTGTTTCCAAGACCTCTGACAATCTGATCCGCACGCGTGAGTGTGTGATCAACCTTCCTTCCGTAGATCAGGCAGATCAAGTGGACAAGCTGGCGCTCACTACAGGGCGCGATCCCGTGCCGGAATACAAAGTGACCAGGGGATATCGCTACGAACCGGATAAGTTCGGCATCAGCGAATTTACCCCGATTGATTCCGATCTGGTAAAACCGCCTAGGATTTTGGAGTGTCCAGTCCACATGGAAGGGATTGTCCACAGCTATAACAAATTCGATGACAAGGTGAGCGCCTATAGCTTTGAAGTCCGGATCAAGCGCGTGCACGTGGATGAGCGATTGCTGATGCGCGAAGCCCCTACTCGAATAGACGTCAATAAATGGAAGCCCCTGATTATGAGTTTTCGCGAATTCTATGGACTCACCCCGCGAATCAGGTCCTCCCGCTTGGCCGGCTATCCGGAAGAGCTGCACTCACTTGCCCCCAAGTAAGCCCATGAGCCGCCCCTTTTCTTCCTAAGCTGTGCCTCGCCAAAATTGAATGCGCACCAGTCCTAGAGCATTCCTCCCATAAACCTCAACTTTATCGATCACAAACAGTTGGTGTCATCAAGGTCTGGAGGAATGGCCGTCCTGCGTAAAGTGCGTGTCCCGGTGCCCTGCGCGTCCACAATATAATGCTATTGCTGTTTGGGTCTCCGGAGGCGACTCCCTCAGGAAAGAGGTCTCGGCGTTCATGCCATGACACGGTTGCTGTAGGGAAGTGCTTTGCCCAGACAGTCGAAGCACTGACAAGCATGGCGGTTTTCAAAATCGTCGTCTCGTAACAGGAGCCATCTGCAAAGGCCTCAAATCAAGATTATCTCTTTGAAGTAGAAGTGGTTTTTTCACTTTGGCGACGCCGCGGCGCATGCCTCAAGGAGGTGAAAACCCGCACCTCCTTCTTCTCTGACGAACTTCAAATCAATTGGTTATCGAGATGCCGGGGCGTATTCCAGTTCGACAGCCATCATGTTGGCGCCAGACACTAACAAGGATTTAAGCGGGATCAGCAATTTTGCTCAGTTGCTCGGGATAATGCTCAATCAGCGGTTTGGGTGCTTTGACTTTGCCTCGGAGCATCTTCTTCAACTCCAGCGCATTTACCGCTGCTTGCCCGTTGTGGTGATTATTTGCTACAACAAATGTTTTTTCCGCCTTGTCAGCAATCTGCGCGATCTTTTCTTTCCATCCCTCAAGTTCCTTGGGCTTGTAAAGATAGTTGTACTGATCATCCCGGTTGTCTGCCTGGAACCATTCCTTGTAATTACGTCCATGCAGGCGCACGTAACCAACCGGGGCTGTGACATGCTCAGTTCCTCGCAAGGATTTGCCGAGTCTCGGCTGGTCAATGTTTGCGAATGCAACACCGGCCTCTGCTAATCGCGCCAGAATGTCTGGATCATTCCAGCTTTCATGCCGGATTTCGAGCACAAGGGGATACTCGCTGAAGTTGCCAATGAGATGAAAAGGATAGTCGCGGGTGTCATCTGCATTCTTGAATGAAATTGGGAACTGTATCAGAACAGCCCCAAGCATGCCTTCATTTGCAATGGACTCCAGTCCTTCTCGCGCCAGCTTTTCGTCTTCTGTGCTCACGCTCAGGCTGAATGGTGTATTGGGCTTAGTACCCCGTGGAACGTGTGTGAATCCCTGAAACAACTTTGCCGTGAATTGGAAATTCGGATTTACAGCCGAGGCTTTCTCGCACCAGGATTTTCCGACATTCGGACGAATGGGACCATAAAAACGAAGTGTTGATTTCACAGCAGTCTATGAATTGGGCCAGGTATTCTAGCGGGTGAATTTTGCGCTTTTTCAGGTCCTTCGGATAGACGATGCCTTCCCAATCTTTGTACGAAAATCCCGCTGTGCCGGTAAAGATGTTCATTTCTGATTAGATTCCATTTGCAAATCAAGTGGACTGGCAGTATCGTGTACGCCACACCCCCTAATCCCTGGCCGGAGTTCGTTTATAAAAAAATTCATGCGGTCTCCGCGAATCGACAATTATTCTTTTGATTCTGAAAAAAGGAGTAGCAATGTCGGATAAATCTGATAGCAAAAACATACACAAGCGCGTTTCACTTGGAGACAATGCACCTTCATCGGGTCGCCGTTCTGGGATTGCAAATGCCAGTCCTGGGCATGTGGCGGAAGCTGCCTACAGCGGTTCGGCTACCCAGAAAAAATCATCACGTCGGGCAGTGCGGGCCAACATCAATCAACCGCAATCGACCAGAAAGGATTGAATATGGGATTGACGCTGTGTAATTCGTACTCAACGACCATTTGGGCATCCATTATGTTCTACAGTCCTGAAACGTGTGGCGGTGATGGCGGCGATTTTGAAATGATGGGTTGGTGGAAGATTGAACCCAACTCATGCGCTCTTGTCTTTGCGAATGACTTAGAGGATGTCAATCAATTTTGGTACTACTTCGCACATGCCGCAGATGGCGCTTTCTGGGCGGGGCCGTGGGGAGCGAACGTTCCTCGACATGCTTTTGGCGGTGACCAAGCTTGCTGGGGTTCTCAAAAAAATGCTGGCACTGAGTTTGAAAGAATCGGGTATCGAGAGCTAGATATTGGGGACAACGATGACTACACACTAACATTTGTGGCCTGAGGACGACTTTGTGGACACGGCAGGGTCCATCAAACAAAGGGGAGAAACTGCGCGCGACTGGTAATCACTATTTGAATCGGAAGCACGGCACCTCCCGATATCCACTATTGTGTAAAGATCGTCAAATTTCTTAAGAAAGAACACAGAGACATTTATGTCCTTTCCGAAACTGCCGCCTATCACTCCCTTCGCCTTAGACTTGATGAAGGACTGTGCTAAGTTCTTAATTGGCGCAGGAGCAGGCTGGATTTTGAGAACCGCGCGTGAGCGCTGGCGTACCCGTAATGCTCGCTCATTTTGGCGACCATTTTTATCTGACGATCTGTGCATAGTAGTGGGAAGTTTTCATGAATTCAAAAACTTTGAACGTTCTGGCCTCTTAGGTGTAGGTGACGCAATCGCTCTGGGTGAGCTTCAAACTTTTCTGAGTCGCATTGGGGGCAAGAAAGTTCCCCATGCCTACGCTAGTCGATTTAATGGTGACATGTTAAAGCAAACGTTGGTTGTCATTGGCGGCCCGGACGCAAATTCGGTTGCTCTTGAGGCATTAGTTCTTTTTAAGTCAACTTTTCAGGTCGGCCCAGAGGATGTCGCAATCACTGATACAACAACGACGCCACCTAAGTTATATTCCCCAAACGAACTCGACAAAAATGGTTCCGGAGTTGACTACGGCTTGATTCTATGTGGGCCCAACCCATTCTGCCCAAATAAGATGATGATGCTCATTGCCGGTTGCTACGGACATGGAACACTGGCGGGAGCGCGGTATGTTTCTTCACCCGAATTTCTCACCCTTCCCCAGGTACAAGATGGCGGGAAATCATTTGAATGCTTAATCAAAACGGACGTAATGCGCGATACGCCTCAAGCAATTCATTTAATAGACATTCGGAAAATTGAGAATATTGCAGCTACTAAAACGACGAACGCTGGTTAAAGCACTTGAGCGCGGCTCGCAGGTAGTTGATAACCGCATAACGCCACATATGCATTATGGCGTGCTTGTCAAAGTGCAGGCCGGCAATCCAGCGCCCTTCAGACTCATTCAATCCACCTGCGGAGACCAGGGTATGCAGATGTGCATTAAACGTGAGATGGCGGCCAAAAGTGTGAGGTACGACCGTCAGTAAGACTCTGACACCGTATTTTCGCTTTGGCCCACTGTTGGATTACGCTGCTTGCTAGGACTGGGAGATCGTGAAGCAGGTGCCGGTTCCTCTGAAAGGTCGGCTACAGAACGTTTGGCATGGTGAGTACGATGCCCACATACGGGATATCAGGGAGGCTGGCCCACTGTTCCCGCTGCCACAGGATGGTTGCCCGGTGTCCGCAACTCGGACAGGATCTCGACTTGCAAGAATGGAAAAACGCCCTCTCTTCCCTTTCCGAGGCATATACTTCCGCACCTAGGGCAGCAGTTCGGCAAATTTCCACTTTATTGAAGTTTTCTCGGACGGACTTTCGCACATCCGGTCGGTTCCAGAGAATGCGGTGATCGCTTAGGATCTGTTTTAGGGGTTCAAAGCGTCGCATAAGTCCATCTGTTGAAAATTGAGAGCGAGTGCCAGTTCCTCGGTCAGATAAAATGGCTTTTCCATTTCCTTTCACTACTGACACTTTAAGCGAACTCATTTGGCTGGGTCGAAGCGCAGAAAAGATGATTCGCTAGATCTTCTGGATCAGGCACACCTACGAAAACCTTTGGTCGATGACGTGAAACAAGTTCTCGCGTTGTCTTGCTAAGACCGTTCTTTGTCCGCTGCCACCACAAAGCGTCTTGCTGTTCCTGTAGAGGTTTCTGACTCCACGTCCAAGCTCGGTGAATACTGACCTCACCACTCCTTAATGCTGCAAGCACATTGTCATGCGCCGCTCTCACGAGGAACTTGACTTTGCTCACATTCCCCATTGACACGCCCGCAATGTCAGCGAGTTTGGATCGGACATCCAATCGTTTAGCTTCTGTCAATTTTGACGAACCCTTATACTGACCACCGGCTCGCTGGTTCAACCGTGCCTGGTCTTGTAATTCAGGTTCCAGGTCAAGCGTCAGGACTATACGCTGAAACGTATTGAAGCCCTGTGAACGTTGATGTGCCTTCAACATGTATTGCAAGGCTTCTGTTTCCGAAAGCTCATATTCGAGACACAAGAGTTCAGCCCAACCAATTTGTCGAGCGTATTCCACTCGCGCATAGCCGTCTAGGATTGTGCGCTCTCTAGTGATCGCGATGGGGTCTCTAAATGCGAGGTCACCTCGCTCAATTAGCACCGATAGCTTTGAAACAGGAACCACGATTCCATGTCGAGCGTAACTTGGATGAGGACGGAGCTCTTCAAGGCGGCAGGTTATTAGCTTACGCCGCAGGTTCATTTCAGACTCAGTACTTGGGGCTCCTACTGGTTGTCTCTTCCTGCTCTCTCTATAATTAGAGCTTAAACTCAAGCTTTCGGGAATGCGGTAGTTGGGCGATTCCCATTGTTTGAATGAGAATGGCATAATTTGGCGCTCCAGTCCCAAAACGGAACGAAAAACAGTCAAAATTAATTCTTTGGCTTAAGTTGGCGTATTAACGTTTCCTTATTCTTGCCTATCCTGTGGGCCACCCCTGCCTGGGCCCCCATCGTGTCTTTAGTTTTCTAAGGAGAAAAAATGACGATTGCAAATGCTGCAGTTCACCACTATGGCACCTTTCTCAGCAGAATTGCTTGTGGTTTACTGCTAGTCCGCTGTTTCCACCAGAGACATGCTGCTCCAGAGCCCATGGCATTTTTAGTAAAACCACCTCGCAGCAGCCTTCAATGTAAGGCCAGTCCACATAAATAAGCCTGATCGGCAACTATTTACAATCGCAAGACAGCGTATATCTATGCGTGCTTGTCAAGTCAGGAGCACAGCTATGGAAATTCATCAGCTTAGATATTTTTGCGCCATTGTAAAACAGGGTACCTTCACCCGCGCACCGGAGTTTGAGCATGTGGCGCAACCCTCCTTATCGCAGCAAATTCTCAAGCTGGAAGACAAGCTTGGGGGAAAGTTATTCTATTGGCTGCCTCTGACAGCGCGCCTCACGCCTTTGGGCGAGTCTTTTCTGCCTCGGGCGCTTGCCATCCTGCAGGTGGATCCGTGACAGCAAAGCCGAAGCCCGCAAGATTATTGAACTCCGGCATTATCAAATCGGGCCGGAAATGGCAACCTGCTCCATAGGATCAGGAATCCATCAGATTGAGCAGCATACCGCAATGCCAGAGATGGGGGTGAGCGATGAGGATAGCAAAGACATTGCGGCCTATCTTTATACGCTGCATTAGCCTCCTTATCGCAGTTTTCTTATGGTCAGCCATCGCGAGCGCTGCCGAGCTGCATGGGCGTGTGGTGGATGAAACTGGAGCGGTTATCAGCGGAGCCAAGATTCAGTTGGTATCGCGCGGCCAGACCTACAGCGCTGTTTCCGACAATACAGGCAATTTCTCTATATCTGTTGCAGCAGATCAAGGTACGCTTCGCATTACAGCAACAGGCTTTTCTCCTATGGCACTTGAATGGAGTGGATCAGCCTCGCCCATAAGGATCATGCTCAAGCCCGCTCCTGTGGCCGCCACTGTAATTGTTACCGGGGAGGGCAGCGCCACCAGAATCGAACAGACAGCAGCCAATGTAGTTGTGCTTACCGCTCGGGAATTAAATAGTCAGGCAGAAGCGACGCTGGACGACGCTCTGCGTCTGGTGCCGGGATTCACCCTCTTTCGCCGCAGCAATAGCCTTACTGCAAACCCCACCACGCAGGGAGCATCCGCGCGAGGGGTCGGCGGCAGCGCTGCAAGCAGAATTGTGGTCCTGGAAGATGGTGTGCCGTTGAATGACGCTTTTGGAGGCTGGGTGTACTGGGACCGCGTGCCTCGTCTGGCGCTGGACCACGCTGAGGTGCTACGTGGAGGCGGTTCCGCGCTCTACGGTAGCGGTGCGTTCAGCGGCGTGGTGGATTTGGTGACGGAGAAAAGCAAGAATCTTGTCACCCTGGAGGGTACTGGCGACTCCCTGAGCGGCCATAATATTCAGGGGATCGCGTCACGCCAAATTGGCAAGTGGGTACTTTCTGGGGACGGAGAAGCCTTCGGTAATGATGGCGCATTCGTGGTCGCATCCGCGGACCGGGGATTAGTGGATACTCCGGCAACTCTTCATTTCGCTAATGGGACCGTGCGAGCGCAGCGCAACTTTGCAGAAAGCGGGACGGCATTTATCAGCGGATCATTGTTTGGTGAAGACCGCAACAATGGCACAGCTCTTCAGATCAACAGCACTCATCTGGGTGAGTTAAGCAGCGGAATGGATGCAAGCCTGGGCCGAAATGTATTTTCGTTCCGCTTATATGGGACCGGAGAGCATTATCACCAGAGCTTCTCCGCTATTTCCACAGATCGTAACACTGAGACACTTACGCGCTGGCAAACTGCTCCATCTGACCAAGTTGGCTTTGCCGCCCACTGGACGCGTCATGTTTCCTTTGCGCAGATTACGACCGGTGTGGATGGCCGGTTCATTCATGGAGAATCTGACGAAACAGTTTTTACGGCCAATTCGCCTACAAGCCTTGCCTCTGCAGGCGGGCGGGACAATCTTGTCGGCTCTTTTCTGGAACTTTCCGCTACGGTTACGCGAAGGCTGCGTTTATCCGGAGGCATACGGCTTGATTGGTGGTCAAATCTGGATGGCTTCAACCGGGCCACGCAGTTGGCAAATTTCCGTACAGCATTCACTCCTTTGACTTCGCATCAGGAGACGGCTTGGAGTCCCAGGTTCGGCGCCGTTTACGATCTGGGTGCGCAGTGGCAGCTTACTGCGTCTGCATACGGTGGCTTCCGCGCTCCGACCTTGAATGAGCTCTATCGGAGCTTTCGCCTGGGAAACGTGCTTACACTTGCGAACGAACAACTGCGGGCAGAGCACATTTATGGTGGTGAAGCAGGTGTTCGCTATGTTCGCCAGCGCATCTTGCTGAGCGTCTCGTTGTTTGACGAGCATGTTGAGAATCCAGTAGCGAACGTTACCCAATCTTCAACTTCCGCGCTTATTACGCGCCAGCGGGAAAATCTGGGTGGAACTCGCGCTAAAGGAGCGGATGGTGACCTGCTTGTTCTCTTTCCACATATCCAGTTGCGAGCGGGTTATGAATACGTTCACTCCATAGTGGATAGTTTCAGCCTGAACCCTGTTCTGGTCGGCAGGGAACTGCCTCAGGTGCCGCCTTATACATTCACGTTCTCCGGCACATACGCTGCGCCAAAAAACTGGACGGTGATGGCATCACTCAGAGGGGCCGGCAGGCAATTTGATGATGACCTGAACCAGTTCGAGCTGCGGAACTATTCAGTGTTAGGTTTGTCGATCTCGAAGAAAACTGGCTGGCTGACCTGGTTCGCAAATGCTGCGAACATTCTTGATGCAAAGGTCGAGACGGCTGCAACTCCAGTGCTGAACTATGGCTCGCCGCGGCTTATTTCATGTGGAATTCGCTTCGCCACATGGAAATAGCGGACCTACTTTAGCAAAAACATCGTTTGCTGCTGGGGCCCGTACTGCAACCGACCTTGGTTCTCGTGCTTCTGCTTCCGTAAGGTATCCAGTATAAGAACTGGGTCATTTCACGAGGGCGTTTTCATGATCATGTATCCCCCTGCCAGGCCAAAAATCAAATCAGGCGACCACGCGGCGATGAGCGGAGGAAGCTGGCTGACATTACCCATGGCTTCAAACAAGCTGGAGGTAAGCACGTAACTAATGCCAATCACCAGCGCGACCACGATGCCGCTGAGAGCGCCACGGCGTCCGCCGGAAAGAGCAAAGGGGACGGCCAGAATGGCCATAACGAGGGTAATTAATGGAAACGCGACCTTCTTCTGTAATTGGACCCGCAGGCGCACCACATCAAACCCGCCCTGCTGCAAGTCATAGATGTAACGGCGCAATTCTTCATAATTCATCTCATCGGATTGCAACACCTCCTTCTTGAAATAATTGGGAGGTTCATTGAGTTCGGCAAATGTGCTCACGTCAAATTTGCGCAGCTCTTCATGGACATCCGAGCCGGGGGAGCCATTCCATGTGCGTTGCCAGCCATTTTCAAATGTCCATTTCTGTAAGTGTTCCGCCCATCGGGCGTGAGCGGCATAGATACGTTTCACCATCTGGAAGGAATGGGGATTCAATTCAAAAGCAGAGATGCTGCCGAAAGTATTGTGGTCAGGATCAAACGCTTCGTAATAATAGATCTTGCGGTTTTCCTCAGTCCCATCGCTGCGCTTTTTGCTTTCACCAAAAATCCATTTGCGATCCGGACGGAGATAGGTTTGCGCCGGCTTGCCTTTAATCATGTTGCGCAAGGTCTCCACGCGCTTGTTGGCGTAAGGCAGGTACCATTGGTCCAGCACGAACAGGCCCGCTGCCAGCGTGCCGGCGATAATCAGGATTGGCACCACGGCGCGATAGATGCTTACGCCAGTGGCTTTCATGGCCGTGATCTCGTTTGATTTCTGCATCAGCCCGAACATGACAAGCACAGTCAGCAGAACAGCCAGAGGCGTGATCTGGTAGAGCACTGACGGAACAAAGTTCAGCAGATATTCCATCTGAGTGAGCAGAGGAATCTTCTTTCTGACAATATCGGACAGCAGCTCAAAATACGTAAAAACCAGAAAGAGCACCACCATGCTGCTGAGAATGAGAAGAAGAGTGCCAACAAAATTACGCAGAACATAGTCATCCAGAATCAGGGGAAAACGGGTGCTGAAAAGCCGCGGGCGACGGCGGCTGCCATAGGCAGGATCGTCCCCTTTTGCAGCCAGCAATTTTGCCAATAATCCTTTGAATTGGCCCAGCAGCATCTGGCCAAGCCCAAGTTCAATGGGAATTTTGTCTGTGCGCCATAGCAAAGCGGTGCCGATGATGGCAAAAATGATATTGGCCATCCAGACGCCAAGGACGGGGGATATTTTTCCTCCTCGCGCCATAGACACGCCAATGATGGAAATGAAGTAATAAATAAAGACCAGAACAATAGTCAGCACAAACCCGGCGCCCTTGCCACCCTTTTTGGCGGAAAGGCCCAGAGGAATTCCGATCAGCACCAGCACCAGGCAGGCGGTTGGCAGGGCCAACCGGCGATGGAATTCAATCCAATACCAGCGGGCGAATTCCTTGTTGGAGCTGTAGCTCTGTTTGTAGAGGTCGCGAGTGCTTAGTTGCGCAACCGGGACAGCGTCTTGCGCCGGTTTGGGCATGGGCGGCAAGCTGATGGCAATGTCGGTTTCTGCAAAAGTAGTAATGGTGTATTGGTCGGGGGTTTTGGAATTCGTGTCGTGTGTTTCGCCGTTAATCAGATGCAATCGAATGGAATCAGGCCCGGCAGCGCTGACAATTGCTTCTTTGGCGATGGTAATTTTGGGGTTGCCGGGAATGCTAATGTCGGCATCAAAAACGTTTTTCCAAACCACAGCGCCCGAGGCGCTGGAAACATCTTCTACGTAAAGGACATGGTTTTTGAAGTCTTCGTAAAAAACATGTGGCTGGACCTGAAATGAAATCTGGGAGGCAGCCAGATTATTTTGTAGACGCGCCAGGGCCGCCGCCGATCGAGGTTCAATGATGACGGTATTCACCATCGCCAGTATCCAGGCGGCGACGCCGAAGACTGAAATGATCTTCAGGAACTTGCGCACGCTCACGCCGGAGGCGCGCATCGCGGTAACTTCGCTGTCAGCAGCCATACGGCTTAGGCCAAGCAGAATGCCCACAAGGACACCCATGGGTATGGTGACTTTTAAGGCTGCGGGAAGAGTAAGAAAAAAGATTTCCGCTACACTGGGAAAAGGAGCGCTGTTGCGCACCACGGCTTCAAGAATACGGGTAAGTTCACGCATGAAAATCACAAACGTGAACACTGAGGCCCCAATGAGCCCGTGCCAAAGCACTTCCTTCAATATATAGCGGGTAAAGATGCGCACGCGTTTTTTTGAGCCGGGTTGCGGGCATGAGCGTAGCGGGAGCCCGCAGGCGAAATCCTGTGCGCCAAAGCGCGAAAGGACCTCAAGCTCTCTTGAGAGTCTAGCAGATGCCCGGCTGTGTTATTAATGGATTAATGGGACCCGCGATCCATCTTTTATTTCTGTGGCACATGCACCAGCCGTATTACAAGGACTTGGTCACTGGAGAATACCGCCTGCCCTGGGTGCGTCTGCACGCGCTCAAGGACTATTACGGAATGGTCAAGCTGCTGGATGAATTCCCCGATGTACACCAGACTTTCAACCTCGTTCCCTGCCTGATCACGCAGATTCAGGAGTACGTCGCCGGAACAGCGCAAGACCCTTTTTTGCAGGTTGCCGCGCGGCCTGCCGCTGAAATGAACATGGCCGAGCGGCAGTTTGCGCTCCAGTATCTGTTTCAAGCCAACGTGGACAACATGATTGGCCGGTATCCACGCTATCGTGAGCTGTGGCAGGAATTCTGCGCGCATCCGCAGGATGTCCATGGCAACGCCAAGCGCATGAGCCATGCCGATATTACGGATCTCCAGGTGCTTTCCCAGATCGCATGGATAGATGAATTTTTCCTTGATGATCCCGGCATTCGTGAGCTGGTCCGCAAGGGCCGCGCCTATTCGCTTAATGACCAGCAGCAGGTGGTCCGGATCCAACAGGATTTTCTGGCCAAGGTTTTGCCTGCCTATGCCGCTGCCGCCCAGCAGGGATCAATCGAGATTTCGACCTCGCCTTTCTATCATCCTATTCTGCCGCTGATCTGTGACACCAATCTAGGAGCAGTCTCACATACCGGCCTGCCATTGCCCGCGCAACGCTATAGCCATCCGGAAGATGCGCGCGAGCAAATTGCGCGAGGACTCACATTGCACGAGCAGGTTTTTGGCGTACGTCCTCGCGGCATATGGCCATCTGAGGGAAGTGTTTCCAACGAAGTGCTTGAAATTGCTCACGAATTAGGCGTGCAGTGGCTGGCCACCGATGAAGGCGTTCTGGGCCGCTCGCTGGGAACGGTTTTTCACCGCGATGGTGGCGGACGATTGGATACCGCCGGAGCGCAGCAGCTCTATCAGGTTTTCCGCTGGGAGCAGGGCCAGGCAAAGATGAACGTCTTGTTCCGCGATCATTCACTTTCCGATCTGATCGGTTTTGTTTATTCCGGCGTTCCCGCCAAAGAAGCGGCGGAGGATTTCATTGATCGGTTGAAGCAAGCCGCAGAGCCGGTGTTAAAAAACGGAAAGACCGCCGTGATCCCCATCATTCTGGATGGCGAAAATGCGTGGGAGTTTTATCCGCAGTCCGGGAGAGAATTTTTGCGCCGTCTCTATGATGGAATCCAGAAAGATCCGTCTATGGCAGCGCTGACAGTATCAGAGGCCATTGCGCGCGGACCAGCGCCACAGAAACTGGATACAGTTTTTCCGGGATCATGGATAAATGCAAATTTTGACGTTTGGATAGGAGCGGCGGAGGACAACGCCGCATGGGACCATCTTTCTGCTGCGCGCGATTTCTTCACTGACAATGCAGAGCGGGCCACTGCCGCGCAAAAGACTTTGGCCTATGAAGAACTGCTCATCGCGGAAGGAAGCGACTGGAACTGGTGGTATGGCCCTGAGCACCACTCAGCCAATGATCGCGATTTCGACGAACTCTACCGCAAGCATCTCTCCAATGTATATCTGGCACTCGGTGGCACTCCGCCGGACGCGCTGGCACAGCCCATTGCCGGAGCGCACGATGAGCCGCTGTTCACGCCGCAAACCAGCTATATCCATCCAGCGGTGGATGGGAAAAATATTGGCTACTTTGAATGGCTTGGCGCCGCATCGCACGTCGCCGACCGGCGGTCTTCCGCCATGCACGGCAAATTGTTTCTTCTGGATACCGGTTACGCAGGCATCGACGAAGAAAACCTCTATTGCCGCCTGGATTTCACGGAGCCTCCATCAGAATGGCCCCCAGGCGTCACAAGAGTGGTAATCGCAGTTGAGACTTTAAATCCTGACCTCAGCAGTCCTGTACACGCGGTCCGCATAGAAACTGATATTTCAGCAGGACGAATTCTCGGCTTGACGCTTAGCGAAAATGGGCATCAGCCGCAGGGAAAAAATGATTCCATCCGAATGGGCATGGAACGGATATTTGAATGCCAGGTTCCACTTAAACTCCTGGATGCTGTCTCCGGGGCTACACTACGGGTCCGCTTTTCTGTATGGCGTGATGGCTTGCCGGTGGATGCGCTGCCCCAGGGAGCCGCTCTGGAAGTCCGGGTTGCGCCTGAAAGTGAGTTAAGCGCGCTGCCATACGCCAAACCATAAGGATTAGTAGTTGATGTTTTAAGTCTGTAACCGTTTCGCCTATCCTGAATTGCGCCAAGGGCGAGCCCGATTTGCGTGGCGAGCCCGCTGTTGCAGGAGCTGACAAAGTTTGCAAGGGAACGAACTCTCGCGGTTTGGAGCGAAGCGACACAAAAAAAGGAAGGCCTGCCGAACAGGCCTTCCAAGTTGAGGGGTAGAGGAGCTTTTAGTGGTTGTCGTCGTCACGGACCGCAATCATGGAATACGCTCCGGCATTGAAGAACACCAGACCGCGTACGCGGATTGTGGCTCCGGCAACCGGGGTCGTCTTGAGAGTTGCCCCGTTGGCGAACGTCACCGGCACGGAGGTTGCGCCGCTCAGTGTACCGAAAGCGGACGTTGGGCTAATGGTAAGCGTGAAGCCTGACGTGGTTGGGGCCGGCGAAGCTGCTACCGTTCCAATCAGCGCCTGTTCGCGCAGCTTTACCTTAGTGGCAAGCAGCGGGCTCGCGTTAGTGCTGGAATCAGCTTCAATGCGCTGGCCTTTGCCAATATCAGTTGCGTCAAACGCGGGCGCAGTGATGTTCAGCTTGTCTGCGCGCACGCTGTAAACGGTGCTGGAATTGACTCCTATATCCACTGTGACCGGCGCGTTAGAACTGCCGGTAGAATCCACCTGGTGAATAATGGTGATCTTGGTCAGCGGGTTATCCAGGGCTGAGACGAGACCCTCGGCTTCTTCACCGTTTGAGCCTTCTTCTTTTTCCACCTTGGTTGCCAGCTTGGTGCCATCAGCCTTGGTTTCGCCGTCAACTTCAACGATGTCACCCACCTTTAGGTCAGAAAGCTGCGTAATGCCATCTTTAAACCGGGTGTTGGCATCGGTGGCAAAAGTGATGTCAGTAGAGTTGGTGGTGACGGTGAAATTCGGGGCCGCGATGCTCTTTACTGAGCCATGAACGTCGTCCATTTCGCCATTATTGTGGTCTTCACTTCCTTCATTGCCGGCCGGCGGCGTTGCGGTTGAAGTCACGTTGAACGTGGGAGTGATCGTGGCGGATGTGATCGGGGTTCCATTCAGGACCACTGAGGTTGCCAGATCCAGATCAAAGTTGAGGAACTGCGGTGTTGAACTGGCGGTGATACTGGCAAAAGTTACATTCACCGTACCACTGGAAAGAGTGGCCGGCACTTTGGTCGGAGTGGTGCCGTTGATCACGACGATTTCCGCGCTCGTAATAGTAATTGTCGCGCCGTTGTACGTTCCTGGCGGAAGGTTAGCGAGCGTCAGGGGCTCAAGTGTTCCAGCCTGGTGGCTAAATTCCACCTCGGCAGGTTTTGCCAGCAAATTCGCCGTGGTAGCCGTTGGGCTGACGCCGGTGAGTGTAATGGAACTGATGTTCAATTCAAATTTTGCGATCTGGTCATTAACCGCGTCGCCGGTTTGGACTTGTATCTGCGCGCTTCCCGCGGAAACTACGCTGTTATTGCTTCCTCCGCCGCAACCTGTCAGCAACAAAGCAAACACCACGCTTAGTAGTGTGAACAAAAAAACCCGTTTCATTGGGCCTCCAAGAATGAAATTTCTAAGGAATTCGATCGAGTGGCGTTGTGTTAGTAGGGTACTACGAACATCGTCCTGATAGCGGGGCGACTCCGTCTTGTCATCGCTCCCTTGTACATGCCCTAAGCCTTGGCCGGACAACGAACTTCCGGTGCACTTCTCCGGCAATACATACGCGGGGTAGGTGATCGGCTTCAAAAGTTTGCCAACGCTTTTCAAGGCTGTACCTTTTTCTTCAGGACGAGTGAGCACAGGGGAATCTATGCTGACTGGATAGCATAAGTGCAGTCGATGGGCCATTCAGAAGCGGCGGTAAGCCGTTTGATATCAGTATTCAGCAGATAAGAGGAAAATGGGGCTGAGTTAATTGAACCGCGAATGTGTGTCATAGCGACACACATGAAAAAATCTGATAAGAGGCAAAATGCGGGCGGCGATGTTCCCGATAGAAGAACATCGCCGCATTTTCTTGCCGATGAAATTACGGTTGCGCCGCCGTCACGGATTACAACAATTCGGGCGGTTTGCCTCCACGGTGATGATCATCACCAGAATGATCGTCAGAGCCTGATTGCGTGCCTCCATCAGAACCTGAACCAGATCCTGAACCCGAGCCGGACGAGTGATCGCCACTGTCTGAACCAGATGTGTGGCTGCCGCTGCCATCGGAACCGGAGGGATCGCCGCCGCTTCCATGATGGTCCCCGGAATCACGCTGGTCTGATGCTCTGAGGTTCCTGATGGGATCGTCATCATCCACCGAGGAACCGCTATTGTCCCTACGGCTGGGGCGGTCCAGTTGCGGACGCAAATCCTGCGTCGGACGAGGCACTTCCGGTCCCGTTTCCATGCCTACGCGGCTGGAAAATCCTGCCGTAATCATTACCGCTTCACCGCGACCGGTGACAGCTTCAAGTTCGACCACGCCTTCGTCCACATCCACTTCGGTAAATCCGCGGCGGTCTACCTCAACGTCAAATTTGGTGCCGCGCACGGAAATTACGGCGCTGGGCGTTCCAATCTGAAAGGCCGGTGATCCGCCAAGCCGCTTCTGAATCTGCGTCCGTACCCTGCCGATTAGAAGCTGGAAATATTTCCAGCCGCTGGTTTCCGGCTGCTTCAACAGCAGCTTGGTGTGCGGGCGCACCAGCACATCACTGCCGTCAGAGAGCTTTAGAAGCAGGCGTCCATCGTCAGTGTTCACCGTTGAATCCGGCGGCAGGACTTGGCCGCGCACTGGGGAGCTGAATGCCTGGGCGGGAAGCTGAATGCTGACTTTTCCTTTGAAGTCAGAAATAGTCGCTCCCGCATAAGGCACGCTGGCCGTAGCCGACGGAGATTCCTGCGCAAGAGCGCACGCGCAATACAGCAAGAATCCGGCTGCTGCGAAAATCATTTTGTTTTTCATGGTGTCACCTCTGAAACTTCGTAAGTGCCACGCGGCAATGTAAACGCAAACGTGGTGCCTGAAGATTGATTGCTGGTTACCTGTACCCTTCCACCGTGTTGCTGTGAAATGCGGCGGACAAAACTCAGCCCCAGTCCCCATCCCGGAATGGATTCACTACGGGCAGGACGATAAAAGCGTTCAAAAAGCTGTTCAAGTTCATTCTCCGGTATCACCGGACCCGAATTTTGCACTTCAAACTGGACTTCCTGCTCAGAAGAGCTTACGCGCACCAGCACCTCTGTTCCGCTTTCGCCATACTTGATGGCATTGCTGACGAGGTTGAGCAATGCGCCAGAAATCAGGGTCTCATCACAGAACACGAAATTATCATCGGAATCGATTTCCACGCGAACTGCGACTTTGGCCGAGGCTGCTAACGGCTGTACCACTTTTTCTACGTGCTCCACGATTGCGCGAACGCTTGCGCGCGCCAGACGCAATGGCCGCGCTCCGGCATCAAGCCGCAGGACTTCAAGATAAGTATTGATCATAGCCACGAGCCGGTTGGTTTCACGAAAGATCGTGGACGGAGCTTCACGGGTGGCCGGTGAATTTGGATAGCGCATCAGAAGTTCAGAAAAGCCCTGAATGGAAATCAGAGGCGTGCGCAGCTCGTGCGTAACAAAGCTCAACGCTTCAGAACGCGCCTGATCGCGCTGGCGGCGGGCCGTAATGTCTTCAGCAATCAGCAGCAGAGCGCCCGCTTCCGCAAAAGAAGTCCAGGGCAGACGGACAGCATGGAAAAGCCACAACTCTTCATCCAGTACAACTTCGCTCTCCGTCCAGGACGCCGCTTCAGCAGGCAAGTCCGCAAGCGCGCGCCAGCCGCCGGCAAGTTGCGCCACGTTGGAAAGCTTGTCCATGACCACATCTTGCCGCGTGCAGAACTTCTTCCATGTCTCATTACTGAAAACCAGAGCGCCGTCAGCACCATAAACAGCAAGACCTTCACTCATGGTTTCCAGCAATGTCTGATTGAATGAGTAGAGCGAAGATAGCTCTGCCTGTAGGTCTTTCAGCGCCGCCAGCTTCCACAACAGCCGGTCAGATGCAGGCCAGCGGGTGAGATCAGAGTCAGGTTGCGCGGGCTTTAAATGCCCATAATGCGGACTGATCGCCTGCCGCAGTTGTTGCAGCCGCGATGTCACCTCACGATCAACGATAAGCAGATTTTCTAATTGGGCAATCGGTGCAGCAAGCACGCCGGCAACCAGAAGAGGACCGTAAGACACCAGGCGATGAAAATCGCGAAACAGGAAATATGCCGCCAGATATCCGCCGGCCAGCATACCGATGAGTACCAGAAGACCGCGAATTCCGGGATAGCGTACCACCACCCATAAGGCGACAATACTCATCAATACTACGAGCAGGAGTTGGCCAAGAAGGCCAACCTGCGAAAGCATCCTACCGCTCAGCACCATGTCCCCAACGTTTGCGTTGATTTCTACTCCCGGCATGGGGAGTTGATTGCTTACTGGTGTAATCAGGCGATCACTAATATCGATACTGCCAAACCCAATCAGCACTGCCTTGCCTGCCAATGGCTCTGTAGATTTGCCGGCAAGCAGATCGGCGGCGGAAACTACAAGGAACGGCGGATTCGCCGCTCCCGGTTCAAACTGCGGACGGTAGTCGATGAGAAGAGGTAACGAAGCAATGCGTTCGATGCCCGAAGCGTTCAACCCTGAAACTGCGGGTGCAACTTGAGGCTGAATCAGTGCAGCAAGCTTGAGCGCGAATGCCGGACGTGGTCCATCCGCCGTAGGTTCCTGTGTGGGAATGCTGCGGCAGAGACCATCAAAATCAATGGTGGCCTGCACGTGCCCAACGCCTTTTGCGGCATTCGCAAATCGAGATAACGGATCAATCCACAAATTACCCGTAGGCGAAGTTGAGATCTTGGCCGCCAGCACAATATTTGGCGCTGCCTGGATTGCACTGGTCAGCGCGGAATCGTTTGCCTCATCCTCGGCTTCCGGCAGAAGAATATCCACGCCGATAGCCTTTGGCTGCTGCGCACTCACCGCGCGGATGAGCTTGGCTAACTCCGCGCGTGGCCATGGCCAGCGTCCATGTTCAGCCAGGGACGCATCGTCAATCAACACCATCGCGACCTGACTTGAAGTGGGCAGGGGCCGTCGCAGGCGGAAAAAGAAATCGTTCAATTTCTGGCTGAGAGTGGAAACAGGGAAGCTCAGGCTCACCAGAAACACAAGCACCAGCAACACCACGTTGAGCCTGATCCAGCGGCCCCAGGTGATAGGTTTGGCTTGCGTCGAATTGGAGAAGAGCTTCATCGCTTACGCTCAAACTTTCAGCCAACTAACCGAATGATCAGCCGACCATCAAATCAATGCCCAGGCGCCGGGCCTTTTGGTAAAGGGTTTTTCGCTCAATGCCTAGCGCTCGCGCGGCCTTGGATTTATTACCTGCATGTTCCTGCAGGACGCGCAGAATATGTTGCCGCTCCATGTCTTCCAGCGTGGAAGGAGGAGTTTTATCAGGAAGGCCGTTGGAGCGGACCAGTTGGCGTTCACGTTCTACATCAGCCACGCCGATCTCGCCGGACGAGCAAAAAATAGCCAGCCGCTCGACAAGATTTTCCAACTCGCGAACATTGCCCGGCCACGAAGCGTTGGTCAACATTTTGACCGCGGAATCAGTAATTTTGATATTGCGCTTACTTTTGACATTCGACCGCTTCAGGAAATGCTGGATAAGCAGAGGGATATCTTCGCGGCGCTCCTCAAGTCCGGGAAGATTAATGACTACTACGCTTAGTCGGTAATAAAGATCTTCCCGGAAGCGTCCTTCGGTCATCAGTTTGGTCAGGTCCCGATTGCTGGCAGCCAAAATGCGCACGTTAATCGAGGTGTATTTATGCGATCCCACGCGGCGAATCTGCTGCTCCTGTACGGCGCGGAGAAGATTCACCTGAAAGCCGGGCTTGGTTTCAGATATCTCGTCCAGAAAGAGCGTGCCTCCATGGGCCGCTTCAAACAGTCCTGGACGGCTGCTGTCCGCGCCGGTATAAGCGCCTTTTTCATGGCCGAAAAGTTCACTTTCAAGAATATTTTCCGGTAACGCGCCGCAGTTTACCGGCACAAACGGCTTGTCCGCGCGCGCGCTGTGATCGTGGAGAGCACGAGCCACCAATTCCTTTCCAGTGCCGCTGGCGCCCAGGATCAAGACGCTGGCTTCCGTAGGCGCGACGCGCGCAATGGCGCGATAAACTTCCAGCATTTTCGGCGTGCGCCCGATGATAGATGTCTCTGGCCCTTCGTCGATCTTGGCGGTGGACTCTCCTGAAGCTTTGCGGCTGGCCTGCACCCTGCGCACTAGCGCCAGCAGGTCATCGATCAGCAGTGGCTTGCCGAGATATTCAATCGCACCCGAGCCCAGTGACTTGGTGACGGTTTCCACGCTGGTATGCGCTGTCATGATTACGCAAGCGCACTGAGGCTGCAGGACCTTGATGAGATCGAGCACATTCAAGCCGTTGGCCGTACCAAGATAAAGATCAAGCAGCGCCAGTTGCACCGGTTCCTGGCGCAAAATCGCTTCGGCTGAAGCCACGCTGTTGGCGGTGAGCGACTCATACCCTTCCGCGGCAAGCACTGAACTGAGCAGGGTGCGAGTGGAATCGTCATCATCCACGATCAAGATTCTAAAGCTGCAATTTTTTTCACTGCCAGACATTTCTATGGCCCTTTCTAAAGCCGGCGAGAATGTATCTAGAACTTGTATCCGAACGTTACGCTCACGGCGTTCGCGCGGAATGCGCCTGTGGTTTGTATGAGATGGTAATAAGAGTAGTCCGCGGAGAGGTCCCACGGCCCAAAGAGAAAATCATTCTTGATCAGGGCTTCACCGGCAGGCGAGTAGCCGGCAAAGTTCTCCAGGATTTCAGCGCCGCCATAACCTAAATATTCGCCACGATAGTGCTTTCCCAGGCGCATCCGGAAGCCGGCCGCACCCAACTGACTGCGGTACTGGTGGGGGCTGAAGTATCCGTGATTTGGATCTTTGATGAAATGGATATGGCGGAATGCATAGCCGCCGCCGAAGGCAAACTGATTATCGTGCCAGGAGAACCAGCGCAGAGCTTCTCCCCATTCACGCTCACCATGGTTTCCATCAGTGTAATGAGCCAATGAAAGGCTGCCCGCTATTGTGAAGTTGTACGCCCGGTAATCAAGGTGGCCGTGCCAGCCTTCAGCCAGTAGATCAAACAAGGTAGAGTCAAAAGTGGGAGCCACCGGATAACGCGAAAAGCCTCCGGAAAGAGAAAGACCCTTTAGTGGATAGAGCTCAAGGTCGCCGCCATAGAGCAACCTGCTGCTGGTGTCGGAAAAGCGCACAGCACCCAGGCTGCTGCGGATAGCGGCATATTTGTTAAGTCGAACGCGTCCTTCTCCCGTGCCGGAGAGCAGCGTTTCGGTTACGCTGCCGGTCTTCCACAGTGAAGTTTCATCTACGCGCGCCCTTCCGGTAAAATTCCGGGAAAACTGATAAACCATTCCCTGGCCGGAGTAAACAGACCTGTTTCCTGACGTATCAGAAAAAAACGATTCCGTATTCTGTATGCGATGCACTTTTCTATACTGGCCTTCAACAGGCTCGGTAGCCAGATAATCGCTGTACTGCTGCAATTGAAGGCTGGTGGGATGCCGCGTAAAAGCTTGCTGCAACTCAGCACGCGCCTCTGCTTTCTTTCCTTCGCGAACAAGGTTATGCACCAGGCCCAAAGACGCGGCTTCGTCTTCGGGGTTCTCGGCAAGCAATTCACGATAGAGCCGGTCAGATTCCCTATAGTTTTCCCGATAGCCAAAAATCTGTGCCAATTCGAGTTTGGCATTGCGGCTGGAAGAATTTGCCAGCAGGATGGAGTTCAGCAGGCCAATCGCCTGGCGATCATGCTTCTGTTCGACATAAATACGCGCCAACTGAATTCGCAATTCATCGTCATTCGGAAACTTAATCAGGCCGTCCTGAATGAGCGAGAGCGCTTTTTGCTCATCGTGCTGGCCGACGGCTTCCTGGCTTTGGGCTACGATCTTAGATATTTCCTGGTCATTGTTTTCAGGATGGACCTGGTTTTCAGGATGGGCCTGCGAACTGCTCTGTGGAGAGTCGTTCTGCTGGGCCTGGGTTTGCCGAAGAAGGCTCTGTTGAGAAAAGAGATGCGTGCTCACCAATGCGAGCAATGCCATTGCGAAACGGAGAGTGTTAGCTGGACGGTTCATCGATGAAGTACGCGCTCTGGTCCCCTGATTAACGGCAACTGGATGGCCCTAAGCCTGTTTTCAACAAGATGGCTAGCCGAATGATGCTGATTGAGCCATAACTGTATCCAAATGACCGTAGTGGGTGTATCAGATTTCACCACATTTCATGGGTTTAGACAATCCAGAGTTGCAGGCCAAAGGTGCAAGCCCACTAGGGCAAGGCTTGAGCCAACAGGTAGTTAGTAGGTACAGAAGGAATTAATGAATGAAATGGTGCGAAAGGGGGGACTCGAACCCCCACGCCTTGCGGCGCCAGATCCTAAGTCTGGTGCGTCTGCCAATTCCGCCACTTTCGCACGGTGTTTCGATGGGCTTGCCACTGAGATGCTTGCCCGAACGATTCTTGTATTGTAAATGTGGCCAGGTCGATAACGCCAAACCCATTAAACATACAATCCGCGCTGAGGCCGGGAAATGCCGGTGCCTCATTTGTCGTGTTGGAAGATGATGGCTATTTGCATGAGCATTCAATGTGGTTCTTAACATTAATTGTTCTAATTCTTTCTGCGCGGTATTACACACTGCAAAAAGTTGCGATATGCTCTGCCTCGAGCCTTGCTTCTGAACCCCTTCCGGGGACTCAATTCAGGAGCTTACATGTTACGTATTACTTCTTTTGCAAAGCTGATTGTCACTTCATTGTTCGTCTCTGCGACAGCCTTTACCCTTATGGCCCAGGTCCCGGAGAATGACCAGGTATCAAAAAATTACTTATCGACTGCCCGTCATCAAAGCGGCAAGGTGCCGCCCAATAATGCTTTCAGCCAGGGACCTCCCCATAATCCTCTGTTTTTTGATTCCATTCTCAACTTCAGCGGGCAATTCAACGCGAATGGCTTTGATAGCCTCAACAACATTGCCAAAAAATGGGATTTCAACATGGTAGGCAACCGTCCGGAACATGGCGGAACAACAGTAATCAATGCTCCAATCATTCCGGTCTCCATCGACCTGCGCAACGCGGATGGTTCGCCCAGGTTCGTCAATGGGATCCGCATGATTTCTGACGCTACGCAATTCGTCCAGCCTGTGCTTGACTCTCCCGTCTTCAGCAACGCCAATTATTCCAGCAGTAGCGTTCCTACCCAGTTCACTGATGCCATCCAACGCGCCGAATTCTTTGACACCGCAACCCCGGACTGGCACACGCTTCTCAATCCAACAGTAAAGCCCGCGCAAACTATGACGCTGCTGAAAGGGACTTACCTTTTTGCCACCAATGACGATGGCACCTGCTGCGCTTTTATCCTGGTGGATGAAGGCACGTTCATCAACAGCTTCCTGCCACTCTTCGGCAGTAATCCCGGCAGCGTGGTTGCATCAGCGGAAAACGCTGGGGATATTACTACGCATGACATCTCCACGTTTTTATTCCCAAATACTTTTCTTTTTTTCCAGGGCGATCTCAGCTCCTTCACGCTCGGTTTCCATACTGTGGATTTTGAGTCTGGAAATGCTGCCAATGGCAACCTGGAAAAAGGCTTTGTGATCAACTATTCAAGCTGGGTGTCGCCATTCGTTTTCTTTAGTGACAATTTTCAAGATGTGACAGCGCTCAGCCATGAAGTGGCGGAAACATTCAATGATCCATTTGCGGGCACTGACGGCGACCATGGCATCACGCCCTGGTGGCTGGCTCCAAACGGCGGCTGCCAAAACCTGATGGAAGTAGGCGATGTGGTGGAGGACCTTCCGAATGCGACCTTCCCCATTGCTACTAACGGCGCGGTTTACCATCCGCAGAATGAAGCGCTGTTACCCTGGTTTGAATTCCAGTCGCCGTCACATGCAATTGATGGCGCGTACAGCTACCCTGATGAGAGTTTGCTTCCCTCGCTTTCACCGGTACAACATGCGTTCTGCGAGTAGGGAATAATGCGTTCATTTGAGGCGCCGAATGATTCGGCGCTTTTTTAATTTTGCGGATAGCTAACTGACGTGATATTTGCTTGGCGCTAACCCTCTCTGCGTTTCCATAGACTCACACCGAACCACAGAGCATAAAAACCAAGCAGAACACCAAGGGATATCCAGGTTGACAGCGCACCTGAGCCGGTTTCTTTCTGTATCACCACAAGCAGGTCTCCGGCCATTCCAGGCGCGAGAAAAACCAGCGACGCAAGCAAAAAGCTGCTGGCCACTTTGTGAAAGTGCTCGGTATCCTGGCCTCGCTCCACCAATCGATGGTAAGCAGCAGGGGCAATCAACAGGACAATGGAAATGGTAGTCGCGATGAGACTGCCGAAATGGATGAGCTGTGAAGATCGGGAAAGCTCAGCAAACCCCTGGGCAAAAACGATCGCGAACTGAAAGCCGAGAAATGCCTGCGCGCCGGGAAGCGCCATCCGGCACTCAATGAGCACCTTCTTAATCCGGTTCGACAAGTCCGCTTTTTGTTCCTGCTGCGGCTCTTGTTGTGACTTCTGCACAAGGATCTCCGGCTTTTGCTGTCTTCGCAAATTTTCCGGGCTAAGAAGACTCCCATACCAAACGGCCAAGGCAAAAAGACAAGTGGCTGCCCCAATCCATATTGGACTCGGTAAGTGGAGCGCAGTGGAAACCGGATAGAAGCTAAGTCCAAGACCGGCCGCGAACGGCAGCAAGCCCCAGTCAAGTATCCGGGTGGCAAACCGGTTGATCCGCTCAGTTTCACGACCATGATCTGCGATCTGATGGAATGCGGCAGGTGAGATCAGCCATCCCAGTCCGACGGTCATAATTCCCAGGCTGGTCACTTCAGCCATGCGGGCGGGATGAGATATCCGCTCAAAGCCCTCCTCAAAGCAGATACGATAGCTGAAACCCAGCAGCACCTGACCGCCGAGCAGCAGCATTCGCGCTTCATTCAGCACGTTCTCAATGCGGTCACTCAGCTTTGCCATTACGCTCCCAGCATCATGCCACTCCCTTAAAAATCTTATTAACGCTTTGGCGCACCTTTTCACCCAAAGGCAGGATTTTTTTCTCTATTGATTTCCAATAGGCGATGTCAACAATCTTTTCAAATTCCATCATGGTAACGCTTTCATTCTTCGGCATCGGCTTGCCACTTTTTAAATCCGTGAGAGCTCGCAAAGATGGCGCGGTCTGGCGAAACAAAGCGGATTTCTCTCCGAGGCGATTTACGTCCATATCAGGAAAGCCAAAGCGCATTCCGTCCAGGGCGAACCCACCCAACTGGTAAAAAGAATCTTTAGCAGGTGTTTCCAGTTGCGTTGCCGATACTCCATAGCAACTTAGATGCACTCACAAAGGTACTGCGCAGCTTCCTGCTGCATGTGATGCATTGACCGCAAAAGCTTATTCAGCAGTCCGTTTTAAACATCATAGCCTTATTCAGTCAGGACAGACTTCGAAAGGTGGCGCGGACGATCAATGTTTCGCCCGCAGAGCACGGCAATGTGATAAGCAAGGAATTGCAGCGGGATGACTTCCACGATTGGCTGCAGGAGCACCGGCGCTTCAGGTACACGCAAAATTCGCGGTACAATCTTCTCCATTTCAGTGTCATTCTGGCTCACAATCGCAAGCACTGGAATGTCCCTCTCTACAAACTCACGGATACTGACAAGCGTCTTTCCGTAACGCAGCAGGGAATCTGAATCACGCGGGTCCTGTGTTGCGAGCACTACCACCGGCAATTGTTCATTGACCAGCGCCGTGGGACCGTGTTTCAACTCGCCAGTGGGATAACCTTCCGCATGGATATAGGAAACCTCTTTAAGCTTCAACGCTCCTTCCAGTGCAATGGGATAATCAATGTCGCGCCCCATATACATGAAGTCTTTATATTCATGAAGCTGCCGGGCAAACTCCAGGCATGGGCCATCAGTTTTCAGGGCCTGATCAATTAATTCTGGAAGCTTGCGCAAAGCGGCCAGTGCCACGCTCGTTGCGCCGTTTATGGTGGAACGCACCTGGGCAAGGTGCGCGGAAAAAAGAAACAGCGCGGTCAGTTGTGTCGTAAAGCTCTTGGTCGCGGCAATGGCGACTTCTTCGCCTGCATGCGTGAGCAAAGTTGCGTCGGCAAGTTGAGTAAGCGGTGTCTCTGGAACGTTACAGATAGCGAGTGAACATGCGCCTTTACGACGGGCCACTTGCAGCGCCGTGATGGTATCGATCGTTGTGCCTGATTGGGAGGGAAAAATGGTCAACTCATGAGGTGCAACCACAGGGTCGCGATAACAGTATTGGCTGGCAAAATCCACCTCTACATCTAGACCGACCATCCTTTCCAGCATGAACTCGCCAACCATCCCTGCATGTCGGCTGGATCCACTGGCAGCAATTGTGATCTTGCTGAAGGACCGGACCAATTCGGCAGAGAGCCCAAGCTCGGCCATTCTCCCTTCACTGTTGAGATTAGCCTCTATGACTGTGCGCACCGCTTCTGGCTGCTCATAGATCTCTTTCATCATGTAGTGCGCAAAGCCGTCTTTACCGTTATTTTTACCTGCGTTCACGCTGCTGCTCCTTGCCCCTTGTGATTGCACAAAATCCCCTTGGGTGAGCAATTGGTGATAGGCATGGGTTCACAATAAGCCAGTGGCAAAGTCAATGGTTTCGGCCCAATGCGGAGCTCTTACCCCGTGGTGTAACAGCCCCGCCCGGCCGCCCTGACGAGATTTCCCGCCAGAAGTTTCAAATTTCTACGCGTCTCTGCGTTGGACCGACGTCTTGTGACGCCGATCCGGGAGAGAGAGACACGCAGTTAGAGAAAATCCGTTAGAAGGTGTATTTGACCGCTAGTTGGATTTGCCGGCCAGGGTTTGATGAGCTTACAAAACCGAATGTCGTGCCGACGGTTGCATTAGGTGCGCCAAAGATTGGCGTGTTCGTAACATTGATAAATTCCGCGCGCAACATAAGTGAGGAACCTTCTGTTACCGGGAACCGCTTTGAAACATTGAGGTCGGCAGTTTTCAGTCCAGGTCCGCGGAAAGAACCAGCACCACAAGTCCCGAACGTACCAGGTGCTGGCAGGGTAACTGCTCCAGGGTTGAGAAACTGCATTCCAGTTACTCCGCCGATTGTGACTACATTGCCACTTCCTTCTTGTGACACTCCCGCTACGCAATCCGGCCGTGTATTGCCAGATGTATGGGTGCCTGACTGGTCGGGAGATCCTGGGTTAATAGCGAATCCCGAGTGAAGCGTGAAATCAGTCCCCAATGTCCAGCCGCCAAGAATGGCGTTAACAGCAGGGCTTGCGTTGTCGCCAAACATGCGGCCTTTGCCGAACGGCAGATCGTAAGTTACATAGCCGTTAAAGAGACTGGCGACATCAGCGATGCAACGTCCATAGTCACCTTTAGCGTTGTAATTGTCCTGGAAAAAGAAAGAACTGTTGGTCTGGCTTACGCCGGTAATAGCTTCCTCGTCTCCAAACTGCCCAAAGTAACCCAGACTGTTGGAGAGGCATTTGGACCAGGTGTAATTCGCCTGGAACTCTAAACCCTGCCATGCACGCTGAATCGCGCTGATTTGCAGGGCATTGTAGCGCTGTATGCCGCTTGAGTCGTTAAAGCGGATGGTCGGAGAATTCCCGGCGCCGCAACAATTGATTAAAGGCTGGGCGAACGGGCCCGGCGCCGTGACTCCTGGAGCGACCAGTTGCAATTGATTGAAGATGAAGATATCCGACATGTGGTCAATCTTGTTTCCCACATACCCGACAGAAACAGACGTGTTCTTCCCCATCTGCCGTTGGATGGTCAGGTTCCATTGCTGGTCCACCGCAGGGCGCAAGTTGGGATTGGTGAGGTGCAAAGTATTACTAGCCAGGCAAGCTGGTGACAGAGCTTCCAGGGTCGCCACAGTACAAGCTGAAGCAGGGAAGTTGGCAAAGCCCTGATCCAGAGTGCTGCCAGGAAGCCCCAGCCCGCTGAAATTCGCGGTGTGAGCTTCCACGAATGGCGGGTTTTGATATGGCAGATTGTTGACGCCGTTGGCCTCCATAAATGTGGAGATGCCGTAAGCGCCACGAATAACAGTGTTGCGAATAAAATCTGGCTGCCAGGCAAAGCCCAGGCGAGGTTGGAAATTTGTGATGCCATTATAGGTGTTGTAGCCAAAGCCAATCTGCGGAGCGCCGCTGATCAGATTGAAGTTGACATCCTGTCCGTTGTTCGTGGTGCGGGCGGTCGTCACTTCATAGCGCAGGCCCAGGTTCAAGGTTAGATTTCGTGTGGTGCGCCAATTGTCCTGGACAAATGCGCCATATAAAGTATTTCGGAGGTATTTGTTGCCTCCGCCACCATTTCCTTGTAATACCTGTTGCGGAAGGCCCAGCACAAAATCTGCTACCGGACTACCGCCCGAGCTGCCGGTATTGCCCGTAAACTGGCCGTTGAAGAAAAACTGGCCAGCCAGTCCGGCATTACCTGGATAAAGATCATTCATGATGTAGCGGAAAACTTCCATACCCGTATGGATCACATGGTTGCCATGTGTCCAGGTCACAGAATCTTCAAGCTGGATAGTGGTGTCATGGAATGACTCGACAAGATCGACATTCCCGATCGGTCCTGGCAGCACACCAGATCCGTTAAGGGTAATTTGTGGCAGAAAGTTTACGGCGACGCCAGCAATGCCGAATGTTGCTGGCAGATTGGCTCCTGTCGAGTTCGCTACCTGTTCAGTTACAGGAAAGTATGCAAAGCCAAACCGTGCATCATTTACCAGCGAGTTCGAAATGGTCCTTGTCCAATCGGCAACAGCATTCTTAAGAGGGAAGTCTCGAACAAAATCTCCCAGCAAGCCGATGCTATTCGACTGGTTGCTCGATACACTCTGCTGTGACCAGCGGCCCATGATGTGGTCTTTATCGGACGGCACGTAATCAAGCTTCAAGTCACCTTGATATGAGTTGGTGTCGAAATTCTGGAGATCGTTGGCAACTTGCGACGCCGGGTAAAGCGATGAAGTAATGATGTTGCGGGCCGCAGGATTGAACAGCGTGGTTGGGATCTGATTGTTTAAAAATGGAGATCTTGTTGCTGGATTGGAGCTTGAAAAAGGATTGAAGAGCTGTTGGGTTGGGTCGTTGCACAATCCCCCACTAAAGCCAGCCGTACAGAGCGACGAGAAATCACCAACTCGGTTCGCCGCCGAGAGCGTCTGCAATTGCGTGGTGATTGAGGGCTGGGAAAAGCGTGAAGCCGTGAAATCCGCAAAGAAGAACAGCTTATCTTTTGCAATCGGGCCGCCGATGGTACCGCCGAAATCATCCCAATGCAGCCCGGGCCGCTTGATGCCATTGGCATTGTTGGTCCAACTGTTGGCGTTCCATCCGCCACGGCGGGCAAATTCGTAAAGCGAGCCGTGAAACTTATTTGTTCCCGATTTCAGGGAAACGTTTACAACGCCCCCGAGATAGTTGCCGAAATCGGCTGGCGCGTTGCCGGTAATCAGGTTGAATTCCTGAACAGAATCCGGGGCCGGCACAAACCCCACGTTATTGTTGTCCGGCTGGTTATTGTCCATTCCATCAAGGATGAAATTATTTTCCTGCTCACGGGCGCCATTCACATAAGGGCGTCCCGTCCCAAACGTGTTCTGGGCCGCCTGAAACCCGAAAAGATTTGGCGTCACAACTCCCGGCGCGGCGATCAAGGTGAGCTGGTTCAAATTCCGGGTGGAGAGCGGAAGCTCGTTGATGGACTTGGTTTCAAGGATATTGCCGAGCAGCGTTGTGTCTGTCTGCAGCAGCGGAGCACTGGCAGTGACCTCCACTGTCTCCGAAACGTTGCCCACTTTCATCTGGAAGGCCACGCGGACCGTCTGGTTGAGCACAATGTCGAAGACTGGATTTGCCGCGGTCTGAAATCCTTGCGACTCCGCTTTTACGCGGTAACGGCCAACCGGAACGCGAGGCAGATTGAAGCTGCCCGTATCATTGGTGGTTGCGGTCAACGTTGTTCCACGGTCAACGTCGACTGCAGTCACCTTTACGTTTTTAAGGGCGGCGCCGCTCGGATCAACTACGGTGCCAACAATGGCCCCTGTAACTTCCTGCGCGTGCGCCACGCCGGTCAGCAGGACCAGCATAAATAATAGGCAAAGGAAAAGGGCACTCGCCATCAGTGCCCTGTGAAGGTTGTTTCGCCCATCGTCTGCTGTAATACGGCAGCAGGAGGAGTAGAGATTTTCTTTTGAAAATTGAGAACGCAGCATTTCGACCTCCGTCAGTGCGGGTCGCCCCTCCCATACGCTTTCTGCATTGCTGTCTTTTTGCTGTATGGGTATTAAACAAATCCGTTGTGTTTATTAAAACGATTTCATAAACACGGACGAGATTCTCCCAAAGGCAGTCCCGCATTGTCAAGGGATTGTTAAAAATTATTTTGCAGGGCCTTAGAGAAGTAAATTCCAAAATGGAACTGATCTTTGTTTGTGTCTGCCGGGATGTGTGGTTTTTGAATCAACCTGCCATTGAATGCTGGCACTTCGTCCCGCATTGAAGCATAGGAAGGCGGGCAGCGCCCAGCAACCCTGCCCGGTCCTGCAGCAGGGCAGGGCGCACCTCCGTGGAGCGATGGCTGCGCTTTTCTTCTTCGCCAGCCCGAAAAACGATCGACCGCTCGTGCAGCTCATGAAACATCGCGGGCGCAAACTGTTCCCAGGCGTTGGCCACACCGCCGCCGATGATGTACATGGGAAGGTTGAAGGCATTGATCAGGTTTGCAAGCGCAATGCCCAAAGCGGCGCCAGCCACATTAAAAATTTCAATCGCGGCATGATCGCCGGTTTTGGCGCAGGCGTAAACAGACCGTGCGCTCAGATCGGGATCATGAAGCTGTGCTTCGCTTAAGCACTTGGAACGCCCTTCTTTTGCGGCTTCTTGAGCCATGCGATGGATTGCCGTAGCGGAAGCATATTGTTCCAGGCAGCCATGATTGCCGCATCCACACGCCACACCTTCACTGATTACAGTCATGTGTCCGAGTTCGCCGGCCATGCCCATTACTCCGTGCCACGGCTTTCCATTTACAACAAAGCCGCCGCCCACCCCGGTGCCGAGCGTGATCATGCAAAGGTCATCGGCCTGCTGGCCTGCCCCCAGCCACTTTTCACCCAGGGCCGCGCAGTTAGCATCATTTTCAAGGACTACGGTAGTGCCCAGCTTCTTTTCCAGGTCCTCACGCGCTGCATAACCATTCCACCCTGGCAGATTTGCGGAGGAGTGCACCGTGCCGGCGTCAAGATCAATAATTCCGGGCAGCCCAACGCCTACCCCTTTGAAATTGTGGGTGCTGGAATATTTGCGCGAAAGGAATCTCACGGCATCGATGAGCCGGGTCACGACGCTCTCCCGGCCCTGGCGAACTTCGCTCAGCGTATCGAACGATTCCAGCATTTCGCCATTATGGTCAACAGCGGCAATGCGCAGATTCGTGCCACCAAGGTCTACTCCAATGGCGAATGCACTCACAAGCACCTCCTGCCGCATTTCATGGCTGTTTGGCCAAACCAGCCAAAATTTAGCCCCATTATAGCGAATCGTTTCAATAAAACAACTACACCGGCGAAAAGCCAATCTGCTCTCAGATTTTAATGAACCGATTTGTTAAAAAAATGCGAGAATTGCAACGATAAGGTTTGAGCTCGACCTTCGCTTTTCCAGTACCGATAATATCCAGGTGAGACGTGAAACCACGCGATTCGAGTAAAACCACGGTGACGATCCGTGACGTCGCAAAGATGAGCGGCTTTTCGGCCAGCACAGTTTCAATCGTGCTGAACAATGCTCCGCTGGCGCGTTATATTCCTCCCCAGACAAAGGCCCGCATCCAGAAAGCAGCAAAATCGCTGGGATATTTTCCTAACGTTTTCGCCAAGTCCTTGCGCAGCAAACGCAATCACACCGTCGGCGTCATGGTGTTCGACATCACTGATCCCTACTGCACGCCAATCCTGCGGGGAATAGAGAATTCGCTGTATCAGGCGTCATATCTGCAGATTCTTGCCGACGCTCACAATGAACGCGGCCGTTTCGAACGTTATCTGGAAATGCTTCTGGAACGGCGAATCGAAGGCCTGATCGTGCTCGCTAACTGGCTCTATTTGGATATCAACCTTTTGGCTGACATTGAGCGCGGCAAGATTCCAACCGTCATCATCGGACGTGAGCTGGAATCGGACGCGACCAGTTCAGTTATCGTCGATGACGAAGCAGGCGCATACGGTGCGTTATCACATCTCTATGGTCTCGGCCATCGCAAAATCGCTTTTGTCCGCGGTCCCAAGGCTCTTTCCAGCAGCAAGGCACGCTGGCGCGGCGTCCAGAGATTTGCCAAAGATACAGACCTGGAATTGGACGCGCGGCTGATTGTTGATTTGCCTGATCAACTCAACCCCAATGTGGGGGTGGATGACGGCTTCCGGATGACAGATGAGTTGCTCAAGCGCAAACGTCCATTTACGGCGCTTATGGCATATGACGACATGACAGCTTTTGGCGCCCTGCGCGCTCTGGCCAAGGCGGGCATCAAGGTCCCCGGCAATTGTTCAGTCGTGGGGTTTGATGACATTAATCCATCGCAGCTTTTTGTGCCAGCTTTGACTACGGTACGCCAGCCGATGGAAGCGATGGGCGCTGCTGCGGTGGTGATTGTGAATGACGCAATTACGGCAGCTGCGGAGGCCCGTTCGTTTGGCGCCATCCACCGCAAGCTGGCTGCGGAATTAGTGATCCGGGAATCAACCCGCGCGGTCCCGGATAAATCCAGTTGAAAAGGATCAGCGGACATTTGTTTCACCCCGCGCCCGCTGTAGCCCAAAACCGCGTTTTGCGATTCCTGGCAGTGTTATAGGTAAATGTCCAGGCGTTTGTGCTTCGCCAAAAAGCACCTTTACTGCACCAAGCTCAGAGCTTGTTGCATTGGAGAATGTGCAGATATAGGTTTCAACATTGGGAAAGCTTTGCGCCACGTAGGGGTTGCCCATTGCCACCAGGACGGTCTTGCTCGCGGCAATCTCAAGAACACTCCGCAGCAACTCTCCGGTCGCTTCTTCCAGGCCAACGCTGTTGACCATCTGTCCATTGACCATCACCTGCTTGGCGGGGGTTGGAACAATATAAGCCGCGACCACAACTTTTCCCGCATCTTTCACTGCTTGTAGAATCTGCCCGCTCATCGTGCTGGCCACATTCTTATCGACATAGAAGACCGTGGCATCGGCGCGGCGCGCTTTCAACGCTTTTTCAAAGTCTCGTCCCGAATCTCCGTGGAGCGTGTTAGTAATGATGACTGTCACTACTTGTACGCTCGGCTTCACTTCGGGTTGGAATGTTTCACTCTCGGTCGCCGGCGGAAGGAACTTGACGAGGGGAAGAACCCGCCCGTTATCCCGCACCAGCGTGATGGCTTGCTCAGCAATACGCTGCGTAAATTCCATGTCTTCCTGCTTGTTCAAGCGATGCGAAACCTCGTCCAGATCGACAAGGCGCGCCTGATACAGCCCGACAGACGCTTTCATTGCCAGAATTTTGCGGACGGAATCGTCAATGCGCGACTCTGATATTTGCCCGCTCTTTACCGCCGCAATAATTCCCTGAAATGCGCCATCGAGGTCAGTAGGCCACAGGATGACATCATTCCCGGCCTTCACTGCATCGACTGCGGCGCGTGCCGTAGGGCTGACTGGGCCCGGTGGATAGATGCTGGTGAGCCCGCGCATTTCCAAAGCGTCCGTTACGACCACGCCTTTGAACCCCATTTGCGTTTTCAAGACATCCGTGACGACCTTGGGCGATATCGTCGCGACACGATTGGCATTGTTATCCAGCGCAGGAACAGATAAATGGGCCACCATCACCGCAGCCACGCCGGCCGAAATTGCCTGCTGAAACGGCGGCAGTTCAATGGACTTAAGGTGCTCCATGTCACCTTCAACTCTCGCCACGCCCAAATGCGAATCGGTGCCTGTATCACCGTGGCCCGGGAAATGTTTCGCAGTCGTTAACATCCCATGCTCGGCCGCGCCTTTGATGTAAGCCGACACCAATTTACCCACCATGAGCGGATCTTCTCCAAAAGAGCGCGTATTAATGATGGGGTTGTCAGGATTGCTGTTCACGTCGGCCACCGGAAAGAAGTTCCAGTGGATTCCGATGGCGCGCGCCTCTTCAGCAACAATTGTTCCGTAACGCTCCGCAGCTTCAGGATTTCCCACCGCGCCGAAGGCCATTGCGTCTGGAAAGGCAGGTGTGCCGCTCACGCGGGAATCAAGGCCGCGCTCGAAATCGGCGGCGATCAGGAGCGGCAGCTTTGAGTCGCGCTGTAACTGGTTAGCGACAGCCGCCACCTCCAGCGGGCCATTCTTCAGCAGGATTGGTCCATCCGTGTGCACCGTGAGAACGACCGAGCCGAGATGATACTTTTGCATTTGCTCGCGGAATTGCTGGTAGCCGACGGAATCAAAATTCTGAAAATCCGTGAAGTAACGGACATTCAGCATTTGCCCCACTTTTTCATCCAGGGACAATGATTTCAACGTGTGCTCGACCCATCGCTGCCCATCGGCAGAGAGATGAAGCGGCTCCGGTTTGGAGAAGCGGTCCGCCGCGCCGGTGGGAGCAGGGAGGAAAAATACAAACAGCAACAAGGGAAGAAGTCTCATCATAAAGAAGTTCAAGATACCAGACGCGGGTTGGTTGCGCTTACAAAACAAAGCGGAGGCGTAGTGTGGAAACTCCGCCTCCGCTGTTTCAAGTAGAGTCTTGGGATTGGCTGCGTTCTCCTCTACTTGAAAGCTTCAAACGTCTGCGAGAACTGGAAGTTGCTCTGCGTGATGCCGCTGCAAGTAGGCGAAGCAAATCCCTGGTTGGGGCATCCGCCGTTGTCTCGTGCCACTGACCAGATCGCCAGACGCGTGATGTAAGTATTGGACGATGTGAAATTCAGGAGCGTATTCGCATCGGTTAACTGGAAAATCTCCGTGTTTGTGTCATTGATTCCGATCATGGTCGTTACACCGATGTTCGAACTCAATCCGGCAGAAATCACCTGGTTATGAGTGTTCTGCGCCGCCTGAGTGGCATCCAGGCCCATTTGGCCATTGTTGTCGCTTGCGGAGCCATAATCCATGGCCATCACATTAATGATGTCCGGAGTAAACCCGTCATTCTTTGCGGTGGTCAATACGTTGACGCCGCTTGCAATTAACCCTGTCGGCAAGACAGGCAGCGTATATGAAATGACCAGACCTGCGTTTGCTGCCTTCAAACCCTTCAGCGCCTGGTCGCGCAAGGTCAATGCCGCCTGATTGCTGACAGCGCCGCCTTCAATATCAAAATCCAGCATCTTGACGTGATATTGATTGATCACCTGTTGATAGGCAGCCTGCAACTGTGAAGCGGTGGTGCAACTGGAACTGATATCGCTTCCATTTGCTCCGCCGAACGAAACAATGATCTGCACGCCCGCAGCCTGCAGATTGGAAACATGCGATTGAATCGTGGTTCCATTGGGCAAAGTGTCAGTGGGTAAGCTGCCTCCCACGCCGCCCCATCCCATGGAACAGCCATTTCCGGTGGCAACGACGAATGCCAGTGTGAAGGCCTTCAGTCCAGATTGCTGCTGAATTGTTTCAATCTGTTCGTCCGCGGTCAGGCTCATATCAATGTAAGGAGCAAAGATCCTGGCGCCCGGTGGAAGCGGAGTTGGCGTGGGAGTCGCTTTTGGAGTTGGCGTGGGTGTAGGAGCAACGCAGGAACCGTTAGAGGTCCAGGGTTGTCCGCTGCCTGCGCCGCCGTTATTGGTTGCGGGGCTTTGGTTTTGCGTCCAGAAATTAGCTGTGTAGTTGATTCCGTTGAGGCTGGCTTTATTTCCAGCAACGTAAACCTGGCTTGCCACCCATGTTGGCGAGCATCCGCCGGTGCCGCCTGGAGTTGGTGTGGGAGTGGGTGCTGGGGTTGGTGTGGGCGTCGCTGTGGGCACAGGTGTGGGAGTAGGCGTTGGAGATCCGCTTACGGGCTGCCACAAAGCGGGCACGTTTGGCGGCTCCCATCCTACCTGCGATGTATGGGCCTGCAGGCATTTGTATTCCACGCTCTGATATGTCACCAATGCGCCGACCGCATAAGCTGTGTTGGGGGCCCAAGCAGGGACTGTCTGTGCCGGTGCGGGCGTGGGAAGCAGAAGGCATACGAATGCCGCGATTACGATTGTACAAATCAGGGAATTCCTCTTCATTGCGATTGACCTCCTTGGGGTCCTGGACCGGCAGCTTGCATTAGATAAAGCTTGGCCCTGAGTGATGCGCCCTCGCAGCTTAACCAGTGCGGAGGGGCAGAGTTGATGACTTCCACGGGGAGGAAGTTGGATCGGCGCGGCGCAAAGAAATCCGCCGGCGACCCGGGCAAAAAAGATCATACACCCTAACGAACCGATTCAATATCAAAATTGAAACGATTTAGTAAATAAATATAAAATGTCCATCAATTCCCATTTTGAAACGGCTGAGCACAGGGAAACTCCGGGAATGAGATTTGAGCAATCGCCAAACGTTGGAGTTCAGGGAAGAGAAGAGAAGTATACTTTTTGACGAACCATCGAGTTCTCATCTTATGAAGACCGTTATAACGGCCGCGCGTCTCCTGACTGCAACTGAAGTAATTGACCATCCGGTGCTGGTTATTGAAGACGAAAGAATTACCGCGTATGGTTCGCGCGAGCACGTGGCCGTTCCCGCTCACGCGCGTCACTATGATTTTCCAGACAAAATCATTGCTCCCGGTTTTATTGACATACACATTCACGGTGGTTCTGGCCACGATGTAATGGAAGCAAACAGCTCGGCCCTGGCGGCAATTGAGCGCGGAATGTTCAAGAACGGCGTGACCAGTTATCTGCCCACCACCGTGACTGCGCCGCTAACGGATACCTTGCAATCACTGGAGCATCTGGGCAAAGCCATTCGAAGCAATAGCATTTCTCCGGGGCGGTCGCGTCCTCTTGGTATACATTTGGAAGGACCGTTTATCAGCCATGCCAAACGCGGCGTTCATCCACCGGAAAATCTGATCTCTCCGTCGCCGGCAATTCTTCGCCAGATGCAGGAAGCTTCAGGGGGCGCCGTGCGGATGATGACGATAGCGCCTGAACTGCAAGGCGCAAAGGAAACGATTACAGAAGCCGGAAGGCTTGGCATCCAGAGCAGTCTTGGGCATTCAAACGCAACGCTGGCTGAAGCTAATGCAGGCATCGACGCTGGAGCGCGCCACGCTACGCACACGTTCAATGCAATGCGGGCGCTGGGCCATCGCGATCCAGGAATTATAGGCGCAGTTTTGACGGATGATCGAGTCACTGCAGATTTAATTGCCGATGGTCTGCATGTCGCGCCGGAAGTCATAAAACTATTTCTTCGGGCAAAGGGGATTGATGGGGCAATCCTGATCACGGATGCCATCAGCGCGACCGGCATGCCTGACGGCAAGTACAAACTTGGCGGGTTTGAAGTGGAAGTAAAAGGCGATCGATGTGATTTGAATGGCAAGCTGGCGGGCAGCGTCCTTACTCTGGATCGGGCAGTTCGTAACGCAATGAGCTTTGTGCCGCTCACTCTTCAGGAAGCGGTAAGGCTGGTTACCCTGAATCCGGCGCGAATGCTGGGCCTTGATGATGGTCGAGGTGAACTTGTAACAGGCGGGATTGCCGATCTTGTTGTGCTCACGCCTGCAGGTGAGGTTACGGCCACAATGGCAGCAGGCCGGTTTTCCTAATTTGGTTTTAATGACGAAATAACAGGTGAGAAAAATGCGAGCGGTTTCCAAAACCCTGATTTTATTCTGCCTATTCCCGCTACCCTTGTTGGGCCTTCAAGGCCAGGCAAAGCTGCCAGCGCGGGCGAATAAAAGCAACTTCAGAATTGTTGGGTATTTCAATGAAGGCGGCGCCAAATCCGGCAGCTATCGTGTGAAAGAAATTGAAACCAGCGGCGCTGCAAAACTTCTTACTCATCTGGATTATGCGTTCGGAAGAGTCGCGAACAACCGCTGTGAAATTCCTAATCCTGATGTCGCGCTGGAACAGAGTTACGATTCGGCGTCCAGTGTGGATGGAAGCTCTGACCCTGAAGGCGACCATCAATTGCGCGGTACTTTTCATCAATTGCAGGAACTCAAACGCAAGCACCCCAAGCTGAAAGTGCTGATTTCGCTTGGTGGGTGGGGACAATCGGGCGGCTTTTCCAGCGCCGTGCAGCCGGAGAACCTGAATGCCTTTGTGAAATCCTGCATCGATATTTTTATAAACGGTCAATTTGCAGATGGTATTTCTGCCCCAGGCATTTTTGACGGCATTGATATTGATTGGGAGTATCCAGTTGAAGGCGGAGTGGAACCCGGCCAACCAGCGGATAAAGCGAATTTCACCGCAATGGCAGCAGAATTCCGAAGGCAGTTGAACGCAATACGCCCAGAGCTTTTGCTGACTGCTGCACTGCCCGCTGAAGAAGAGTATTACGCCAATTTTGAACTGAAGAAGATTACTCGATACATGGATTTTTTATCGATCATGGCTTATGACTTACACTGGAATTCAGAGCCCATTACAGCCTTTCACAGTGCGTTGTTCCATGATCCCAAAGATAAAACTGACCCTAAACTCCGCAATCGCTATGGAGATTATGCCGTGAAGGGGTTTATTCGGGCGCAAGTGCCCTTATCGAAGATCGTATTCGGGGTTCCGTTTTATGGCAAAGGCTGGTCCGGCGTGGCCGATGTTAATCATGGTCTTTATCAAAGTGCCCAGGGACAGGCAAATTCATCAGGCTCTTATCGCGACCTAAAGCAACTGCCAGAAACGGCAGACCGGCAGTATTACTCCACACCCGTGAGCTGTACCGTGTGGGCCGATCAGACATTCTGGAGTTACGATTGCCCGCAAGCGTTGCGCAGAAAAATGAAATACATTCGATCACATCATCTGGGCGGCGTCATGTTCTGGGAACTCAGCCATGACACAGCAGACAGTGAACTTTTGCGCATCCTTGCCAAACAAAAGTGAGAATGACTGTCCAAGTTTTGCCGAGGCTTGAAAGGTGTTAGCAGCCTCTTTCCCGTTTTGAAACACCTAGAGGGGCTCAGACCATTGGAACATATCAAATCCTTCAGTATCTACTCACTGGTTTTGACCTTAAGAACAGCATAAATACTTCACAATGCTTGTAAGCTACTTAAGACAAAACAACATGGCAGAACAAACACGCTGGTAGCCCGCCTTAAAAATTCAGGGATTTAGAGCATCGCCAAGCAGCAGACCCCAACACCTTAAAAATCTCTAAGCTTTTTCACTTAAGTGTCATGCCATCGGTAACTGGCTAAGGCATGGTTGTTAATTTTTATAATCCCTCGCCTAACAAACCAAGATAAATACTCTCCCCAGTTGGTTTTGGAAAGGGCTCGGTTTGCAGAAATGTTCCTGGGTGGGATAGCAGGTTCTGCTTTGTAGGTATGGGAATTTGGATTTGCTCATCCACGCCTTAAATAGCTTTTCATAAGTATTTAACCAATATGCTGCAAGGAGCGCAGAAATGAAACTTGATATCAAGAGGAATTTGCGTGTAGTCGTGCTCGTGATGACGGGGATTTTTGTATTGGGTAATCTGACCGTCGCCAATGCTGAGGATAAAGATCGAGACCAGCAGACTGTAAAGGGCCGCATAGTTGCCGTGGGTATTCCGGGCGCTTCCACGGTCACTCCAGTCGGGAACTTCGTGCCTAACGGACCAATCCTGACGCTTCCGGACCTTAAGCCGTTCATACAACCCGGACAAGTCCTTGATCCGGTCCGTATTCTGGTTGGGAGCAACTCGAATTTCGGAGCGCCGTTGGCTCGAACCGACCAGAGAGAAGGATCATTACTCTCCATCGACCCGCAGGGCGACATGCTGGTCATAGATCCGAATTTCGCTTCCGCTGGAGGTCAGGCTTCAACTCTCGGGGGCAGCGTGCAGGTTTTCACCGCAAATAACGCGGCGTTCTCGAACAGCATTGAAAACCCGAGCGCCAAGACAGCAAATTTTACGGGCGTCAGCAATCCCCTTGGCATCTCGCTTAACTGGGCCTTCGGCCGTTTATGGCCGGTAAATGCCCCAACAGGGCTTGAGGGAGCAGGTACTTCCACGATTCTCGATCCTCAGGGATGGGGATTCAAGCGCGCACCAAACCCGGAATTTGGCGGTGTCTATGCCGATAATCTTGCGAACCGCGGGACGGTCGGCGTACCTGGCGTGACTGGGCAAGCCATTCCCGGTGGTCTTAACTCGGGCGCAGTTGGAACAGCATTTATCGGCGCCTCTCCGGACGGCTCCAAGAAGGCGGTCTTCTTCGTTGTGGAAGCCGACGGCAGCATAGTACAGGAACATTCGCAGCAGGGTCTTGACGGCCTGGTGCCTCCAGGTACTATCAGCCCGCTGCTTGGCCATAGGGACAAAATCGATGGCGACGGCAATCCCGGCGTTACTCCCAGATTGGGTGTGATCTTCAAATGGGAAACCATCAGCAACGGCCTTCCCAGCGAGGTCCTATACGTCAGCGAGCCGTTCCAAAACCGTATTGCGGCACTGGTCATTACCAATAAGACTACCGCGAACGGAATCGTGTTCCAGGCAAGCGCACCGAGCTATTTCAGCTCAAATGCTTTGGACCAGCCGGTCGATCTGACCCCGGTCAACATGGAGGCTACCGATCCCGGTTTTGCCAGCAATACTACGCTGGACGGCGATTCGGATTTCTATGTGGCCAACCGAGGAAATAATACGATCGTCCGCATGACCCAGACTGGCACTGTGGTGTCAGTCCGGCAGGTTACTCGCGCGGATGGCATGTCCTTCGGCGATGCCCGCCTGAACGGGATTTCCACTTCACAAGATGGCTCAAAGATCTGGGTGACCGTAACAGGTCATTTGCCTGGTGTGCCGAACTCTAGTGGCGCCGTTTTGGAACTGCCGGCATTCTAAACCTGTAATTCCACGAACAAGAGGCCCTTACAGGGCCTCTTGTTCAATAATATATTTGATAGTCACGCAAACGGCGGTGGTTTCATCCAGAATGCCTGAAGCGGCTCTAGTTATTGAATCCGGGCAACTCAACCCGTTTTGCGATGTGGTCTTTGATCCAGTGGGCGTCCCACCATTCTTTAGGGTCAATCTGGACGCCTTCCAGTTGCATGCTGAAGTGGATGTGATCACCGCCTGCCATTCCTGTCATTCCGCTTTTGCCCATGATTTGCCCGCGCTTTACAATGTCACCTTCGTGTACATCAATCTCACTCATGTGGCCGTAGATGGACTGCAACCCGTAGCCGTGGTCCACTACAATGCAATTGCCATATATGCCCAATGGAGCGGCGTAAACCACCCTGCCATCATTCGTGGCTTCAACGCCCACATGCTGCGTGATGGATAGGTCATAGCCCAGATGGACCTGCTGGTCAATTTTCTTTCCCTGATAAATATAGTTTCGGACATCGGCAAAATTTGCTTCGACCTTGGAGTTAGTCTGCTGCCGGAACGGTTGTGACCAGAGGAAGTGGTCTGCGGTCTTCAGGCGAAGATCGGCCAAGGTCTTGTTGTTGTCCTTACGCATGTCGTTATTAATTTTCACGAACCGCGTTACCATGTCGCCGGAGCCGTTAGGGTCCAGCTCATTCACCACCTTTTGAATGAACTTGTCATCGAGTTGCAGATCGCGCACCCGATATTTCGGCTGATCTTTCTTGGGGAACTCGTAAACCATCTGCCCGGTTACCTCATTCCCGGCAGGATCAGTGGCGTATACCAAAGGAGGAGTGCCAGCCGGCATATTCCAGGCAAAGGCGAAAAGAGAGAACAGGCCGGGCTTGCCGCCGGGCATGGGCCAGCTGCGGAATTTCTCGTCGCCCACGCGCACACCCGATTCACTGGCATATCCGGAGACGTTGAAGGTCACCAAATCTGCCATGCCTAAATAGAGGTAGTGTTGGTCTGAATCTACGCTGACGGACGGAGCCCGAGTGACGACTGTGACTTCACGCTCACTGGTGACCGTCTTGCCACGAAAATCGTTTGATGTGGCCTCCACTATCAGGCGCGCTTTGCCATCTTTGAGTTGCGGAGTGGTTTTTGTTCCAGCGGTGAACGTAAACGTGGCATCGGCGGGTCCGCTTTTCCAGCGCATCCGATGTGATGGTTGCTGCATGTCCCAGATTTTGTAGCTCGTACCATTCTGCTCCACAGTAGCAACGGCACTGCGAATGCCATGCGGATCGTTGACATGAATCGTGATTGGAGTGGACTGGCCCAGCGCAGTAAGGGAAGCCGGCAGCATCAGAACGGGCGTGGCCGACATTACAGATAATGCGATCATTGGCACAACGACCAGCAGGAAGAGAACGAAAATAAAAGTGCGCATGGTGAAATTTCAGAATAGCACGAGAAAAAGCGAAAAAAGAAATCCCGCCTAAGCTGTTGACCTCAGCCGGAGAGACAAATTATTTCTTATTTCCCCGGAATTGATAACCGCAGCCTCAGCGCGATTTGTACCCGAAAAGGCACTCACTATTTTTGGACAGGAGGTGTAACAATGAGACGCTTTTTATCCCCAGCGCCACACGCCTTGATCCCCGACTCAGCACTGTGGTTGATCTCCACATTCCAGCCCTTTTAGGGAGCGGCAAGATTTGAATAGACATCACCCGGCTCTTTCTGTTTCCCATGACATATAAGGCGAAGCCGCAACGGCCGCGGATATATCAATTGGCTCCTGGTTTTCAGGAAGACTCCTGTAGACCTTTATATATTCAGAAAAGGGAGGGAACAGGCCCTCGCGTTCTTCCAGCGGCTGGGCAGAACTTTCTGGCGCGGTAATAAAAGCGCAGAACTTCTCCAGAATTTTGGCTTGCGGGTTGAACTGGTCCAGCCACAGGAACTGCCCTTGCTCATTGATTTCCAGAAACCACCATTGGCCAACATTGTCCACGGCAAAATCAACCGAACCGAAACAAATATTTGCCTTCCGGGCAAACGCTAATATTCCTTTTTCTACATCAGGTGGCGTAGGAATGATCTCCACCTGGATATTGCCTAACCCCGCATCCTGCCGCCAATCAAGGGCCTTCTTGGGATTGTGCAGGGCAAACGAATAAACTCTATGGCCCATGAGCACCATGCGAACGTCAAATTGCTTTTCCACCATCTCCTGATAAATGCCGGGAGCAAAGGTGAGTACTTCATCCGGCGGCAGTTGCTCAGGCGTCAACTCGAAAGTCGCCGTCACTGAGACGCCACCTTCATTCTCACGCTGCCAAACATGAGGGCTAAACCCCTTGCCAATGGTCCTGTTGGAATTCTGGGCAACGAACGTCCGGATGCGGCCGGGTGAATTCGACAGCAGAGTTTCAGGAGTTCGCAAGCGGCAGGCGCGTGCCAGGTTTAGTTGCACGGCTTTATTGTGGATAAAACGCGCCGCAGAAAACTTATTAACGCACCAGACAGGAAGCGTTTCCAGCGTGTATGCAATACAGTGATAGAAGGAGCGATACTCTATTTCGGCAAATTTCTTGTCGGCTTCTGATACGTTGGGATTGTGCGTCGGCACATCAGGCCGGCGGATCCAGACAGTATCGCCCGGTTCTACTGTGAATGGGCCCAGGGTCATCTTCGTTTGCGCGTCAAGCAGCAGAGAGGCTTGTTGCTGCTCAGTCCATGAAAGCCCGCCCCAGCAAACCACCTGGTATCCAGCTTGTTCCAATGCCCATTTGACGGGCGCTGTGTGGTTTTCTTTTGCGTATGCGAAAACTATGACCTTCATTCGAGTCCTCCTCTTCTCAAACATGACTTGGGAAACTGGCGCAATCTACACTCCACACCCTACGACTCCATCCGAAAGTTAGACAGCGCCCGATGGGGCCAATCACTGCAGGAGCAACAGGGCCGCCGCTTACACACTGCGGCCCTGCTGGTTATTTAGTCATCATCTCCGTCTGAGGCAAGCGTACAGAACGTGGTGGTTACGTCTCTGTGCGGACTTGTGAAAAATCCGCCGGTAATGGTTTCAAGCTCTTGCGGTGTTAAGTCTCGAGCGAGTTGACGGCTGAGCACTCTGTCCTGTTTTTTCGACATGATTTCTCCTTTATTTAATCTATTTATCGGGGTTTTTTTATCGGTAATTCAGATCACATGTTTAGCTGGGATCGCATGCGACGTCGACTATGGGGCCATTTTTATGAAGCGAGGTACCGTGACATCCAGTCGTTCCGCCTGCAACATGCTCTACTTCTTCAGGCATCAACTCGCGGGCACCCATGCGGTTCAGTACCCGGTTTGACATGATTGGATTCTTTTCAGTGAACATGACTTGCTCCTTTTTTGAGTGAATGACTTTCCATCAGTATCGGTAAAGCTGAAAAATTGGTGAAGCTGAAAATCAGGTTGGCTACTGACCCTCAAAGATTGCTGACGAAGGTATGTAGGCTGTTACGCATTGCACGGGTTATTCTCGTTAATTCTTCGTTTGTTAATGTACGAGCAACACGGCTTAAGTGCTCGGTAATATCCAACAGAAAAGTGGATTACCCCGATGCGATCAGCTTAAAAATAATTGTTCTCTGCTTCAATGATTTCACTCCAAATTTTTATTAAGTTCATTCCCAAAATGGGCGCGAGTTGATGCCCGGCGTTTCACCAGATCCGCAATAAGAATGAGTTTCCGGTTGTACTTGGTGGCCCCAAGTTGCCGGCGGGACAAGCGGCGATGGCACTAAAAACAAGGTGAGAATAAGCCAACAGGGAAAAAGCTCAGGTAAGGGAAAAAGGCCTGGCGGAGGACGCAGTCACGAGCGAACACATCTCTGCCCCAAAATTCCCAGTAACAGGGAAAAATACAGGAATTTCCATGCCTCTGAGGGGAGCCTACCGCTTTTGCGGGAGTGTGTACCCTTGAGTGCAGGCCAATTGTCGCCTCCACGTAGGTGATTGTCAGGGCGCGTTCGTGCCACACACGAGCGCGTCCCGTGGTGTTCTATAGCTTCCATTGTCGAGTAATGCAACAAAATAACAAGTCAGTCTCCTAGCGCATTTGCAGGGGTTGGAGTGAGAAGGCCACAGTCACATGCGACCTGGGTTGGAAAAACAGAACTTGATGGCGTGCGATTCGAGCACAGCCATGACTTGACTCATCACATGCAGTGCACGCTCGAACATTCCTTCGCTTACTCTCACGTCGAGACCGCCAGCCTCTCTCGGTAGCAGAATGCCGTGTTCATCTTTTCTGCTGCGGCTTCTGAGCAAGTTTGCAGTGTGTCGAATGAGTGCAGGTGGTCGGCCCGCAGCATCGACTGGCGGTGGATTTGAGCGCACCGGAAGACAGCAGTTGAGGATCGCAGAAAATTCTGGATTCTGGTCAGGGCCGGTCAGTAGCCTTAAGACAAAAATGAAAGTAAATAGATTCGATTTTGAGAGAGCTGACTAAAGTCTGCTCTAAAGCTTTCCAAAGTGCAGTTCCTAAAGTTGAAATAATCGATGGATATGTGCGCAATTTTAAAACTGTTTATTTTCAAACAAGGGCATCGCCGGGGTCGCGCTCTTGCATCTTGTGAGTCTCATGACGGCAGCCCGCTTCAACCAACTTTGGCTGAATCAGATCGCTTTCTATGGAATGTTGGCCCTTTACTTCGTGGTCATGCCCGTCCCTGGGATTTGAATCCTGGGGCAGCCAAATCTTTTGAGTCACCTACAAAGCCTGCAATCTGTCCTTGTCTCGCGTTTGCGTCCTGCTTGCTCTGATGCCTTCTCCTCGCGTTTTTTTCAGCAGTTAACGAAAGTTAGCGCCCTTAAGGACCGTGATCGCGGAAATGGAGACCGCGTAGATATTCCCGTTCCTTCCAAAGAAAAACTGCTTTCCATCCGGTGAAACTACAGGATTGTCTTCCTCTTCACTGCTGTTAACAATCCGACCAAGATTCTGGGGATCCGTCCATCGGCCGTGTCGGTTATAGGAGACATACAGATCAGCACTTCCTTCCCCACCTGGACGCATCGAATAGAATAGGAGCACCCGTCCATCTGGTGATATGAAGGGGCTTGTGTCCCCCGCGCCGGAATTGACCGGCGGAGGCAGCATCACGGGACTCTGGTACTTCCCATCTTTCAGTTTCGCTACATAAATGGAGTTTTTTCCTGGCTCTGCATTACGATCTGAGAAGAAGTACAGTGTCCCATCACGAGCTACCGTGGGTGTGCCATCTTTATTCCCGGAGTTTACGTTTTCTACCGGGCGCGGATTGATCCAGTCCTGGCCGCTGGCTTCAGCAACCCATATATGCATATTCGGCTTACCCTCTGTGGGGGTACCCAACGGGCGAGTTGAAGCAAAGAAGAGATGTTTACCGTCTGGGCTGATGCAAGGATCGAAGTCGAACCATGAATCCGCGCCAAGGGATACTTGCTCGGGCGCTTGCCACGCTCCGTTCATCAAGCGAGATCTATAGATGTGCGCTGGCTGCTTCCGATCCATCCGGCGCGCAAAATAGACCACCTGGCCGTCGCGTGTAAACGTTACCGCTGCTTCGTGACCCGTTGAGATCAGGCCAGGCTCAAAGATACTGGGTTCGGCAAGGCTTTGAGCTCTTATGGTGCCGCTCCAGCCCCATACAAGAATGAATAAGAGTAGATAGTTCAATAAAAAAGCAGGGTTCTTGGATCGTAAACTCACTCCATCAAACAAGAAACACCTCATTCCGCGACAATGCCGGAAATCGCATTCTATGCTTCTCCCGGCACAGACGTTATTTATAGCGGATAGCAACAATCGGATCAACTTGCATCGCCCGTCTACATGGAAAATAGGAGGCCAGAAATATCGTGACCGCCAGCACGATACATACAACAAGAAGCGTCGCGGGGTCGTAAGGTTCGATCCCGTAAACAAAACGCCGCATTGTGCGCGTCAGAAGGAGTGCCGCCACAATGCCAATCACGGCGCCATACCCACCCAGCCGCGCAGCCTGACCAAACATCATCCGGAAGACGCTACTGCGCGAGGCCCCGAATGCCATTCGCACTCCAATCTCCGGCATGCGCTGGGTCGTTGAATAGGAAATCACGCCGTACATTCCAAGACATGCGAGCACAAGGGCCAGACCACCAAAGGAGGTCATGAGCAACATGGAAAAACGTGCTTGTGATGTAGAGTTAGCGCGAATTGCCTCTAAAGTTGTGATGTTGGCCAAGGGCAGGTCAGAATCAATGGAGTGGATTATTGTTGCCGCATCCCTGGTGACAGCCTCCGGCGTAACGCGAGTCCTCAAGACTACAGACATGATCAACATTGAGGGATATGGCTTCTGGGTGTAAGGTACGTACATCTCCGGCCCTGGATCTTCTTTTAACGAAAGGTGCTTTACGTCTTCCACGACACCGATGATATTCATCAAAGGAAAGCGTGGGCTGCGAAGGCCAACCTGCATGCCGATGGGGTGATGGCCAGCAAAGAATTTCCTGGCCATGGCAGAGTTGATAATTACAACGGGCTGCGACTGTGCAGTATCCGACTCGCCGAATTCACGGCCCTCCAATAAAGGAGTTCCCACTGCGCGAAAATAGTCCGGCCCTGCAATATTGTAGTTCGCAATTAGCTGGTCTTTTTTTGACGTGGGGATATAACCGGGAATTCGAATTGCACTACCATCGGTCGCCCCGGTTAATGGCACAGTCTTGGTAATGCTGGCGGCTTCGATTCCGGCGGCAGAAGACAAAGACTGAAGAACATGCTGATAGAGAGCAACAATTTTGTCCGGGGCAGAGTATTTTGACTCGGGTAGCGATAGCTCAAACGTAAGAACACGGGCCGAATTAAAGCCCGCGTTGGTATGAAGCAAGCGAGAGAACGTCTCGACCAATAGAGACGCGGCAACCATAAGGACGAGCGCGAGCGCAACTTCAATGACCGTAAGAGAACCACGCACCTTATTGCTGATCGCGCCGCGCGTGGCCCCGAGTCCCCGTTCATTGAGTGCTTCCGTAAGGCGTCGGCGTCTAACCCCCAAAACTGGCATGATGCCAAAGAGCAATCCGCTCAAGAGGGTGATTGCAATCACGAAAAAGAGGACATTCAAATCAAGATTCGCTTCTTGAAGCCGCGGAATATCATGAGGGCCAAACCGTTTGATTGCAAACGTCGCTCCAAAGGCGATAAAGATGCCAAGGAAACCGCCTAGACCAGCCAGAACGAAGTTTTCCGTCAGAATCTGCCGGACCAGATGTCCCTGGCCTGCGCCGATTGCAGCCCGCAGTGTGAATTCAGCTCTGCGCTCCATAGAACTCACCAGCAATAGATTTGCGATATTTGCGCAGACAATAAAAAGGACCACGGCGACAGCAGCGAGAGTCAACAATAGGGGTGTCTTCATATCTCCCGCGACTTGCTGCACTAAACTAGTTATGCGCGACGAAAACCATCCCTTTGACTTGGCCTGCGCCTCCATCTTTGCGGAGAACAGATCCATGGCGCTTTGAGCCTGCGAGTACGAAATTGCGGGTTGCAGCTTGCCGATGATGGCCAAGCTGTCGTCTTCATCCGGCGCAGCGGCCGCCGCCGCGGCAAGTGGAACCCAAAGATCCGCTCTGGATGGGAAATCAAAACTTGCGGGCATCTCCTCCCCGTGTGGAAACACGAATCCAGACGGCATTATGCCAATCACAAGATACGAGGCGCCATTTAAATCCAATGGCCGGCCGATGATGTGAATATCACCCCCGAATCTCTCACGCCAAAGCTTGTCGCTAAGGATTACCTCTCCTCCGTGACCTGGTTGGTCTTCTGCCTTAGTAAACCAACGACCCAGCTGCGGCTCAACCCCGAGGGTTGGAAAAAATCCAGCGGAAACCCGTAAGCCAGACAAAAGTTCAGGGTTACCAGCCCCAGTTAGATTAAAGGAGTCATGCTTGAAGGCACCGAGAGACTGATATGTGCGAGTCTCTTCATTCATAGCGTGGAATGCATCGACGCCCCACGGGATCTCGCGGTAGCCCAAATTAACTCCGGGCGGCGTCTGTCTCCATGGGAAAACAATTCTCTCCGACTCCGGATAGGGCAGAGGTTTCAAGATGACAGCATTGGCCACACTGAACACCGCGGTTGTAGCACCTATTCCCAGGCCCAGAATGGAAACAACGGCGAGCAGAAAACCGGGACGTTTGCGGTAGAAGCGAAGCGCGAATTTAAGATCGTTTAAGAACAAGCTGTTATCTCCCTCCCCGCCTGAGCGGGTTTACCGATACCAGCTACTGATTCGCCACCTTTGCTAATATCGGTTGTTGATTTGCGGCTGAACTCAGCAAATCGTCCAGGCGCGTCTGTATTGCTGCACGCTCGGCATCTATGGTAGTCAAGGTTATGGCTTTCCTCAAATCCTTTTCCGCCAAAGCGTAGTGTCCAAGCTCCGTCAACACCGTTGCCCTGTTTTCGAAAAGATCTCCTTGTTCCGAATTCAACTCAATGGCATGGTTGAAATCGTCCAATGACAAATCGAGATGCCCAAGGTCATACCGGATGGCGCCGCGATTTGCGAATGCATCCCATAACGACGGGTCAAGTGCGATTACGCTCGTAAAATCTGACAACGCTTCTTCTTTCTTTTCCACCTCTTGATATGCGTTGGCCCGCCCTAAGAGGGCCAGGATTTGGCTAGGTTCCAGATCAAGAGCCAGCGAATACGATTCAATCGCTCGGTCCATCCGGCCCATTCGCCGGTAGCATTGGCCCAAGTTGGTAAGCACTTCGAAATACGGAGGGCTGAGCTCAATCGCCTTCAAGTAATCCTTCTCCGCTTCCTCCAGGTTTCCGAAACGAAGATGCACACTGCCCCGGTCATTGTAATACTCGGAATAATTTGGATCCAAAGCGATTGCGGCGCTAAAGTGCTCAATCGCCTCGCTTTGCGAGCCAATCGCATTATAGACCTGGGCAAGGTTGAAGAGCAGCACTGAGCGATGCAGAAGATGCTTGTCCGCACTCAGGTGTGTATTCAGGTGCTCGACACATTCGCGGCAGATCTCGATGGCTTCGGTGTGTCTGCGCTGGAAATTCCGAATCATCGCCAGACCATTGCGATTAAAAGCCGACTGGAAATGATATTCATCTTCTGACATCGTGCCGTCGATACGTGCTCGCTCAAGAGCTTCGAGCCCCCGCGCCAGATACTCTTCTCCTTTTCCCAGATTGCGCGGCTTCGAGTATCGAGCGTAGAGCATCGCGAGTGTATACAGCATCAAGGCGAGCCGCCCCTGATTCTGCTGGGCAAAGTCCTCTATGATTTTCTCGGCAAACGCCATGGCGCTGGGAGCGTCCATGAGTCCGACGTGAACATTCAGTATTTTGGCCGCGATCGCCCAACGCCTGTTTTCGTTTTCCGGGTCATATTTGGCCGACATCTCCATAAGTCCCTGCGCGTACCTGAGTGAATCCTCGTAGAGACCAAGAGTGTTGTGGAGATCGAGTGCGACGCAGCGATAGTACAAAACCTTATCGTATCGTTCCGCCTGTTCCCACAGACGAATGAGTTTTGGAAGGTTTACAAAAATCTCGATACGGTCTCCGGCAATCTTCTCCTCAAGTTTTTCAGCAGCTGCATGAGCATCAGAGAGAGCTGCACGTTCTTCGGGGGCCGGTTCCATCTGCATGGTTTTTACCAGCGCCTTTTGGCCCATGGCGTCGAGGCGCTGCCGCAGTTCTTCTGCGGCGCCGGGAGCAACCGCCAGGAGGACCTGTAGGTGCATCTCTTCAGCTTTCCTCCGGATCAGTTCAATGAAGAAACGCGAAGTCATGTTCCCCGATTGATCAAAGTCGTTGCATGCAATGATCCATGGCACTTCCGGGGCGGTTGTTATTTTCCACTCACACAGCAATTCGATCAACCCATGGAGAATACGAAAAGCCCGATCAACCGGGTAGCTTCGCACGCGTTCATGGGCCGGTGCCAGGTCCGTCAGCGTCGGATTCCCAACCGAGAGTTCGTGGCGCAACTGAGGCATGACATAGATCAATTCCAGGGAATGTTTGGCGACCATGTCAGGCCGGGAGAGCCGAATTTCGTCAATAAGAGGCGAGAGCATTTCATTCGGTCCGGCCCAAGGTCCCCCCTCATCGAAATGGCATTGCACCATGAATGCCGTTGCGCCAGATTGGCGCGCGAGGCCCAACTGCTGCTCCAGATAGGAGCGCCGCGCCGCGCCTTCTGCTGCTTCAATAATGGTGACTCGATGGTGCGGCCGAGCAACAACGTCTTTGACTTCCATAGATGTTTCCATATCATGCCCTCTCGCGACGCATCATTCCGCGGATCCAAAGGAACAATCCCGCGGAAAGCGTAGTGACTACAAACAATGAAAGGAGAAGTGAGTCGATGAAGCCGTCGATATTCGCCGACACACCGGTACGAAAAGCACTGAACAGGTCGTGCAGATAGCCATATACCACAGGTAAGGTGACTGCAAAGAGAACGTACAAAGCAAGTACACGGCCTCCGAGCCAAAGTACGGAATACCCTCTTATCACGCGCCGCTCTGGCGCGGGAATATGAGATTGGTCAATCAGGCGCGGAGAACGAATAAACCGAGAAACACAATTCTTGAGAAACTCTTCGGTGTCGCTCAACAGGTTTCGACAGTCAAAATAATTTGTGATGACAAAATAGATGTCGGTGCGAAGAAATATGTAGAATTGCCACAGTATGCGGAGCCAATAGGACATCACAAGCGCTTTACATATCCGGATTGCCAAGATTGGCAGATGAACCCATTGGGCATCCTGAGCATAAAGTAACAGCACGAGAATCGCTGCCGACACAGCATCGGTAATGACACCGGCAATCAAGGGTAGATAGCGTTGCTTCTTGGGCACTCCCCAGAGTCCCGTTAGATCAGCTTCTGCCACCAGAAACCACATCCGATGTCCGATTCCGAGCCTTGAGTTAACACCGAGGGCCCGTGCAGCGACAACATGGCTGAGTTCATGCAGGAACATGCCTCCGAAGGCAAGACAAAGAAATATAAGAAAGGAAGCTACCCTGTATTGTGGAAAAACCAAATCTGTTGGACGCGGAACTAATGACTGGTCGGCGACCATCGCTGCTCCAGCGACCACGGTGAGAAGCAGACAAAAAAGCAGGAAGGGCCGGCCATAGAGGAACTTCGCCACAGGTTGAGGAAAATCACTGAAATGATAACGGAGGGCCGAGGCGGGCGGGACAACGGTTCGTTCTAACTGGCCATTGTCTCCTGTCTTAGCCGTGGCCACAAACCCCTTGGCTTCCATGATTCCAATGAAGTCATCGATATCCAGGGGCTCGCCGTATTTTTCGCGGCAGAACTCGCTTGCTTGCTGCAGGGTTCGTCCTTGCGCAAGATAATCAAGCACTTCAACAGCCTCCGCCGGGACTGCAAGAAATGTCCCATTCTCAAGGTTGCCAATGAGGATGTCTTCGCCATCTGGCTGGCGGGTGAATCGTCCAACCGAAACCACTGTATCTAAAGCGTATGTTGTCATGTCCAAATCAAAGGCGGGGCCCTGCTCAAACTGCAGTGCCCCGATTAAGTAGGCCTATGTTGTCAATCCTCTTAGCTTGCTGCACAACAAACTGAGCAGTAGAAAGCGGCGGTGGTCTTCAGTGTTTCAACTTCACGAACTTTGATTTTCTTCATGGGTCTACTCTCCTTTCTGAGCATTCGTTGGCCCCGTTCACCTCATCGAGAAACACCGGCTAACGTTCACTCGATTTAACACAGATACAAATAACGTCTAAATACAGCCCTAGCACTGGGCCTTTCTTTCTCGATAAAAGGCCTATAAGTATGACTGCGGCTTGAGTATAAGCGTCCTAGGATGGAGGAAGTACTTATCAGCGAAATAAATCTGTTGAAAACATAGTCAACAGAATCCAAAATGGAACATTCTAAACAGCAAGTGCCAAAACGGGATAGTTCCAAAATGGGAAATAATCGCAATTATGCTATGCAGTCTATAGGCTGGATCCTGATAGCTGCACAACTAAACTCTCGCACTTGCTGCATAATTAAGATTTGCTAATCCGGAATTAAGGCGCGATGTTCCATTGTGCGGCCACACTTAATATCCTTGGCAGGAATTGAGAAGTATTCGCTGAGCCAGCGTTCTTTCGCCGTGAGTCTGTAGCGCCGCACATTACTTCCTTCGTTTCGTGACAGCCAGCGATTCCTTCAGGGCTGTGGCAAGGTCTGTCTCGTTGGTCAGGATGTGCGCCGATCCCGGGCATGTAGGATTGAATGCCTAACCAGGCTTGCACTTCAGTAGGATCAGCAATGGTGAATCGGTCCTCACGCTTCACCAGCATCCGTGCTTGGCCCATGTCTGTGCAGATGACGGGCTAGTACCAAAGAAATTCGCGATCGCAGTCCAGCCTTTGAGTGTGGGCTCCTGCGCTGTTCTTTTGCAATTGCTCTCGGCTCAAGAACGATTTTCCAATCATGTGCGTTTCAAAAAGGGGACTAGCGATTTGCCTACAGAGAAAACTGTGAAAATTTGGCCAATACGCGTGCTTTCGTGCCCGTTTCAGACCGGTGTGATCGATAAGCCGCGAAGCGGCAAATTCGTGGTGAATCAGAGAACAATTCCCTGACGTCAGACCGTCTGTCGGAGGGCGCAGTCTGCCCCGAACCCGTCTCTGGGCCAAAATTCCCGTTAACGGGAATTTTGCAGGGAATTTTGACTGTTTTAGTGGGCTAGATTGCATCCATCTCCGCGTAACCACTCGAGAAAGTGGCTTCCGGCGACTGAAATCATAACAGGGAATAAGCAGGGAAATAACAGGAGGAATAATATGGAATTCGTGTTCAGGAACAGGATAATTTTTTATCGCTGTTTTATGGCTATCCACGATGCTAAAATCCACGGCACGCATTACCACAGAAGTACACCTTCCGGACGCTTCGGAAATGGCATCTGAAACGAAATAGTTGAAACATTGCAGATGTAGAAAGAATCTAATTGGCAAAGGGGAGGGGAGTCTTTCATGTCGCAAAAGAAGGTTGTGGTGTACAGCCAGCCAGGTTGACCGCCCTGCTCATGGGCTGAGTCCTACCTTTCGGAGAAGGGTATAGAATTCCAGATAAAAGATGTGAGTTCCGATCAGCAGGCGGTTTTCGAACTGGTGCGGACGTACAAAAGCCGTTCAACCCCAACTATTATCGTAGGCGAAAAAGTCATGATCGGTTTCGATCCGGAACGGCTGGACCAGATGCTTGCAGAGTAAGGCCGCAACCCAAAAGACCATAAGCTCCGCTGCGGATCCCAAACATCCATGGCGGGGCTATTTCTTTATTGCTGCAGCAACTCTCTGCTGGGGCGCAGCCGCCACTTTTGGGAAGGCCATATTCAACGGCAACCTCTTTAACGGCCATGCCTTGATTTCACCACTTGTGCTCACCCAGACCCGGACCAGCTTTGCTGTCCTGGTGTTTGGGCTCATTCTGCCACTGCGGTCCGGCCGCCGGATTTTCATCATTGGTCGTGAAGATCTCGCGTTATGCGCTTTGGTTGGCACGCTGGGCGTGGCCTGCTCCAACTATTTCTATTATCTGGCCGTACAGAAATCCACAGTCTCGCTGGCCATCACCGTCCAATACATCGCGCCAATCTGGGTGCTTCTTTACATGGTGATACAAGGCAGGGAACGTGCAACAGTACAGCGGACCACAGCGGCGCTGGTTGCGATCATTGGGACCGCTCTGGCCATTGGAGTGTTCCAGTCCGGAACCAAGCTTAGTTTGTTGGCCGTAGCTTCCGCGCTGCTGGCCTCATTCGGCTACGCGTTTTATAACGTTGCAGGACAGGGGCTGGTCACCCGCAACCATCAGTTTACGGTGATGTTTTATGTGTTATCCAGCGCCGCGCTGATGTGGCTGTTTGTGAATCCTCCATGGAGATTGGTGGCGCAACATTACAGCAGCCGGCAATGGGAATTCCTGTTTGCCTTTGCCTGCCTTTCCATGGCGCTGCCATACATGTTTTATTTCAGCGGGTTGAAATATCTTGATCCCACCCGCGCAGTGATTACCAGCTGCCTGGAGCCCGTGTTTGCCATTGTATTCGCCGTGCTCTTTGTTCACGAGACGTTGTGGCCCTTGCAGGTGGCGGGGATTGCTGCTGTGCTTATCGCGACGGTCATGGTCCAGATAAGGCCGCGGTCTGCATTCTCTTCCGAAGGGAAATAAAAAAAGCGGCCCGAAGGCCGTGGGTGGCTCGTTTTTATTTGCTCTATCAGAAGGATATTTGCGTAATATCGTCGAAGAGTGTCAACCAGACGAAATTATTTTTGTACTCCAAGAGCATGGCTGCTTACGCTGTTTTTATGCGTGCTGCTCGAAGTCGCACCCGCCACGCTTCTGTTAAGCCAGACGGTGGCCTTTTCAGCAATTCCACCTCGCATCTTTTTTTCCGATCTTGAAAGCGGCCCCAACCTGGGAGGCCAGAACAATCGGGGCGTCTGGGTGACGATCTGGGGTAAAGGCTTTGGCGCGGAGCGTGGCAGTTCGACCGTCACTGTCGGGGGGGGCGTGGCGGCGAATTACCCGATCTGGACAGACAGCAAGATTACACTTCAACTCGGCCCTGCAGCCAAGAGTGGGGAGATTATCGTAAATGTCAGAAGGAAAGCCGGAAGCCGCGCAGCAACCGTCATCCTCAGCAATGGCATCCCGTTCACGATTCGCGCTGGCAAAATCTATTTTGTCGCGGTGAATGGAAGTGATCGCCACAATGGCAGCTTTGAGTCGCCATGGAGAAGCATTCTTCAGGCCAAGAACAGAATTTCCGCCGGAGACGTGGCTTACATCAGAGACGGCGTGACACAAATTTCTGAGGATAGTTACACCGCATACGTGAGCATGGACCGCGATGGCGGCGGCAACTCCGGCAAACCGGATGCGCCAAAGGCTCTGGTGGCCTATCCGGGGGCAAAGGTCATGATTGGCAAGCCGCACGGTCTGGATTATGGTATTCGCACGCCGAACATCTCCGCGCATGAAGATTATTGGGTGATTTCCCAACTGCATATCATCGGCGGCAGGCAGGCCATTGATATGGGTGGGACTGGCTGGAAAATTGTAGGCAATGATATTGAATGTCCGGGCGGCGACGGGCAGGTGGGCTGTGTGGAAACCAGCCAGGCCAGCCGCATCAGATTTTATGGTAATGAAGTCCACAACTCAGGCGCGGGGCCAGTTGGCTCAAAGTATTACCATGCAGTTTATTTCAGCACCGACTCTAACCATATTGACGTGGGCTGGAATCATATTCATGACAATTTCACTTGCCGTGCGATTCAATTCCATTCATCGCCTTTGTGTCGTCCCAGTTGCGGCTCCAGCGATGAAACCGGACGGAATCAATTTGATCTTCACGTACATGACAACCTGATCCATGGCGATAGCTGCAACGGCATCAATTTTGCCACCATTGATCCCAGCAAGGGCCCAATAGAGGCCTATAACAATGTGATCTACCATGTTGGCGTGAGCGACCCGAAGGATGAT
>DASXMN010000059.1:0-105686 GCA_036495645.1 Candidatus Angelobacter sp.
TCGGAACGGCCTGTGTACTTTTCCACACCCCGCTTACCAGCGGTGTCTGCGGGTGGCAATATCAGCTAGCTTTTTTCTGACTCTCTTTTTCCTTGTTCACCGCTGCGACGCCAGAGGCGCACTCGGAATTTGTGCTGCAGGCTGAGTGAGCCAGATTTCGAAACGGGTCTCGCCGAGTCGCGCATTATCGCCCGGAACGAGTGTTCTCTCGCTGAGTTTCGCCCCGGAGTAACGCGCGTCTGCGTCAGCGATGACTTCGCGGGGATCTTTGAGCGAGGCCAGGCGCCGCCGGACCTGCTCATCCACGCGAAACTGTTCCGGGCCTCCAATTTCGACGATGCCGTTTACCGGCTGACCTACTGCGACCCTCCCCACGGCACTCGCGACATCGTCAGCGGCCATCGGCTGAAAAAGCACTGGAGGCAGATGCACTTTGCCGCCGACGACGGAAATGTCGGCGAGGCCCTTGAGGAACTCGAAGAACTGCGTCGCGTGCACGATGGAGTAGGAGATTGAAGATTCTTTAATCAGTTTCTCCTGAGCAATCTTCGCGCGAAAGTAACCGCTTTCAGACAGCTGATCGGTTCCCACCACTGACAACGCAACGTGATGTCCCACGCCTGCGGCCGCTTCATAGGTGAGGAGATTACGGGTCGAGGTTTCGAAGAACTTCATCACAGCCGCATCTTCCCATGACGGAGAGTTCGATACGTCAACAACTACCGATGCGCCCTTCAGCGCTTCGGCAAGTCCCTCACCGGTAACAGTGTTGACACCGGAATCCGGTGAAGCCGCTACCGCTTCGTTTCCGTGCTCGCGAAGCTTGCTGACGAGTCTTGATCCGATAAGCCCACTGCCGCCGATAACTACAATTTTCATGATTGTCTCCTTTTAAACAGGTTTGCTGTTAAATCAGGTTTGCTGTCTCAAACGCCTTAAAGCCAGAGCGGTAGACATCTGTTGGCTCATGCAGCCGCTGACCCATTTTCGCAGCCGTCGGCCTCAGAGCAATTATTTCGTGGAGTGAGTTGTCTTGCTTCTTTAGAGCAGCAACCATGTCGCGAACACTAACCTTCACCACTGGGCCTACAACCCATTGTGTTTACTCGCTTCCAGTATATGCCTGAACTTGCTGTACTGTTTTTCTCCGGACACGCGGGGTCCTCTCAGGCTGGCGAATTGTCGGCAACGCGGATTTAGTCCTTCTCAACTTCCAGATTGCCCGCCATCCATTCGCAGGGGGAATTTTCGTCGTGCTCACAGAAGCCAAACTATCCTGCGGTCAATGAGTCGTTAACTTTGTTCCCTGCGGACGGACCTGATAGATGTCCTCGCATAAGGCGCGCAGCACCTCGGCCACGCTCCATGCCTGGGCGAAGCAGCCGCGAGGACAGTGCGGAGCGTCAGCGTCAAAGATCTCTGAAATCTGCCCTAAGCCGGCTTCAGTAAGATGCTGCTCGGTCCCACGCAACAAATCGCGGCCCTGCTTCCGCGACTGCGCCGTTCCGCCATTTACCCGAACGTAGGCGGATATGAACGGCCCCAGGAGCCAGGGCCACACCGTGCCCTGATGATAAGCGGAATCGCGACTGCGTTGGTCACCTTCATATCTGGCGCGATATTGTGGATCGGTGGGGCTGAGCGTGCGAAGTCCAACCGGCGTTAGCAGTTCACGCTGGACGGTATGCACAACGGCGCGGGAACGCTCCAGCGGCAGCATGGAGTGATGCAGGCTGACCGCGAAGATCTGGTTGGGACGAATGGACGCATCGTGTTTACCTGCATCAATAACGTCAAACAGACATCCAGCGTTAGGGTTCCAGAAAACACGATTAAACGTCTCGCTGGCCAGAGCAGCAAGCCGGGAATATTTTTTACGGCGGTACTCATCACCAAAACGTGCCGCCAGTTCTTCCATGATGCGAAGAGCGTTGTACCAGAGCGCCTGAATTTCCACTGGCTTGCCGCTTCTGGGAGTCACTACCCAGTCGCCTATCTTGGCGTCCATCCAGGTGAGTTGGACACCTTCCGCCCCGCCATAAAGAAGCCCGTCATCGGACATCTTTATGTTGTAACGCGCTCCCTGAATATGAAACTCGACGATCTGGTTCAATACGGCGTAGATTTCCCGGCGAATAAAGTCGTAATCGCCAGTTGCCAACGCATAGCAGCGCACGGCTTCAAAGAACCAGAGCGTGGCGTCCATGCTGTTGAAATCCGCGCCAGCGCCGGAATCAAGAAAACGGTTCGGCAACATACCCATATCTGTATGCCGGGCAAAGTTCCGAAGAACACTTTTGGCAATGTCGGCCTGTCCGGTAAATAGCGTGAGGCCGGAAAGGGAAATCATTGTGTCCCGTCCCCAGTCTGTGAACCAAGGATAGCCGGCGATGATCGTCCAGTCTTGATCGCGGCGCACAAGGAACTGCTCTGCCGCGACCGTCAATGCCTGCACTAACGGATCATCCAGCGGAGACGCTGCTGCAAGCTGCCGGCGACGCTCCTCTTCGATCCTTCGGATCGCGGCAGCCTGCTTGATATCTTTTTGCTCAGTTGAAGCAATCACATTCGCGCCACGCTCACGGCTGAGCTTCCAGGTAAACACAAATGGATTAAACAGGTCTTCCTCTGAATCCAGTCCGCGCTCCTGCTCCACGCGATAGAAAAAGTTTTTGTACCAGTAGCCCTGGTTCTGTAGTTGGTCCGCATCATGGGTAAAATAAAGCCGAGGCAGCGCCGAGTAGGGCTGCACGCTGGCACAGTTCGTCGCGTTCTGAACGGCGGGATTCAATGCGGTATTTTCATGCGTGGTGGAGTGATAGTCGCGGAAAGCAATGAGCGGCCGCAGTTCCAGAGCAGTCTCTATTCCAGCCGGGCTGTCTAGCAACCTGTATTCGACCTGGACCGCGTTACTGCCCTGCGGCATGAAAACAGTCTTTTCCACACGGATAGCTCCCACTTGGAAAGTCCAGGTGGGGAAAGGATCCAGCCGGAAGCCGGCCAGCAGAAGGTAGCCTTCAGGATGGATGACGCCGCTGTATTCGTTGGTGGAAAGATCAATGCGCCGGCCACCAAGCACGAGCGTTTCTTCCAACTTGGAAAGTAGCAGCATGCGTCCACCGGGCGGGTTCAATGCCGCTGTGAGCAAGCCATGATAGCGCCGGGTATTAGCACCAGGGACAGTGCCGCAGGCAAAACCGCCAAGACCATTGGTCTCAAGCCACTCATGGTTGAGGGCAGCGCATAAGTCGGCGCACAGGATTTTGTTGACGTGAATCAATGTGCCTATTTTCTCACTGACGAGCACTTAGGTTTGATTAACAATGGAAATCCCAGAATCACGAGAATCCTCGGCTCATTGTGGCTTCGACTCATTTTACGGAGGCGATAAAGGGCAAATTGGGCTGGAAATGGCAGCTAGTTTTTCGCCTGTTGAAATGATGGAGGCGCGGGTCGGAATCGAACCGACACATAAAAGTCTTGCAGTTTAGAACCAAAATCTAAGTCGACAAGAAACAAACCTGTTCTGAACGTCCTATATATTTTCAAGTTGTCGATTGTAAAGGAATCGCGTGGCGTGGGCCCCCGGGGAAGTCGACTACATTTGACAACGGATGGAGTTGCCCAAGCGGGTTACTGAATTAGAGATGAAGACCTCGATTGAAGGGGATCTTTGTCAAGCGCATCCGCATTGGACTGACGCGCAGGGCGAGAGATCCCAAGCTTCTTCATTTTGGAAATCAACGTCGTGCGCTTGAGCCCAAGCTTGGCGGCTGCGCCGGTTGGGCCACCTATTAACCAGCCCGCAGCCTCCAACGTCCTCAAGATCAAAGCGCGTTCAGAATCTTTCAACGTGGTTTGCGTGGAAGGCACAGTTAATGGCTCCGTTCCTGTTGCCGGCAGCGGATTGGAGAGTATGCCATCGTTTGCAAGTATCACAGCACGCTCGATCAGGTTCTGGAGCTCGCGCACGTTCCCGGGCCATGGGTATGCACACAGAGCCGACAGTGTTTCCTGTGGAATATCGTCTATTTGCTTACTGATGCGCCGGCTGAAAATCTCGACAAAATGAGCCACCAGGGCCGGAATGTCGGTACTGCGCTCCCGCAACGATGGCAGCAGGACGGGGAATACGTTCAAACGATAATAGAGGTCGCTGCGAAACTCATTACGCTTCACCATGCTTTCCAAATCTCTGTGGGTCGCAGCCACTAGCCGAACGTCCACTTGGTGGGTTCGGCCACTACCCAGGCGCTCGAACTCCTGTTCCTGCAGTACACGCAGCAGTTTGGGTTGCAATGCCAAAGGAATATCGCCAATCTCATCCAGAAAGAGCGTCCCTTTGTCAGCCATTTCAAAGCGACCAATTTTTTGCGCGATAGCGCCGGTAAAAGCACCCTTCTCGTGGCCGAAAAGCTCGCTCTCTAGCAGATCGAAAGGAATGGCAGCACAATTCAATTTTATGAACGGGCGCCCGCAGCGTGAGCTTATGTTATGAATAGCCCGGGCAATCAGCTCTTTTCCAGTACCTGTTTCTCCTCGTATAAGAACACTTGAGTCCGTAGGCGCAACGCGTTCAACTTGATCGAGCACCGCTTCCAGAGCAGGACTGTTACCTATGAGTTGTTCGAACCTGCGCTCACGCGAATCCTCGTCAATGCATCCGCATCTTCCAAAACTAGTTGCCAAAGTACCCTCCTGAAACATGCTGTAGGAGTTGTCTTAAGGTTAGCTTTCCAGAGCCGCGCGAACACTCTCCAGTAAGGCTTCGTCGTCAAACGGTTTGGCCAGAAACTCTACCGCGCCTGCTCTCAAGGCTTGCATACGCATTTTTGCGTCCCCGTGCGCCGTGATGAAGATGGTGGGAATCCTGCAATTCTCGGCATTCAGCCTGGCTTGTAGCTCAAGGCCCGACATTCCCGGCATGCGAATATCCGCGATCAGACATGCAGCATGGCACTGCTGGCCGGACTGCAGAAATTCTTCTGCTGACGCAAATGCTTGCGCCGGCCATCCCACCGCTTTCAGCATGCCCTGCAATGCCGTTCGCATCAGATCATCGTCATCGACAATTGCAACTAATTTTGTCTTTCCGTTAGTAGCCATACTAGAAAGTTACAACCGCGCCAAAAGCGGCGCAATTATACGTTCGTATAGAGGAGCTAATACCGGCGGGCCCGCGTCGGGGCAGCCAGGCAATTTCATCAGCAGGAAGCAAGAACTCAGCGAAATTTGCGGCGTTAAATTTGTGATTCAAAAGTAGAGGGAATCCACTACCTTTTGCCGGCTGGAAGCTCAAGTTTGCCGGCCATTCGGACCAGCTGCGCCACGGAGTCAGCCTGCATCTTGTGCATTACGTGCCCACGATGAACCTTGATTGTGATTTCACTGGTCCCGAGATCAAAAGCTATCTGCTTGTTGAGCATGCCCGAAACCACCAGATCCATTACCTCGCGCTCTCGCGTAGTCAGCGTCTCATAGCGCTTTCGCAACTCGGAAACTTCGCTCTGCTGCTCACGTATCATGCTGTCACGATTCAGCGCCTGATAGATCGCATCCAGCAAATCCTGATCGCGGAATGGCTTGGTAAGGAACTCCACTGCGCCGGATTTCATGGCCTTCACTGTCATTGGAATGTCGCCGTGGCCGGTAATAAAAATGATTGGAATTCTGACGCCAGCTTCAACCAGCTCGCGTTGAAAGTCCAGTCCATTGACACCAGGCAGTCTCACGTCCAGAACCAGGCAGCTTGGGGCATCTGGCCGTTTGTTGCGAAGAAACTCTTGTGGCGAAGCGAAGGTCTCCGAACGCAATCCAACTGACTTCAGCATACCTTGTATGGCAGTGCGCACCAGGGCATCATCATCGATGACAAACACCATTGGAAGCGCTTCTGGCGTCATTCACGCGCCTCGACTGGGGTGGGCAGAGTGAAAGAGAAAGTGGCGCCACGCGGCGAGTTGGCATCTGCCCACAAGCGCCCCTCATGCGATTCAAGGATAGATCGGCTGATGGAGAGTCCCATACCGGTACCGTGAAGCTTGGTAGTAAAAAACGCATCGTATATCTTTCCCGTCTGCTGTGAGGGCAATCCCACGCCGGTGTCGCTGACGGAGACTATCACGTGGCCGTTCTCTGCGGCCTGTGACTTGATGATGAGCTCTCGTGTTCCATCCGTCTCTTTCATCGCCTCGATGCTGTTCATCATGAGGTTCATCATCACCTGCTGCAGTTGCACCCGGTCGCCCATGGCCCGGGGAAGGTCCTTTCCAAGCTCCGTTGAGACAGTTATGAAGTACCGCATCGTCTCGTTGTGCAGGAGGGCGATCATCTCTCGAATAATTTCGTTCATATCCACCAACTCGCGGAGTGAGGGACCTTTCTGAAAGAGCAGGCGGACGCGGCTGACGATTTCTGATGCCCGATTCGCGTCCTTCACCACTCTCGATGCAGCCTCGCGCGCCTCCTGCAGATCGGGCTGATCGCGCGTAAGCCAACGCAAGCAGGTATTGGCGTCAGTGACGGCGGCCGCTATTGGCTGCTTTATTTCGTGCGCCAGCGAGGCAGATAGCTCTCCCATGGTGGTCACCCGGCTTACGTGTGCCAGATCGTCCTGCGCCTGGCGTAATTTTTCGCGCTCTTCTTCCGCATGCTTGCGCTCGGTTACATCTATGGATGTACCCAGAAATTGAACGAGTTCACCGGAATCGAAAATGGGATGGCCTTCTCCGTGAATGTATTTCATGGCTTCGCCTGGAACAACAACCCGAAAATCGGCCATGTAAGCATTGCCTTCACGGATCGCTCTATCCCAGATTTCCAGGACTCTGTCTCGATCGTCGGGATGAATGCGCTGGCGAAGTTTTTCTAATGATCCTGGACCTTCTTCGGGATCAAAGCCGAACAAGCGACAGTGTTCCTGGGACCAGTGAACGATCTCTCCGGAGGCGACGTCCCACGCCCAGCTGCCGGTATGGCTCAATCTCTGCCCTTCCGCCAAGTATGCTTCGCTGCGCCGCAGTTTCTCCTCTGCATGTTTACGTTCATGACTTTCCGCTTGCAATGCCTCGTTGGTTTTCTGAAGTTTCTGGACTGTTGCCAGCAGATCATTGCGGGCGACTCTGAGCGATTCTGTGGCACTCCTCTGCGCGGCGCTCAACGTCCCTACAACGAGGGCAGACAGAGCAAAGATAATAAGGCGTGGCATTTCCTCGGGCTTCGCAACCAATGTGTGCATGGGCGGGAGGAAGTAGTAATAGAAAACAAAGCTGGAGAGTACCGTCGCGAGAAAGCCGGGCCCCAATCCGCCAAACCAGGCGCTGAGCATGACGGCGCAAAAAAATAGTGACACGGGAGCAGCACTGAGATGCAGTACTGGCCACTGCGAAAGAAGTAATGCAGTGATAACCGATAGAACAGCAATCGCATATTTCCGAACGCCATGCGATCTGGTCCACAGGAAAGGATCGGACATGGACATACTTCTGCTCCGGGGAGGCAGAGTGTCGCTTCCCGCAAGCAAAAATCTTAACATCAGGGAGTGCGATTTTCTTCCGACTTGGGCCATCTGGCGCATAACAAGGAGGTGAATTCCCGGCTTCCTCCCGCTCCCCCAAAAGAGACGGCTTGCCTTTGCGTGACCACCGCGAATCAATGCCGCATAATTCATATACTGATTAGCGAGCGTTTGCAGGTATTGTGGAAGTCGTGCTCACCAGTTTTCCGCAACATTCAGGATGTTGAGGAAGCTCCGAACTATTCCATCCTCCGCCAAGGGCCTGGACCAATTGGACTGCTGCAACCATTCGCCGGCCCAGTATGTTGACCGCAGTAGCCTGGTTAGCCAAAAGGGCACTCTGCGCGACCGTCACTTCCAGATAACTTGTGACGCCGCCGTTGTAGCGTTGAGTCGAGAGTTCCAGGGATTTCTGCGCAGCGACGACCGCTTCATTCTGGGTCTGAGCTTCCTTCTCCAAAATGCGCAATGCAGCAAGATTGTCTTCCACCTGTTGAAAGCTGGTAAGCACGATTTCCCGATAAGAAGCTACGGTCTGATCGTAAAATGCAATGGCTTGATCTGAAGCGGCACGGCGTCTGCCGCCATCGAATACAGTCTGGAACGCAGCCGCTCCAACGGACCACAAGCCGCTGGGGCCCTGCAGCAATGTTGTAAGCGCTCCACTTTCGAAACCCCCGGCAGCCGAGAGATTCAGGAGCGGATAATAGGCGGCTTTGGCTACTCCGATCCGGGCGTTAGCGGCGGCCATTTGCCGCTCAGCAGAAGCAATGTCAGGCCGGCGTTCGAGCAGCTCTGATGGCACACCGGCAGGAATTGCCGGTGGCGGCGTCTGCAGCGGAAGAGGAGGAAGGCTGAACGATGCCGGAGGCTTGCCCATCAGAACAGCAACAGCATGCTCAAACTGGGAGCGGGCGACCCCGACATCGATGGCCTGTGCCCGCGTAGTCTCAAGTTGCGTCTTGGCCTGCTCAACCTCAACTTCAGAACCAACACCTCCCTGAAATCGTGCCTGATTTAATTGCAGGGCCTGCTCATAATATTGAATGGTGGCGTTTAAGAGCTGCTCTTGGGCGTCCAGGCTGCGCGCCTGCAAGTAGAACAGGGCCAGTTGCGCGTGCATGCTCAGGTTCACCGTTGCCAGGTCGGCGGCACTCGCTTGGGCCTGCTCGCGAAACGATTCCACATTTTTGCGCACGCGTCCCCAGGCGTCCACTTCGTATGAAAAGTCAATGGGCAGTTGAAAGTCATTGGTGGTGCGGCCATTGCCGATTGCGTTCACTGGCGCACGATTGCCAGATACTCTGCTGCGTGCTGCAGAAGCGCCGGCGGCTACCGTCGGGAAGTAATCGGCCCGATTAAAACGAAGCAGTGCGCGCGCCTGGGTATATTGGGCCTGAGCGACCTTAATATTCTGGTTGGAAATATTCACTTGCTGTTCCAGCGCATTCAGTTGGGCGTCCTGGAATATTTCCCACCAATTACCACGGAGACTCAACTCGCTCGGCTGGGCGGTTTTCCAATTGCCAGCTTCTTTATAAGCAGATGGAACCTCCGCTGGCGGCCGCTGGTATTTAGGACCAACCGCACACCCGCCCACAAAGAGCACGCTCGCCATGCAGATGAAGGCTAGCTTATGCCTGCCCAGACGAATACTTTCGCTAAAGTTCCGGTTCATTGCGCACCTCCCGAGGTTGATGCCTGTGCGACATTTACCTTTTGTCCTGAGACAATGGAATCTGGCGGGCTCACAATCAACGATTCATCGCCTTTCAGTCCGGCAACGATTTCAATCTGCTCGCCAAAATCGCGGCCAGGCGTTACCGGCGTGAGCACGACGCTGCCGTTTTTCACCACTGCCAGTTGCAGTCCTTGCGAACGGAATATAAGAGTGGAAACAGGCACCAGATACGATGAGGTCTGTCCCGGCACCTTGAGGTGGACCTCGGCGTACGAGCCGGTAAGCAATTCGCCGGTTGGATTGTCCACTTCAATTTCCGCGGTTAATGTGCGGCTGGCAAAGTTGATGGCTTCTGAGGTTCTGACCAGTTTCCCCGGAAATTGCTTTCCCGGAAATTCAGCCAGGGTCAACTGCGCGGTCAGGCCCGGAGTTGCCGCCTTGGAGTACTGTTCAGGCACGTTGACAAAGACACGCAGCTTTCCCGGCTGCGAGATATGAAACAGATCGGATTTCACATTTCCGCTGTTGCCAGAGTTAATCAACATTCCAATGTCAGTGTTGCGAGCGGTAATGATTCCGTCAAAAGGAGCGTAGATCTTCTCGAAAGATTGCAACGTCTCAAGCTGCTTCACATTGGCCTGGTCGGCTTCAACAATGGCTTTGTTTGCGTTGTAAGTGCCGAGTGCGTTGTCCGCGTCCTGCTGCGCCACCGCATGCGTCGTCAACAGACCCTGAAAGCGGTTCTTTGTGATCTCCGCCAGCTTGAGGTTGGCCTGCGCGGTGGCCAGGTTGCTCCGCGACTGCGCCAGTTGCTGGTCGACTTCCGGCGTCTCAATCACCGCCAGCAGTTGTCCCTTTTTTACATGCGCTCCGATATCCGCGTACCACTTTTTCACGTATCCATTGGTGCGCGAGTAAATAGGTGAACTGATGAATGGCTGCACGTTCCCAGGCAACACAATCTCCTGCGTGGGAGCGGAACGCTGGGGAGTAACCACCGCGACCGTAGGCAAAGCCATCTGCGCGGTTTCAGCCTGCACTGTATTGGCCTTCGTGACCCGCGTAAACATGCCATAAATCACGATTCCGCCAAAGACCAGAAGGAGTACGCCCGCGACGAGCCAGCTCTGCTTGCGGGAGCGCAGGACTTTCACCGTGCCCAGCGTGGGCCGCTCGTGCTCAGGAGCTTTAATCTCAGTTTGCATTTTCATTGACATAACCATTCCTATGCTTCAAATATTCTTTGCTAAGCTAGTTCTCACTTTGCGCCCTTCGGCCATGGATCATGCTGAACACGGCGGGGACAAAGAACAGCGTCGAGACGGTCGCGAAGAGCAATCCGCCAATCACCGCGCGGCCAAGAGGCGCATTCTGTTCTCCACCATCCCCCATTCCCAATGCCATGGGAGCCATTCCGATAATCATTGCCAAGGCCGTCATCAACACCGGCCGGAAACGCATGTACCCGGCTTGAAGGGCAGCTTCGGTGGCGCTCAGTCCGGCATGCAATTGCTCTTTGGCAAAGCTGACCACCAGGATGCTGTTTGCCGTCGCCACTCCTACGCACATGATCGAGCCTGTCAGCGCAGGAACGCTGATAGTGGTCCCGGTCATGAACAGAAACCAGACAATTCCTGCCAGCGCCGCCGGTAATGCCATAAGAATGATGAAGGGATCAATCCAGGACTGGAAATTCACGACGATCAACAGGTAAACCAAGCCAATGGCGAACACCAATCCCGTGAGTAAGCCAGCAAAAGAAGTCCGCATGGTTTGAATCTGTCCGCGGACGATAATCTGCGATCCGCGTGGAAGCTCTTTTTGGCTGTTATTGATGACCGAGAAAATGTCTTTGGAGACGCCGCCCAGATCTCGCCCCTGCACGGAGCCGAATATATCAATCACCGGCGCGACGTTGTAATGCGAAACAACGCTCAAGTCCGAGGCGCGATTGACTGAAGCCAGACTTCCAAGAATGGAGGGCGGCGCGGTGCCTGTGGCAGTAGCCGGGCCCGTAATCGGTATATTGTTCAAATCTTGCAATGACTGCAAGCGATACTGCGGCGTTTGGGTCGCGATGGTGTAGCTCACGCCGTTCTGTGGGTTGAGCCAGAACGTTGGCGAAGTTTGAGAACTGCCACTGAGCGTTACTAGCAGGTTGCTCGCGACATCCCGTTGGGAGAATCCGATCTGGGCCGCCTTCGTGCGGTCTACGTCGATATGCAGTTTTGGCTGGTCAAAGGTCTGCTGAATACGAAGATCAGCAGTTCCGGAGACATTTCTAATTCGGGACAGCAGCTTGTCCGCAAATTGCCGGTTGCCATCCAGATTGTTGCCCACCACCTGGATGTCAATGGGCGCAGGCAGGCCGAAATTCAGGATTTGCGTCACCATGTCCGAAGGAAGGAAGTAAAAGGTAGTGCCCGGAAACGCCTCCACCAGCTTTAACCGTAAATTGTGCATGTAATCAGCCGTGGGATGATGTTTCGGCGTAAGCGCAACCATGATGTCCGCGTCTTGCGTTCCCACCGGCGCCGAATTGCTGTAGGAAAGATTGATGCCGCTATAGGGCAAGCCGATGTTGTCAATAATCCCGGACAGTTCCTGCGACGGAACTTCATTGCGGATCGCGTCTTCCACGCGGTCACACAGAGCGGCAGTCTCTTCAATGCGGGTCCCGGTCGGAGCACGCATGTGCAGTGTGAATTCGCCGCTATCCACTGACGGGAAGAAGTCCTGTCCAAGCCACGGCAGCAGAGCAAATGAGAGCAAACAAGCCATGAGAAAACCGCTCGCAAAGGTCCGCCGATGGTTGATGAAGGTCTCTAGCAACCCGCGATAGGCGTTTCGGATTTTCTCAAAGCCATGTTCAAACCAGAGTTGAAAGCGTACCAACGGGTTCCTGCTCCGGCTCGCTTCGCCTGCTGGTTCACCGATGTGATGCTTAAGCAGGTATTTCGCCAGGGTCGGAACCAGGGTTCTTGAAAGCAGGTAAGAAGCCAGCATTGCGAACACAACGGCTTCAGCCAGAGGAACAAACAGATAGCGCGCGACGCCGGTGAGCAGGAACATCGGCACAAACACAATGCAGATGCTCAGCGTTGAAACCAGGGCTGGAATGGCGATCTGCTGTGCGCCGTCGAGAATCGCTTCCTCCAATTCCTTTCCCTGGCTGAGATAGCGGTGGATGTTTTCAATTGTGACCGTTGCATCATCCACCAGAATGCCGACGGCCAGCGCCAGACCACCAAGCGTCATGAGATTGATGGTTTCTCCCAGAGCGCTGAGAAGAATAATGGAGGTCAGAATAGCGAGCGGAATTGAGATGGCAATAATGACCGTACTACGCCAGCTTCCCAGAAACAGAAGAATCATGGCCGCTGTGAGGCAGGCAGCGATCAGCGCCTCACGCACCACGCCGGAAATGGCTCCGCGAACAAATACGGATTGATCGCCCAACGGCTTAATTTGCAGGTCCTGCGGGAGCGTGTTCTTGATAGTGGGCAACAAATTTTTAATGTCCGAGATGATGTTCAGTGTGGAGGCTGTGCCGTTTTTCTGAATCGTCATCAGCGTGGAGCGGCGACCGTCAACCCGGACGATGTTGGTTTGCGGGGGGAAACCATCGCGCACAAAGGCTACATCATGGATATAAATTGTTGAGGTTCCGATGATCTTGATGGGAAGATCGTTTAATCCCTTGATCGTCGTGGGACTTCCATTCATATCCACGTTGTATTCATAGGTCCCAATTTTGGTGGTGCCGGTAGGGAGAATGAGGTTCTGAGCACTGATCGCGTTCACCACGTCCAGAGGCGAAAGGCCGTTCGCCTGCAGCGCATTGGTATTCAAATCCACCTGCACCTGCCGTTGCTTGCCGCCATAGGGATATGGAATTGCCGTACCGGGCACCGAAGTGAGCTGTGGCCGGATGAAATTCAATCCGTAATCATTCAACTGTTGCTCGGAGAGCGTGGGGCTTGAAAGAGCAAGCTGCAAGATGGGAACGCTGGAAGCGCTGTAGGTGATGATCAGCGGCGGCGTTGTGCCCAGCGGCAATACTTTTAGCTGGGTCTGGGACTGGCCTGCGATCTGCGCGATGGCGGTGCTGATATCGGCGCCCGGATGAAAGAAGACTTTGATTACCGCAACGCCGTTCAGTGATTGAGACTCAATATGCTCGATGTTATTGACGACAGTGGTTAAGTTGCGCTCCTGAATCGTGACGATTCGGTTGGCCATCTCTGACGGTGCAAGGCCAGTGAAATTCCAGATGATGCTCACAACGGGGATGTTGATGTTCGGAAAAATATCTGTGGGAGTCCGCAGCGCGGATAGCGTTCCCAGGACCAAAATCAGAATAGCCAGCACTATGAAGGTATAGGGCCGCCTGAGCGCGAGTCGAACAATCCACATAAATTACCTCGTTGTGACCATTGGGTCTGGATCGATGCAAGCGATAACTCACGAACCACTCGAGCGAAAGCGCGATCGCTCTGGTTAATGCACTTGAGTTGCCAAGCCTCTTCAAGACAAGAAGCGCGCCAAGTGATTGAACAGTGAGAGAATTTCGCGTTACTGATCTGGGCAATACAGAAAAACGTCACGAGGCCTCGACAGCATGTCGAAATTCCGACACTTCAAAGGAGAGTGAGATTCTGGCCGTTTCAATAATGCGATCCAACTGAATTGCGGGCCGCACTCCAGAGCTGGTCTTGCTGCAACATTGGAAGAAGTGCTTCAGGGGGACCAATGAGAATGTGAGTGTGGCACTTTGGTGTGGAAAGTGCTATAGGAACCTGGTTGGAGGAATTATCCATGAAAAATAATGGCAGGAAGGGTCAATTTTCCCGACGCAAGTTTCTTGGAGTCAGCTCGGCTGCGCTGGCCGCCGGAGCCGGGAGTTTGTTAACAGCCGGCGCTATAGCGCAAGAAACTTCAAGAGTTCGAACTGACAGAAGCGCAACCGATCCCGGTCCCGCGAATAAGCCGTTGGATGCGCAGAACTCCGATTCCGCATGGCCGCCCAGTACGGACTCCAAGAGTCTGGTTCCAACATTCAAATATCCGTTTTCTTTTGCGAACAAGCGAACTTACGAGGGCGGATGGTCACGAGAGGTGACCGTTCGGGAATTGCCCGTCTCCAAGACGATAGCTGGCGTCAATATGCGACTCACGGCCGGGGGTGTTCGCGAACTGCATTGGCACACAGCGGGCGAGTGGTCGATTATGCTTTACGGCGCGGCGCGCATCACCGCGATCGATGCAGACGGCAAGGGCTTTGTGGCCGATGTTAAGAAAAACGATCTGTGGTATTTTCCCACCGGCATTCCACATTCGATTCAGGGGCTCGGGCCGGACGGCGCGGAATTCATGCTGGTATTCGATGATGGAGAGTTTTCAGAGTCAGAAACGGTACTGCTGAGCGACTCGATGGCGCACCTGCCGCGCGAGGTCCTGGCAAAGAACTTTGGTGTCGCCGAGCAAGCATGGAAAAATCTCCCTCGGCAGGAGCTATTTATTTTTCAGACAGCCGTTCCCGGACCGCTGGAGCCCGACCAGAAAGCAGCAGCGGGAAAGCTGGGGTCGTCGTCGAGCGATTTTTCTTTTCGCACCATGGAAATGCCACCGACAGTCCGCACCAAAAGCGGAGAAGTGCGCATCATTGATTCAAGCAAATTCAAGGTTTCAACCACGGTAGCCATGGCAATGGTCACGCTTCATCCGGGCGGACTCAGGGAACTACACTGGCACCCAAATGCATCAGAATGGCAGTACTACATAGCTGGTAAGGGCAGAATGACTGTGGTGGCAGCAGGCAACAAAGCTCGCACCATGGACTTTCAGGCGGGAGACGTCGGGTACGTGGAAAAATCCCTGCTGCATTACATCGAGAATACAGGGGATACCGACCTGATTTTTCTGGAGATGTTCAGGAGCAGCTTCTATCAAGACATCTCATTCTCGGAGTGGTTGGCCCATACTCCTCCCGAACTCGTAGCAGCACATCTTAATATCGATCAGGCAACGCTGAATGCAATCCCGAAAGAGAAATTGGTGGTCGTCCCTGATTAATAAGCAGTCGCGGCAACTTGGCAGCGATAGGGACCAAGCCAGGTTTCATCCGCGAACGAAACAACGGAACGATTTTCTTTATAAGAGATATGGCGCCGGTACATCAGGCGAGTCAAGCCGAGCATTTGAGCAACACAGAAAAAAGTTCGCAAGGACTCGATAGTGTGTCAAAACGTCACACTTCAGAGAGCTAAGAGCCTGGCCGTTTTGTTACGTAAGATTCAACTGATTGCGGCTTTACCGCATTCGATTTATTCGACGAGGATGTCACCGCAGCTATCCTGAACACTTGCCAAAGCAAACGGATCGAAATGTCCAGCTCTTGTCCGTGGTAAAGAGATGCAAAGAATTGATGGTCGCGGTAGGTGTCGCTTATTCCAAAGAGTTTAAGACAGCTCTTTGTGTATATCAAAGATGAATAGGGCATTGCGAAGCTTCCCACCTTGCTTGAGAGACACGCGTTCCTGCGCATTCCATCACGCCCTACCTCAATGAGCTATGCTTTGCAGCAACGACATTGCGCAATATGCCAACGCCAGAAGACCAGAACACTTGGAGGTTGTATTGTGCCGCCAACTAGGCTCTGATATCTTCCGGCGCATGACAATTGCACTCAGCGTCTCGGGCTGCTCCGGCGACATATCCCGGAGCAGCCCTCCAGGCTGGAACCGGATTTAATTGGCTGCACCATTTGGCGTTGATGGCACAGGCTTCTGCGCCACTGATGTAGCTCTGTTTTTGGGGTAGATAAATTCATGCCCGGAGTTATCGCCAGGATAAAACCAGGCATGAATAGCTTCCGCTTGATCACCGGGTCTTTCTTCGAAGGTGACTGTGGTTTCATCGGCCGGCTCAACTCGATAGTCTGTGATCGTAAAAACTGTTGCTATAAGTTGAGACCTGTCCTCGTTCCAGATCTGAACGATATTGCGATCCGACTGGCTGTCCATCAGCGCAAACCAGTAGGTCCCCGCGTCCAGCACTTGGCCTGGTATTTCGAATGGTTCATTGAAGGTCATTTTTGTGGCCTGGTTGTGTTCATCTGCCATCAGCGAAGCTGGGAGGACGAGCACGCAAAGCAGTGTTAAACAGAATGAGGCTAAAAGGAATTTTCTTGAGTTCATGAATACTTCTCCTACCAAACCTTTTGCATCTGGGCTGCCATTCCCTGATTCAGTAGCCCCGGACTTAAGTTATTGACAACACGAAATCGTCATTTTGACGATGCGGTCGCCGCTGCTGCCATTTCGACGTCTTCGACGCTGATTGTCGATTTGTTCGACGGTGCGAGCAGAGCAAAAATATTTGGATGTCGGCCGGAGTTGCACAACTCAGAAGACGGCGAGCGCAGACCAGGGCCCTAAGGCGTGCGACTAATAATCGGAAGACATCCGAATTCTCCACGCATGAGAATGCAGAGAGCAGGAGAGCAAAGATTTCCCCAGTCATGAACGCTGCCTTGGCATTTGGCCCGCTTCACGGCGGGCCTGCCCCAGGTTTGTCCAATTCCAATGAAGGCATGCAACACCTTCGTTTTACTTCTTTGCTTCGGGAGGAAAGTGCTTGAACATCTTTTCCACTCCCTTGTTCAGGTTCTTGATGTTCTTGTCGGACTTGTCGGAAAGCGTGTCGCTGGACGAACCCCGAAAAATCAGTTCTTTTGATTGGGCGTCGAACAGATCGACGACCAGGGTACCGACCTTGTAAGTTTCGGTTGTTGTAGTGGCGTCTCCCAAGCCGCCAAAGCGCCTGCCGCCAAAGCCCCCGTTATAGAAAGTATCGAGAGTTTGCTGTTCCTTTGTAATTTCCATGGCATTGATCGTGAGATCGCCGTCGGAATCGACCTGCTTCAACCCTTTCGCCGACAGCGTGGAATTGACCGCATTCTTGATCCTATCAACCAGCAGCGGGTCTGCGGTCTTCACGCTGGACCATGAGTAGGTCTTGTACTGGCTGAAGTTTGCGTCGCGGTCATAATCGGTTTTAACCTGCTGCGCGACTGATGGAATTGTCATAAGCAGGATGATTGCAGCTGAAAGCATGATGTGTTTTTTGATCTTCATAAATCTCCTTTTTTGCCTCCTAGCACCACGCGGATGCTTACCTGGTACCACGATGAACATATGCACTTGATCTGCCAAAGAAAATCGAATTGTGAAGCAGAGTTAAGGGCATTGAATCTGCAGGACTAGTTGAGGACACTGAGAAATTGTGCAGCGGGCTCTGTCGGAGTTTCGACGGGAGTCTAAATGTTCGTGACACTTGCAAGTTCTGCGCCATCGTTTTCCGTCCGCGTGAATCCTGCCCGCGCGAATAACGAACCGATCTGGAGCCGGTCCGCCAAAATTGAATGAATAGCAGGCGCCTTATTTTTCACATGTTGAAGAAAGTGAATTATTTGAGGTGGTTTAAGTTTCTTTCGTCGGCATTTCGACGCTTTGCGGTTTCGCAGGCAAGATCACGTAAAATGTCGCGCCCTTACCCGAGTTTGCAGACGCCCACAGGCGGCCACCATGAGATTCGATAATTCTCCGGCTGATGGACAGTCCCATTCCGGTGCCCTGTGCTTTGGTGGTGAAGAAAGCGTCGAAAATACGCTCTGGATTGTCCACGGGAAGCCCAATGCCCAAATCGCTCACCGAGAAGAGAATCTGACCATCATCGGTTTTCTTTGATCCGACCGTCAGTTCACCGCCTGGGCCCTTCATGGCTTCAATGCCGTTGACCATAAGGTTCATCAAGACCTGCTGCACTTGCACACGATCCACAGTAATGGACGGAACGCCGTCGTCAAGTTCGGCGCGGACTGAAATTGAATGCCGATTCGCCACATCGTGCAGCAGATTGATCATCTCGCGAACGATTTCATTCGGATTAACCATTTCATGTTTTTGTGTACCTCGTCCGTATAGTGAGCGGTTCCTGTCGATGATCTCGGCGGCGCGGTTTACCCCCTGGACAATTCTCAATGCCGTCTCACGGGCCTCGCCAAGATCAGGTGGCTCTCGCTGCAGCCAGCGCAGACAGGTTTTAGCATCAGTCGCGGCCGCGGTGATCGGCTGCTTGATTTCGTGGGCCAGCGAGGCCGCCAGTTCTCCCATCATGCTCACGCGGTTCATGTGCGCAAGGTCTGCTTCCAGTTGGCGCAGTCTTTCGCGTTCCTGTTCGGCAAGTTTGCGCTCTGTGATGTCCACCATGGTCCCAACATATTCAGCAAACCCAGCATTTTCGTCGAGAACCGGATGCCCAATCTGCTGGATATATTTCACGATTCCATCCGGCAGCAAGATCCGGTACTCCCCTGCAAAATCCACTCTTGCATTGAGTGCCTTCTGGAAGCGCTGGTAGAATCTATCGCGATCGTCCGGGTGCTGCAGTAGCTGGAACTCTTGAGGATCAGGTGGGTTCTTGCGCTGCGGATCGAGACCAAAAATACGGAACGCTTCCTCCGACCAGTAAATCGCCTTCTCAGCGGCGGGACTGTAAGCCCAACTACCGGTATGAGTCAGCCTCTGCGCTTCGGCCAAATATGATTCACTTCTCTGTAGCTCCCTCTCAGCACGCCTGCGGTCAGTCACATCAATGGTGGTGCCGATGATTTCAACCAGTTCGCCGCCTGAATCAGATACCGGATGCCGCATACTACGCACATACTTGATTAGGCCATCAGGCAAAAGAAGCCTGAATTCAAGGATGCGCTCCGTCTGGCCATCTGGCCTGAAGCTATCCGCTCTAACTCTGTCGCGATCCTCCGGGTGCATTCGTTGTATCAACTCTTCGAGGAAAGGCGGGGACTCCTGTGGATCGAGACCATAAATCCGGTACATTTCATCGGAGCAGTAGAGCATCTTGCCGCTCCGTGGATCATAGGCCCAACTGCCTGTGTGACTCAGCCTCTGTCCTTCGGCGAGGTAAGCCTCGCTGCGCCGCAGGGCTTCTTCGGCACGTTTTTGCACCGTGATGTTTTCACATACGACTAACAGCACTGGACGGTTTTTTAGAAACACGGCATTGGCTGTTTCGCGAACCCAAATCATGGCGCCGTCTTTACATATCTTCCTGGCCTCCCATCTCATCATCTTTCCGGGCTGCTGAAAACACGCATTGGCGTGCCCCTGAACGGCTTCGCGGTCAGGTTCATAAAAGATACTCAAAACAGGTTGTCCAACAAGCTCGTCCACTTTGTAGCCCAACTGCTCTGCACCAAAAGTGTTTACGCTTTCTATGTTGCCTGCTGCATCCACAATGAAGTACATGGTTGGGTTGCTCTCAAATGCAGCCCTCCATAGCTCTTCAATTTCCTGGCGAGCCTGCTCGGCCCGCTTTGCGTCACTGATGTTTCGCGCCAGCGACAATAAGAAACGACGACCGCTATGCCAGAATTTACGAAGGCGGACTTCGACTGGGAACTCGGTCCCATCCTTCCGGCGATGAAATGCCTCAAAGGTGCACATGTCCCGGGTTTCAAGCTGCTGGATCACCCCTTGGTGAAACTCCGCATCCGCGGCAGGATCGAACAGGCTTGGCAAAGCGCCAATCAGTTCCTCACGAGTGTAGCCGAGGGTCTCGCAGGCCTGGCGGTTCACATCAACAACCCTGGCTTGATCGTCGCTGTGCACGAACAAGGCATCGGTGGCGTGATCAACAAAGGTGCGGAAGCGGGTTTCGGCTTCCATTGCTTCGGCATGGCGCCACTTGGCTGTTACCGCCTCTTTGCGCACACGGCCAGAAAGATAGCTGGTAGTGGCACCGACAGCAAGGAACGCAACCAGAGCAAAGACATCACGCGAATTGTTAAGCCAAAAACGGCCGACTGGTGGAAGCAGCCAGCTAAATGCCAGCGCGGAGATCAGCAAGATGAAAACAGCGTAACGAAAACCCCATAGAGCCGAAACGATCAACGCAGCAAAAAGAAAGACCAGGACTGCGGCCAATGGCCGATCGCGAAGGGGTATTGCATAAAGCACTGCGGTGACCGTGAATACCGCGGCAATGCAAACCACAAGCCGCAAGAGCGCCTTCCAGAGTCCGTCCGATGGCATTGTGCTCGCCGGCTGCGAAATGGTTGGAAAACCCATGGCAGAAGATTGACTCTCAAGTCAAAATCGCGGAACGCCCAAATGATACTGCATTTTGCCGCGCCAGCTTACGAATTTAAGCCAAATCACTTGTCCGGCGCACAATCGCATGTGCCTAGTTTTTCGCAAGTTGCAGGAGTGAAATTATTTGAGGAGTATCTTGGCCATCATGCCTTTGTCTTCATGGTTCAGTAGATGGCAATGAAAAACAGACATGCCACGGATCTCAGGACTTGTAAAGTCCACGATCATGTCGATCGACCCTCCGTAAGGAACGTTTGCGGTATCAACCCATTCCGGATTCGCCAACTTGGTTCCGTTCACGGCGTAAACCAGAAAATGCACTTGATGGAGATGCATAGGGTGCAGCTCTTTCGTCTGGTTCACGACCCGCCAGTGCTGGTAAGTTCCTACCTGGGCCTCGGTCATAGGCGCGGCATCCGGTTCATAGCGCTGGGCATTGATGTAGAAGCCTTTTTTGTCTTCCGTGAACGTAGCCACAAACTGCGGCTGGCTCCGCTCCAATGACGCGAGTTGCGGCTCTGCGTGCGAAGTGGGCCGGCTACCAGCGAGAGTACTCATGTGAACCGGCGACAATAACGATGGCGCCGGAACAATATCAGCCAGAACCATCGCCGGCGTGGGATCGCCGGCGTGGCCGGCATCGACGCAGCGAGTCCGTAGTTTTCCAGTTGATCCTGCCGGCGGCCCGGTTACGATGGCTTCCAACCGTGACGCTGGCGGCAGCAGCACATGATCAGCCACACGCACAGGATGTTCAGGGTCGTGATAAGCCAGAGGCATCCCATCCAGTGCGACAATCTGCCAAGGCTCTCCATCTAGTTGAACATCGGCATAGCGGTCAGCAGACGCATTCACAATGCGCCAGAACTGCCGTTCGCCGGAACCGATCCCGATTGAAGGGCGAATGTCGCCATTGACCGTGAGTATCCGTTCAGGTGGTTCCGCATTTCCGCAGCCATTCACCACTGCTTCGGCTTTCTTAAGCGCCGCCTGCCCGCTGGCATCCTGCCTGATCGCTGGTCCGCGGAGGATGATTATCCTTTCAGGCAGGCCGCGGACCACGGGGACATAGCGTTCCATTCCTTCCACAATGATTGCACCAGACATTCCATCCAGGACCTGTTGCTCGCTCTCGCCATGCGGGTGCGTGTGATACCAGTACAGGCCAGGTTCCTGAGTCGGCGGAATATAAACCACGTAGTGCAACGTTTGTCCTGGCATGGCAATCATGTCCAGTACATCGTCTGCCGGCGCTTTGGGAGAAATACCCAATCCATGAAAGTGAAGGTTTGTCATATTCATGCAGGGACCAATCGAACACTGCTCACCAGCCGGTTGAGGAAGATCATTCACGTAAGTAATTTTCAGTGTGTCTCCCGGAGAAACACGGATGGTCGGCGCTACCATCTGTCCGTTGAAGGCAAAGCTGTCGCGGCCATCACTTGCGCGCACCGCATGAAGAGTTAGTGACGCTACGTGATCGTGGGACCTTACCTCGGGAGGAACTGGCAGTGCCGCTGAGGGTCGCTGGTCGCCAATGACAAGTACGGATGTGAGAATTGCCAGCGACGATAAACTCGCGATGCCAAATCGAAACCGGAGGCCGCCTTTCTGCATCTCACTTCTCCTTCGCGCTCCACGCCAATACGGTCGAACCGAGCACGCCAGAGTTGGTGTTCTTCTGCCAGTGCGGCAGAAAGGCATCAATCGCGGCAAGGAGCTTCTCGACTCCATCGGATTTGTCGACCATTGCGTCAATAAAGGGCAGGTCGGGGCTGACTGCGTATGCCTCGCCCGTATAAAGGATGGTCTTCAATTCAGGATTAGCAGTCTTCAGCCGTGCTGCGAGCTGGAGGCCATCCATGGCAGGCATCTCGTAATCCAGGACAGCCACATCAAACTTGCCGCTTTCAAACGTCTCTGCCGCACGGAGCGCATTGCTTGAGGTAGTTACCGCATAGCCCTTGGCTTCCAAAATGAGCGCCCGCAGCGCCAGAGCTGGTTCGGCATCGTCAACGCAAAGCACGCGCAAACTATGGCTTGAAAATTTGGTGAGTGGTTTCTTTGCTTTTGTTGACATAGGGTCTCCTTACGGGTCTCGTCCGCCCGCAACTGCAAACACGTCATAGGCAATAGCAACTACAGGCCCAATGCGCTCTTCTGTGGCGAGCTCTGTAAATTCTTTTCTGTAAGGTGATTCACGCGTGTCAATCTGAACTCCGAGGCGTTGAAACGACTGAGGGTCGACAGTGCGTCGAAATCAAAGCGCAGCGCATAGAGTGCAGGCAAGCGTCGGATCAGGAGCACAGGTTTGGAGATCAGAATGCAAGAAAGGAAGTTACGGAGAACGCAGAAAAGTAGACGGAAAAGGGTGGATTGTGAAAAGTAATAAACATATTGACGTGATCCTTTATGTTTCCGATGGAGTGGCCGCCAGCAAGTCGGTACTGGATGCAATTGAAGCAACGGGCTACGACGTTGTGAGCACTAACAGTTCCAACCAGGCGTTTGCACTGCTTTTTATCATGCATTCAGCCGCTGCTGTCGTCCTTGATCTGCATGCCACGGAGCAGTCCAGCTTCACCTTTGCCAGAAAGCTGCGAGCGATTCAGCCTGATGTTCCGATTGTTTTGCGGTGCTGTGAACACATTGGCCCCTTGCCTTTATGGGTAGATGGCCACCTGAATATCGGAGATCCGCTCGAAAAACTTACTTCCACACTACAGATGATTCTGGACGATCAAACGATTCCTGACAGCTCTCGGGAGCAAGTGCCACGCATTTCTGGCTGATCACACACAGCTCGCTCGACTCGATTTTCGACGCAATGCCTGAAATTCGACAGCCGGAGAATTTGGCAGCCACTGGAGCATCATAAAATCTCTTTCACTCAACTTCCCCTTACTTATGCAAGGCGACATGGTTTGGCAATCCAGATGCTTTAGTAATACGTGAAAGGAGGGTTCAAATGGAAAACAATATTCACTCGTGCTCTTATGGCGACCCTCCTCGCAGTTTCAATCTCTGCCTTCGCGGAAAACGGAAACGACAACCGCAACCAGACCGCGAACGATGCAGGCAAGCAGAACGAACAAGAATCCAGTGAGGAACAGCAGATCGAGAAATGGGAACGAATGTCGAAAGCGACTTGAAAATCAGCGAATAGGAGAAAAGCAATGACAGTATTAAGCCAAGCAACGACGTCGAATCACAGGCTGCGACCCAGGGTGTTACTGGGAATGGCAGTAATATTTATACTTGTACTTGCGGTAGTGGTTACCATGTTCTTGGTTGCAGTGATATCGGTCGGCTGATCTTCGCATTTGCGACAATTAATCTGCGATTCAGCCCTATAAATATAGGTTTACCGGGAACAATCCGCTTTAGCGGAAAAAGCCGGCTCTACTGCACTGTCACTTTATCCACGATCTCGCGGTAGCTGCTGTAGACCGAGACGAGTTGCAGAACTCTCTGGTGCTGTAAATAGCTCTGCACTGTGCCTGTGAGAGTAATCCTCTCATCGTCCACACTCGTTGCGACCGCTGCTCCGCTTAGACCGGGATCATCGTCGAAGGCAGATTGAAGATTATTTTTGATACGCTCATTCCCCGCCGTCTTATTCTCAAGCGGAGGCGCTGACTGGTCTATCTGCGCGGTGTTTTCAGGTGAAACTTGCGCATTTGGGGCCATTGGATCCACGTCTTGCGGCTGCTGGCCAATCACAGGCGTACCTAGCAGCAACAAGGTGCAAAAAAGTATTCGATTCATAGATAAACTCCTTTTCCTTGCTAAATTCTCGGCTTACGTAATGTGAGCTTCCAATGTGGGTACGGTAATTTCTCGCCATTTCTCCAGCACCAGGCTCGCGTTTATTGAGAGAAGCTCTTGTTCAACCGCGTCAGACAGGCATTGCTCGGTTTCAGGACCATGCTTGCCGCCGGCAATTGCGTTCATTGCCTGATAAATGAATTCAATGGAATTGGTTTTCATAAGTCCTCCTTAAGAGTGACAGTGTTTTCATTTGAACCGTCGACATAACTGCTAAAGCATGTTCGCTGCCAAAAGCGAGAAGAGCTGAACAACCCTTTCACTGGAGCATGAGCGACGCTGACGAGCGTTAATTGTCACAGGTTCGCCAGGTGTCGAACTACAGACACTCGCTCCGACTCCAGTAATTGTTAAGCATCGTGAACGCTCGCATAATCAGTCAGTTCGGGGCGACGAGGGCTCAACTCAGCAATGGCAAGCAAGATGCATTCATGAATAACGCAGAGAGCGCAGCCTTGATGCTGTTGCGAATTCAGGTTAGCGGAGGAAATTCAGTGAAACTCAATTTGTGGAAATGGAAAGTGCGGTTGTTGTATGGCTTAGGCTTTGTCGTTCTGTTCGGAAGCCTTTCATATGCCGATCAGCCCGCGACAAGAAGCATTGAGACGGGCAAGAAAATCAAAGTAACCGGACGAATCCTGTCTCATAACGGAAACCTTGTCGATGTCTACGACAAAGGCTCAAATCAAGTCGTTGTTGTCGATCTCAACGCCAGCACCAAAATCGAGCGCAAGCGGGGCAAGATTCTGTTCTTCCGGCATACGCAGATGGATACAAGGTCCCTGATACCTGGCTTGCCTATAACAGTAGAAGGCCTGGGCAATGCTGCAGGGCACATTGAGGCGGACAAAATCTCTTTTGTTGCGGACACATTCGCCATCGAAATCGCTGAAGAGCAACAGATCATGGCAAATCAGACGGCTGCAAGCCAGGCAAAATTTACGGCGAACCGAGGCATGGCTGCGGCAAGCGACGCTCAGTCCGCGGCTGAACAGGCCCAAACTGCTGCGAATGAAGCTGGAATGATAGCGACGGAAGCAGCAGCCCTTGGAATTGTTGACGCCCAGGCCCTTCAGATCGTGAACACACGTGTGACAGACCTCGACGACTATAAAACGGCTGCCGAAGCGGGCATTTACTTCGCCAACGGTCAGGCCACCTTGGATGATGCAGCTAAAAAAGATCTGGATGGGCTCGTGAGCGTTACGACATCTATCGACGGCTATGTGATCGAGATCAGCGGATATGCCTCTGCCTCGGGCTCAAGCGAATTAAATCAGAAGCTCAGCGAGGAGCGGGCGGCAGCGGTGACACGGTATTTGGAGGAGAACAAAGATATCCCCGTGCGCCGCATTGTGGTTCCTGTTGGTTATGGCTCGACCCATCCCGACGCGCCCAACACTGACTCACATGGCCAGGCGTTGAACCGCCGCGTCGAAGTCAAAGTGCTGGTACACAGTCAGCCGCAGCCTGAAAGCATTACGGTGCCGGTAGTACAGTCAGAGAATTGAACTGAGAACCGGATGGAAGTTGAAAGTTGAAGTACGGAGCTTTGAATGATGAGGCCAACATCAAAAAAATGTGCGCAGATCACATGCCTTTGTGATGTGCAGGGCGAAGACGAATATTGCGGGGATGTTTGCCGCGCCAGAGGACGCAAAGACGTGGAGATCGCCTGCCAATGCGACCATCTGGCTTGCCCATGTGTTGTGGCTGTGGCCAGCGTCAGAAGGCAGTCCAGCCACAAGGAGAATTAAATGATGAATCGCATAAAACAAATCTTGTCTGTCTTACTTTCCTGCTGCCTCATTTTAGCTACAGCGCCGGCCGCATTTGCTTATCAAAGCGACCAACCCGCGCAGGTGCCGGTCCTGGACGCGAAGCAGACGCCGGCTCAGCTGCAGCAACTTGTAGCGCCAATTGCGTTGTATCCAGACGGCCTGGTCGCACAGATTCTGGCAGGTGCAACTTATCCTGATCAGGTTGTGGAAGCAGACCGCTGGCTACAGCAGAACCCGAATCTCAAGGGAGACCAACTGGGCCAGGAGGTCGACAAGCAGCCCTGGGACACAAGTATCAAAGCTCTTGCGGAATTTCCGTCGGTGCTCGGCAATATGGACAAGAATCTCTCCTGGACTTCATCTCTTGGAGACGCATACGTCAATCAGCCGCAGGATGTGATGAACGCTTTGCAGGTGATGCGCCAACGCGCACAGAAGGTGGGAAATTTACAGAGCACATCGCAAGAGAACGTCTCACAGGAAGGGCAGACAATTGTGATTGAGCCCGCTAACCCCCAGATCGTTTACGTTCCAGAGTATGACCCTTGGCTCGTGTATGGAGCGCCCATAGGAGTGTGGCCAGGCTGGTATGACTATCCGGGACTATTTCTTGCCGGCCCAGGCATTGGCTTCGGCTTGGGTTTTGGCGTTGGCTTCTTTGGCGGATTCGGTTGGGGATGGCACCACTGGGACTCTGACTGGCGTCACCACGACATTCTTTTCGATCACCGTCACTTTGAATCCCACAGCAGAACGTTTTTCAACCACGATGCATTCAATCGCGGCCACGGTGGCTTCAACTATCGCCGGCCTGATTTTGGCCACGGTCCGGTTGGTCTGAATCATGGAGGTCAGGGCTTTCATGGTGGCCCGGAACACGGGCCAACAGTTCACGGACCGTCTGCGGTAGGTCATCAGCCCGGGTTGCACTCCGGCGCTTTCAGCGGCTTTGATCATGGTGGTGCTGTGAGAGGAATGTCTTCTCGCGGACAGTCGAGTCTGGGTGGGGGCTTCCACGGCGGAGGTGGATTTCATGGCGGTGGCGGTTTTCATGGTGGTGGGGGACATGCCGGCGGAGGCCACAGGTAATTCTCCTGCTGTGCTGCATAGAAATTTTAAGGAATTTGGAGATGGACTTATGACTACGAATATGAAAGTTAGACCAAAGCTAATCTGGATGATGGCGTCAATTGTTTTTCCGCTCTTGATCTTGGGCTACGCTCGCCTGAGTTTTGCGCAACAAGCGACGCCAAAAATATTCTCTTCCGCAGAAGAGGCCAGTAACGCTCTGTACCAGGCTGTCCAGGGTAACAATGAGCAAGAGCTGCAGGCTGTCCTTGGCGCAGGAAAAGAAGTCACTTCTTCGACCGACGATTTTGAGGACAAGCTCGAACGCGATGGGTTTGTCCGGAAATATCAGGAAATGCATCGCCTGATACGGGAGCCAGACAAAACCCTGGTTCTGTATGTCGGGGCTGAGAACTGGCCTTTTCCCATTCCGCTGGTGGCCGAGAACGGCAAATGGCATTTTGATTCCGGGAACGGACTAAACGAAATCATGTTTCGCCGAATCGGTCAGAACGAAGCCATGACCATAGGTGCATTTCGCCTGCTGGTCCTGGCGCAGCAAGAGCACCTTGCCAGATCGCGCGATGCAGATTCGGCGCCCACGTACGCAACACGCTTTGTTGGCGTGAAAGGCGATTACAACGGATTGGACTGGAAACTTGATGGAGTTCTTCCGGAAGCGCTGGTGAACGCAGGCGTTTCCGATCAAGCGAATGACCCCGCCGTTCCCTATTACGGCTATTACTTCCGAATCCTGACGGCGCAAGGTAAACACGCGCCAGGAGGAGCGAAGAGCTACCTCTCCAAAGACAAGATGACGGGCGGCTTCGCCTTCATAGCCTATCCTGCGGAGTATCGTTCCTCAGGTGTGCAAACGTTCATCGCCGGTCCCAATGGGGTCGTGTACGAAAAAAACCTCGGGCCCGAAACAGCAAAAATCGCCAACTCCATGACGCTGTACGACCCTGATAAAAGCTGGCGTGTGGCTGAGCAGTAACGCGCGACCCAAAGAGAAATGTGGGGTCGGCCTTTTCTGGCCTACAGCGGTAGTCGGAAATTGCATAGCTCCAGTAGAAAAAATGAAAGCAGACGTGCGGAGAATTCAATAAAAGAAAAGGGAGATAATCATGGTCAATCGAATCGCCGTTTTCATAGCAATGTTGTGTGCCACGGTTCTGTGGAGTACACAGACCCTAAACGCTCAGAGCGCCGAGGTGAAAAATATTGTCCTGGTCCATGGCGCGTGGGCAGATGGTTCAGGTTGGAAAGGGGTTTACGACATTCTTGTCAAGGATGGCTACAACGTCAGCGTAGTCCAGGAACCGGAGACGACCTTTAAAGAAGATGTAGCCGCCACCAAGCGCGTACTTGCCCAGCAAAACGGACCGGTTATTCTTGTCGGCCATAGCTACGGTGGCGCCGTAATTACTGAAGCCGGGACGGACTCATCTGTTGCCGGGTTGGTTTATATCGCGGCCCACATGCCGGATGCCGGAGAGAATGAAGCTGACGACGGAAAGCGTTTCCCGAGCGACCTAAGCAAGTCAACGGTGATAAAGAAGACGTCCGACGATTTTACTTATCTCGATCCCGCCCAATTTCATGACTACTTTGCAGCCGATGTGCCTGCTGAGCAGGCCGGTTTCATGGCACGTTCGCAGGTACTCAACTTTGCTGACAATTTCAAAGCCGTCATCACCACGGCTGCGTGGAAAAGCAAACCGAGTTGGATGCTGGTAGCTGCAAAAGACAGAGCCATCAACCCCGACCTTGAACGCTGGTATGCGGCCCGAGCCCACAGCCAGACGACCGAAGTCGCTGGCGCGAGCCATGCCGTTTATGTGTCGCACCCCAAAGAAGTTGCTGATGTAATTGAGAGGGCGGCGCGAACGGTCTCGAAAAAGTAGGTCACCGCTCGTAAGTGGTTGAAAATTTGGAGGCGCGGGTCGGAATCGAACCGACGCATAAAGGTTTTGCAGACCTAATAAGCGGATTTTGGCCTGTTTCGTTGACTTTGTTTTCCTTGGAAATTCGTCGGTTCCTGCGGTTCAGGGAGCAAGGAACACAAGGAGAGCAAAACCGGCACTCGCTACAGTATTCAGTCTGAGGAAACCAACGGAGAGCGGAAAAAAAGGCCAGCCATGATTAGCCTGGCTGGCCTTGCAACTTGTTTATGCTGCATTAGCGTTGCGGATCGAGAATGGGTCTGTTACAGGACGTACCTGTTTGGAATCAGGTAGTTGTAAAAATAGTAGTGCTCACAGCCAAGATCGGTTGCGACCTTTGCCATACCTTCATGCCAAACCTAGTTTCAGGAGATTGCAAAAAAGAAGGCCCGCCGAAGCGGGCCTCTGTTGGTTGAGCATCTTACTGGCAGGAGGTGAGGTTCGCGGCGCTAGCCTGGTTCGTGGTGTTGGCCGTAAAGGTGTTGGCAAAGGCGTCCGTGCCCCCTTGGCAATCTGGCTTTCCGTTCAAGAGCGAAAACGAATTTACTGGAATTATAAAGTTTGCCCCTGATTGAGTAGGAGCAAAGGTATTGCCGCTCTTGCTGAAGACGGCCTCTTCCAGGGCATCGGTTGGAATGGCGAACTGATATGTGCCGCACGCCGTTCCGGCCGGGCAGGAAACTCCAGGCTTGGTATTGAAAGTTGGTGGTGTTGGGATCAACGGATAGTCAAACTCAAAGTCGCGGGTAAAGATAGCGAGTGGACCAAGAGTCGCGTGAATAGGCACCGGTATCTTCTGAGTGGAATCGGTGGATGTGACATTTCCGGCTAACAGGCCTTGACCACTAAAACGAAGCTGAACGGTGCCCACGTTTGTTCCCGGCTCAATTGAGTCACCGCCGGGAGCGAAGATAGTTTGACCAGAAAACAGGAGAGCGGGTGCATAGTAGCTTCCTGGTAAGCCCGGAGCGGTGCCGGGATCGTGTGCGGCCCGCGCAGTGACCATAATCCCTCCTACGCTGTTTGCAGTCACGTTGTCAAAGCGGAAGTTCCCCTGTGCATCAGCGCTCGTTTGCTTGATGATGTGCAGGTCTCCGCCGCCGCTTTCCAGCGACACCAACACTGTGCCCACGACAGGCACTCCGGAAGGATCAACTATATGGCCGATGACCGACGTTGCTGAGGGAGTAGGTGTGGGCGTAGGCGACGGCGATGGGCTCGGCGTCGGGGTTGGAGTGGGAGACGGACTTGTGACCGGAGTTGGCGTTGGTGTCGGATTGGAATTGGAACTAACCGAGCCACAGCCGGTGGCAAGGGCTACGATAGAACTCAGTAAAAAAGCCGAGAAACAAAATAACGACGAGCGCTGATTCATTCAAAGCCTCATTCTTGGGGAACAAGGTAGTTGACTGGAAAGATGTCCGGCAGCAGCTCTGAGTTGTCGCAGGCGATTACGGAGGTGCTCTGTTTTTCTACTTAGTACTCGAATATCGCGGGGCGAGATACACTTTTCACTCTCACGATTTTTATTGAGAGACAGAGCCCGGTTCCTTCTTTGCTTGTCGGTATTGTCACCAGCTCGCGTATGCCAGTCAGAACGAGACCCAGCCGGTCGGATGCTTCTTAAGGCCCAGGACATCCGGCAGAAGCTAGGCGGCACTCCTTGTATCGCTGATGATTTCCCTCCGAAGCCCAAAGGAATGCACTGGCGGACCTATTACCGCTGGCAACAAAAGGCGGAGGAGGCGGAAGGGCAGAGCTGGCCGCCGTGGGTTTACAAGATGATGACTAGCGCCTGTGGCAGGCAGTAATTACCTCGTGACCAGATTTTTTTGGGCCGACTGTTCCTCTTAAGGGTACAATCCAGTGCCCGTATGAAACTTTTGACCAGCATCGTCTTAGCATTCGCCTTGATAGGGAGTGCGTCTCCACTGCAAAGCGCTGAGAAGCCGGAAACATCCCACCTTGCGTTTGTCACTGAATATGTTCGGGAACTTGCTGCAAACGAGCGCATCCGTGAATCTGGTGAACAGGAATTGAAGACGGCCACAAAAGAAACGGAACCGTTTTCAATCGGCATCCATGCCAGTACCCTAATTCAATTGGAATTGCGTTCTCAGATCCTCATGCTAAAGAGTATGCGCCTTAAAGCTCCGTTCGACGAGCTGATTCCAAACGTGACGACTTTCTATGAACACAAAATCGCACTGCATCAAAGGTTGATCGATATAAGCAGCGCCTTTCTTGCCGGTCCTAAGCCCGGGGTCGATTATGGAGCACTGGGTGCAGAAGTTCCGAAGATACGGGCGGAATTGGAATACATCGACCATGCACTGTTTGATGCTTCGCCTTTGATATTTTCGACCGTAATCGATCCAAAGGCTGATTCCAAAACCATGTGAGCCATTTGATCGTGACAAAGGCAGAGAGGAAAAAGTTGATCGAGGACCTCGACCGTGACTTTGGAAAAAAACTCGATCAGAAAGATCAGAATTATATAGTTGGGGCCGCGTCCGTGTTGAAGGCGTATTTCCAGAAGGATTTTAAGTGCTCAGATGAACCTTGGGAATAAACCAGATCCGCTAGAGACACGACGTAATAACGCCGCTGAGAAGCTCAATAGGCGGCGGCTCGTGACCTCGGAAACCTCAAAGAAGATAGCGGAAGAACGAAACTCGTTTTTTGATAGGCTCGCGATTCTGAACGGAGGAGCCCTAACGTTTAGCGTTACACTTCTCGGACATTTTGCGCCATCGCATCCGGGTAGAAGTTATGTTTTGCACGCAGCTTGGGTACTTCTCGTCATCGCGCTAGGAGCTTGTCTGTTGCGGAACCTCGTTTACCAGCATTATCGGATGTCGGATGTTGGGGCTCAAATGGCAGAAGCGGAGATCGCATGGATAGATGTGGACACCGACGTGATCTCGACCAGAACGGTCGTGTATAGCGACGCTGCCGAACCCTTTGACAAAGATCGAGAGCTCTCACTCAATCGCACCAATCGTGAAGTTTGGCAAAAGAGCTACAACAATGAACTGCTGAAATCAAAACAACACTGGGCCATTGTGCGGACCGCCGAGTGGGGCGCTGCCGTCAGCATGTTCCTCGGGTTTCTCCTCTTGGTCGCGTTTGCCGTTTGGAACACCTGAAACGACGCTGAGTCGCTACATTCCCCGCTACAGCGCGAAGGTCAGGGATTTAGAGATTTGTCGTAAGTGATTGAAACTTTGGAGGCGCGGGTCGGAATCGAACCGACGCATAAAGGTTTTGCAGACCTCTCCCTTACCACTTGGGTACCGCGCCCTGAATGATGCTACCTGTGCTGGCCCTGAGAGCATAAACCCTCGCTGGTGCGAGGGGCAACAGTGAGCAAAATATGGAGCGGGAGACGGGAGTTGAACCCGCGACTTCGACCTTGGCAAGGTCGCACTCTACCACTGAGTTACTCCCGCTCAGAAGATGCACACATTATAACCTGCTGAAAACGCTCGGTCAATCGCATACCCGCGCACCTCTGTGCTCGGCTTCGGAATCTCTCAACCGCATCTCTTAGCCTCACTGAGGTTCTAACTCCTGCCGGCCATCTGCGGGTCTTTATCCGGCGTCACAATCGATCCATCACGCATATGAATGATGCGGTCCCCCACCTCCGCCGCCTCAGGATTATGGGTAATCATCAACACGGTCTGGCCAAATTTCTTATTGGCATCGCGCAGCATGCTTAGCACGATTTCCGAATTCTGCGAATCAAGGTTGCCGGTCGGCTCATCGGCCAAAATCAGCGACGGCCCATTCACCAACGCACGTGCCAGCGCCACGCGCTGCTGTTCGCCTCCAGAAAGTTCAGACGGCCGATGGTCAAGCCGCGCAGCAATTCCCAGCATCTGCGTGACCTGCTCAAACAGTGCTTTATCCAGGCCATCTTTGCCGGCGATCTCGCGGGCAATCTCGATATTTCCCTTCGCGGTAAGCGTGGGCAGCAGGTTAAATTTCTGGAAGACGAAGCCAATTTTCTCTTTACGCATGGCCGTGCGCTGCGCGTCAGATAGCTGCGCAAAATCCGCGCCATCAATCACTACGCGTCCCGACGTAGCGCGCGTCAGCCCACCCAGAATATAGAAGAGGGTCGATTTGCCGCTGCCTGAAGGACCAACAATGCTGACAAACTCGCCCTTCTCCACATTGAAGCTGACGCCGCGTAGCGCGGGCACATCAACCTTGCCGATGCGATAAACCTTGGTAACGTTTTCAACTTGGATGATGGCGGCCACGTAGATTCGATATTACCAGACCGCCCGCAGCCTGAAGCCAGTCATATTGCGGCAAAGCACCGGCGCGCAGAAGCGTATCGTCAACTAGCTACCGGTATCCTGACCGGCTCTGGGGCCATCATGCGCTTGGGTCCGCGTTTCTTCACCAGCATGAGCCTGATTCTCTCCAGCAGTTCAATGGGTGCGTACATGCCTTTGGGCAAAAAAAGATCGGCGCACGTATCTTTTTCGTAAAACCGGGTCTTGCCGGAAAAAAGAATGGCAGGAGTACAGGCGGAAATTTCTTTGATCTTGTTCACCAGTTCCGCGCCATCCAGGCCGGGCATCTGCAAATCACTCAGCACCAGATCAACACCGCCTTGCCTGAAAGCTTCAAGGGCTTGATGGCCGTTACTGCATGCCAGCACGCGATAGCCGCGTGTTTCCAGCATCACCTTTCGTATGGAGAGCGCCTGCTCATTATCGTCTACGCACAGAATCGTTCTTTTTGGTCGCATCGTTCCCTCGGGGTCTTTTTCTTCCGTGGCAGACGGCGCGCCTGGGTGTCACGGAAATTTTTTGGAGTGTTTGTTACTTTGGTTCAGGAACTTTAAGGTATCTGAATCGCGGAAGCAAGTAACTGAAACGCCAACAAGTGGAAAAGTCTGTGGAAGACTTTTGTTCGCGCATCCTCCGTGACTATAAAGCCCGTAGAATCGACCGCTTGCCCCATCGCTGCGACTAAAAAATAAATTCTCCACGCATCACTTCAACCGCGTGTCCGCCCACCCGCACGTTCACGATCCTGTCCCCATTGCGGCCTGCGCTAAAAAAAATTCTGCTGCGCCGCTGCATTTCCACGCCTTGTTCCATTAAGACCTGCTTATCCAATGGAACAACGCCATACTGCACCGCCCATGCGGCACACGGGCCGGCAGCAGATCCCGTGGCCGGATCTTCTCCGTTGTAAAAGAACATGCGCGATTGCAGTGTGGCTTCAGGATTCAGGGTTTCACGCGAGACAAAGTAAAAAAATTTTGCGCTGGTCTTTTCTAAATACGTTTTCAAGCTGGCCCAACTGGGAGACATATTCTGTAGCACCGCCAATGACTTCACTGGGACCATCGCAAAAGCATTGCCGGTGCTCACAGTCTGGATAGGCAGGTCGCTGGCAATGTCATCCACCGCCAGGCCGGCTGCTCGCGCCACATCTTCCCGTAAATGTTTCTGGCCAAATTCAGGATCGCGTTGCGTCATCATGCCAAAGGGAAGGCCATCGTGCATGGAAAAGCGCACAGGAATGCGGCCAACGTTCAAGTCAAGCGCCACTTCCTCAGCGCCATTGCCGCCCGGACCATTCTTCTTTAGCAACGCGTTTCTCAAAACCATCGCGGTGCCCAGCGTAGGATGTCCCGCGAATGGCAACTCTTCCGTGGTGGTAAAAATGCGCACACGCATGCCTCGTTCGCGCTCCGTGGCAGCATCGCGCGGCAGAATGAAAGTGGTTTCAGAAAGATTGGTTTCTTTCGCAATGGCCTGCATCTCGGCATCGCTCAAACTGCTGCCATCGGCAAACACGGCAAGCTGGTTTCCTTCCAGCGGGACTGAGGTAAAAACATCTACCTGGACGAACGGTAAACGGCGCTTTTGGTTTGACATGGTTTTCTCCCCGCCCTATGCTGCAAGTTCAGCTTTAGTTTATTCGGAAGTCATAATTCGCGTATTTCGCGTTGATTTGCGGCTACTCTTTCTTGATCTGCGTTTAATCAGCGAAAATCTGCGGCGATGCCGTTCCCGGTTTTTTAGGATCAAGAGGAACAACTTGCGCCATTCGATTTCCAATTTTGCCATTCTTTGACGGTTTTGGCATTATTGGCACTTCCTCTGTGTTCCTTTGTGTCCTCTGTGGTAGAAGGTTTTTCTTTTCATGAAGGCTTTCCGCAAATTGCTCCAGCGCACTCCCTTTTACGGCGCCTACAAATCGCTGGGCCACTACCCTGACTACTGGTACTGGAAGCTGCGGGGCGAGCCCATCCGCTCTCCGCATCTGCTCAAGCAGCGCACCGTCCACGATTATGCGCAGCGTTATGGCCTGCGCGTACTGGTTGAGACCGGCACTTACTATGGTGAAATGGTTGCCGCCATGAAGGGCCGGTTTGCGGAAATCTATTCCGTGGAATTCGATTCAGCGCTGGCCCGGCGCGCCGCAAAAAAATTCTCCCGCTGGCCGCATATTCATATTCTTGAAGGCGACAGCCAGAAAGTTGTGCCGGAGATTCTGCAATCGCTGCATGAGCCAACGCTCTTCTGGCTGGACGCGGGCTATTACGGCTGGGCAGGCCTCCAGGGCGACAAGCAGCGCCTGACCACTGAGTTTGAATCCATCCTCGGCCACTCCATTCCTGACAACTTTAGTCCTGGCCATGCCAATCAGCGGCACGTGATCCTCATGGACGACGCTCGCGGCCTTAACGGCCAGAACGGCGCGCCCACCGTGGAGCAGATCAAACAACGGATCGAAGCGAAGTTTCCGGGACGCCACATCGAAGTAAAATATGACATTCTGCGGATAACGCCTTTGCCTTTGTCTTGAGAGGGCACGGCTCCACGGATTGCGGAAAAGGCCTTTTCGCGGAGACAAGTGTCAGGGCACGACTTTAGCTTTCGACGTGAGCGCTGCGAACCGAGATGGCGCAGTCGTGCCGTCAAGACGTACAAGGAAACGAATTCCGATCTGCCCAAGGCCCGCGCACTGGAGTGGAGCCGACTAAAATCGGCATAAGGCTTTAGAGAGCCCCGAAAAGGCGGCACGGGAGGGATGCCATGATTCGAGAGCGCGCGTTGAAAATCGTACTGGTGCTGGTGGGGTTGTTCTTTTCTGCTGCCGCCTATCCGGCGATCGGCGGCCTCCACAACCCGGTCAATTCTGATACGGGAGACACCATGCAGATGGCGATTTATGCCGCTCTGGGCATTTTTCTTCTCATAGCGGCGCGAAATCCGGCGGCGCACCGCAGCCTGATTGCCTTCGCAGCATGGTCGAGTTTTGCCCACGCTGCGGTCATGTCGATATTGGGATTTAAAATTCCGGAGTTGCGCACCGGCTTTCTGATCGCCTCGGCTATCCTTGTGGCCATTGGCGTGGTCCTGATTGCCTTGGCTCCAGCCAAACGGCCTGATGAGCAAGCATCGGCATCCGGCGCGTAGGGACTTATAGCTTCCAAAGCTTGCCCAATGCTCTTCTGGCTTCGTGAATTCGCATTTTTTGTTCTCTGTGTTCCTCTGCGCCCTCTGTGTAAATGGTTTGCTTGAATCCTGATTCGCGCTTTTCGCGTTAATTCGCGGCTACCCTTTTTTGATCTGCGTTCCTCTGCGTCCTCTGTGGTAAATGGTTTAATTGGATCCTTGATCGTGGCCACCCCTGTTTTGATCTGCGTCCATCAGCGCAAATCTGCGGCTATAAGCTTTTGCAGCCGCTTTTGCTTTTCCGATCATCACTTTTTGGCAATACTGGCAATACTGGCAATTTTTGCAATTCTCTTTCCTCTGCGTTCCTCTGCGCCCTCTGTGGTAAATGGTTTTAGCATTGCTTAATCGTGGCTACACTTTTTTGATCTGCATTCATCTGTGTAAATCTGCGGCAATAGGCTTCTGCCTTTGATCTCCCAATCGTCACTTTTGTCCGGGTGTCCCCTCGCGAGTTTGTGCGAAGGTAGATTTCCCTCAAGGGCTGCCACGATTCCATAACTACGTTGCAGAAGCGCCGTTAGGCGCGAAGCGAGTTTAGCCCACTCTGGAGGCAAGCGCATGCGAAGCCGGAAGGGTGGGTACAGGCCAAGAAAGAATCAAGCGCCGTAGGTGCGGCACACAAAAAAATCGGTAAATTCCACAAACAAACACGAATTCGAAAGAAAAACTGATTCGCGCCCTTCGCGTTAGTTGGCGGCTAACTTGGACTTGCTTTTTCCAATCATCACTTTTTGGCAATACTGGCAATACTGGCAATTTTTGCAATCCAGCTCTCTGCGTTCTCTGCGCCCTCTGTGGTAAATGGTTTAATTGGATGCTTGATCGTGGCTACCTGTTTTGATCTGCGTCCATCAGCGCAAATCTGCGGCTATAAGCTTTTGCAGTTGCTTTTGCTTTTCCAATCATCACTTTTGGCAATACTGGCAATTTCTGCAATCCAGTTCTCTGCGTTCCTCTGCGCCCTCTGTGGTAAATGGTTTTAGCATCTGCGTCCATCAGCGTAAATCAGCGGCAACAGGCTTTTGCCTTTTGGCAACCTTCTGGTAGATCATTGGCATAGCTTTCTATTCTACTAAGTAGATAATGTTACTCTACCTTATATGTCGCCTGAGCCCATCAATTACGAAACCGTCCTCGCCGACCTGCAAACCAAGCGCGACCAGTTGGACGCGGCCATTGCCGCCATCCGGGGCATCATGGGATCTGCTGGCGCGCTCGCCACTGCTGCCATCCCGCGCGTCTCGGACATTTCTCAGATTCCGCCGCGTGCGTTTGTCGGGCTTAGCGTCTCGGTTGCTGCACACAGGCTGCTTCAGATGGTCCAGCGCAGAATGTCGACCAAGGAAATCATGCGGGGCTTGCAGGCTGGCGGACTCAAAACCTCCAAGTACCGCAACGTCTATGCCATTCTCCGCCAGCGCGAGGCCGATAAAGCCGACGTCATGAATGTCGACGGCGTGTGGGGCCTGGCTGCGTGGAATCCTGAACGCCGTCCACGTAGCAACCTGATCGATTCGCCGAGACAGCAAAAGTAAAAAGATTCTGGTAGCGGGTGGCTTTGCTGCGCTGTTGATTTTCAATTACTAATTTGGCAATGTTGGCATTTTTGGCAACCCATGACATTTTCTTCCTTTGCGCTCTCTGCGTCCTCTGCGGTGAATGATTGGCTGAATGCTAACTGCTGAGTGCTGAATGCTCCTCATGTAAACTGTAAACTCCGCGGAAGCGCATGGGGTCCGGTGACCCTTCCGGTCTTCAAAACCGGCGAGAGTTAGCTTCGCTGGCTCTGGTGAGTTCGACTCTCACACGCTTCCGCCAAGATCAACACCCAGCGAAGCAGAGAAACAACCACGCATTCAGAAAAAATGATTCGCGCCCTTCGCGTTGATTCGCGGCTACCTGTTTTTTCTCCGCGTCTCCGCGCCTCCGTGGTGAAATCGAATGTTTCTTATTGGGTTCGACTCTCACACGCTTCCACCATGATCTGCCGCGATGAACTCAAGGGCTGCCACGCTTCCATAACTACGTTGCAGAAGCGCCGCTAGGCGCGAAGAGAATTTAGCCCACTTTGGAGGCGAGCGCATGCGAAGCCGGAAGGGTGGGTAAGCATTCAAATGAAGACCAGCGCCGTAGGTGCGGCACACCTGAAAATTGAGGCTGTTTACCAATACCAATTAGAAACCAAGAAATTGATTCGCGTCCTTCGCGTTGATTCGCGGCTACCTGTTTTTCTCCGCGCCTCCGTGGTGAAATCGAATGTTTCCACAGACCGATTTCATTGCGCTCGCATTTACAATTCCTGATGATGCGATTGTCACTCCGCCTCTTGCCAATGTGTCTCCTCATTTTGCTGCCGCCATCGATGATGGCCCAAACGGCAGGTCTTGTTCATCCGCCCAAGCCTGGGGCGAATGGCGTGTATGAGGTTCCCGCGTCGAACCTGAAGAAGCTGGATTCATCCGCTGCGGTGGAGTTCCCGCGCCAACTGTCTGCTTACGAAGTAACCGACACCGTTGCAGTTGACGTGACCGTCTCGCCCGAAGGAAAGGTGAACAAAGCGAAAGCCGTCAGCGGCAGAATCCCGGCGCTCAAGGAAGCGGCCGAGAAGACGGTGCAGAACTGGGCATTTGAGCCTTACCTGGTCAACGGCACACCCGTTCCTGTACGTACCGAGATTACTTTCCACTTCAACAATACCCTGGACCACTACCGTGACACGAACGGTGATGTTCCGGTTCACCTGGACCGGAACACCGCACAAAAACTTGTCACGAAGCGAGTCGACCCGCAATATCCATCGGACGCACGCTTCGGCCGCATCCAGGGAACGGTCGAATTACGTGTGATCGTCGGCGAAGACGGCCGCGTCCACGCCCTGCACATCATTAAGGGACATCCAATGCTCGTCTCAGCCGTGTACAATGCGGTGCGCCAGTGGGAGTTCAAGCCGTACGTTGAGAATGGCAAAACCCTTCCGGTGGATACAAACGTGACCATCACGTTTACCATTCAATGATTGCCGTAATCAGGCGTTTATACCAATGACCGGGAGCTAACGGTGTCAATTTCACACGAATCAGAAAATTAAGAAATTGATTTGCGTTGTTCGCGTTAATTCGCGGCTACCTGATCTTCCTCTGCGTTCTCTGCGCCCTCTGTGGTAAATGGTTCGCCGCTATTAGACAAACTCTCTCCCTCCAGTGCAGAATGTTCCCCTACCCATGAACCTGACGACTGACCGCCGTTCTTTCCTTGCTTATTTTTCTTCGCTTGGTTTGGCCTCAACCCTCTTTCCCGGCGTGCTCTGGGGCAAATTGACTGAAGCCCGCCTTTCCGAGGCACAAGGAAAGCCGCCCGAAGCCGCGCCCGCGCTGACAAAAGACATGTTGCGCTCCGCCGCCGCCGTTGCCGGCCTTGAATTCACTGATGACCAACTCGACAAGATGCTCAAGGGTGTCGCCGAGAACACCGTCAAGCTCCGCGACCTGCGCAAAATTGAGATCGATAACAACATTGCTCCGCCGCTCTACTTCAACCCGGTGCTTCCGGGGATGAAGATTGACCGCACCCACCGTCCCTTCCGCGCCAGCGCGCCGCCGCGCGTGCAGCGCCCACCCTCGCTGGAAGACGTTGCCTTCTGGCCGGTAACGAAGCTGGGCGCGCTCATCCGCACGCGGCAGGTGACCTCCGTCGAATTGACGGAGATGTACCTGTCCCGCGCCAAACGCTACAACGCCAGGCTCAAATGTTTTGTCACCATGACTGACGATCTCGCTCTGCGCGAGGCTCGCCAGGCCGATAAAGAAATCGCCGCAGGCAAATATCGCGGGCCGCTGCACGGCGTTCCTTATGGAATTAAGGACCTGTTCGCCGTCAAAGGCTATCCCACCACCTGGGGAGCAGCGCCGTTCAAAGATCGCATTATTGACGCTGACGCAACCGTCGTCACTCGCCTGCGCGAAGCCGGCGCCGTGCTCATCGGCAAGCTTGCCACCGGCGAGCTCGCGTTCGATGACATCTGGTTCGGTGGGCAGACCATGAATCCGTGGGACCCCTCCATGGGATCGCAAGGTTCGTCGGCTGGTCCGGGATCGGCCACCGCAGGCGGGTTGGTTGGCTTTTCCATTGGCACGGAAACTCTGGGCTCCATCCTTGCGCCGTCCGCGATTTGCGGCGTGACCGGCCTGCGCCCAACCTTTGGACGCGTCAGCCGCTTCGGCGCCATGGCGCTTAGTTGGAGCATGGACAAGACTGGCCCAATGTGCCGCGCGGTGGAAGACTGCGCGCTGGTGCTGAACGCCATTCAGGGCGCGGACAATCTCGACCTCGCGGCCGTGGACGTGCCCTTCAACTGGGACGCCTCGCTCGATGGGCGAAAACTTCGCGTCGGCTACCTGAAGGCTGCGTTTGAAAACACCCGTCAGACGCCGCAGGTGGAAGCTAATGATCGCGCGGCACTGGATAAGATTCGCAGCCTGGGCATTGAGCTGGCAGAATTCAAACTTCCTGAGAATCCAAAACTTGATCCCTCGGCAATCCTCAACGCCGAAGGCATTTCCGCGCTGCACGATCCTGTGGACACGCACCCAGACCAGCTCGCGCGTCCGGACCGCATCGCCAGCCAAAATGCTTATCGCCTCTATCCTGCGCCGGATTACGTGAACGCCAACCGTGTACGCATGCTGCTGATGCAGGAGATGGACAGGCTCATGGCAAACCTTGACGTTTATCTGCTGCCCTATGATTACGCCGACTACACGCCCAATCCCGTGGCGGACCGCAGCACCGGCATTACCAATCTCACCGGACATCCCAGCGTTACGCTGCCGCACGGCTTTGATGAAAAAGGCCATCCTACTGGGCTCACGTTTATCGGAAAACTCTTTGGCGAAGCGCAGATGCTCGCGCTGGCCAAGGCCTATCAGGATTCAACCGGGTGGCATCTCAAACATCCCAGGCTTTGAACATCAGAAGCTCTGATAAACCCAAAGCTCTTAAAAGAGTACGCTTGCCAACGTAACCACAAACTACCGTCGCTAGTACAACCGCTGTAATATGTGTGTCATCCAAACTCGCAGTGCCGCGAAGACCGCCCAACATCCACTCCGACGGCCAGCCAAGCTGGGGGTTCTTATGGAAGACACCAGTCTCGTACCGGTGCGGAAACCGGCCGACGTTTGCGCCGCAAGCGGCGTGTACCGGGTGGTCCATAAGGAACATCGCGCTGCCCACACAGCGATAGTCAAGAAGGGCGATCCGTTCCCGCCGTGCAAAATATGCGGGAATGCTGTGCGGTTTCATCTGATAAAAAAAGTGACGGAGCATGCCCGCGCAAAACGCGCACGCAAGCGCGGCGCGGGACAGGGAAATTAGCCGCCATCGCATCGGGTAGCTGCTTATTCAAGATTTAACTCATACATGGGCCTAATCTGAATCGCCGGTCTTTACTTGCGAATCCAATCAACGTACCTTAATCATTCCATGGCAGACGTTGCCCGACTTACCGACCGGCAGTTTGCGCGGATTGCCCGCGCCCTGGCTGAGCCGCGCCGCGTTCAGATATTGAAAGAGATCGGCGGCTGTTGCAGCCCAACGCCGTGCACCAAGCTGCATAAGATCCATCGGGTAAGCGCAGCCACGCTTTCACACCATATAAAAGAGCTGGAAACGGCCGGACTGGTGCAGATCGTGCGCGAAGGCAAGTTCGCCAACCTGATACTTCAGCGTCCGGTCCTGCGCGCTTATCTGGACCGGCTGGCCAAAATCTAAAAATCTTTCCTGAATCCTGGCAGCAATGCTCTACATCTGATCGGTTAGACAATTAGACAACCATCTAATTGATAATGAATTCCGATTGAGAGGAGCTTTCAAGATGAAAGACTTAAAGGGCAAAGTGGCGGTGGTTACAGGCGCATCAAAGGGGATCGGCGCGGGCATAGCGAAAGCGCTGGCGTCTGCCGGAGCAGCGGTAGTGGTGAATTATGCATCCAGCCGTGAAGGCGCGGATGCCGTGGTAAAAGAGATCGCCGCAAAAGGCGGCAAAGCGGTTGCGGTGCAGGGCGACGTATCGAAAGCCGCCGATGTGCAGCGGCTATTCACGGAGACAAAGAAGGCATTCGGCTCCCTGGACGTGCTGGTGAACAATGCCGGAGTTTTCCTGTTTGAGCCGCTGGAGGCCGCAACAGAGAAAGAATTTCACCGGCAGTTCAACACCAACGTGCTCGGGTTAATTCTTGCCACACAGGAAGCAGTGAAGCATTTTGGGCCGGAAGGCGGCAGCGTGATCAATATTGGTTCCGTAGCCAGTGACGACACGCCCCAGATGTCAGTGATTTATTCCGCCACTAAAGGCGCGGTGGATGCGATCACTGGAGTGCTCTCAAAGGAGCTGGCTGCAAAAAAGATCCGGGTAAATTCCATCAATCCGGGCGGCGTTGAGACAGAAGGCACGCACACTGCCGGAATCGTTGGCAGCGATTTTGCCAAACAGATGGTGGCCCGTACGGCGCTTGGACGCTTTGGACAACCGGAAGACATTGCACCGGTCGCGGTGTTCCTGGCTTCGCCTGACTCAGGCTGGCTGACGGGCGAAATTATTCGCGCTTCAGGCGGCTTTCAATGAGATGAGAGGGTCCGTTTGGCTCGGCTCTAGAAGCCGAGTAGCCCATCCTTTGTGATTTTTGCGAAGGATGGGATCAATTCTCGTACCCTTCCGCCACATATCTTCACGCGCCCACGGCTCCAGTGGACCCCAACGGCAGGAAATACTGTGTCCCGCGGATAGGCTCGCTCACGCGGCGGAGCAGCTCTTGCAGATCGGCGTGGCGCTCAACAAAATCAATGTCATTGGTATTGACCACCAGCAGGTCTGATGATGTGTAATGGAAAAAGAAGTGTTCATAGGCCTTGACCACTTCTTCAATGTAGTCGTCGCTCACCTGGGTTTCACCGGCCAGGTTTTTCTTGCGCAGGCGTTTCTTCAGCACGTCCGGTGAGGCCTGGAGATAGATCACCAGGTCCGGCGCGGGAAGCTGGCTGCGGAAGAGCTGGTAATAACGGTTATAAATTTCCAGCTCCGCGTCGCTCAGGTTGATGTACGCAAAGATCTTGTCTTTCTCAAAGATATAATCCGCCACCACGGTTTTGCGCGAATTCGCGCCCACTTCCAGCCGCTGCAACTGCTCAAAGCGGCGAACTAGAAAAGCAAATTGCGCCTGGAACCCGGCCCCGCGCTCGCCTTCATAAAAGGCGCGCAGAAAAGGATTATCTTCCGGCTCGATGACGCGTTGGGCGTTCAGCCGGTCCGCAATGATATTCGCCAACGTGCTTTTGCCCACGCGGATAGGGCCTTCCACTGCTATATATTGTGGTGGTTCAAAAAGCTTGGCCATGGTTGCTGAGTCGGGCTACTGAGTCGGGTAACTGACGCAGCATATATCGCAAAACGGCTGCTGGCAATGAGCAATCAGTGACCCGGCTGTGGAAAGCGGGAGCGGATGAAGGATGAAGTGCTTGATACTGAAAGCCTTGCCGAAATCAAAGCTGCAAAAGAGGAACAAAGAATTTTATCAATGAGTAATTGCGTAATTGGTAAATGTATGCCGGCGATTTGTGGCGGTGCGGTGAATCACCGCCGTTAACTTAATTTTTCATTTACCAAATTACAAAATTACTCATTTAGCAAATCCTGAACAATGATTTGGCCTTTCCTCACGCTCGGCGCGGCGGCTGCCGCAAGCTATGCCGGATACGCTACCATGTCGCCGGGTTCGCAGCTTTATGGCCGCACGCTCACGCATGGCAACGATCCCCAGCAGATGGCGCTTACCTTCGACGATGGCCCCAACGATCCGCACACGCTGCATTTGCTGGATGTTCTGGCGAAGCATGATGCCAAAGCGACCTTTTTTTTGATAGGCCAGTATGTGCGGCAGCGGCCGGAAATTGCGCGGGCAATTTTGGCTGCTGGTCATGAGATTGGCAATCATACTTACAGCCATCCCAATTTGATTTTTGTTTCCGCGCGGCGCTTGCGGCAGGAACTGGAAGACTGCAACAAGGCGCTGGAAGACGCCGTGGGCATGAAAGTTTCTTTGTTTCGGCCGCCGTTTGGCGGCAGGCGTCCCAATGTTTTGCGCACGGCTCACGCGCTGGGCTTGCAGCCAATCATGTGGTCAGTGACTGCTTACGATTGGAGCGCCAACTCAGCCGAAGCGGTTGTCGAAAAAGTGAAGCAGCAGGTGCAAAGCCATCGCAAGCCCAAGACTGAGATAATTCTGTTGCACGATGGTGGACATTTGACCTTCGGCGCCGACCGCAGCCGCACCGTAAACGCTACCGGGCAGTTACTGCAAGCCTATGCAGAGAAAAGGTTTGTGCGGGTCTCTGACATAACCCGCGTCTCCAAGGCTGGACATAGCACCAAAGGATTAAGGTAAATTTCTTTTTCTGCTGGGCAGGGATGCTGTTCATATAATCGTCTGATGCGCCGTCTTGTCTGTAACCTCGTGTTATTGAGTTTTGCAATGGGCCTGTACGCTTCCGTGCCGGCCACGAACAACACTTCCAGTTTGCGGCGCGCGGCTGATGTCCCATTTGAAAGTCACCTGATTTTGAAGGACAGCAGACCGGAAATTGCGCTCACGTCCAGCCCCGCCGATATTTCTTTTTATGACGAGTTTTATCCGGTGAGCACAGCCCGCCCTGAGCAGCCGAAAGCCAGCAGGCTGCACTGGTTCGCAAGCCTGATTAAAAAAGTCGTCAGAAGGTAAACTTCACCCCAAACTGTGCGGCAAAGGGCATGCCTACGGTTGTGCCCGGCCCAAAGAAATCTCCCAGTGCGCCGCCCGGTTTTTTCAATTGATTCAAGTTGGTGATAGGAGCCGTGGAACTGCAATCGGCGTTGAGGCAGACATGCGTTACATTGCCTGCGTCAACTTCTGCCGCCGGAACGGGCAGTGCTCCGATATCGGCCACAAAGTTATTGCCGGGGTTTTGCCGGTTCAACAAATTGAAGAACTCAACAAACGGACGAAGTGAAGCGCGTTCACCTAGCTTGAAGTTACGGCTTACGCGCATATCCACTTGGGCAAAAGGCGTTCCGCGAAATTCATCCAGCGTGGTTTGTTGTCCGTTGACCACTGCGCGATCAGTAGGCACGCCATCGCCATTAATGTCCACGCCGGTTCCCAATGTGTAAGGGCGTGCGCTTTCAAACTGGGAAAGCGTGCTCAGTTCAAATGCGCCAGGCAGGTGCAGCGTTCCTGCCAACACAAAGCGATGGCGCACATCTTCACCGGAAGGCCCGTGGTCGCCGGGGCCAAACGGATTGGTGACACTGGTCACGCCGTTGACGTAGTCGAACAATTCACCCACATTCGCGCCCCATGTCGTCGCATTGGCCAACGTATAGTGCGCGGTGAAATCAAAGTGCTGCGAGTTGTGGCTGATGGCAAAAGATACGCCGTCATAAGCCGAGCGATTATCAGTGCGGAAGACTGAGATATTCGGCGCCGTGCTGGGCAGCGTTGCATTGGGAGCGAGTATCGGGTCCTGAGCCACATATTCGTAGCGCCTGTATTGGTGGACACCCTGCTGGTGCTCATAGTTGATGTTGAGCCGCCATGCTTTAGTAAATGCATGCTCCAGCCCCGCGCTGGCCTGTATTGCGTAGGGCGAGTGATAGTTGGGATCAATGATCGCTCCCTGATCGCCCGGCCCAAGCAGTCCTGCGCTGGGATCAACGGCGCGGAATGCATCCACCCAGCCATTTTGCGCCAGATCATTGAAGTAAATGCCGATTCCCGCGCGGATGACCGTGGTTCCGGCAGTTCCCGGTGAATAGGCCAAGCCAAGCCGCGGCGCAAATGCTTTGCGATAGTCATGCGGAACCCCCGGCGGCAATGGCAGGTTGAGCGCCACTATGGTCTGCACGGCAGGATTGGAATTCTGGTCACCGCCATTGGAGTTGAACAATCCGAACGTGGTGTCATAGCGAATGCCATAGTTCACGGTAAAGTTCGGCCTCATGCGCCATGAGTCTTGCACGTAAAGTCCCAGTCGCTGAATGTTCTGCGCAAATCTGCCGTTGCCGCCGAACTCGGTCTGGTTTGCAGGATTAGCCAAATCGGTTGCCAGCGCGCCAGGATTGGCAACATAAAAGCTCGGGTCTTGAGGAAGCGTGAACAGCGTCTCCGGATTATCGGCGAACCTGCCGCTCAGCACCGGCTCATGAATGAAATTGATTCCGAATCGCGGCGCGTGTGCGCCCTTCGCGTGAGAAACGTCATATCGGAACTGATATTTCTGCTGGTCACGATTGATAGGGAACGCCGTAATCGGCGTAACAAACTGGTTGTCGCCAAATGTTTCAAATCCTGACGTTGTTAACACTGACGTGCTGAACGGAAATGCCAGGCCAAAGCCCAGGTCGGAATTCCGCGCTTTCACATGATGAAAATCGCTGGCCTGGAAGACAAAGTTGCCAATCCACTGTGGCGTAAATTCCATCTGGTTGCTCAGCAGCAGGCTGTAATAGTGTGAAGTGGTTGTAAATCCGGTGGAAGGCAGCGCACCTTCATGGACCAGATCGTTCTTTGTGTCATTCAGGTCGAACGCTCCGCGCAGGAACCAGTGAGACCTGTCTGACTGGTTGAAGTCCAGCCGTGTAGAGAAGATTGAATCATGAAACGGAGTGCTGACCGACGTGGGAACAGCTATAGACGTGACACCCGGAATCTGGCCTGACGATGCCAGTTGCGCCAGCGCATTGAATTCGCTTAGGCTCTGTGCGCTGTAACCCACGCTGGCGTCCTCATTCACGTATTCGAAGGATGAGAATATCCAGAGTTTTTCCTTCACCAGCGGACCGCCAATGGTCCCAACGTAGTTCTGGCGGGAGAAGGGCTGCTTGGGATTGGGTTCAGGGTTGTCCAGTTCGTTTCTTGCGTTCAAGCTCTCATTGCGGAAATATCCGGCGGCCGATCCATGCCAATCGTCGGTCCCTCTACGGGTGCTGAGAATGACTGATCCGCCGTTCGTGCGGGAAGTGTCAGCATCGAATTGGGCCGTGCGCACGGTAAATTCCTGCATGGCATCAACTGAATAGTTTTGTAAAAACCCGCCGATGTAATCATCGTTGTTGTCGCCGCCATCTACTGAAAGGTCCACATTTAATCCGGAACTGCCGCCAAAAGAAACAGCCGTAATTCGCGCCTTGGTCGGATCAGAAGGCTCCACCGGCTCGGTCATCGGCGCAAGGTAGGCAATGTTGGCAAAGCTGCGATGTGCCAGCGGAGTGTCTTCCAGGTCACGCAACCCGATGGTGGTTTTCACCACGCTGCTGGAGGTCTCAATCGGTTGCGCTGCCAATGTGTCACTGCTTCCCTCAACTTTGACAGTTTGCTGCACCGGACCTGGTTGCAGCTTGATGCTCATGGACTGAACTGACGTTACCGCAACCCTCACGGTCCCGCTTTTAGGCGCAAAGCCCGGAGCTTCCGCTTTTACTTCATACTCTCCCGGAGGAAGCGACTCCACGGCAAATTCGCCCAGATTGCTGGCCTTCACGGTTCTAGTGAGGGGGAAGCTTTTCGCTATGATAGTCACGCTTGCCCCGGCAATACGCGCGCCGGTTGAATCGGACACTGTTCCAACCAATGCGCCTTCAGGGCTTTGCGCGTGAGCATAAAATCCGAATATTAAAATCACGGCAAGGCAAAAGCCAAAACCCTTCATTTGGGGTCCTTCAGAATTGAATGCACTGCATTGGGGCGGGGGCGCGTCAGCCCAGCGTACTGCTAAATCCATCAGAGTCTACTACTTCCATATGGGGTACTACCCGCTCTAGTAGTTTGCGCGACGAATCCCCGCAACCTGGGTTTCTACTCTTGCAGGCTCTTAGGCAACTTACCAAGCATTTCTGGCCGGTGAGAACCACACGCGGCAAGATTTACGATCTTTAGTAAAATTACTTTATGGGGCAATCTGCAGGAGCACTTACCTTTACGGCGTTACTGGGGCTCTGTGTGCCTGCTTTTGCCGCCGATGCATCGCTTTTAAAGCCGCCTTCCGGGGCCTCGGTAGCCATTGTGGTATTTCAAGATCTGGAATGCTCCGAATGTGCCCGCTCCTATACGCTGGTTCAGGAAGTCGCAAATGCTCATAGGGTTCCAGTCATGCTGCACGACTTTCCTTTGCCCCGGCATATCTGGTCATTTGAAGCCGCAGTCTGGGCCAGATATTTCGATCAGTCGTCGATCGGGCTGGGAAATGCATTCCGTGAATTCATCTTGACCAATCAGACGCAGATCAGCGGGGCTAACCTGCAACAATGGATACAGAAATTCGGCGATGCCAACAAAGTGCCCATACCGTCAGCGAATGATCCGGCTGGTAAACTGGCCGAAAAAGTCAGGGCGGACTATGCTTTGGGGCAGCGCATCGGTGTGGAGCGCACCCCTACAATATGGGTTGTAAGCAAAACTGAAGTTTCGCAGCCATTTGTTGAAGAAGTAAATCAGGACCAGTTGGGCCAGATCGTTGGCCAGATGCTCCAAAAGGCGGGGCCCGCCGAATCCGCGGCGAGTTCTCCCAAAAAGGCTGCTCCCGGAAAATACAAACAAAAATCCCAGAAGAAGCAGGATGACAAGTGATGATTGAATTCAAAAAGCTATTATTCTCCGCCGCCGCGTTGATTGCGCTCGCAATCTCTCCTGCGGCTTCCTATGCCGCTGATGGATCTTCCCTAAAACCGCCTCCGGGCGCCAGAGCGGCCATTGTTGTGTTTGAAGACCTTGAGTGCCCCGATTGTGCGCGTGCTTACCCGCTGGTGTGGGACGCGGCTAAAAAACACAATATTCCTGTTGTGCTGCATGATTTTCCTCTCCCAATGCATCCCTGGTCGTTCGATGCGGCCGTCTATGCCCGCTACTTCGATAGCAAGTCAGAGAAGCTGGGCGATGACTTTCGCGGCTTTATTTTTCAAAACCAGCCTCAGATCGACAAACAAAACCTGCGCCAGTTCGTAGATAAATTTGCCACGCAAAATAATACGGCTGTTCCATTTGTCCTTGATCCGGGAGACCAATTCAAGGGCAAGGTTCTGGCGGACCGCCAGTTAGGAACACAAATCGGCCTTCAGCATACCCCTACGATCTTCATAGTCGGCAACGGTGGGCCTGCCACTCCAGCGGTTGAAGTAGATGATCGCAGCAAGCTGGACCAGATCATTGAAGACACACTCAGCAAAGCGCCTGCTTCCACAAAGAAGACGCCTGCAAAAAAGGCGTCCACCAAGAAAACAGCAAAGAAATAAATTCGGTATCAGCGGTTCCAAATGAAAACGCCCTCGCTTGAGGGCGTTGCGTGAATATGCCTTGCAGCGCCCGCTTCAGGCAGCCTGTTTGAGCTTTCCCAATTCGGTCAGCAGCTCTTCATAATCGGGTTCCTGGCCCAGTTCGTAAGTTTTGGAAAAGGCGATCTTTCCTTCCATGTCTACGATGAAAACCGCCCGGTCATTGATTCCCGGTAAGGGTTCTCCCAGGCGCAAAATGCCATATTGCTGGGCCACGCCGGCATGGGGCCAATAGTCGCTCAGAATAGGATATTCCTGCCAGCCGATTGATTTCTCCTGCCAGGCAAGATGACTGTAGATCGAATCCGGGCTAATACCCACGACCTGGGTATTATGTTCGGCGAAACGCGGCAGATATCTGCTGTACGCCGACATTTCGTTGGTTCAAGTTGGACTCCAATCCAACGGATAGAACGCTACAATCACGTTCTTTTTGCCTCGGGATTCGCTGAGCTTAAACTTGTGTCTTTGTTTGCCCGTAACTCCGGGAAGCTCAATTTCCGGGGCCATTTCTCCCACTTTCAAAGCCGCCATTCGTCCTCCACATGGTAATGCCAGGTCAGGATTATCCCCTGCCAGCGCTTTGTTAGCTACTAATAATCATTTTATCTGGTCAAATAATTTGAGACAGTTTAGCTTAAAGAAAACAGTGGAAGCATGGCAGGCATCGAATCCCGTTGTCCCCTGAGTATCCAAAATTGCGGATGCTTACCGGCAAGCGATGCGTCTTTAGGAGCAAAAATGCTGGGTCTGAGTAGTTACAATTACGAGCAATTTTCTCGCGAACTCTTTCATGATCTTTCCCGAACGGCCTTCTCTGGCCCGGAACCGGGTGAACGCGCACCTGATTTTAAGGCTACCGCCCTGGATGGCGAGACAGTGCGCCTGAGTGATTTTGCCCAAAAGAAGAATGTCCTACTCATTTTCGGCTCTGCCACATGCCCCATGACCGCCGCTTCTATTGGCGGCATCAATGAGCTTTATGACCGTTTTCGTGGCGACGATATTGAATTTCTATTCGTTTATGTGCGTGAAGCCCACCCGGGAGAGGTCATCCCTGCCCATCGGTCCATGCGCGAAAAAACTGAGGCTGCGCGTCTTCTCCGCGATGAAGAAGACATGAACATGCCGATCTTGGTGGATGATCTGCGCGGCGCCATCCATCGCAAGTACTCCAAATTGCCCAATCCGGCATTTCTTGTCGATAAATCCGGTCGCGTGGCCTTTCTCTCCATGTGGTCAAGACCGCAGGCGCTTGAGCTCGCCATCCAGGACCTTCTGGAACAGCAGGAAGAGCGCGGCGTGGATCATGTAGTAGTTAGAGGGGGCCAGGATCTGGAAATGCCTGTGCCTTATAGTGCCCTCAATGCTTATCGAGCTTTGGAGCGCGGTGGAAAAAAGTCTCTCGATGATTTTCGCCACGCACTTGGGCTGCCTGCTCGCGTCGCCTTTACGGCATCGCATCTCGCGCGTCCGCTTCTGGATAATCCCGGCCGCCTGATGTCCATTGCCGCCCTCACTGCCGTGGTCCTCGCCGGCGGCTTGTATGCCGGGTTTGAACTGCGCAAGCGCCGTCTGGGACTTACCCGCAACCCCTATCGCGCTTATGAAAAGGAAAAAGTCCGCGATACGGAAACCGGCACCGATTACGGGGCAGTAGGGATTTAGGTTTTTCTGAAATCCAGAATACAGTGACGCATGATTAGAGTGACTTCTCCGCGGCGGAAATCGTTTCTTCGATATCCGCTTCAGAATGCGCCGCGCTCATAAACATGGCCTCATATTGTGAAGGCGGCAGATAAATGCCTTGCTCCAGCATGGCGCGATGGAATTTCCCAAATGCCTGCGTATCTGAGAGCGCGGCTGTGCCCCAATCGTAGACTGTCCCCGGCTGAAAAAACCATGTGAACATTGATCCCACCCGGTTCGCCGTCAGCGCCACACCTTTCTTTTTTGCCGCGGCCAGCACTCCATCTACCAGCGCTGCGCTGCGTCGCTCTAGTTGCTCGTAAATTCCCGGCTTGCTTTTCAACTCTCGCAGCGTCGCAATTCCAGCAGCCATAGCCAGCGGATTACCAGAAAGCGTTCCCGCCTGATAGACGGGACCAAGGGGCGCAATCATGTCCATCAGCTCACACCTGCCGCCATAAGCGCCAACCGGCAAGCCGCCTCCAATAATTTTGCCCAGCGTAGTGAGGTCAGGCTTGATGTTGTAGAGCGCCTGCGCGCCACCAAAGCTCACGCGAAACCCCGTCATCACTTCATCAAAGATCAGCACAGTCCGGTTCTGCGCTGTAATCGATCGCAAAAACTCCAGATAGCCTTTCCTGGGCGGCACGCATCCCATATTGCCAACCACCGGTTCCACGATCACGCACGCGATCTGGTCTTTAAATTTGCCAAATACCTCTTCGACAGCCTGCTGGTTGTTGAAGGGCAATGCCAACGTAAACTTAGCTTGTTCATCCAGAACTCCGGCAGAGCCGGGGATGCCCAGCGTCGCAACGCCGGAGCCTGCTTTCACCAGCAGCGAATCTGCATGCCCGTGATAGCAGCCTTCAAACTTCACAATGTATTTGCGTCCGGTAAACGCCCGCGCCAGCCGGATTGCTGACATGGTAGCTTCGGTTCCGGAGCTGACGAACCGTACCTTGTCCATGGACGGAAATGCTTCAATCACCAACTCCGCCAATTCCGCTTCCGCTGGCGTGCATGCGCCAAAGCTGGCGCCATCGCAATTGGCCTTTGCCACGGCCTCCACCACGCTGGGAAAAGCATGCCCAACAATCAGCGGACCCCACGATCCCATGTAGTCAATGTATTCGTTGCCGTCAGCGTCCCACATTCGGGAGCCGTTGCCACGCACAATATACGGCGGCTCGCCTCCGACCGATTTAAATGCGCGCACAGGAGAATCGACGCCACCGGGAATCACGCGGCTGGCGCGATCATGCAGTTCCCGTGAGCGATTTCGCTTGATTCGCTTGTCCATGGATTCTTGAATATACCGCAATTGATGACTGGTAAGGCCGCTGAGACGCATTCATGCAGCTCAATCTCTGCATGGCCGTTTGTGGCTCTTTGCGGTTAAAATGAAGTTGTGATCCTTCCATTCGTCCGCGAAGTCCTGGCGGACGTGGAAAAAAGCCCTGGGTTCCAGCAGGCGGCCTCATATCTTAAGCAGCGGAGGGGGGAGTCAAAACCTCCTGCGGGGCGTATCCGTCTGTCTGGCTTGGTTTCGACGGCAAAATCCCTTCTTATTCCCTATTTGCAACGCGCTGCTGGCCTGCCGCTCATACTGATCGTTCCCGATAATCGCGCCGCAGAGGCGATCTGCCCCGTGATCCAGTCTTTTTGTGAGCTGACTGGCGCTTGCAGCCCACAGGCAGTGGTGAAATTGCCGGCTTATGACGTACTGCCGTTTGAAAACATGTCGCCTCATCCAGATATCCAGGAAGAGCGCGCTACCGTACTGTGGAAGATTTCCACCAACGCTGCTTCCATCATCATTGCACCGCTTAACGCTGCCTCCATGCGCCTGCGATCAGCCGAGCACTACACTGGCCTGGCCCGAATCATCCGGCGCACAGACATGCTCGATGTGGACGAACTTGTCCAACATCTGAATACCGTCGGTTATTCCGCCGTGGACGTGGTGGAAATGCCGGGACAATATGCGATCCGCGGCAGCCTTTTTGACGCATACCCGCCTGAAGCTGACCGTCCCATGCGTATTGAGCTGTTCGGTGACGAAGTTGAATCCATCCGCAAGTTTGATCCCGGCACGCAACGCTCCTCCTCCCCCGTGGATGAAGTAGTGCTGCTTCCGCTTACGGAAACTCCGGTGCGTGAAGAGCTGCTTACTGAAATTCATGCCCGGCTTTCGGGCGCTCGCGTTGAGGGCAACGCTGATGCCGTCCGCAACGCTCTGGCGGAGACCGGCGTCTCGGTCTTTCCTGGCTGGGAGTTTTACGCCAATGCCGGTGCACAAAGCACGCTTTTCGACCTGCTGCCCAACGCTGTCGTATTCATTGATGAGCCCTCCGCCCTTGAAGCCGAACAAGAGCATTGGTGGGACAAGGTTATCCAACGCCATGAGCAGAGCCTGGTCGGTAAGCTTGCAACACCGGAAGATATTTATCTTCCACCTGAACAATGGAACGCTCTGATCGCACGCCTGGCAGGCGGCAGTCTTGAGCACCTGAATGTGCTGCGTATTGCCCGCGCTGAAGAAAACCTGGCTTTGGCCGATCCTGAAGTTCCGGATAAATATCTAATTGAGCTTTCTGCCCATTCCACCTCACGTTTTCATGGCTCCGTTCCGGCCATGGTCGAAGAAGTGAAGAAACTCACCGCTCAGGGCCGCCGTGTAATGTTTGCTGCGCCCAATACTGGTGAGATGGAGCGCCTGGCGGACATTTTCACTGAATATCAAGTCACATTTCGCCTGGGTACGCGCACCCCTGTTCCCGGTAGTGAGACCTACCTGGACGAAACGGCTTATTTCTCCGGCGATCTGCTGACCACCACCATTGTTCGCGCGACTGTGCCCGAAGGCGTGGCGCTGCCGGACGCCCATCTGGTGATCTTCGGCTCGCGCGATTTATTTGACGACTCAGAGATCGAACCGCAGCAGCCCCTGCGCCGTAAATCGAAAACCGCGGCCTTCATGTCGGACTTCCGTGATCTCGCCATTGGAGATTTCGTCGTTCACGTGGAGCACGGCATCGCCATGTATCAGGGGCTAAAGGAAATCCAGCAGAATGAGATTACCGGCGAATACATGATTCTGGAATTCGCTGAAGCGGCAAAGCTCTACGTGCCGCTTACCCGCTTGGACCTGATTCAGAAATATCGCTCCAGTGAAGGTGTGCATCCGCCGCTGAGCCGTCTGGGCGGGACTGCCTGGGCCAAGACCAAAGCGCGCGTTAAGAAGGCCATGGCAGATATGGCCGACGAATTACTCAAACTCTATGCCGCCCGCAAAGCCGCGCAAGGCCACTCTTTCCCCCAGGACACGCAATGGCAAAAGGAATTTGAAGATGCGTTTGAATTCAACGAAACTGATGATCAGCTCACCGCAACCGCAGACATCAAGCGCGACATGGAATCCACCCTGCCCATGGACCGCCTGCTCTGCGGTGACGTGGGTTACGGAAAGACGGAAGTCTCAATGCGGGCCGCTTTCAAAGCTGTGCAGGACAATAAACAAGTCGTAGTGCTTGCGCCCACCACCGTTCTTGTCTTCCAGCATTTTGAAAACTTCAAGCGCCGCTTTGCCACCTTCCCTATCACCATAGAAATGATGAGCCGTTTCCGCAACGCCAGGCAGCAGAAGGAAACTGTGGAACGGATTGAGCAAGGCAAGGTCGATATCGTTATCGGCACGCATCGTATCCTTTCAAAAGACATCAAGTTCCAGGACCTGGGGCTGGTCATTGTCGATGAAGAGCAGCGTTTCGGCGTGCGCCACAAAGAACGGCTCAAGACGCTAAAGAAGGAAGTTGACGTGCTCACCATGTCGGCCACGCCGATTCCGCGCACGCTGCACATGTCAATGGTAGGACTGCGTGACATGAGTGTGATTGAAACGCCGCCCAAAGACCGCATGGCCATACAGACCGTTGTGGCCGCTTACGATGAAAAGCTGGTCAAATCAGCGCTGGAACACGAACTGGAACGCGGCGGCCAGGCATATTTTGTTCACAACCGGGTTGAGACGATTTACGAAATCGCTGCCAAACTTCAGGAGATGCTGCCGCGCGCCCGCGTGATTGTTGGCCATGGCCAAATGTCTGAGGGGGAACTGGAAAAGGTGATGTTCGCTTTTGTGCGCCATGAAGCGGACATTCTGGTGGCGACCACCATCATTGAAAATGGCCTGGACATTCCGCTCTGCAACACCATCATCATTAATCGTGCCGACCGCCACGGGCTTTCTGAGCTGTATCAGTTGCGCGGGCGCGTTGGCCGTTCCAATCGTCGCGCTTATGCTTACCTGCTGGTTCCCGCCGAGCAGGAACTCACTCCGGTTGCCCGGCGCAGGCTGGCCGCGCTGAAAGAATTTTCTGATCTTGGCGCCGGCTTTAAAATCGCGGCCCTGGATCTTGAGCTGCGCGGGGCCGGCAATCTGCTGGGTGGCGAGCAGAGCGGCAATATCGATGCCGTGGGTTTTGAGATGTACACCGGGATGCTAGACCGCGCCATCCGTGAACTGAAGGGCGAAGAACTTTCCGATAAAGTCAGCACCCAGCTAAATCTCGGGATCGATCTTCGCATTCCTCCCACTTATATCGCGGAAGAAAACCAGCGGCTGCGCATGTACAAGCGTGCCGCAGGTGTAGAGAGTGAAGCTGCGCTGGATGATGTCCGCAAGGAATTGCAGGACCGTTACGGCGAACCGCCTGCTCCGGTTCGTTACCTGTTGGCGGCATCCGCGCTTAAACTGCTATGTGAACGCGTCGGTGTGCTGGCTGTCGATCGCAAACGCGATTCCGTAACTATCAAATTCACTGAGCAAGCTGCAATTGAACCTGAGCGCCTGGCGCGTTTCGTAGCGCAAGCCCGAGGCGCACAGTTCTCGCCCGGCGGCGTGCTTAAGTTCAATTTGAAATCCACACAGCCGGAAGATGTGATTGACCAACTTCAGGGCCTCCTTCGTGAACTAAGTCCTGAAGTGGTGGCGCAAACGTGGCTACAGGCAAAATGATCCGCCGAATGAGGGCTGGGATTCCTGTTTTGGATAGAATAGCCCCTCTAAGGCAGCCACTGAATGCCGCAATGAAATATTCCACTCCATTTGTCTGCGACATGACAGCGCTATCGAACGAAGACCGCTTGCGCCATCGGCAATTGGCAGATTTCTTATCGTCAATGTTGCAGGCAGTGCAGGAAATCTCCGATGGTTATGATTTTGTATTCCACTTTGATCCCGCGACCTATGATGCTTTATCCCAGATCACGCTTCTTGAGCATGCTTGTTGTCCCTTTTTTGCTATCAGTATTCACCTGAAGCCCGACAGGCAGCTCATCTGGCAGCTAACCGGAACTGAAGGCGTAAAACAATTCATTCGCATGGAATTTGTCGCTTGGTTTGAAAAATGAGCATTCCCTGCTCACGCTCTTAAGCCGGGGCCCTGGCTTCCGCCTGTTATAATCCGGCGCGTCTTATGAAAACCACAACACTCTTTCTCCTGGCCTGCGTTCTTTTCTGTACCAGCTTTGCCCAACAGCCTACCCAGCCGCCACAAGCGCAGCACGTAACCATCCATGCCGGACACATGCTGGACGTGAAAACGGGCAAGATGCTCGACAACGTAACCGTTTCAATTGACGGTGACAAAGTGACCAGCGTCACGGCAAACGGCGGCGGAGGCTCACAGGCGGAGAACTCAGGCGCGCGTGTAATCAATCTCCCGAACGCCACGCTTCTACCCGGTCTGATTGATGCGCACACGCATCTCACTTTCGATCCTAACTTTGGCTATCAGGAACTGGGCGTCTCAATTCCCAAAGAGGCGTTGGTCGGCGCCAAGAATGCCCGCATTACGCTGGAAGCGGGCTTCACTACCGTGCGCAACGTTGGAGCCAACGGCTATACCGACATTGCACTGCGCGACGCCATTAATGAAGGCATGGTTCCCGGTCCACGGATTATGGCCAGCGGTCCGGCGCTTTCCATCACCGGAGGCCATTGCGACCAGAATCTGCTGCCTTATGAATGGCACGCCAAGTCTGACGGCGCTGCTGATGGCGTGGAAGGCGTGCAGCACAAAGTACGCGAGATCATTAAATACGGCGCTGACGTAATCAAAATCTGCGCTACCGGCGGCGTGCTCAGCAAGGGCGACGATCCGCAGGCCTCGCAATATACGTTGGAAGAAATGAAGGCCATTGTGGCGGACGCGCATCGACTGGGACGGAAAGTGGCGGCGCACGCGCACGGCGCGCAGGGCATTGCCTGGGCGTCTGAAGCCGGCGTGGATTCCGTTGAACACGGCTCTTACATTGACGATGCCGGCATCGCCTTATTGAAGAAAAACGGCACTTATCTGGTGCCGACGCTTTATCTTGCCGACTGGATGCGCGAGAATGCGGCCAGAATCGGCTTGCCGGCAATGTATGCGACCAAGATGAAGGAAGTAACCGCGGTGAGCCGCCAGAACATCAAGAAGGCATTTGCCGCGGGAGTTAAAATCGCATTCGGAACGGATGCCGCAGTTTATCCTCATGGCCTGAATGCTCATGAATTCGCCGTATACGTGCAGATAGGGATGACTCCCCTACAGGCCATCCAGACCGCCACCATCAACGCCGCTGATCTGCTTGGCTGGTCCAAAATTGGGGTGGTGGAGCCCGGCAGCTTTGCTGACATCATTGCCGTGAATGGCGACCCTCTGAAAGACGTTACGCTGCTGCAAAGCCCGGTGATGGTGATGAAGGGTGGAACTGTTTATGTGCAAAAATAATAACCATCTGATATTGGCGCAGGCGCTAGGTCCAGAGCGTAATCCTGCGGCCTTCGCTATCGGTAAAGGCGCCACAAATGATTAGGATTAAATCCACAAGCATCCAGATTCCCAGGCCGCCCAGGGTAAGCAACTGTGCTACGCCCGATCCAATTTTGCCAACGTAGAACCGGTGAGCGCCAAAAACACCAAAAAAGAAACACAACAGGAAAGCTGGAAGTATGCGCTTATCGCTGAGGGAAAAGGGAACCGCTTGCGCCGCCTGCATTGGCTGTAGCTGCTGGGTATGCTGGACTGCGCCGCAATTCGGGCAGTTTATGGCCGAATCGTGTATTTGCTTGCCGCACCCTGTGCAGTAGACCATGGGCATGATTTATTCTCCGTTGCAGGATTAGCGAAAAGTTGACCACCAAGGCCCGAAACACAGATGTTATTTACTGGCGGAAACGATGTCAAAAATTTACACCCCGGTCCCAGTTCAAATCAAATTCGGTTCACCTGGTACAAGGTCATCGTGACGAGCAGGAAATACACTCATCGTGAGACTGCGGTAAGGGACAAGATTGTTATGATTTGTAACGACATTTATTTATGCCTGAAATGGAGAGGTTTGTGAAATTCATTTCGTTCTTCGCCGTGCTCATGGCAGCCATGGTTATACATGCTCAGCAAAAGAAATCAGCACCCGCAAACACTGAAAACAATGACAAAGCCTTTGTTTCACTGGCTGACCAGTATTTTGAAAAATATTATTTCAAATTTAATCCAAGCCAGGGTACGGCAGCGGGATTTCACCAGTATGACAATCTTTTGGAAGACTACTCGCGGGCTGCGATAGACCAGCAGATTACCACGCTCAAAAGTTTTCAGAAGGTAGTATCCAAAATTGACCCGTTACAACTCTCTCTGGCTGTGCGGACAGACGAAGCATTGGTGCTGAATGATATCAATGCCCGCCTGCTGACGCTGGAGAACATTCGCCCATGGGAGAACAACCCGGACCAATATTCCTCCGGCATCACGAACTCCATCTTCGTAATCATGGCCCGGACGTTTGCGCCACCCGCGCAACGGTTGAAATCCGTTATTGTCCGGGAAAAGCAGATTCCAGCAGTATTCCAGGCGGCGCGGCAGAACCTAAAGAATCCGCCACCCATATACGTTGATGTTGCTCTGGAACAGATCCCCGGGATCATCAGCTTTTTTCAGAAAGATGTCCCTGAAGCTTTTAAAGATGTAAAAGACCAGGCGCTGCTGGCGCAGTTCCAAGCCAGCAACCAAAAAGTAATTGACGAGCTGAAGAGTTACCAGCAATGGATTGAAAAAGATTTAAAACCGCAGGCCCACGGCGACTTTCGAATCGGTGCGGACAATTACAGCAAGAAGTTGCTGTACGACGAAGATGTTGATATCCCGCTGGACCGTCTGCTGGAGATCGGAATGGCCAACCTGCGCTTGAACCAGCAGGCATTCAAGGACACAGCGGCCAAAGTTGACCCAAATAAAACTCCACAGCAGATCCTTGAAGAGCTGGAAAAAGACCATCCTGCACCCGACAAGCTGTTGCAGACCTTCCGCGACACTTTGGGCGGACTAAAAGATTTCTTATCTGAGCACCACATCGTTAAGTTGCCATCACAAGTGCTGCCCATCGTCGAGGAAACGCCGCCATTTGAGCGCGCGCTCACCTTTGCTTCCATGGATACACCCGGCCCCTTCGAAAAGGTCGCCAAGGAAGCCTTTTTCAATGTCACACTGCCTGAGCCTTCATGGAGCGCGCAGCAAGTGGAAGAGCACATGGCCGGCTTCAATCGCGGGACAATCATTTCCACCGCCGTGCATGAAGTTTATCCGGGCCATTACACACAGTTTTTGTGGGTACCTTATGCGCCCTCCAAAGTGCGAAAGCTGCTGGGTTGCAGTTCCAACGCGGAAGGCTGGGCCCACTACAGTGAGCAAATGATGCTGGATGAAGGCTATGGCCGCACTCCGGGTGTTGACCAGGACCATGACACAGCTTTCCTGAAGCTGCGTCTGGGCCAGCTTCAGGATGCCCTGTTGCGAAACGCGCGGTTCATCGTCGGCATTCAGATGCACACCGGAAAAATGACGTTTGACGAAGGTGTCGCGTTTTTTGAGAAAGAAGGTTATCAGTCTCACATGAACGGCCTGCGTGAAACCAAGCGCGGCACTTCCGATCCCACATATCTCTATTACACTCTGGGCAAGCTGGAAATCCTGAAGCTGCGCGAGGATTACAAGAAAAAGATGGGTGACAAGTTTTCCCTGGAACAGTTTCACAACGAATTCCTGAAGCAGGGTTTTCCCCCGATCAAACTTGTTCGGCAGATGATGCTGAGAGACAATAGCCCGGTTCTGTAAATACGGGAAAGATGCAAGGAACGATAATACGTCGGAGAAAGCAGATGCTTGATTTTCTGCATCTCACCAAGCGGTACTCAGGATCCACGAAATGAAAATGAGAGTTCGCAAAGCTGTTTTCCCCGCTGCCGGTCTGGGTACGCGTTTTCTTCCCGCCACAAAAGCGCAACCTAAAGAAATGCTGCCACTGGTGGATAAACCCATCATTCAGTATGGCGTGGAAGAAGCTCTGGCCGCGGGCTGCGACCAGATCATCATCGTCACCGGGCGGGGCAAGACTGCGATTGAAGACCATTTTGATGTCAGCTATGAACTGGAAAAGATGCTGGAAGAGCGCGGCAAGACCGAGTTGCTTTCCATTGTGCGCCAGATCTCTGACATGATCCATGTGGCGTACGTCCGCCAGAAAGAGGCTATGGGATTGGGCCACGCCGTGTTAATGGCGCGGGAATTGGTAGGGAACGAACCATTTGCGGTTTTGCTGGCTGATGACGTAATTGATTCAACTAAACCGTGTTTGAAGCAGATGATCGAGGTGTTTGAGGAATCTCAATGCTCCATCATCGCCACGCAGGAGGTCAATGGCCCCGCCATTTCTTCCTATGGCGTGCTCGACGCTAAGAAGATAGAAGGTAAATTTGATGGCCGTGCTTTCGATGTTCGCCATCTGGTGGAGAAGCCCAAACAAGAAGACGCGCCATCCAACCTGGCCATTATTGGCCGCTACATCCTGACTCCCACGATTTTTAACACGCTGGAACACACGCCGCTTGGCACCGGCGGCGAACTGCAATTAACGGATGGGCTTCGCGGGCTGCTTTCTGCCGGCGAGAAGGTTTACGGCTACACCTTTGACGGCAAGCGCCATGATGCTGGAGATAAACTTGGCTTCTTGAAAGCGACGGTGGAGCTTGCTCTGAAACGGTCTGACCTGGGACCGGCCTTCGCTCAGTACCTGCGCGAACTTAAGATTCAAGCTGCTGGCGAAGCAGCATAGCCCAGCTCACCAGTTTCGTCTTGAGAACGTTTTGATTGGATTCTTATGGCTTCCCAACAAAAAGCATGGGAATGCCATCTTTTACAGGATAAATGTGGCCGCACCCTGTACATTGCAGGGAGTTTTCATCGGCTGCAAGCGTCAAAGGCTTATGGCATGCGGGGTCGGGACACGCCAGCGCATCCAATATCTGTTTGAGCATCACTGGCCCATTCTAAATCAGCCAGCATATTCGCACAGGCAAGTGGGCCTTTTGTGTTTTTTCTGGTTAAGATATTCTTTCCCCATGACCACAATGCTTGCCACCATCCTTGACGGAAATAAAATAGCCGCACAGATAAAATCTGAGGTGGCCGAGCAGGTGCAAACCCTGATTGCCGCAGGCCGCAGGCCCGGGCTGGCAGTAATTCTGGCGGGCCATAATGCGGCTTCAGAAATCTACGTTCGCAACAAGGTCAAGACCTGCCAGCAACTCGGCATGCTCAGTGAGAACCTGACTCCGCCGGATTCCGTGACTACTGGTGAGCTGCTGAAGATGATCGATGAATTGAACAATCGCGATGAGATTGACGGTATTCTTGTACAGCTTCCCTTGCCGCCGCAGGTTGATTCCAAGAAAGTTCTGCTCGCAGTCTCTCCGGAAAAAGATGTGGACGGATTTCATCCTGTAAACGTCGGCAATCTCTCCACGCAGCGTCCGGGCCTGGTTCCGTGTACACCGGCCGGCGTAATTGAGATTTTGCGCCGTAGCAACATTGCTATTGAAGGCCGGAATGCAGTGGTCATCGGAAGAAGTGACATTGTCGGCAAGCCTGTGGCCATGCTCTTGCTGAATAACAATGCCACAGTCACAATCTGCCATTCCAAGACAAAGAATATCTCCCAGATTGCCCGTCAGGCGGACATTCTGGTTGCAGCTATCGGAAAAGCTGGTTTTGTGACTGAAGAGTTTGTAAAGCCCGGTGCTGCGGTGATTGATGTGGGCATTAACAAGATCACTGATCGCAATGAGTTCGATAAATTTTTTGCTGGAGATGCAGCGCGGGAGAAATCATTTGCCGAAAAAGGTTCAACGCTGGTAGGTGATGTTGATCCACATGTGGCTGCCGTTGCCGGCGCCATTACGCCGGTGCCCGGCGGCGTTGGGCCGTTGACCATCGCCATGCTCATGGCAAACACGGTCAAAGCATGCCATATGCGCAGGGGCAAAGAGCGGCAGGTACGGAGCTAAACCGTGCTGCGCGTCGGACTTACTGGCGGAATCGCCTGCGGAAAGTCCACTGTCGCCCGGATGTTTGCTGACCTGGGCGCGCATATTATTGATGCGGACATCATTGCCCATGAGCTTTATCGGCCCGGGCAGGACGTTTACCAGGAATTGATAAAACACTTTGGCCAGGAAATCATCAAATCTTCTGGCGAGATTGACCGCGCAAAGCTGGCTGCCGCCGCTTTTGACGGTGGTCGCGTGGAAGAGCTAAACAGGATTGTGCATCCAGCGGTAATCAGGCAGCAGCAGCGGTGGATGCGCGAGATTGGAACAAAGGACCCATATGCTGTCGCCATTGTAGAAGCTGCGCTTATCTTTGAAGCTGGCGCCCGGGACCATTTTGACAGGGTCATTGTTGTGACCTGCAAGCCTATGCAAAAGAATGCGCGGTTTGCGCAGCGTAGCGGGATGAGTGAGGCGGAAGCGCGGGCTGACGTCGAGCGCCGCCACAAGGCCCAGATGCCCGATGAGGAAAAGGCCCGGCGCGCTGATTTTGTGATTGATAATTCCGGCCCAGCCACGGAGACCCGCCATCAGGTGGAACGAATTTACGCCCAGCTTAAGGTCCTGGCTAAGCGGCTGAGTTTTGACAGGTGATATATGAAATTTTTACGTCCATTTTTTCTTGCGATTTTGCTGGTCTTAGCATTTTATTTTGTTACTTCACGCCTTGCCGGCCCGTCTCCTGCATGGATCACAAGGCCCTCGCATGTGGAACTGACTGAGGCTGCCGGCCCAGGTTCTTTTGATGCCGAGGAGCAAAACAATATTGCCGTTTATAAAAAGGCCCTTCCTTCCGTGGTGAATATCACTTCCACTGCCGTGGCCTTTGATTTCTTTTATGGCACCGTGCCCCAACAAGGCATGGGATCAGGATTTGTGATCGATAATGAAGGCCATATTCTTACCAACTTCCACGTGATAGACGGCGCGCGACAGGTAGAGGTAACTACAAGTGACAAGAAAAAATATAAAGCGCAAATTATTGGCACGGACCAGGTGCATGATCTGGCTGTAATACAAATTCCAGAAAAGTCAGTGCCGAAGGCTGAGATCGGCGACTCCAAGAGCCTTGTCGTTGGCCAGAAGGTCTATGCCATCGGCAACCCATTCGGTCTCAGCGGAACCATGACGCGCGGAATTATCAGTTCCATCCGCTCTCTGAAAGGCCAACGTGGGTTTATTGACGAGGCAATTCAAACGGACGCAGCCATCAATCCGGGAAATTCAGGGGGGCCGCTCCTGAATGCGAAAGGGCAGGTGATTGGCATTAACACCATGATTCTCACCGGTGGGGTTGAGCAAAGCGCCGGCATTGGATTTGCCATTCCTGTTAATACCGCCAAGGCTGTGCTGGACGATCTGGTCCATCTGGGCCGGGTTCGCCGGCCGGAAATGGGAGTCCGCACCATTCCAATCGGGCCGGAACTGGCAGATCAGCTTGGCCTTCCTGCCAATTCAGGGTTGCTGGTTGTTCAGGTAGTCCCAGGCAGTGCCGCTGACCATGCCGGCCTTCACGGCGGTACGGAGCAGGCTTACATTGGCAATGTCCCCATCATGCTTGGTGGCGATCTTGTGGTTGCAATCGACGGCCAGGCCATTGAGGACCAGCAGGACCTCTCGCACATAATGCAAAACCACCGCTCCGGTGACACCGTGACGGTGACTGTCTATCGCGGCAAAAAGCGCATGGACTTTAAGCTGGTGTTAGGAGAAGCACGGGGAGTGGCATAAAGAATTGGTCTATCGCCTCGACGAGATCCTCAATTCAGAATTAAGTAATAAGTTTTCTTTCATTCTTGCTTTGTAAGGGCTAAGCTGTAGCACAAATAAATTCTCCATAGGAAATCCACTTCGAGAAGGAGATGAGGGGTATGGCATTTTGTGCAAAGTGTGGGGCTCAACTCAATGCAGGTTCAAGCTTTTGTCCGGCATGCGGCAATTCTGTGGCAGGACAGAGTGCAACTGCATCGCCTGCGGCATCCGCCGCTCCAGCCAGTGCGCCTGTAACCCCGGTAGCCGCGGGTATGTCCAATAACGTCGCTGGAATGTTGTGTTACATTCTCGGCATCATTACGGGGGTCATTTTTCTAGTGCTGGATCCCTATAAGAATAATCGCTTCGTACGCTTCCATGCCTTTCAATCCATCTTTTATTGGGTGGCATGTTTTGGGTTCTGGATGATATGGAGCTGGGTGATCGTCGGCATGGTGCTCTCCGCTGGCGGGCTCGGTATGTGGGGGCTGTTTGGATTGACTTTTACATTAATTCGACTGGCAATGTTTGCGTGCTGGCTGTTCCTGATGTTTAAGGCTTATAACAATGAAGAGTTTAAGCTGCCCTTCATTGGTGATCTGGCGGCCAAACAGGCGGGCGCTTAACGCGAGTTTTCTAACGAAGCAGCGGCGATAAAGTAAAATGGTGGGCCGGCACGGTACAGAGCAAAGTTAGCATGGAACGTTGCCAGAAATTTTTTTTGCTTACCGAGGCTCCCGAATGAAATATTGCCGCTTTACTTCCCCTAATGGTCCGCGGTTTGGCTTGATTGAATCCGTTACAGGAATCCAGCAGATTACCCAGACTGCGCCGGATGGGCCGGTACCCGATTTTTCGCAATCGAAGAAAGTCGCTCCCCAACCGATTTCTTCCGCTCAACTGCTTTGTCCTGCCGTTCCTTCAAAGATCGTATGCGTGGGCAGGAATTACAGCGAACACGCTAAAGAACTGGGCAACGAAGTCCCATCAGAACCACTGATCTTTTTTAAGCCGCCATCGTCATTAATTTTACCGGGCGAAAAGATCGTGCGGCCCACGCGCTTTTCACAGCGGGTGGAATTTGAGGGTGAGCTAACCGTAGTCATAGCAAAGAAATGCTTTGGGCTGAAACCAGATGAAGACGTTCGCCCCTATATTTTGGGCTATACATGCGCCAACGATGTAACAGCACGTGATTTGCAGAGGAAAGACAACCAGTGGACCCGCGCTAAAGGGTTCAATACGTTTTGTCCTGTGGGCCCTATCGTCACAGATGAAATTGATCCCTGGAAGGGAATGCGCATTGAAACCAGGCTGAATGGTGAAGTCAGGCAGTCAGAGAGCACATTGGCATTCATCTTTCCCTTGGATGTTGTGCTTCGCTACATCTCTCAGATTATGACTTTGCTGCCCGGAGACCTGGTTTTAACTGGCACCCCGGCCGGCGTCGGCCCAATGGTCGCGGGCGATGAAGTAAAGGTATCGATTGAAGGCATTGGCGAGCTCACGAATACCATAGTGGATGGAGCATGAGTTTAGCCTGTCCACACGTTTCGGTTCAGCCCCCCGAATTGTGGACGACTTAGCTCACCTAGCGTCTTCCGATGCGACAAAAACTATGGTTACTTGTGGTTTCCGGTTGACTGCGCGATTCTTGAGGGTGCATTGGGCAAACCAGATTCATCTACGGCCTGAGGGTTGGAGATAGGGCTTCCTTCGGATATTCACCGAACCCAAGTTGGATTAAACTCATCTACTGAAATATTGGCCAAACGGCCTGAGCTGTTCTGACGTTAACGTATGAACGAACTTCGTCTATATTCCGTTATTGCTATTGCCGGTGCGGGCTTATTCTTCGGCGTGAACGCCTGGGCGCGTAGCCGCCGGAAAACACCCGATCAGCGCGAGCATGAGCGCCGGCTGCGCATCAGTGAGATTGGCCGCATCACGGATGGCACTGTTATCGACGTAAATGAGATGCAGACCAACGGCTCCGGCGAACTGCAACTGCTGATCTACCACTATGACGTAGCCGGGGTGAGCTATGAGGCATCGCAAGATGTCAGCAGCTTGCGCCACATGGTTGACCTGCATTCGTGCCGCTCAGGGTTGATGACATCCATCAAATATGATCCCAGTAATCCCGGCAACTCCATCGTGATTTCAGAAAATTGGACTGGATTGCGGCACTAAACGCTCACTTCATTTTCAGATTGCTTCTTCAAAGTTGAGCAGCTTTAAATATTATATCGATGTTTATCAATATACTATTGCTTCGCTCCCAGCGCTTCCAGGATGCGGTCAAAGTCATCCAGCGACCCGTATTTGAGAATAATTTTGCCTTTTCCTTTTCGATCCACAATTTCAACCTTAACACCTAAAGCCCTCTCCATGCTGGTTTGAGCTTCTCGCACATTTGGATCGATCATGCGGGCTGGCTTCTCCTGCTTTTGTTGTTCTGCTTCAGGGTTCAGCAGCCGGCTAACCAGGTCTTCCGTCTGCCGAACCGATAGCTGCTTTTCCATGACTTCACGCGCGGCCCGGTCCAGTTGTTCCGGATAACCAGCCAGGGCCAGCAGGACCTTGCCATGTCCAAAATTAAGAGCACCGCTTTCCATGGCTTCCTGTACAGCTTCAGGGAGCTTCAACAGCCGGATAAAGTTTGCAATGCTGGCCCGATCTTTGCCCGTGCGGCCTGCAATCTGCTCCTGCGTCATATTAAATTCGCGGCTCAGGCGCTCAAAGGCCCGGGCCTGCTCCACCGGATTCAGGTCTTCACGCTGAAGGTTTTCAATGATCGTAATCTCCATAGCCTGTTCATTGGAGATTTGCCGGACCACTGCAGGAATAGTGGTTCGTCCAGCGCGCTTGGACGCCAGCCAGCGACGTTCGCCGGCCACAAGCTGAAACCTTCCATTCGCTGCAGGACGCAAAACAACGGGTTGAACCACGCCGCTTATCCGGATTGAATCAGCCAGCTCTTGCAAAGCGGCTTCATTGATGCGCCGCCGCGTCTGGTAAGGATTCGCATCAATGTTCTCAATGGCAATCTCTTGTGGGCCTCCGATGACGGCAGGCTGAGCTGCCGGCATCGCAATCGGAGCGGCAGGAGGTCTTCCAGGCAGAAGAGAATCCAAACCTCGTCCTAAGGCTTTCCGTTTGTCATTCATCATGATTCGTTTACTCGTTTCAATTCATTCACGTCTGAAAACTCTTCAGTAGCACCCGTCGGCGTAGCATCGCGTGATTGCAGGCTTCGGTGCATAATTTCCTTAGCCAGCCTGATATAGCTTTCAGCGCCGCGGGACCGGACATCATAAAGCAGGGCAGGTTTCCCGTAACTGGGCGCTTCTGCCAGACGAATGTTGCGCGGAATGATGGTTTCCATCAGCTTATCGCCGAAATGCCTTTTTAACTCTTGAGTCACCTGCTGGGCCAGGTTGGTCCGATCGTCATACATGGTAAGAACCACGCCTTCGATCTCCAGCTTGGGATTGAAGCTGGTGCGAAGCCTTTCTATGGTATCCAGCAGCTCGCTTACACCCTCCAAAGCGAAATACTCAGCTTGCATAGGCACCAAGACGGAGTCAGCCGCAACCAATGCGTTGAGAGTGAGCAAATCCAGTGCTGGAGGGCAATCCAAAACTATGAAATCAAATGAGTTACGTAGAGTTTGCAAGGAGTTGCGCAAGCGGAACTCCCGCTCTTCAGCTCCCACCAGCTCAATATTTGCCCCAATAAGGTTTTTATGAGAAGGAATCAAACTCAAACCATCGAGTTCAGTAGCCAAAACCGCTTGATCTGCAGTCGCATCCGCCATTAGTAGGTGATATGTGCTTAGGCGTTCCGGATCACGAGGGAACCCAAGACCTCCGGTGGAGTTAGCTTGGGGATCACAATCAACCAAGAGTGATTTTACTTCGGCAGCGGCGAATGAGGCAGCCAGGTTGATGGCAGTAGTGGTTTTACCCACTCCACCTTTTTGATTAGCGACCGCGATTACTTTTCCCATGAATGAAGTTTAAGCGAAGGCTCATAGAGAATTTACCGGACAGAGAAACGTTGCGCAATGCCGCAGATTAGTGCAATTGTTCCACGTGGAACAATGATTGTGTCCGAATGTTCCACGTGGAACACCGGATGGCATCGCAGACATTACTACTTAGGCTCATTTTTATGAATTATTTCACTTGAAGGCATTTTTTCCTCTTTATATATTACTAGTTTGGCAAAATATAGGCTTATACATCGACTAATCATCCCACTTTACTCTTTTGATTCCTCTTAGCAATATCCGGGAATGTCCTCCAGGCACTGTTACGATTTCATCCCATGCAACCTGTTTTCCCAGTTGTTTAGCCATTTCTACTTGTGAATATCCGATCATTAGCAAGATTCGCCCTCCCGGGTGAACCAGCTTCAAGGCAAAAGGCAAGGCCTTTTCAAACTTTTCCACAGCTCGCATCATCACCAAATCAGCAAATTCTGCATAACCTTCTGCCCTGCCACTGAAAACTTTGACGTTTTTCAGATCAAGAGAAAAAACCAGTTCTCGCAAAAATGTAACTTTTTTCTGATTGGACTCAATCAGCGTAACCTGAATCCCGGGCTCTAGCATGGCAAATGGCACTCCGGGAAAACCAGCGCCAGATCCAACGTCAATCACGCTCTGTATTCTCCCTTGCGCCAGCGCATCTTTGGCCGCAAAGAATGATTCTCCGAAATGCCGGTGGACCATTTCTTCCGGATCGCGGACAGCGGTCAGGTTCATGCGCGCATTCCATTTCATTAATAGATCGATATACTTCGATATAGCAGAAAGCCGCGTTTCATCAAGGCTAATGAAGGGTTCCAGCAAGCGGGCGATCGTGGTGGTATCCACAAAACAATCGTAAATCAGATTTGGTCGGCTCTGATTACCGAACCGGAATCCGGTGGCAGGGAACGCAGCAGGTCCAGCACAGTCCGGTTCAGCCGTGGGTGTTTTATATCGGGTGCAATCTCTGCCAACGGTTCCAATACAAAACGCCTGTGCTGCATGGCAGGATGCGGGACTGTCAATTCGGGAGTATCGATTACGTCGGTGTCAAAGAAAAGTATGTCGATATCAATGTTTCTTGGACCTTTGGGTGCAGTGCGGACTCTTCCCATGGAGCGCTCAATCTCCAGCACGCCCGCCAGGAACTCTTTTGCTTCAATATCGGTTTCTATCGCAACAGCACAGTTCAGAAACCATGGATTCTCACGCTCTACCTCTACCGGTTCGGTTTCATACAGCGAAGAAATCGCTGTGGCCCGCCCTAGTTTCCCCAGACGCATAACCGCTTCACGAATGTTTGCTTTCCGGTCACCCAAGTTCGCGCCCAACGAGAGGTAAGCATTTTTTTTCATAAGAGCAGAAACCTTAGATCGAAAGTGCTGTCACTCGCCCAGGCTGAGACCCGTTACGTTGGTTACTTGGCCCTGAGACGAGGATTTGGATACGCTTTCCGGGTATGGCCTTGCAAGCGCTCCTTCTCAGCCGCGATCCTGAAGTACATCGTACGATACGCCGGGTTTTGGATGCGGCCAACATTGATCTTGATCTCTCCAATGATTCTGACCAGGCCCGTCACATTCTGATGCGGCGCAAATATGACACCTTACTGGTAGATTGCGACGAAATGCCAAATGGGCCGCTGGTTCTGCGCGAGTTGCGGCAGGGGAAATCCAATAAGAGCTGCATCGCTTTTGCGATTGTCAATGGTAAGACAACGATTCAGCAAGCGTTTGAAATGGGCGCGAACTTTGTGCTGGATAAGCCGATCTCGCTTGAGCGCGCCACCCGCAGCGTACGTGCCGCCCAAGGGTTGATAATGCGCGAGCGACGTCGCTACCATCGCCACCTGGTCAAAGCTACCGGAGCAATTCTGGTGGACCAGGGAGCCGAGCTTCCACTGCATATTACCAACATCAGCCAGGGCGGAATTTCCATTGAATGTTCCCGCAAACTCGATGAAGGCGGCGCCGCACGTGTGCGCTTGCAATTGCCGGGGAGTAAGCGTGCTTTAGATATCAAGGGGGAAATTGTGTGGTCCACGCCGGAAGGCCGCGCTGGAATTCGTTTTCAGGTGCTTTCAGCAGAAGCGAAAAAAGATCTGGATACCTGGCTGGAAAAACGCGCGTTGCCGTTAGGTAGTGGAGCAATGTTTATTAACGCGACAGTTTAAGCCTCTCGCGCACCATGCAACGCCATAACTGCGGTCTCTGTTACGTCTGGCGCGAGATTCACTTCCGTAGTTTCTTCCCACAATGAACGGTCTTTCAGCAGACGTGAAACCAGGGCCGTGTGCATGGCGTGTCCTGCACGATCAGCAACGATCCGGCCGATGATTTGCTTTCCCAGCAGCGCCAGATCACCAATTAAATCAAGCACCTTGTGGCGCACGAACTCATCTTCAAACCGCAGCGGCCCGTTCTTCACGCCATCGGCAGTCAAGACAATTACATTGTCTTCTGATGCCCCGCGGATGAGGCCCATGTTCTTTAACGCTTTCTCCTCGCTGAGAAAGCCAAAAGTGCGGGCTGCGGCAAGCTCTTTGCGGTAGAGGTCCTGGGAAAGATCGATCTCAAACGACTGCGCGCCAATGGGAGCAGCAAAATTGATCTTGTAGGCCACGGCGTATCCAGAAGCGGGATATGCGCCGATAAATTTATTCCCATCGCGCACCTCAATCTCGCGAACAATCCGCAGATAGGTGCGCTTCTTGCGCTGCTTTCTCAGGCCAGCCTGTAAAACCATCTCAATGAATGGCCTGGCGCTGCCGTCAAGAATGGGGACTTCAAGGTTGTCGAGCTCCACAACGGCGTTATCCAGGCCAATGCCGATAAAGGCGGAAAGCAGATGCTCAGTGGTGGATATTAATACGCCTTGCTTTTGCAGGCTGGTGGCGTAACTTACGCGGGCAACATTGCGGCCAATGGCTTCAACTTCAAAGCCGTCAAGGTCAGTTCGGCGGAAAATAATGCCTGTTCCGGCGGCTGCCGGAACGATTTTGAGGTTGACCGCGGCGCCGCTATGCAGCCCTACCCCTTTGCATTCCACTGGAGTCCGAAGTGTCTGTTCAAATGGCAAGTTATTCCAAGTAAGCAGATTACAACGGAGAAGGCAGAGACTTGTGTTGTTTTTTTGCCACAGACCGTGGCTTTGCATAAACCCTGTTGCCCAACAAATCCACAGACCGTGGCCCGCAGGAACTACTTGTCTTTTACTGGATTGATCTTGGCCACGGCAGGATCAAACAGCGAATCGGAAGGATGGGTGTTGTATGTAATATTGAGAGTAATTTCCTGAAATACGGTTTCGCCGTTGCGGCGGGTAAGCATCACTCGCGGGGTATTGATTCCCTGAATGACTTTCCAATTGCCGTAGATTGTGTCTTCCTCATCGCGATCACTGTAGCGCGGGTCTCGAGTTAAAAAGCGTTTTTCCAGCGGCAGATGCGTCTCCGGCGAAACCAGCAGAGTGACAGATTCATCCTTGGCGTTGATGATAGTGACCTTCTCCGCCATCTGCCCTTCAGAAATGCTGGGGCCTTCGTCCAGCAGCAAGGTCCCGGGCTGGGCCAGCCATCCTCGCAGAACCGTTTCCAATGAATAGTGCCGGCGGATAATGGCTTGCCTTACTTTCTCATCTTTTTCGGGATCAAGGGGATGAACTCCCTTGTAGGTGATCTCATACGCCTTCTCGCCCAGATATAGCCGAACAACGTCGCGTTGTTTGGTCAATTCTGTGCGCTCTTTATCCGGCCATTTCCAAAACCGGTAATACAAATTTGACCCCACCATGGTTTCATTGTGGAAACTGCCCAGACGGCCTTCCGCATAATAATCCTGCACAGTCAGATATGCCTGGCCACCCAGCGCCTGGATCATTTGATCGACTAGCGCACGGGCTTTTTGGGCATTGCTCTGCGCTGTTACCGGCTTGGCAGAAGGTTCCTGCTGGCCGTACAGGCTCGCCATGCACAGGCAAACGACTGCGAATAATCTCATTGGGATCAACACATCCTTAGATGCAGTAAAAGCCTGAGTCGCTGCTTTTGAAGTCAACCCACCAGCACCGCACCACCGTTCACGTTGAGAATTTCACCCGTGATAAACCCTGCATGCCTGGTGCATAGGAACAGCACGGAGGCGGCAATCTCTTCCGGCTTTCCTGCCCTGCCCAGCGGAATGGTGCTATACACGCGCTTGCTGATCTCAACATCATGCAACGCTGGTGCGGCCATGTCTGTTTCCACCCACCCCGGCGCCACGCAGTTCACATAGATGCCGTCCCGCGCCAACTCGGTGGAAAGACCCTTTACCATGCTGATGATTGCGCCTTTGCTGGCGGCGTAATCACAGTGAAAAGCCTCTCCACGCTGTCCCGCAGTGGAGCTGATCAATACTATATGGCCGCCGGAACGCTGTCTCTTCATGGCCGCAACGCCATGCTTAACCAGGCCAAAAAGGCTATCGACATTAATGGCCAGAGTGGACCGCCATTGTTCTTCCGGCATCTGGTCTATGGGAGCATCCTGCGGTGGCCAAACTCCGTGATTTCCCACAATGATATCCGCTTTACCGAAGTGCTTCACGGCTGCATCAATCAGGGGTTTGGCAGCATCGCTTGACGCGAGATCGGCCTGTATTGCAATGCATTGCTTCGCGCCTCCACATTCCCAGGAGAGGTCTTCGGCTTGCTTGCTTGCTCTCTGATAATTGAAGACAACGCTAGCGCCGGCCTGGGTAAACATTCTCACAATGGCAGCGCCAATGCCGCGTGAACCTCCTGTTACCACGGCAACCCGGTTTTCCAACGACAAGACAACACCCTTTTCCGGCATGGGAAGTACGATACGGAAGAACCCGGCGGCTGCGCAAGTTTTTGATGGGAAAGCAGTCAGGAATTGCGGTCAGCCCATTGCCGCGCCGATTCCACGAAAGATCGAAACAGATTGCCTGAAAGCTGGTCCTGCTCAAAAGTACGTTCAGGGTGCCATTGCACTGCAAGAACAAAATGGCCTAGAGTGGTCCCCTCAATGGCTTCAATCACGTCATCTTCAGGACACCGAGCAACGGCGCGCAGTCCATCGCCCACAACTTCCGCCGATTGGTGATGACTGGAATTTACCGAGACTGCACTTAGGCCGCGGTAATCAATTCCATTCGCCAGCAGTGAATCCGGCGCAACCACTACTTGGTGCGCGATATCTACTTTAGCCCCTGCGCTGTGATTAACCTGGGATTGAATATGCTGTACCAGGGTCCCTGAGCGCCACACGTTTAATGACTGTAGCCCGTAACAAATACCGAAAACCGGCTTGCGCAAGTTGTAAGCATCCTGAAGCAGAAGCTCGTCGGCGGAATCGCGAAGATTGTCCGCCGGTGTGGTTTCTGGGTGCTTTTCCGCGCTGTATTTCTGCGGATCAACGTCCGCCTTGCTTCCCGGCAACAGCACAGCAGCACATGAGGTAATACTTTTTGCGATTTCCTCCTGCGGACTCTTGAGTGGGATCACTACCGGCTCTCCTCCTGCGGCTTCTACCGCGCGCAAATATGCTGGCAAAGCTCGACCGCTGTACTCAACGTCATAGGAGCACGGTTCAGGAATGGCAATTTTCGGTTTCATAACTCAGCAATTTTATATTCTGCCAATGTCCAGTCTTGAATGGGTGACATAGAAACGCACCCCAGAATAGCTGACAATGATTCTATCCGGTAAGCAGTTAGTTCTCAGTCTGGTTGCAATCGGCGGCTTGGCAAAACCGAAACTCCAGTCTTGCCCAAGCGATAAGCTATCGTCGTCAGTGCGGACGTTGCAGCCGGCAAATGAAGGGCTACAATGGAAATCCTATGCTGTGGTGGCTAATAGGCTGCATTTGTGGCTCTGCCTGTTTTGGTTTTTCTCTGGGGTACGGTCTCGTTTATGTTTCTGAAACTCTATTATCGGAACATGCATGAGTGACCGGTTTCGCTTTGGAGCAAACTGGCTGGATTATTTGCGATCTGTCAGGATTGAGCATATCCAAGAAGCAACAGACAGGCTCTCAGAGCTGGTTGGGGATCTCAAAGGCAAGACGTTTCTGGATATAGGCTGTGGCAGTGGAATCCATTCCCTGGCGGCCATTCGCCTTGGGGCATCAAGGGTACACTCTTTCGACTACGACGCTGAAAGCGTTCTATGTGCACAGGAAATGCGGTCACGGTTTGCTTCTGTTCCTAACTGGACTGTGGAGCGAGGCTCGGCTCTGGACGAAGCTTATCTCCGGTCGCTCGGCCAGTTCGATATTGTCTACTCCTGGGGCGTCCTTCATCACACTGGAGAGATGTGGAAGGCGCTCGATCTGGTAACCCTTCCAGCAAAAGAGATCATTGCGATCTGCATCTACAAAGATCAAGGCATCGTAAGCCGTGCATGGAGACAGTTGAAACGGCTTTACGTCAATCATCCCAGCTTACGTCCCGCTGTCACGTTTGCCTCCCTGGCTACCATCTGGGGGCCGAAAGTGCTCTTGCTGCCTCATCGCGCAATCCCTGACTGGCGCAACTGGAAACGAAAAAGAGGTATGTCGCCGTGGCATGACGTAGTGGATTGGGCCGGCGGTTATCCGTTTGAATTTGCCACCGCTTCACAGGTGACCAATTTCTACCGCGAACGTGGATTTGAGCCCAAGATCGTGCGCCAGTTTGGCAGGATCATACAGATGTATGAGTATGTCTTTGTCGCTACTAGACCTTTGCCTGAACGTTCAATATCAATAGACCAAAAACGCACCCGACCCGGCAACGCATAAGGCCAGTTTGTCCCACATTTACTTCTTTGATTCGTTCATCTCCAGGCGCTCCTGGCGCATGTCTGGAACTATGCTGCGGGAATAATAAAGTTCGGCAATCGCATCCTGGGCTCTGCCAGTAATTTTCGCAATGTCCCGCGTGGAGAGTCCTTCCGTATGTATCGGTTCGCCCACCACCATTTGCAGCGGGCCAGGCTGGATGTGAAACGAATTCATTTTCAGCATCTCATAAGTCCCAACGAGAGCAATGGGAACTACATCTACCTGTGCCTTCACTGCTGCGTAAAATGCGCCGCCCATAAAAGGGTGCAACTGGCCATCAGGTGAGCGTCCGCCTTCAGGAAATATGACCAGAGACTTGCCTTTTCTCAGCGCGGCGACTGCCAGGTTCAAGCTGCGGACAGAGGCTTTAGGATTTTCCAGCACTACCGGGATCTGCCCGGAGCGGCGCAAATGCCATCCCATAAAGGGATATCGAAAAAGCTCTTTCTTTGCCAATATTCGGAACTGAAACGGAAGATGCGCATACAGCACGGGGATATCCAGCGCGGATAAATGGTTTACAACATAAACCTGCGGTTTCGAAGTATCGATCTTATTCAATCCGTCTACTTGAACGCGGGCGCCGATGGTGGCCAGAATCATCCTTGCCCAAAGCCGCGCAAAGCCATGTTGGATTTTGCCAGTGGGATCGAACAACGAACAGATCAGAGAAATACAGCCCAAAACAATCGTGTAGAGCCATACCAAAGGGTCCCAAAAGAAATAAGAGCGCAAATAAGATAGAAAATGACGTAGCCGGCCGGTCTCGCCTTGTGCGTCAACCCCGGCTTGAGTGGATTCTGGCACTGATCAAGCACTCTGCCCGACTGAGGCGTGAGTCAGAATGCCCAAAGCCTCGCCCACAACGTAAATGGATCCAGTAATCACAATCACGCCTTTACCTCCGGCAAGGATGCGCGCCTGGTTCAACGCCTCACGAACAGATTGGACGCGCAGAATCTCAGTATGGGAGCGGGCACCCCCCTCAGCTATTTCTGCTGTGGAGGCCGCTCGCGGATTTTCCGCGTGCGTGGCGATCACTCGCTCAGCCAAAGGAAAAAGAATATCGGCGATCTCGGCAATGGCCTTGTCCCGCATCGCTCCAAAAATGAATGTAAGTGGGCGGTCTTCATAAAATGTTGAAAGCGCCGAGCGCAGGGCCCATGCGCCAGCGGGATTATGCGCTACATCCAGCACAATTTCGGGAAACCCATCCTCTGCGGGTATTCTCTGAAACCTTGCCGGCCAGCGGGTAAGTTTTATTCCCTGCTCAACATGTGGCGGCTTAATTTGAAATCCAAATCGATTCAATTCTTCTGCTGCGGTAATCGCCAGAGCCAAATTGCGTACTTGGTGGCGGCCAACGAGCGGAAAATCAACTTGAATTTCTTCACCCATCACCGCCAGCGGAAACCGGCTATTCTGTTCGTGGGCCGCGCTGCCTGGCTCACCGCCATCGGCGGATGGGGTCATGGAAGGCATGTGCTTCACTGCGCTCACGGCGCGTGCATCGCGCTGGATAATCTCTTTGCCCAGAGTATCATTCACCACTGGATGCTGCGGCAGCAGCACCACAGTTCCTTTCGGGCGCAATATTCCGGCTTTTTCGCGGGCAATCTCCGGCAGCGTATTACCTAGAAACTTTTGATGGTCGAAATCGATATCGGTAATCACGGTGATGCAGGGCTCCACAACGTTCGTGGCATCAAGCCGGCCGCCCAGGCCGACCTCAAGAACTGCAAGCTCCACACCGGCGCTGGCAAAATATTCAAATGCCATCGCGGTAAGCATTTCAAAAAAGCTGGGATGCCAGGGCAGCTCGCCACGTTCCACCAGTGCGCTGGCCACAGATTCAATTCGCTCGTAAATCATGGCAAATTCAGCGTCACTGATTGGCTCCTGATTGATCTGGATGCGCTCATTAGCCCTGAGCAAATGCGGAGAGGTGTAAAGTCCGGTACGATAACCCGCGCTCTGCACAATGCTGGCAAACGTGGCGGCGGTTGAGCCTTTGCCGTTGGTTCCCGCAATCAGCACACTCGGAAACTTGCGTTGCGGATTACCCAGTGCCTCCACCAGCCTCCGCATGTGGGCAAGATCAAATTTGCGGTTGGACGAAAGCTCAAAGCCCAGCGCCAGCAGGTTTTGTACGGCTGATTCGTAGGTAACTGGCACAGCTTTACGCCGCCTTTGGCGTCATGAAATCAAGTGCGCGGGCAATGTAAGATTTCATGTCCTTGCGATGGACCACCGCATCCAGCATGCCGTGTTGCAGCAGGAACTCACTGGTCTGAAAGCCTTCAGGCAGCTTCTGGCGGATGGTTTGCTCGATCACACGCGGACCGGCAAAGCCAATCAGCGCTCCCGGCTCGGCAATGTTCAGGTCGCCAAGCATGGCATAAGAGGCCGTGACGCCGCCGGTTGTTGGGTCAGTAAGAACGGAGATATAAGGTATGCAAGCGGTGTCAAGCCGAGCCAGAGCGGCAGAGATTTTTGCCATCTGCATCAGGCTAACCACGCCTTCCATCATGCGCGCGCCCCCCGATGCCGATACCACAATGATTGGCTTGCGTTCATTGCACGCCCGCTCAACCGCGCGGGTAATCGCTTCACCAACCACCGCGCCCATGCTGCCGCCGATGAAAGAATATTCCATGGCGCTGACAATGACGGGCCGGCCGTTCATAGTGCCAGTGGCATTGATAATGGCGTCTTTCAATCCGGTGGAAGACTTGCTCTTTTCTAGGCGCGCCTTGTAAGGACGTGTATCAGTGAAATTCAGCGGGTCAGTTGAGGCAAGATTTTCGTCCTGCGTTTCAATACTGTCTTCGTCCAACAGCAGTAGAAGCCGCTGGGCCGAGTCGATGCGGAAATGATAGTCACACTTGGTACAGACGTTCAGGTTTTCTTCTAATTCCTTTTTCCAGATGATCTGCCGGCAGCCTTCGCACTTGACCCAAAGGCCTTCTGTGCGAACGCGCTTCTCTTCGTTCGCCTGGATCTCACTGGATTCGCGCTTAAACCACGCCAATATTTTTCACCTTTCTAAATGTCGACTCGCTTATCTCGCGATTTCAATATTCAATGCCCCGTTGTGCCATCACACCTTTTTCATAGGCGTGTTTTACCTGCTTCATTTCCGTGACAGTGTCGGCCAGCTCAATAATTGTCGGATGCGCATTCCTTCCCGTCAAGATTACGTGTACCTGAGAAGGTTTCTGCTTTAGAGTCTCCGCCACCTTTGCGGGATCGAGCATGCCATAGGTAATGGCGTAATTGATCTCGTCCAAAACCACAAGGTCCCATTTGCCGGACATGATCGCCTGGCTAGCTTCCTGCCATGCTTCCTCTACCAGGCGCACATCTTCAGGATCGGTTTCCGCGCCGCCCACCTTCACAAAGCCGCGCCCCATCTGCTTCATCACAAAGTTATCGCCAAACGCTTTTACCGCATCGAGCTCTCCGTAATGCCATGAGCCTTTCAGGAATTGGAGCATCAGCACTTTCATGCCGTTGCCTACCGCGCGCAGAGCGGTGCCCATGGCAGCAGTGGTTTTGCCCTTGCCTGGCCCGGTATTCACAATGATAAGCCCCTGGTGAACGTCACCCATAATTAGTGGCCGGTATGGTACGGATGGCCTTTCAAGATTGTAAATGCACGGTAGATTTGCTCCAGCAAGACCACCCGCGCCAATTCATGCGCAAGCGTCATTTTGCCAAAGGAGAGGATCAAATCAGCCGAATGCCGGGCCTGGTCACTAAAACCATCTGCCCCGCCAACCGCAAAAAACAGGTTTTGCGTACCGCGGTCTTGCTGGTCGCGCAGCAGCTCGGCAAATTCTTCTGAGGTGAACTGGCGTCCTCGGGCATCCAGCAGTATGAGTACAGGGGCTGTCCGGCCCGTGGTTCCAGCGGCCAATTGCAGCAGGGCGGGTTCACTGTTCATTTCATGCGATTCAGCGCCTACATAGCGCGAGATGCGCTTCAAATATTCGTCAGTAAGCGCGCGAATAGCTACTTCTTTTGTCTTGCCTATCCAGGCGATCTGAAGTTTCACGCCGATTTCCGTGACTTCTTCTTTGTCTGCTTACGGGCTTTGGTGCGAACGGCTTTGCGCGGTGCGGCAGCTTTTTTCGCGGCAGGAGCCTTGCTGGACTTTTTCTTAGCGGCAGGTTTCTTCGCCAAGTCAGCGGGGCCCAGCTTGCGCGCCGACTTCCACAAACGCTCCAGGTCATAAAACTTGCGCGCACGTTCGGAGAATACGTGCAGGACAAAGTCCACGTAATCCAGCAGCACCCATTCTGCCTGGCTGTACCCTTCCACGCTGTTAGGACGCTGGCCTATCTCGACCAGTTGTTTTTGCACATCGTCAGCAATCGCCTGAATCTGGCGGGGATTGGTCCCGGAGCAAACTACAAAATAGTCAGTAAAAGCACCGCTATTCTTGTCCATTTCCAGAATGACGACATCTTCGCCCTTCTTGCCTTCAATCGCTTTAACCGCGCGCGCAACTAGCTGCCTGGTCTGTGAACTCATCCGTTCTTATGGCTCCTGCCTGTAGAGCCCCGATGCGGGGCCTCTTGAAAAGATAGCATTTTGGGCCCGCTTGCGCCGTTTCTTTCCGCGCCGCCGCCGAGATATAGCTTCTCTTTCTTGATGTATTCAGCTACCAGCGGAGGAACAAAACGGCTGAGCTGCTTGACTGATTTGCCGGCAGCGCCGCGAATCTGCGTGGACGAGACTTTTTCTCGCACTTCGCCAAGCAGGTGAATGGTGGCTCCCATTAAGGCTATCGTCCCTTCAATTTGATGCTGGCGCGAGGCGCGCAACACCAGGTCGGTAGGGCGCAGAGATTCCGGAAGCGCTTTGCCTACATCCGCCAATGAGTATCTGGGACGGCTTACAACAATGAACTCGACTTCCGACAGCAGTTCTTCCGGCTGCCGCCAGGTGGCAATATCTTTAAAGGCATCCATGCCGATGAGGAAATAAAGCTTGTCTGTCTTCTTTAGCGTGCCCTTGAGCCGCCTGACCGTATCGATGGAGTAATTTGGCTGGCCTGTATGTGCGTCAAGCAATGACGGAACAAACCGCGGGTCCTCGGCGGTGGCAAGCGCCAGCATGGCAAAACGATGCTGGAAATCAGTGCGCTTTTGTTTCTGCTTGTGCGGCGGCAGGTCAGCCGGAGCAAAGTATACTCGGCCCAAATGGAATCTTTCCGCTGCGGCACGCGCTACCGCCAAATGGCCGCGATGCACCGGATCAAACGTGCCGCCAAAAAGAGCAATCTTCATGCGATTATCTGGTCTGCCTCTTCTTGAAGGCCGCTTGCTTGGAAATGCGCTTCACGCTCTCTGCTCTCTTCTTGTCCTTGCGCTTCGATACCGCCTTCTTTGGCGCTGCCGGATGTTCCTGCGCGTAAGCACCTGCGCGGATCTCGGCAACTATTTTGCCCAGAGCGTATTTGAGTTCAGGAATGCCTTTGCCAGTGACCGCGGAAATCTCATACATCTTCAGTTTGAGCTTTTTGCAGTGTTTGGCCAGCTTGGCGAGTTTCTCAGGATTGGCCACATCGATTTTTGAAGCTACAACAATCATCGGCTTCTTTTCCAAATCGGCGCCAAAACTCTTCAGTTCGCCCATGATGACTTTGAAGTCCGCCACCGGATCTGGCCGGCCGCTGGCGTCAGAGACATCGATCAGGTGGGCGAGCACCCGTGTGCGCTCAATGTGCTTCAAAAACTGGATTCCCAAACCTGTTCCATTGTGCGCCCCTTCAATAAGGCCGGGAATATCGGCAACCACGTAGCTGTCTTCATGCGGCATCTCGCCTATGGTGACTACGCCAAGATTGGGTTGCAGGGTGGTGAACGGGTAGTCGGCTATTTTTGGTTTGGCCGCGGAAACGCGCGAAACCAGAGTTGATTTACCGACGTTTGGATAGCCCACCAGCCCCACGTCGGCAAGCAGCTTTAGTTCCAGGCGCAGGACTTTGTCTTCTCCGGGAAAACCCTGTTCATGCTCCTGCGGGGCCTGATGCGTGCTGGTGGCAAAGTGTTGATTTCCGCGTCCGCCTCGGCCGCCATGAGCTACAACTAACCGCTCGTCAGGATGCGAGAAGTCATGGAGGCGCTCGCCGGTTTGCTGGTCATACACAATGGTGCCGACCGGGACTTTTAAGATTACGCTTTCGCCGTCCCGACCCGTGCAGTTGGAGCCTTCACCGTGGCGTCCGCGTTCGCCTTTATATTCCGGGTTGAAACGGAAATGGACGAGCGTGTTGTGGCGTTCGCTCGATTCCATCACAATATCGCCGCCCCGTCCTCCGTCGCCGCCGGAAGGACCGCCGCGTGGAACGAACTTTTCCCGGCGAAAGGCCATGCAGCCGTTGCCGCCGTCGCCGCCTTTGATCTTTATGATCGCTTCATCAATAAACATGCTGTGTATATTGATTGTACAAGCCGCAGGGCGGATTCCGCCCAAGAAGCGAGCCCCGCACAAAGCGGGGGTGGGAATAATTTGGCCGAGATGCTCTGCGCTTTTATTTTTTCTCCATGGCAGCCATGCGGCGCTGCATCTCTTCCGGGGAAACATCTTCCTGATGCACCGCCACCGTCCAGTTGTGTCCAAATGGATCTTCGATTGTGCCGCTGCGGTCGCCATAAAACTGGTCGACTACAGGTTTCTTGATCCTGGCGCCGAGAGCAACCGCTTGATCCACCGTCTTATCGACATCGTTTACATAGAGCAAAAGGCCGACAGAAGAGTTTCCCAGTGTTTTTGGGCCTACAATTTGCATTTCAGGAAATTCGTCGGCCAGCATGACGAATGAGTCCCCAAATTTTAGTTCGGCATGGCCTATGCGGCCATCTGGCTGGGGCATGCGCATGACCTCTACGGCGCCGAAAACCTGTTTGTAAAAATCGATTGCAGCCGCGGCGCCTTGGATTATCAGATAGGGAGTGACGTTATGATAACCCTCGGGAATTGGTCTTACTTTGTTTGCCATAAATATCTCCTTGCGCAGCAGTGAGTTTGCCGCGCGACACACCGATTCTGCCATTCAGCCGACCCAGTGTATTGTAAAAATTTGACCTATTCGTGGATAGGGACATGGTTCAGGTGTTCTGTTTTTGCGGCCATATAAGTGGTGGGATTGATACCTGAAAAGGCCTTAAAGTCATGAATAAAATGCGCCTGATCAAAGTATCCGCAGCTCGCGGCCAGATCAACCCAGTCAAAATCCTTTCCCATGCGGATGGTGTGCAGCACCTGCTGAAAGCGGCGGACGCGGCAAAAGAGCTTAGGCGTAAGTCCCACTTCGCGGGAAAAGAGCTGGATAAATCGGCGCGAGCTGATGCCGATCTGGTCTGAAACATCTGCGATAGCGGGCGATGCATTGCTTCTGCCGAAAAGATGCAAAGCGAAATCTACAGCTCGATGCTTTTTCAGCGGCCTGAGAGCCTGCGCAAGTAAGCAGTCCTCGATCACCTGAAATTTTTCACTCGGCGTTGGCGCTTCAAGCAATTGCTGCCGCAGCAGATCACCCTGGCTGCCCCAGAGGTCTTCCAGGGAGACATGCATATTGTGCAGTTCGTCGGCAGGCAATTTAAAGAATGGGAATGCTCCGCCGGGCCGGAAGTGAATCCCCATGACGGAACCTTGCTGCTCAGTGTCAATCACAAAGAAGTTTGAATGCGGGCCGCACAGCACCGCCCCGGGGAATCGGATACATTGATCGAGGTTCTCCCGGTCGTAAATTCGCGCTTCGTTTTCCTTCAAATTAATGACGAGTTCCACTGAGCCATCGGGCATGAGGCGTTCTTTTCTGTGTGGTCCCGGGGAGTAGCCATCGTAAAGCCAGAAAAGATCGACAAAATTACTCAATGGCGGCTTCGGGATGTGAGTGAGAAAGAGCATAAAAACATCATTGCCCAGGATAGATATTGTACGCGTTAGAGGCGTAGCAACACAGGTTTGCAGCGGGATCATCCAAAGGAATCTGCAAAATAGAAAGCCCCGTCCAGTAGACAGGGCTGAATCCAGCGGAAACGCCAGCGAAATTTAAGCCTTTGCGGTTTCGGCAGGCTCTACCAGAACAAAGCGGCCGGAGCCACCCTTGTCCACGAACTTGATGGTGCCGGTGACTTTGGCGAAGAGAGTGTCATCTTTGCCGCGACCGACGTTTGCTCCCGGCTTAATGCGGGTGCCGCGCTGGCGGACAATGATGGTTCCACCCGGTACAAGCTGTCCGCCAAATGCCTTTACACCTAACCGCTGCGCGTTAGAATCGCGCCCGTTTCTGGAACTTCCTAAACCTTTTTTATGTGCCATAACAAATCCTTGTAATTAATTCCTTAGCAGGGCGGCATGCCAGACACAGCACGCCAACTCGCCTTGTTATTTCTTTTTGCCGGTAGCTTTCTTAGCTGCTTTCTTCTTGGCTGCCTTGGGCTTGCTCTTCGCGTTGCTCTTTGCAGACTTAGCAGGTGTTTCGGCTTCTTCGGCGGCAGGCTTTGCCTTTTTGGGCTTGCTGGCCGGCAGCTCGGGTGCCTTGTGGCTTTCGCCATCGAAAGCGATTTCAGTGATCCTGACTGCGGTAAATGGCTGGCGATGGCCGTAAATCTTCTTGTATTGCTTCTTGCGCTTGAAGTGGAAAACCAGGATCTTGTCGGCTTTGCCGCCTTCCATTACCTGTCCGCTGACTACCGCGCCAGCGCCGGGCCCGATGGTGCCTTCCTGACCCGAAACGGCGAGAACATCATTAAATTCAACGGTATCGCCATTGGCGGCGGCCAGCTTTTCGATTTTCACAACGTCGCCGGGTGCGACGCGGTACTGCTTTCCCCCGGCGCGAATAACCGCGTACATAACTCTCTCCATCGCCCCTTCAAAGCGCATGGCTTAAAAGGACTTATATTGATTGTAAGATTGCTCGGCAGCCATGCTCTACAGGCAGGAAAATCCACCAGTGGCAAACCCTGCAATTCTAACGTGATAGAGCAGTTGAGGTCAAACTGGTCGCGGGCGGTTCACCGCCGACCAGATATAGGGCGTTTTCGTAGTCGCCAGCAAAGTTGACCTGGGTTATCTCCTTCAGGCGGTGCTCTGACGGGACTTCTTCCCAGATGGCATCCGGCCCGATCTCCAATAACCAGACAGACTCGCGATCCACGCGCAATACGCGGCCAATCCAACACACACCTGGATCGATCAGTTCCCGGTGGATCGCAAGCAGCGGGAATATCCGGCTGGCGGACTCTAGGAGTTTGCTGATGTTAGAAAGATCCAAGCGGACCTTGAAAGGTATCTTTTCGCTCCGTTTTTTCAAGGCAGCTTCCACAAATTTCTTGTAAGGGTCTTGTCGCAGGTTCTTGACATCAGCCATCCGAAAGCATTCGAAGCCATCAAACCAAATCCGATCGCTCACCAACGCGAGAAGAAAGAACCGCGGACCAATCCCTATTACATATCCTCCAATAGTCGTATCTTCGAACCGCCGCTTGAACCGAATCAGCCGCCGCGCATGTAAGGCTTCTGCAAGTTGAGACGAGATGCTATTGCTCATACGCACATTGCTCCAGTAGTGTTTTCGAACCTAACCCCGAAGATACGTACTCCAGAAGAAATAGGCCGTCAGGCTGCAACCGATCGTGATTACCACGTACCGCACAGTTTTCGGGTCCATCTTCTGCGCGTACCATGCGCCCACATATCCGCCCAGCGCTCCGCCAAAAACCATTACCAGGGCCTGGGGCCAGAACACGGCACGGGCAATAATAAACACGATTACTGCGACGGCGTTTCCGCACGTGGCCAGGAGGGTTTTTAGGCCATTCATGCTGTGAATGTTATCGATGCCCATCATTGCCAGCAGGGCCAGCATAACAATTCCTGAGCCGGCTCCCCAGTATCCAATGTAAATCGCTGCGCAGGCCTGCAACAGCGTAACGCCGATGACTCGCATGGTGGAAGTGCCGGATTCTGCATGGTGTCCCTTAATCCAGCCGGTTACCTTGCCACTCACGCTGAACAGCAAAGTAGCACCCAGGAGCAGCCAGGGAATCATCTTGTCGAAGGTTGATTGGCGAGTTTTGAGCAAAAGGATAGAGCCGACGATACTGCCGAGAAATGTAATGATGATGAGCGGCAGAATGTGCTTGAGAAGTTCCCGGCTCAGAGCTTTACGATAAGCGCCGGTAGAAGCCAGCGTTCCCGGCCAAAGGGCGACGGTGCCCGTGGCATTGGCATTGATGGAGGGCACACCGGAAAAGAGCAATGCGGGAAAGGCGATGAAGCCGCCACCTCCGGCTACGGAGTTTATGACGCCCCCAGCGGCGGCGGCCAGAAAAAGAAGGATGAAGTGGTGCGAGGTCACTCAACATCTTAGCGGATTTTGTCTTTATCGCATTCCCCCAAGTTCATGCGGCTACTGAGACGCGACGTCCGGCAGGTCAGCGTTCTCTATAGCGGATTTTAAGCGCCATAATGGCCACCAGCAGGGCCAGTGTAACTGCATTCGCCAGAATGATCGGCGGGGCCGATAAACGCAGCCCATAAGCCAGCCAAAGCACAATGCCGACTGTAAAGGTAGAAAGCATTCCCCAGGAGAGATCGTCACACCGCTTGCTGCGCCACGCATGCAGCACCTGCGGAACAAAAGAAACCGTGGTCAGGATTCCTGCAATAAAGCCAAGCAATGAGGTCAGGCGCATCTAAAGTTCTCTGCCATGCGATTCACTTCCATGTGGTTTTCACCAACATCACTTTACCCGAGAAACTGAAATTATTTTTATTCCAATATCATTCATCGACATCTGTTTGATAGAGTCACGTTGAGGCAAACTGCATGGTCGAAAAAGCCGCTTTTTTTACCTTCCTGACTGCCGCGCTCATGCTCAACCTTGCGCCTGGACCAGACATGCTCTATGTCATCGGAAGAAGCGTAGGCCAGGGTCGCAAAGCCGGCATTGTTTCTGCGCTCGGAGTGTTTTTTGGCTGCTGGGTACATATTCTGGCAGCAGCTCTTGGGATCGCGGCCCTGCTGCGCTCTTCTCCCGTGGCTTTTAACCTGGTGCGCTATGCAGGGGCAGCGTACCTGATCTATCTGGGATTTAAACTTCTTCGGCAAAAGGCAGACCTCTCCTCAAGGCAATTAAGACATGAAAGCCTGACCAGCATTTTCCGGCAGGGCGTCATCACCAACGTTCTCAATCCTAAAGTAGCAATCTTTTTTCTGGCCTTTCTGCCCCAGTTCATTGATGCGCATCGCGGCAGCGTGATTTTGCAAATTTTGCTGCTTGGGCTGATCTTCAATGTTGGCGGGACGCTCGTGAATCTGGCGGTGGCTTATGCAGGTGGAACACTGGGTGAGTTGCTGCGCCGTAATCAGCGCATTGCTCAGCTTCAGCGGTGGTTCACCGGACTGGTTTTTGTCGGCCTGGGATTGCGGCTGGCCTGGCAGAGGAGATAGGCAAAAGAAAAGAGCACGCCAAACTGCATGCGTGCCCTGTTTCCTAACATCGATATTTTCAGCTACATCAAAAATTCCCTGGCCTGGTGTGTGATGGGATGTTGCATTTCCTCAAGTTCATTCTTTACCTGATTCAGCCCGTACACCAGCCGCTCAAACTCCTGTGACATTTTGCGAAACAGCGGCGCGACCTTGGCGTATTCAAAGTGCTCAAACTTGGAGACGATGTAATAGCTCTCTTTGCCCGCCTTCACAAAGTCGATCAGGCTCTCCATGCGTGTACGCCGTAGGCGATATTTGTTCAGGCCCTGGGGGAACATCCCGGTAAAGAAGAGAGAGTAGTCGCCAATGTGTTTGCGCACCTGGCGCTCACGGTCAAAGGACGGGGCAGGTCCATAGACGGGATCGGACTCCAGCAGCATCTCGCCCACATCACATAGTGGACGGCCATCACTGTTCCTGATCTTATAGAGAGTTTCTGACTCGCAAAATTCAGTCAGCAGATTAGCGACATAGTCATGCACCTCTGTGCTGCGCAAGCCTACGTCTCCATAATTACGTTCAACTACTTCCTTGAAAAATCTCTGCAACGGACTCGATTCAGGTATCACCTCATCACCCCTTTTTCCCTGCACTACTCCATCTACGCCGTAAGAGTGTCACCGCCCCGGCGTAAACTTCAGCAAATTGGGGAACGCTGATTTATATGAGTGCAGTATGGGTAGTTTGGGTTATCTACCGCAAGTAATTTGTGAGGTCACTCCGCACTTTGGCAGCAAGACTATAGGAGTGCTAAGAACCGAAGGCCAATGAACAAACGGATGGACGCAGGCAACCTATCCGCCCAGATGTTTTTTTACCAGCTCGCTTACGGTTTTCCCTTCCACGCGCGCGCCGGTGGCCTGGAGCTTTGCCATCACATTTTTCATGACGGCGCCCATGTCTTTCATGGTGGGCGAGCCCATCTCAGCGATAGTGGCTTTTACAGCTTCGGCAATTTGCTCATCGCCCATGGCCTTGGGCAGATAGCCTTCAATCATCTTGATCTCTGCCGCTTCTTTATCGGCCAACTCCTGGCGTCCGCCCTTGGTGAACTGCTCAATGGAGTCGCGACGCTGCTTGATCAAGGTGCTCAGGATCTGTTGCGTCTCCTTCTCGTCCAGAGGGGCGCGCTTCTCGACCTCTTTGTAGCTAATTGCCGATTTGACCATGCGCAAAGTAGAAAGGCGCAGTTCGTCACGGTTGCGCATTGCGTCAACCAGGTCTTTCTTGATCTGCTCACTGATGGTCATAAGAATAATCCCTCTCCAAATCGAAAAGAAATTATAAGCTGTGATCCGCTTTGTGGAATTGCAAGGTTTCCGTTCTTGCGAGCAATGCGGCCCGATGACAGTGCGCTTTTCTGCACTTCGATTGATTCTGTCTTGCCGACCCAAGTATCATCGGAACTCTCCCGGAGAATGCATGCAGCCGCTCGCCCTGATCCTGAATATCGCAATCCTGGTGGGCATTATCGGGATTGTGGTCTATTGGGTGCGGCGATTCGCGGTATTTCTCGGCTACAAAGCAATCGAGCCAGACGTGTTGCAGATTGCAGAGCTGCTCAAGGCGCAGCCTTTACGCCAACGAAGTGACATCTTGCTGGAAGGACACTACGGAGGCAATCCAACGATTGTCCGCTTTTCTCACCTGGTGGATACCCCAGGTCTCGATATCCAGATGCGGGTACCGACTCATTTGAGATTATTTCTGGTCCCAAAGGCCATGGCCCTACCAAATGAAGGGCGCGTCGGTTTGCGAACGGGCAACTCATCTCTGGATAGGCGGTTCAAGGCCAGCACTGATGATCCTATAGAAGCGAAGATGCTTATGGGAGGTTCCGCAGCTAAGACTGCGCTTGAGCAGCTCTGTTGTTCCAGCCAAACGGGTCTCTCAATGAAAGACCGGGTGCTGGAATTGAGCGAATTGACGATTCCTCCATTTACGGCAAACCATGTATTTGACCATCTCCAATCCATGCTAAAGCTGGCCGCCGTGATGCGGGAAATACCGGGAGCAGACCTGATCAGAGTTGAGCCATTGCCGCGGCGGGGCAGCAGTTGGCCGGTGCGAATTGCGCTGGCTGCAGGACTGCTATGCCTGGTTGCATTACTTTTTACACAGCCTTATAGCCATTCATCCGGGGCCGATGCCAGCGCAAACATGTTGACGCCGGTTCCGGGCGTTGAACCCATTGACGCGGCGCGTTTGCAGAAGTTGCAAGGCTGGCATTTGGCAAAGGCAGAGGATTTTTCCCTCTCAGCGTTGCGCTTTCTGCGCGAGCACGGGCTGCAGCCGACCGGACATATACAGGCTGATTTTAGCGGTCGCGGAGCGGCGGTGGACTCGGCTTACCTGCTGGTGGATGCCGAAGGGCGCAAACGAGTGAGCATGATGGCCAAAGGAGTGGTGGCTTACGATTCGATTTTCCAGAAAACCGATGCTGTGGCGCGGGTTCCCAAGGCGGCGATTGCGAAGATACAATGGATGTCTGGTGCTCCACAATCTTCTCCCGATGGCGATGCTTTACTGGTCATCCAAAACGCTAACGATCCAACCGCAAGCGTGGTGCTGTTGAGGCACGGCACGCAAACTCTTTCTGCCCGTCCCGCAGACTTTAACAAGATAGATCTGGCGCCACAATGATAAGAACTCTAAATACAGGAATAATAAAATGATTCGTAAAGGCCGTCTTTTTACTCCGGGTCCAACCCAGCTTCTTCCTTCAGCACAACTTGCCATGGCCGCTGCTACCATGCACCATCGCACGGCGGAATTTCGCGCAATTTACACGCGAGTGCTGGCTGATTTGAAAACATTTGTCGGCACCAAAAATGACGTGGTGATGTTTACCGCATCGGGTACCGGCGCCATGGAAGCAGCAGTGGCAAACCTGACCTCTCCGGGCGATAAAGTCCTGGTGCTATCAGCGGGAAAATTTGGTGAGCGATGGGAAGGGTTGGCCAAAGCATACGGCTGCCAATTTGAAACTGTAAGGGCCCCTTACGGCCAGACGGTTACGCCGAACCAAGTGCGGGCCACTCTGAAGCCTGAACACAAAGTGCTTTACATGCAGGCTACGGAGAGCTCCACCGGCGTTCGGCACGACGTTGAGGGAATCGCCCGCCTACTTAAAGGCACAGACACATTGCTGGTGGCTGATGCCATTACCGGCCTGGGAACAACGCATTTTGACGCTGACGGCTGGGGCATCGACGTTCTGATTGGCGGATCGCAGAAGGCAGTAATGGTGCCGCCGGGGCTGGCTTACTGCTCAGTGAGCGACCGCGCATGGCAACGCATGGAGACAACAAAGAACCCGCGCTATTACTTTGACCTGCGTAAGGAACGAAAGAACGGAGCCAAGGGCGAATCTGCTTACACGCCTTCCACGGCGCTCGTAGCGGCGCTTGCGGCGGCGCTGGATTACATTCGCGAACAGGGCGGCGGTGATCTAGCAACAGGACGAAAGCTCTTGATCGACAACGCAGAAACCGCAGCCGCGATGACGCGTGCAGCGGCGAAAGCGCTGGGACTAAAACTTTTTTCCGCCAGTTCGCCCGGTGCGGCACTCACTGCTATCGCTTCACCAGACGGCGTGGATTCCAGCGACATTGTGAAGGCGTTCCGCAATCACTTTGGCGCAATCATCGCCAATGGACAGGGCGAAATGAAGGGCCAGATGATCCGCATCGCGCACCTTGGTTATTACGACTATCTGGATACGATTGCTGCCATTGGCGCGCTGGAGCAGGTGCTGGCTGAGATGGGACAACCAGTGGAATTGGGCGCTGGGCTGCGAGCGGCGCAGCAGATTTATGCGGAGTCAACGCAGCCTGCGGTGGCGGCGCGATAGTGGAAAAAATGAAGATCGTAATCGCAGAAAAAATCGCCGCGAATGCCGTGCAGCTTTTGAAAGACGAAGCAGAGTGGACCGTCCTGACGCATGATCAGCTTTCGGATGGACTGGGGATGGCGTTGCCCGATGCTGACGCGCTGATTGTGCGTTCAGCAGTGGACGTAAATGCGGAGGTCCTGCGCAATGCGCGAAAGTTGCGCGTGATTGGCCGCGCTGGCGTGGGCGTGGACAATATCGACCTGGAAGCGGCCACCAAGGCCGGCATTGCCGTGATGAACACGCCCGGCGCAAACGCAGTAGCCGTGGCGGAACACACCATCGCAATGATGCTTGCACTGGCCCGGCACCTTTGCCGGGCTGATGCCACAACACGCGCAGGTAAGTGGGAAAAGAAATCACTGCAAGGCACGGAGTTGCGGGGCAAGACGCTGGGCATCATTGGGCTGGGCCGCATTGGGATGGAAGTAGCGCGACGGGCGCGGGCGTTTGACATGAAAGTTCTGGCGCATGATCCGTTCGTATCGGCGTCATTGGCGCGTGAGCAAGGAATCCAACTGGCTGAACTGGAGCAGGTGTTCACGGCCGCTGACTATTTAACCCTGCACGTTGGGCTGACGCCGCAAACCACCGGCATGATCAATGAGAAGTCGCTGGCGCGAATGAAGAAAGGCGTGCGCATTATCAATTGTGCACGAGGAGAACTGGTTGACGAAGCTGCGGTAGCGTCAGCACTGGCCAACAAGCAGGTTGGCGGGATTGCGCTGGATGTTTTTACGGCAGAGCCGCCAAAAAATTCTCCACTGCTGGCGCTGGAAAATGTGATTGCAACGCCGCACATTGCCGGCTCAACCAATGAGGCGCAGGACGCAGTGGGCGTGCAGATTGCCAGCCAGGTGCGCGAATACCTGAAACGCGGCGTGATTCAAAATGCAGTCAACATGCCGTCCATTGACCATCAGCAGTATACGCAGATGCAGCCGTATATCGCGCTGGCGGAAAAGCTGGGAGCGTTCCTCTCAAACATGGTTGCGACGGCAGGCTCGATTCAGGAGATCTCAATCCGATATACAGGACGGCTTGCCGAGTGGAACACGGAGCTGATTCGCAATGCCGCAATCCAGGGAGTGCTGAACCAGCGCATAGCCAAACGAACAAACGTGGTCAACGCGGCGGCCATTGCGCAGGAGCGCGGCATACAGATCCACGAAGGCAAGAAACCGGAAAGCGCCAGCGGGAGTTCCGCGGACGTGATCACGCTGCTGCTAAAAACAACTCTGGATGAGCGCCAAGTGCGCGGCGGCGTTTTCCATGGAAGTTCACTGCGGCTGCTAGGCGTGGATGCGATTGATATTGAAGTGCCGCTGGGCGGCAACCTGATTTATATGCGCAATCGCGACGTTCCGGGAGTGGTAGGGAAAATTGGCACACTACTGGGACGGCATGGCGTGAACATCGGCAACTTTGCTCTTGGCCGCACCGGCGAGCAGCATGGCGCAGAAGCGATTGCCGTGGTCCAGGTGGATTCTCCAGCGCCGGAAGAAGTATTGCAGGAAATTGCGCAGCTTCCGGAGATCAATGAAGTGCGGGGAATCAGGCTCTAGATTGCCAGAATTGCCAAAATTGGTAATTGCCAAAATTTGAAACCGCTGCTCTGCCCTTCCGAAGAATCGTATTGATTCGCATATTAAATTGAGCAATGTCTTGATCTTTAATGCATAAGCTAATTGCTAACTGCTAATTGCCAACTGCTCAATTATGAATATGCGGGCTGGTCGCCGTGGCACGCGCCCTGGGCGTGCTCTTTCCCTTGTTGCCTACGTTCACGTTAAAAGTGAACGGCAGTTTCTTAGGCGGATAGCAGGCATTGTTGTCGCACGCCTGATATTTCAATTCACCATGGATGGTATAGGTCCCGGCTGAAGCGGCTGCCGGCGCAACTACCATTCCGCGGATGACCAGATCACCGGAATAAACGCTGAGCTTGGTGCTGGGATCAAAGGGAAAGCTCATCAGCTTTCCAGCAGGATATTGCATCCGGCCAATGGCAACTTCTCCGGGCAGAGAAAAATGAATTTGTGTCGGAATCAGCTCAGGCACAAGCGGCTGGCTGGAATTGATGTGATAGGGATCTTCCACGTGAAAAGTAAATTGAACGGGGGCAGAGTGTCCGGGAGAAACCACGGGATTGCTGGCGGAAACAAAGTCAACAAAGACGCGGCCCTGCGGCGCCAGCGACTCCTGCGCGTGCAGTAACGCGCCGCTCAACAGAAAAACACCCAAGACAAAGAATAGACGGTAAAGTTTCATTCCGCTCCTGCGCCGCTCTTTAGCTTCCGGCTAATGCCTTCTTGATGGCATCTTCAATCACAGACTCGCTGGCCAGACCAACGGTTTCATCAACCACTTTGCCGGAGCGATCAAGATAATAGGTAAGCGGCAGGCGGTCCACGCCTCCATAGAGGTCGCCAACTTTTTCACTCCCTTTCAGGACAACGTAATTCACGCCCATTTTATGCGTGAAATCGGCAATCTCTTTGTTCTCCGTATCGTCCATGGCTACGCCCACAATTTGCAGGCCCTGCGGACCGTATTTCTTTTGCAGGTCCACCAGCCAGGGCATCTCAATTTTGCACGGACCACACCAGGTGGCCCAGAAGTTCAGCAACACGGCCTTGCCGTGAAAAGATGCAAGCTGGACGTCCTTATTGTCAGGGATGCTTTTAAGTTCAAACACCGGCGCCACAGAGCCTTTGGCCGGATCACCGGGCCCATGGAGCGGATCAGAGTTTTGCGCGTTGCCGTTCGCAGCACTGGCGGAATCAGACGGTTTGCTGGCGCGCTTGCCCACCAGCAGCAGAGCGGTAACGCCGATCACCACACAAAGTATAAAGATGACATTCTTATTCACAACAATTTCCTCACAACGTAAAGCGGTTTAAAAATCCAAGATAGCTGGAAAGCACAGTGAAATGGCGCGTAAGGATGAGCACACCAAACACCATCAATAGCACCCCACTGGCAACTTCCAGCCTATGCAGATGCTTGCGAAAACGGCCATAAAAACCGAGGAATCGGCCAATCAAGAGTGACGTCAACAGAAACGGCACTGCCAGGCCGAGCGAATAAATCCACAGCAAAAGCACGCCCTTGGTCACAGTCTCAGCCGAGCTGGCCATTATCAGGATGGCGGAAATGATCGGGCCCAGACACGGCGTCCAGCCAAAAGCAAAAGCAAAGCCTACAACAAATGCGCCGATGGGCGACTTGCCGCCTTTCACCGAGTGCAGTCGCTTATCGGCATAAAGGGCCTTGATCTTGATAATGCCGGTAAGGTGCAAGCCAAAAATGATGATGACCGCGCCGGCCACCCAGGTAAGATACTTCTTATATTCCCGGATCATCTGGCCAATGCTGGTAGCGGCCGCGCCCAGCATCACAAACACCAAGGTAAAGCCCAGGATAAACATGAGCGAGTGCAACAATACTGTATTCAGCAGCTTGCGGTCTTTGGACTGAAGCTCTTCCACGCTGGCGCCGGAAATCAGTGAGATATAGCCGGGAACCAGCGGCAGCACGCAAGGCGATAAGAATGAGACGATTCCGGCCAGAAACGCGGTAATCGGGAAAGGCAATGAAGACATGGTTTTCTCAAATCAGTACAGAATGAATGATGTGCTTCATTGTAATCTGGTTACAGATTTTCCCATAGCCCAGAGTTGGCAACGAAGGCAGCTTTCGGGCGTTCCCAACCCAATAATAGACAGCTACGCGCCGGGATTGTTAGCCGAACCGGGGGCCTGATGGTTGAAGCGACTGCTCCAAAGCAGTTTCTGGCGGAAGCTTTATTCCAGATTGGTCAGCGTGACGGACTTTTTCCTTACCGCAGGCTGCTTCTTTTCCGGAATAGTGTCATCGATGATGATCTTCTTTACGCCCTGACTGTCGGTAATCACCTGCGGCTGCGTGGAGGCAGCCATCTGCGGAGCAGTCTGCTGCTGCGCATAGGAACGCTGAGGCACTGGCTGCGAATACGCATTTTGCGAATACGCCTGCTGCGAAGCCGCCTGATGGGAAGCAGTGGGCAGCGGCGGCGGCGCAACTAAAGCATAAGACGCCCTGCCTCCTTTGGTTTCCAGCGTGGCAGAAGCCTGCTGAATGTAATTAGAAAGCGAGCGGCGGACGCGCGCCAGCGCCGAGTAGTCTTCCACTAGCGGCGCGGCGTCACCCTTTTTGCCGGCGGCCTCGCTCGACGAAATCAGTGAGTCCACGGCTTCACAGACCAGGCTAACGTCGTCATAGAGCTTAAAGGTGGCGGAAACGCTGCCGCGGGAACTCTGTACGTCATGGATCAGCCCGGGGAGGGCATTTGCCAGGTTGCGCTGTAATGATCCCGCGGCCTGCTGGGCCTGGTCTTTGGTCGCGCCATCTTTCAGAAAACCGGACTTCCAGCCAGCCTTCCACCTTTCCACGTGCAGGTTGGCGATGTCATTCTGCGTGGCCTGCCCAACGCGGTCCAGGTCAACCAGCGTGGAATTCAGGTCTTTGTGGGCCGAGCCGGCCATGGCAACCTGTGTGCGCTGCGCGTTGCGCGTCTGCGCGGCAAGGTTGTAACCCAGGGCAAACACCATCACAAAAACGGCGGCGGCGGAAATCAGGACTTTGGCGGCCAGGCGGTTCTTCATAAGGTAAAGCTCCCGTTACTTCTGCTGGAGCAAGCATAGCTTTAGTTGCCGGGAATCAGTGCATTACCGAGGGCCATGGGAGCTGATGGGAAAGGGAGTGGGACGTTGGGGTGGGGACTTGGGCCAGCACTGAAAGGAGAAATGGCCGGCGCAGTTACAACTATAGGGGTGACCCTATCCTGCAGAAGCTAGGGAAGAACCACCTATTTCAAGAGCTTGAATGTCAAAAAAAACAGGAATGAATGAAACGTTTTCGGCAACACGCGCACTACGTACTGTGGCTCTCAACGTTTTCTTCCGGCAATTGAGGAAAGTCGAATCACTGCATCCCGGTACCGAATAGAGTAAAACGCCTAAATTCAACCTTTAGCCGCCTTTGGGCGGGTATAACTTTTCAATCCTCCACCCACTCCACTTCCAGCGAGTGCCGCAGTACCGGGCCCCAGCAAACGAATGATTTGAAACAGGCCGCACGGTTTAAAGCGTGCTGGTCAGATGCAGAACTTCGGCCCCGAAAACAAATTCAATCAGGTGCTCTTAAAGGTGGAGAAAAGAATGAAATACCACAGGCTGATCGTGGCCGCGCTCGTCTACGCTTGTCTACTCCTGACCCAACCGGCCCTCCAGGCCCAGCAACGTGTACTGCTTTGCGATAGCGACGTGAGTTGCGGCCCTAATCCAACCGGGACCACTACTACAGTCTATGATCGGGCCGTTGCTGCCCGCACCCAAATCATTAACCAGCGTGGCCCAGTTCATCCGCTCACCGTTGTGGGCCGGACGCCAATGGCGAGGAATGTTCTCGGAAGCCGCAGTTATGATTACTCCATCAATCTGGTGTCTCTGGCCGGGCGTAACAACACAAATCTGAACCTCAGTCTCACTTACAACAGCCGCGTGTGGTCGCGAAGCGTAGACGGCCTAACCCTGAACAGTGATATCGACAATCCCAGCCTCGGTTTCCGCGGTGTCGATTTCGGTTTTCTGCAGTGGAACATAGCTAATTCGGATTGGATCTTAACTGCGTCCAATGGAAGCAAGAGCGAGTTGATAAACGTGGGCACGAATCTGTATCAATCGCAAGATTCGACCTATATCCAGTTCAACAGTTCCACGAATGTGCTCATCTATCGAGACGGCACCCAAGTATTTTATGAGCAATTTGGGCCTGCACCCTTTAGCTCAACCAGTGCGTTGCGGCCCAACAAGATCGAAAGCACGAACGGAAATTTCATCAGCATCACCTATACCGACACTATTCATTTGAGCGTGAATTCGATTATCGACACCTTGGGGAGAATCGTCAGCTTCGCATACGATGCTTCCGGACGACTCGGCAGCATAACGCAGGGATCAAGGACGATTACATTCGGCTGGAACACCGCCTATGTCCTGAACTACAGCTTTTCTCTTCCGGTGATTGCAAGCCCAGCAACCGGCAGCGTGCAGAGTGTCCTGAGTAGTGTCACTTTTGCCGATCATACGACCGTCAACTTTCTCTACGGTGATTGGGGCGTAGTGAACCGGATCGAGCGGAGGAGCACAAACGGCACCCTACGTGCATTCGTGAGTTATAACTTTCCGGCCGCGAGTGCGGGGGCTTTGAGCGACGCGCCTGCTTTTACCCAGCAGACAATTTTTGATGGCGTGAACACATCCCCGTGGAACTACTCGGTGGTGCAGAATTCTTCCGGGCTGGTAACTTCTTCGTCTGTGACCGATCCGTTTGGGACCACCACGGCGACAACGTTCTCGTCCGCAGGTGACTGGAAGGACGGATTACCGCTTACAGAACAGGTCATTGACTCAAACCACAAGATCTGGCGCACCCGCACAAAAACCTGGACCTCCGATACAGGCACCTCAGCGGTGAACCCTCGTGTGGCGTCGGTGCTGACTCAACTCGACGATGGAACGCAGTCGGCGATAAGCTACGCATATGATGCCAATGGCAATATCACGGACCAGCAGGAGACTGACTTTGCCGCTGGCGCGCCTGGTCCATTGCTACGTGAGACGGTAACCAGCTACGCCGCCCTCGGGAACCATATCTTGAACCGTCCCGCACAAGTCCTTGAAAAAAATTCTACAAGCACTCTGTCCCGCACAGATTTTGGTTACGATGAGTATTCATCCGTGCCGTTGCAGCCGGTTACACCAGCAGCGGGTCAGCACGACGATCTGAACTACTCAGTTTCTTCCACGAACGCACGCGGCAATCTTACAACGAAGACCGTCTATGCAAATGCCGCAACGGCAACCGGAGCAATTAAAACTATTCTTACCTATGATGTGCTCGGGAATCGTGTTGCAATCCAAGAAGGCTGCTGCACCCAGGCACATTCCGTGTTCTCTGCCGGTACGCAGTATGGTTTACCTGATTCTGTCACCACTGGACCACTCGGCAGCCAGCTGACTGCAAGCTTTACTTACAACCTCAACTCCGGTACCGTCGCCAGCAGTACGGATGCCAACGGGCAGCCGACGACCTACACTTATGATCTCAACAATCGCGTAACCAGTACGCGTACTCCGGATGGAATTGTCACAACCACTTCCTACGATGACACGAGCGCGAACCCCGGCTGGACGAGTTCAACAACTGCGGATTCGCGCCTGACTACTGTGGTTAATGATTTTACCGGCCACGAACTCAGCAATAAACTCTTTAATGGCACTACGTTGGTAAGTACAACTTCCTCGAGCCATGATGCGCTCGGCCGAGTTACCCAGTCGAGCAATCCATACGGGCCTGCGGATACACCGGTATACACAACTTATACCTACGATGCACTCGGGCGCACGACTCAGCGCACACCACCAGCATTGACCGCCGGTGTTAGCCAAAGCGGTTATCAGACCAGCTATTCAGGGCATACCGCCACGTTCGCAGATCCCACCGGGCGGCAAAGAAAGGAATACCATAACTCGCTCGGCGACTTGGTGGAAGTTGATGAGCCCGGCATCATTCCATCGGCCAATAACTATGCCACTATGCAGACGGACGGCAATTTTGTTCTTTACGATCCCTCAAACCGGCCCTTGTGGGCGTCTGGAACAGCAGGAGTCGCAAATGCGTCATCCATCCTGATGCAGGACGATGGCAATCTGGTTCTTTACGTATTCAAGTGGTTTGCGGGGACTTATGCCGCACCAACGCCTGGCAGTTACCCGCCACAGGGCTGCAGCATCGGCACGTACTTGATGGTTGGCCAGCGGCTCAATGCCAATCAATGCATCGTCTCACCGCATGGTCAATACATGCTTTATATGGCGTCAGACGGCAATTTCTTTATTTATGATCTAGCTCATGGCACCGGCACATGGGGTCCGGGTACCTATGGGCATCCTGGAGCGTTTGCCATGTTGCAGACCGATGGCAATTTTGTGGTCTACGACGCGAATGGCGTTGGGCTTTGGAGTAGTGGCACCTATGGAACTTTTTCCGAGCGGCTGGATATGGAGGATGATGGCCGCATCATCATCTATAAGTCCGCCTGGAGCAGCGGTACCTCTAACGGACAGTTCAATGAGACCAGTATTGCCCACCCCGCGTGTGATGTCGGCATCGGGACAGGGTGGACAGGAGTTCTGGGCACGGGCTCTTGCTTTGTATCGCCAAATGGGCATTTTGAACTGTTGCTACAAAGTGATGGCAATATGGTGATATATGACCGTTCCGTAAACCCGCCCCACGCACTGTGGAGCACCCAAACAGCATTGACGAGCCTTTCGCCAGGGGTCGCGCTAGCGACAACCTATAGCTATGACGGTCTTGGCAATCTTCTTCAGGTAAACCAGGGCCAACAGGTGCGTTCCTTTACGTACGACAGTTTGGGCCGGATATCATCATTAAAAATACCGGAGAAGGCGAACCAGACAGTCTCACTGACACACACTGACTTCGGCGCGATCGCCACCAGAACGGACGCTCGCGGCGTCACAACCACATACGGGTATGACAGCTTGGGTCATCTGACCAGCATTAAATATTCAGACGGAACACCGGCGGTCACTTATTCGTTCGGTGCGGCAGGAGCGCCGAACTTTGGTGCTGGCCGCCTGCTGACCACGACCGATGGCGCAGGATCCGAAAGCTACCAATACGATTCCATGGGGCGCGAGATCAAATGTACGCGGGTGATCGGCGCCAACACTTACGTGATTACATATTCGTACGCGCCGGACGGACGCATCGCATCCACAACCTATCCTTCCGGCAGGGTTGTGACCAACCAGTATGATAATATCGGCCGCCTGACACAAGTTGGGACGGGTGGCGCAAACCTCTTCAACGTAAGTTCTTACAACGCTGCGGGCCAAATCCTTAGCGCTCTTTATGGCAATGGCATTCAAGCATCTTACAGTTACAATAACCAGCTTCAGGTGGCTTCCATTCTGGTCGGGAACTCAAGTCCGATATTGAATCTCGGTTACAACTGGGGCGGAGCGACGGATGATGGCCTGCTGATGGGCGTCACCGATAACGTAACCTCGACTCGTACTACCAGCTACACGTATGACCAATTGAAACGCCTGACCACGGCTCAGACAGTAAATTTGACCTCGCCGGGCACATGGCAACTGCAATTTGCGTATGACCGCTATGGCAACCGCTTGAGCCAGACACCCACGGGCGGAACTGCCTCTATGCCTTCCAACTCTGTGGTCGTTGACCCAACGACGAATCGAATTACTTCCGCTGGCTACGATGCTGACGGTAACATGATTAACGATGGCATTAACGCTTACACGTTCGACGCGGAAAGCCGCATCACGCATGTGAATGGAACCGCCAATTCCTATGCCTATGATGGAGCAGGCCAGCGCGTGAACCGGAACGGAAATTACTATGTCTATGCCGGCGGGCACGTGATTGCAGAGTATGCCAATGCCGCGCTGGCAGCTTCTCCGACAACGGAATATGTCTATGCTCGCAACAAGCGGGTGGCCGTCATCGCAGCCGGAGTTACGACCTACCCATATTGGGACCATCTTTCCGTCCGGGCGAACGCCAACTCGGCGGGAACGGTGGTTCGTACCTTTGGCCACTTCCCGTTTGGTGAAACGTGGTATGAAACCGGAACGCATGACAAATGGGACTATACAACCTACGAAAACGATGCAGAATCGGGTCTGAACTATGCCATGGCGCGATTCCACAATCCGCGGTTGGGCCGGTTTATGTCTCTTGATCCGTGGCCGGCAGACAGGCATAATCCGCAAAGCTGGAACCGTTATCCTCACGGAAACAACAATCCGGTCAGCTTCTCCGATCCCAGCGGCATGTCCGGCTGCGACGACGAGGGCGGGGATTGTGCCTCCGGCGACGGCGGTGGCGATGGAAGTGAGACATCAATGGATCAGGCCCCTGACAATGAAGGGAGTGGGGGAGATAGTGCTGGAGCAGATGGTTCAGGGCTGAGTAGCGGCCCCGATTCGGGCCCGATTTGCGGCGATGGTCATTGCTCCGGTTCGGACAGCTCCGGCGACCAGGGTGACCAAAACACCGATCAGTCCAATTCCGATCAGAATTCAAAACAGAACGACCCTAACCCTAAGACGTCCAACTGTCTACCCGTTGGCGAGTCTGGACCACCAACACAAGAATGTGTTGCCGCTCTTGCCCGGCAGGAGATTCCTGCGGAATTGGCCGCCTACAACCAGTGTGTCGAGTCGAGTCCCTTTAACAGTTTCGAGCCGGAGAAGCCAGACGTTCCTGAACCTCCCTCGGGAGGCAATGCTGACATGGGAGTAAGTCCCAACGATGGAGCCCCGCCATTGCCGAGCAATAACGAATTCTTTATTGGAACCATGAAGAGTTGCCTAGCTAAGCATCCCTTAGCGGCTTTATCTAGTCAATTTCAGGGGCTAGACCCCGGGAACGTATTTTGATTTTCATCAAAGGAGGCAGTCTGGTATGAATCTCAAATTCACGGCAACTTTAGGAGCTGCAATTGGGCTGGTTGTGTCCGGCGGCATACTAGCTCTCCTATGGTTGGGCGTGTCGGGCGTGTTGGACGTGGGCCGCATCGATCTGATGTATGTAATCTGGCCGTCTTCCCTGATGCTAATTGGAGGATGGCATACTACTCCATTTGGCATACTTGTCACAATTTGTTCCATTGTGACGAACTGTTTATTATATGCGGGGGTGGCACTCATACTTCGGTGGGGCGTTGGGTTGATTATCAACTTTTCGTCAGCCAAAAGTAACCGCATATGAGTGACAGTGACAACTCTGTCGGCGACCGCAGGTTTTCTGCGGCCTTCCCCTTCGGTTCACTTTCATTTGCGCTCGTGGGCATGCTTGGGCTGGGTTCAATTGTGATAAACGTTTATCTCATTTACCGCTACTGGCACACAGCACCTGGCTATGTCGCTCCGATTCTGAGCGATAGCCTTCACGGATTGCAGTGGTCGCGCTAGTTTTGTCGGAGATAAGCTTCACATTAAAACCTAGATTTCAGTAATTTTAGCTGAGATTTCTATGACGAAGCTGAAGAAAAGAAATGGTCGGGGATATTGGTGTGCTTTGCCGCCGGTAGAGGATTTATATGACGAGCAATATGTCGATCTCTAAGGCGATGCGCGTTGGGCATCGCCTGTCGTTGATTTCTATGTTTTTGCTTTTTGCAACAGCCGAGATTATCGCCATGAGCAATTTCTGGGGGAGGCGGGAGATGCATTTGGACATTTATAGTGTCTCGCTGATGCCGATTTTAATTGCAATCCCCTTAGGTGCGTGGATCCAGGTCCGTCGAAGGATCAGGAAGGGCCTGCCGGAACCTGGAGTTAATCAGATATGGCTCGTAAATGTTCAGTATTGGCTGACATCCTTGACCGCGATCTTTTACGCAATGCTTAGTCTGACGATGTCGATGTTGCTCAATGCAATTATGCATTTGAGGCGCTAAACCTCTCGTCAATTGTGTTTTCCATCTCGATGCGGAATCCGGCTTGAACTATGCCATGGCCCGGTTCCATAATCCCAGGCTTGGGCGGTTTATGTCTCTTGATCCGTGGCCGGCAGATAGGCATAACCCGCAAAGCTGGAACCGTTATCCTCACGGAAACAACAATCCGGTCAGCTTCTCCGATCCCAGCGACCCTGTACTAAAAACATGTACCAGCGTTAGGCAGAGGGTCGCAAAAGACATGTCCTATGTTGATGTCCTAGTTCGCGATTGATTCGCTTTCAATAATCGGCTATCTTAAGCTGCGCCGAAGTGTGCAAGATCATTGAAAACAGAGCAGCTATTGGCTTTTAGCCATTGGCACTTGGCACCCACCCAAAGCGAGCCGATTCAACCTCGAAACAAGGCAGAAAAAGGGCTTCGACCGTTCGGTGACCGGTCGGTCGGATTGAACAAGGCTTTTGCTTGCAACAAAAGCGTCTACCCCCGGGTGGGGGTGATAGGGTTTTACCTTAGGGAATTCTCCACAGGTTTCGTGAAGGGAAGCTCTCAACCCTACGCCAATTGGAGGCGAATCGCTGAAGTGCGCGCCAATCTTGGATGACCTTGGGATGATCCCTCTGAAACCCACGCCGTTCTGGGATGACTGGGGAGGGGGTAGGCCAGATCGGGTGATCGGGACATCGGGGGAGCTGGTGATCGGGACCCCAAAAAGCCTCTGAAACCCACGCCGTTCTGGGATGATCTGCGATACATAGGGAGGGGGGAGGCAGGGAGATTTGGTAATCGGGTAATTTGGTAATTGAGTAAATGAAAACCTCACACCACCCCGATCAGCGGCTTCCCTGGCGGCAGTATTTCTCCAATTTCAACGGCGGGAACGCCAGCGCTGATTAGAGCCTGGAGCAGGGGAGCGGCGTCGGCGCGGGCGACGGAGAGCAGCAGACCGCCGGCGGTCTGGGGATCGAAAAGGATGGTCCGGATTTCTTCAGGCACAGCGTGCCCGTAGCTGACCAGGCATTCGGCGAAGTCACGATTGTTCTTGAGGCCGCCGGGAATCAGGCCGGCGCGGACGCAGTCAAGCGCGCCTTCCAGCACGGGAATTTTGCCGGAGTCGATGCGCAGCGAGACGCCGCTGCCTGCAGCCAGCTCTCGGGCATGCCCGATGAGTCCAAAGCCGGTCACGTCAGTGGCGGCATGGATAGCGAACCTGCCGGACGTGGCCACCTCTGCGGCGCGGGAGTTGAGCGTGGTCATGGACGCCGTGGCAGCGTCAATCCAGGATTGCTGCGCCTTGCCCTGCTTGATGGCCGTGGAGATCACGCCTGTCCCCAGGGCTTTGGTGAGAATGAGCGCGTCAAGCACCTGGGCGTTGGAGTTGGGCCAGACCTTTTCCGGATGGATCATTCCGGTCACGGCATAGCCGAACTTGATCTCAGGATCGCGCACACTGTGGCCGCCGATGACGGTGCAGTTGGCTTCCATCATTTTGGAGAGGCCGCCGGCAAGGATCTGCTGCAGCACGTTGAGGTCGCCCTTGTCTGGAAAGCAGACGATGGCCAGCGCGCTGATGGGGCGTCCGCCCATGGCGTAAACGTCACTCAGGGAATTGGTGGCCGCAATCTGGCCGAAGGTGTATGGGTCATCGACGATAGGAGTAAAGAAATCAACGGTCTGCACCAGCGCCTGTGTGGCGGAAATTTTGTACACCCCGGCGTCGTCGGCTGTGTCAAAGCCAACCAGAACGTTTGGGTCATGCTGCCGGGCTAATTTCCCAAGCACCGTGTCCAGCGCCGCCGGACTCAGCTTGCTTGCTCAACCCGCAGCTTTTACCTGCTCCGTGAGACGAATTGGTTTGGCTTCTGCCATCTTTGGATATTCTACGGCATCGGTGTTTTTGAAATCAGGGATGGTTCTGAAATCCCGAAGCGCAGCGAGGGATCCCTATTCTCTGACAGAAAGCAGTTGGCAGAAAGCAATTGGCAAATAGCAAAAGCTTTTTACCGCAAAGGACGCGAAGTATGCAGAAGGGTTTTTGGACATCGCAATCCCTTTGCGATCTTTGCAGGTAAACAAGCAGTTGGCAAATAGCAATTGGCAATAGCAAACGGTTCGCTAAGAAATTGGGAAGTCCCAACATTTCTTAATTCTTTGCGGCCCTTCGCGTCCTTTGGGGTAAAAATGCTTGGCTAATTGCTAACTGCTAATTGCCAATTGCTCATCCTAATACCCGATGCTCACCACCCTCACCGTCGGCACTTGTCCGTCCCAGTCAGTGGTTACGTGTTCCAGCGTGAGCCGGAAATCGCGGGTCTGTCCCGGAGCAAGCGGAGCGCGATCAATGGGGCCATAGTCAATGTAAGGCACGTTAGGCAGCAGGACCGTCACAGGCAGCGTATCTTTCTGGGTGATTTCACCCAGCGAGTTCTTGAACATCACTTCAACACTGGCAGCATTTACTTTGCGGTCTGTGCCGTTGGCAATTTTGCCTTCGATATAAGTTACGGAGCTGCCGGCAAAGTTTTCCGCCGTGGCCATGTGCAGGTCAGAAACTTTCAGCTTCGCCAGGTTGGGATCAGCAGGGCCGGTGTTGGCGGGCCGTTGGCTGCGCGTCAAAAACACCAGGCCAATCAGCAGCACCACGACAAAGATGCCGCCGGCAGCCATGGGAATCCAGCTTCTGGTTTCGGTCTGATTGCCTTGCGGAGAAAATACCGGATCTTGATCGGGCTCAGCCATGCCGGAATTCTAATATTTATGTCGCTGCGCTCCAAACCGCTTATGGAGAATCGACTTTGATAGCAATGTTCAGCCCTTAGGCTGGCAGCTCGGCACGTTCCCGGCCTCGCCGCATCACTCGAGAATTCTATGTCGCTGCGCTCCAAGTTGAGGCGATTGGCAGGCGTTTGAGCCTGCCGCCGAAATCCTGAGCGTAGCCGAAGGACCTATTGCTTATGACAAACGGGTGGAGCAGGTCTTCAGACCTAATGTCACTTACATTAGCGCCTCTGTGCTCCCAGTCCTTCTTCTGGGGTAACCCTTCCCATATCTCCAAACGGCTCGGGGGTATGCGCGAGGTTCAGAGCGCTTGGGTAACTTGGCTTGCCCAATGTAGTCCAAGATGCGATCATA
>DASXMN010000060.1:0-3647 GCA_036495645.1 Candidatus Angelobacter sp.
TGCGGCGTGGAATTCAAGACCTTGTTGCGCAGATATTCATACGCTACGCCGTGGAATGTGTTCGTCCCTCCCTTCGTGCTCAGGTTGACAATACCGCCGGAGAACCTGCCCCACTCCGGGCCGAGGTTGTTGTACTGCACCTTGAATTCAGATATGGCGTCCTGGTCAGGGATCAGAATGGGCAGATTGATGTAACCAATGTTCACCGGTTGCCCGTCGATGTACTCGGCGCTCTCGTTGCCGAACGAACCACCCACCTGGTAGTTGCCCCAACTGAACGGATTCTGGCCCACCTGCGAACCGCCCGCGCCCCCCTGCGCGATCGCAGCTGGAGAAAGAGTGATGAGGTTGAAAACGTTGCGGCCATTCAAAGGAGTTTCGTTAGTCTTGCGTTCATCAATGACCTGGCCAAGGGACGCATTATCGGTCTGCAGCAGCGGAGCCGCCGCGGTGACTTCCACCGTCTGGGTGTCTGAGCCGACCTCCATGGTGGCGTCAATGCGGACACTCTGTTGCACCTGCAAGTCAAAGCTGGCGCGCCTGAAGCGCTTGAAGCCGGTCTTATCCACATCAACGGTATATTCACCTGGACTCACGTTGACGAAGGAATAGAGTCCGTTTTGATCTGTGTTAAATGTCTGCTTGGCACCTGTGGCGGTGCTGGTCAGCGTAACCTGGGCGCCCGGGACAGCGGCGCCCGAGGTGTCCTTGACCGTTCCTGAAATCGAACCGAATGTGGACTGCCCGCGGGCAGTAAAGCAACCGAGGAACACCACAGTTGCGAGGATAAGAAACCGGTGTCTGTTGGAAATCACTGCGCCTCCTAAAATGTGTTGCAAAGCAGCGAGCCCTATCGAACCCTATGTGACCGGTCCGACTTAACAGTGACCTCGGCGTATCTTCCGCCTGTTTTATGTACAGAATCGTCAAACCCGGCAAACTTTGCGGTTAAGCAAACCTGCCGTGATGAAATCCAGGAAGGAAATGCAGGACAACATACATGAGACCTGAACTTTTCATGCAAGTTATTAGTCTCACAATGCTTGCGGCGGGAATGTAACCATAGCGATATGGCGTCTGTCAAGACATACAATACAACTTAGTCTCCGGGGCATACGGCATCATCGTGCATAGACCGGAGCTGTGAACCATAGGGGTTCAGCTCTCTGTAACGGATCTATCCGGTCTGTTTTGTAAAGCATCTCCCCGGCTTGCTCAGGAGCTCCGCCCCTCGTGCGCAAGGAGTCTTCCCATGCTTCCGCGCTTCGCTTGTGCAACCCTTCGCTGCGCTTCATTCCAAGGGGGGTGATCCCCTCTCCTTTGGTAAAAAACTGCTGTTTCTCCCCTTTTTGGGGGCACCAGTCACCAACGTACCTTTGCACCTATTTGGACGTGGCGCGATCCACCGGAGCCCACGACCGGATTCGAGGCGTAGACATCAGGAGTGTAGCGGGCCAATCCCAGCGAGGAGGTGTCGGAGACATCCCCATCAATGCCTGCCAAGTTTGGATGATTGAGAATGTTGAAAAACGCTCCGCGTAGCTCCAAGCTGATGCGGTCGCCAAAAGCAAATGTCTTGATGGTGGAAAAATCGAGGTTCACGTAGTCCGGTCCACGCACTACGTTTCGCCCCATGTCGCCGAAGTTTCCTATGGAGGGTGGTGTAATCGTCCAACCTGAACCAGCGTAGCATCCGTAATATGCCAGCTGGCCGGTGTCGACTCCGTCCGGGTCCGCGGCTACACACGCTGAATTCGTAGTGCCGTCGGCAAAGAACGGTAGAGATCCCGTCTTCACCCAATGAATATTCTTAGGATCTCCTGTGAGGTTCCAGCGATCATTGAAAGAGCCAGTCATACTGATGTCATCAAAACTGTCGTAAAAGAGAACGGGCTCGGCACTCTGTGCGGTGAAGATGCTGTTTATCCGCCATCCCTTCAGCATCTGCGCATAGCCTGGCTTGCCAGGAATGTCATACGTGGCTGCAAACGTGAAGGTTTTGTTATGAATTGCAATAATTCGCGATCTGCGTTCTGATCACGCACTTGTACTTAGTTTCCAAAACAGTTGCGGGGTGGTTAATAAATCGCACCGTTTCGCTGTGTGGAAATGATGGTTCCAGCGATTACGTGCAACTGGTAATCCTCCGAGTCCCCCTGCAATTGACTCACATCGAACTTCCCACCCGTTGTGACCTTCTTCACTGAGATGGGCAGAATAGACAGCGGCATTCCTTCCTTCAAGACAGTAGCTTTGGCATCAGGTGCAAGAAAATAGACGGCTCCGCGCCCTACTACAATGCCTTTCCCATCCGGCTCCATCAGCAGAGCTGTCTGTTCATCGACACCAATCCCCTTTACCGATCCAAGCGAGCTTGAGTTTAAGACGCGTGCCATAAATACAAGCAGGCGGCCCGTGCGGTCGCGCGTATCGAAATGGGAGTCGGTGATAGTGTCTTGCAATACTGGATTGTCCAAAAAACCACGCGTCACTACAATCTGACGATGGAATGGGTTACTGAGGGCAAGTTTGGAACTCAAGTCTGGCCCTTCGGGTGGATCGTTCTGTGCGGAATAAATGTATTCACCTTGCACAGCAAGTCCCGCGCTCGTTCCTCCGACTGAGACACCCTTTTTGATCGCATCGTTCAACGATCGCTGCACAGTCGTTCCGCGCCAAAAATTAATGTAGTTGGCTTGATCGCCTCCCGAAATAAAAATCGCCTCGGCCTTAGCAATTGTGTCTACAACAAATGGATCCACTGCCGCGGCCCTGCTCGGAATGATGAGAGTGGCAACCGAATTCAAATGACAGAGGTTTTGTATGTACTTGTCATAAGCGTCGGTGCCCGTCGCGCGTATAACCAGAAAGTCTCCCCCGCCTGATCGCTTGCACATCCAGAGAAATGCAGAGTCCAGATCCTTTCCGCCGCCGATGAGCGCAAAGCCAGGTTCGGTCGGGCGCTTCACGTCAGCAGGATTACCGACTCGAAAATAGCGATAAGCACTGAGAGTCTGACCATTGCCTGCCAGCGCAAATCCGTTGAGAATCAACGCACAGATAAGAATCGAGTGGATGCGGAAGTCCGCTGGTTTCATGATTTGTGATTTTAGCCTCCGGACGCCTTAAGGTCATTGAGTAAAACCTCAGTTGGTCGTCAACTGAATTATTTGTATCCGGAAAGATTATTGGTTCGTGATGAAAAATTTCATTAATCATCCTGAACAGGCAGTTGAAGAAATGTTGCAAGGGCTAGTCGTGCTTGATCCAGGCTCAGCCCGTTTGCCGGGACCCGCGTTGGTTTCTCCTTGCACCCTACCTATCCAAATGCATGATACGCAAGCTCGAGCGCGCCCCATAGAATCGTATGCGGTCCAAGAGCAGCAGGCACTACGTCGACGCGAGCCTTGGACCACGGAGGCATTTGGCGCGCAAGTTCTTTGCGCAATGGCAGGAAGAGCGCATCTCCGGCTGTTGCGATCCCCCCGCCAATGATGATTCGTGCCGGGTTAAAGAACATGATGCAATTCTTGAGCCCCTGAGCGAGAAAGACGACGTACTTTTCTACGAACTTAGGGTCCTGCATGAGATCTTTTGCCGGTTTGCCGTAATCACGCTCGAGCCACAATCCGCTGCACATCCGTTCC
>DASXMN010000061.1:0-2376 GCA_036495645.1 Candidatus Angelobacter sp.
CAACAAAAAACTGTGGATCAGTTCCTACGTCTTGTTTGCGGCAGGATGCACATTGCTGCTGCTATCTCTTTGCTATCTGCTGTTGGACGTAAAGCAATGGCGCAGTAAGTGGACGTGGCCATGGCTGGTCTTTGGTTCAAACGCGATCACGGCTTATATGTTCTCTGAACTATTTGCCGAAGTGATCCACTCAATCCACATCGCACATGCGGGTTCAACGATGACAGTGAAAGACTGGATATACGACAGTTTCTTCAAACAACTGATTAATCCCTCCTTTGGATCACTCCTCTACTCGCTGGCGTTTGTCGCAGTCTGCTTTGTGCCAAACGTGTTTTTATATCGCAGAAAAATTTTCCTCAAAGTTTGAGCACTGTTGGGAGTTTGTCGAATCTATGCGCGATTTCATTCAAAAATTTGTTTCTATCTCAATGATTGCCGTTTTGGCAGCGCCGCCCCTTCTTGCGGCACAAGACCCCGCTCGCGAACAAGCGCGCTCCATGGTTATGACGCAGTACGGCATTGTTGCGACCAGCCAGGCCGTGGCGTCTCAGGCAGGTGCGGCAATTCTGGCAAAGGGCGGAAGTGCCGTGGATGCAGCCATCGCCGCGAATGCTGCTCTGGGAGTGATTGAGCCGATGATGAACGGCGTGGGTGGCGATCTGTTCGCCATCGTCTATGACGCTAAGACAAAACATCTTTACGGATTGAATGCCAGTGGATGGGCGCCCAAATCAATGAGCATCGAGGCGCTGAAAGCAAAAGGCCTGACGAAGATGCGGCCAGTGGATCAGATTACCGTGCCCGGAACAGTAGCTGGGTGGGACGCTTTACACCAACGCTGGGGCAGGCTTTCTCTGGCACAGGACGTAGCTCCGGCGATTGCGCTGGCTGATAAAGGGATTGCGGTCACCGAGACAGACGCCGAGAACTGGAATACCTATGGGATGCCCTTTCAAAATAACTCTGAATTCGCAAAAGTCTTTCTTCCCCAGGGCAAAGCTCCAGTTACCGGACAACTGTTCAAAAATCCGGAACTAGCTGAGACATTACGACGCATTGGAGAGCATGGCCGGGATGGATTCTACAAAGGAGAAACTGCAGCAGCGATCCTGAAGCTGGAGCACGAACTCGGTGGCTTTATGGAAGCCGATGATCTGTCGGAGTTCCAGCCGGAGTGGATCGATCCTGTCAGTACTACCTACCATGGTTGGACCGTATATGAGATGCCCCCGAATGGTCAGGGCATCGCGGCGCTCCAGATGCTGAACATCATGGAGCAGTACCCCATTAAGCAGTGGGGCCACAATAGTCAGAAGTCTCTGCACGTAGAGATTGAGGCAAAGAAGCTGGCCTATGCCGACCTTCAACGTTATATAGGCGATCCACATGCGACACACATTCCCACACAGGAACTTATTTCGAAAGAGCTGGCAGTGAAGCGAGCGAAGCTCATTACAGACAAAGCCGCCTGCGACGTAATGCCCTCTGATTTGCAGGATCAGCTCTCCCATCTTTCAAGCGATACAACGTATCTTTCCGTAGTGGATCGTGATGGGAATGAGGTTTCTCTCATCCAGAGCAATGCAGGAGCTTTTGGAGGCGGCCTCGTGGCAAGCGGAACCGGCTTCACGCTGCAGAATCGTGGCGGCGGGTTCACGCTGCAGCCGGACAGGCCGAATACGCTCCGACCGCGCACGCGTCCTCTTCACACCATCATTCCTGGATTTATGCAGAATGGGGAACGGCGGATTTCTTTCGGCATTATGGGTGGTTTCAACCAGGCGCAGGCGCATGCCCAGTTTGTTTCGAACATCGTTGATTTCGATATGAATATTCAGGCCGCACTGGAAGCCGCGCGTTTTACCAAGCGGGATTTTCAAGGTTGTGATGTATGGGTTGAAAATGGAATTGCTGCAGATGTGATTACTGGCCTCCGAAGTCAGGGTCATGAGGTGAAAGTATGGCCTCGCTATTTCCAGAGCATGGGCAGAGGTAATGCTGTTGAAGTAGATGAGCAGTCCCCGGTCCACTATGGCGCAACCGATCCGCGCGCCGATGGAGAGGCTGTGCCTGAACAAATGCCATTCTAAAATTGATACCTACTTCCTAATACTTCTTATCAAGCAAGCCTTTATGAAGACAAAGTCAATGGTCGGCTACTGTCATCTATTCCCCAGGCGGCCAACGGAAAGCTATTCTTCTTCGATGGCAAAGGGCGGAATTACGGACCCTGAGTTGCTGAGCAGCCTTCGTTCGGCCCAATTACCCATGGCACGCCTGCTATTGGACGCGCTCCATGTAGTAATCCGGCTGCAATGCGAAGCGGAAATCGAGACGAAGATAGAACGTCTGGGCGTCATGTGTAATGAGAGC
>DASXMN010000062.1:0-9115 GCA_036495645.1 Candidatus Angelobacter sp.
CTTCACCAGTCAATCCGGCCAGACGATCCGAACAAGAAAGCTTCAAAAACAGTGCAGACGAAAGGGGCACCATATTAGATGATCCAGAACGGAATTGCATCAATAGAGCAACAGTTTTTTGTCGTTTAATCTCAATTATGGTACTCAATTGCACTAATTCAGGTGCAACTCTCGGGAGATTAGCTCTTTTTCCATCGCGACACGGAGGGAAGCACATCAAATCGCGCCCAAATCTTCTCCGCCGGCTCCCCATGGGATCAGGCAGAGGAGTCAATACCTTTACACAGTTCCGTTCAAGCTGTTTCGCTAACGGCTAAAAGCTAAGTGCTAAGGGCCGATTTCGCTACATAGCCCCACCCGGGGGTAGCACTTTTGTTGCAAAGAAAAGGGGAACCGTAATTCGACAAGGCTGTCGACCCCTATTTTTGCCGTCGTTTCGGCCTCGAATCAAGTTCAATTTTTCGCCCCCCTGCTTTGTTCCAATAATCTGCCGTTTATCAGACCGAATAAATAGCGAATTTACACAAAAGAGAATAGCTGAGTTTCGAATGCCCTGTAAAGCGAATTCAACAAGCAGAAAAAACTTTCCTCTGCACTCCGCTCCCAACGCAGTACCTCTTCCCATGTAGCTGTTTGATTCTGAACAGTACATGTCCCAAAGCAGCTGTCTAATTGTGAATAGTTTTGCAACCTGCTGAAATGCGACAATCTCTTTAATCCGGGTACTGAGACAAAGAAAAAGTAGGTAAGAAGAATGCCAGACCCTAAGCATAAAATTTTAGTTGTTGATGACGAGTCCGCTGTTCGGGATAGTATTGCTTTGCTGTTGCAAATGTCGGGCTATCACGTCACCACCGCCATCAATGGTTTTGATGCTCTTCTTCGCATGAAGATAAACGTTCCGGATGTCGTGATTTCTGACCTGAACATGCCGCAAATGTCTGGCTTTGAGTTTCTCTCGGTGGTCCGCCGGCGCTTCCCGCAAGTTTCCGTGATCGCCATGAGCGGAGCGTATGAGTCAGGTACGGCTGTGCCGGGCGGTGTGATTGCGGATGGGTTTCATCCTAAGGGTAGGGGTAATCCGGAAGCGCTTTTGAAGCTGGTTGCAGACCTGATACACACTTCCGCAACCCAGGCCACGGACCATAAAAGAGAATCCGCCCCAGTCTGGATACCCCGAAATGGCAGAGATTCGCATGGCATTCCTTTCGTGGTAGTTACCTGCACCGATTGCCTGCGCTCATTTCCGCTCAGCGTGACCACCGAAGACCTGCAGAAAGTTCAGGAAACGCCCTGCCTGTTCTGTCCCAATACGGTCAGATACATTATTGATTTTTCTCTGTTGATTGCTTCCCCTCTTCGCGATCAGGTGAGTATCGGGCCGGCCATTGCCGGAACAAGGAAAGCAGCTGCGAGATAGTGTGGCTCTTTGAATTACCGGGGGAACCAGGGTAGTGGTGCGTTTGACTTTTAGACCCTCTTGCTCTGGCAGCCCAAGCATGTCATCATGAGGAAACCAACAAAATGAATAACGAAGAAACCTACAAAGCCAAAAAGCTCGCGGAGCAAGCGAAAGATCGTGAAAGAATGGCCCGCATCCTGAAAGAAGACAAGATAAAGGCGACCCGCCAGGAAGAAGCCGCTGCACGGATCGCCATGGAAGGTACTCAGGGCTAGCGGCTATCTGCTCATTCCTGTCGTCGGCCAAGCGTACAGCCTGCGCCTCATGGCGCCATTTTAAGCGCTTGATGCGCCCGGATCGCGATAGCCGCGTCTGGTTCTTAAAGCGAAATTTTTGAACGATCTTTGATCTTTGGTTATTCGCTCTTAGTTAGTCGTGAAGCACCACGCTCAAAAGCGATCGGTGGATCTGCATCTTGCCGTTGTATTCGATGAAACCCAGTTTGCGGAAGCGATTCATAAAGAAGTTCACCCGCGCGCGGGTTGTGCCCACTATCCCCGCCAGCGTTTCCTGGCTGATTTTTGGAATCACTGTCTCCGGCTCTCCCTCTTTACCAAATTGGGCCAGCAGCAGTAGGGTCCGCGCCAGGCGCTTTTCACTGGAATTGAAAAGCTGATCAACCAGATCGGATTGCAATCGAAGACTGCGCGTCAGCAGATAGGCAATAAAAATGTCCGACATCGTATTTTCTCTGTGCAGGGCGTTGATCATTTCTTTTCGATCAATCTTGAGCAGCGAGCCCTCCGTAAGCGCCACGGCGGAGGACATGCGCAGATGCTGGGCGTTGACTATGCACCCTTCACCCAAAAAATCTCCCGCGCCCAACAAGGCAACGGTCGCTTCCTTGCCTGCCGACGAGACCACATTGAGCCTGATCTTCCCATGCTGAACGTAAAACACACCGTCCGCCTCGTCGCCCTGTGAATAGACAATCTGATTTTTTTTGAGATCAACAATTGCCCTGCCCAGCCCAACGTTGGCCAGAAAAGCCTGTGGATCAAAGCCGTTGGAATGTTTATTTGTGGCTTTGGCCTTAGATGCCCTTGCCCGTCCGTTTGAAACTCTTTTGCCTAACTGCTTTGCCATGGAAGCTCCTCTTGGAAAAAGATTTGCTTTTAGTGTCCCTATTCCCGTCGCGCTCTGCCCGTTGGTTTTCGCTGTGGATCGATTCGGCTGGCATGGAACTCTTTTCTTCTTCTCTATTTATGAACGTAGCAGGTTGCGAATCATACGGGGAAACGCGTTTTCTTGGCGGCAGGATTTCTTTTCTACGAGTACAGTTGTTTTTCCGTGGGTTTGTCCGTCCCCCCCCCCCCCGATTTAGCGCCGCATTTAGTGGAGAGGATAATGCTGCGCTGGAAAAGCTTATCTTGAAATTCAAATTGGTTAAGCATAGACTGGGGCTATTAACGGTTTGTTTAAGCCTACGTTAATGGAAGGATTTTTTGGCCCTCGCAGTAGATCCCGATGAAAAAAGACACACCCACCAATGGACATAGAGCTGCCCGTAAAGTGACTAAAGCGCCGCGCGACGGACACAACGAGAACGGCAAAGCGGTGATCCCGTCCCATTTTGCCAGCAGGCTGGTTACTTCTGTCCCCCACAGCAGAAAAGGAAAACACAACCTGATTGTTTCCATGATCCTGGAGGATTTGGACGAACTGGAAGCGGAGCGGGCGATTCTGATTCCTATTGAGGAACTGGACGGTGAGAAGATGGAAAATGTTCGTTCCGCTCTCAACCGGGCGACCAGGCAAAGGGAAATGGTGGTGGCTACGGCCACGGACGAAAAATATTTTTACGTATGGCGCACAGAACCAAAGACAAAGTCTGCCACTGCTTCATTGAATGCGGGACCACGGAATTCCCAGAGCTGATTTTTCGTCTATCGTGTTGAATCAGGTATTCGCGCTTCGAGACGCGACTTGCATGCTGCGGACTAAGGGGGATTGTCTGACCTGCTTTTTTCTGTTTGTTATCTAGAGCGCGCTGGCGCCAATCACAGGGCATCTTTCTGCCTGAGCTTAGCTTGTATATATGGTTCGGTCTTTGCGCCTGTCTGATGAGCGCCTGCCCCAGCCGCTTTTGCCTTCATGCGGATTGGCTCCTTAAATCGCAAAACTATATCAGCTAATTCTAAATTGCGGCTAGTTTGGGGATCATTAGGCACGCGGACTTCAGCCTGCCATTCGCTCTTGCCGCTTTCCCGGTTCAGGTTGGATTTAGGGTTGATCCACATGCCTTTTAATGCATTGCCGTTTTGAGGGTCAGAAGTTTTAGACATAACCTTTGATAGCCATACTACAATCCAGAGTCTTGGAATGCTGTTCAATATTGCTCATGGGTGGTGGCCATAGCTTCGCCTCCTTCTGCCCCTATCATGTAAATGGGTGCACCGTTCCTTCGTGCCTTTGCGCAGGGTGCCCTCACAAAACGACGGATACTCAACCTGAATCATGATCCGAGACATAACGTTTTTCTCTGCTTTGATGTGGAGCCGTACATCACCGTTTTTCCTGCGCCTCATGTCATAACTCGTCTGGCATGCCGGATTCGCTGCTTGTATCATGGCGAACATGAGTTCATCCAGAATACAGACGCAAGGCAGCAGGGCAGCCAGCGACCGTGCGCCGAAGAAGATTGCCGTGCTTGGCTGCGGCAAAATGGGAACCATCCTGCTGGAGTCATTTCTTGAGCGCAAACTTATCGCGCCTGAAGAAGCTATTGCCACCATCCAGCACGGCGACCGCAGCCAGGATTTATCGCGTGAACTCAGCGGCGTCCCGGTCGGAACCGACAATCGCGCTGCCGTGGCTGGAGCACAGATTGTTCTACTTGGCGTAAAGCCGCAGGCATTGGGTCAGTTGCTGGAGGAGATTTCGCCCAGCCTCGGTCCCGGCACTCTGGTGATATCGATTGCGGCTTCCACTACTACCAGTTTCATCCAGCAGAAACTAGGGAAAGATATGCCTGTGGTGCGGGCCATGCCCAATACGCCGGCCATGGTGGGCGCTGCCATGACAGCTATCTGCGCCGGTCCGGCTGCGAAGTCTCAGCATCTTGAAACAGCCAAGCACCTATTCGAAAGCATAGGCCGGGCATTGATCGTCGACGAGAAGCACATGGACGCAATTACCGCACTCTCCGCCAGCGGTCCAGCATTCGTATTTGTAATTTTGGAATCTCTGGCCGAAGCCGGAGTTAAAGTTGGTCTGCCAAGGGAAATGGCTACAACTCTTGCGGCGCAAACGCTTTATGGCTCGGCTCTGCTGGCGCTTGAAACCGGCCACCACCCCGCTCTGTTGAAAGACGCCGTAACCACTCCGGCCGGCTGCACGATCGAAGGCTTGATGGAGTTGGAGAAAGGCGGCCTGCGGGTAACCCTGATGAATGCCGTGATTAAAACGACGATCAGGGCACGGGAGTTGATGACGAGCTGAAAATTAGCTTTCGCCCTTAGCTTTTGGCTCTTAGCTTTTGGCTTTCGGGGCTCTTAGCCATTCGCTCACTTCAGAAAGAAGTCCTTCTTGGCTCAATGGCCAAGAGCCAAGAGCCTGCCGAGGAATGGCTTGGACGCTGAATCCGTGATTGCTGCCTCCAGATAGTTGATGTAGACTTACAAACGAATGTTACTTTCTGTCTCCAACATGGCCATGTGCTGTCACACCATGGCTATGCGTGTGTTCACGCCGAGGCAGAAAGGTTCATAGCAAGTTCTTATCAGCAATCATGAACCCGCTGCCTGAGGCAGCGGGTTTTTTAGTTTATGCGGCCAGCCGGTGCTTTGAATGGTGCTTACGGCCCAACAGGAGAAGACAACCGATGACCACGAATCTGCGTTACGAACTGCGATGCCGCGAATGCCAGACCCGATGGGGCAACCAGCCCATTTCTTTCTGCCAAAACTGTTTCTCGCCGCTTGAGGTGGTCTATGACTGGGACCGTATTCGCCAGGAGATCAGCAAGGACGAGATTGCCCGCCGCGCCACCAATCTCTGGCGATACAAGGAGCTGCTTCCCTTACCGGATGTCTACGATGCTTCAAGCTCCGCAGGCTTCACCCCGTTGCTGAAAGCCGCGAAACTGGGCGAGAGCGTGCATACGCGTTCGCTTTACGTGAAAAATGATGCCGTCTGTTTTCCCACGCTTAGCTTCAAAGACCGCGTGGTGGCGGTGGCGCTCACGCAGGCAAAAGCCTTTGGTTTCGACGTTGTAAGTTGTTCCTCTACCGGCAATCTGGCCAATGCGGTTGCCGCGCAGGCCGCTCGCGCGGGCCTGAAAGCCTGCATCTTTATCCCTGCCGATCTTGAACCAGCCAAAGTGCTGAACACGCAGGTCTATGGCGCGCAGATCGTCCGCATCGACGGCAATTATGACCACGTCAACCGGCTCTGCTCGCAGATCGCGGACAAGCATCGCTGGGGCTTTGTGAATGTCAACTTGCGGCCTTATTATGCGGAAGGATCGAAGACCGTGGGCTATGAAATCGCCGAGCAGCTTGGATGGCGGCTGCCCGACAATGTAGTTGTGCCGATGGCCGGCGGATCGCTGATCACTAAAATCTACAAAGCCTTCAAAGAGCTTATCGAACTCGGTTTCGTAGAAGAGAAACAGGTCAAGTTCTTTGGCGCGCAGGCTACTGGATGCAGCCCCATCAGCGCGGCCGTAAAAGCCGGACGCAATGAGATTGAGCCGCAGAAGCCGCAGACAATCGCCCGGTCGCTTGCCATCGGCAATCCGGCGGATGGCTTTTATGCGGCCAAGACCATTCTGGGCAGCGGCGGATGGGCTGAAGATGCGTCCGATCCAGAGATCGTGGACGCCATGACTCTGCTGGCTGAAACCGAAGGCATCTTTACCGAGACAGCCGGAGGAGTGACTCTGGCTGCCGCGCGCAAGCTGTACGCGCAGGGGCGCATACGTCCTGATGAAACCACGGTTCTATGCATTACCGGCAACGGCCTTAAAACCACTGATGCCCTGGCGGGCAGGTTTGAAACCGTAGAGCCGATTGCTCCTAAGCTGGCAGCATTCGAGCAATTTCTTGAAACTCAATTTGCCGGCGGGCATGCAACCAGCAAAGGAGCCGCCTGAATGAGCGTGAAAGTTTCCATTCCCAGCGCTTTCCGTCACCACACTGAAGGATCTGATCACTATGATTGCGCGGCGGCCGACTTGCCGGCACTTTTGGACTCTCTGGGCAATCGCTTTCCTGAGCTCAAACCGCACCTGCGCGATGATCAGGGCAACGTGCGCCGCTTCCTGAATATTTATGTGAATGACGAAGACATTCGCTTTCTTGGCCAGGATTATAAGTTCAAGGAAGGTGATGAAGTTACACTCGTCCCGTCGATAGCGGGGGGATAAGCTAAGAAAATCTTTGTCCAATGGCCCGACTAAGCATTAGGGAAGGCTTCGACGAACCAACCAACTTAACAAATCTTTACTTACAATTCTGCCCTTTGGTAGAGCATACTTCTCGCCAACTATAGGGCTGCGATTTTATCGTTGCCTGAATTTCCCGTTCATCTCAAGATAGTAGTTGGATCCCGTGCTTCATAGGGTTTGCTCCCTGCATTTGAGGATTTCTGCTCAAGTGCTCCCTCTTCCCGGAAGCATGCAGTGATCCTCGGCCCGCAATAGGGCATTAAACCCTGGAAACAACCCCATTCCCCCTGGTGAGTCCGGCAATTTTGTTCAGCGACGGTACAAGTGTCGCGACGTTGGCGGTTTCTGTAAATTCAAATTGACTGGTTACCCATGAGGCCCAAGGAGGGCCATGCAATTGAAACGACATCACTCCTATACTGTGTGGCTTGCCTTTTCCACGCTGGTTTTCCTGGTTGCCTTCTCCATCGGGGTTTTAGCGGACGAGAAACACAAGTCCTCTCAAGAGCCCAGCAAACCGGCGCCACCAGCGCGTTCGTCGTCGGGAAGCGCATCGCACGGTGGGAGCTCAGGACGGCCATCCGGAGGCGCAGGTTCAGGGCGTCCATCAGGAGGAGCAACGTCAGGGCGCCCCACCGGAGCGGCATCGGGACGGCCATCCGGAGGCAATTCAAACAAATATGGCGGCCGCAATAATGCAGGCGGGAACAATGGCCATCCTGGATCTTCGAATGGCAGGACAACTAACGGGAACAACGGACACCCTGGCGGAAATGGCGGAAATGGCTCTTCAGCCGGTGGCTCTGGGTCGAGAAGCACAAATTCAACGGGCGGTTACGGCTCGGGCTCCGGCAAGACTGCAACGAGCGGCCCAGGACGCAATGACCACGACAACCGCGATGCTGGCCGTCATGAGCCGGGCAAAGATGCGCGAGATACTCATTCAACTGAGCGTGGGCATGAAGCGAGACATGAGGCAGTTCGCCACGAATCACAGGTTGGCGACCATCACGTATTTAAGGACCAGCGTGGCCAGGTGCGGGAAGTTCGCGGACACGATAGCCGCGGGCGTGACTTAGCGGTCCATCACGATTTGCATGGCGGAAATCGGTTTGAAACCAGAGGTCCTGGCGGACGCCGGGTTGTTGGCTTTGGGCATGGCAGAGGTTTTACAGAGCGCAGATTTGTGAATCGTGGCGGACACGTTTACGTCCAGCGCACTTATGTTTATGGCGGACGTCGTTATGCTTATGCGTATCGCTCCTACTATTACCACGGCTACGCTTATTACGGATACGCTCCAGCCTTTTACTACCACCCGGGATTTTATGGCTGGGCTTATAACCCGTGGGCTGCGCCGGTTTATTACAACTGGGGATGGGCGGGTAATCCATGGTACGCAAGTTATGGCTATTACTACCAGCCTTACCCGGTTTATCCCAGCGCGTCACTCTGGTTAACGGATTACCTGTTGGCGGAGAGCTTGCGAGCGGCATATGACGCCCGCGCTGAAGCGAACGCTAACGCCATGCAGCAGGACGCTAATTATTCAACTAATGATAATGGCGGCGGTGGCCAGGTTGCGCTTTCCCCTGAAGTCAAGCAGATGATTGCCGATGAGGTAAAACGCCAACTGGATGCTGAACGTAATGCAGCAGCCCAGCCTGCTCCAGCAATCAACCAGGCTGCGCCTGCGCAGAACGCAAACAATCAACCGGAAGAAACTCCTGCGGCGCTCGATCCTAACCAGCGGGTCTTTGTTGTCGCCAGTAATTTGGATCTGGTGGGCGATTCCGGCGAATGCTCCGTTACAGCGGGTGACGTTCTAGTCCGCAGTGGCGATCCCAATGGAACCAAGGTCGGCGTAAGCGTCGTTAGCAGCAAGAAGGGCGATTGCGCTGTTGGCACGGGATCTGACCTAGAAATCAGCGATTTGCAGGAGATGCACAATCAATTCCGGGAAAAGATGGATTCCGGATTGAAAACACTGGCTGAGAACCAGGGCAAAAACGGTCTTCCCAAAGCCCCGGACACAGGTACCACAGCAGGCGAAGTACCCGCCCCACAGCCTGATGCAGATGCCGGGGATGAACTGCAAAACCAGCAAAAAGATGCCGAGAGCGCAGAGCAGGGCGTACAGAAGGGCTCTCCGGGAGGGAAATAAGAAAGGCGCAAGCCCTATTCAAATGAGAACCCGAACGATGACAAGAAATTTATTTCGTTGCATACCAATCCTTGCTCTGGCACTGGTCGTGGGGGGGGGG
>DASXMN010000063.1:0-341429 GCA_036495645.1 Candidatus Angelobacter sp.
CAAGGCTATACGCCCGCTTAGCGGCCTGGATGTTTCACCTTTCAATACCGCGTTGGAATCTGTTTTGGCCGCATGCCGCGCGGGAACCAGGCCAAAGAGCATTCCTGCAGCTACCGATATTGCAGCGGCAAAACAGAAGACGCGCCAGTCCGGACTGACGTCAAATTGAACAGGGAAATCCATTGGCGCGCGCCATGCACTTAATATTCCGGAAAGCAGCATGGCTAATCCATACCCGGCTGCACCGCCCAAAACCGACAAAACCAGAGTTTCCGTGAGTAACTGGCGGACCACCCGGCTGCGTGTGGCTCCAATGGAAAGGCGGATCGCGATTTCACGCTGCCGGTCCGCCGCTCGTGCGGTGACCATGCTGGCAAGATTCGCGCAAGCTGCCAATAAAACCAGCGCCGCAAGCACAACAATGCCCAGGGAGAATGCTCGCGCCGGACTGCCAATGGCATCTCCGATCAAGCCCGGTCGTGTAAGGCGGAAACTCAAGCCTTTGTTGGCGGCAGGGTTGCGGCGCGCCAAATCAGCGGCTATGGTGTTCAGATTCGCCGTGGCCTGCTGGATACTTATGCCTGGCTTGAGCCGCCCAATTACCCAGGTATTGAAAGTCATCGGCTCTTCAAGCCAGGAATTACCCGGCTCAATTTGTGCCTGCATCATCATGGGTACCCAGACTTCAGGCCAGTAAAAAACTTCCGTGCCATGAAATTCGCGCGGAGCCACGCCGATTACCGTATATGGCTGCCGGTTGATGCGAATTGTTTTGCCAATCACCTCGCGGTCACCACCGAACCGCGACTGCCATGAACCATAACTCAAGACAGCATAGGGACTTGCTCCCGGATGCAGATCGTCTTCTGCATGGAACATACGACCGAGCAGCGGCTTGACGCCGAGCACATCAAAATAATTTCCGGTGGCCAGATATCCCCAGGTCCTGGAGGCGCCAGCATGTGACTCCAACTCAACTTGAACCACGCGATAACCCAGCGTGCCAGTGAATACCTGGTTGCGGTCTCGCACCTCGCGGTAGTTGGGAAAAGACTGGCCGGCATCCAGCTGAGAATTTTCCAAAAAGGCGAGCTGCGCCGGCTGGTCCACGGGCAAGGGCCGCAGGACAATAGCATTAACAACGCTGAATACAAGTGCATTTACGCCGATTCCCAGCGCAAGAGAAACCATGGCGACCAAAGCGAATCCAGGGTTGCGAATGAGAACACGGAAAGCATAAGCGATGTCACGCCGAAGGTGCTCCAGCAACATCCAGCGGCTGGATTCGTGAAAGCGCTCCTGCGCACGCGTCAGGTTGCCAAATTGGCGGCGGGCTTCGGCTGCTGCTTCGGCCTGGCTTAAGCCTTCATCGCGTAGTCGCTGGACCTCAAGCTCAAGGTGTGCGGAAATTTCAGCATTAAAATCAGACTTCGAGCGTTTGCGCCAAAGCATTTAGCCCTCCGCTTTTTGTCCACTCAATACGCGACCAATGGCTGTGGCCAGCCGCTCCCATTGGTTGGTTTCGTGGGCCAGTTGCTTGCGGCCGGTCTTTGTGAGTTTGTAAAAACGTGCTTTGCGATTGTTCTCGCTGGTTCCCCATTCGGCGACGATCCAGCCCTGATCTTCCAAGCGCTGCAGAGCGGGATAGAGTGAACCGTGATCGACGAGCAGTTCGTCCCCTGATTGTGACTGGATGGCCCGGGCAATGCCTTGTCCATGTTGCGGGCCAAAAAGAAGTGTACGCAGGATGAGTAAATCCAGCGTTCCCTGCAGAAGCGCGATGCGGTCTTTCTCGTCTCGGGTTGGCATTCGACCTGAGTATGAACTTGGCTGGGTAGAATGTCAACTAGAGGTTATAAAAGCCCAAGCGGAGCGAGGGAACCCTATTACACCTATTTAGTACGGGTACAAATTGATCCTAGGTTTGGAACTTAATTGCAGAAAGCAGGATTAAATCCGTTGGCATCTCAGTTGCGATAGGGATCCCTCGCTGCCGCTCGGGATTTCAGAAAAAGCTAGCGGCCAATTGCTGACTGCTGATTTCTAGGTGCTGTAGTCCGCATTGATCCGGACATACTCCGCAGTCAGATCGCAGGAGAGGAATTCCAAAGCCGCAGTGCCGGCGCCCAGTGCAATCCGAATTTCATAGACAGGCTCGGACATATAGGCGTGAGCGCGTTCCACATCAAATGGGCACGCCGCACCATGGCGGCAAATCTGCTGCTCGCCCAGATAAATATTGATCCGCTCGGGATTGATTTTTACGCCGGAATAGCCAATGGCGGCCAGGATACGCCCCCAATTAGGATCAGCGCCGGCCCAGGCAGTCTTTACCAGTGGCGAATTCGCAATGGCTCGGCCAATCTGCCGGGCTTCACTGCGGGAATGCGCCTGCTCAATGTTCAAGCGAACCACGTGCTTTACGCCTTCGCCATCCGCCACAATCTGTGCGGCCAATGACCGGCAGACCTTGGTCAAAGCCGCCTGAAATTCATTCTTCACAGACTTGAACTGCACGCCGCTCTTGCCGCTGGCCAGCAGCAGCGCCGTGTCATTGGTGGAGGTGTCGCCATCAATGGAAATATTGTTGAAGCTTTGGTTGGTCGATTCTTTGAGGCAGGTCTGCAACTCGCGCGGGCTGGCCGCCAGATCTGTGAACAAATAGACCAGCATGGTGGCCATGTTGGGATGGATCATTCCCGCGCCTTTCGCTACGCCGGCCAGCATGATCTCGGTTTGATTGTAAGTAATCGATTGCGATGCGACCTTCCTATGCGTGTCCGTAGTGAGAATGGCGTTGGCAAATTGATCGAATGCATCTTCACCACCGGCAGCGGCTCCTATTAATCCCGGAAGCTCGACATGGATTTTCTCCACCGGCAACGGCACGCCAATGATTCCGGTGGAGGAAGGGAATACCTGATGTGGGCTGGCCTTGATTTGCCTGGCGAGTCCGGCACATACGCTGGCAGCAGCTTTCAATCCGGGCTTGCCGGTGGCGCAGTTCGCGTTTCCGGCATTGACGATCAGTGCCCGCACAATGCCTTGCCCGCGCCGAAGGTGCTCGCGCCCAACGATTACGGGAGCGGCCACGACCTGGTTTTTGGTAAACATCGCAGCGGCGGAAGCACCATCGGGCGCCAGCGCTAGCGCCAAATCAGGCTTGCCGCTGGCCTTGATACCGGCGGCGCAGGCGGAAAAAAGAAATCCTCCAGGCGGACGGACGCTCAAACTCCCAGCCTCACCAGTGGAATCAGTATTTGTGCTTCACGCGGGCCGACGTTCTGCGGGATGGGGCCGCGGACCATGGCGATCTCATCACAAGCGTATAGGTTAGGGCAGTGGAAGCAATCTTTGTAAATCTTGTCAGGCAGTTCCTCGCGCGTGGCGACGGCAAATCCCATGTGGGAAAAGAATTCCGGAATGCGGGTGAAAAGACAAACGCAGGTTACACGATGATTTTCCGCTTCATCCAGCAACGCTTCCACCAGCTTGCGGCCGGCACCACAGCCCTTTGCCGTGGGAACCACCGCTATGGTGCGAATTTCCGCCAGATGCATGCCATAAAGATGCAATGCGCCACAGCCGATGATCTGGCCGTCCTCTTCCGCCACCACAAAATCGCGCACGTTCTCGCTCAATTCGGCAATGGTTCGCGGCAACAGCGTGCCGACTTCAGCATAGGGCCGAATGATGGCGTGAATCCGTTGCACGTCCGGCAGGATGGCTTTACGCGTGTGTACCATGAGCCTCCCGCATTGTTGCCAGCTTTTCCCGCGCGACTTTTAGCGCCTGCGCCACGCGATGGGGCGCGGTACCGCCGGGAACATCATGGCAAGCCAGAACATTCTCAACCGTGAGCTGCTCGTAAATGTCAGCATCGAATGCCGGGCTGAATTCGCGCAGCTCATCCAGAGAGAGATGTTCCAGTTCGCATCCCTGCGACACGCATTTCTGTACCGCGTTGGCGACAACCTCATGCGCCTTTCGAAAAGGCACGCCTCGTTTTGCGAGATACGTGGCCGCCGCCATGGCATTCATAAATCCGCTCTCGCAGGCACCTTTCATGTGCTCGCGATTAAACTTGACTTGCCGCATGAACCCGGTCGCAACTTTTAGACAATGGCCTATGGTCGATACAGCTTCGAATAATGGTTCCTGCGTTTCCTGCATGTCTTTGTTGTAGGCAAGAGGCAAGCCTTTGATGGTGGTAAGCAACGCGACCTGGTTACCGATGAGCCGCGCAGATTTGCCACGAATTAGTTCCAGCGCGTCCGGATTTTGTTTTTGCGGCATGGCGCTGCTGCCGGTTGAGTATGCCTCTGGCAGCGTGATGAACGCATACTCCTGCGTGGCAAACAAAATGAATTCTTCCGCCCATCGGCTGAGATGAACGCCTAATACTGCCAGATCATTGACCAGTTCAAGAGCAAAGTCACGATCACTGGTTGCGTCCATGCTGTTGGCCGTAGGACGCGTGAACCCAAGAGCCCGGCTGACCAGTTCGCGATCCAGCGGCAGCGTTGCTCCAGTAACCGCCCCAGAACCCAACGGACATTCATTCGCACGCTCACGACAATCCAGCAGGCGTTCACCATCTCTCCAGAACATTTCAAAGTAGGCCAGCAGCCAGTGCGATGCCAGCACCGGCTCCGCTCTTTGCAAGTGCGTATATGCGGGCATGACCAGCGCTTGAGATTCATCGGCGCGGCTGAACAGTGTTTCCAGTAAATTTTCCAGCAGTTCGCGGAGATCATCGATGGAATCGCGTACAAACAGGCGCAACTCAGTGGCGATCTGCTCATTGCGGCTGCGTCCGCTATGCAGTTTTTTGCCGGTCTCACCGATCAGCGCTACCAGTTTCTTTTCCACGAAGTGATGAACGTCCTCGGCTTCAGGGTCGTTGAAATAGCCAGGCTGCTGCTCACTGGTTTTGCCGATTTCATCCAGCGCGGAAGCAATCAGTCCGAATTCCGATGGGGTAACAATGCCCGCTGCCTTGAGCGCCTCTGCGTGCGCACGGCTGGCCGCCAGTTCGTAGCGCAGCAGCTTCCGGTCGAAAGGGAACGACCGCTGCCACTCTTCGAAATGCGGGTCCAAGGGCTGCCGGAACCGGCCTGACCACATCTTCACTTCGTAATTTCCTCCGTTTTTTGCTGCTGCTTCAGCCGGGCCAGCGAGCGGGCGGGAAGGCCCAGAATGCGTATGAATCCTTCGGCATCTTTCTGGTCGTAACTGGCGCCCATGGTAAAGGACGAAAGGTCCGTGCGGTACAGCGAGAACTCAGACTGGCGTCCGGCGATGGCAATGTTGCCTTTATAGAGCTTGAGAGTGACCGTGCCGGTGATTTCCTTCTGTGTCTGGCCGACAAACGCATCCAGCGCTTCACGCAATGGGGTGAACCATAAACCGTAATAGACGATCTCAGCATATTTGAGTGCGATCATCTGTTTAAAATGCGCCACTTCACGCTCCAGGCAAAGCGCTTCCAGTTCACGATGCGCGGTCAGCAGCAAAGTCCCACCCGGCGTCTCATAACACCCGCGAGACTTGATGCCAACAAAACGGTTTTCCACCAAGTCAATGCGGCCGATGGCATTGCGTCCGCCAATTTCATTGAGCAGCTCAACCAGGGAAACCAAACCGAGCTTCTGCCCGTTGACAGATACAGGTGTTCCCGCTTCAAAGCCAATGGCGACTGTCTCTTCGCGGTCAGGCGCTTCCCGCGGAGAGCGCGAGATCTGCCAGGTGGAATCAAACGGTGCGTTGGCTGGATCTTCCAGCTCGCCGCCTTCATGGCTCAGGTGCCAGAGATTACGATCGCGGCTGTGGATCTTCTCACGGCTTGCCGTTACGGAGATACCGCGGGCTTCAGCGTAATCAAGGCAGTCTTCACGGGACTTGAGCGTCCATTCCCGCCATGGCGCAATCACTTTCAGCTCCGGCGCCAGCGCCTGGAAAGCATGTTCGAACCGCACCTGATCGTTGCCTTTGCCGGTGCAGCCGTGGGCCAACGCGGTAGCATTTTCCTGCAACGCAACTTCTACCTGGTGCTTGGCGATGACCGGCCGTGCCAATGATGTCCCAAGAAGGTATTTGTGTTCATATTCGGCTCCTGCGCGTAGCGCAGGGAAGACATAGTCGCGCAAAAACTCTTCGCGCAGATCTTTCACGATCACTTTGGCGGCGCCGGTCTTGTGGGCTTTTTCGACAACCGCGTCAATGTCATCGCGCTGTCCCACGTCGGCAATCATGGCGATTACGTCGCAATTATAGTTTTCCTTGAGCCACGGAATGATGATGGAGGTATCGAGCCCTCCGGAATAAGCTAGTACCACTCTTTCACGCATGATTGCTCCTCATGTAATCTTTTGCTTAGATTGATCCTTCGACTGCGCGCCAAGCGGCGCTCCGCTCAGGATTTCGGCAGGAGTCTCCCGCTCACCCGCCTTGCAGGATCGCTCACGCCTCCTTGCGCCTCAACTTTTTCACGCATGATTGCTCCTTGTGGGCGTGGCGCGCATTCCACTACCCAATAATAAAAGCAAGATTGCTTTCTGTATGTGCATGCGATTTTCCGCCTGATCGAAAACGATGGAGCGTGGCGAATCGATCACGCCTGCAGTGACCTCCTGGCCGCGATGGGCGGGCAGACAATGCATGAAAACCGCGTGCGGCGCAGCGTGTGAGAACAATTGCTCATTCACCTGGTATGGCGCGAAGATTTTGGCGCGTTCCGCTGCTTCGTTTTCCTGGCCCATGCTGGCCCAAACGTCGGTGTAGATTGCATTGGCGCCGGTGACTGCTTTTACCGCGTCATGTGTAATGTCGATAATCGCGCCCGTGGTGCGGCCGATCTTTTTGGCGGCGGCAATCACTTCTGGAAGCGGCCCATAGCCTTCGGGCGTTGCGACAGAGATGCTAGTGCCCAGCGCCGCTGCAGCCAGCATGAGTGAGTGCGCCACGTTGTTTCCGTCGCCAACATAAGCAAGGTGCACCTTGCTCAGATCGCCAAATTTTTCTTCCAAAGTAAAGAAATCCGCGAATGCCTGACACGGGTGTTCAAGGTCGCTCAGCGCATTAATTACTGGAATACAAGTGTGCCGCGCCATCTCCACAATGGTTTTGTGCTCAAAGGTGCGAAGCACCACGGCATCCACCCAGCGTTCCACGTTGCGTGCGATGTCGCACACCGGCTCACGCTCACCCAGAAGAGAGCGCGTCTGGTCCATGAAAAGGGACGTGCCGCCGAGGCTGGCCATGCCGGCCTCAAAGGTGAGGCGCGTGCGCAGCGATGCTTTCTCAAAGAACAAAACCAGTTGTTTGCCGGCCAGAGCGCCGCGAAAATCCGCAGGGCGGTGCTTGATGATGTGCGTCAGCTCAAACATGGACTTTGTCTCGTCCGGAGAAAAGTCCTGCGCGGAAACCAGGTCACGGCAAAGCACCGGCTGTTCCACCGGTGCTTTCATGGCGCTAAGGTCATACATTCTTGCTGGCATCATGGTTATTTGTTCCTCCCGGCTCTGGCAACTGCCGTTGTGCTTTGTGCCAGGGCCTGATCAAGCTGGCGCACGGCGGTGCCTATGTGTTGTTTTTTCACGATGAAGGGCGGCAGAAACCGGATTACGGTTTCGTCCGTCCGGTTTACGATGGTGCCGAACTTCAGCATCTGCTGGAAAACCTGCTTGGCAGAGTCAGCCGATTCGAGTTCCATTCCGACCATCAGGCCCAGGCCGCGAACTTCAACAATGGCCGGATGTTTTTTCTTGAGCTGTTGCAGCTTTTCCATGAAGTAGCTGCCGACCTTCTGGATGTGCTTCAACATCTTTTCTTTTTCCATGATGGTGATCAACTGCAGGGCAACAGCGCAGGCCAGTGGGCCTCCGCCAAACGTGGTGCCGTGCATGCCGGGGTGTATGCATCCGGAAACCTTTTCACTCACTAAGAGAGCGCCCAGCGGCAGACCACCGGCAATCGGCTTGGCAACGGTCACCAAGTCTGGCTGGATGCCATAGTCCTGATAGGCGAACCATTTCCCGGTGCGTCCCATGCCGCTCTGGATTTCATCGGCAATCAGCAGGGCATTGTTTTTACGGGCAAGTCTGTATGCGGCGTCTGCAAATGCTTTGCTTATGGGACGGATACCACCCTCACCCTGCACAAACTCAAAGCCAATGGCGCAAACTGTGGAATCGAATTTCTGCTCCAGATCGGCGACGTCATTGAAGCGGACAAATTCCACCCCCGGCACAACGGGAGCAAACGGCGCGCGGTATTTTTCTTTGTGTGTTGTGGCCAGCGCGCCGAAAGTGCGGCCGTGGAAAGCATGCTCCAGAGCGAGAATGCGCCATTTGGGTTCGGCTCCTCCTTCACAATTGGCCTTGGCATAGGCGCGGGCTAACTTCAGCGCGCCTTCCCAGGCTTCCGTGCCGCTGTTGGTGAAGAAGGCGCGGTCCAGACCGGAGATTTTGGTCAGCGCAGCAGCCAGACGGCCTTGATACTCGTGATAAAAAAGATTGGACGTATGGACCAGCAGCTTGGCCTGTTTTGCAATGGTTTTGGTGAGAGCCGGATGCGCGTAGCCCAGCGCATTTACGCCAATACCGCTCAGCAAGTCGAGATATTTGCGTCCCTTGTTGTCATACAAGTAGACGCCACGGCCTTTATGCAGCAGGACGGGATAGCGGTCATAGGTGGAGACCAGCAATTTCGATTCGAGTTTGGTTACCTGCTCCAGGTTCACGCGACCAGGACCTCCGTTCCTGACTCAATCTTGGCAAAGTAAAATTCCGGTAGAGCCTCGACTTCCGCCGCCGGCAAAATGCGCACACGGTTTACGCCATGCAACAGCGCATCTTTGCAGGCCTGCAATTTGGGCAGCATGCCGCCGGCAATTACAGCTTGTTGCGTGAGCGCTGCGGCCATTCCCAGATCAAGCCAGCGAATGACCAACCCTTCAGCATCTTTCACGCCCGGTACGTCGGTAAGAAAGATCAGCGCATTGGCATGGCAGGCCACGGCGCAGGCGGAGGCCATCTGGTCGGCGTTGATGTTGTAATACTGGCCGTCACTCCCCAGAGCAACGCTGGAGATGACCGGAATGCAGCCCTGCTGCCAGATGGTTTCAATCCAGCGCGGATTGACCGACGAAATTTCGCCGACAAAGCCAAGATCGTGGCCGGTGGTGACCTTCTTGCGCGCGCGGAAAGCCTGACCATCACCACCGCAGAGTCCCATGGCAGACTGACCAACGCTGCCAAGCGCAGCGACAAGTTTTTTGTTCATGTGTCCGGCGAGAACCATCACGGCGAAGTCGCGGGTTTCTGCGTCGGTGACACGGAGGCCATCAATGAATTCGCTCTGTTTGCCCATCTGGGCCAGCATGCGGGTAAGGGCCGCTCCGCCACCATGGACCACGGCAACCTGATGTTCAGCGGCAAGCTGCTTCACCGCCAGCACCGCGCGTTGCAACAGCGCCGAATCTTCCAGAGTGGCGCCGCCGAGTTTGACTACGATCTTCATCTCAGGCCCTCCTCTTCATTCCATCCAAACATCACGTTCATGTTCTGCACTGCCTGCCCGGCAGCGCCTTTCACGAGATTGTCGAGACAGGAAACGATTACAAGGCGCTTGCCGTCTACGGCCAGTGCGAAGCCGACGTCACAATAATTGGTGTGCAATGAGTATTGAATCTGCGGCAGCTTGCCGGCAGGGAAAATCCTTACCCATGGAGACCCGGCATAGAACTTGCGCATGCAGCTTTCAACGGCTTCCGCTGTCATTACCGAGTTCAGGCGAACGTAGATCGTGGACAAAATTCCCCGGGGAATTGGCAGCAGATGCGGTGTGAAAATAAGCTGTTCCGGCAGAAGCCCAAGTTGCTCCAGAATTTCTCCGGTGTGGCGATGATTGAATACGGAGTAGGCGGAGAGGTTCTCCGCGACTTCAACGAAATGAGTTTTTTGCGTGGGCTGTTTGCCTGCGCCAGAAACTCCGGATTTGGAATCGCAGACCACGCCGTGATTCAGATCAACCAAGCCGCCACGGACAAGCGGCGCCAGCGCCAGGATGATGGATGTGGCATAGCAGCCGGCATTGGCCACCAGCGCGGCCTGCTTCAACTGATTGCGATGCAGCTCCGGAATGCCATAGACGGCCTGCGCCATCAACTTGTCAGCAAGCGCGGGATTTTCATCTTTGAATTCGTAGATGGCGCGGTATTCCGGCGTTTCCAGCCGCCATGCGCCGCTCAGGTCAATCACGTGGACGCCGTGGGCCATCGCTTCCGGCACCAACTCGCGTGAAAATTCATGCGGCGTGGCCAGGAACAGCAGATCGATGCCTTTGTCCCGAAGCGTCTCCCACCGGAAAGGCTCAAGCGGGTATCCACCATTGCCGCTGATGTGGGGATAAAGCTCGTCAAGCTTGGAGGCTGAGCCAGCCTCGCCATTGCGTGCGAAGAGGACCGGCTTTTTGGCAAAAGGGTGATGGGCGAGCAGACGCGCCAATTCAAAACCGGCATAGCCGGTTGCTCCAACAACCGCGGGCTGGATTGTTTGCGGCATCAGGCGCGCATGTCCTCAAGTCGCCTTTGCAGTTTTGCAGCACTTTTGTTGTCCGGCGTAATGATCAGCACTGTGTCATCGCCGGCCACGGTGCCTACAACTTCATCCCAACCTTCTGCGTCCACTGCGAGGGCAACCGGTTGTGCGCTGCCCGAAGTGGTCCTAATCACAAGAAGGTTCTGAGCGCGGCGGACTTCACGCACAAATTCACGCACGATGCGGGAAACGGCCGGCGCGGGTTCGGTAGGGGTATCACCATTGGGCAGAGTATAGCCTTCGGATGTCCGCACCAGATGCAGTTCATTGATATCGCGTGACAACGTGGCCTGCGTGACGGCAAAGCCGCGACGCGCCAGCACCTTAACCAGCTCCTGCTGGTTTGGCAGCGGTCCATCCTGCGCGAGCTCGACAATGAGTTGCTGTCTGGCCAATTTCGTCATACCGAATAATTATGCAATGAGATGTATAATTATGCAGTCGGGCAAACAGAGGTGTCAATATAAAAAGTTTGGGGATTTAACGCGGAGGCGCGGAGAAGAAGGGAATCGCCCGCAGATTTTAATTCCGTCCTTGCGCAAAGCCTCGAAAGGAAGAGAGACCACCCGCCTCGCCATTGGGTTGCCAATAGAACCGGAGAGACCTAGGCAGGAGTTCCATCCGCCCGCGCCGAAGCTGCCATTACAGCGTTTACATAGTTCACTGGGGTATGGTCTGCCAGCTCACGAACTCCTACATTTTCCGCTTTCCAAGACTGATACTTGAACGGATATTCCATAAACGCCTTAAACCGGTCTTCGGCGATTTGCGTCTCCGGCGGGCCAAATTGGATGGTGCGGTTTTCAAAAATGTAATAGGGCTTGCCTACGTGCAGGTATCCACCGGGAAGCGGCGGCGGAATGCGGGTGACAATGTCACAGCAATCTACATAGCGATAACTTATTACTTGTTGCAGGGTCGCAACAAAGGCGGCATCGCCTACCAGGGGCGATCCAAAGGTATAAAGCGCACCGGGATGATGCGAGCTTGCCAGCAGTGTCGCCAGCGCTGCTCCCAGGCTGTGTCCGGTGAACAGCACGCGGCACCCGATGGCCGATACTGCCGGCGCCAGCGTGCCAATTAAATCGTTCAGACAACCACTAAATCCTTTGTGTACTTTGCCGCCCTGAGGCCATTCTGTAAAAAGGGCATTGGCATCGGCGGCCACATTTGTGGGATCGTCCTTGTCAGTTCCGCGAAAGGCAACGACTGCCAACTGGTTGTCCTGACGCATAGCCACAAAGCAGTGCGCGCCTTTGCCGCTGGGCGAGCCCGCGCTTTCATGAAAGCTGGCAATGGAAAAACCAACATTGGCCAGTATGCCAGCGATCTTAGGCTGATCAAATGAAAGATTGAGAGGAGAAGCTTCGGGTGAAATTGAGCAGTACGCCAGCCGCGACATCTCCGCGCAGAGCGCTGCTTCAGAGGTAGGCGCTCCTCCGGCAAAAAATTGCGCGTTCTTGCAGGGAAAAAAGAGATCGTCTTTCAACGGGCTATAAGCAACAGGGCTCATTTTTCCTCCGGCGCTGTTAAGCATTCATGTTTTCAGCGGGAATGGCGGTACTACCTTACTAGAACGTGGAGGATTGGCAAGTCCCTGTTGGCAACAAATTTCGGCCCTAATGAAAGACAAACCTTAACCACGGAGGCCACAGAGGAACACGGAGGAAAATCAGGAGCCAAATTTTAGATAAAAGAGATTTGGTAAAGAGTAAGCGCTTGCTCACAACCGAACCCTCGGGATGACGGTGATCTTACTCGCCCGAATGGGTAATCCGTATATCTAGCGTGGCGAGCCGCTTGAGCTTCACGTCCGATTTGGTCGCAGATGTGAGGAGAGTAAGGCTTTTGGAAGCATCGGGCTTCACGGCGATGCTCGTGTCGCGGGTGTTGCTGGGGCCTGAAGTCAGCTCAGCGCTGTCTTCCGCCGCTGCTCCCGAGGCGGGCATGGCAATGTTAGTGGTGTTCGCCGGATTGAGGCCAGGATTATAGGAGCGACTTGCGCTGGCTGCCGTGGAGGCAGCCATGGGAGAGAGTTGCACTCTTTCCACGATACCGCGCAGCGGGATTTCAGCGCCACCCTTGAGCAGGGCTTTGTCGAAGCCGATGGTCATCGTGGATTCGGGATTGTCTTTAGTGTGGGGCTGCGCCGCGACGACGTGTCCGACCAGAATTGTTTTTTTGGGTAGAACAATTTTTTCGCCGCTGCGAACGTCCGCCCACAGACGAACGCGGAACAAGTCTCCTGGGCGGGCTTTCTTAGCATCCACGTCGGTCATTATTTCGGCCTGGATAAGAGTCCCCGGCGTGATCTGTCCTGTGGCCGTTGCGGGTGATGAAGCGGTTGCAGTGGTGGGTTGCTGGCCGTTGCCGGCAAGCCCCGTAAAAACAAGAGCGGCGGCGAGCGCGATGGAATGCATCCTCATGATGGTTCCTCGATTGGAAAATAGAAGCTTACCACTGGGAAGAGCTGATAGGGAGATTTGGTAATTGGGTAAATTGAAGAACAAAACCTGGAACCACGGAGGACGCAGAGGAACGCGGAGGAAAAATCGGAAAGTTACGGGGAATTTAGTACGGATGAGCGCTGATAGGGGAGATTTGGAAAATGGGTAATTTGGTAATTGGGTAAATTGAAGAGCAAAACCTGGAACCATGGAGGTCGCCAAGAACGCGGAGGAAAACTGAAGAGCTTATCCTTGCCACAGATGAACACTGAGGACACTGATCTGAACCGATCTGGCATTAGCCATTGTGTGGTCAGTGTTGAAAGATACCCGAAGCAGCGGAGCAGATCCCTCACCTCCGCACACAGATTATGATCGACGAATTGCGACATGCGTGCTTCGGTTCGGGACGGTGTATCGCGTTGGATGACGTGTCGCTGTGCTGGCGAGAATCATGGCATGTTGGCAATTATGGCAATGTGGAGGCGTCGCTTCAACACGAAGCGAGGGCGACTGCTTCCTCCGCGTTTCTCTGCGTCCTCTGCGGTAAAAAGTTTTGGTTTGCTACTTGCTACAATTAATACTTCTCATCCATAGCACTCTGAGGTCAGCCAAACACATGCATCGTTGGTCACAACTGTTTATTCCCACGCTACGCGAGGCCCCGGCGGATGCCGAGGTCGCCAGCCACAAGTTTCTGGTCCGGTCGGGGTATATCCGGCAGTTGGGCGCCGGAATTTACTCATATCTGTTCATGGGACAGCGATCGATACTGAAGATTATAGATGTGGTCCGCCAAGAGATGAACAAGATTGGACAGGAGTTTTTGCTGCCGGCAATCCATCCGAGGGAATTGTGGGAGCAGAGCGGACGCTGGCAAGTAATGGGCGAGAACATGTTTCGTCTGAAAGACCGCAAAGGCGCAGACCTGTGCCTGGGCATGACACATGAAGAGGTTATGACGGACATCGCGCGGAAAGAGTTGCGCAGTTACAAACAGCTTCCGCAAATCTGGTACCAGATACAGAACAAGTTTAGAGATGAGCCAAGGCCGAAATCGGGGTTGATACGCGTGCGGCAGTTCACGATGAAGGACTCGTATTCTTTTGACATCGACCAGGCGGGGCTGGATGTGAGTTACCAGAAGCACTATGAGACGTATCGGAGGATATTTGATCGATGCGGGCTGAAGTATGCCGTGGTGGAGGCGCATTCCGGAGCGATGGGCGGATCGATGTCGCATGAGTTTATGTCCATGACCGACGCGGGCGAAGACATTGTTGTGAGCTGCGAAAAATGCGGCTATGCCGCGAATCTGGAGAAAGCAAGCTCAAAGCTGGGCGCGGTGGAAGATCTGCCAGGCGATGGACAGCCGGAACTGGTGCATACGCCGGGCATGAAGACGATTGAAGAGGTCGCGAAGTTTCTGGGCGTGTCTCCCACGCAGAAGATCAAGACGCTGGCGCTGATGCAGGTTGAGCCGGACAAGAAGAATCCGGGGCAGGTGAGGACGAGGCCGGTGATTGTGCTGCTACGGGGCGACCACACGCTGAATGAAGCCAAGCTGACGGCGGCGCTGGAAGGCAAAGAATTCAGGCCGATGCATGAAGAAGAGATTCAGCGGGTGTTTATGTCGCCGGCGGGATACCTGGGGCCGGTGAAAGTCCCGGCACTGGCAGAAGGCGCGCAACAGCTTGGAAGCGTGACGCAGGCAATTATCCTGGAGGCGCTGCCGCTGATGCTGGCGGACACGGCGCTGAAAGGCCGGAAAAACCTGGTGGCGGGCGCGAACAAGGAAAATTACCACCTGAAGAATGTGACGCCGCTGCGGGATTTCCATCCGACGGAGTGGGTTGATCTGCGGAATGTGGCGGCGGGGGAAGGGTGCCAGAATTGCGGCGAGGCGCTGGTGGTCGGCAAGGCGATGGAAATTGGTCACATCTTTAAGCTGGGATACAGGTATTCGAAGTCGATGGGCGCGACCGTGCTGGATAAAGACGGCAAAGAGGTCATGCCGATTATGGGCTGTTATGGCATCGGAGTGGAGCGGATTTTGACAGCGGCGATTGAGCAGAACAATGACGCGGACGGCTTCTGGCTGCCGCCGCAGATTGCGCCGTTTGATGTGGTGGTGACGCCCACAAACGTGAAGGATGCTGCGATTATGGGGGCGGCGGAGAATGTCGCGCAAAAGCTGGAAAATGCTGGCTTTAGCGTGCTGATGGATGATCGCGACGAGAGAGCAGGCGTCAAATTTAAGGACGCAGATCTAGTAGGAATACCTTATAGAATCACCGTTGGCAAGAAGGTTACGGAAGGTCTTGTCGAGGTGGTTTCTCGCTCGACACGCCAATCACAGGATGCTAACATCCCCGGCATTGAGACGACTTTCGCGCAATTGGCGCGGTCGTGAAGGAGCTTTGCCGCGGCATATGGGAAAAATTAAAGGATTAATCGGACTCCTGGTTGTGGTGGGTTGTTTTTACGTGGCCTGGAACCTGGTCCCGCCATACTTCAATAACTACCAGTTGCAGGATGGGCTGGATGATATCGCGCGCAAATACTCTTACCAGGCAAATACAGATGACGACGTTAAGAAGGCCGTTATCTTGAAAGCTGAAACGGACGACATAAAGCTAAAAGAAGACCAGATTATAATTGCCCGAGGAAACAGCACGCTCGGAATTACCGTGAACTACCGCATTCACGTGGATATGATCGTGCACCCGGTTGATCTCGATTTCACCGCAAACTCCCTCAACAAACGGATATAAAGATATATAATAAGAAAGACGAATTTCTCAGCAGCAGCGCAGGTAACGCTCTGGCCCGCCATGAACTGAGATAAACATTTACGGCGAAACTCCGCCTACTTGGAACATGGCCATTAAAATAAAAATTCCTCGCGTCAAAGGCTTCCGTGGCAGCCTGCAAAACCCATTTTTTCGTGCTGGGTTGGCTGCTTTCCTCATCATCACTCTGGTGCTGTTCGGCGTATTTTCTTACTACTACATCAAATACCAGAAGATCGTCGACAAGCGTTTTTACGGCCCCATCTTTGCCAACACGGCCAAGATTTATGCCCAGCCGCGCAGCATACGCATCGGCCAGAAGGCTGATCCACATGAGATTGCCAACTATCTGCGCCATGCCGGATACACCGAAGCCGGCGAGCAGGGCAAGTCAAAGTTTGGCGTCTATCGCGTACTGAAAGATGCCATTGAGGTTAAGCCCGGCGAAGAGTCTTATTACAACGCTGAAGGCGCCGTTGTCCGCATCAAGGACGGCCGCGTGGATAAGATTGCGTCTCTTGGCGACGGCGGCGATAACCTGACCGCTTATGAAATTGAGCCTCAGCTTGTTACCGGCTTGTTTGACGGCCAGGCGCGCTCCAAGCGCCGGATCGTCAAATATGACGACATCCCCAAAATCATGGTCGATGCCGTTACCTCCATTGAAGACCGCCGCTTCTTCCATCACAGCGGCGTGAATTATTTCCGACTGCTGCAGGCAGGCTGGGTTGATCTCCGGCAGGGCGGCAATCGGCAGGGCGGATCTACCATTACCATGCAGGTGGCGCGCGGCTTTTTTCTCTCACCGGAAAAGAAGCTGAAGCGCAAGCTTACGGAAATCCTAATTTCCATCGAACTGGAGCAGCGGTTCTCCAAAAAGCAGATATTTGAACTCTATGCCAACCAGGTGGATATGGGCCAGCGCGGCTCTTTCACCATCACCGGCTTCGGAGAGGCGGCACAGGCCTATTTCAGCAAGGACTTGAAAGACATAACTCTGCCTGAAGCTGCTTTACTGGCTGGATTGGTGCAGCGACCGAGCTATCTTTCTCCCTACCGGCATCCAGAGCGCGCGCAAGATCGACGCAATTTAGTCCTTGAGGCCATGGTAGAAACCGGCTCAATCACGCGTGCCCAGGCGGACGTCGCCAAGGCAACTCCGCTCAAGCTGGCCCCACAGAACGTTGAAGCTAATGACGCGCCGTATTTCGTCGATCTCATCCGGGAACAACTGGTCAACAAATACAGTGATGAAGACCTGAATGCCGACGGCTATCGCATTTACACAACGCTTGATCCCAACCTTCAGCAAGCCGCTGCTCAGGCTGTCGATGTCGGCTTGAAAGAAGTGGATGCGCAGATCAAGAAGCAGCGTACCAAGCGGGTCAAAGTCGGCAAAAACAAATTTGAAACCAAAGTTGTGCCGGGGCCAATTCCTCAGGTTGCCTTGGTCGCGCTTGATCCCCATACCGGTGAAGTTCTGGCGCTGGTTGGCGGCCGCAATTACGGCTTTAGCCAGCTAAACCATGCAGTGGCCAAGCGGCCCACAGGGTCCATTTTTAAACCGTTTGTTTACGCTGCGGCCATCAACAACGCCGTTACCAATGAGCAGCCCGTACTCACGCCGGCCAGTTTAGTGGACGACTCTCCGACGGCTTTTATTAACGGCGATGACGTTTACACCCCGCGCAACTATAGAGAGGAATATTTCGGGCAGGTCACAGCCCAGTTTGCTCTGGCGCACTCACTGAACAACGCCACCGTAAAAGTGGCTGAGATGGTCGGGTATGACAAGGTAGCCAACCTGGCTAAAACTGCCGGAATAGCCTCCGTCAGGGCCACCCCTGCCATGGCGTTGGGATCGTATGACGCCACGCCCATGGAAATGGCTTCTGCCTATACCATCTTCACCAATGACGGACAGCGCATTACCCCAATCATGATTCACTCTGTCCGTGATGCCAATGGCGATGTCATTGATAATTTCCAGCCGCAGAAATCGCAAGTCCTTGATCCTCGCGTGGCATACGTATTAACGGACATGATGCAAGGCGTAATCAATAACGGCACGGCAGCCGGCCCTGGTGGCGTAAGGGCACGCAAATTTACAGCGCCGGCTGCAGGTAAAACCGGCACCTCACATGACGGCTGGTTTGCCGGCTTTACATCCAACCTGCTCTGCATCGTCTGGGTGGGTTACGACGATTACAGTGATATCCACCTCAGCGGGTCCGCCATCGCCTTGCCCATCTGGACTGAGTTTATGAAGCGGGCCGTTGACCTGCCGAACTATTCAGATACAAAACCGTTCACTCCGCCCCAGGGCGTAGTGGAACTCACCCTGGACCGCTCCACCAACCAGATCGCCACCTCTGCCTGTCCGGACGACTACACCACGGCGTTTATCGATGGCACTCAGCCCACCCAGACCTGTGAGCAGACAGCCCATGGGAACGTTTTCCAAAGAATTTTTGGCATAGAACCCAAGCCGACTCCCACCCCATCGGCGTCTAATACAAATAGCGGGAACTCCGTTCCGGCTCCGGGGCAGCCGGCAATAAGGACTGCCGGTCAAAACGAACCGCCGCCGCCGGAGAAGAAAAAAGGTTTCTGGGGCCGCATTTTTGGTGGTTCCAAAGACGAGAATAAGGACGATAATAAAGACATCAAGCCTGCGGCCACACCCAGTCCAGGCAAGGACAGGCCGCATTAAGGAGGGCCCCATGGCTCGCTTCAGCCGCTTGTTAATGATCATCGGTCTGCTGGCACTTGCCCTACCGCTCTGTGCTCAGGAACCGTCCGTAGCCGATTCTCCTTCCCAATTGCGTGTGCCGCCACCGCCTGCCAACGGCGATCCGATTGAACTTGAAGCTCAAGGCGACCAACTGCGGGCGCAAAAGGCCTATCTGGATTCCATCGATTACTACCGGGCGTCGATGAAAGGCGCGGAAACCGCGATATTGCATAACAAAATCGGCATGTGTCTTCTGCAACTCCGCCGGGATTCAGAAGCAAAAAAAGAATTTCAGCGCGCTATCCGGGAGAACAAGTCCTATGCGGAGGCATATAACAATCTGGGCGCGCTTTATTACAATTCGCGGAGATATGGCGCAGCCATCAAGGAATATAAAAAAGCTATCAAGCTTAATGAAGATAGCGCCAGCTTCCATAGCAATCTGGGTGGGGCCTACTTCTCGCAGAAGGATTTTGACCGCGCCTCCAAAGAGTACCAACGGGCCATCCAGCTTGATCCTGATATTTTCCTGCGGCAGTCTTCCGCTTCTGCCATTGCTATCCGGCTGGTGGGCTCTAATGATCTCGGCCATTTTCACTACGTGATGGCGCAGATGTACGGCCAGCACAATGACGAGGAGCACTGCCGTTTCTACCTCAGCAAAGCCAATGAAGAAGGCTATCCGATCAAAGGCGCTCTCCACGATAATGAGTTCGCAGAGTTGCGCAAAGACCCGCAGTTTGTGTCCTTTGTCCGTTCGCTAAAAACGCGTCCCGATAATCCGAACTGACAAACCTTGTGGTTCTGTTGCGATAATTTGAGGCTGGCATCATTTGTTTTAGCGCATATTGCGCTGCAATTTATCCCCAGCCCTCGGCAACCTTTCCTGAGATGCTGCTTTCTAATCTGAGTAGCTGCAGTACCTGGCAGCTAACAAAACTGACCCACCGGTTCGACGCGCAAGCGTCTTGGCAGGGAAACCGGTGGGTCAATTTATTTTCTTTTCTTCTTTGCTGATGAATCGCTGGCTCTAATCGCGGCTGCCGCCACCCACAAAGTGAACGACTTCAAGTTTGTCGCCCTCTTTGAGAGTTGCGCCTTCCCAATCTGCGCGGGGGACAATCTCAAAGTTCAATTCCACAGCGACGCGATCTGGCTTCATACCGAGCTGCGCAACCAACGCCGCAATAGTCAGGCCGTCGGGAAACTCGCGTTGTTCGCCGTTGATGTGGAGGATCATGGAGAAAGCACTTAGCCATTGGCAATTAGCTTGAGTATCGTAATTCTAAATCTCATGTTGAATCGCTAAAATATTAATCGCTTCGAATAGAGAGGAGCATGGGAATCGATAGAAGAACATCGCATTAATATCCCCGGCTCTTGTCTACTGCGTTCAATAGCTCCTTGCCGGCCAGGAAGCGCTTCATGTTTTCTACGATTAGCCGGTAGTGCCGCTCCCACAACCTGTCAGTCACGGCGGCGGTGTGCGGGGTGATCAATACGTTATCGAGTGCCCAGAAAGGTGAATTTGCGGGCAATGGTTCCTCATTGAAGACATCCAGGGCCGCGCCAGCGATGCGCCGGTGCTGTAGCGTATCGAGCAAAGCGGCTTCATCAATCAGCGGCCCGCGTGCGACGTTGATCAGGTAAGCATCGGGCTTCATCTTGCTCAGCCGTGCCGCGTTCATAATGCCGGTAGTTGCCGGCGTTACCGGCGTGCAGAGCAGGACATAGTCTGATTGGGGCAGAACCTCATCTATCTGTTTCGGGCCAAAGACCGCGTCTGCGCCTTCAGGGCCTTTACTGCGATTTTCGCGGACAGCCAGAACTTTCATGCCCATCGCTTTTGCACGCCGGGTGAACTCGCTGCCTATTCCTCCCATCCCGATCACGGCAGCAGTTGCATCCGCCACTTCACGCGGCCTTGGTTGACTACGCCAAAGCTGGTCCTGAGACCATTCGTGCTTAGCCTGATACTGCATTGCCCGCGGAAGACATTTGGCTAAAGCGAGTAAGACGGTGATTGCGTGTTCCGCGACCACCGGGCCGTGAATGCCTGTGGAATTGGTAAGCGTGACGTTGCTTTGGATGAGTTCGGGATACATCAATTGATGCACTGCGGCGGCGGGGGAATGGATCCAGCGAAGCTTTTTGGCGGCGGCAAACTGCTCCGCGCGCAAAGACCAGCCGATGAATACATCGGTGTCGGCGATTTCATCAGGCACGCGGTCGTAATTCTGGAGTTGAAGAAACTGGTGATCAGGAAAGTCCTGTTCCAGGCGTTCGCGTATCCAGGAGGGCGCATGCCAGAGTTCAAAGCTGTGATAGTGGACGATAAGAGTTTTCATTCAGCAGTTCGCGTCGCCGCCTCGGAAAAATCAGCAATCGGAATTCAAAATTAAAATTAAAAATTACAACTTAAAAATCAAAAATCAAGATATTGTTACACGCAAATCTTTTCCGGTCATTTCTTTTGGCTGATTGAAGCCCAGCATTCCCAGCACGGTTGGAGAAATATCCTGTAATGAGCCGTCCCCTCGAAGAGTTAGCTCGTTCGCATTTTCATTGACCACAATGAATGGCACCGGGTTGGTGGTATGCGCGGTATGCGGGCCGCCAGTGGCCGGATCAATCATCATCTCAGCATTGCCGTGGTCAGCCGTAATCAGCATGGCGCCGCCGCGCGCGCGGACAGCTTTGTAAATCTCGCCCAGGCAGGCGTCCACGGTTTCTACGCCTTGCACTGTTGGCGGAATCTTGCCGGAGTGCCCGACCATATCGGCATTGGCGAAATTGACGATGACGACATCAAACGCGGAGTCGTTCGCTGCCTTGATGACTGCATCGGCGATTCCGGCGGCAGACATCTCCGGCTTAAGGTCATAGGTGGCGACCTTTTGTGACGGCACAAGCACACGATCTTCGCCGGGAAATGGCTTTTCAATGCCGCCATTAAAGAAGTAAGTTACATGGGCGTATTTTTCGGTTTCCGCGACGCGCAGGTTGCGCAGGTTGTGCTCGGCCATCACGTTGGCCAGAATATTCTTGAGCGAATCCGGCTGCACAACAAAGGGCAGCGTGAACTGCTTGTCATACTGCGTCATGCAAATGTATTTCAGGTTTTTGGGGATACGGCTGCGGGGGATGGTTGCGTCCAGCGCCTCTGAATCCGGCAGATCACGACCGCCGTGAGATGTAAGGCCGCTTTCGCGAGCCAAACAGCGGGTGATCTGGCGCGCGCGGTCCGCGCGAAAATTAAAGTTGATGACGGAATCGTCATCCCGAATGGTTGCCACGGGCGCGCCGCGATTATCCACGCAGGTGAAGGGGATAATGAATTCGTCGGTCACGTCGCGGTTGTAAGAGTCTTTTACGCCCTGCACCGGATCAACAAACTCACCGCCTTCAGCTTTGCCCGCGACCATGGCGTCAAAAGCCTTTAGCTCGCGGTCCCATTTCTTGTCGCGGTCCATGGCGTAATATCGTCCGCTTACGCTGGCGATTTTGCCGCCTAATTCGCGCATCTTCTGCTGGAGCTGCTGAATGTAGCCGGCGCCGTTGGTGGGCAACGTATCGCGTCCGTCCATAAAGCAGTGGACGTATGTGCGGTCCACGCCACTTTGTCTGGCCATGCGCAGCAGCGCATAAAGATGATTCTGGTGGGAGTGGACGCCTCCATCCGATAACAATCCGCAGAGGTGAAGCTGGCGGCCACCGTTGCGCGCATTCTTCATGGCTTCCTGCAACACCGGGTTGCTGGAGAGGTCGCCCTTTTCAATCATCAGGTCGATCTTGGTGATGTCCATGTAAACTACGCGGCCCGCGCCGATGTTCAGGTGCCCGACCTCGCTATTGCCCATCTGTCCCTGCGGCAAGCCGACAAAGCGGCCACTGGTATGAATGAGCGTGTTGGGATATTCGGTGAGCAAGCGATCGTAATTAGGTTTGCGCGCCAGCGAAATAGCGTTGGCTCTGGAAGGAGGCGCATAACCCCAGCCATCGAGAATAATAAGGACGAGAGGACGGTTCATAAGGCGAACGAGAATTCTAAATGATCAGGAGACCGCACACAGGTGATAGCATTAGGCCGCTCAAAACAGCGCAGGGGAAAGCGAGACTTAGAGGGGTGGCGATGAGAAAGAACATTATTTTAATAACGCTGGCGTTATTCATTGGGATTACGCAGGCGCTCTGGGCGCAGGATACGCAAAGCCAGGGCCCGTCAAATAAGAGTTCGCAGAGTAAGGATGCACCGAAACAGCAGGAGCCGGCACCCAGAATTGAGCCTCCGGCGGTGCATGAGTTTGTCATCGCCAACTTCAAGACAGAGAGTGGGGTAACACTCCCGCAGGCAAAGGTAGTCTATGGGACCTATGGCCATCTCAATGCGGCCAGGGACAACGTTGTGCTCTTGCCGTCGCACTACATGGCCGACCACACAGGCTACGAATTCCTAATTGGTCCGGACCGCGCTCTCGATCCTGCCAAACTCTTCCTGGTAGCAACAGAGCTTTTCGGCAACGGGCATTCCTCTTCACCCAGTAATACGCCCGAGCCGTTTCATGGGCCGCGTTTTCCCGTAACCACTATCCGTGACAACGTCGAGGCGGTGCATCGGCTGCTCACGGAAGAACTCAAAGTCACGCACTTGCGTGCGATTGTCGGGTTTTCCATGGGAGCGCAGCAGGCATTCCAGTGGGCGGTAAGCTATCCCACGTTTGAGGACAGGATTGTGGCCACAGCGGGCACGGCAAAGACTTATCCGCATGGCGTGGTGCGACTGGAAGGGCAGATTGCCGCGATCACAACAGACGCAGCATTTCAGAACGGCGACTACACCACGCCTCCAACCAAAGGACTGGAAGCATTTGGCACAGTGTGGACAGCGTGGCTCTTTTCCCAGGAATGGTGGCGCAAGGAGTTGTGGCGTGGAATATCGCCTCCGGGATCGACTTTTGAGTCCGTGCTGCATGAATTCCGGACGAATTTCATTCCTGGCGCGGATGCGAACAACCTGATTCTCCAATGCCGCACGTGGGAAAAGCACGACGTAGGCGCGACGCCGGGCTTCAATGGCGACGTGGAAAAAGCACTGCGCTCGATTAAAGTACCGTTTCTTTACATGCCTTCAGAAACTGATCTTTATTTTCCGATCGGCGATGCGCGTTATGAATCGGCGTTTATGAGCACTGTCACATTAAAGCCAATTCCATCGCTCTGGGGACACACCGCAGGCGCGGGACCGAATCCAGAGGACCTGAAATTTTTGAATGAGAATATTGGGCAATTTCTCGGCGCAAAATAAAATAACTATTCCCCACGCTTGCGGTTTTAGGTGAAGACGGCTTTTTCAGGCTGCCGCTCCTAACTTACGGTAGTGGGCTAATTCTGTTTTTAGCCCACTAGTTTACTGTAGCGAAAACTGGCACACTCCCAGAACCGCGCCTTCTGGAGAATTGGTAAGCATGCCCCAGCCGTTTAAAGCCGTGATTCCACGCAGATTGGCTGGCATTTGAAGATTTGTGCCGAGCTGTGTTTCCGTGCCACCCGGAGGCGTGACAAACACCGAGTAGGTGGCCGCGGGCAAATTGCCTACCAAACGGAAACGATAGATCTCACCGGCTGCATAACGAGTGTTTGATGCAGCAAAGGTATTCCCATCACGGACTTCGATTGCTCCGGCCGCATTGAAGTGAATCAGTCCAGTTAATGTTGCATTTGTGCCGGGAGCCGCTGAGAGCAATCCAAATGCTGCGTCAATTCCGGCCGATGAAGGCGTAGCGTCGAACGCCGCTGTGAAGCCGGAAGATCCGGGAGTAGAGGGCATGCTGACGCGCTGAATGCCTGAAGCTGCAGGCCCAGTTACACAACCGGCGGGACTTGATGCGCCCATGATGGGCACAACAGCACCGGCGGTGGCTGCGCCTTGCACGGTAGCCGTGACTGTAGCACTCTGTGAGACGTTGTTGCTGGTATCTGACGCGGTGATCGTGATGGTGATAGCGCCAGCGGGAGTGGTGCTGGTGGTCTGGACTGTGAGATTGGCGGAGCCGGAGCCACCATTAATTGTGGTGTTGTCGAGGCTGGCAATGACACTTGAGTTCGCGGCAGAGGCGTTAAGCGTAACGGTGCCGGTAAAACCATTGACCGGCTGGACTGTTACGGTAAAAGTGGCGGATGCGCCGGCTGTGACAGCTTGTGTTGAAGGGCTGGCTGAAAGTGAAAACTCTGAATTGCTTCCACCGCCGCTTCCCGAGCCCACAGTCCGGCGTGGCGATATCACGCATCCAGTCTCGAGCAGCAGTAAAGCCGCTATCCAAAATACCAGCTTATGCATTCGTCCCCTCGTTTTCACTTTGCCGCTCACTGGCGTTCTGCCGCCGAGTTAAATGCACGTAAACGGAAAGATAATGTTATTGGATTGTTTTAATCGAAACAATGTTTGCCGCTGTAATCCGCTAATTGGTAAAGACTTGTTGAGCCGCCAGTGAAACTGGGTTAAGCTTGGCGGCCTAAATCTTATGTTTCCTCAACTTGCCAGGTTTGAAGATTTTGTCCTTTTGCTACTGCGGCTGATGGTGGCGGCCATTTTTGCCAGCAGCGGCTGGAGCCATTTGAAAGATCCCGAGGAAAGAAGCAAGAGCATCGGTATGAGCAAAGGCTTTACGCTCTTTCTGGGAGCGGCAGAACTTGCGGGCGCGCTGGGAGTGGCCTTTGGCGTTCTTACGCAGCTTGCGGCCGCTGGCTTGATTCTATTGATGCTGGGCGCAATCCAGAAGAAAATGTTTGTCTGGAAGACCGGCTTTTGGGGCAAACACGGCACAGACGGATGGCACTACGACCTGATGCTTGTGGTGATGAACCTTGTAATTCTGGTTAGCAGTGGCGGGAGCTATCGACTCTGGAAATAAAATCAGCGACCTTTGCGGGTCGCTGATTTATGAATGTTGTCTGCTATGGAAGATTGAGCGCTATTTTAGCTTTACCAAACCAACCACGTCACCACCGTTGGCGTCCACCGCATGCACCCAAATGTTATTGAAACCATCTTTCAATTCCGGATACTGCGCCACCATGGCATTGGCCAGATTACGCGCATCGGCCTGAGTGGCGTTGAAATCAGAAGTGCTGGGAACGGAGTATTTCAGTGAGAGGTCAAAGTTTTTATCATTCCGGAAAACAGACATGTCCGTGATGTTGTAAGTTTTTCCGCCAGCGCTGAAGGTGACCGGTTTGCCACCCGCGGGTACATCTTTAGGCAAAACCTTGCTGGACTCGTCATTGATTTTGGCGAGCATGTTGGAACTCATGTAAGTGGCCGGGGAGAGCAGGTCCAACGAGGTCTGATAATAGAACCAGGCATTATGGGACTGGCCTTTATTTTTGTAATCGCGCGCCTGAACCAGATACCAGAGGCCATCATGCCCGGCGACCGATCCAGGGCGGATCTGGTATCCCGCGACCTTCCAGCCGCCAAGATCCTGAAAGATGATGCTGAGCGCGTAGGGGCCCTTATTGCCGATGAAATCCTGAATGGCAATAGCGTACTTCCCGACAGGAATCCCAGGGAGGTCAAATTCGGCGGTGTTGGCATTCATGCCATTGGCTCCGAACACGCCGCAATAAAATGTGCCGTCCGGGCCGGGATTGGCGCCTGTATCAAGCAGATAAACAGCCCGGAGTTGAGGTTTAGCGCCCTGGACTGCATCCTTATTGTCATTTACCGCTCCGGCTATGCCGGCAAAATTCGATTGCAAAGACGGAATTGCGCTGGCCTTTAATCCCTGTACGTCGCCTCGGGCGGTCTGGTCAAAGGCTTGTTGGGCGGCGCTCTCCACCGATTTCCGTGCCGCTTCAGGAATTTCGTCGCCACGCTGGCAGGTCTGCGCCCAGGCGGAAACGCTTCCGGCCAGGAACAGTGATATTGCAAACAATTTAAATGTGACGTAGTTCTTCATAAGAGTGCGGTACTCCGGATTCCCTATAAGATGCCTTACCCTGCACTTCAAGATGCACGCCAAATAGGCTGCTCCAGCCCGTCAGGGAGCAAGGCACTCACGGATAAATATAAAGCATGCACGCTGAGGCTGAAAATCAGCAGGAACGGGCAGGCGCCCCCATCAGGCATCCTTGGTCCTCCGCGGCAGCATTTTGGAAGGCAGTTACGCAAGTTCCAAATCGGAACCCGTGTTGGCCAATTAGGCCACTGTACTAAATATTTCCGGCCAGAGTCATTGCTGCTCTTGTACTATTTACGACAGCCGAAGTGAAAGACGTATAGGACGTCGAGCCGCTCAACGATCATCAGTTCCAAAACTCAACCGCCACCGAACCGGAAAACAGGGAGCTCATGAATATTCAAGCTAACACGTTATCCGCGTGGGCTTTTCTGTATTACCACGGTTTCCGGAACGTTGGGGCACAGCGGTTAGGTCCAACGAGAATCTTTTCGCGTTTGAGTCAACAGTGCGCGGCCCACTAGCTGTCATGGATAGAGAAATTACGGTCTTTTTTGTTTTGCTGCTTTTATTTTTTCTGGCTTCAAATATCCGCAAGTCGCAAAAGAAAGAATTCATTTGAACGCACAAGGAGCAAAGAATGTCCCCATTGTCCCGCGGTCCCGCGTTGTTTTTGTGTCTCTTGTTGATTCTCGCAGCCCTGCCCGCATCGGCGCAGGTTTCGCAGTCAAATAACACAGGAAGTTCGGCCCAGGCTTTGCCTGTACAGACGGTCACGCCCCTGTTTCACGGTGTTCCATGGCGGGATCCCAACGCGAACAATGGAGCAGCGGTAGGATTCGCAGCCCCTGCCGGCGCCCACCTGACCTATCACAATGGGCCGATCATCTCCAACGTACAGGTTGTGCAGGTTCTGTACGGAAGCGGCTCATACAACGCACAAATTGCCGGGACCTCCACCCCCAGCATGGGCAACTTCTTTAGCGACATCACCAGCAGCGGACTTATCACTTTGTTCCAACAGTACAACACGAACATCTCGGGCGGAACCGGTCAAGTTTTCGGGAACGGCACGTTCGGCGGACTGTTCCAGATTGTGCCATCTGCAGCCAACAACGGCTCGACCATTGACGACACCAATATTCAGGCTGAACTTCTTGCCCAGATCAGCGCGGGACACCTTCCGGCGCCGATCCTCGACGCCACCGGCCAACCAAACACTCTCTATATGATCTATTTCCCTCCGGGAAAGACCATCACGCAAGGCGGGTCATCAAGCTGCGTGGGAGGTGGTTTTTGCGCCTATCATGGCACAACCTCCAACACGTTCAGCGCCAAGCACGTCCTGTATGGCGTACTGCCTGATATGCAGGCGGGCAGCGGTTGCGCGACCGGGTGCGGCACGTCTACCACATTCGGCAATTACACCTCCGTGACCAGCCACGAATTGTCGGAAGCTATGACAGACGCTCAGGTTGGCATCGCGACGGTCATCGGACCTCCTCTCGCCTGGTATGACTCCACCAACGGCGAAATTGGCGACATCTGCAACGGCCAGCAAGGATCGTATGTTGCCAACGGCACCACATACACGATTCAGTTGGAATTTTCCAATTCAGCGAATAATTGCGTCCTGCCGCCAGCTGGAGCCCCAGCCCCCAACTTCACGTTGTCTGCTTCACCCACCAGTGTGTCTGTGGCGCAGGGTTCGAGCAGCAGCAGCACAGTGACTGTTACGCCTTCAGGCGGCTTTACAGGCAGCGTCAGCCTGTCAGCTTCAGGTCTGCCCTCTGGCGTTACTGCTACATTCGGCACCAACCCAACCACAACCTCCAGCTCTGTGACGTTTACGGCCAGTTCAACAGCTACCACCGGAACGTCAACTGTAACCATTACAGGAACATCTGGAACGCTGAGCCATACGACCACAATTTCGTTGACAGTAACTGGCGTGGCGACACCTAACTTCTCGTTGTCGGCCTCGCCTTCCAGCTTGACGGTCAAGCAGGGAACCAGCGGCTCCAGCACGATTACTGAAACGCCTTCTGGCGGCTTCACCGGATCAGTCACGCTATCTGCTTCCGGATTGCCCTCCGGCGTAACGGCTGCCTTCGGCACTAACCCGACGACATCAACCAGCGTTCTAACCTTTACGGCCAGCAGCACAGCCACGGTTGGAACGTCCACAGTGACCGTCACCGGAACTTCCGGAACGCTGACCCATACAACGACCATCAGCTTGACGGTAAGTTCATCAGCTACCGCCTCAAACCTGATCGTCAATGGCGGATTTGAAACCGGCACCGCGACACCCTGGACACTCACGGCCGGCGTGCTGAATAACTCCACCGCTGAACCTGCGCATACCGGAGCATGGGATGCATGGCTTGATGGCTACGGCACCACGCATACCGATTCCGCTACCCAGACTGTCACCATTCCCTCGACTGCAGTTTCTGCCAACCTGACTTTCTGGCTGCACATCGACACAGCAGAAACCACCACAACCACGGCGTTTGATAAGTTGACCGTGCAAGTCCTCAACAGTTCCAACACCGTGTTGGCGACCTTGGGAACATTCTCTAACCTGAACAAGGCTGCGGGTTATCAGCAGCACACGTTCAGCGTTCTCAACTTCAAGGGCCAGACCGTAAAGATCCGGTTCACCGGAACTGAAGACACGAGCCTGCAAACCTCATTCGTGCTTGACGACATAGCACTGAATGTTCAGTAAAGCGGACGTTCAATAAAGACCGTTCAATAACGTCAAGCTTTTCAAACTTCCGGGGCCGTTATGGCCCCGGATTTTTTGTGTGACCATCTGCCATTTTTGAAAGTGCTCGCGTAGCGGTTCCCGCAAGTCGATTGAAACCTGCTGCCTCCGTGCGGCAGCTTTTCTGGTCTGGGCTTGATTCTTCCGGCTTGCCAGTATATTTTTTCTGGTCGCCTCGCAGTACGACTCTCTCACCCCCAAGGACCCAACCCGAATGCCGACGATCGACTTTCATAACCATTTCTATCCGCCCGAATACATCAAAGCCATTGAGCAAGGCCCAAGCGCTGTGCGCATCACGTATGATTCCGCCGGAAATCCCTGCCTGCATTATCCCGGCGACTATAACGTCGCCGTCCCCGGCCATCGCGACATTCAATACCGCACCCAGGTTGTGCGCGACGCCCACATCGACACTCAAATCGTCACGCTTACCACGCCCGGCACGCATATAGAAGAGCCGCCGACGGCCATCCGCCTGGCGCGCCTCACCAATGACGCTTTTGCCCGCATCGTCGCCGATTACCATGGCCTTTACGCATCGCTCGCCACCTTGCCGCTCTGTGATCCCGCGGCTTCCGTCGCTGAGCTCCGCCGCGCCATGGAGCAGCTCAAATTTCCCGGCGTAATGGTTTTCAGCAACATCAACGGCGTGGCGCTTAGTCACCAGCGTTTCTGGCCAGTCTGGGAAGCCGCCAACGCGCTCGGCGCTATCGTGCATATTCATCCTACAAATCCTGTGGGCGTTGAAGCCATGCTTGACTACTGGCTCATGCCTCTCGTCGGCTTCCTCATGGACACCACTCTTGCCGCCGCCAGCCTCGTCTTCAGCGGCGTGGCTGAGCGCTTCCCCAACATCCGCTGGATCCTCGGACACCTCGGCGGCGCCATCCCTTATCTGGCTGAGCGCCTCGACCGCGGCTATGAAGCCTTCCCAGACTGCCGCGCCCACATCTCGCGCCCTCCATCCAGCTATCTCAAAAAGTTTTTCTTCGATACCGTTAATTTCGATCCTCACGCTCTTGAACTGGCCGTCAGCTTCGCCGGGGCCAGCCATGTGCTTGCCGGCAGCGACTACCCACACCAGATCGGCAGCATTCCCAAAATGCAGCAAAGCCTGCAAGCCATGCGCATCTCTGACGCCGACGGCCAGCTCATCCTCGGCGGCAACGCCAAGAGGCTGCTGGGGATTTAGGAAGACCAACAAGCCTTTGGTTCCCGATTATCTCGGCGACCACACGACCATTCCAGTTCTCGCCACATTGCCACCCAACGACACACCGTTCCGAGGTCGAACCCTGGCGGATGCCAGTCCCCTCTCACGCTTTTTCCGTGAGGCCGAGGAATCAGCTCTGCTGCATTCGAAGCGCGATACCATTTCCAGCGCACGCCGGGTACCGTGCCACAGCCTTTGCGCCGAGCGCAAAGGGCCAAAGTGTCCGGTGCGGGGTTTGACATCTTTAGTTGTGTAGCAATATATTGCTACACAACATATGAAGAACCCTATGCTGGACCGTGAACTGAAAAGAGGCAGCGCTGAGCTTTTAATCCTCTCCCTGGTGGAAGTGCGCCCGCGCCATGGCTATGAAATGAGCAAGCTGATCGAATCGCGCTCTGACGGCGCCGTGCGCTTCAATGTGGCATCGCTTTATCCGCTGCTGTACCGGCTTGAGAAGCGGGGCTGGATTGAAGGCCGCTGGGTGGACAAGGCCGAGCAGCGCCGCCGGCGTTACTATCGGCTGACCGCACAAGGCAAAAAAGTTTTGCGCGCCCAGCGCAATGCCTGGCAGACCTTCGTGGCCGCCATCAATCGCATTACGGAGATTGAAAATGCCTGATTTCAGAGAAGAAGTGCGCAAGCGCATGGCCCGTTTGAATCTTGAACCTACCCGTGAAGCCAGCATCGTTGAAGAAGTTGCGTTGCACATGGAAGATCGTTATCGCGACTTGCTGGCGCAGGGCAATGGCGCAGAGCAAGCGCAAGCTACAGTACTCGCTGAACTGGACCAGGACGACCGGCTCACGCGCGGCCTGCGAGAAATCGAGCGGCAAGCGCGCTCTGATGCAGAACCGCCCGGCGCTCCCGGCTTTGGACCTTTTACCGCAAATTTGTGGAAGGATGTCCGCTACAGCATTCGCGCGCTTCGCCTGAATGCCGGCTTTTCCATCATCGCGATCTTGTCTCTGGCGCTGGGAATCGGCGCTAACACAGCCATCTTTCAGTTGCTGGACGCTGTCCGGCTGCGCACGCTTCCAGTAAAAAATCCGGGCGAACTGGCTCAGATACGAATCCCTAACTTGCTGAGCAGAACCGGACATATGGAACATCATGACGAGCTGAGCAATCCTTTATGGGAGCAGATCCGCGACCATCAGCAGGCATTTTCCGGCGCGTTCGCCTGGGGCACCGCAACCTTCAACCTGGCCACCGGTGGAGAGGCGCGTCCAGCGTACGGCCTGTGGGTGAGCGGAGATTTTTTCCGCGTGCTTGGCGTTCAGCCGATATTAGGACGGCTTATCACAGCCGACGATGACCAGCACGGTTGTGGCACCCCTGCCACCGTGATCAGCTACTCGTTCTGGCAGCGTGAGTATGGAGCGGCCAGTTCCGCGATCGGCAGCACGCTCAAAATCGACAATCGGCAGGTGGAAGTTATCGGCGTCACCCCGGCCAGTTTTTTTGGTGTGGATGTGGGCCATTCCTTTGACGTGGCTCTTCCCTTGTGCGCTGAGCCCTTCATAGAAGGCGAAGGCAGCGTGTTTGCGCGGCGCGACGGCTGGTGGCTGGACGCCATTGGCCGCCTCAAACCAGGATGGTCGCTGGAAAAAGCGACAAACCAACTGGAATCTATTTCTCCCGGCATTTTTGAAGCGACTGTTCCACCGACCTATGATCCGGAGCAAGCCAAAGAATATCGTGCCGCAAAACTCGGCGCTTCTCCCGGAGGATCGGGCCTCTCTGATTTGCGCCAGGCCTATGAAAATCCGCTATGGCTTCTGCTGGCGTTGGCCGGGACCGTGTTGCTGATTGCCTGCGCCAATCTTGCCAACCTCACTCTTGCGCGTGCCAGCGCCCGTGAGCGCGAAACTGCGGTGCGTCTTGCGCTGGGCGCTTCACGGTTGCGGCTGATGCAGCAGGTATTGATGGAAAGCCTGCTGCTTGCAGTGACCGGCGCAATTGCCGGCGCGCTGCTGGCACAGATTCTCACGCGCGTTCTGGTTTCATTTCTGGGCACACAGTCTAACCGGGCTTTTCTTGATCTCACTTTTGACTGGCGTGTACTGGCTTTTACCGCCGGTCTGGCCGTGCTGACCTGTCTGCTCTTTGGTCTGGCTCCCGCGTTGCGCGCCACCGGCACATCGCCTGCCGCCAGCATGAAAGCCGGCGGACGCGGCGCATCGGCAGACCGCCAGCATTTCGGCGTACGCAGGATTCTAGTCGTCACGCAGGTTGCTCTTTCTCTTACGCTGATTGTGGGCGCGCTGCTGTTTGTGCGCACCTTTCAAAATCTGCTTTCGCTTGACCCCGGCTTCCAGATGAGTGGAGTGCTTGCCGCCTACATTGATATCAGTCCGCTGCAACTTCCTGTGGGACAGCGCACACCATTCAAGAAAGACTTGCTGGAACGTGTGCGGGCCATTCCCGGCATTGAGTCGGCGGCTGAGGCCAGCGTGGCGCCTGCAACCGGCAACTGGTGGAATGATACCGTTCTCTCCAGCGCTTCAGGACAACAGGTCCGGGGAACGGCTTTTTTCAATAACGTGAGTCCCGGCTTCTTCAAGACCATGCGGACGGAGCTGCTGCATGGACGCGACGTGAATGATTCTGATTCGCTCTCTTCGCCTGCTGTCGCGGTGGTGAATGAAACATTTGTTCGAAAATTCCTGCCTGGCACAGATCCTCTGGGCAAGCCATTTCACGTGGACCTGGGCCCAACCAAGCCGCAGCCTGTTTACCAGATTATTGGCGTGGTCAGGGACACAAAATACCGCAGCCTTCGCCAGCTCATTGTCCCTGTGGCTTACCTTGCCGCCGCGCAAGCCAAGGACCCCGATCCCTCGCCCGTGCTGCTGGTGCGCTCCAATATCTCCATGGATGCCACGCGATCGTCGTTAGAGCACGCCATTCGCAACGTGAGTCCTGCCATTACATTTTATTTCACCGTCCTGCAAACAGAAGTTCGCGACACCCTGCTGCGTGAGCGGCTCATGGCCTCACTCTCCGGCTTCTTCGGCTTTCTTGCGGCGTTGCTGGCCACCATCGGACTATACGGCGTGATTTCTTATATGGTGATTCGCAGGCGCAGTGAGATTGGCATCCGCATGGCTCTGGGTGCGGATCGCAGCCGGGTTCTGAGGCTGATCATGCGTGAAGCCGCCATGCTGCTGGCCATCGGACTTGGCGCAGGAACCATTTTGGCTCTGTTAGCAGCAAAGGCCGCTGCCAGCCTGCTCTTTGGATTGAAAGCGCGCGATCCCGGAACTTTTGTGTGGGCCGTTTCGCTGCTGGCGATTGTCTCTTTGGCCGCCAGCGCATTACCTGCCTACCGCGCCGCGCGAGTGGACCCGTTGGACGCATTGCGGAACGAGTGAAATCCCTGGACGAAATGCAGCCGATAGTTCATTGTTCAGCGAAATCATTTCGCGGCTTGCTTGCTTCTTATCCAGCGCCGTTGTCCAGGCAATCCGGGCAAGCCATATTTTGGTATTACGCACCTCATGTAACCGGTTCTGCTGCTTCAAGACACGCAAGAAACACTCTTGGGTTGCGTCTTCAGCATCATGGTGATTACGCAGGATGGAGTAGCGATGCGGAAGACCATCAATGTGTGGCTGGCCACCAATGTTTCCACTGTTCGGAGCCAAAACTTCTTTCGCCATTGTTGGTTTCAGAACCGTCTCTCCCAAAACTGCCTGACCCACCATTTTGCCTTCCTATATAGAAAGACAGCCGGGGAACGGTAAGTGTTCTGATATTTTGCGGAGATTTCAGGTGCTATGGCTTTGGCAGAGGCCATTACAGGGAAACTCTGCGCGGGCGAATGGCAGTTTCCAGAAGAAAAAGAGAACTGGCGGCCCAAATTTTTCTTGGATTATCGGGGATCTAAATTCTGGGGATAAACGGCAGGTTATCGGCCAGCCAAGGCCGCGTCGGAGATGAAGATGGCTGTATCAACCGGCAGTTCCAGCGCGATTCGGGCGCCCTGGGGCTCAAGGTTCTCAGCGCGGATTTCGCCGCCATGCTCTTTTACGATGCCATAGCAGATGCTCAGTCCCAGGCCGGTTCCTTTGCCTACCGGCTTGGTGGTATAGAAGGGATCAAATACGCGATTCACATCGTTAAAGCCTGGGCCGTTGTCGTCAAAGCGCAGGACCACCCGCCCATTCACGCTACTGCCTTCAATGCGGATGCGTCTGTTGGAATAGCCCTCCAGGGCATCGATGGAATTATTCAGAAGGTTAAGAAGGATTTGCTTGAACTGGTCTTCATCCAGAGCCACGTGAGGCAGGTCCGGTTCAATCTGGACCATCACTTCAATGTCATGGTTATGCAGGTGGTATTCACGCAACGCCAACACATCCTGCAATAGTATCTCCAGATTGGCGGATTTTTTAGCGAGGCTGTTCTGGCGCGCAAAGCGCAGCAAGTTTTCAATGATGCGCTTCATGCGCTTGGCTTCTTTCAACATCTTGTCAAGCTTTTGCCGTGCCGGTCCTTCGGGAATCTCGTCGCTGATCAGTTCGGAATAGCCAACAATGGAAGTGAGCGGATTGTTAAGTTCATGCGCCACACCAGCCACAAGCTGGCCGATGGCCGCTAGCTTTTCGGCACGCGCCAGTTGGCGGTGTAAAGCTGTATTATCAACCGTCACCGCAAGATCACCGGCCAATAGTTCGATCCTTGCCAACTCGTCAGCGTTCACGCGGGTCACGTCGCGGGGATCGCTCAGGGCAATGCATCCAACATGCGCGCCGCGCATGGACTGCAACGGCACCAACACCTGGTTTCCTTTCTGCCAGTGCTCAGAAGGCTCATACTGCGTGGGACTTGGAACCTGCCCGTATTTCTGCATTTGTTCCGGCTGCAACAGGACTGATCTGTCACCCAATCGCTGGCCCACCGTGCACGCCTCAACCAGATCGTTGAACTTCCAAACTTCGTTGCATTTATATTCGATCAGCCTGGCTGCCTCGCCTATATATCCTGAGTATCCGGCAGCATACAAATCTCTTCCGTCAGGACTAAGGATGATGGCGACGCGGTCAAAAGTGCTGGTCTCGTGAATGGCTGCGGCAATTTCATTGCAGACTGAATTCACGTCTACTCCGCTCAGGAGCCGCGAGGTGATTCCGGAGAATTTCTGTAATTGGTAATTGAGCGTTTGCTCACGCAGGCCGGCGGACCGAAGAAAGTCTGATTTGTCCTCAAGCAAAGTCAGGATCATTCCAAAAGCAACGAAAAATTTTGGAGTGTTCCAAAGCTCAGGATTGACTTTGATGTCCGGCCACACGGAAGACACAACCGCTCCCAGGGGGAAAACTGCGCCCCACAGCAAGAAGCCGCCGGCACTGGTGACCACGCCGGGGGACCAGCGTGGGTAGCGTCTCCAGAAGAGAAAACCCGGCAGGGCAAACCCCAGGGTTAACGTGGCCAGAAGACCAAAATCAAAGTCATAGCGCCACGCATGCACGATCGCGATGGTACCTGCGATGGCGACAATCGGGGCCCAGTAAAAGAACTCTACTATCAGCTTGCGCCGAAGCAATATGAACAGAGGTGATCCGTAAAACAGAATGGCCGAGCAGGCAATATAAAGCCACCGCCATTTCCAGTCATAGGCCAGACCCACCGTATAAGCCATTACCGGTATGCTGGTGAGCATCAGCAGGCTCAAGGTCAGTCTGGTGTTCTGGAAAAACGTGGTCAGCGAAGCAATAAAGAAGAGAGCGGAAAGCTGGAGGCAACCCATATCGATCATGAATGTGATCGGGGTCAGGTTGCCATCTGGCGGCTCGAATATCTGGACAAAAAAATGGACAAAAATGAGCACCCATGCCGCAATCCAAAGATGCAGCCGGGCCGACTTAACGTGCCAGCGAAGCGCCACAAAAATGCCCACCATTACGGCCAACACTAAAATGGTGGGGAGCTTTTCAAACAAGAAGGCCATTTCCGCAGTTTATCCAGTCTTTTAGAAGCCCCAAGCGTACCATGGAGGTGAACGCCGACAGCGGGCCAAACAGAGCGGCCCGCATAACGTCAGTAACATGCTGACTTTTGTTTGATCTGGTATTTACTGGAGCCTCGCATTACTGGAGCCGGCTTTGACCAGGCTTCAGCGTAACGGCTATACTTGCAGCATCCGTAAACCCTAGCCAAATCACTGGGTTACGATGCACATGGGCGATTAGCTCAGCTGGTTAGAGCGCCTGCCTTACAAGCAGGAGGTCCACGGTTCGAGTCCGTGATCGCCCACCACTCAAATCATCAAGTTACCCACAATTACGCCCACCCGGAAGGTATTGCAGAAGTGGCTGGAAGTTGCCGGCCAGTTTGTCGCTCTACCCAAGTCTTTCCACCAACATCAGGGTGCAATCGTCCTGCACTTCGCGCTCTGCGCAGAAACGCTGAAGCTGAGCAACAATTTCTGGGATCGGGTTGGGCCCGAGCATCGCAGCTTTCACTGGGGCTGGGCCGAATTCCTGGCCTGCGGAATTCTCGCATTCGGTTATACCGTCCGTAAGCAGGCAAAGCCGTGAACCGGGGGGAAAAGGCTTTTCAATCAGATGATACTCGGCGTTTTCCAGCAGGCCGATTGGCAAATCGCCTTCTTCCAGCTCCGAGCAAACGCCATTAGTAATGATGATTGCAGGAACGTGACCGCAATTGACAATCCGCAACGTATGGTCGCGCCCTATCTGGGCTGCAAGCAGCGTGGCGTACTTCTGTCCCGCGACCCTCGAACAGAGATATTTATTGATGACAGCGACGGCCTGAGGAAGCGCCATCCCCAAATCAAGCTGGGCATACAACATGCCCTGTATCAATGAAGCCAGCAGCGCTGCGGATATCCCTTTTCCGGAAACGTCCGCGATGATCGCCGTCAGGGCCTCAGTGTTCGCATGGACGTCAAAAAAGTCCCCGCCTACTTCTTTGCAGGGAATGCTGTAGCCGGTGGCCCGCGCGAAATCGCAATTTATTTTAGGATGGGTAATCAGGCCGCGCTGGATTGAGGCCGCAATGGCCATCTCCTGGCGGTACTGGCGCGCTCCCTCTTCGGCTTCAAGGAGCTTGGCGCTTTCGAGTACGGCGGCGCATTCACCAGCCAATGCGCGCAACACGTCATGACCGACCGAAGAAAGATTACGCGACGCGATGCGGCTGTCAAGATAGAGCACGCCGTGGATTTTCGACTCTGCGCCTGGAAGCTTCGGCGCATGCATCGCACGCAAAGGAATGGCCACAACCACCCTGAGCGCACGCGCGACAATACTCTCCCGGGCTGCCAGGCTGCTTTGCTGCATGGCATCGGCGGCAATGAATTCAGCCGCGGTGCGCATGGCTTCATCGACCACGGAGCGGGACACACCATCATCATTCACGAGTTCCACGCCAGATGCGTCAACTCCGCATGCCATCACGGCTTTGTTGTCATGGTCTGCAAGATAGACGAACGCGCGTTCAGCGGATGTAATTTTAATAGCGCAGCTCAACATGCGGCGCAGAACATCTTCGACGATGCCACCGCCGCCCAGGGCGCGTGCCGCATCCAGAAACAGGCGCAACTGCTGCAACTCGGAGCTGTCACTGTGAAGGGTGAGGTCAGGCAATAGCAAGCTTCCCGAGCTGCCGTGATCGTCATGCTCCAGGTAAGATACGGAAATTTCCGAAACGCCGAAGCTGAGCTGATCGTTGTGTTTGAGTTTTGCCCGGCTGCAGCGGGATCCATTTACGAACGTGCCATGCCGGCTTCCCACATCAAGAATGAAATAGCTTCCTTGTTCCTGAACCAGCCTGGCATGCACCCGTGAAATCCTGCTGTCATTCAGGACCAGATCGCAGTCTTCAGAACGGCCGATGGTGAACCCCTGCCCGTTGAGGGCAACTTTGTCATGCCGTCCAGGGGCCCAGATGAGCAAGTAAGGCTGCCGTTGTTGAATTAAAACGGTGCTTGACATCTCAGGCAGCTAACCTTTCCCAAAAAATAAAACTGACTGACAATGATTTTGAGGTCTTGGCGGCTGAAAAAGCCAAAAGCAATAAGAAAAATAGAAAATCAGCTTACAACTCTTCAAAATTTTTCTTTCCGGAACATGCTTTCCTATTCCCCGATCCTAAAGCGGATTATAATCTGAACCAACAGTCTGGTCCCAGGAAAAGTGACAATATGGCGGGGTTTGCTATCTCCGGGGGTACGCTGCGGCGTCGCTTGCAATTGGGCGGGCTGCAGACGGAGGAAGCGCTCGCCCTCGTGGCGGAAATAGGCAAAGCTCTGGCGCAGGCGCACGCGACCGGGCAAATTCACGGAAATCTTACGGACGCGAGCATCGTGCTGCCCGATTCCAGCGCGTCCAAAGTGACGATCCAAGGGTTTGGCGAGATGCCGGCAACTGAAGCTGCCGAGAATCTGGCGCCAGAACGCATCGCTGGCGGCCCACCTACTGTTGCCGCTGACATTTATTCCTTCGGATGCATCCTCGAACAAATTCGCAGCGCAACCAAGTTTGAGTCAGTCACCCAAGCCGAGTGGGACGCGGTAGTCAAACGTTGTTTCGATCCCATTCCCGGCCGGCGCTTTCCTTCGATTGGAGGCGTCCTGCAAGCCATTGGCGGAGACGATCGGACTCTCTCCATTGTGGTTTCCACAACCGCGGTTGAGGCCCCGAAAAAATGGGGCCAGTTCCAGCTTATGCAGCGGCTTGACGCCGGAGGTTTTGGTGAAGTTTATCGCGCCTGGGACCTGACTTTAGAGCGTGAGGTCGCGCTGAAGCTTCTGCTGCCCCGCGGGCTCAAGCATGAAGAAGAGTTCGCTTCCATTATTGCGGAAGCACGGGCCATGGCGCGCGTGCACCATCCGAATACCGTTTCTATTTACGGCGTGGACAGCCACGACGGCCGTGTTGGTTTGTGGAGCGATTTTATTCGCGGACAGACGCTTGCCCACTGGGTGGAAAGCGAAGGACCGCGATCGGAAAAGCAGACCGTGGAAATCGGAATGGTGCTTTGCGACGCGCTGAGCGCCGTTCATCACGTGGGGCTGCTGCATCGCGACATCAAGCCCGGAAACGCCATGCGCGCGGAAGATGGGCGCATCCTGCTCATGGATTTTGGCCTAAGCCATGAGCTGTACCAGGAAGCTCGCTGGGGCGGCACACTCGGTTACATGGCGCCTGAGTTGCTCGCCGGTCGTCCACCTTCGGTACACAGCGATATCTATGCCATGGGAGTATTGCTGCTGTTTCTCTGCACCGCAAAACAGCAGTTCAGCAAAAATGACACGCAGGGCGGCTCACAGCCATCGATCTCACCAGCACTCAGGCAGGTCATTGAGACCGCCACCAATGTTGATCCACAGCAGCGTTACAGCAGCGCGGCCCAGCTGCGCGATGCCCTTGCGGCCACGCTCGCCGCTTCGCCGTCCGCGTCCCACACCAAAAGGAAGCCGCTCTACAAAAAAATTGCCTGGATCGCGGCTATGGTTCTGGTTTTATGCACCGTTGCAGCTCTGGTTCCGCAAGTCAGAAGAGACGTGCAGGCCCGCTTCGCCGGAACCAACCGTGCGGCCTATGAAGACTACCTTGCGGCCGAAGAATTGCTGCTGCGCTATGACAAGCCCGGCAACACGCAGAAGGCGATTGAACTCTATAAGCAGACGCTTGCGCGATCACCCAGCTTTGCCCTGGCGGAATCCGGTCTTGCACGGGCCTACTGGCGAATGTACCTGGATACATCCGACAAAAAATGGTTTGAGGCAGCCAGCCAGTCTGCCGCAAACGCGGCCGTCATAAATCCCAACCTTGCGCCCGTGCAGATGACGTTGGGAATGATCCATCTTGAACAAGGGAAGGTTGGGCTGGCAATACAGGAACTGGAGCAGGCGCAACAACTCGAGCCGAGAAGCGCCGACGTTCGCGCTGCGATGGGTGAAGCGTATCGGGTACAAGGCCGGCTTCCCGACGCAAAGACTGAGCTGCAAACCGCCATTGACCTGGCCCCTGACAATTGGCGCTGGCCCTACCTGCTGGCCGCGCTCGAAATCGATGCCGGGGACCTCAAAGCCGCAGAAGCCAATTTGAAAACGGCGCTGGAGAAAACGCCGGATAATCCACGCGTGCTGTACAACCTGGGCTTGGTGTATCGCAAGCAGGGCAGGCTTCAGGACGCGACCCAGGCGTATCAGAACGCATTGAAGATCGATAGCTCTTATTTTCAGGCTGCCGTCGCACTCGCCAATGTACTGACGCTGCAGCAGCGCTATGATGAAGCAGTTGAAGTCAACAAGCGGGCCGTGGAGATGCGGCCCGGGGATTGGCGTAGCTGGGGAAGTCTTGCCACTGCGCAGGAATTCAGCGGGCACAATGCCGGTGAAGCTGCTCGCGACTATCAGAAGGCGGTCGAAATGGCTGCGCCACAGTTGAAGATCACCCCTGATGACCCTTTTCTGGTTTCGCGGCTGGGAAGGTTTTATTCAAGCCTCCACGATTCAGTACACGCGATGCCGCTGCTGCGCAAATCAGTCGTTCTGGCGCCCACGAATCCCGAAGTTCTCGAGCGGGTCGCTGAAGGTTATGAGCTGCTCGGAGAGCGCGAGCAGGCGCTCAAGCTGATTAATAAAGCATTGGAAGCGGGATTTTCCATCAACTATGGTAGGGAAACTCCAATTTTCAAGGCATTGAGAAAGGACCCGCGAGCCCCGCTGCAACTGCGCGAGGCCGCTGTTCGGCAATAAATTTCCGACAAACAAATAAGGAGAAGTGTGAATTATGCCTGACCCAAATAAGACCACCCCCCGAGACTTCACTGACCAGACCGGGCGCGATTTTACTGACCAGACGGGCCGAGATTTCACTGACCAGACCGGACGCGATTTTACTGACCAGACCGGACGCGATTTTACTGACCAGACTGGGCGCGACTTTACTGACCAGACCGGCCGTGACTTCACTGACCAAACCGGACGCGATTTCAGCGACAAGAACACGCCTAAACCATAGGTGAGTAAGAATCCAGGCCCAACCCTAGGAATTCGAGGTAACCGAGCGGGAGCCTCCGATGGAGCGACGAATCCGTGTGTTTAGCTTAACGTGTGTTTGTTAAGACTCCGGCAGAAGCGAAGGTGTATTTATGGATAGGAAGAAAGCCCTTGTAGTTGGAATCGATAACTACCCGGGTCAGGAACTTCATGGCGCCGTCAATGACGCGCGCTCGGTCGCGCAGTTATTCGCGCGGCATGGTGACGGCGCGCCAAACTTCGACCTTGAACTGATCACCGCGCCTCTGCCCAACGCTGACGGCAGCACCCCGCAGCCTGAAGATCCAGACATGGAAACTTCCCCCAAAGGCGGCATCACCAAAAGTCTGCTGCGTGACAGAATTAAAGCTTTGTTTGAAGGTGACTCCGAAATTGCGCTCTTCTATTTCTCCGGCCACGGATCGCTGGCCAGCGTTGGCGGCACCCTTATCACGACTGAGGTCAGGGCCTGCGAGGATGGGCTTGAGATGAATGACGTCCTTACCTGGGCAAATAACTCGGCCGCGCGGGAGAAAGTGATCATTCTGGACTGCTGCCATTCCGGGGCCTTCGGCGCTTCCAATTCCAACATCAAAGTTTGCGAGATTTCTGAAGGAATGGTTGTGCTTACCGCCGCGCTGCCGTCACAGCAAGCGATGGAAAGCAACAGCGTGGGCCACGGTGTCTTCACTGAGTTGTTGGCCGAAGCCCTGAACGGCGCCGCCGCTGACCTGCTGGGGCAGGTTACTCCAGGTGCTGTTTACCATTATGTTGATCAGTCGCTGGGCTCATGGGAGCAGCGGCCAATTTTTATGACCCATGTCAATAGCTGGACGCCCTTGCGCAATGTGCCGCCAGGCCCAGGTTCGCCCGCGCTTCCGCGGGAAACCATTCGCAAAATCGTCAATTATTTTCCTGACCCGGAACAGGAGTACAAGCTTTCACCGCAGTATGAGTTCACGGCCCCGGGCAGTGATCCCGCCAAGGTCGTAATGTTCAGAGACCTGCAGGCATTCGCCGCGGTTGATCTGGTGGTTCCCATTGGCGAGGACCACTTGTACTGGGCCGCCATTAATTCAAAGTCGTGCAAGCTAACACCGTTCGGTAAGCGTTACTGGCGGCTGGTGAAGCATAATCGAGTGTAGATATAGTCTTGAGCCCCAGATTGCCGGCGTAACTCCTCCCTCGGCTCTGCATTCATTTTGCTCAACTCCATTTCATAACGGAGACCTCGCGTAAATAATCTTTCCGGCCCAGTCTGCAAGAGACCAAAAGTACAGTGGCATGCAAGCTTTCTGGTAACTAGGGGAAAGCCGTGATGGACAAATGATCAAGACCACGCGATGCTTACTCATCAAAATCACAAATGGGTGGATGGAATTGTGTGTCTGGAAATCCAGCAACTTTCCTCTGCATTTGGGTTTGAAGCAAGTGCACGCCGAACAACAATTCTCGCAAGGAGAGTCGCAATGCAGGAAAGACATATTTGCAATTCTGTACAGGGGGACCATGGGCGTTCCCGTTTTCACGCATTTTCCAATTCCAGACAGTGGAAACAAATGACTGTCAGGGTTGCCACCATGGTTCTGGCTGCCGTTGCAATGTGCTGCGCACTGGCTGCGCCGGCGGCGGCACAAGGCGCGCCGTATTATGCGCCGGACCAGCTTGACCGGATGGTTTCACGGATCGCGCTATACCCTGATCCGTTGCTGGCGCAAACGCTGGCGGCCGCAACTTTTCCTGACCAGATTTCTGATGCCGCTGGATGGGCAGATCAGCACCACTATCTCACCGGCGATCGGCTTGCGCAGGCCATTCAGGGCGACCAGTTGCCTTGGGACCCTTCCATCCAGGCGCTGCTTCCTTTTCCGTCAGTGCTGAGCATGATGGCTTCTGACATGAATTGGACCTCTGATCTGGGCAATGCTTTTCTCGCCCAGCAAGAGGACGTGATGGCCGCCGTGCAGAGAATGCGCGTGCGCGCCAGGAATTATGGATATTTGCGCACAGGCCCGCAGTATATTGTGGGTGGCGGTCCTTATATTACGATTCTGCCCGCGCGGCCGGACTACGTTGTGGTCCCTTACTATGATCCGCTTGTGGTGTATGCGCGTCCGCGGCCAGGCTTCTTTGTCGGATCGGCCATTGTGTTCCGCTTTGGCGTTCCGCTGGGCGTCGCGTTCCGTCCATGGGGCTGGGGCGCTAACCGCATTGCCTGGGACCATCGGGTGGTCTTCATCAATAACTCTCCGTGGCGTAGGACGTGGGTCAACCGTCGGGAATACGTTCATCCTTATACGGTGCGGCGCTATGTGGCCGCGGAGCGCCACGAAGAGCGGCATGAAGCGGAGCGGCGCGTGGAGCGGCATGAATTAGTGGGGCGCAATGAGCATGAGCGCGAAGCGGCGCGCATTGGACATGCGCGCGTGGAAGAACATAAAGAAGAACATCGAAAAGTAGTGGCTGAAAACCGCCACGACGATCACGGCCATGACAATCGGGGGCATGACAATGGCAAGGACCACGACGATCATCATGGAGATCACGGCGATCATCGTTAAATCAATCGACTAGAATTAGCTGCTGAATCCATTGGCGCGGCCTTTGTATAAGGCCGCGTTTTTCTTTATACAGGCAAAAATATATCTTAAAAAGCTAGCTCGGCTTTGACTGGCTGGGCAGCAGGCGGTATGCCTCGGCCCGTGTTCGCACCACAAAAATGTTGGGGCGCAATGGCCGGGACAATTCCTTGAACTTGCCGCCCAGTTGAAACATAACGTCGGCGGGCGCTACCACAATATGCACAACCGAGCTGCTGAAGAGGCTGGGGTTCGCGGCCATCGCTGCAACAGCACTCTCAGAAATAGCAAGGTCCGTGACATCACTGAAATCCACAATATCGCTGAAATTGGAATTGAAATCCGGATCGGTAGCAATCGACTGTCGATGCCCGGACAATTCTTCATCAGTGACCCTGCCGTAAAACGCAGAGTACACAACTTTGCGATGAGGATCGATCTTGAGGACGACTGGCATATAGGCAGCAGTTCTGGCAGCGATAGATTCTCTCTATCTTGCCATATTGCGGGGAAATTAGGGAGCGCTATGGCCATCACAGCGCATCACCCCCAGGTACGCGCTCCACGGTCCCACAGACTCGCGGTATTGATGGGCCATGATTCTTGAAAGCTGGTGCAGATGATTCAAGTCATGCGCTGCCCATGTGGCCAGCAATTGCGACAGAGTAACTGTGCCGAAAGCGGGGTGGCGTCCACGGCGCTCAAAGTCATGCGGCTGCAAATTCAAGGCGCGCAGTTGGTCAAGGCTTTCTGCCCGGACGCGGGTAAACTCATCCAATAACTGCGCCAGCGACTTGCCCTGGCTCTCTTTCTGCTGACCCAAACGATCAAACGATGAAAATGGTTGAGAATCGCCGAATTGCAATATGACTCTCGCTCGCGGCAGCCAGTCCGTGCGGTCTGCGTGAATCAGATGACCGACGACATCAAACGCGCTCCAGGTGTTTCCGCCTTCATTGCGCAACGTCCATGCATCCGGCAGGTCGCGCAGAAGCGCATTGAGAGCGGCAGGCATACGGCTGAGCAGCAAGATAGTCTGGTCAAGGTTCGTCATGCAGAGATTTTAAATCCGTTGTGATGAGCGAGAAAGCCGGACATTCGCCACAGATGGAATAGAGATCGCGGATCAAGAATTCAGCGCAAAAACTGAAAAATCTTGACAAGCCTTGACAAGAATTCACCTGCAAATCCACCATTGCGCGGCAACAATCTGAGACATGCAATTTAGAACCATCTGAGAGGTGACCCAAATGCTGAAGGTGATGAAGGTATTGCTCGGCGTAGTTCTATTCGCGGCGCCGCTGCTGGCGCAAGACCAGGTTGAAGCGGCGCGTATGGCCGCAGGCTGCGGCGCAAACGAAATCCAGTACACCGTCAAGACAGATAAGAAGCAGCATCCCACAGCGCAGCCTGAAGCTGGCAAGGCGCTGATTTATGTCTTCAGTGACGAATCGATTGACAACGCCACGCTACATATCGGTGGAGTGACCACGCGCTGGGGCCTGGACGGCACATGGGTTGGCGCGAATGACAGGAAGTCTTACTTTTACTTCTCCGCCGATCCTGGTGAGCATCGCCTCTGCACCAGCCGGCAGTCGCGGTTCAAGTCACTGACTAAAATATCCGCGGCGAGCACCTTCACCGCGGAGGGGGGCAAGGTCTACTACTTCCGCACCATGACGCCACACATCCCGCAGGACAAACCACACGGCGCTGAAGACAGCGTGACCCTCATAGAACTTGACCCGGCCGAAGCCCAATTGCTGATCGCCAATTCAGCCTTCAGCGTTTCTCATCCTAAGCCGGTGGACAAAACCACGGCAGACGCGAATACGCGGTAAGCGGTCGCGCGGAGCGCTTGTTTGTTGGCGCTCCGCGATGCTGCGCGCTGGTCTCCACCCAGCAAGCCAAAGACGATAAGCAGCCTGAAGGGAATAAGCCGTACGGGATCGCAAATCAGGGCAGTGATGCCTGACTAAAGAAGTTCCATACGTCGGCATTTACCTGGGCGGCGATAGCTCCGTAGTTATGATCCAAGCCGGGAAAGACTACAAAATGTACTTTGAACCCGTCAGCATCCAGCACATCGACTGTTCTTTGCGCTTGCGCCAGGGTAAAGAACTCATCGTGGTCACCAATATAGAGGGGCAAGCGGAATCTTGCGGGTAGCTTTCTGCAGGAGAAAATCGAAGTCAGGAGTTATGATGGCAGCAAATACTCCTCCGGCGGCAAAGTACTGTGAATCTGGCAGACCAGCATCAAAAACGGTATAGCCGCCAGCCGAGACTCCAAACAGATAAATGCGGCGCGGATCAATCAGCCATTCTCCACGCGCTGTATCCATGATCATGGGATAAAGCTGTGGCACTACATTGAGTTCCAAGTCCACTCCATCAGGCACGGTGGGAGCGACGAGGATGATGCCGTTCTTCTCGGCAAAATCGCGCCAGGCGTTCAGAAAATCCGGGCCGTTTCCGCCCGCGCCATGCACCAGCAAAATAGCAGGAAGTACATGCGTGCCATCATACGCTGAAGGAAGAAAAATCCAGAAAGGATAGTCCACCTGCTTAAATTGAACGTGACGTTCTATGAGGCCGGTGGCGGAAGGATTTGGAGTGGGAATTGGCTGAGCAGAAGTGGAACTCATTGGGCCGGAACAACCGTTTAGCGCCAACGTCAACAAAAGCGCCAGAACCAAGAATATCGTTCCTTTGCGATCTATCATAAAGACCGCCTTCCGTACCGCTTTGATTGTAGTCCTATCGGGCGAAACGGGTCCTTTTCGTGCCTCTGGTCATCAGCTTCAGTCTCTTTTCCCTGTGTGCCAGCTTTTTACTTCGCCCCCGCACACCCTTAATGTGAACGCAGCTTCTCCATGAAAACTAATGAGCCGGCCGTCTCTGGTATTCGACGGTCCTTGTAGTTCATGTCGCTAATCACTACTTAGGCGCTCCTAAGATTTTTTTAATACACCGGTCGCTTGTCTTGCGATACCGTACGCGTAAGAGGTGTACGAAATGATGGATGCTACCGGGGAAATACTTTCCGAAAACCTGCGGGAAATTTCGGAAAAGCTGCGGGCCATTGATCTGGCCTTGAAATCAGGCGCAACTCCTGAGCTTTTGCCACTGCAGGATTTTCGCCTCGTTCTGGATAATGCGCGTATGACAGCGTGGACGGTGAGCGAACTGCTCAACGCAGCTCAACTGCAAAAAAACCCTGAAACAGTTTTGTCGTTTGTGGCTGCGGAGCGCCTGCGCCGTTCAAACCATATGCTGAAGGACCTTTGTACCGATATTGAAAAAGAGGGAATCACCTGGCAGACAAATGGAATACAGGGGCTCTTTGAGACGGTGAATTCTCTCCAGGTGCAATTGGGTAAGCTGATTGCAAAACATCGCAGCCGCTTTGGAAAGGTGAAAGAAGCAGGCCGGTAACGTATTATAAATCTAAGCCAATTATTTTCAATAACATACATATACATCCAATTTTTATTTCAAAATTACTAAATAATTAGTTACTATTTCTTTTTTGGCGCGTCTATATAAATATCTGAAAAAGTCTTCAGGGAAGCGAAGGAGCTAAAGGGTCGTGCCGCCAAAGAAATCGCCCACTTTAACGGAAGCTGAGTTGCGCCTCATGGAGGTGCTGTGGCAGAACGGTCCGGCAACGGTCCACCAGGTTTTGGAAGAACTGTCGGAGAAGTTCCCCCTGGCGTATAACTCCGTGCTTACGACCATCCGCATTCTGGAAAAAAAGGGGTACGTACAGCATGTGAAGGAAGGGCGGGCGCATGTCTATGCGCCGCTTGTGGGCAAGCAGGAAGCTACGCGTTTTGAGATTAAGAATCTTGTTGGCCGCTTTTTCAAGAACTCACATGAATTATTAGTGCTGAACATTCTGGAAAACAACAGTATTGATGCTGAGGAACTCAAGCGGCTGGGTCAGCTCATGCAGGAACAGCGAGGGAAACCATGAACTTTGTTTCTGGTTTTCATGGGATGGCGGCAGCGGGGGCGGAGCGACTTGTCTATAGCATGATTGCCGGCACGCTGCTCGCGGCAGCCGTGTGGTTTCTCTTGCAGTTATTCCCTAAAAAAGATTCGCGGACCAGCTTTGCGGTGTGGTTTTCAACTTTAGTTGCCACTGCGATCTTGCCACTGTTTGGTCTTCACACAGCCGCGAATGTTGTTGCCAATGCTTCGCATTCTGTATTCACGGTGTCTGCTTCCTGGGCACGATATATTTTTCTGGCATGGGCGGCCATTGCCAGCGTAGGTCTGGCACGCGTCGCATACGCAACATTCCAGGTCCGCAAATTGCGCAAACAAGCCTCGCCTCTGGATATGCAAACCCTGCCGCCTGAGCTGCAAGCTTTGATTGCTGAGTTCCAGCGGCTGCGGCCAGTATCGGTGCTGGTTTCCCCGCGGCTTGAAGTTCCAACAGCGATCGGTTTCGGCAAACCGGCAATTATTTTGCCTGCATGGCTGCTTGAATCCACGCCTGCGGAAGAGTTGAAGTACATCGTGCTGCATGAGCTGGCTCATTTACGCCGTCGCGACGACTGGACCAACTTGGCCCAAAAACTAGTTAAAGCTCTGCTGTTCTTCCTGCCCAGCATCTGGTGGATTGAACGACGGCTCTCGCTGGATCGCGAAATGGCCTGCGATGATGCGGTGCTTGCCCATTCCGGCACACCCCTTGGATATGCTGAATGTCTGGCGCGGGTGGCGGAAAAAAGCTTTATGCGCCGGCAGCTTGCATTGGCCCAGGCCGCAGTGGGCCGGATGCGCCAGTTAACCACGCGAGTGGCTGTGATACTGGATCCCAACCGTCCGCAGCATACGCGTTTGTGGAAACCGGCAGTGCCTGTTGTGATGGTTGTAGCTGGACTTTGTGCGTTACCGGCTTCATTAACCCCGGCGCTGGTCAGCTTTGCCGATGATGCGGCATCTCCGCAGATGCTATCCGCGCAGAGCCATCGGCCGATTGACACAGCGCTTCCGCATTCCCAGGCAGTGGTGAATGCCCACGTCGAGGGAAGCCGAGTTCACGTTGTGCAGGCGGCGCTACGAACAGATAGCGGCAACACGAACTTTTATGCGGCGAAAGCTGAAAAAAATATACATTCAAGCAGAAACAATGCTGCTCGTCCGCATCCGTTGTTGACTCGCACAACATTGGCTCGCAAAAAAACGGGCCAGTCGATGATGGTGACGGCTAACTTCAAAGCTCCGGATCCGAAACAGTACGTCACTATCCGCGAGGACTTGTACTTTGTTGTCACGGAACAAACACCATCCGGAGAGCAGCAGAGCTGGCAGATGCACGTGGTGCAGGTCAGTGTGCAACCACAGGCTAAGCCTGTGCTGAAACCCCGAAAAGTTTAAATTTTGCAACCGTCATTGGTGGAAGGCCATCTCTGACTTATAAAAACTAAATAACTAGTTGTAATCGATATTACGCAATTCAAAATACACGGAGAAAAGTACGAATGAAAAACCGAATCCTGCAATTAGGTCCTTTCCTGAAGCGGAGAACGTTAGCGGCAGTGCTCATGCTGGCGCTGGCGGCTTCTTTTGGGAGCTACGAATTTCTTAAACCCGCGTCGGCCAGCGCTGCCAGTATGGCGCCAGCGGCCGCGGCACTCGATGACAATAGCGTAAGCGCTCTTACGGCGCTTGACCACGCCATGGAAACTTTGGCGGCCCACGTTACCCCGGCGGTCGTCAATGTAACAGTAACTTCCCGGGCCAAACAGCAACAGATATCAAGCCAGGACCAGGATGAAATCCAGCGCTTCTTCGGACCCTTCGGCTTCGGCCAGCAGGGACCACAAGGACGTCAAGGGGCGCGCGTTGAGCACGGACTTGGCAGCGGAATCATTATCTCGCCTGATGGATATATCGTTACCAACAATCACGTGATTGAAGGCGCAACCGATATCCGCGTGACGTTGAATGACCGCCGCGTTCTGCCGGCTAAGCTTGTCGGCGCTGATCCAATGACCGATCTCGCGGTACTCAAGATCAACGGCAGCGGTTTTGCCAGCCTCCCATGGGGCGACTCCACAGCACTTAAGCCGGGACAGACTGTACTTGCTTTCGGCAACCCGTTCAACTTCCGCTTTACCGTAACGCGCGGCATTGTGAGCGCGCTGAACCGGCCAAATCCTTACAGTGATGACGCTCGCAAACCGGGCGAATTCATCCAGACGGATGCCGCCATCAATCCCGGAAATTCGGGCGGCCCGCTCATCAACTCACACGGTGAAGTCATCGGCATCAACACTTTCCTGATCTCTCCTTCCGGTAGCTTCTCAGGCATGGGCTTTGCTATTCCCACGCAGATTGCGCGGCCGGTAGTGGACACGCTGCTGAAAGACGGCAAGATTGAGCACGCGCGAATTGGTGTTGGCATCAACGACGTAACTCCTGAAAACGCCAGCTTCTTCCACCTGGATAATGCAACCGGCGCATTGATCAGCCAGGTTGAACCGGATTCACCTGCGGCCAAAGCTGGAATCAAGGTCGGTGACGTTATCACCGAACTCAACGGCAAGAAGATGGAAAATTCCGGCCAGCTTCAGGCTGCTATCAGTTCCCAGCGTCCGGGTAACAAGGTAACGCTTGGCCTGATACGTGATGGCAAGAGCATGAGCTTGCCGGTAACGCTGGAGGGGCTTAACAAGAAGTCCGAGGAGACTGCTTCCAACTCCGGAGAATCGCACGGAAAAGCCCGCTGGGGCGTTGGATTACAAAACCTCAACGCTGAACTGCGTGACCAACTGCAATTGCCCGAAAACGTAAAAGGCGTTGTGGTCACCGATGTCCAACCCGGAAGCCCTGCAGACAATGCAGGCATCTCTCGCGGTGATGTGATCCTGGAGGTCAATCGCCACCAGGTGCAGAATGCGGAAGATGTAAAGCGCGAATTGGGCAACGTCCCCAATGGCAAGGATGCCATGGTGCTTGTTTGGGCCAATGGCGGCAGCTCGTTCCGCGTGATGCACGCAGCCGAACCGAACGCAGGGCAAAACGGCGACTAAACAAATCAACCTTAACAGACGCACCTTCCGCAAGAGGGTGCGTCTTTTTTGTGCCATGGTATGTGTCCGGCTAACCCGCTACTGGCGAGCTATAACCACAATATCTGTCGGCGCATTCATGCCTCCGGAGAAGGGCGAGCCGCTCACGGGAGAAACCGTGCCGGTGGTCGAATTTACTGAAAAAGCTGAAAGCGTGTTATCCACTTTATTAGCGACGAACAGAAATGTTCCCGTGGGATCCATGGCCACACCAAATGGATGCTGTCCGGTAGGGATCTCGGCAATTGAAGAAAGAGCGCCATTGATCAACTTGAATGCCGACAAAGTACCAGCTTGCACGTTCGTGGCATATACGAATTGATCATTAGGATGGACGGCTATTCGCAAGGGATTGTTGTGGCAAGATACCGAGCAACTGGCCGCAGGAGTGGGCAAGGCCGATACAGGCGTCAGCGCACCGGAAGGCGCGATGTTGAAAGGGACAATGGTCTCAGCCATGTGGTCGCCCACGAAGAGGAACTTTCCCGATGGGTCGGCAGCGAGGCCGATAGTAGCGGCAAAGCCGGTGGCCGAATTTGCGGTGGCGAACGGAGAGCCTGGAACCGGAGTAAGCGCGCCGTTGGCGCCAATAATAAAGGAAGAAACGGTGTTAAGGTCCGACACCATAGAATCGGGAAAGTTATTGGCAAATAACACAGTCCCTGCGGTATTTACGGTCAACCCGTAAGGGCTGGCCGCGGTAAACGGCGATCCGGAAACTGGCGTGAGCGAGCCGTTTGCGCCAATAATAAAAACGGAAATACTGCTGGAAGCCTGATTAGCTACAAAAACAAATTTTCCCAGAGGATCAACGGCGATTCCCACTGGGCGCGCGCCAGTCGCAAACGGAGTTCCGGGAACTGCGGTTAGCATGCCGGTGCTGGAATTGATGGAAAATCCTGAGACGGTATTAGCAGTTTGATTGTTCACATAGAGGAACTTATGCACGGAATCCGCCGCCATGAACTCTGCGCCGCTGCCAGCGGGAAATGGCGACCCTGAAACTGGAGACATAGAACCGGAACTGCTTATGGCAAAGGCCGATACCATCCCAGAGCCGGAATTGGTGACGAATGCAAAACTCATGGCCGGTGTTGCTGTCATGTTCGCGTTCATTCCGCATCCATTCAGAAGCAAGAAGATCAAAAGCAGGAGGAGTATAGATAACACAAACAAACTGACGCTTTGGTGAGTGGCCGTACGCAGTTGAGTAGAGAGCATGGCTTTCGTCTCCCAAGGGTCAATGATACTCGTAATTCACTCTGGGACAGAAGGATTAGCTTCTGATCCAGGGCGGACTGCAATGTACGCCCGGCGATTAGGGAATCGGCGCTTCCTGAAAGTGACAATTCCGGTAATTTCGGCTGGAACTCTGCCTTTTAGCGCGGCGGGATGTTATCCTCTTATTTGCACTATATTTCCCTGCACGGAGGCATTGCTTGGCAGAAGTCCGATTACAGGAAGGCGAGCCGCTGGAAAACGCGCTGCGCCGGTTTAAACGTAAGGTCCAGACGGAAGACATTATCAAAGAGGTAAAGCGCCACTCGTATTACCTGAAGCCTGGTGAGAAGCGCCGCGTAAAACAGGCCCTGGCGCGCAAGCGGGCCAAGAAAAAGATCCGCAAAGATCGCGACTCCCGCCCTGACCGCGATTAGTCCCGGCCGCCAGACCGGCGTTCACTAGGATTTTTCCGAGACGGAATTGTCTATCTGCCTCACCGTTGCGCGTAAAAGATAGCGTATGGTGAGGCAGACGTGCTTCTGAGGGATGGCTTGGGTCTGATCTGCACACCAGCCACCCAATCTCCGCTATAGATCAAGCCCAGTTTTGCCGGCCATTTTGGGCGGTTGGAATTTGGCTTTCATGTTGAACTTGCCTGATTGAGCTACGAATTCAATTTCTTTGTCGTCAGTCGAAATCCACGGTTCACCGGAATCCGTTTTTCGCGGAAACTTGAATGTAAGACTGTACACTGTTTTGCCGGAGCGCTGAATATAAACGGATTCCGGGCTGATCTTCTTTTGTGTTTTCTTGGATTGAAGCGAAGTGTTCTTGAGCAGCGCATCTTCATCCATTCCATCGAACGGAGTCATGTCAGGAGAATTGACGACAATGATGTATTGCTCGGGCTGTTCCTCTAGTAACTCTTCACCACGTTCCGAGTCCACTTTGCCGCACAAAGCAGCTTGTCGCAGCTTGGCCGCACGGATGGTGTGTGCTGATTGCCACGTCACCTGGTAAATCACAATTGATTCCGTGCTTCCCATTGCCCATGAAGTTGGAGTCCGGTCCTTGGTCATGTCGGGACGGCCATTGCAGTCCATGGCCAGTGGTGTAAGGTAATGCACCGGGCCTTTTAGCCATGGCGCGTCCATCTCCACCATCTTCACCCAGGGGGATTCAGAAAGAATTTTCTGCACGTCTTCATTGGTCCAGGTTTTGTAATCTTTGCCCCAGGGATCTTCCCTGAACGCGTGAACCGGCCGCGTGGTGACGGTTAACAGGATCAGTGCAAGCAACGCGGAAAAACCGATCCGCACACTGAGACTACGCTGCGAATGGTTGCTTGATGTTTTCAATCGACTCTTGAAATGGACTATCATGTGGCGCTTCATACCCCTTTGCGAACTAGATGTGCAGATGGTGAATTGTAGGGAGCTATCGCGAGAGTCGTCAATCGGTAAAAACCTTAGCATTCCTTAGATGTAGCCGAAACGGTGCACAATAACTACGCTGGCAAGGATTAGAATTTGCCGAGACAAACTTTATCGGGAAGAGAAGATGTTACGCGATTTCACTTTCCAACTGATTCTCTAATTCAGCCGATGGTTTTGAACTGCTCATCGATCTCAACCTGAAGTCCGGCCACAAGACGATTGTTGGAGTTTGCCAACCCAACGACAGCCAGCATCTCATTGAAAATCGCTTCAGTCACGCCTTTCTTGCGCGCAGCGGCGGTATGCGCGGCAATGCAATAATCGCACTGGTTGCTTACACTCACAGCCACATAGATCAGTTCTTTCATCAGCGGATCAAGCGCGCCAGCGGCCATGATGTCCCGGGTGTCTTCCCATGTGCGTTTCAGCCGGACAGGATCATGCGCCAGCGCTTTCCAGAAATTGGTGACTTTATCGATCTTGCGCGTGGCCATGATGTCGTCATACACGGCGCGTACTTCAGGGCTGGCTTTTTCATATTCGATGAATCCAAGCGTTGACATAGGTCTCCTACGGCTTCAGCAGAATTTTGCCTGTTGTCTTGCGGCCTTCCAAGTCGCGATGGGCTTGCTGCACGTCTTCTAATTTGTAAGTCTTGGAAACGCGTAATTTCAACTTACCCGCGCTGATCATATTGAAAACATCGCCGGAGCGCTGCTCAAGTTCTTCACGCAATGAGACGTAATTAATCAGGGTAGGCCGGGTTACAAACAAAGAGCCCTTCTGCGAAAGGATGATGGGATCAAACGGCGCAACCGCTCCGCTTGCGCCTCCGAACAGGACCATATATCCGCGCGGACGAAGGACATTTAGTCCCTTCTCGAATGTGCTTTTTCCAACGCCGTCATAGACCACGTGTACGCCTTTGCCGTCGGTGAGGCGTTTGGTTTCTTCTGCGAAATCCTGACTGGCGTACAGGATCACCTCATCAGCGCCGGCTTCTCGCGCCAGCTTGGCCTTTTCTTCTGAGCCCGCCGTCCCGATCACACGCGCGCCAATGTCCTTTGCCATCTGCACCAGCAGAAGTCCCACGCCTCCGGCAGCCGCGTGAATCAGAGCGGTCTCGCCCTTTTTCAGAGGATAGGTGCTGTGGGTGAGATAGTGCGCGGTCATGCCTTGCAGCATTGCCGCTGCGGCCTGCTCATCGGTAATTTTATCCGGCACGCGGACCAGGCGAGCCTCTGGCGCCACAGCACACTCCGCGTATGTGCCCATCACATTGCAATACGCCACGCGATCACCGGGCTTGAGCGACTTTACGTCACTTCCAACTTCGGTCACGGTCCCGGAAGCTTCCTGACCGTCAGTGAAGGGAAGGGCCGCCGGATAGCGACCTTCGCGGAAATAGACGTCGATAAAGTTCACGCCGGAAGCCGCAATTTTTACCAGGGCTTCATTGGCTTTCGGCTTGGGAACGGGAATATCAACTAGCGTAAGGACTTCTGGGCCGCCGGTCTTCTGTACTTGAATGGCTTTCATAATTAGCTTTCTCAAATAAAGCTGGATGCGCCGCGTGATATCGCGGTCGCTGGAATAAGAAAAACTGAGTAGAAGCGGGCGCTGGCAGCCCGCCTTCTTTTTTTAGAAGCTGAATGAATCTTCTTCCGCGATCATGATTACCGGCGGACCACCGGAGGAAATCTTTACGGCATGCCCAATGGTTTCTTTGCCGCCTTCCGACGCGGCGCAGGCTTGCAGCGCTTCCATGGAAGGGAAGTGGACCTCAGCGATGCGATAGAAGGGTGCCGTGCCCTGCGGTGATCCGGTCACTTTCGTCGCCACCAGTTTGGTTTTGCCTTTAAGCTTCTCCACCGCCATGGGGACGTGCTCAGACTGATACACCTTTTCAAAAGCGGCAACATCTTTGGGTTGGGGATACATCACAACCAACTTAACTCCTGCCATGAAAGCTCCTTAAAGAAGTGCGTTTATTGCAACACAGAAATTGTAATGGCTGGCATTGCTTTTGTGCGAGACGCGAGCGGCGATGGACACAAGCATTCATGCAATCGCAACACACTGCGTTGCGTTCATGGGCCACCCGAATCAAGATTTCTTTCTGAGTTTCATCATTTGCCATTGCTCTTCTGTCAGCATGTCGCCCAGATGGTGGAATTCGCTGGAGCCCTGGAGTTGCTCGCCGCCGTCCATGACGATCTGTTCACCGTTGATGTAGCCGGAGTAATCGCTTACCAAAAATGCCGCAAGGTCGGCCAGTTCTGCGTGCGTGCCAAAGCGCTTGAGTGGATTGCGCTTCCTGGCCATGTCTTCCAGCGACTTCACCGGCATGAGCCGGGAGAAAGCGCCTTCCGTCGGCACCGGGCCGGGAGCAATGGCGTTGAAACGGATGCCGCGTTTGCCCCACTCGACGGCGAGGCTGCGCGTCAGATTTAAAACTCCTGCCTTGGCCACGGACGAAGGCACCACATAGGGCGAGCCTGTTTCAGCATACGTGGTAGTGATGTTCAGGACCGTCGCTTTGTGGCTTTCCTTCAGCCATCGCTTGCCGCACGCCATGGTGGTATGGATGGTGCCCATCAGCACAATGCCGATGACCGCCTCAAAAGCGCCGATGGAAAGCTCTTCCGTGCGGCAGAGAAAGTTACCGGCTGCGTTGTTCACCAGAACATCGATGGGGCCATCCTGCCAAAAACTTTCCACCATGGCTTCCACCAGCGCATTGTTGCGCACGTCGCAGGGAAAAGTCTTGACCGTGCCGCCCGTGGATTGGCGAAGTTCCTCAGCAGCCGACGCCAGAACCTCTTCACGGCGTCCGCAGATGCACAGCGATGCCCCCAGCTCCAGAAAGCGTTTGCCCATGCTCTTGCCTAAACCGGTAGCGCCGCCGGTGATCAGGATTTTCTTGCCCGCAAGTAAATTGTTCTGGAACATGGTTTGCCGTCCTTGTGAGTGGAAGTGAGCAAACATCCTAAATGGCGGGTGCTGGTTGGTAAACCCGAGCCTTCATTCCGCCGCAGCCGAAAGCGAAGCGGCAGCGGGCTTTTTCGGCATAAATTTCATTCGCAGAAGGTGGTTGAGCGGCTCAGAGTAAAAACGTGCTACGGCGTATCCCAGAAATCCAGCAAGCGCCGTGGCGGCCAGAAACCACAGCGGAGCAGCGTTGATGCTCTGGTGAAAATGCCGGAACAGCATCACCATAGGCCAGACAACAAACATGTGGGTGAGGTAGACCTCATAAGAGTTGCGCCCAAACCAGCGCAGGAAAGCCGTGGAACGAAAGAACGTTGTGCGGATGGTGAATAGCTTCCGGCTGGCAGCAGATGCTTGTATCGACGAACTCGCGCGGGCTTTCTTGTGCTCAAATGTCTGTTGTATCGCGATGAGCAGCAGCGCTGTTCCGATTTCAAGAACTGTCACATCGAGGCCGGCTTTGTAGAGGGCCAGTCGCGCGGCAATGCCGCGAAAGACGACGATGAGCAGGCAGAGCAGTGTTCCGCCGCATCGGAAAGTCAGATTCCCTTTGTTCCCAAACTTTATCCTGGCCGTGGCTAATGCCGCGAGGCATCCAAAAGCTATGCCATCCATGCAGGAAAAATAGCCATAGTCGGCCCAAAGTTCATTGTGTGTGTGGACGCGCGCGAAGGGGCCGATCACCAGGAAACATGAAAGCAGTCCAATGATTAATGCCGGCTTCCGCAGCAATAGGCAGACTAAAGGAAAGAAGACATAAAACACTTCTTCCACAGAGAGCGACCAGAGCACATCCCATGATGCGGGCAGGTAGCCGGTGCGGGCTTCCAGCCAGTTCATGTGGAGGCTGAGGGCCGCGATGAGTGCGCGTCCAAGCGAAGTATGCTGCGTGTTGATGGTGAATTGAGACGCTCCGGCGCGGTCAAGAACGGCCAGAATCAGCAGCAGGCCAAGAAGACAAGGCACGATCCGGGCAAAGCGCATCCGGTAAAACTGGCGAATATTAAGTTGGCGAAGGCTGCCCCAACGCTGGAGTGACCAGCCGGTAATCAGGAAGCCGGAAATAACAAAGAAAACCCTTACACCGTAATATCCGCTCCAGAAGAACACCCGGTTGGCGGCAGGGCCCATCCAATGACCCAGGCTGCTATCACGAAAGTGAATGCGGATATTGATGTGGTGCAGGACCACCGCAATAATGCACAGACCGCGCAAGATATCTATGCCCGCGACGCGCTTTTCGGATTTTTCCACAACCTGCAAAGCCTGTTCTGCTGATATTTTCACTTTTGTGAGAGAAACCTGTGCTCCTGAATATTTTCTGCTTGATATTAATCCTGTTCTGCTCCGGTTTGCGGGCAACACCCCCTTACTGGTGCAGTGCATCATATCCCGATAAGAATGGCATAAATCGGCGTACATAAAGAAAGCGGGTATTTGGCGGAAAGCAGGGGATAGTTGGAGCGGAGTAAGTCAGGGGGACACATGCAACGCGGGTCGATGGTGGTTCTTTCGGGATTGCGCAGTCTGAGAATTGCTTCTCAGGATGGAGCGCCGGGTAACGAATATCGAATTGGACAGAGTTCCGTAGAGTTTCGCGCCCTGGATGCACAAGGTAATCCTTTTGCGCATCCCAATGGGCAATGGCGAACGCTCGAGGAGAATGAAATCAAACTGCATTTTGTATTGCACACCCCAGTTGCAGACTGGCTCGACAAGAATCTCTATTATTACTACTCGCCTAAGGCAGCTTAGATTTCTAGTTCCAATCAATTTCTCGCATCAACACAGGATTTTCAGCGCTGATGGGCGTTGAAATCCTGTTTGCGGATCAGCGCGTGAATGCCTTTTGTTTTGTCCACAACCTGGGAAACCTCAAAGTCGGCTGCGGCGCTTAAATAGGCTAAAGCAGTAGCTCTGTCCATTCCCTGCTTTTCGGACAAAAAGCGTACAGCTTCACGCGTGGCTTTTTTCATGGCTTCATTCAAGTCAGGATCAAGTCCAATAGCGATCCAGTAATCAGGGGTTTCGGCAAACGGGCTAGACAGCTTTCCGCTTCCTGGAATGGCGGGATCTCCCGCTTTCAATACCGTAAAACGCAAAGTTGTCCGCAGCGAGCCTTCCACGGCGGTGAGCGCCACCTCGCCGTTTCCCTGAGCAAAATGCGGATCAGCGATAAAGAACATTGCGCCAGGAACCTGCACTGGCAAATACAATGTTGCACCCGCCGTAAGATAACGGATATCCAGGTTGCCCCCGTAATCGCCGGGCGGAACTGAATTCGGCTTGCCGCTCACGTTGGGCGCAACGCCCATGGTGCCCATGAAGGGAGCAACCGGTATGTGAATTTCACCACCTTGCTCTACCTTGAGTATTCCGTACCACTTCCCATTGATAAGACGGATAGGAACAAACTTGGACACATTGTTGTACAACTGAGGATTGGCCGCGCTTGCGCCAGGCTGTGGGTCTGCGTTTTCAGGGAATTCTCCCGGCAGCGCTCCTTTGCCGTGGCGATTGCTGATTATGCCGTAAGGCACGCGCGGGAGCAGCGAGACCATCTCAACCTTCAGGACGTCCCCCGGCATCGCGTTGTCAACTGCTACCGGGCCAATCACGACATGCGGGCCATCTTTGACAAAGTCATGCGTGAGGCTTGAGGCCGCTATTGCCTTTGCGTCATTCAGCACATGGTCTGGCGCAACTCCGAAACCGCCGAAATATTTTGCCGGGTCACGCCCCTGATCTTCCAGAATGCCTTCGTGAGAAACCGTATCGAATGTCACCGAAGCGCCGGAGGGGACAGTCACAAGCGGCTTGGCGGCATTGTCCGGCAGGTAACCCCAACGGATTGTGTCCGTCGTGGCCGGCACATAGTAGTCCGATTTGAGCTTCACCGAACTGCCAGCGGCGGGTTTGTCCGCGAGTGGCTGAAGGATGTTGGATTGCGCCATTGTCCGCGGGCTGAAACAGAAGAGCATGGAACAGCAAACGAGCATTAGCAACAAACGGGATTGCCTTAAGCGATAGGTAAGCATGTCGCGGGGGATTTTACCCTATGATCGTGGCTGGCGCTTAGCGGAATTTCAGGAATCGATGATAGTAGAGAGAACAGGTCAATTCCGTCCAAATTGACCCATTACGCAATCTGTCACCGGGTACACTCTCAGCACCACCGTGCGTTAAGCTAACGTACGTTATTTTGCGCTCAGAAACTCCGTGACCGCCTTGATGTACATGTTTGGCTGGTTAACAAATGCCATGTGCCCGGACTGTGGCAGGATGACCAGCTTTGATCCCGCAATTTTTTCATGCATGGTGCGGGAGAGCCGGGGATTTGATTCATCGTGGTCGCCGCAGATCACCAGCGTGGGGACATGGATGCTCGATAGCTTGTCCAGATATTCCACCGATTTCAGGTTGCCGTCGATTACAAACTCACCGCTGGAGCCCCACATTTCCCGATACAAGTCCCACGAAGTCGTGGTGTTGCCGGCAGCTGGATCATAGTTGGGATCAGGACGCCGCTGATAAAGAAAGGGGAAGTAGCCATCACCCCAGGCCAGTTTGGCGTATTCGTCCGGGTAGCGGCCTTTTTCCCAGTCCTTGCCTTTGCCGAAGAGGCCGGCTTTCTCGAGTGCATCGAGTTTAGCCAGCGCTTCCGGGGGCATGCTGCTTTTTTCTTCAGCCAGCACTTTGTTCATCTCGCTGGTACTGTAGAACGTTCCACCCAAAATCAGGTGCGTGAGGTTTTGCTGGTACTTGAACGCATACGCCTGAGCGAGCACGCCGCCATAAGAATGTCCCATCAGGCTGATCTTTCCCAGATGCAGCGCCTGGCGGACATTCTCCACATCCTCAACCATGTTTTCGACCGTGTACTGCGCGGCATCTTCCAATTTTTCTGATCGGCCCGAGCCGCGTTCATCGATAAAAATGAGCTTGTTGCTCCGCGCCAGCGGCAGCAGATATGGCAATAGATAGTCATGCGAAGCGCCCGGCCCGCCGTGAACAATCATCAGCGGCGCGCCGTGGCCTATGGTCTGGTAGTAGATGAGAACGCCTTTGGCGTCAACGTATCCTTCCTGAATCGAATAAACATTAGGAGACGTTGTGGCCGGAAAAGCTGTTTTGGCCTTTTTGGTTTGTGTAAATGCGGCGCTGGACAAAAGGATTAAAGCCAGTGTAAGGACGGTCCTTTTCATGCCGAAGATTATAGTTTGCCATGTCAAACCCCAGCAGATGATTGAAAACATTGAACAAATACTTACACTTCTTATTAGGCAGAAGGACTAGAATGTTAGTATGAAACGGCTGGCTCTCCTCGTTGTACTTGGAACGGCTGCTCTTCTGGTGCCTTCCTCTCTTCTTCATGCCCAACGCGGTATGTCTGGTGGCCGCGGATTCAGTTCTGGCGCCCGGGGAAGTTCTGGGTTCCGCTCGGCGGCTCCGTCCGGAGGATTTCGCTCTTCTCCTGGGTTCAGGTCAGGTTCAGGATTCAGGTCAGGTTCTTCGGGATTCAGGTCGGGTCCGGGTTTTCGCACATTCGGGCCAGCGCAGCAAAGCCGCGGTTTCTCCAGGTTTACGCCTGCAGGCCGTCCGTTTGCCTCGCGCGGTTTCGTGTCTAACCATAATGTCTTCGTACGCCGTCCGTTTGGATTTCGACGCTTCCATGACCGTGACCGTTTCTTTTTTAATGGGTGTTTTGGATGCTCGCCATTCTTTTTCGACAGCGGTTTATTCCTGGGATCGCCGTTTTTTGGAGCGCCTTTCTTTCCTTACGATTCCTACTACCCCGGAGATAATTACGGGTATGGATACGGTGCATCGCAGCAGCAGCCGGTTGTCGTAAATACCGATAACGGCACCTCCGTACAACTTGCCACGGATATGCAAAGGCTGTCTGATGAGGTTGAAGACCTGCGTGACGAAGAGAGCAGCCGCCGTTATTATGAAGACCGGGCCAAGGCAGGATCGGGCGCATCTCTTTCAGCAAAAGAGCCTGCGGTAGCGACAGTATTTATTTTCCACGATGGCCGCCGCATTTCAGCCCAGAGTTATGCCATCGCCGGTTCGACTTTGTGGATCTTCGACGAACATGCGGCACGGAAGTTTGCCATGGCTGACCTTGATGTGACGGCAACCGATCAAGCCAATGCGGCCAATGGCGTTGAATTCCGCGTTCCTCAGAAGCGCTGAGTCATCCAGAGAATGACTCCTGAGTTGCTCCGCAGAGCGGCGCTGACCTGTTTATCTGGCTACTCCAGCTGGCGCTGTTCGCGTCGACTCGCAGTGCATGATATCCTCTGCGTTCAAGTAAACTCCGAATGAGCCGCCTCTTCCTGGTCCGACACGGTCAAGCATCTTTCCTTGAGCGCAATTATGACAAGCTCTCCGCCAAGGGCGAAGAGCAAAGCCTCATGCTGGGCAGATACTGGGCCGGACTTGGAGTTTGTTTTGACCGCGTGTACTCAGGGCCGCGTGTCCGGCAGCGGGAGACTGCGCGCCTTGTGGGCGAGGCTTACAAGGCAGCCGGCGTTCCGTGGCCAGAGCCGGTTGTACTCGATTCTTTTGATGAGTTCCAGGCCGAAGTGGTGATGGAGCGATGCCTGCCGGGGCTGGTCGAAAACGATTCCGGCATACAGGTAATGCATCAGGCATTTCAGAAAGCGCAAACTCGTCCGGAGCAGTTCAAGACATTTCAACAAGTGTTTGAAGTGGTGATTGGCCGCTGGGCGGCAGGCAAGCTCCCGCTGGAAGGAATTGAGCCATGGGGAGATTTCAGTGCGCGGGTGCAGCGCGGCCTTGCCGAGCTTTCAACGAATGGAAATCGCGGACAGCAAATTGCAATTTTTAGCTCCGGCGGGCCAGTGGGCGTAGCCATGCAGCGCGCGCTTGATCTTTCGACGGAAGCCACCTTGAAAGCGGCCTGGATGGTCCGCAACTGCTCCTTCAGCGAATTTATTTTCTCCGACGGCAGGTTTACCCTGAGTTCGTATAATGCTACTCCGCACTTTACTGATCCGGAATTTCTCACGCATCGGTAAAGCGCAGGTGATTGCGCAAGGGTTAGCGGAACGAGGGAAAACATATCGATGGCGGATGAAACTACAATTAATTCTGCTGTTGCCGAGTCTTTTCAGGACAGCACCAAAGCAGTCCGCGCAGGCGAAGAACTGGATCTGGCACGCCTGGAGTTATATCTGCGTGGGCATTTTCCCGATCTTGGCGGCGAGCTGATAATAAAGCAATTTCCCAGCGGCCATTCCAACCTGACTTATTCGGTTTCGCTGGGCGAAAAAGAGATGGTGCTCCGGCGTCCGCCCTTCGGCAGCAAGGTCAAATCCGCGCATGACATGGGACGAGAATACAACGTCTTGATAAAGCTGCATGCCGCATATCCCACGCCGCGTCCGCTGCTCTACTGCACGGATGAGCAGATCATCGGTGCGCCATTTTACGTGATGGAGCGAGTGCGCGGAATTATCCTGCGCCGCAATCTTCCGGTCGGCATGATGTTGTCGCCGGAAACGGCGCGCAGATTGAGTGAATCGTTCATTGACAATCTGGCTGCGCTGCACAGACTCGATTATCAGGCGCTTGGCCTGGGTGAACTCGGCAAACCACAAGGCTATTTGGAGCGGCAGGTGCGCGGCTGGATGGAGCGCTATCAGGGATCGAAGACACATGAACTACCGGAAGTGGAACCGCTGTCGGCATGGCTGCGCGAACACATGCCATCCCGCAGCGATGCGACCCTGATTCACAATGATTACAAATATGACAACATGGTGCTTGACTCGGCTGACATTACGCGCATTAAAGCCGTGCTTGACTGGGAGATGTGCACGCTGGGCGATCCACTAACTGATCTGGGAACTGCGCTGGCATACTGGATTGATCCTGACGATCCTCCGGAGATGCAGATGGTGCGCTGGGGGCCAACGATTGTCCCGGGAATGCTTCGGCGAGCCGAGATGGCGCAACGCTACGCTGAAAAAACAGGCCGCGATCTCTCCGACATTGTTTTTTATTATGTCTTTGCCATGTTCAAGGTGGCGGTAATTATCCAGCAGATTTATTATCGCTATTTTCATGGGCTGACCAAGGATGAGCGGTTTGCTGCGTTAGGCGAGGTGGCAAAGACGTTAATGAGAGTGGGGTTGAATGCGAGCCAGCGAACGGGGATATAGAGTTTCTGAGATCCCCGAGCACAGCGCTGAGCCCTATAAGCTTCAATGAACACTGAGTGAATAAGCCATACTATCCCGAACGGCAATCAAGATTGCAGGGTTCCCTCCACCTTCGGTGTCGGGATTCCAGAAAAATCGGCTAGCGATAATACCGCACTATCCACTCCGCTACGCAGGCCGGTTTCGTGCCACCTTCTACTTCCACTGTGGCGTGGAACACGGCTTCAACTCCGTCCGTCACTTCTTTCAACGATTGCAGTGTGATGCGAGCGCGAACGTTTGATCCGGCACGTACTGGTGAAACAAAACGCACACGGTTCAAGCCATAATTCACGCCGAGGCGAACGCCATTTTTAATTTGAAGTGCTTCCTGCATGAAATGAGGCAACAGAGAGAGTGTTAAAAAACCGTGGGCAATGGGCGCTTTGAACGGAGATTCACGGCGTGCGCGATCAGTATTCACGTGGATCCATTGATGGTCGAGCGTGGCATCGGCAAACTGCTGTATGCGTTCCTGGGTGATATTGAACCATTCGGTGACGGCAATCTCCTGGCCGATAAGAGCTTTGAGGGAGTCTGGTGAGTCGAGTATCTGTAGCGGCATATTTATTCTGTAATCCCGAGCGTAGCGAGGGAACCCTACCAGCTTACGTGCTGGTTCGGACGGAGCAAAATCCTCCAGATTTTTTCAAGTCAGTTAATCCTACGCAGCGTCGCTGCTATAGCGTTCCCTCGCTGCGCTCGGGATTTCAGAAAATCTATTTCTTCGTCGCGAATTCCGGACGAATACTTTCCGTGCCGGACCAGTATTTCTTGCGCAGCTCTTTTTTCAGCACTTTGCCGGTACCGGTGCGGGGCAGCGTGTCCAGAAATTCCACAGTTCTCGGGCATTTGTAATGGGTCAGACGGCCGCGACAGAATTCCAGGATTTGATTTTCTGTTGCTTGAACGCCCGGTTTCATCACTACCAAAGCCTTCGGCACCTCTCCCCATTTTTCGTCTGGTACTGGAATCACAGCAACTTCGTAAATTCCGGGATGTGCCAGCAGCGCCTTTTCCACTTCAAGAGAAGAAATATTCTCACCGCCGCTAACGATGATGTCTTTCTTGCGGTCCACAATCAGCGCGTAGCCGTCTTTGTCCATGGTAGCCATATCACCCGTGTGGAACCATCCGCCACGCATGACTTCGGCTGTGGCTTCCGGCTGTTTCCAATAGCCGGCCATGACACCATCACTGCGGGCGACGATCTCGCCGATGCTTTTGCCGTCGCGCGGAACGTCGTTTCCATCAGGATCGACAACACGAATTTCAACGCCCGGAATAGCATGGCCGGTGCTGGCCAGCTTCTCATAACGAGCAGGACCTTCCCATTCCATCCCGGCTTTCATACGTGCCGTCGTCAGCACAGGGGCCGTTTCTGTAAGGCCATAACCGGAGTAGCAGGCACAGCCAATCTTCTCTTCCACCTCACGCACCAGCGTAGGAGATGACGCCGCTCCGCCAAGGCTCATCCGCTCAAGGCTCTTTAAATTAAATTTTGGTCGGTCTGGACAGTTCACCAGCGCGGTAGCCATCGCCGGGACAACGCTTAGGGACTGAGCGCCCTCTCGCTCGATGAGGCGAAAGACTTCCGTGGTCTCAAATTTTCGCATCATCACATGCTTGCCGCCAACATACGTGAGCGAATGCGCAACACCCCAGCCATTGGCGTGAAACAGTGGAATAGTATGCAGTTCCACCGAATCGCTCCGGGCGCCGAAGGCGATGGCCACGTTGAGAGCATGAAGATAGATATTCCGATGTGTGAGCATTACGCCCTTGGGGTTGGCGCTGGTTCCGCTGGTATAGAAAAGTTCGGCCACTGAGTTTTCATCTATCTGCATCACATCCGCGCGATAAGGCGTGGCTGCGGCAAGCATTTCTTCGTAGTTTTGAGCAGTCATCCACGGCTGGTTAGATTTGAAGTCCAGTGGGATGAAATGTTTTATAGAGCGGAGCTCTTTGCGAAAGGACTCAACCAGGGGCATGAACTGTTCTTCGAAGAAAAGAACTGTTGCTTCAGAATCATTCAGAATATAAGCCAGTTCCTGCGAAGCCAGACGGACGTTGAGTGGGAGCAGGACACAACCGGCTTCCACGACGCCGTAATATCCCTCCAGCAGGCGATGACAGTTCGCGCCCAGAAAAGCGATGCGCTCGCCGGAGTGCAAACCCAGTGCCCGCAATGCTCCGGCCTGACGCGCCGTACGCTCTGAAAATTGAGCGTATGTAAATCGTTGATCGCCGCATACCACGGCCGTCCGCCCGGGAAATTGCTGGCTGGAATAACGCAAAAAACGCAACGGTGTAAGAGGGATAATCATGATGACCTCAATTTGTTCAGGAGCACTGGCCTCCATCGACGACCAGCACGTGGCCGTTCACGTACGCGGATGCGTCAGAGGCCAGAAAGACCGCCGCACCTTTCAGGTCGTAATCAGTGCCAAAACGGCGTGCAGGGATGTTACTCAACAGGTAGTCCCTTTTTTGCTCGATCACGCGATCAGACATGTGCGTGGGAAACCATCCCGGCGCAATGGCATTTACCTGGATGTTATGCCGCGCCCACTTCACTGCAAGATCGCGCGTAAACGAGATCACTCCGCCTTTGCTGGCATGATAGGCGATAGCCTCCACGGCCTCCGGTGGCGCGCCTTTGATTCCAGAGACTGAAGCCATGTTGATGATTTTTCCGCTCTGCTGCTTGAGCATGATTTTTCCCGCTGCCTGAGCACAGAGAAAAGTACCGGTCAGATTGGTCTCGATCACCTTGTTCCATTCCGCTAACGTCATTTTTTCCGTGGGAGCGCCCCAGGAAATTCCAGCGTTATTGATCAACACGTCCACGCGCCCGAACTGTGAGACCGTTGCCGAAACCAACTGTTCCACGCTGGCCTGGTCTTTTACATCGCAAGCGAGGGCCAGCGCCCGAATGCCAAGTTTTTCAAGTTCATGCGCCGCTTCCTCACAACGCTCTTTCTTGCGCGCGCATAAAACCAGATTGGCGCCTACCTCGGCCAGCGCTTCGGCCATCTGTCGGCCAAGGCCGATCGATCCGCCGGTGATGATGGCGACGCGGCCACTCAAATCGAAAAGTTGTTTCACGGTTTTTGAGAGTTGCTGAGCGGACACTGGCACTCTGGTCTCCTTGCGACGTTTAAAAATCTACTACGTTTTTGGTGCGATTGTCTTGGGCCGAGGAATGGCCCCGGTTTCCCAGGGCGTTTTAAGTTCAGTACGCCACTCCAGCAGCGCAGGCCCCGGACTATTGAGCCAATCCGGCATGTGTTGCTGAAGAACTGAAAGCGAGGTGACGCGCTCGGCGCGAATTCCATAAGCCTCGGCGACAAGGCAGAAGTCAGGGTTTTTCAATTTCACTTCATGCGCGTGGCCGAACATGGTTCGTTGCAGAAAGCCGATCACGCCATAACATTCGTCATTGACGAGAAGGATTTTTACCGGCAGCGCGTATTGTGCCAACGTGGCCAGTTCATGCTGCGTGTATTGAAAACCGCCATCTCCGGCAATGCAGATGATCTTGCGATTTTCGTCTGACTTCTTTATGGCGCACGCGGCTCCGATAGCCGCAGGCAGCCCATAACCAAGCGTTCCTGAACCCGAAGGATAGAGGAATGTTCCAGGTTCGAGCACCGGAAAGAACGCTGAAGCCCAGTAATTCAGGATGGATTGATCGTTTACCAGAACGTCATTGCGCTGCATGGATGCGCGAAGCAGCTTAAGTGCAGCATAACTGTCCTGTCCCAAGGCTTCCAGGCGTTCCGCTTCGCGGGTCTTGATTTCCGTAATGTCACACCACGGCTTACGTGCTGGAGCATTTTGAGCCAATGCCTGTGCGATGGCGGAAATGTCTCCAACAATACGCGTGGAAGGAATGCGATCACCCGGATAAGCCGCGTCTTCCACTACCTGAATGTGGCGAGGAGGGAGCTTCAACCCGAAGCGTCCCGTATCGAATTCAGTGAGGCGCGCCCCAAAGGAGATCAGCAGATCACTCTCGCTGAAGACATCCTGCACAGCGCCGAGGCGGGAGATACATCCCAGGGAGAGAGAATGGTCGGCGGGAAACATCCCCTTCCCGCTTGTGGTAGTGAAAACGGGGCATTGAAGACGCTCAGCTAATTCACGAGTTGCAGCAACAGCTTTGCCAGCTCCAGAACCTAGAAGCATGACAGGCTTATGGGAACTTGCAATGCGCCGGCTGGCATTCTCTATTTCTGGAACGGGTGTTACAGAAGCTGCTTTTGCCGGCACTTCATGCTCATGGAGAGTTGCACTCAGCGTCGCATGAAAGAAATCGTGCGGAATTTCAATGAAAGCGGGGCCCGGCAAGGGACCACGTAGAACCGCTGCGGCTTCGGAAATGGTCTCACCAAGCATGTCCGGGCCTTTTACGTGCCGGGCAAAGCGGGTCAATGGCCGAACGATCTCCAACTGGTCTGGTGTTTCATGCAGGGCGCCTCCGGTTTTGTCCAGCAACGATGAAGCGATGTTGGTGCCGATCAGGAGAACCGGCGTATTCGTCTGCAAGCTTTCCAGCAACGGGACGAGCGTGAACAGATTGCCAGGGCCGGTAGAGGCGAAAATCGCGGCAATATGGCCGCTCTGGCGATAAAAACCGTCTGCCGCATAACCTGCGGCCTGTTCATGGCGGACGACCCAATGATGAAATTCAGGCGTTTGGCGCAGGGCATCATAAAACGCGATGTTGTGAATGCTGGGAATACCAAAGCCTGAGGTAATTTGGTGCCGCAGCAAGGCCGCGACTACAGCCTGAGCGCCGCTGATCTGGCTGGTCTTTTGCGTCGTATCTGGCGTGGTGTGAGGAGAGACAGACATGCGGTAGCAAAAAGTAAATAGCGCGAATGGCGGGCGGCTCCTGCCTAAAAAACCGACGGAGGCGTTCGCGAAAGCGCCTCCGTCGCGAGGTTAAGAGCTAGAAGCCGATGCGAAGGCCGAACTGGAACTGACGCATCGGGAAGGCAGACGTAAAACCAAGAGGAGTGCTGGGCGAGAGCGCAGCGCTGCCACTCACATTGAAGGTTGTCGCGCCAGAACCACCTAGCTGGGTTGGAAGACCAAAATTCGGCCCGACCACATTGTTTACGCTGGCGTAGTTAGTCCGGTTGAAGAGATTGAAGCCCTCAGCCAGGAGTTGCAGATTGGCACGCTCACCCATTTTGAACCGGCGCGAAATGCGCATATCAAAGTCCATAAAATCCGGGCCCAGGCCTGTGTTGCGAGCGGCCCCAATAGGACGGTCATTCGTGGAATGGTTGTCACCATTAACATCAGCGCCAGCAAGTAAATCAAAGGGGTGCCCGCTGTTATAACGGAAGATGGGTGCTATCTGGAAGCCGGATAACACGCGTCCGCCAAAATTACCGGTATCCACAATGGTGGCAAGCACAACTTTATGTCTCTGGTCAAAGTTGGAAAGTGAACGCTCACCGGCCACATTGAGGTTATCCACAGGACCAAAATCGCTGTTGAAGTCTGTTGTAGTGTCAAATGCCTTGCTCAGAGTGTAATTGGCAAGGACTGAAAAATGCGTGCTGAAACGTTTATTGACTTCCAGAATTGCACCCTCATACAGGGCAGATCCCACGGAGGAATAGAAATTATCCTGAAGCAGAATGGGATTGTTAAAGCAAGGATTTGGGCTTCCTGGGGGAGCAAAGCATGGGCTGCCTGGAGTATTGGCCCAGCTTCTAAAAGTCGCCGTGCTTCCATTTGCCAGCGGCACGCTCACTAAGGGCGCCAGCGCGTTCGGGTTGTGATCGATCGCGTCCGGTAGACCGATGGTATGAACGTAGATGCCGCTCAAAGAAACAGCCCAACCTTTCGCGATTTCGCGCTCGATACCAAACTCAGCCTGCTGCGAGTATGGATTTCGATAACCGGGTTGCGCGCTAAACAACACCGTGCCGGGAGGAACCGGGCCGGAGTTAGTGATGTTGATGCCAAACTGCTGCAAGTTAGCTGGTGTAATACAAGCGGCATTGCCAGCGGCAGGCGTAGTGCATCCAATCGCGCCTTCGGCAAATAATGTCTGGAAGATTGTTGCCGAACTCACCGGTGAAGCCGTGAGAGGAACAAATATTTGCGCGATGGGCCTGATGCCATTTACCAACCCAAGAGTTTGGACTACATCGGCTATCTGGCCATAGATTGGTGAATAGAAGATTCCATACCCCGCCCGGACAACGGTCTTGTGGTCCTTGAAGGGGTCCCAGGCAAAGGAAAGACGCGGAGCAAAATTATTTTTATCGGTGGGTAGCTGCCCGTATTGAGAATCAAGTTCATAACGAACACCGACGTTTAAAGTGAAATTTGGGGCCATCTGCCATTGGTCCTGCACGAAGGCAGCGGTGAAGGGGCGCGGGTAATTGTAGATCGGATTACCAAAGCCCTGCTGATAGAACTGAGGCAAACCTAAAGCTACCGACTGAAGCGAGTTAATGCCCGCGGGAGCTGTGGTTGGAGCCAGACCGCAACCCGGATTCGCCGGATCGGCGGGGGATCCACTCGGATTAGCCAAGCACTGACTCAACAAAAAGCCGGGCAGATTGCCGAAAACAAACCGTCCAGGGAAGAACGTATGTGACTCAGAGTGGTTGCCGCGATAGAGTTCATAGCCACCAAACTTAATGTTGTGCTTGCCGCGGATGAGGCTGACATTGTCGGCAAACTCATAACGCCGCATGATGGTGAAGCTGGGAAGAAATATTTGCGTACCAATGTTGGCGAAGCCAGGAATATCCAATCCCACTTGCCCCGGGGTATTCGGATTCACATCGAAGTTGGAGTAATTCCACTGTACATGCGCGTCGTTGAGGCTTCTTCCGCTGAACTGGTGAAACCATGACGCCAATAAGGTGTGATCAAAATCTTTCACCGAGCTCCCGCGGGAAAAACCAGTCAGAGAAGTCACGTCAGGGTTCTGCTCCAGGTCGTGCCCAAAGTTGTAACGCAGAGCCACCTGGTTGCGATCGCTGAACTGGTGGTCCAGCCGCGTGGAGGCGAGATAGAGGCGGTTGTTGTAAGGAAAGAGTCCGCCATTGTTCTCAAACTGGTTCACAATAAATCCGTTGCGAGCAATTTGAGCGGGACTTAGAAATGGCGATGGCGTAGCGCTCGGGTTCACGGTAAGCAAGCTTTGCAGTACGCCGGCACAGAGAGCAGGCGGCAAGAAAATGGGAGCAGCGCCGGGAGGGTTTACACATGGGACAGCAGCAGCGCTTGAAGCGGCCAGACCTCCCAAAATCGCATTTTGATTATTGGAAGCATCGCCTTGTGTGCGGAAAATGCTTGTATCTGTCAGTAGTGGAACGGCGTTTTGCGCGTCCGCCATCAGTCCTTCAAATGAGCTGAAAAGGAAGGTCTTGTCCTTTTTTATAGGGAATCCGATGGTACCACCGAACTGTTGACGCGACAGAGTATCTTTTGTATGCGTACCCTGCACATCAGGAGCATTTACGTTAAAGGCCTGCCCCGGCGCCAGCGCCTGGCTGACAGAGAATGGATTGGTCGCATCCAAGGCATCATTGCGGAAGTAGCCAAAGAGAGTTCCGTGAACATCGTTGCCGCCGGATTTACTTACGATGTTGATGGTGGCCCCGGAAGCTCCGCCCAAATCAGCACCGTAGTTGCTGCGGTTGATTTGAAATTCCTGCACCGCATCCTGGCCCATGTTCAGGCGGACACCACCGGCATCATCGTTTACTTCGCCGCCATCCACGGTCACACTGTTGCCACGGCCGTTGCTGCCATAAAAAGACAGTCCGCTCTGCGGCGTCTGTTTAACACGAAAGTCCTGGTCGCCAGAAAGCCGGGTGGAATCCGAAACCGCGGGCGCCAACAGGGTGAACGTAAGATAGTCGCGGCGATTGATAGGCAATTCGCGAATTGTCTGTTCCGTGACAACGTTCGCCTGCGCGCCTCTTTCCGTCTCAACCACCGGAGGCTCAGCCGTGACCTCCACCGACTCCGACACCTGCGATACCTTCATGGGAAAATCGACGGTTGAAGTCTCGCCGACATTCACCACAACGGTCTTCGCTACCTCGGTCTGAAAACCTGATTTTGTTACGCTTAAGCTGTAAGTCGCCGGTTGCAGCGACGTCAGGTGGTATTGGCCGTTATTGTCCGTGGTGACGGTATGCTTGATGCCTTTAGCAACGTCGGTTGCTGTTACATTGGCATTCGTTACAACAGCGCCAGATGGATCGGTAACTGTGCCTCGAATATCGCCTGAGGCGCCGACACCTTGTGCGTAAACCATGCCGCTAAGAAGCAGACACGCAAGAAAAGTTCTGAACAGGTGGATCAACCGCATAAACCCTCCAAGGTAGCAGTGGCGAAGTGTGAGGAGATGGTCTGGTGTCTTTGTCCGGCTAAAACGGGCAAAAATGCCAGTGAAAACGTGAATGAGTGCTCATTCATAGGACGAATAGTTCTGGGTTCCTTTATTGGCGAAATATTATGCCACATGATTGCGTTCAACGCCCTATCCAATCCCAACCTTTATTACAAACGTAAATCGCGTTCATGAATGCCAAGCCGTCAATCCATTAAGGCCATCGGCCAAAAAAGTGGGGCGCAGATTCAGACAACTTTATGGCAAAAATGCCGCTTGTGCACCAGTTTCTTCCCTAGCGAACCAGCTAAAACAATGATCTTCAGCAGCAAAAGGCGAGGAATTATCTATCGGGAGGAAAAGATTGTCAAAAACTAAATACTCCCCCAAGAGGGAAAGGCGCATTCACAGTTGTTTTCGTGTCGTTCGTCCCCCGAATCCGTCATACCCTTCAGGGCACCTTCAACTGCAAGGTGGGTAATTGGTGCTATGGCATTTGCCAGAAAGCTGGCAAAAGTAGGCTGGCATGCGGCAGGCAAAGCCGCTGGAAGTGCGCGGGTTCAGACGCCAACCGTTTTTCTCAAGTCTGGCTATTCGAGCTACATTAGCTGTTTAATAAATTCTGATAGCCGAGTTACAACCCTCTTACCGGAACAGAAGTCTCATAAGCGAATTATTGTCCGCGCCGAGGCGACATGAAGATTACAAGAGATGCTGACGGGTTGAGGTTCATTGGGGAGTTTGATCGTGAAAGCGGGTTCGTGTCCGGTGATATTCTTTGCATTCGTTGTGGCCGCCGTATTGACCCTCATGCTGAAGAACGTAGTATTTCACTGGTTTGTTCGGGCTGTGGGTTTGAGGCGAAGACGTTCTGGTCGGAAGCCGACATGCACGTGTATATTGCTGAGAATTGGGGGCAATTACGACGAGCGTGCAGTCATCCCAGCATAAGTATGGTGCAGGATTCCCAGTAATAACTCAACGGACAGCGTCCTTGTAATTCACTCCACATTCGCTGAAGCATTTTGCTAATCGGCGCTGAAGCATATTCGCGGAGTCCACCAGAGAATGCATTCCATTCGTTTGAGAAGTGATTGCTTGCCGGTCAATGTCCCCGCATAGGTTTCTTACCATCTGGTCGAACCTTCTTAGACGTTCAGCGGCGAGAAACGCAAGCACTATATTCGGGTCCCTCTTTGTCCATTGAGCATTCACCAGCTCGCTCACGCTCCATGCCGTCAAGCGCACATTATCAACCACCTGGCGGAACTCGTTCAATATCAGAGGATCCGGCGCGCTTTCTGATTTGAGCCGCTGCTCCAGCCGCGCCAGTTCTGACGACAAACGCTTAATCTCGAATGACAGGTTTTCCCGGGTTTCGTTCATGCCACGCCTACCTCAATATAGTAGGCATTTTAGCCTGAGATTCCTGGTAACTTTGCATGGCAAGCTGGGTCCACATGACATTGGTAACCATAAAAATGAATTCCCAAAATGGAACAACCCAAAACCTGAGTTCTTGCATCTGAAACAAAGTTCGGTGTAAGTGGATTGTCCTGGAGAGCCTGATGCAGGAACATAAACCGGGTGAAGTGGTACTACGAAGCGGTATTTATTGCGTGTACCATAAGGCACACCGGCTCATGCATGAAGCCGCGCTTCTTGCCAATGACATTTTTCCTTGCTGCAGGCAATGCGGCACAGACGTCAGCTTTGACCTTATCCGAGGTCTGCGAGACCAGGACGTGTTGCCCTTCCGCTCCGGTGAAATTCTTGAAGAATATCGCTTAACAGGTACCCCTCGAAAATAGATGACGCATTTTCAGTGACTTGCCGTTGCCATCCGTTTCAATTACCAAAGTTACTCCCCAAAATACAAGACTTCTGATCGACGCATATGACCAGGTTATTGTATGTCGCAATCGAGGTGTTCAATGAACCTTCAAGTATCCTCATTGCAAATCAGCTTGCAACTGGGAGAAAGAATAACGGGATGCTGTCCGCTCGCGGATGCGGTTTCGGATCGTCTTCAACAGGAACTGGCAATGTGTAATCAATGTCCCCAACCCACATATCGGATCGTAACTATTACATCCCCTGCCGGACTGGAGAGACGTGCCTCGTTTTGTCTCCGCCACTTCGCGGCTTTTGCAAAACTATTTCCCGGGGTGGAACGACAATCCGCTTGAGAATGCCAATTGCTGAAAACAACAAGACCTTAGATAGTCCGGTTTGCGCCAGTGGCCGCATCTAAAGAATTGTGGTTTTTAAAGCGCAGATAGTTCGACGAGAGAATACGAAGAACGGAAAGCTAGTAAAATCGATTTGCCTGCAATGTGGTTCGTTAATTGCCGCAAGCCCTTACAAAAAAATACTGAAGACCGTCGAAAAGATACGCAGATGCCCCGGTTGTGGGAGGAAATCAGCCGCCCTGCTCCCCGCCGTCAAATGATATGCTCCTCTTGCTATGCCTTCATCTGCCCGTGAATTGGCGCTGCTTGATCTGTCCCAAGCCAGCTTGGCCGTACAAAAAAAAGATGTGTCTCCGGTTGAGCTTACCCGGGCTTGCCTGGAACGCATTGAACGGCTGAATCCCGCGCTCAATGCTTTTATCACTGTAACGGACAGCGCTGCTTTGGAAGAAGCGCGCAAAGCCGAGACTGAAATCTCCCGTGGCGAGTGGAAGGGGCCGCTGCACGGCGTGCCTCTGGCTGTGAAAGACCTGATTGAAACTGCCGGAGTCAAAACCACAGCTGCCAGTGCAGTACTTAAAGATTTCATCCCTTCTACAGATGCTGAAGTAGTTCGCAGACTTAAGGCTGCAGGCGCCATTCTGCTGGGCAAGCTCAACCTGCATGAATTTGCTTACGGAGGAAGCGGTGTCATCGGCCACTTTGGAACGGCGCGCAATCCCTGGAGCCACGCGCACGTTACCGGTGGATCTTCTTCAGGCTCTGCTGCCGCCGTTGCTGCCGGGCTGTGTTATGGCGCGATTGGTACGGATACCGCAGGATCCATCCGTTTGCCAGCGGCATTTTGCGGAATTACCGGGCTGAAGCCCACGTATGGACTGGTGAGCATGCGCGGCGTGATTCCTCTTTCCTGGTCACTCGATCACGTTGGTCCCATGGCACGCACGGCAGCGGATACGGCCCTTATGCTCCAGGCCATCGCCCATTATGACGCGCAGGATATCTATTGCCAGAAGTTCGCTCCGGTTTACTACCCCTCTGCCATTGAAGAAAAGACCGCTGCTCTGCGCCTTGGCGTGGCCCGCGATTTCTGGATGGACGTGGATGAAGAAGTCAGGCTTGCGGTGGACGCTGCTGTAAAAGAACTTGGCAAGATCACTGCCGGCATTCAGGATGTTGAAATTTCTACCCATGCTGACCGCACTCTGGTTCGCGCCGAACCATGGGCTTACCATCAGAAATATTTGCCGGCACAAGAAGCCGACTACAATCCGGAAACCTTGAAGCGTATTCGCACAGGGGCAGACGTGACTGCCCCTCAATATATCCAGGCACAACGCGAGCTCTTGCAGCAACGGCGCCAGATATTGCAAGTGTTCGACCACATTGACCTGATTCTTACGCCCACCACGCCGGGTTTGCCTCCTGCGCTGAACGAGTTGCAGGCTGCGCCGGAGCAGCTTCGCGGCAAAGAATTGGTTATGTTGCGAAACACACGTCCATTCAACGTCTATGGATTGCCTTCCATTTCGATTGGCTGCGGCTTTTCAAAATCAGGTCTGCCCATTGGATTGCAAATCACTGGCGCGCCCGGGGCCGAGGGGCTGGTCCTGGCTCTGGCCCATGCATATCAAAAACAAACTGACTGGCATAAGAAAAGACCTGCAGTTTAGCGGCACAGTCGGGGATTCGCGCTCAGCCTGATGAGGTGCTCAAGCAAAATCTCCCGTTTCAGTCGCCAGAAATTCATCGTATCGCCCCGCCATCACGGTCCTCGATTTTGTGCAATTCTCTGGGATGCAGGTACAAGCCCCTGTCAGTTTTGCCTTTGCCGTTGGGTATCCAGAAAAAGGCAAGTCTGATGTGCGAGCGAAAGAAGGCTACAAAGCCAAAAAGCGCGAAAAGTATGGCGTAGATGAACAGCGTCATGTCCTGCCAAGGGTGCGGGCCGGATTGTTTCAAGCCGTCAAACATCACCACCCCTATAATCACCATCAGCAGCAACATGGGAAGCAGTAACTTGCACACTACTACGATCCAGCCAAAGAAACCCAAGCGCACCCGGAGCATTTGCGCGGGAGTGAAGCTGTATTTGTACTTGTTCCTTCGGTAAAGGCCGATCCGGTCGCCAAGCGGATAAAGGACGGTCTGCCGGTTCCGCCGCCGGATTTCATATCCAACCCCGAGCGCGGCCAGCAGTGTTGCGCCCGCAGCGAAAAGCACTGTGTTTCTGGCCAACTCCGGAATATCACGCACCATGAAGTAAAAGATCCAGATCAGCCCGCAGAGCAGCCATAGAGTCTGCGGCCCCCAGGTAAAGGATTCGCGCACACCAAGGTATTCGATCTCCGCCTGGTTGATCTGGAGAGGAAAATCAAACGCGCGGACAGCCGAGGAGGATTCCATGTGTCATCAATATGCCATGGAATCCGGCTCGACGGGTTTCTGTTTAGGGTGGTTCCAGGTATTTGTCCGCCGCAGGCGGACAGGGAAGAGCTGCAAAACACCGGGTCCGCAGCTACAGGCAGCAATTGATGGGTAATTCTATTTGAACCAGCTCCGGGCGAGTTGGGCTTCTTCATAAATCGACTGAAGCGCGAGCCGCGTTTCGTTTACCAGGAATGAGCAGCCCACCGCCAAACCCACAAATCCCACTGTACCAAGAACAAAGCTGATCACAGCAATGGCTTGGAAAGCCCATTGATAGTGCGTAACTACAGTGGCGCCAAGAATGGAGATCAGACTGGCTGCGGCAAAACAACCAATAGCGCCATAGAAAAAACTCATCGCGCGCATCAGCAGAGCGCCGCGCTTTTCCAGCCGTCCCAAATGGTTGATCCATAAGCTTCGGGTTGCGGGATCAATCTCTCCACTATGCAACTCCTTCACGAGTGTTCGCGTGCGGTCCACCACCCGGGCCAGCCTGTTGCCAGTTCCCAGCGACAGCACAGAAGACGCGTTGGTGAAGACTGCGGGGGCAGCAATAAGCGTGAGAACAGCAAAAGGGCTATCCGAAACGGGCGTCAGCATCACCTGCTAGTATGCAGTTTCAAGGCCCTCATTGGGAAGAATAGGCTTGGTTCTTCCATGCAGCTCGGTCGTTGCTAGACTATGCTGCTTTGCGTAGCGACTGTGTCTGATGAGATTGCGTCGTCTTTCCGGCTTTCTTCCGTGAGCGCGCCGCGTTTTTTGCCTGCCGGGATAGGGCTGCATGTGAAGCCGAGGAACGAGGCTCACGCTTTAAAGCATTCTCGCTGCGGCGTGAGCGGGTAACAGAAACTGCTTTCTTTTTGCGGCTGTGGCTGCGTTTGGTGTCGCGTTCTGCAGCCTTGCGTGTTTTTTCTGAGACACGGCCTTTCTTCGGGGCGGGTAAATCCACGCCAGCCCGCCGCGCTTTGGAAAGGCCTATTGCAATGGCCTGCTTGGGCGAGGCGGCTCCATGTTTGCCTTCTCGAATATGATGGATTTCTTCGCGTACAAACTCGCCTGCCTGGGTGCTGGGCGATTTACCTTCACGCTTGTCCTCTTCTGCTCGTTCCAGAGTTTCTTTTTCCGGCATTTGTTTCTCCTTTTTAAATCTGATGCGATGCTGTAAAGAGCGGGATTGCTTGCTCTTCGCGGCGCAATCATGCGACCACGTTTGAGCGTTGTATACATCCGGGTACATGCACTCGGTTCGACAGTTACGGCCTGCTTCTTTATTCTTGCTGCATGGGCTTTGAATCCATCCGGCTGATTACGTTTGATTGTTACGGAACCTTGATTGACTGGGAAAGCGGCATGTTGGCAGCGTTGCGGCCTCTGTTTTCGCATGACGGCCGGTGTGTCCCGGATGTGCAAATTCTGGAACTGTATGGCGAAATCGAAGCCGAACTGGAATCAGGTCCATACCTGCCTTACCGTCAGGTGCTGTCAAAGGCTGCCCAGGAAATAGGCCGCAGGCTGAATATTAATATTAAGGTTTCAGACGAAGAGGGCAGAGCTTTCGCCGAATCCTTGACGGGATGGAAGCCGTTCGTTGACACGCTTTCGGCGCTTCAGTCTCTAAGCAGGAAATTCCGGCTGGGGATTATCTCCAATGTCGATGATGATCTTTTTGCCGAGACGAGAAAGAAGCTTGTGCCCGTTGAGTTTGACTTTGTGATCACCGCGCAACAGATGCACGGCTATAAACCGTCCCACAGGAACTTTGAGGAAGCCATCCGGCGCAGCGGCTTAAAGAAGGACCAAATCCTTCATGCAGGCCAAAGTCTTTACCACGATATTGCTCCTGCTAACACCATGGGATTTTGCAGTGTGTGGGTGAACCGGCCCTCAATCCGGCCAGGTTCAGGCGCCGCCAAACCCGGAGAGGCTAAACCAACGCATGAAGTCCATACTCTGGCGGAGCTCTCCGCGCTGCTTGACGCTGCCAAATTTTAAGCTACGCGGCTGATTGTTTTGGGAATAAAAGCGGTTCCAGCAGCACCTGCCGGGTCTCTTCCGATGTGAGCCGTTCATCCGCTGAATAGAACTCCACTGCGCCCCGGCGGGATTGGCGCATGGAAAGCATCCCACCCTCTGGAACACCGGCGCTCTGCTGATTCATTGCCGTGTAGTCATAGCGGACAGAGTGATTGTCAAAATCAGCCGTGAGCACCAGTTCCAGCCCTGAACTGGAGTTCTGGACCCTGTATTCGTTCTCCTCTGCCGTCGTCAGTTCGGCGCCTGAACCTTGCTTGTTGAATTCATTCACGTCTACGCGCAACTCATCGCCCAATTCGAGCCAGCGAGCGCGAGCGGCCGCGGCAAACTGGCTTTCCGGGTCGGGTTGACTGTTTGATTTCTGAGATGTTTGGCGAAGGTGGTCCTGTATCCAGCCCATGTTTATGGGATGGCACATTCGGGAAAGCAGATGGCTGAAAGGGATTTGAGCGCTCGAATGATCGGGGAAAGGCCAAACAGCAGCTCTGGTTCTGAATGGCCCTGCTGCTACCAATACAGCCTCCTGCCTGCCTTCATTTCAAAAAGCCATTGATACATCGTGTTTCGATATGTTAATCTTGGCGCGGTTTTGCAGCTACGCGTGCCGCCAATGAAAGTAGATGAAATGCTGAGCATACGCGTGTTGCAGACCTTGACGCAATTTTTTTTGGTGCATTCCCGATTAGTTAGTGTTAGGCTTTGCTGCACAAAGAGAGATTCATAGGTATGCGCTGTCACATCACGCCGGCAGCCTCCTTGAAATTTGCAGCGGTGAATTTTGAACTCCCGGGACTGCTGCAGTCAAAGCAAAAAAGTAAAAGTAAAGTAAAAAATGCCACTTCATAAAAGATGAGGACCTAAGGCCATGGGTGCACTCTCCTTTCTTGATCGTAGTCACTCCGTTGCTAAACCTGGATTCAGCCGCTGGCTTGTTCCTCCAGCAGCGCTTGCCATTCATCTGGCGATTGGACAGGTTTACGCATTCAGTGTTTTCAAAAAGCCATTGAACTATCTGATCCAGGTTGCCACAGTGGGAGGCGGGCTTAAAGCACTCCCTGGGGTAGACAGCCCGAATCCCCTGGATTGGAAATTTACAGCCCTGGGCTGGATTTTCAGCATTGCCATAGTTTTTCTGGGGCTTTCCGCTGCAGTATTTGGCAAGTGGCTGGAGAAGGCAGGGCCGCGTAAAGCCATGTTTGCTTCGGCTATCTGTTTTGCCAGCGGTTTCTTTATCTCTGCGCTGGGCGTTCAGGTGCATCAACTCTGGCTCATTTATCTGGGATACGGCGTAATTGGCGGCATCGGTCTTGGTATTGGTTACATTTCACCAGTTTCGACATTGATCAAATGGTTCCCTGACCGTCCCGGTATGGCTACAGGCATGGCAATCATGGGTTTTGGCGGAGGCGCGCTCATTGGCTCTCCTTTGGCCCGGAACCTCATGGACCACTTCCGTACCGACCATGATTTGGGTGTAGAAAAAACTTTTCTGGTAATGGGCGCCATCTATTTGGTCGCCATGATGTTCGGTGTTTTCACGGTCCGAGTGCCGGTCCCAGGCTGGAAGCCAGAAGGATGGGTTGCTCCTGCTAAACCGAAGGCGCTTGTCACCGCCCATAATGTTGAAGTCAATATGGCTTTTGGTACTCCGCAATTTTGGCTGCTCTGGATTGTGCTGTGCATGAATGTGACTGCCGGAATAGGGATTCTGGAACAGGCATCACCCATGATTCAGGAGCTATTCAAAGGCAGGATTACTGCGGGCGCGGCCGCAGGTTTTGTGGCGCTGCTCAGCTTGTTCAACATGGGCGGGCGCTTCGCATGGTCCACCGTTTCCGACTATATCGGACGAAAGAATACTTACTACGTGTTCTTTGTGCTGGGCATAATCCTCTATTACCTTGCTCCGCGCACGGGCGCCAGCGGCCTAAACAGCATTCCTCTCTTTGTGATCATCTCCGCAGTGATTGTCAGCATGTACGGCGGGGGCTTTGCAACGGTCCCAGCGTACCTGCGAGACCTGTTTGGCACCATGGAAGTAGGCGCAATTCACGGCCGCCTGCTTACTGCCTGGTCTGCTGCCGGAATTTTTGGTCCGGTGCTGGTGAATTACATCCGCGAATATGAGAAGAACCATGGTGTTCCGCTTGCCGACTCTTACTCCACCGTTCTGTATGTCATGGTAGGGCTGCTGGTTGTAGGGCTACTGGCCAACATTGCGGTGCGACCGGTGAATTCAAAATATTGGTACGGAACAGAAAGCACAGAGAATGTAGCAATGCCTAATCCGGCAGTGGCACGTAGTTAAGCAGAAGGAGCACAAGATGGAACAAGTGAAAAAAACACCTGTAGCGCTCGTCGCATTGGCATGGCTTCTTGTTGGAATTCCGTGGGGATGGGGGGTTGCCCAGCTCTGGAAAAATGCACAGAAACTTTTCCAGTCTCCTCCACCGGCTGCGACCGCTCCAGCGGCAACTGCACCGGCAGGGGCAACGCCTGCTGCCCCGAGCAGCAAGTAATGATCGTGAGAGATTTGTCCGCTATCGCATAGCCGGGGGAGGGAATGAGGCTTCCGCCCCGGTTTAGCGGTTCAAAAGGTGCTACGATTTATATAGCACCAATTCGGGGTCACTATGCCTGTTCCTTTAAAAACCCGCCTGACTCAGCCATTGGTTCGCGAGAACGGTGGACATCGCCCCGCCACATGGGATGAAGCCTTGGAGCGTGTGACGCAAGCTTTTCGGGCGTCCATCGCCAGAAAAGACACGCGCGATTTTGGCATGTTCAGTTGTTCCAAGACCACGAATGAACTGAACTACATAGCGCAAAAATTTGTTCGTTCCGTGATGGGAACAAACAACATCGATAGCTGCAATCGAACTTGACACGCCCCCAGCGTCGCCGGTCTGGCGGCAGCATTCGGAGCAGGCGGCGGGACAAGTTCGTATCGTGAAATTGAAGAAACCGATGTAATTCTGTTATGGGGTTCAAACGCGCGCGAGACGCACCCGATTTTCTTCCATCATCTGTTGAAGGGTGTGCACAACGGGGCAAAGCTCTTCGTCATTGATCCGCGCCGGACCAGTTCAGCGGGATGGGCAGATGTATGGCTTGGCCTTGAAGTGGGATCGGACATTTCGCTGGCCAATGCCATGGGGCGCGAAATCATTGCTGCTGGGCTGGCTAATGAGAAGTTCATCCAGCATGCTACAAGCAGGTTTGAAGAATACAAAGCCCACGTTGAGAAATATACCCTTGAACGCGCAGAGCGCGAGACCGGCGTGCCTGCCGAAGTCATTCGAAAAACAGCGCATGCTTACGCCAAGGCCGGACGCGCGCAGCTCTGCTGGACGCTCGGCATCACCGAGCACCATAACGCCGTGGACAACGTTGTTGCATTAATTAATCTGGCGCTGGTTACAGGACATGTGGGGCGCTATGGCAGCGGTGTTTGCCCCTTGCGTGGACAGAACAACGTGCAGGGCGGCGGCGATATGGGCGCGATCCCTGACCGGTTCCCCGGTTTCCAGCACGTTGAGAACGATGAGATACGCGCTAAGTTTGAAAAAGCTTACGGCCTGAAGTTACCCCCGAAGCACGGCTGGCACTTGAGTGACATGTTTGCCGCTATGGAGCGAGGCGAACTCAGAACGCTCTATGTACTGGGTGAAAACCCCGCAGATTCAGAGGCCGACCGCCATCACACGCTTAAGCTGCTGGGTGGGCTGGAATTCCTGCTGGTACAGGACCTTTTTTATACCAAGACAGCGGAAATGGCTGACGTCGTATTACCGGCCGCGGCCGGCTGGTGCGAAAGTGAAGGCACGGTCACTTCAAGTGAGCGCCGCGTGCAGCGCGTGCGCGCCGCTGTGGCTCCGCCTGCCGGTGTGCGTGATGATGTTGAGATCATCTTTGATCTAGCGCGGCGTTTAGGGCATGACTGGGGTTGTGCGCAGTCAGAACGCATTTGGGATGAACTTCGGTCGCTTAGTCCCATGAATGCCGGAATGAGCTATGAACGGCTGGAGAAATTGGGTGGTATCCAGTGGCCTTGCTATGACGAATCGCATCCAGGCGAAATCTTTCTGCACGGCAGATTGTGGGCTGATCCTTTGATTGGTCCGCGTGCGCCATTTCACATGGTCGAAAATGTGGCCCCAGTTGATGCGCTTGACGAGCAATATCCCATTCGTTTGACCACAGGCCGGCGTCTGGATGATTACAACACCGGCGTGCAAACCAATCGGTTTGCGTCGCCTTTACGCCGCAAGGAAGCACTGGGGCTTTCACCGGAAGATGGCCGGAAGTACAAGCTGAGGGAAGGGGAACAAGTGCGAGTATTTTCCCGCCGCGGAAGCGTGGTGGCGCCGGTTAAATTTGATGCGGCGTTGCGTCCCGGGCTCGCCTTTCTGTCAGTGCATGCGCATGAACAGATAGCCACCAATGATTTAACGATCAACGCGGTGGACCCCAAATCCGGGGTTTCAGAGTTCAAGGCGACTGCCGTCCGGATTGAAAAGTCGGTGGAGGAATAATTGGACCTTCACCTCACAGGTGCAACCGCTACTCCGGAAGAAAAAGCTGCTATCGATTCCAAATTGGGTTCGCCGGAATCTGGCTGGACCGGAGGAGAGCGGGACGCTGCATCCGATGGCCGAGTGGCTTTTGGCGGAACTCAAAAATCGGATAATCAACGCCATCTTTTATTGCCCGTTCTGCACGCGATCCACAACCGCATTGGCTGGATCAGCGAGGGGGCCATCAACTACACATCGCTCCGTCTGGATTTGCCGCCTGCGGAAGTGTATGGCGTGGCCTCTTTTTATGGAATGTTTTCGCTCAAGCCGCGACCTGCGACCGTGGTGCATGTGTGTGATGACATTGCCTGCATGACGCGCGGATCGGAAGAGCTTTGTGACGAACTGGAAAACCGGCTGGGCCCAGAAGGCTTGCCCTGTGCTGGCGGCCGGGCGGTCTGGTTGCGAAGCAACTGCCTGGGATTGTGTGAACGCGCTCCTGCTGTGCTGGTCGCGCGGGCTGGAAAAGCATCGCGCGAACGGGTATTGGCGCCCGCTACTCCTGACCGGGTGCAGTCACTGATCAATGACGCTGCGAATGAGGTGCTGCCTGCCGCGCCTGATGTTCTGAATCCGCAGCTTTCCGTGCCGCAGGAAGGCTCAAGAAAGCTGGTTCTTCTGCGCCGGGTCGGAAAGATCAATGCCGTCGAGATTAATGGATATCAGCGGCTTGGGGGCTATGAAGCTCTGCGCAAGGCTTTTGATATTGGCCCCGAAGGGGTGCTTCGTGAAGTCAGTGCGTCGCGGCTGCTAGGTCGCGGTGGCGCGGCTTTTCCGGCTGCGAAGAAGTGGGAAGCGTTATACCAACAGCGCGAGCTCCTGAAAGCCAATCCAGAGCGCAAGCACTACGTGATCTGCAATGCGGACGAATCAGAGCCTGGAACATTTAAAGACCGTCTGGTCATGGAGGGTGATCCCTTCGCAGTCCTGGAAGGCATGACTATTGCCGCGATGGTTACCGGCGCTGAAGTTGGATACATTTATCTTCGCGGCGAATATCCACTGGCAGCCGAGCGCATAGCGCATGCCATTGACGCTGCCCGGCGGGAAGGGTTTCTGGGGCAGAATGTTCTGGGCAGAGGTTTGCGCTTTGACATCGAGCTGCGGCGCGGCGCTGGCGCTTACATTTGTGGTGAAGAGACCGCATTGTTCAATTCCATTGAAGGTTTTCGCGGAGAGCCGCGCAACAAGCCGCCCTTTCCTACGCAGGCAGGCCTCTTCCGGCAGCCCACGGTGGTCAATAACGTGGAAACGCTGGTGAATGTACCGATCATCATCAATCAGGGCGGAGCCACTTACGCCAGCGTGGGCACTGAGTCTTCCACCGGCACACGGCTCTTTTGCCTTTGCGGACATGTTGAGCGGCCCGGCATATATGAAGTTCCGATGGGCACAACGTTGCGCCAGTTGCTGGCTATAGCTGGTGGCACAGCCGGCACAGGGCGACTGCAAGCGATCTTGCTAGGCGGCGCTGCAGGAACGTTTATTTCTCCGAAAGAGATCGACGTGCCGCTGACCTTTGAAGGGACGCGGGCCATTGGCGCTACGCTGGGTTCAGGCGTAGTCATGCTGTTCGATGACAGCATTGACATGCGCCGTATTTTGCTGCGCATCGCGGCATTCTTTCGCCATGAAACTTGCGGCCAATGCGTGCCCTGCCGCGTGGGCGTGGTGCGCCAGCAGGAAACATTGCAACGATTGGTGGAAAATCGCCCACTCGCCTCAAAGGCAGATGAACTGGTGATGCTGCGGGAGATGGCACAGGCCATGCGCGATGCCTCCATTTGCGGGCTGGGCCAAACTGCCGCCAGCGCCGTGGAATCAGCGCTGCAAAGATGGGATTTATTCGCATGAGTGAAACAACAACAGCTACAAGCATTACGATGGCAAATGATCCGGCCCCCATGCCACTCAAGCCGCTTCCTCGCGGACCAGTGCCGCAAGCGCCGCCCGAGCCTGAACGCCGAATGGTCGAAATCACCATCGACGGCCAGCCCGTTTCTGTGCCGGAAGGTTCCACGATACTGGAAGCTGCGCGCAAACTTGGCATCGATACTCCTACATTGTGTTTTCTGGAAAGCCTCACTCCGGTCAACGTCTGCCGCGTCTGCGTGGTGGAGATGGAAGGCTCGCGCACCCTGGTTCCCGCCTGTTCGCGCAAGGTCGAACCTAAAATGTCAATCAAAACGGATTCCGAGCGGGTGCGATTATCGCGGCGCATGGTATTGGAATTTCTGGCATCGTCGGTGGATGTTTCCACGGCTCCTCAGTTTGCCGGCTATATGGAACGCTATGGTGCACAACCACAGCGCTTTGGCCCCGACGCGGCCACGGTGAAGCAGCCGGTCAAAATCGATAATGACCTTTACGTCCGCGATTATTCAAAGTGCATCCTTTGTTATAAGTGCGTCGAGGCATGCGGCGTGGACGCGCAGAATACATTTGCCATTGCTGTTTCCGGGCGCGGCTTCTCAGCTTCGATTGCCACGGAGTTTCAGGTCCCGCTGCCTGAATCAGCCTGTGTTTACTGTGGGAATTGCATTGGCGTCTGCCCCACCGGGGCGCTCATGTTCAAGAGTGAATATGACATGCGGCAGGCCGGCACATGGGACCAGTCACGACAGGAAGAGACGACTACCATCTGTCCTTATTGCGGCGTGGGTTGCAACCTGACCGTACATGAGCAGGAGGGACGGATCGTGAAAGTCACGTCCCCGCTCGATCATCCAGTAACACACGGCAATCTCTGCATCAAAGGGCGATTTGGCTGGCAGTTTGTCCAGATCGAGCCCGCCGCCAAATGATTTGCGGGCGGCATTGAATCCATTTTGTCCACGCTAAATCGACTGGGAGAAATGTGTCTGGGCATTGATGGCAACAGGAAGCATTACTACGGCTCATAGTAGTACGAACAGAAGATTGGTACCTTACCAATATTCCTGTAGGATGATTTAAATCTAAGCGTGACTCGAATCCACGCTGAACCACCCCCTTATACATGGCCATTGCATCCCGCGCAGAGCACATAGGAAGTTTTCTTAGACCGGCGGAGTTGTTGCATTTACGGCGTCAAGCCGCTCCTGACCCTGAACATGTGCGCATTCTGGAAGACAAGCACATCAAACGCGTGCTGGCCCGGCAACAGGAAATGGGATTTCAAATCTTTACTGATGGCGAACTACGCCGGCGAAACTTCATGAGCGACTTTACTGAGGCTATTGAGGGTTTCGACATGGGTGAAGCCACGCCGCGCGATTGGGCTGCGGAAGATGATCCAGCCACACAGCCCTCCAGAGGAAAAGATACAGATGAAGGAAGAGCCGGCAGAACGCAAGATGCGGACGTGAGCCGTGTTGCCGGTATTGTTACCGCCAAGCTCCGCCAGGTCCGGCGGCCTACCGGGCGCGAACTCAGTTTTCTTCTGCAACACAGTCCCGGCCCTATCAAGATGACTCTGCCCAGTGTGACCCAGTTTCCCGCGATTGCTTTTAAGCGTGGCGTGACCGATCAAGTTTACAAAGATCACACAGAGCTGTTGTGGGAGCTGGTGGAAATTATGAAAGCCGAACTGGCGCAACTTTCACGCGAAGGGGTGAATTACATCCAGATTGATGCTCCGCGCTATAGCTATTACATCGATCCCAAATGGCGGGAGTGGATACGCACTGAAATGCGCGTGGAACCAAAGGATTTGCTGGAAGAATCCATACGCGCCGACAATGCGTGCCTGGATGCGGCGCGGCGTCCCGGTGTGACGCTGGGAATGCATCTTTGCCGTGGCAATAATCGCAGCCACTGGTATGCCGAAGGAGGCTATGACGCGATTGCGGACAAGCTCTTTGGCGGCATCAACGTTGACCGCTTCCTGCTGGAATATGACGATGAAAGGTCAGGCACATTCGCACCATTGCGCTTTGTGCCCAGCAGCAAAACCGTGGTGCTGGGGCTTATCAGCACAAAGCGTCCGCAACTGGAAAATGGCGATGCCCTCATGCGCAGGATCCAGCAGGCCACCAGTTACATTCCGCTGGAGCGGCTTGCGCTCAGCCCGCAATGCGGCTTCGCTTCCACAATGGAAGGAAATCTTTTAACTGAAGAAGAGCAGTGGGCCAAGATGCGGCTGGTGGTTGAAACGGCCCAGCGCGTTTGGGGATGAATACCGGGGGCAGGTTACAGCGGCAATACACCCAAAGCTATATCTATTTGAAAACTTCCTGTACTTTCTCCTTGAACCATTCCCATCCGGTCAGCGGTTTAGGCGGCTGGGCAGTCCAACTCTTGAGGGATTCCACTCTCTGGAAGTCTTTGGGCACGTCAAACAGTGCCAATTCCAGCGGCCCTTCTTTCAGTTCCACCACTTCTGAGCCCCAGGTGGAAGAGAGCATGCGCTTGCTGCCGTCAGGCTGGGTAGATTCACTGCTCAACGTGGTGGTAACTTTAACTGGGAAGCCAGTTTCCACGCCTGCGCGATGGACTTCAATCTTGTCCATTTTGTTAAAACATCTATCATTGGCCCCAGCAGCAACTTCAGCGGCTACTACCACTCCAAAATTGTTTCTGTTCTGTTGACGCCAGTCCGGCATCACAGAAGGGTCAATGTACCAGCCGTCTGTTTCCGTTATAGAGGGCTTGGAGCATGCGCCTGGGCCGGCAACCCGCTTTTCACGGGTGATGACATGCCGGGCCACGTGTCCAAAGAGGTCTTTACGCTCACCGGTGTCGATGTTATCGATCCATATCTGCAACGTTCCGCCGGAATCCACGACGGCCCCCGGCTTGATTCCGACCGTGCTGCCGCGTGGATCGGTTTCATAGGTAATGTATTGGTGCGCCGCCAGGTCCAGCATGAAGATGCGATCACGTTGACCACGCAAAATAATGGTGGCCATGGGCGGGCCGCTGCCATCGCGCATCTGGGACTGCCACTCGTTTCTCAGCCTGCCGGGAGCCAGATACTCAGTTCTTGTATCGGTAAAGCTGCCAGTTACCTGTCGGGTTACGATCTTTACGCCGTTGACAGAGGGAGTTGGAGACGTCAGCGTAGTGACGTACAGCAGCAGCATCGCTAGCGACATATTCAGGTTTCCTCTCACGTCCCTGGGCAAGGACAGGCTTTTGGGAATTGTACTGCTAATCGGAGCTGGCGCAGAGATTTTTAATGTTTGAGAAACTCTGGCGAGCACCGCTATTAGTAATAGGGTAACTCTGGTTACCAGTTTATTACTAGTGGGCCGCGCGACTATTGACACATCGCGATTATTGGACGGAGAAAAATAGCTGTTTTTACTACCGGGGCTAAGATTTCTGGAGCTTTTTCAGAACTTGCGCCAACGTATCCATTGCCAGGTGGGTGGCGTGGACGGAAGCATTCGGCAGTCCGCCGAGCGCATCCAGCAGGTGCTCTCGCCGGAGCGCGGAAGCCTCCGCCAGAGACTTTCCCTGCAGCATTTCCGTAAGGCATGAGCCCGCGGCAATCGACGCCACGCAGCCCCGCGTGCGGTAGCGCACCTGATCGATGCGTCCGTTGGCCAGTTGCACAGCCAGACTCATAATGTCACCGCAGACCGGGTGCTCCAGACGCACCTCGGCATCTGGAGACGAAAGTTCACCGATGTTGCGCGGGTGCTCGAAATGATCGAGGACTTGTTGTGAATACGACATTGTTATTTGGCCGTTTGATCCAAAAACACTTTAGCTTTTCCGTGCAAAGACTCTCAGCTTTAATACTTTAGGTTTAGCGCGCATGCCGACTTAGCTCACTTTATATAATCCTTAATGATGCCAGAAAACCTTCTTCCCCAGCGAGTGGTGTCGCTCCAGCCAAGCGTAACCGTCACGCTGCGCGATCTCTGCGTGCTCGACCGATTAGTGGCATGCACCAAGTATTGCCTGGAGGTTTGTCCCGAAGTTCAGCATACGGGATGCATCATTGTAGAAGACTCGTGGTCGGCCAAGGCAGAGCAGATCATGGCGGCGAAGCCTGATCTGGTGATTGCTTCTGTGCCGTACCGGCTTGAGTCGCTGGCGGAGATCATCAAAGCCGGCGTGCCATTTCTAGGGCTTGCTCCAAAATCCCTCAATGACATTTACAAGGACATCATGATGGTTGCGGGAGTAATGGGCCTGGAGTCGCAGCGGGGCATTGCGGTGATCGCAAAGATGGAAAAAGAAGTACAGGCAATGTCAGAAAAGACGGCCGATAAGGAGAGACCGCTTGTCTATTGTGAAGAGTGGGGCAAGCCGCTCATATTGTCGCAGAAATGGGTTGCGGAATTGGTGGAAGCCGCCGGCGGACGGTTCTTTGGGCAGCCGGGAAAGCAGACCACAGAAGCAGAAGTTGTGGGCGCCGATCCTGACGTGATCGTCACTGCGTGGTGTGGTGCAGGTGATCGCGTGCCGCTGGAAAAGATCATTCCGAAACGCGGCTGGGAGCAGACCAAGGCTGCAAAAAATGACCGTGTTTACTGCATTAACGATGAGTTCCTGAATACTCCGGCCAGCACGCTGGTTCAGGGTTTGCATGCGCTGGCTGCAGCGATACACCCGGATTTGTTTGTGTCTGCGCACGGATTACGCCGTATTGCTTCTGAAACAAAGCGAATATCGGTATTTTCGGAACGGATTTAACCACGAGGCCATGAAGTAACACAAAGGCTGTAGCCTGATTTAGAAAAACCTTCGTGTTCCTTAATGTCCTTTGCGGTGAACTTTTATTTATGGTGCAAGGCGAGAAAATGAAACAAGTCGTGGCGGCGCTGATTATTCGCAAAGACACCATCCTGATTTGCCAACGCAAGGAAGGCCAGGCCATGCCGCTGAAATGGGAATTTCCCGGCGGTAAAGTTGAGCCCAATGAAGACCTGAAAGACGCGCTCCATCGCGAACTGGAAGAAGAACTGGGCATTGACGCAGTAATTGGCCGCAAAATTGTGGCCATCCAGCACACATATGCGAGCGGCGCCGCGCTGGAGTTATATTTTTTCCGCGTTGATGAGTTCAAACGCGAGATTGAGAACCGCATCTTTCGCGACGTCCGCTGGGTACACCGCAAAGACCTGCCGACGTATGATTTTCTGGAAGCCGATATAAGACTGGTGAAAGACTTGAGCGCAGGTAATCTTCTTTAGCCGGCTCCGGTGAGTTGCGTCCAGATCAGCGCGACTGTAAGGCTGATCATGGTCACGCTGGTACCCCAGGCAATAATGTTGCCCATGCGCGAGTTTGTATATCTCCCCATCAGGTCAGGCTTGTTCACCAGCTTGAGCATGAAAATCAATACAAATGGCAGCAGGATCCCGTTGACCACCTGGGAATAAAGAATCAATTTGATGAGAGGAAGTTTGGGAATTAAAACGAAGGCTGCTCCACCGAAAATGAGCAACGTATAAATCCAATAAAAGGTCGGGGCCTCAGAAAACTTTTTGTTGATGCCTGATTCCACTCCCAAGCCTTCACAGATGTTATAAGCGGTTGCCAGGGGCAGGATGGCGGCCGAGAGCAGGGCCGCATTTACCAATCCCACGGCAAACAAGAGCGCGGCAAAACGTCCTGCCAGCGGCTTTAGCGCCACTGCCGCCTGGGCGGCATCATCGATATTGTGATGGCCGTTCATATAGAGTGTTGCCGCGCAGGCGACCACGATGAAAAATGCAATCACATCGGTAACAATGCATCCCAAAATCACGTCCCAGCGCGAGAGCGCATACTGCCGTTTGGTAATGCCTTTCTCAACGATGGATGCCTGAAGGTAGAACTGCATCCATGGGGTGATCGTAGTGCCGACCAGCCCGACTAAAAGCACAATGTAATCTGACTGGCGGCTCACGTGGGGAACAAATGTGTCTTTTACTGCCTGGAACCAGCTTGGATGGGCCAGAATGGCGGATACGGGATAGGTGAAATAAACCAGCGAAAACAGAATCAGGATTCGTTCGACTGGTTTGTACGATCCGCGCACTACAACAAACCAAACCACCGCCGCGCCAATGGGCACACAAAGGTATTTTGAGACGTTGAAAATCCCCATGCCGGATGCCAGCCCGGCAAACTCAGCCATAATGTTGCCGAAATCGGCGAGGCCCAGCACGACCATCACAAAAAACGTGGCGCGCAGGCCAAACTCTTCGCGAATAAGGTCGGCCAATCCCTTGCCGGTGACCGCCCCCATGCGCGCCGCCATTTCCTGGACAACAATGAGCGCAATCGTGGTGGGAATAAGTGTCCATAGGAGAACATAGCCCAATCTGGCGCCGGCCTGGGAGTACATAAGAATTCCGCCGGGATCATTGTCCACGTTGGCCGTAATGAAGCCTGGACCAAATACGGCAAGAAAAGCCAGCAGCCGGTATTTCAGGACGCCGAACCCGGCGACCCGCTTGGGCATACTGAGATTTCTCTTGAATATCTTCAGCTTCATAATCCACGAATAGTTGCGAGATTTACCGTACGAAAATTGCTGGCTGCCAGCACTTACCGTTTACTGGACAAGAACATGAGGAAACACACTTCTACTTTGGAGAATAACCGAGAGTTGAAATAAAGGACAACCATCGGCAACCAATATTCAATAAATATTTGTGAACGTCAGAGTTGGACCGGGGCAAACCCTTGGCCAATGTAGAAGCGGATCTTTATTGCCCGACCTGCTCCTGCACCAGCCGGTCCAGTTCTTCTTTGGCAAAAGCCTCTGGCAGCTGGCACTCCTGCATAGACGCAACAGTTCTTTTATGGCAGCGCCTGACACATCAAAAATTCCACAACCGCTGCGGTAAAAACCGCAGGCTCTTCCAGATTGGAGAGATGCGCGGTTTGCAAACGCATGGCCTTGGCGCTGGGAATCTGCGAGGCAAGGATTGAGCCATTTCCTTCCCACGGTGTTGAAAGGTCTTTGTCACTACCAATGATCAGTGTGGGAACTTTGATTTTGCCGAGTGCTGGTCGAGTGTCGGCATCGCGCAGCGCGGCGCAGCATGCGGTATATCCTTTAGGATCAGTTCCCAGCAAAACTCCGCGAGTTGACTGGGCCCAAACAGTGCTTTGCTTGTCAAAAGAGAAAAAGCGCTGCATCACGGCATCGACAATGGCCGCCATGCCGCCTTCCAGCACGGCTTTGCGGCGGGTGTCCCACACGTCTGGTGTGCCGAACTTGGGCGATGTATTGGCCAGCACCAGGCCGGTAAGTCGCTGAGGAGCATTGATCGCCAGCCATTGGCCGATAGCTCCGCCCATTGATAGGCCACAAAATGCAAAACTCGTTATGCCGAGTTGATCTGCCAATGCAAGCACGTCTTTACCAAGCTGTTCGAGCGTGGCATCGCTGGCCGGCACATCTGACGCTCCATGGCCGCGCGTGTCATACCGCAGAACCTGAAAATGATCGAGCAGGCTGGGCATTTGCGGCATCCACATGCTGTGATCACATCCGAGCGAATGCGAAAGCACCAGAACAGGGAGCTCGTTCCGGCCTTCCAGACGGTAGAACAGGCGCGAGTTGTTGGTTTCAGCAAAAGGCAAGTTCTACCTCACCCATTCTCCCCCTGATCCATCGTTGCCTGAAAACCATGCTTGCTCACTTTGTTCCCGCAGGCCAATACACAGGCCAGTTTTTTTGCCGCGCAATTATTTCCAGATCCGGGTTAGGGTTCACAACAAAAGGATGCCGTGCAATTTCCAGCATGGCCAGATCGTGCATAGAGTTTCCAAAGCAAACGTCCACACGTTTCTTGAGCACCTCTTCAATTGCCGCCGCCTTGCCCGCTCCACTTGGGACGCGAATTAGCCTGTCGGTAATGCGCCCTTCATCAACATGCACACAGGCAGCCAGCACCCGCCGCCGCGGGATGCCGAAACGCTTTACGCCTTCCGCCACCACCCAGTCATTGGTAGAAGAAACGGCCCACACTTCACATCCAGATGAGATCAGCTCACGCGTGAGACGCAGCATCTCCGGAAAAATGCGCTTTTCCACCACAGCATGAAAAAATTCTTCTGAAGCCTCCTGAAGCGCCTGCAAAGTGATACCGCTGTTGATGGTGACCATCTCGCCGCACATGGCATCTTCCGCTACCATGCCCGCTTTGTAATCCTTATACCGCGCGGTGGCCCATTCTGCCACTTCAGGCGCGATCATTCCGCGCTCCATCTCCCAATAAAAAAAGTCAGCGCCGGAGTCGCCGCTCCACAGCGTGCCGTCGCAATCAAACACGGCCACCCGCGGCCGCAGCGCCAGGATGGAATCAGCAAACCTCTGGCTGGCGGAGGAAGATTGAATATCAGTATTCACGGCGTTACACCTGCGCGCAGTTTTTCAAAGTCTTCGGGAGTATCCACATTAGCGGTGACCAACGGATCATTGACCACAACATAACGTATGTGCGCCAGATTGGCGTGCTCTACATCGCGCGCAGAACTGTGTACGGGGGCGCGCAGGAACGCCTCAATCATCTCGCGGCCCACAATAAAAGGATGGCCATGCTTGCCGCCATATTCCGGCACCACGGCCCAGGTCTGATCATCACTGGAAAGAAAAGCCAACTTGAGGAATTGTATGGTCTCCACCTGGGCCGGAGGGCGGTCAACCAGCGTAATGATGGCGGCGTCGCGTCCATGATTCAGGACGCTTTGCAACCCGATCAGCAGGGAACTGAACTGCCCTTGCTGCGGATCAGGATTGACCGTTAGAAACGCGGCCTCTGCATCGGCGACAGGCTGCAGGTTGGCGGCATTGGCTCCTGCCACCACGATCACAAGCTCCGTTGCCATCTCCATGGTTCGTATGGCGGAAGAGAGAAACGTGCCGCCACGCCAGGGCAACAAAGCTTTGTCTCGTCCCATGCGCGTCGATGCGCCGGCTGAAAGAATCAGGCCGGCAAAAGATGGTGAAAGGGCCATGGGTGAAACTATATCTTAATTCCTGCGCGGAAAATCGTTCACTGCAAAGGACGCGAAGGATGCCAAGTCAAAAAAAAATTTGGAACCGAATTCCTTGGCGACCTACGCGTCCTTTGCGGTTTTAAGCTTCCGGCCGGGCCTACAATTGTTTGAGGATTTCCGCGGCCTTCGCGCTTTTCATGTGAGGTAAAGGAGTTGCGGAGTGCCGGCGGATGGCGATCAGCTCCGCCACGATTGCCACAGCAATTTCTTCCGGCGTGATCGCGCCAATATCGATTCCAACCGGCGCATAGACCCGCGCCAGCTTCTCCGCCGAAATGCCTTCTTTTTCCAGCTCTTTGTAGATTGCGATGGTTTTCCGCTGCGAGCCGATCATTCCAATATAGCGCGCGGGCGTCTCAGCAGCCCAGCGTAGCACGCGCATGTCGTCGCGATGGCCACGGGTGACGATCACAATGTAAGAAGCGTCATTCGGCGCCAGTTGCGCCGTGATCCGTTCATATTCGTCGGCGTAGATGTCGCGGGCATCTGGGAATCGTTCACGGTTGGCATAACTTTCACGGTCGTCGGTTACAACCACGTCAAAACCGGCCAGACGCGCAACTTTATAGAGGCTCCAGGCCACGTGACCTGCGCCGAAAATATAGAGAGTGGAAACGGCCAGCACGGGCTCCACAAAAACTTCCAGGGTGCCGCCGCAGACCAGGCCGGTATCATATTTGGGATTGTTGTTCAGGTCGAAATGGAGCGTCTGGGGTTTCTCGCTCTTCATTGCTTCACGAGCCGCTTCCCACACTTCGGCTTCCACGCAGCCGCCGCCTATCGTGCCCACGATAGTTCCGTCATCGCGCACCAGCATCTTGGCCGATTCAAACGAAGGAATGGAGCCGCGCACGTTGATGATGGTCGCCAGCGCTCCGCGACGGCCTTCCCGGCGCAGACGGGTTATTTCTTCATAGATGTCCACAGAGATATTGTAGAACGATGACGCAAATTCCATTGACTTTCGACGGGATCACCAAAGAGTTGGGCCTCATGATGCCGCAGAGAATGATTCTGTGCACCAAGTCATGCCGCCTGCGCGCGGAAGCCTTGTGGTCTTCCGCATTGCACCGCCTTTACCCTCTTCTCGCCGGCGCCGGTCCTGGCCTCAAAATCTCTGGCTCCGTGGATTGCCTTTCAGCTTGAATCTCTGATCGCACCTGGCCTCGCGTCACAAAAAAGACGGCTGCTGTCCAGGTGGGGAAAAGATCCAGGCCGGGGACAAGTTCAACGGCCAGCGTCGGCAGAAAGGCCCAGTGCCAGCCGAGAATCTTGGTGAGGATAGCGGCCGTGGCCAGATCTAGCAGAGAATCGGCCGGTGAGAGTCCGCCCGCGGCAAACAGAGGCAATCCGACAATCTGGATGGCATCGGCCATTAGGGCAACGAACCACGCTTTGCGGTGCTCTGGTGACTTGACGGTCCTGAAGAAATCAAGGTTCCACATAAAGGCCCTTCGCTAGCTCTTTGAATTTCCGATCACTGTGAAGTTCGGCGATCCCGCGCGATCATCCAGTACACCTTATTTGATGCCGATCAATGCCATTTGGCGTCCGGTTTTTCCGTGTTCTGCCCGATGAGAGAAGAACTTGCGCGTGCTGCATGCGGTGCAATCCGGCATGGCAGTAATATTCGCTTCCGGCACGCCTACCGAGAGCAACTGGCGGCGGTTGGCTTCACGCAGGTCAAGGTGCAGTTTAATACACGGGTCGCCATGGCCGGGCGCGCGCTGGTTCATAAACAGCATAGGATACCGCTGCCGCACGGCGTCAGACTCCTGCACGCTGTGGAAGAGGGAATCAGAGTAAGCGAACTGGGTATGAAAGGCTTCTTCCACTTCTTCGCCCACTTCAAAAGAACAATTCTGGATACCCGGTCCAATTGCCGCACGAATATCTTCCGGACGCGAGCCGAATTCCAGCCGCATGATGCCGACGCCTTTTTCCACGATGCGCTTCACCGTCCCGCGCCAGCCGGCATGAAATGCGCCAACCGCCTTTTTCTTCGCGTCCACCAGCAGGATGGGAAAACAATCGGCAGTAAGAACGCCGAGAGCGATGCGTGGCAAATCAGTGACCAGGCCATCGCCGGTAAAGCGCTCAGGTTTGGGCGACCGCACAACATGAATGAGGTCAGAATGAATTTGCCGAACCATCACCAGCGGCCACGGCTTACCTTGGCTGGCAGCGCCTGCGGCCAGCAGCACAGCTTTGCGATTGCGTTCCACGCGCTCGCGCTTATCGTCTTTGGTGAATCCCAGATTCAGTGTGCGTCCGCCATAGCTGGTGGTTGCGCCGCCAGGACGCGTGGTGAATCCATGGACTAGCCATGGAATGCGCTTCAAATCCGATGATTGCAAGAGCCGCAGCCCGGCTTGCTTTACCGGTTTCCTGTTGGAAAATTTGCTCAAAGTTGCCACTCAGTTATTTTAATTGGCAAATCAGCTCAAGCCTGCCTCTTACGGTTCGGGTGGCATCGAAATTGAGAACACAGGAGCGAGTACGCCCGAATCGCATGCACAGACAGTCGCAATCAAAACTAAAATCGCGCCAGGAGAAAAGTCACGAAATTTCCGTTGCGTTGCGGCGCAATCACATCTTCTTATGGTTCGCCGCGATTTGCATTGCCATCGTGATTCGGCATCATCAGGCGTTGCATTGGTTCGCTGTAGTCTGCATGCTGGCAATCGTTACCTGGGTGCTGATTGACCTATTTGGCCCTGTGCTGCAATACAGGCTTGTCAGCCCGCTTCAAGGCGCGTTGGATTCACCTGAGTTCGTGCGTGAATTGGAAGCTCTGGTCTCGTCGCGCGCGGCGCCGAACACTCTGATTGAACCGTTGCCGAACGGAGTAAATTTCTATGAAGCTGAGATTCAGGCCATTGCGCAGGCGCAGAAGAGCATTAATTGGGTGGCTTACATTTTTGCTAGGGGTGAGATCGCCCGACGCATGACGGATGCTCTGGCAGAGCGGGCGCGTGCCGGCGTTGAAGTCAACTTAGTAATTGATGCGTTGGGCAGCTTTTCCATGCCCAAGAGATTTTTTGCCGAGCTTACCAATGCTGGTGGCCACGTGCGCTGGTTCCACCCGATGCGCTGGTACAACTGGCCGCGCGCCAACAACCGCACGCATCGCGAACTGATAGTGATTGACGGGCGCATCAGCTTCATCGGAGGCGCGGGCGTGGCGGACCACTGGTGGCATGGTGTAAAGAAAGAGCCGGCGTGGCGGGACAACATGTTCCGCGTCACGGGGGACGCTGTACGCTTTCTGCAAAGCTCGTTCCTGGAGAACTGGCTGGAATCGTCCGGGCAAATCCTTGCAGGGATAAATATTTTGCTGCGCCGGAGAATACCAATGGCGCTATTTCGTTGGTTGTGGATAGCAGCCCGTCACAGGGCGGTTCCACGCGTGCGCGCATTCTATTTCAGACTCTGATCGCCTCAGCCAATAAAAGCCTGAAGATCACTACTCCATATTTTCTTCCCGATCCAAGCCTGATCAGGGAACTGGTTCGCGCCATTGTGGAGCGAAACGTCAAAGTGCAGGTCCTTGTTCCAGGTAAGCATAGCGATCACGGCATGACGCGCAGCTCCAGCCGGGCCACCTATGGCGATCTTTTAAAAGCTGGCGCTGAGATCTATGAATATCAGCCCGCCATGATTCACGCCAAAATCATGATCGTGGATGAGCAGTGGTGCATCGTGGGTTCCACAAATCTCGACCATCGCTCCTTTGGCTGGAATGACGAAGTAAATCTTGCCATTTTGAGTCCTGATCTTGTGGGCAAGCTGAACGCCGACTTTCAGAATGACCTTTCCCACTCCCATCGTGCAACGCTGAAGGAATGGGAGCATCGGCCGTATTCGGAACGCGTGATGGAATGGTTGGGCTGGCTGATCGCGCGCGAGCAATAGACAAGTAGGGAATAATCAACGCATCTTAATGTGGTCTGCCAAGGCAGGGCTCATTGCCGCCAACATTGGCTGGAGTTATCCTGCAAGAACACCAATCGCCGATGAAACAGGACTCACGTTTTCGCATAGCTACTTACAACACCCATAAATGCCGGGGCATTGATGGCCGCATACGCCCTTCACGGGTGGCAGAAGTTTTGAATGAACTGCAAGCTGACGTGGTCGCCCTGCAGGAGGTTGTCAGCCTGAAGGGTGGACGCAAGGAACAGAACCAGGCGCAGTTTCTGGCCGACGCCGCCGGTTATGACTATCGCATTGGAGAGACGCGCAAGCTGCGCGGCGCTGTTTACGGCAATGTGGTGTTGAGCCGCTTTCCCGTAAAAGAAGTTCGCGTTTATGATCTGACAGCCTCCCGCCGCGAGGCACGCGGCTGCATCCGCTGCGACCTGGAGATAAGGCCGGGAAAGATCGTCCATCTTTTCAACGTGCATCTGGGTACGGGATACATGGAGCGCCGGAAGCAGGCCCGCCTGCTGATGAGTCGCGAGGTCTTGCTTTCACCGCAACTGAAACACCCTCGACTGATCATCGGCGACTTCAATGAGTGGACCCGCGGCCTGGTTTCCAAAAGCCTGCAACATTCATTTGAGAGCGTGGATATCCAGCTCCATCTCAATCGTAAGCGCACTTATCCGGGCGTTCTGCCCATCATGCACCTTGACCACATGTATTTTGACCGCGAGCTGGCGCTGGAAGAGTTTGTGCTTCACCGTAGCCGCATGGCCCTGATGGCGTCAGATCATCTGCCGCTGGTGGCAGAGTTCTGTCTGGGCTGAAGGTAGGTTGCCGCAGATTTGCGCAGATGACGCAGATCATAAAATTAAAGTTTTTTGCCACGCCCAAGGTTCGTTTCCTTACTGCTGATCGTTGTCTTGGTCGTGAAACCATCTTTTTAATTTCTGCCTTGCATCAGCTCTGCCTTGCATCAGCAATGAATTCACATAGCCCAAAATCTCTTATTTAATCTGCGCCATCCGCGTATATCTGCGGCGAAAGACGTTCTACTGACTCACCGCATACAATCTCTTCTGTGGCTAAGCTGACCTTTGTCGTGGGGAAAGGCGGAGTCGGGAAGACGACCGTCTCCTGCGCGCTTGCCTTGCACCTTTCCGCGCGTCATCCACAGCAATCCATCTTGCTCATGTCCACCGACCCAGCACATTCATTGGCCGACATGCTGGAAATTAAGGAACGTCCCAGGCCGCACGGTTTGCAGGGTAGGAAAGGCAAACTTTCCGTCTGGCAGATTGACAGCCAAAGCGAATTCAAAAAATTTCTCGATAGCCACCGCAATGGCATTCTCGACATTGTTGAAAACGGAACATTCTTCAGCCGGGAAGAAATTGCGCCTCTTCTCGATACAACGCTACCCGGAATGTCTGAAGTGGCAGGACTCCTGGCGCTCAGAGACATGCTTGAGAGCGGCACGCATGACCATATTGTTGTGGACACCGCGCCCTTTGGCCACACTCTCCGGCTGTTTGAGTTGCCGGGACACTTCCAGCGGTTCCTGAATTTTCTTGAAATGGCTTCCAGCCGCGACGAATTATTGGCGCAGCGCTTTGGCGGACGCACCGCCAGGCCTGCCCAGGGCTTTATCGCAAGCTGGCAGCAAACCATCCGGCAGTTGAGAGAGGCTTTCAGCGCCGATCAGGCTGAGGTTCTCCTGGTGACCTCACCCGAGACATTCTCTTTAAACGAAGCAGTGCGTTGCGTCGCGGCGCTCAAAGAGTCAGCGCCGGAGATGCATCTCGGGGGAATAATTCTGAACCGCGTCCTACTGGAAGCAGAAGATTGTCCGCGCTGCCGTAATCGAGTGCGTATGGGGCGGAAAGCAGTGCAGTTTCTCAAACGCAACTTTCCCCGCGTGCCGCGGCTGATTGGCCCAGACCCGGGAAATCCATTGCTGGGGGTAGCCTTATTACAGCGATTGGGCTCGGCAATCTTTGCGGAAAAGCGCGTACTGCTTTCGGCAAACGCGCCTAAGGGTCCTAAAAGCAAACTGAACAGCGCGCGAAGCGAGTGGCCGCTGGCTGAAACCCGGCTCTCATTTACTTTAGGCAAGGGCGGCGTAGGCAAGACCACCGTTACTGCGGCGCTGGCATTCCGTTCCCGAAGGCTGCGCAAAGATGTTGACGTGACCGTTTGCTCAACCGATCCAGCCCCGTCACTGGATGACGTTTTTGAAAAGAAGATTGAAGATCAGCCGGTGCATGTTCTGGGCGATCATGGGTTCAGCGCCATGGAAATGGATGCGGTCTTTGAGTTTCGCCGCTGGGCGGCCCGCATTAAGAAACAGCTTTCCGCCGGTACCAGCATGGAGTCGGGCGGGCTGCACGTCGATCTGACTTTTGAGAAAGAAGTCTTTGCCGCGCTCATGGAAGTAGTGCCGCCGGGCGTGGACGAAGTCTTTGCCATTTTCCGTATCCTGGACCTGCTGGAAGCAAAACCCGGGCATGTTTTTATCGATATGGCGCCCACAGGGCATGCCCTGGAACTGCTGCGCATGCCGGAGCGGATTCTTTTATGGTCGCGGCTTTTATTGAAAAGCCTGGCTGCGCACCGTACACTAGCCCTCGCTCAGGATGTAGCCGTGGAACTGGCGGGATTGGGCCAGAGGGTGCGCAAGTTGCTGGAAATCATGCGCGATCCCCGGCAGAGCCGCGCCTGGGCGGTGATGCTGCCAGAACCCGTGCCGGACAGGCAGACACAGCGCCTGCTGGCCGCGATGAAAGAACTGGGTATAGCCGTGGACTCTTTGTTGGTGAACCGCGTGCTGCTCGATGCTAAAACCAGTTGTAAGCATTGCCGCCGCGCCCAGCAATGGCAGCAGTCCACATTGCGGACGTTGCAACAGAAGTATGGCGGGAATCGTTTGTACCTGGTGCGCGACTTTCCTGAAGAAATTGCAGGCGCGGCAAAGTTGAAGAGATTTACCGACGAAATATGGCAACTTCAAAGCCCAAAGCGAAGCAAAAATTAGCGGATTCAGCCGCCCTGTATCTCTATGGGATATCGCAGGAGGCCAAAGGCGGGCGCGCAAAGACGCCACCCCGGATCAACAGCGCGGGGATCGACGGCATTCATGCGGTCCGTCCATTGGGTTGCGGAGGGTTTATTTGCTGGGTATGTGAAGTGGACCAGGCCAGTTTTGCGCAAGCCGTGGAGCACAACCTGGAAAATCTGGAATGGCTGGCCTTGCATGGCGTACGCCACCAGCAGGTAGTGGGAGAAGTGGCTTCGCAAATGGCGATTATACCGGCGCGGTTCGGCACCATGTTTTCTAGCGAAGCAGCCCTAATGAGGGACGTGAAAAGCAGGGAAGCGGCGCTCAGGAAAGTTTTTGATCGCATCGCCGATGGCGATGAATGGGGCGTAAAGGTGTTTGCGGAACGTTCCGCTGCGCCTGCTGCCAGCATTGAGGCAAGCTCCGGCAAAGAGTATTTACAGCAGAAAGCAGCCCGTCTGAAAAAACGTCCGGAACGCAACGATCAGGAGCTTCAGGAATTTGCGACTGCGCTGCAAAAAATCGCGAGTGATTCAGCTCCCAGCGGTAAGGTAAGCGGTGCGCAACCCAGCTTGATGTGGCAGGCGACTTTTCTGGTGCCTCGCGGCAAGCGCAGGCAGTGGGACCAGGCGCTCAAGAATTTTGTCGAGCGGTGGGATGGGCAACGGCGCATCGAAGTAAATGGGCCATGGCCTCCATACTCTTTTGTCTCAGATGCCGAATGATTTTAAATCCGTAGAGGTGCTGGGCGGTGGAGAAGATGAGGTCTCCCTGCTGGAGATCCTTGACCATGTCCTGAATTCCGGGGTGGTAATCCATGGCTCGCTGGTGATCTCCCTCGCAGGCGTCGACCTGGTCTACCTGGGGCTTAATGTGGTGCTTACCTCCGTAGAGACAGCCATCAGTAGCTTGCAGGCAGAGGAGAATCGGAGGCGCAAGTGAGCCGCGTTCTGGCTTATTGTGGATTTCGGCATGCTCCTGAAATTTTTCTGCCGGTTACGGGCGTGAAGGAATCACCCGTTCATGTCATTGCCGCCGGGGGCTTCCGCCTGCTTTGGTCGAAAGTGGAATGGCCTTTTGATCCAGCTGAGATGCAGAAGAATGCCGTGGAGTTCCATCACGTCGTGCGTCACGTTTTCGGCCAAGTCGCGGTCATACCCTTCCGGTTGCTCTCAGTTTTTGAAGACGAGAGCGCATTGGCGGTGTTTGTAGAAGAGCATTATGCAAGTTTTCTGGCCGACCTGGAGCGGCTGAAAGATTTTGTGCAGATGGAATGCGTTATTTATCCCGCGCCAGCCACCGTACAGGTGGACCGCAGCTCCGGAACCGCCTATATGCAACAGAAGGCCACGGCAATGCGCTCGTCGGAAGGATTTGCACAAGCCCTGAAAGATGTTGTAGCGCATTTGAGCAGTGACGTTCGCGTACGTGAAAGCAAGAAAGGAAACCGCATCTTCGTGCTGGTGCCACGGGGCCGCGAGAATGAATTTCGTCACACGGTCGGCGCTTTGCCCCTGCCAGAACACCTTTCCCGGCGCATCAGCGGACCCTGGCCGGCAGCAGAGTTTCTTAGTGATCAGGTAAAGGGGCCCCCAATTTCCAGCCAGAAGATTGCCGGTGAGAAATGACAGAACTGCGCAAGATCACTCCGGAAGAGATTGCTGAGGCTGTTTCTGAGATGAATCGCGAATTAAAGACCGTGGGCGCGGGCGCAATTGAGAGGATTGACTGCTCACCAGAGAACATTGAGCAGGGGCTGGCGCGCCTTGTCCTGAGCCTTGTGGAACTGCTGCGGCGGTTGCTGGAGCGCCAGGCAATCCGGCGTATGGAGGGCAGGTCTCTGGGCGAAGCTAAAATTGAAGAGATGGGGCAGGCCCTGATGCGGTTGGAGGCCAAAGTCAATGAGCTGGCGGCTGCTTTTGGCTTGAAACCGGAAGACCTGAACCTGGAGTTGGGGCCGCTTGGAAACCTGCTGGACAAATGACGCTTTGCTTTGCCAGTCTAAAAAAAATATTTGCAGCCAACCTCTTGAAAATTTTCTTCATCAATAGTGTGAGCAGCCGGTTTCTCCCCCCTTCCGGATTCTCACGGACCGGCGTTAGAAGGCAGCAAAAAGTTGACAGTTTCAGATGGGCTGGTTAGGATGCGGTGAATGTGGGTCGCGCGATTCTTTCCTGTCCAGCGATCTCTTCTGTATTTTCCTGAGATATTATGCAAAGAGTTCCTACGGTTTCCGGAACAGCCAACCTGCTGGATATTCTCGATAGAGTCCTTGATAAAGGGCTTGTGATCGCGGGTGATATTCGCGTTTCCCTTGCGAACGTGGAGTTGCTCACGATCCGTATCCGCCTGCTAATCTGTTCCGTTGATAAAGCTGAGGCCATAGGTCTCAACTGGTGGAAGTACGATCCAAATCTAACCGCTCCGGCGCCCACATCTGTGGCGCGGCGGAGCCAGTTACCGGGTGCGCCACCGGGGTCAGCAGCGCCGCGCCCGAGCAAGCCCGCTGCACGCGCAAAACGTGTGAAGTGAGCCGAATGATTTTAAATAAGGAGGCCCTCGATGGCCGTTGAGAGAGTATCCGGCGGGTCAAGTTTAATCGATGTTCTTGATCGCGTGCTCGATAAAGGTATTGTGATCGATGCCTGGGTTCGCATTTCACTGGTAGGTATCGATTTGATTACCGTAGAAGCCCGCGTAGTCGTCGCGTCCATTGATACTTACCTCAAGTACGCTGACGCGGTTGGTCTCACTGGTCTTGTTTCACGTCCAACTTTGAGTGAAGCCAATGCCGAAGTTGAAGAAGTGAAACCGGTTGAGGTCAGGCCACGCACGCCTCGCCGGCGGCGGTAAGGGCTGGTCTTGGGGTCACGCATGGCTACGGCCGAAATCCGCATTCAGTCCCCGCGCATGAACGGACGGCGTGCGGCAGAGTCTCGCCGTCCTGCGGTGTTGCGCTTGCTTCAGGCGGAGCGGTCTGAGGAAATCTTTCCACTGCTGCTGGAAGAGATCATTGCCTTGGGGAATCCACGGGCCCTTGTTGTGGATGTGAATCTTGACAGTGGTGAAGTCACGCCTGCCGCCGCGTTGAAATGGCCCCGCACGCAGATGGAAAAATTCACCACCGCGCTCTGGATGCAGGAGCATCCACTCAGCAGCGTATTCCATGCAGGGCGGCCGGAAGTGCTCCCCAAGAGCAGCCTGCACAATCGGCCCCTCTATATTCATCCCATTCTTTATTCCAACCGCAATCTTTGCTGGGAAGCGGACCGAATTCGCACCGGCACCTGTTTGGCAGTCCAGAATTTCCGCCGTGAAAGACGCATCCGTTTGGAAGACCAGGTGTGTTCCACCTGTGACATGCGGGCTTATGCCGCCGCCGTGATAGTGGAACTGCCTAAGACATATACGGACCAGCACGTAGCCGAACTGGCTGATCTCATTGATCTGGCCAACAGGTATCTTTCGCGCCTGTTCAAGGTGGAGCACTATTACAACCGCATGCGCGATATGGAAATCACCATCGCGCAGATGGGCACCGTGATGCAGAGCATGGCTGATCCGGTCATCCTCACGGACACACAGCATCGCGTCATCATGCAGAACAAAGCGGCAGAGCGATTCTTCCGCGTCCCGGAGGAAATGACCGAGGGCCTGGTGCGAGCGGTGGAATTCAATAACCTGCTCTTTTCCGCTGCGCTCTCTTCCATGCTGGTTTCCGGCAGCGACTCCCACCGCGACCTCACCCTGGTGGACGCGATTGAAGGCGAGGAGATGCTTTTTGAGGCGGTTTCCGCGCCTACGTTCGGCCATGACGGCATCCAGCTCGGCACTGTCACCGTGATGCGTGACGTGACTGATCTCCGCCGCGCCGACCAGGAGCTGCGCCTTAATTATGAACGGCTGAGCGACGCCGAAGAAGTAGTTCGCCAAGACCGCGACCGCCTTAACCTGATCATTGAAAATGTGGGCGATCCCATTGTTGTCTGTGACGGCAAGGCCAAGATTGTACTGGTGGATCCCCTGGCCCAAAAGTTGTTTGGCGACGAATCAGACGCGGTGCGTGACACTATACAGTTCCAGAACCAGACAAAGCTCACGGCCTTTATTGATGCTTTTACCGCGTCATTCGCCGATCGTGAAACCGCGCCCCTGCGTTTGTTCAATCCAACGCTGCGCCAGGAAATTGAATATGACGCCCGTTCCGGCAAGATCTTCGGTGAACGCGGCCAGGTGGCTTATACCGTTACCGTGTTGCGCGATCTAACGGCGCTTCGCCGGGTGGAGCAGCTCAAGGTGGAGCGGCGCATGCTGGAGATTGAGAAGTTTGCCGCCACCGGCCGGCTGGCGGCCACAATCGCCCATGAGGTCAACAACCCCATGGAGGCCATCAAGAATGCCATCTACCTGCTGGCCAGCGCCATTCCGGACACCGCGGCGCCTGTGTATAACATCCTCAAGTCGGAAACCGAGCGCGTGGCGCGCATTGTGCGCCAGATGCTTGGGCTTTACCGCAACACGGAACAAGTTAAGCCGGTTAACGTCAACACCATTATTGAAGACACGCTGCTCCTGTTGAACCGGCAACTCCAGCGCGCCAAAGTGGAATTGCAGACTGAACTGCGCGTCCTGCCTGATGCGGTGATTGCCGCGGACCAGATACGCCAGGTGCTTTCCAATCTTGTGATCAATGCCCGTGATGCCATGCCCGAAGGTGGCAAGCTGCGCATTCGCAGCCGGCACATACCTGGATCTGACGAGATGCATGGCTGGGTGCGCATTCTGATTGCCGATACCGGATCTGGGATCCCGCGGGAAATGATTCGCTCCATCTTTGAGCCGTTTGTCACTACCAAGGGCGAACGTGGCACAGGTCTGGGCCTATGGATTGTCAAGGGAATCATTCAGAACCATGCGGGCAAGCTTTCGGTGAAAAGCACACCGGGGAAGGGCACAACTTTTAAGATTGATCTGCCAGTCGTAAAATTGTGAGTGCTGACCGAAAATACCGCGTGCTGGTCGTGGACGACGAAGCTGCCGTCCTGCTGACGTACCGGCTTATTCTGGAACGGCAGGGTTATGAGGTGATGGCCTGCGGCACTTCGGTGCAAGCTATTGCCGCCATGGAGAAGCAAAAATTTGATGTGGTACTGTGCGACTATTCACTGGAAGAGCAGCATACCGGGTTTGAAGTGATTTCAGCGGCAAGGAAACTTGACGCCGGCGTGCCGGCGGCCCTGCTTACGGGTTATGCCACCAAGGAAACCGCGGATGAAGCGGCCAGCCAGGGCATCGGCGTCATGTTCAAGCCCATTGAGATCGAAGAATTTCTGGCGACAACCTCCAACATGTTGAGGAGAAACAATGAGCCCAAGCAAGAAGGCGGGGAAGAAGACAACCGCGGTCCGCAAAATCTCCACTAAGGCTGAACCGGCAACGGCGGTGCTGGACCTTGCGCCTGCGCCGGTGCCGATGCAGGCGGACCTTCCCAGAAGCGGACAGCAGCAGGAAGGCCGTTATGTCTATGGCGTGATCGAGTCGCGCTCGCAGGTCGGCTTTGGCCGCAGCAGCATTGGCGGCGTCAATGAAGACGTGTATACCGTGCACTACGGTGACATCGCCGCTGTGGTCAGCCGCACGCCCGTTTTTATTTTTGATCCTACTCGCGACAATGCCCTCGCCCATGAGCACGTGATTGAATCGGTGATGAAAAATTACACCATCATTCCCATGAGCTTCGGCACGGTTTTCCGCACCGACGACGATATACGTGAAGTGCTCAAAAGCATCTATTCATCACTGAAAGACGTGCTCAAGCAGATGACCGGCAAGCTGGAATTCGGGCTGAAAGTCACCTGGGACCGCGACCGCATCATTGAAGAACTGCAGCGTGAGCATGATGAAATCCACCGCTTCCATCTGGAACTCACGCGTAAACACCTCCAGTCCACCTACTTTGCCCGCATGCAGCTTGGCCGCATGATCGATAAGGCGCTGGCCGAGCTTGCCGCCAATTACGTTCGTGAAATTTATGACGGCCTGCGCACGGTCTGCGTCGCGTCGCGCGATAATAAGCCCATCGGGGACAAGATGATTATGAATGCGGCCTTTCTTATTCAAAAGGCCCGCGAAGCCGAGTTTGATGCTGCCGTGAATCGTGTTGCTCAGAAATATGGCGATCGCCTCAATTTTAAGTACACCGGACCCTGGCCACCCTACAACTTCGTTAACATTCGCCTCAAATTGGAGCGCGGCGGGCAGGGATGAGCTAGGAAGAGCGGGCTATGAGCGGAACCCGAAGGACAACGTATGCTTTTAATTGATGATCTGCTTTTCGCACCCTTCTCCGGATGGAACTTCATCATGCGCACCCTGCTCAAGGTGGCTGAAGAGCAGTGGACAGACGATGCTCCTCTTAAGGAACAGCTTCTTCATCTACAGGTAGAACTGGACGACGGCTCGATTACTGAAGAGCAATATCTTGAAGCCGAAGCTGCTATCCTGCGCGAAATTCGTGAAGTCCAGCGGCGCAAGATTGAACTCGCCGGCGGCGATCCCGATCAATTCGAAGGCGGCATCTCCGGTTCTGCAGTTCAGGAAGGCTCCGGCGCCTCCATCACCTGGGACCCCGACGAGAGCAACGAATAACTCGCCTGATGTATGGGACCAATATCCCGGGTGATTATTCCCGTCCAGTTTAGCCCTGATTACATAAGCTGGCTCTCTCGGTTGCAATGCCCTCCACAACCAATGACCAGAACGATTATTACAATGTCGCTCTGATGTATTAGCCAACATTCAAGCAATAAAAAAGGCCGGCATCGCTGCCGGCCTTCGGTTGAGATTGTTCGAGTTAGAAGCTAAAGCGTGCTCCGAACTCACCCGTGAACGCCCTTGGCAGCAAGCTGCTTGAGGGATTAATGAAGCCAATCGGGTGTCCAAACGTTGAGTCGCCGACCACGTTGCCAAAATCATTGCCGTAATTGGCATGGTTGGTCAGGTTGAACGCCTGGAACATCAACTGTAGATTGCGGTTTTCACCCATCTTGATGTTCTTGGCAAGGCGGGCGTCCATGTCGAAGTACGGATCGCCGCGTTGCGAGTCGTAAGGAGCAACCACGCAGTTGCCCCCGTAATAGCACTGGGACGCTGCGAGCTTGTTCGGAAGACCAGTGGTCGGATCGATAAAGGCGGTCAGATTACTCTGATCGTTCTTAGGCACAATCAGCGTGCCCGTATCATTGCCACCGCCCAGGTTTATGGAGTTAGCAGCGGCGATTGGGTTGTATGGACGCGCCGAGCCGAACTGGAGAATCGGAGAAAATTCCAATCCCAATGGCATATGCGCGGTCGCGGCGATGGTAACGTGGTGCCGTTCGTCGTTGAACGACGGTCCAAATTCATTGGGCGCAAGCGGGTTCTGCGGGTCACGCGGATAGTAGCGGAATGAACCGCCATCTTCGTTGTAGCCCACCGCGCGCGCCAATGTGTAGTTCACGGTCAGGTCCATTCTATGGAATGAACGCTGACGGAAGCTCAGGTTCATGCCATCGTAGCGTGAGCGACCGATGGATTGCTCATCACGCAAGCTGCCGAGCCTGGGCGCGCCCGCAGCGGCAAAGGCTGCATCCAGTGGCTGGAAGAAGCCGCCTGGAGCGCCTGTTTTAGAGGTCGTGGTGATGCTGTTGGGAGTGACAGGAATAACAGGATCCAGGTTGATCGTCTTATTTTCATGCAGGCTGAGCACGTGAACGTATTCAGCTTCGAAAGCTGTCTTGTTGTTGATCGCCCAGGTGTAGCCGCCGTTGAACTCCTCGGTTACGGGTGTGCGGTAATTCGGATCCATCAGACGGCGGATCGAGCCAGGTACCAGTTGCGATGATGGAGCCGGAATTGTTGGCAGCGCATCACCCAGGTGCCAGTTGCTTAACAGAATGTTTGTTCCGGGTACAACGTCGGTAGGACTGAGCGAAAAGGCAGTCTGGTCGGGGACAGAGTGGAGTTCAGGGTCAGGTTTGCAATCTGCAGGTGGTTTTTGGTGAAGTTTCCTTCCGTAAGATCAAAAAATCCATTGCTCTGGTCATTCAGGCTGTTATTGGCCTGCGTGGTCACAGAGAAATAAACGGAATGATTGTTATTGATGGTGTAATCGAGCCTGCCATTGATGCGGTTCTCAAAAAATGGCGTCGGAATGGTTGAGGCTGGCTGCGCGCCCAGGTTCGTGACCAATGATAGCTCTGAGAAAGCCAGAGGTGATTCAGCAAGGGCAGTGTGCTCGCGTTGCCGCTCGATGGCAAAGAAGGCGAACAGCTTGTCCTTCTTGATCGGTCCGCCGATGGAGCCGCCAAACCACAGGCGTGAGTAGTCCGGTTTGATGGAAGAAGTGGTGCCGTCACCATTTGCTGTCTTTTGGTCCGCATTAAATACCTGGTCGCGGAAGAAGCCAAAGGCTGAACCGTGGAAGGCATTGGTTCCACTCTTGGTGATCACGTTGATCGCTGCGCCGGCTGAACGGCCATTCACGGCCGAGAAACGCTGTGTTGAAACCTGGAATTCCTGCACGGCTTCTGCGGGAAGCTGCATTACAGGCCCGCCAACGGTGTTGTCTTTATTATCGACGCCGTTCACAGTTACCTTGACGTTTCGCCCTCGCCGTTGACTGAAAGGATTGCATAGCGGTTTTTGGTCGGATCGTAGGCGTCCGCGGCTTTTACGCCAGGCGCCAGGTAAGCAAGATCGGCGATATCGCGGCCAATCAGGGGCAGTTCGGTGATCTGCTCTGGCGTGATGTTTGCGCTCACGTCAGTTTTTGTCTGGTCAACAAGAGGCGCGGTGGCAGTCACTTCCACAGTCTCGCTCACTCCGCCTGGGGCGAGAGTGAAGTTCTGGGTGGCGGTTCTGCCTACCAGAATTTCCAGATCTCTCACTTCTGCGCTGGAAAACCCTGGAGCGCTCACCTTTATGGAATAAATTCCGGCAGATAGTGCGTCAAAATGATATTCGCCGGCATCGTTGGTCTTGGTGGTGCGGGTAGCACCGGTCTGCTTGCTGATAAGCGTGACATCGGCTTTGCCGCCGATTACAGCCTGGGTCTTATCGGTGATTGTGCCTTGAAGACTAGAGTTGGCGGTTACCTGGCCGAAAAGGCTGATTGCGCCAAGCAGCACCAGGCAGCTCATTAGGGCGACGAATAACTATCGTTTCCTATTCATAAAAACTCTCTCCTTGGAATGGGGATTGCGAAAGCTTTCTTAGTGCTTTAAAGCTACGGTTTTTTTGAAACTTTGCCTTACTTTACAAATGCAAGCCTATGACCAAAGCTGCGGAATTTTGAACAGTCGATGTTTAAGAAAAGCTCAATCCTCCATCCAATGGCAGATTCACCATACTTGATTAAAGCAACAGACCTGATATTTATGATATTCACAAGGAAAGATTAGGCATTTTAAAGTGACAGTAATTATCGTTCTTGCTTGGCCTGTGTTAATTTTCTGAGCGGGCGCTCCCGTCCGCTATCGGTTTGCAGTTCTGTATAGAGAACTATAAGCAGCCAGGATTTGATTTCTTGTATTTTTAATATGGTTTACCATCTGTGATTTTCCCGATTCGCGGTTGCAAAGCTGGGTTCAAGCGTCTGATGGGAATCTTGCTGCTTGATCTTGGAGAATCTCAGCCCTAACGCCATGATTCAGTCACAAAATTGAAGCCGAGCCAGCAAAAAGGTATTATTTTCTTAGCCATGGCTACGACCATTTCCACTCCAGCCCGCCACGGGTTCCAAACTGACGACCGCTCCCTATTGCCTGTTTCGGAGAAAGTGCTTGCCCGTGAGCGCCTCACGTTTGACGATGCCGTCGCGCTTTACCGCTCGCCGGACATTCTTGCCGTGGGCTGGCTGGCCAATCATGTACGTGAGCGTTTGCATGGGAACGTGGCCTACTTCAATGTCAACCGGCACATCAATCCGACGAACGTCTGTGTTGCGGCTTGCCGCCTATGTGCTTTTGGGCGCAAGAAAGATGCTCCAGGCGCTTACACTATGGCGCTGGAAGAGGCATTCCACACCGCCGCGTCGGGCTATTCTGAGGCAATTACGGAATTTCACATTGTCGGCGGCCTGCACCCCGATTTGCCATTCCAGTATTATCTGGATCTGATCTCAGGACTAAAAGCCCGTTTCCCTCAGGTACATCTGAAGGCTCTTACCATGGTGGAGATCGCTTTTCTGGCCAAGCGCGCCAAGCTATCGATTGAAGAGACTTTGCGTCAACTCAAGAATGCCGGCCTGGATTCACTGCCCGGTGGTGGTGCTGAGATCTTCAATGAGCGCGTGCGCCGCGTAATCTGCGATCACAAAATCGATGGCGACCAATGGCTTGATACCGCCCGCACCGCGCACAACATTGGCCTGAAATCAAACGCCACCATGTTGTACGGCCATATTGAAAACGAAGAAGACCGCGCTGACCATCTCATCCGTTTGCGCACGCTTCAGGATGAGACACATGGATTCCAGACATTTATTCCGCTGGCGTTTCACCCTGCCAATACACCGCTGGAGCATTTATTTACTACCACGGGAATGCTCGATATAAAGCAGATTGCCATCGGTCGTTTGGTGCTCGATAACTTTCCACACATCAAGGCTTACTGGCAGATGCTCTCGCCCAAGATTGCGCAAATTTCCCTTCGCTTTGGAGCGGACGATATTGATGGCACGGTGATCGAAGAAAAAATTTACCACGACGCCGGCGCTACCACTCCACAGGGCATGGTCCGGAAAGAACTTGAGCGCCTCATCCGCGAAGCCGGCCGTGAACCCGTCGAGCGCGATACGATGTATCGCCCAGTGACGAGGACGGAAACGTCGTTCACGATTTCTGTATAGCTTCTTCTGAAATCCCGACCTTCGCAAGCTCAGGGTCGGGATTTCAGAGAAAGCGAAGCCTATTCCCCAAATACCCGCTTAAATATCTTTCCCACATTCCGCAACTGCCGCTCAATAGAAAACGCCTGCTCAATCTGCTTAGCCGGAACCCGCGACGTAATCTCCTGATCGTTCATTACTAACTCGCGAAAATTCAGGTCTTCCTTCCAGGCTCGCATGGCGTGTTTCTGCACCAGCCGATAAGCGTCTTCCCGCGCCATGCCGTGTTCTGAAAGATCCAGTAGTAATTGGCCGCTAAAGACCAGTCCGCCAGTAGATTCCAAATTTTTCAGCATGCGGTTGGGATAGACCATGAGCGTGTCGATCAGGTGAATGGTTTTCGTCAGCAGATAATCCACCAGAATTGTTGAATCGGGCAAGATCACGCGCTCCACGGAAGAATGGGAAATGTCGCGTTCATGCCAGAGCGCTACGTTTTCAAATGCTGCCTGGGCGTTGGCACGCACCACGCGCGCCAGTCCGCTGATCTGTTCACAGGTAACAGGGTTGCGCTTGTGCGGCATGGCGGAAGAGCCTTTCTGCTTTTCGCTGAAATATTCTTCCGCTTCACGAACTTCCGTGCGTTGGAGATGCCGGATCTCCGTGGCAATCTTATCCAGCGTGGAAGCAATGGTCGCAAGCGTCGCTACGTAGTAGGCGTGTCGGTCGCGCTGGATCACCTGAGTAGAAATCGGAGCAGCCGCCAGTCCAAGGCGTGCGCAGATTTTTTCTTCGAACTCGGGTTCCAGATGCGCGAACGTACCCACTGCCCCGGAGAGCTTGCCCACCCGCATTTCTTCCGCTGTGCGCTGAAACCGTTCAATATTGCGGACCGTTTCGGCGTACCAGTTGGCCAGCTTCAGCCCAAACGTAGTCGGCTCAGCATGGATGCCATGGGTGCGACCAATCGTGGGCGTATGCTCGAATTCATGGGCCCGTCGCGCCAGCACTTCTTTAAGCTTCTCCAGATCATCGGCGATGATCCGTGACGCTTCTTTGATCTGGAGGGCCTGCGCCGTATCCACCACGTCATTCGATGTCAGGCCGTAATGCAGCCAGCGCGCTTCCGGCCCCACTTTTTCCGCTACAGCCGTGGTGAACGCAATCACATCATGTCTTACCTCGGCCTCAATTTCATTGATCCGTTTCAGGTCAAAGTCGCCACGTTCTGCAATCGCCCGAGCAGCATTCTCCGGGACAATACCCGCATCGGCCAGCGTCAGGCTGGCCGCAGCTTCTACCTTGAGCCAGCAGCGGAATTTATTCTCGTCATTCCAGATTCGGCCCATTTCCGAGCGCGTATAGCGAGAGATCAAGTATTCTCCTCCAATAAAAAAGTCAGGAATTTGCTGTAAGGGCCCCCAGAGACTTAGCTGACTGTTGATAATAAATGCTGGCGCTCGACTTACGTCAACGTGGGTGTCTCGATTAGTGCCGGGTTTAATTACCAAGCTTTGCGAAGCGAGCATAGAGATGTTTACATATATTTACGATTGTTTACAATCAGTGGACGCGTCTTTCTCAAGAAGTAAAAAGGGCCTTCCCGGATTGACTTGGCGTCATACCGGGGAAGGCCCAGGCTCGAATCTAGCAGAATGTTGCTATTATGTCGCGGAGCGATATAAGATGTCAAAGGGAAAAAACTTGCGGCCTTTAAGTGAGCTGGAATATCTGGCGTTGGGGGAGTTCCGTTACCAATTGCGTCGGTTTCTCCGCCACATGGAGGAGGCCACCCGGCTTCTGGGGACAAACTCACAGCAATATCAATTGGTTCTGGCGATCAAAGGCCTGCCTAAAGAGCTGTCACCGACCATCAGCCAATTAGCGGAAAGAATGCAGCTCAACCACAACAGCATGGTTGAACTGGTAGACCGTTGTGAAGAGAACAAACTGCTGCGCCGAGCACGCTCCGCAACTGACCGTAGGCAGGTAACGCTTTCCATCACTCCTGAAGGCGAGGCGCTTTTACGCAAACTTGGCGCGGCGGCCCGGCAGGAGTTACGCGACTCAGGTCCCATGCTGGTAGATGCCGTTCTGCGGTTGACCGGCGAGAACCAGTTTGCTAGAGATACGAATACGGCGTCTCAGGCGCGCACAGGAGGAACAAAAAAAGCAGGAGCATGAAAGATTCAGCCCAGGCGAACTCACTCAGCGGCACGCTTCAGGAAGCAGGCCCGGTCCTCGGGGATTTCACCACAACATGGCGCGTTCTACCTATTTCAGGACTGGCCATTGTGATTGGGGTGATATCCGCTTATGTGGCTGTTGTTCTTCTTAAACTTATTGCTTTTTTTACTAATGTTTTTTTCTTTCAACGCCTGAGTTCAGCGCCGGCATCCCCCGGCAATGCACATCTGGGACTTTGGGTCATTGCGGTTCCGGTAGTCGGCGGCCTGATCGTGGGGCTGATGGCCAGATTTGGCTCGGACAAGATTCGCGGTCACGGTATCCCGGAAGCGATTGAGGCCATTCTGCTCCGGGGGGCTAAAGTAGAACCGCGGCTGGCAATACTCAAGCCGGTTTCCACCGCGATTTCCATCGGTTCTGGTGGCCCGTTCGGCGCGGAAGGTCCCATCATTATGACCGGCGGGGCGTTCGGTTCTTTGATCGCCCAATTCTTTCATCTCACCTCGGCCGAACGAAAGACGCTGCTGGTGGCCGGCGCTGCGGCGGGCATGTCCGCGACTTTTGCAGCGCCCTTTGCTTCCATCATGCTCGCAGTCGAGCTACTGCTCTTCGAATGGAAGCCGCGCAGCTTTATCCCCGTTGCGTTAGCCAGCATTGCGGCTGCGGCTGCGCGCGTGCACTTGCTTGGAGCAGGCCCAATTTTTCCCGTCCCGGCCCATGATGTTGCGTGGGCGCCCGCCGTTCTTTTCGGCTGCCTGCTTGCTGGGCTGCTGAGCGGCTGTCTTTCCGCGCTGCTCACGCAACTGGTCTATGCCTTTGAAGATGCCTTTTTCCACCTCAAACGAATCCACTGGATGTGGTGGCCTGCAATTGGCGGTTTGGGTATAGGCATTGGCGGTTTTTTCTATCCTCGCGCGCTTGGCGTCGGTTATGACGTAATCCAGCAGCTTTTGCAGGGAAATGCGACGGTTAAGATGATTCTGGGTGTTCTAATCGTCAAAATTTTGATCTGGAGTTTTTCGCTGGGATCAGGGACATCCGGTGGCGTGCTTGCTCCTTTGCTCATGATGGGCGGCGCTCTAGGCGCAGTTGACGCGCTTTTTCTTCCTCATCAGGGGCTGGGGTTCTGGCCCCTCATCAGCATGGGCGCCATGCTTGCTGGAACCATGCGTTCTCCTCTTACCGGCGTAATTTTTGCCTTCGAACTCACAGGCGACTATCACTCCATCTTGCCCCTGCTGATTGCCTGCGTCACTGCGCACTCCTTCACGGTGCTGACGATGTCCCGGTCGATCCTGACGGAAAAGATCAGCCGGCGCGGCCATCACCTTTCCCGTGAATATGTGGTCGACCCTATGGAAGCCCTGGCAGTGGAAGATGTGATGCGAACGAACATCACCGCATTTCCGGCAGAGAGCACCATTTCCGAGTTGGAAGCTGCCCTCGCCAATAATGACAATCCTCGTGGACAGCGCGTCTATCCGGTGATTGACAGCAATCAGCGCCTGCTGGGCGTAATGACCCGGTATGATCTTGTAAAAGAGTTGCGAGACCACCAAAACGGCGAGCGAAAGAATGTACCGCTTTCAGATCTGGTGGCCAGTGCGCCTGTAGTTGCCTATCCTGAAGAACCGCTGCGTATGGTCGTGAACCGCATGGCCGTATCCGGGCTGACCCATTTTCCTGTCGTCAGGCACAATGGCGGTCGCGAGCTGTTGGGATTGATCGGTCTGCAAGACCTGCTCAAAGCCCGCGAGCATTCTGTTGCAGAGGAAAGCCATCGGGAACGCGTGTTGCGGGTGCGTGTCCCGTCATCCATGCGCTGGCGCATGCCGTGGGCCTCTCGCAGCGAAAAAGAAGACTATAATCCAAAAGAAAGCTAAACCTCGAGCTATAAGAAGCAGCAACCAGATGAGGCGCTTCGACATTTAAGTTGAGGCAGCACTATCCCGTCAAGGCTGAGAAATGCCGAACAGCTCGGCCATTTCGTCATACTTGAATCCTTCTTCCGGGGAATAGGGCTGCACCCATGCGCCATTGACCACAAACTGGGGAATCGCGCGTTTGCCTGTGCGCCGGATTACCTCTTCGGCAGCGCCGGGCGTCTCTTCAATGTTGATCTCATCAAAGGAAATGTTGTTCTGGACAAGCCAGCGTTTAGCGACATGGCAATCCCGGCACCACGGGGCAGTATAGACAATCAGTTTCATAGTTGGGTTTGATATTAGATGAATTAGAAGCTTGAACGGTGCAGGAAAGAGAGCCTGCTGTCGGCAAGAATAGCCCGGCGGAGGTAAAGTCGTGCAGTTGCAATGGAAGCCTAAGCTTTACCCAGTCACTTAAAAACCAGAAGTTTGCCTTTTTTCTGAGTCTCATGGGTTCCCGTCATGATCCAATGCTGCGCGAAGTTTTATAAGAGAACAGGAGAAAACATGCAGGAGACCGCACAGCAGTACACCCAACGATTATTGAGTTATGGCGAAGGCAAAGACGCGTTGCGCTTGCAGCAAGCCGCCCCTAAAAAGCTGGCTGCGCTGCTTAAAGGAAAGAATGCGAAACAACTGACGCGCAGGCCGGCTGCAGACAAATGGTCAATTGCAGAAATCGTAGCCCATCTTGCCGATGCAGAAGTCGCCATTTCCTAGCGGCTACGCCAGGTTTTAAGCACCAATGCCATCCTCATCCAGGCTTATGACCAGGACCTCTGGGCGAAAACGTTTGATTACGCTCGCCGCGATTCGCGCACATCGCTGGCCACGTTCACTGCGTTGCGTGAAGCAAACCTGAACCTGCTCAAGTCCGTTCCGAAAACACTCTGGGAAAACTACGGCGTGCATGCGGAACGCGGTAATGAGACCGTGGCCCACATTGTGCGCATGGTGGCCGGCCATGACCTGAATCACCTGCAGCAGATAGAAGGAATCCTGAAAGGGAAACGCTAAAACCACAGTTGCGGTGAACTGGTGTTCTGAATGCATGAGGGGCCGTCTATTGGAGACGGCCCCTTTTGAATTACTTTTTCGGTGTTGGGCTTGCTGCTGGTGTTGGACTTGACGCCGGACTGGGACTTGCTGCCGGACTCTTTTGCGGCGTTGCCGCGGGCGGGGGGACCTGGTCGGGAGCAGGCGTCTTCTCCTTAATCGACATCAATTCCACTTCAAAGATAAGAGTGGAATTCGGCCCGATCGGCCCTCCCGGGGTGCCGCGCGCTCCGTAGGCAAGATCAGACGGAATAAAGAGCTGCCACTTCGAACCGACGGGCATCAATTGCAGCGCTTCCGTCCATCCCTTAATCACGCCGGTTACCGGGAAAGTCGCCGGCTCACCGCGTTTGTAGGAGCTGTCAAATTCGGTGCCATTGATCAAGGTGCCTTTGTAGTTGCATACTACGCTGTCAGTCGCCTTCGGCTTGGGACCGGACCCTTCTTTCAAAATCTTGTATTGCAGGCCGCTTGGCAGCGTTACAACGCCTTCTTTACTCTTATTTGCGGCCAGAAATGCTTCGCCTTCCTTTTTGTTGGCTTCTCCTTCTTGCGCGGCCTTTGCCTGTTGCTTGGCCTGTACTTCACTCTGGAGCTGCATCAGGGCAGCGCGAGCTTCTTCTTCCGTCAGCAACGTCTTGGTGCCTGCCATGGCATCTTTCATGCCCTGCATCAGAGCGGGCATGTCCACTTCAACTCCCTGACGATGCAGCCCGTTCCCCCAGTTCATTCCGATCGCGTAGCTCGCTTTTTCCTTGGGGGTAGTAAGCGTGGTAATGCTCGATTTTTTTGCCGCGGCAGCTCCGGTCTTCTTCCCAGTAGTCGGAGTTTTCTTGGCAGCCGGCGAAGCTGGCGTTTTTGCCGGCGCAGTTTGGGCCGGGGAAGTCTGGGCCAGGGCATTCCCTAGCAGTACCACCCCAACGGTCAGAAAGGTTCGTAGTACGATCAAAGATTTTCTCATGGGTCTATTGTCCCATTGGGGTACAAAACAGCGCAAATCGGCGCACAACAGCGCCGTTATCTGCGGCATCACTCAAGTGTGCAATTTTCAGGAAAAAGATACTTGGCCCATTCGAGATCATGGGCGATATGCTGCTTGCTCTTTGCGCTTGGAATCTGGGCAATTTCAATCGGCATTGGTTTTGCACAAAGCTCTTCGCCTACCCCGAGTCCAACCGTTTCGCCTACACCGGCACAGGAATTCACTCCCACTCCAAGCCCCACTCCATCAGCGACTCCGTCTGGCCCAACAAGAATCATTGTTAGCCCAACACCTACGCCGACTGCTACTCCAAGTCCAACTTCAACGCCTACGCCCTTAGGCGGCGCAAATCCCACACCAACCCCAATCCCAAATCCGCATATTTAAATCGCAAGCGACGAACTATACAAAGCGATGCACGCAGCAGAGCTTCCTTGGGTTCCAGCTCTGCTTTGTCTTTTGGCCGGCACAGTGTTGCAGGTGACTTTCCGGTTTTCAGAATTTATCCCTTGTGTAAGGTTTGAGGTTTCAAAATTATTGTAATAATTAGTTTGCGATTATGCCTCAGTCGTGCCGATTCGTTGATCCCAAATTAAACGAATATGCTTCCGGAAAATCGAAAGCCACACATCGCCGCATCCACCGCTCAAATTTCCCAGCCTGTTATGGATTGGAGGCACAGTGCTGAATCACAGCAGGAACGGCAGGATTGCGGTCTCAAAAAAAATTAGAGAGATGTTTTAAAAGAAAGGAAAGACTAATGGCAACTCCCTCGTTCAAATCCACCATTCAACCTTTTTTTACTCCTTGTTATCGCTCTCACATGATTAACGTCATGGGCCTGGATCTCTGGGATGCCGGCCAAGTGCAAGACAGTTGGGACGACATTAACTCCGCAGTCTCATCAGGCTCCATGCCGAAACCCGGATGCCCTGAAGGGGTCTGGGACAAGCCTACGCAGCAGCTTTTCCTCTCTGATTTTCTTGCCTGGAAGAATGCCGGCTACCCTCCATAAACCCGGCGGTGTGTTCCTTAACGCTCGTCATTTTCTTCCATTAATTAAACGGGTCACTTGAGCGTGCCTGCTCACGCGCGAAGAAAGGAGCACCATGGTAGTAAGCTGGATATTCGGAAGGAGTGCCGGCCCAATTCTGGCCGGCACTATTCTTTTGGCTCTTTGTTCAACTGCATGGGGACAAACGCCCACCCCAACGCCCATGCCCATCTGCACTCCTCCAACTCCCTCCATCTCTTCACCCACCCCTCCCATTGACGCTGAATCCTGCGCGAACAATGGCATTACCCAATTTGATGACTTCTCGTGGCGCAGCTTCATCGCAATGATCTGGCCGGCGGCCAAGGGCCAGCGTGGGGTTCCTGATACAAGTCAAACCAACTTCCCGGTCAACGTGCCGCTGGTGTTTGAAACTTATAAGGCAGATTGGGAAAGTTTTCCGCCGGCGAGTTCTCCCAATCCCCCGCCAGCTCCGGCTCCGTGGTCGAGCTTCGCAGGGACCAACAATCCTTGCGGATCTTCTGTGAATGTGGGCTGGGGTGACGTGTTGCTTGCTGCGGACACAAAATTCGGCAATCTGGGACTGGCGGGTTTTGGCAATTTCTTTGTTGGTCCTATTATTTCCAGCGGATTCGCTCAGAGCACGGCGCAACAGCATTACCTGCGCTACCAGGCTTCCTATAACCAGACGGAGTACGACCAGATCCTCAGCAACAAATGGTATCTGCAGGCGAATCTGGGCAAGGTGACCTTCTGTTCAAATGGAGCCACAGTGGGCGGGCAGCAGTGTCCAGCGGAAAACAGCATTGATCTGAAGTCTTCCTGGATTGACATGGATGGCGTCCCATCAAATCTTCAATCCCGCTATTACACAAAACAAGCATGGGTTTTTGATCCGGTCAGCCAAAAGTGTTCCCAGCGTACGATGGGTCTGGTGGGCCTGCATATTGTCTCCAAAACTCCCGCACGTCCGCAGTGGATTTGGTCCACCTTTGAGCAGATTGACAATGTTCCCGTGGTGACAGGCGCAACGCCAACCAGCAACACGGCCTTCAACCTGAATGACGGCAACGCAAGCAATACGATGCCTGGTCAGGATCCATATTGCGTGCCAGGCCAGCCCGGAAACCAAAATGGATGCCCCGGTAACCCGCCTCCGCCTGCGGTCATGCCCGATGACGCTTCTCAGGCAAAGCGGTTCAATGTAACCCGAACCCAACCGATTGGAATTGGTTATCCTACGCCAAAAACTGACCAGACTACTCCGGCAACCAATGCCCGTTATCAGGCATTATTGGCCAGGGCAGCCCCCAACTCGCCGTGGCAGTATTACCAACTGGTAATGACGCAATGGCCCGTTCCGGGAAACACTCCGGCTAACCCGGGCTTTACAGGGTTCTCATTTCCCGGCACCATTCCAGGCCTCTCATGCGTTCAAACTGTTAAGGGTCATTACGCTCAAGGATGCAGTTTTGCAAACGTGACCATGGAGACATTTGATCAAAGCAGCATTAACAAGGGCTGCATGAGCTGCCACAACTTGACGGCACATCCCAACGGGACCGGTTCGCCTGGGAATGATTTCCTCTGGTCTTTAGCCGTGAACGCTTATGCTCCACCTGCTCCTACGGGACTCACGGCAGCGGCCAGGGCTCGTTCCAGGTTTGCGCCTTCAAGCGTTGTAGCCTTCAAGGGATTGGCTGCCTTGCAGCACAGTGCGATCGCGGAGAATAAAGTCCTTTTGAAAAAATCGAAGCCTGCAGCCAAGCCCAAAGCGAAAGCTCCAGCAAAAAAAGCACCCACTCCGGCTAAAGAAACAGACAAATAGGGGATTAGCCGACCAAAAACTCTTATTGCCAAATAAAAATCCCGCCAGTTTTTCTGGCGGGATTTGTTTAGGCTAAACTTACAGTTAGTTGCTGTAGAGCAGCACTCCATCTGTTTTTTCGGCGCCCTCGCCCACCTGGCGGTAGAACAGCCGGTCGCCTTCAAGATAAACCTCAATGAAGGCCGGACGCGTCGTGATCGTGCCCTGAATCAGCGCCTCGGATAGCGGATCTTCAATATACCGCTGCAAGGCCCTGCGCAATGGACGCGCACCGTAACTGCGGTCCACAAGCGTCTTTTCCAGTATCCATTTCTTGGCTTCTTCGTTGACCGTGATCGTGATGTGACGCTGCGCCAGGTTTCCGTTCAACTGCTGTACCAGCAGTTCAAGAATCTGGATCAGGTCCGCATCAGTCAGGGCCTGGAACAGAATCACTTCATCCAGACGGTTCAGGAACTCAGGATTGAAGGTCTTCTTCACTTCCTGTTTCACCAGTTCTTCAACCTTGTCGTGGACCGTTTCTTCCTTGTCCAGCGAGAAGCCGAGACCTTTGCGCTTCATCAGGTGCCGCGCGCCGATGTTTGAGGTCATCACGATGATTACGTTCTTGAAATCCACCGTGTTGCCCAGTCCATCTGTGAGCTGGCCATCTTCGAGCACTTGCAACAGGATGTTGAACACATCCGGATGCGCCTTCTCTATTTCATCCAGCAGGACCACTGAGTACGGCGAACGCTTTACGCGCTCGGTCAACTGGCCGCCCTCTTCGTATCCCACGTATCCCGGAGGCGAACCAATCAGCTTGCTGACTGAATGCTTCTCCATGAACTCTGACATATCAAAGCGGATCAGCGATTTCTCGCTGCCGAACAGGAAGTGCGCCAGTGTGCGGGCGACCTCAGTCTTGCCCACGCCGGTCGGCCCCAGGAACAGGAACGAACCGATGGGACGGTGCGGAGATTTCAAGCCGGCACGTGAGCGGCGGATCGAACGGGCCAAAGCGCTGATGGCCTTGTCCTGTGAGATTACCCGCTTGTGCAGCTCTTCTTCTACACGGAGCAGCTTCTGCGTTTCTTCTTCCTTGATGGAGGTCACTGGCACGCCGGTCCAGCGGCTTACCACCTCTTCAATATCTTCACGGGCTACAACGCCGGTGGAAGATTCATCCAGGTGATATTTCTCGCGTAGAGCGCGCAGGTTCTCGCGCTCCTTGCGCTCTTCGTCAGAGTAGAAGCGCGCCTTTTCGAACTCATGGTTTGCAATGGCGTTCTCCATCCGGTGAACGATAAATTTGATCCGCTTCTGGACTTCCGTGATTTCTTCCGGCAGCGAAGTCTGGCGCAGCTTTACGCGTGCTCCAGCTTCGTCCATAAGGTCAATCGCCTTGTCCGGCAGGAAGCGGTCTGGAATGTAACGGTTTGAGTGATATACCGCGAACTGGATTGCTTCGTCCGTATAGCTCACAGCATGGAACTTCTCGTAACGTTCCTTAATTCCGTAGATGATCTTGACCGCCTGCTCTTCACCCGGCGGGGGTACCTTTACAGCCTGGAAACGGCGTTCCAACGACCGGTCTTTCTCGATGGATTTGCGGTATTCGCCCGGCGTGGTTGCGCCGATGCATTGGATTTCTCCGCGTGAAAGCGCGGGCTTCAGGATGTTTGCTGCATCCAGCGAGCCTTCCGCCGACCCTGCGCCCACCAGCGTGTGCAACTCATCAATAAAGATGATGCAGTTCTGGCTTTCCATCAGTTCTTTCATGATGGTCTTCAGGCGCTCCTCAAACTGTCCACGATATTTGGTTCCGGCAACAATCAATGAGAGATCAAGGCCAAGAATGCGTTTGTCTGCCAGAAATGACGGAACATCGCCATCGGCGATGCGCTGAGCCAGTCCTTCCACGATTGCGGTCTTGCCCACGCCCGGTTCGCCGATCAGCACCGGATTGTTCTTGGTACGGCGGCAAAGAATCTGAATTACGCGCTCAACTTCGCCCTCACGGCCCACAAGTGGATCAAGCTGGCTATCCATGGCGGCCTGGGTCAGGTCGCGGGAAAATTCCGCCAGCAGGGAAGATTCGCGGTTGGATCCTCCACGTTGGGGCTGGGCCTTTTCCTGCGTGCTGCGCGCCAGTTCTTCGCGGATCGCACTCAGGCGCAATCCACGCTCATGCAGGATTTCAGCGGCAAAGCATTTTTCTTCGCGCAACAATCCCAGTAGAAGATGCTCAGTGCCGATGTGTTTGTGGCTCAGGCGCTCTGCTTCCTCTGCCGCATAAGCCAACACCCGCTTGCATTCATTACTTAAAGGCAGGTCCACAGAAGTGGAAACCTTCTCCCGAATCGTCGTGTGCCCTTCGATCTGCTTGCGGATGGACTCTACCGACGCATGAGAGCGCAGGAAGCGGTTTGTTAATGCCTTGTCTTCACGCAACAAACCCAGCAGCAGGTGCTCCGTTTCTATATAAGGAGAACCAAACTGGCTGGCTTCGTATCTCGCGAAAAAGATTACGCGCCTGGCTTTCTCGGTATACCGCTCGAACATATTCCCTCACCCCAGATGCTCCCAGTCACCTCTGCCGGAAACATCTTTCTCTCTTCCTGGCTGCGATCCGCGACCTCTCCAGAAAGAAGCCTTTCAGTCCTGCCAGCGCCCTCCGTCACGAGGGGACTCCGCTGCTGCGCCGGACAAACCACACCTGCCTTATTGGCAGAATACAAATCCTAAAAACTGTCCCTCGCCTTTTTCGCTAATTCAGCGATGCGGGCGATACTTCCTCAGCCAGTCCGTGATGCAGCCGCAACACCCGGTCACAACGACGGGCAAACTCAAGGTTGTGGGTGACAATGAGGGAAGTGAGCCGGTACTCTCGATGAAGTCTTTGCACCAAGCCGAATACCATTTCTGCCGTCCGGTTGTCCAAATCTCCCGTTGGCTCATCTGCCATCAGGATCTCCGGCCCCGTTACCAGCGCCCTTGCCAGGGCCACCCGTTGTTGTTCACCGCCGGAAAGTTCTCCCGCGCGATGATGACTCCGGCTCTCCAAGCCAACTTCCCGCAGCCACACGCCTGCCTTTTCCATGGCCTGACGGTACGCGGTCCCTTGCATCAAGAGCGGCATTGCAACATTCTCCTGCGCCGTAAATTCCGGCAACAGGTAGTGAAACTGCCAGACGAAGCCAATAGAACGATTGCGAAAATCCGCGGCTGCATCATCTGTAAGTTTCGCTACGGGAATCTGGGCGCAGTATACGTCACCTGCAGAAGCACGATCAAGAGCACCAAGGATGTGCAACAGGCTACTTTTACCCGCGCCGGACTCGCCAACAATGGCAAGCATTTCCCCCTTCCTCACCTGGAAGGACAAGTTTTCAAAGAGCACTAAATCCGTTTGGCCCGACTTATAAACCTTCTTAAGTCCACTTACGCGAACAATTTCCGGCGACAAGACGGCTTGATCTATTGGATGCACCGGCCCGCCTTAATGGTGCAACCAGCTACTCTCTCCAGCATTTTCAGCGCCTTTTCCCTTGCGTTGACCGCCTGCTTACTAGAACCCGTGTGATGGCAGTAAATCTCTGAAATTTGTACCGCGAAACTTCTTGAGATTTCATTAAACTTCCTAATTCTTCCTGATCAGATCTCCTGCTGCTTCAACATCTTCCGCCGATAAAACATGCCATGCAATGAGGTCTTTCACTCATAGCGTAATGCTTCTGCGGGCAAAACGCGCGCTGCTGACCAGGAGGGATAAAGAGTGGCAACAAAAGAGATAACCAGCGCCACAGCAGCAATCAATATCCCATCCATCAGCCTTGGCGCAAAGGGAAGGTAGTCAATGGAATAAACCTCCGCGGATAGCGCCACAAAATGGTACTTTGCTCCGGCGATCGCTATAGAGTAGCCCAAAATTAATCCGGCCACCGTTCCTATTACCCCGATCAGCACACCCTGAAAGATGAAGATGCCGCGGATCTGACGCCGTTTTGCGCCCATCGATATCAAGACGGCAACGTCCTTGGTTTTCTCCATCACCATCATAATCAACGAAATCAGGATGTTCAGGGCCGCGACAAAGACGATCAGGCCGATCGTCAAAAACGTCACAACCCGCTCCAGCCGCAAGGCCCGAAACAGCGCCTGGTTTTCGTCCATCCAGTTCTTGGCGACGAATCCCGGGCCGGCCGCCCGCTCCAGTTCTTTCCCTACCTGTTCGGCTTTGTACAGATCGTCGATCTTGAACTCTATGACGGATATTACATTGTCAGGCAGGCTAAACAGGCGTTGCGCATCTGAGAGGCGGATAAAGCCCCAGGCGCTGTCATAGTTGTAAAAACCAGACCGGAAAATGCCGACAACTTTGAACTGCTGATATCTGGGCATCATTCCAATCGGGGAAAGCTCGCCTTGTGGGCTGACAATCATGATGGTTGAGCCAACCGTGGCGCCGATGGTTTCCGCTAAGTCCTTTCCCAGCACCACAGGAGGAATTCCTTTGCCACTCTTACAATCCTGGTCCGTTGCCGCGCATGGGGCCAATGCTGCCGCCGATCCCAACTTTACGGATTTCAATAGTTCACTTACCCGATTTTCATATTCTGGAATCACTCCTTTTAACAGAGCGCCGCTGGCGCGTGCCGATTTTGATGCCAGAACCTGGCCGTAAAGAGCTGGCGCCACGCTCGTGACGTGAGGCTGATGTTCCAACCGCTTTATCACCTGTTGCCAGTCTTCAATTCCGTTTGGCATCCGCACCAGGTTGATGTGTGATTGCGAACCGAGTAGCTGGTCCTGAAGATCTTTCTGAAAGCCCGCGTTAATGGACAAGGCAATCACCAATGAAGCCACACCGGCTGTCACGCCGATCACAGAAATAACTGTGATCACGCCGATGACCGCCTGCCGCCGCTTGGCCCGCAAATAGCGAGCGGCCACAAAAAGTTCAAATCGCACAAACACTCCTGGGCTGCCTGGTCATGCTGCCTTCCTTTGAAAGAGAAATGGAACCAGCGGCACGCGTGCCTTATATTCGAGGAATCTCTGTCCAAAACGTTTTTCCAATTCCTGCTCTTCCAGCCAGATCATCAGCGGAAAGGTAACGAGAGCACTGATAGCCAGCAGAACAAAGCTGACTGCCAGCCCGCTGCCCAGGGTCCATCCGGCAAAGTTCAGGAGATGGGCGACGTAAATGGGATGGCGCATACGGGCGTGCAGTCCCGTTGTCACAAGTTGTTGCGCGTGCTCTTCCGGGCGCAGTTCAGCTTCTCCGCTAAATTTGCGAGCGCCAAATTTTGAGCGGATTTCGGTATATGTCTTTAATCCAAAAAGCATCAGAACCACTGCAAGCGCCCACATCCATCCGGAAGAGTAAAGCTGGACGGAATGCCACGGCCATGTGATCCACGCCAGAGCAAAGATGATTGCGGCCCAGATTGGCAACAGCAGCAAGTAAGGTGACCGGCGCATTTTCCGCCACGGACCGGCAAAAGGGTGGATGGCAAACCAGAAAAGAGGAATGCTGCTATAAAGCACGCTCACCATCCATGAGGTGTGCAGCAGCTTTGCCTCCATGATTGGATTGTAACAGTGATTAGAATGGATATCGCCACTATCCGGAGAGATGCCGCTGCCAGATACAAAGAAATCCAAGAGCAGACTTGCTCAGAAAGCCCGCTCTAAAAAACCGCGAGCTAGCCGGAACAAAAAACCACATATCCGCTGCGTAATTTTTGACTTAGACGATACGCTCTATGATTGCCTGGGCCAGCGCGTGCCCGTAACTCACCGGTATGCCGCGCAGGCGATGGTGGACGCCGGTCTCAAGGCGAGCGCAGATGCCGTGTACCGCGTTCGTATGCGCGCCTTTCAGCAGGACCCAATGCTGCGCTACATTGATGCGGAAGTCTCCCGCCATTTCGGTGTGCAGGATGCAGAAGCTCTCAGCGCCATTGCCCGCGAAGCATACTTTAACTGCCCTGTCGGCCAGCTCAAACTTTTTCCTGAATCATTGCCACTGCTCCGGTTTCTGGCAAAACGCGGTGTAAGGAATTTCATTGTTTCTTTCGGTGAACCTGCAATTCAACAGACGAAAGTAAAGGCGCTGGGGCTGGATCGAGAACCATCAATAGAGAAGATTTATTATGCCGACCGTGAAAACGTGCTGACGAAAGAAGCGGCCTTCCGCAAAATTCAGAAAAAAACGGGACTGACGCCTGAAGAGATCCTTGTTGTAGGTGACAGGCCGGCCCGCGAGATTCGCGCGGGGAAAGAACTGGGCATGCACACGGTGCGTTTGAAACATGGTGAGTTCAAATCGCAGCAGCCAACGGGCCCGGAAGAAGAGCCGGATTACGTGGTGCGCAACATCTCAGCCGTAAAGAATCTACCCTTCATCTGGGGAAGGAAGAGCTATTAGGGGCGTGCGCTTTTGACCTGCTGAATGCGCCATTCCACATGCCATGTACCCCCAGCGGCCTTGCAAGCCAAGCCTGTCCGAGGAAGTCGACAGAATCACGCAAAGCCCCTTAATGCATGATCGATATAGGGATCTCTCGCTTGCGTTCGAGACTTCGGAAAAAAGTCCGCTCGGGATAAAGACAGTTACTTCGTCACAAATTTTGCTGTGGCCACATTGTCCGCGCGGTCATAGACCCGCACCACCACAACATGCTCGGCAGAGACGGCTGGAGCAGCAGCCGGAGCGGCAGGTTTACCCTTTTTGCGTTTCTGCTCCACGGGTTCTTCCGGCGCGGGCGGTGTATTGCTCAATAGAACAGTGAAATCATAGTTCTCAATTTTGGCGTCAGTGAGGGCGCCTACCGGCTCCACATATTGCCAGTCGCCGGCGTCAATAGAGTATTCAGCCCGTTGAAGCGGAGAGCCATCATCGGCGGCATGAAAAGTTACGTGCAAATCCTGGCCTTCCACGCGAGCGGCCAGGTTCTCAATGCGCGGGGCAGTGTTATCGACATCAAAGCGCAGGCTCTTTTTTTCATCGGACAGCGCATCTTCCGGACTGTGCGAAGGAGCGTCACTGGCGACCACTTTCACGGTATAACCACCATCGGGCAGCAGGCCGGATTCAAAGGAATAAAACTTGTCTGTTAATCCGGATTTCAATAATTTCCAGTCCCGCTCATTGTCGCCGCGGTAGTAAACCGAATACACCAGATTATCGTCATTGTCGTCATGCGCGCCCCAGCGTACGGCGATGTATCCGCGCTCCTTGAATGCCGAAGGCGGATTTTCCATGTGGCCGTTGCCGAACTGCTGTGGCGGCGGTCCCAGGTTGATGGTGATGCTTTCCGGCCCGGTCATGTGCTGCTGCGGCTGAAAACGAGCTCCCACCTGCACTACAACCTCGTCCACCACTGGCGCAACATTTTTGGAAAGATAGTTGATCGCAACCTCATCAATCTGCGTTGGCGGATTAGCTGGTTTGAGCACAGTGCGCCACTGAATAAACCTGGCCGGCGGGACATCGGTGCGCGCGTCCTTAGCTAAGTCAATGCGTGACCATGGACTCCAGTTGCGGTCAGGATTATCGACGTTGCCGCTGCGGGCAAAAAGTTCAAAATTGCCCTGGGCCCGAACTTCGGCGCGTCCCCAGCGAGAGAATATTTGCGCATCTTTTACGTCGCTTTCAAAGGTCCCTTCAGGTTCGGTGCCATTATTCATCAGGAAGATTTTCCCCAGATTGCTGCTGGAGCAGTAAAGACCGCCTCCCGGTGCTTTGCTGAATGCGCTAACCTGGTTCGCGCTGGCGTGCAATAGGTCGGTATAATCGCCGTTTTTTTCAACGGCGTAGATACGGCCCTTATTTCCTGTGCCTGCAATCAAACGTCCCGCTGAATCGAATGCCAGTGCATAAACAATGTCTTCGTGTGATGACCAGATCTTCTTGGGAGAGCCATCCGGGGCGATGATGTAGACGTCTGAGCCGGCCAGTGTGACATTGCCGGCAAACGGCGCGTTGGCCGGTGGCGCTCCCGGTTGTCCTGCGGCTGGAGGCGCGGGAGAACTGGAAATACCCGTTTGTGCGGCCCGTTTCTCACCTGTGCCGGAGGCATAAATATTTCCGGCAGCATCCACGGCCAACGCAGTGATTTCTTTTTTGGGCGCGCTGTAAAGCACAAAGCCTTCACCAGCCGGGGAGATGCGGTATACAAGCCCGCTGCCGTCAGAGCCGGCGATCAGGTTCCCTTTGGGATCAAAAGCCAGCACGCGCATGTGCGCTTCATCTGACTTGAAAAAGATTGCGCCTTGCCCGTTTCTGTCCACACGGTAAATCTCGCCATTGTCGCCGGTGGCGATATAGAGGCGTCCCAGGGCATCAAACGCCATGTCCCAGATGTATTTGGTTTTCGGATCGAAAAATGTTTCCTCGGCGAATTCTGGCGCGGTTGCCGCACCGCCGGGCTTGCGCGTGATTCGGTATACCTTGCCATCCGGCGAGGTTGCGGCGTAAATAGCGCCATCCGGGCCCAAGGCAACGGATTGCACCTGCAATTCCTTAGGCTCAAAAATTACGCTCGATTTGCCATCTGGCGTGATGCGATAGACCCTTGCCGGTGCGCCTGTTGCGGCATAGACGACGCCATCTTTATCCGCGGCAATGCCCCAGATGAATGTAGATGGGCTGGTGTAAATTGCTTTGAAGGCAGGCGCGAGTTCCAGTTGTCCGGTACTGCGGATGGCTACGCCGCGCGTGGTGCCGCGCTCAAAATCGTCGTAGCCGGTTTCCTTCCATTGGCGGGTACCCTCGGCAAAAGCAAGGTTGGAAAAAGCAAGTACTAACAGGGGAATAAGGGCAAAAAAAAGTTTCTTCATTACATTCAAGGTTAACAGTTTTTCTGAAATCCCAACCCTGAGCGGAGCGAACGGGGAGGGATCACTATCAGCTTCCAAGATTTTCGGTGCAACACGGCCTGTTTCAATTCCCCGTTTTGTGTTCCTTCGCTTATGGCGAGAAGCACCAGTTGGGCCGGGTCACAGAACGCAATCCTGTTAGCAACAACCCTTATTTAATGCTGACGCTGATGATCTGAGCGCCGCTCACCACATAACCCGTCGGAGTAGACGCTTCATTCACCGCCGACTCATTAAATACGACCATCTCCTGCGTGGCCCGCATGCCTTCCATTACGTTCATCACGGAAAGCGGAACGGCCGGCATTACCTTGTCTTCCACGGTAGCTTGCGGATTGGCTTCCAGCAAAGAGACATACAAGTGATCATTCAAATGTTCTTTGTTGAGCAGTTCGATTGTCGAATTGAGGTCCAACCTGCGGCCCATTGCCGGATTTACGTGGCGGGCGCGGTCCAGGGTTTCTGCGTCGCTCACCAGAATGCGCAGAGATCCTTTAGGTACTGAGGTGGGTATGCGCACCGGAATGCGGCGGACGATGCGGTCTCCACGATAAGGGCGCAGTACTGCTTCAATCATGATCTCGTCGCCCGGGCGCGCTTCTGTCAGGTCCGTGCGGGCGCTTTCCAAGACAGCGGAGCGGCGTTCATGCTCCAAATCGAACTCCAGAGTTACGCCGCTAACATTGGGAGCTTCAAAAGGATTGTCATAAATACGGCTGAAATGGTCTCCCAGAGCCATGGCCACAACGTATGCCGTGGGGTTCGCATCCACCGGCGAAAACATATTATTCATGTGTACGTCAGAGAATCCATTCACGCGAATGCGGCCATTCATGCGATAGGTGGTCTCTTCTCCGTACTGGTTCATGCCCATCAAAGCGTTGTAAACCGTCGTCATCATCATGACGGGCGTGAGCTTCGCGTTGTTCAAAACCTCGTAATGGTATTCCTTGGGGCCGCTTGCTCCATGAATACTCAGCGTGACAGGAATCATCTTCGGCTCGCGGTCAAATCGTCCAAGAATTCCCGTATGGCGGTCCTGCACAATTGCGCCGATGGCTTCCGTGGTGTTGATGATTTTGAAAGCATTGAGCGGAGAGGAGAGGGTAGCCACCACATTGGCCTTGGTCATGGGCATTTCCACCATGCCGTATTGCATTAGCGGATGGCCGCACGCCAGCATATGGTCTTTATCCATATAAGTTACAGTGCAGGTGGCGGCCACGTCCATATCGCCACGCACCATGATGGCGCTTACCGCTGAGCCTGGCACAAGAGGCTCTGGCTGCTTTTCATTGCTGGCAGAGCCAACCCCCATTACGGGCACTATGCCTGCAGCGGACAAAGCCGGCGCAAATTGCTTGATGGCCGATTCGCTGAACCCGTTAAACACAAAAGGCGCATCAATCGGCTGGAGATATTGTGCGTAGCTCTGGACCGGATTGCTATCCTGCACGCCGGGAGTGCTCGTCTTTGATGCCACAGTTGCACGGGCAACGGACGCCGCGCCGTTCTGCGGAATGCTCTGGTCAAACTCATTGATCTCCAGCATCTGCTCGATCGGCGTTACGCCGGCGATTGGCTCTTTGGAGAACTGGCCGATACGATATGCGATCGCGCCCAGCAACTTGCCGTCAATATAGACGGGGCTACCGCTCATGCCGGCAACCACGCCGGTGAACTCGGCTTTTTCGCCCGTCAGCTTCACCAGCACCACGTCACTCTTGGGGCCGTTCAGGTTTCGCAGGACGCCCAGCACTTCCACTCCCATGGCTTCCGGCTGAGTGCCTTGAAATACGGTGTAGCCAACGCCCTTCATTCCCGGACGTACATCGTCCACCTTCATAATCGGGGTAGAAGCTGGCTCTTGCTGGCTTGTCTGGCTGGCGGCTGGAGTCTGGGCATGGCCCAGGCCCAGAAAGATAAAGACGAGAAGAACGTTCAACAACCTAACGGTTTTTTTCATACTGCAAGCCTGAATGTTGCAAATACAATCGTACGAACCGCCTTCCGGCGCAGGAAAAATGCTTCTGAAAAGCTGAGTTCGTGCATCTATACTAAAGTAGAAACCCATAAAAAGGCAGTGTGAAATGCTCTTAATACAAGCAATTAAACCGCAACATATTTCTAAGGGAAACGCCTGCTTGCGCTTTCTGGCGATGCTTGGGCTGATTGCCATTCTTTGGCCGCAAGCTCCCCTGGCCCATGCGCAAGACGGGAAAACGGAAGCCACTCCAACGCCCACTCCCAACGCCAATGCTCCGGCGGATGCCGGCGGACCGCAAGGGGACATCGGCCCAATCGCTGTTCCCAAGAAGAAAGAAGAAGCACCCAAAAAGGACGACACTCCCAAAGGTCCCAAGAAAGTAGAGGGGCTGGATAACTTCTCCATGCGCGTAGCGTCGCAACTGGTAACGCTGGATGTGGGAGTCCTCTCCAAGAATGGCGAATTTATCCCCGGACTGAAGCAGCAATATTTCCGGGTGCTTGAAGATGGTGTTCCCCAGAAAATCTCCTCTTTCAATCAGATACAAGCGCCTATCACGGCGGTGATGTTGGTGGAGTTTTCCAATAACCAGTACTTTTACAGTTTTCAGATTGACTCAATCAAGTCTTCTTACGTTTTTGCCCAGACGCTGAAAAAAGACGATTGGGTGGCCATGATCTCTTATGATCTGAGGGCCCACATTCTGGAAGATTTTACCCAGGACAAGGGCGCCATCCTGGGAGCGGTTTCCACTTTGCAGCCAGGCATGGCCATGAGCTCGGAAACCAATCTTTTCGATGCGCTGTATGACACCATTGACCGCCTGGAGAACGTTGAAGGGCGCAAATACATCATCCTTATCAGCAGCGGCCGCGACAGCTTCAGCAAGCACACACTGGATCAGATCCTGAAGAAGATTCAAGCCTCAAAAGACATTGCGATCTATACGGTCAGCACCGGCAAGGCGCTTCTGAACTACGCTGAAACTCATGGTTTAATGCGGTACCTGTGTCCCATTACAGAATTTAACTGCAACATGACGTTCCTTCAGGCCGACAATCAAATGAAAAGCTTCGCCAGAATGACCGGCGGACGCTCCTACGAACCGATCTTCGATGGCCAGTTGCGCGACATCTTCGGTGATATTGGCCAGACCATCCGCAATCAGTATGCAATTGCCTACCATCCCACCAACCCTGCCATGGATGGCTCTTTCCGCAAGATCAAGGTGGAACTGGTGGATGAAGCCGGCAAACCTCTCAAGATGAAAGACGAGAAAGGCAAGGACATCAAATATCAGATCGTTGCCCGCGAAGGATACAAGGCGAAGCAGCAGGTGGAATGATCTTTTTCTGCAATCCCGAGCGAAGCGATGGAGCCCTGTTGTGACCATGTGCCTCAGTACCAATTTATGATGTGCGGCTTTAGACTGGCGACCCTGTGATATTGGCAATTTGAGGGATTTGAACCATAAGAGATTAGAAGCTGATAGTGATCCCTCTCTTCGCTCGGGATGTAGAAAGCTAGTGGAACCAGTGCTGCAACACTACCAGTAGCCCGACTCCCAGAAACACGACAAGTGCAATCCGGATTCCCGGTTCCTTGTTTACTTCGGGAATTAAGTCAGACGCCGCCACATACAGCGTGACCCCCGCTGAGAGCGGAAATCCCGCCGTAAGCGAGCGGCTGAATACAGTCATCGTGAGCACGCCGGCCACGGTCGCCAGGCCCAGGATTGCGGAAGCAGCCCACGCCACTGATTTGCTGCGCCCACTGGCCAGCATGATGGAGGACGCCGTGAAACCTTCCGGCACCTTGTGCAGAATTACCGCCAGGAAGATGATCCAGCCCAGCCATCCCGAGACCAGGAAGCCGGAGGCAATGGCGATGCCGTCAAAAAATGTGTGGATGACAAGACCGAAAAGCACGGAATAGCCGCGCCGGTGTGTAGAAAACTGTTCATGGTGCGTTTCTTCGCCAAAGTGAAAATGGCCGGTGACGGTATGCTCAAAAAAGTGGACCAGAAAATATCCGCCCAGAATCAGGAGCGGCGCTTTTGGCCCCGCCAGAGCAATGCTTTCGGGCAGCATCTCCAGCAAGGCCGTGCCAAGCATAAAGCCCGCTCCCAGAGCGACAAAATAGCGCAAATAGCGGCGCTCCCAATTTTTCTGGACTATCACTGCGCCGCCCAGGCCATTGGCCAGTGCAGCGGTTATGCCCAGCAGAATGCTTGTTGTAATTGGCCTCATGGTGGAATCAATCAGAATAGCAGAATTGCTGGGAGCGTTGTGATAGCTCCTGGCCGGAGGTGTCTTGACAGGTGTAGCTGGCGAAAAAACGGTCGGTTCCAAAATGACATTTCGTGAATGTTAAAGTGGCGCTTGTTGGCGTGGCAGCGACTTCTTCGGGGCTATAATTTTGCTTGCCTGGGTTATTTGGAGGGGTTGAATGTTTTTCCGAGAGGCGGAACTTTTTATGAGCGAACCGAATAACAGAGTTCTTACCCGTAGGGGTGCACGTATCCTGACGGAAGCGGAAATGGCTAAGATCGGCGGTGCCTTTTCCTCTTCGGTCATCATCACCGATGTAGTCACCAATTTTGGACGTGACTTCAGTGTTGACCATATAGAGAATTAGTCACATGGCTTTAACAACACCACCCCCGGCCACACAAGGCCGGGGCTTTTTATGGCATATCTGTTCAGACCGATTCTGGAATTGCCTTTGCAATGGCGGCGAGACCCGTGTAAGTCGAGCCGCGTGCACCAGGAGCATAAATGAGGTTTGAAACTCTCTAGCGTGTGGAGCGAAGCGACAGAATTGGTCGTTCAGCCGCTATGACGGATATGCATCACGTCGCCATCCTGCACAATGTATTCCTTGCCTTCCAGCCGCAACTGGCCCTTGGAGCGCGCGTTTGCCTCAGAGCCTGCCTCCAGCAAAGTGTCCCAATGAATGGTTTCAGCACGGATGAAATGCTTCTCCAGGTCGGAATGAATGGCGCCCGCCGCGTTTTGCGCGCGCGAATTCTTTGGCACGGTCCAGGCGCGGCATTCGTCTTCACCAATGGTAAAGAATGAAATCACTCCCAGCAATTCATACGTCTTGCGGATCAGGCGCGTGAGGCCGCTATCTTTCAACCCGTAGCTGGAAAGAAATTCCTGTGCTTCTTCATCGCTCATTTCTGCCAATTCCGCTTCCACCTTGCCGCAGATGGCGGTGGCTCCGGCGTTTTTGCGCGAAGAGATTTCCTTCAATCCAAATTTGTCGACAGCCTTCTCCAGGTCGGCTCCGAGCGTTTGCGACTCATTGACGTTGAGCACGTAAAGGATCGGCTTCTGGCTCAGGAACATGAAGCCGCGAATACGCTTTTCGTCGTCGGCGGAAATTTCCATTTCACGCAGTGGCAGCTCTTTTTCCAGATGCGCCTTGGCCCGCAGGATCAGGTCGTTTTCGCGCTCCAACTCCGCGTTCTTCATCTTCTTCAGGTCTTTTTCCAGGCGTTCCAGGCGTTTTTCCACCTGGCCCAGATCGCTCACGATCAGGTCAAAGTCCACGGTCTTGGCATCACGCAGTGGATTGATGTCTCCCACGTGCGGGATCGAGGGATCGTCAAAAGCGCGGAGCACATGCGCAAGTGCATCCACGGTGCGGAGGGCTGTGAGAAACGCGGTTTCTTTGAGAGCTTCCTGACCGATTGCAGCCACGTCAGCGTATTCCACCACGGCATGCGTCAGCTTCTTGGGATTGTATTGGGCCGCAAGGCGGTCAAGGCGGTCGTCCGGGACCTTGGCAATGCCCAGATGCGCTTCGCGTGGATTGGAATGCCCCCGGCCGGAAACGTCCACTTTGGTGAGAATTTTGAACAGTGATGTCTTGCCCACCTGCGGCAGGCCGATGATTCCAGTTTTCATTGTTTTGTCGCTTCGCTCCACACCGCTAAACATCAACGTGCTTGCAGTCTTTAATTCTGCGCCTGTTGCAGCGGGCTCAGCGCGTGGTCGGCTTCGCCCCTTGCTTGTAAGCGATTAGCTTCGAGGGTTAAGAACCAATAAAGATTGTATCAAGCGGAGAAGTGCGAGTTAAGAGTAGATCAGCTGGATTTGCGTCGGCCGCCCATGTATCTGGATAGCGCAAACACGGCTAATGCGATTCCAGCTATGATTACCTCAGCCAGCGATTTCGGAAAATTCTTGTACCGAGAAAAAATAGGCCAAAGGACGAGCAACATCAAAGAAGCTGCCAGTAACCCATATCCAAGCAATCGCCATTCGTCTTTGCTCATTTTCCGCTTCGAGCACCTCATTGGTTGAAGCTTGTGAAACTTGATCGGGAGTAAGTGCTAGCTGTTGCTTCCGAACCGTCTCGTAGTCAGAACCGCAACGCCCAGTCCCAGGAACAGGATCGCGCCCTCAGTCCAAGTTGACAACTGATGTTCAAGGGCGAACTCGGATCGGACAGTATCATCCCAGGCAGGATGAGCTACCAAGCTGTCCATCCTTGCTCGCGTCGCGCGCATGCGCGGCGTGATTCCGAATTGCGAGATCGCGGTTAATGCCAGCATCAACACGACGAAAATATGTGCGATTGTCAATGTCCGCAGTTGACCATCTTTTTGCCAGTTTAAGAGCAGGGAAGCGGACAGGAAGACCACGCCTGAGACTAAGCCCATCCAGTGAAGCTTAGATAATGTCGCGTTCACCACGTCGCCCGCCAATTTTGTTGTCGGCAGAACATGGAAGAGCGTGGGCGCAAGGACAAACGCAAAGAAAATAATCCCGCCGATCCAGACGATCAGCGCCAGAATCATGAGAAGTCTCAGGAACCACATGTCGGAAGAAGTATAGCTGGTGTTCTGAAATCCCGAACGTAGTGAGGGAACCCTACAACTACCAGAGTCTTGAGGCGGCAATTCGGATCCGCAGACGAGGGCAGCTGCGCTCCAGAGCATATCCGGCTATCGGGTTCCCTCACTATGTTCGGGATTACACAAAAAGCTACACCGGTACAGGCACAGACTGAACAATGTCTCTAAGAATGTTGTCGCCCTGGTCGGACTTCTTCAGGGTTGAAGAATAGCGGGCATTGACCACCACGCGGTGCGAAAACACCGGGACCACCAATTGCTTGAAATCCGCGGGAACGGCAAAGCGGCGGCCTTCAAGATATGCCATGGCCTGCGCGGCGCGGTAGAGCATGAGCGATCCGCGCGGTGAAACTCCAAGAGAAAGCGTTTCAATTTCGCGCGTCTTCTTTACGATTTGCAGGGCATAATCCACCAGCGAATCATCCACTTTGACCTGTGTAACTTCATCTTGCATAGCAATGATGTCTGCGCCGGAAGCAACAGGTTTCACGCTATCCAGCCTTGCCGCTCCGGCTTCGGAACGCAGGATTTCGCGTTCATTGTCGCCATGCGGGTATCCCATACGGACGCGCAGCAGAAAACGGTCTAGCTGCGATTCCGGCAGCGGATAGGTGCCATGATGTTCGATTGGGTTCTGGGTCGCGATCACAAGAAACGGCTGCGGCAGTGGATGGGAATGGCCGTCCATGGTGACCTGGCCTTCATTCATCGCTTCCAGCAGCGCGGACTGCGTTTTAGGCGTTGTGCGATTAATTTCGTCAGCCAGCAGCACGTTGGTGAAGATCGGACCGGATTTGAACTCGAACTGGCTTTCTGAGGCGGAAAATACCGATATTCCCAGCACGTCAGAGGGAAGCATGTCACTGGTGAACTGGATGCGCTGAAAGCTGCAATCCAGCGCCCGTGACAGCGCATGGGCCAGCGTGGTCTTGCCGACGCCGGGCACTCCTTCAATCAGCAGATGGCCGCGCGCCAGCACAGATACCAATGCCAGACGCAGGACCTCGTCATTGCCCCGGATAATCGTTCGCAGGGACTGCTCAATGGCAGAGGCGCGCGCGCTGGTGCTGGTTTGTGACTGGACTTGGGTGGAAGCCATCGACTTGGGTTCTATTGTATCGCTGTATGGCACGATTCGTGTTTGGTCCCGTTCTTTACTACTATGCGTCCTCTGTGCCGCATGCTCAAGCAACGAAAGGGCTGATACTGATGCCCAAAGTAACCTGAGCTGCTTCTAGGTAGATCGCACGAGGGCCCGGGAAATTGCGCACTCGAAATCGCTTTACTGATATTCTGCCGGCCGTCCCGTTAATCTCTCAATCCGCTTTTCAATGGGCGGATGGGTGGAGAACAGGTTTCCAATATTCATCCCCATCAGCGGCTGAATGATGAATAAATGCGCGGTGGATGGCGAAGCGACCATGGGCACGCGCTTGGAGTAGGCATCCAGCTTTTGCAATGCGCGGGCCAGCGCATACGGATTGTGTGTAATGCCTGCGCCTGTAGCGTCAGCCTCATATTCGCGGGTGCGTGAAACCCACAACTGAATCAGCATGGCGGCAATCGGCGCCAGGATCAGCATAAGAATGCCGCCGCCACGATCGCGATCATTGCGGTCGCCACCCAGCCCAAACCAGAAGGCCATGCGGGCCAGCATGGTAATTGCGCCTGCCAGGGTCGCGGCTATTGAACTGGTGAGAATATCCCGGTTACGCACGTGGCCGAGCTCATGCGCCAGCACTCCTTCAAGTTCCTCGTCGTCCAGCAATCCCAGGATTCCCTGGGTCACTGCGACGGACGCGTGTTGCGGATTGCGTCCGGTGGCAAAGGCGTTCGGAGAGTCGGTTGGGATTACATAAAGTTTCGGCATCGGCAGGCCGGCCTTTTGCGTTAACCGCTCCACTACGGAGTAGATACGGGGCAGTTCTTCACGGCTGACCGGCTGTGCGCGGTACATTGCCAATGCAATCTTGTCCGAAAAAAAGTAAGAAATAAAATTAGTGATTCCGGCGATCACGAAGCCGAGAATCATTCCGTTTTGCCCGCCGAAGTAGTCTCCCACTCCAATGGCGAGCAAAGTGAGTAATGTCAGCAGAAAAAACGTTTTCAAGTTGTTCATATTTAAGTAGATGATAAATGCCTGAGGAAGATTCCCAAAGCAGCAAACCGTTGAGAGCCCACTGTCCAAGGATTAATGAATTCAAATGTTAAGAATGGTAAACCCGCCCATCAAAATCGTAAGCTGCTGTAAACATTAGGCAGATTTTTTTGACATCGGTCCATTCGTTAGAATTTCTAATCTGTTTCTAATTGATAGCTAATCCCTCATTGAGTACTCTCTTTCAGGCCATTATCGTGATTGATAGGCTCTGCAAAGACAGCGCCACCCTCTACGATACTTCCGGGCTTCCCTTCGCAAAGCGTGCCTTACGCGGAGATGCTGTTGAACGTCTCTAAAATCTGAAGTCTTGCAACAATTCAAGGAGCGCAGCTATGAGTCACAACGACGATGGCTTTTTCTTATCAGAAAAATCATCAAAGGCACGACTGAGAGAAGCCGAAAACGCCAGAAAAAACCGTGCGGAAATCGTGAAGGCTTTTTCGCAGGGCAAAGTTACCCGGCGTGAACTGGTGAAATGGGGCCTGATTACGACTGGTGGCATGCTTGCCCCCATTCACGGCCTGAACCCTTTTGTTAACAGCGCCTATGCCAGCGGTGGCGGCACGGGTAGCAGCGGCGGCGGTATCCCAACCGGGGCACCACCGAGTCCGACATTTGGCGTCCTGCCGTTCACCACACCGATGCCGCGGTTTGACGTGGCAAGGCGTATTCCCAACCCGCTAACCGGCGGCTTGACTCCGGTACCGCAGGCGGAATCCAACCAGACGCAGCAGCCTCTGGATCCGGCTTTGGGTACCGGCACAGGGCCCATCGAAGGCCGTCCACCGGGACCAATCTGGGCACACCAGGGTTTCGGCGACCACGCGCCGCAGGTCGGCTTTGAAACTTCGCAGGCGCAGGCCACGACGAACATCTCCTACAATCCGCAGGTTGATCCGAAGTTTAACAACGGCATCAATCCGGCAACACCATTCCCTCTGAAGTTCCATCCTGGATTTCCGACACAGGCCCCGAACTCCGTGTGGACCTTTAACGGCACCCTGCCGCCCTACTTGGTGCAGGGACGTTACGGCGAGCCGATCCTGCTCCGCCATCACAACAAACTGCCTGCCGACAACACGAACAACGGTTTCGGCAAGAACACGATCTCCACTCACGAGCACAACGGCCACCACGGCGCGGAGAATGACGGCTTTACCGGTGCGTTCTTCTTCCCCAACCAGTTCTACGATTATCACTGGCCGATCGTGCTGGCGGGCTTCCGTAGCGTTAACACAGACGCGACTGATCCCCGGGCCGGCAGCCCCGCCGACAATGGCGGGATTAACAAGGTCCCGGGCGATTGGCACGAGACCATGTCGACGCACTGGTTCCACGATCACATGTTCACGTTCACTTCACAGAACGTGTACAAGGGCAACGCTGCCATGTTCAATATCTACAGCGCGCTCGATCGTGGTGACGAAACCGTGAATGACGGCGTCAATCTGCGCCTGCCTAGCGGTTCCTCAAATGGCAAGGGCTGGGGCAACCTGGATTATGACATCAATTTGATGATTAACGAGAAGGCCTTCGATGCCAGCGGCCAGCTCTTTATGGACATCTTCCAGTTTGATGGGTTCCTGGGCGATTTGATGTGCGTAAATATGCAATACAAACCGTTCTTTGAAGTGGAGCGCCGCAAGTATCGCTTCCGCATCCTGAACGCCAGCGTATCGCGCTTCTTCAAGTACGGACTGTCTGACGGCACGACGATGATCCAGATCGCGAATGACGGTAACCTGTTGCCTTACCCGGTTGTGCAAGCGGTTTCCGACGAGCAGGGCATCGCCGAGCGCTATGATTGGGTGATCGACTTCTCCCGTTACAGCATCGGTGACAAAGTCTGGATGGTCAACGTAGCTGAGCATCAGGATGGTAAGAAGCCTTCAGCGGATCTTACGATAGCCCAGGCGCTCTCCGGCACCTCCTCCGATCCATGCGTTGGGAAATTCCTGGAATTCCGCATCGTGCGGGATCCCGCGACTCCTGACGTGAGCCAGGTACCGGCGGTCCTGATTCCGAATCCTGACCTCTCCGGCATTCCCGTATCGCGTGAACGCACCTTCACCTTCGGTAGCGGAGCTTCCGATGCTCTGCCTCTGAACGATCCGGCGGCATACAGCGTCGGCGCTGGCGGCCAAAAGGGACCTTGGGGTGTGGAGACCGACGGCGGCAAGATGCTGAACGCAAGCTGGGGTCGTATTTCAGCGGCTCCGGGTTACGGCACACGTGAAGTCTGGACGCTGCAGAACGGTGGCGGCGGCTGGGACCACCCGATTCACATTCACTTTGAAGAAGGCCAGATCCTTGCCCGCAACGGTAGCGCTTCGAACGTTCCGGCATGGGAAAAGGGCCGCAAGGATGTGTATCGTCTGCGTCCGGGTGGAAGCGTGACCCTAACCATGCAGTTCCGTGATTGGGGTGGAATGTTCATGGAGCACTGCCACAACACGGTACACGAGGACAACGCCATGCTGGTTCGTTGGGAAATTGATAATGGAGGCGCGCCATTCCTACGGCCACTTCCAACACCAATCCCGACGCCCAACGGTGTGACCTTCGTTGCACCGGACGACATAGCCCCGACCGCGTTCTAACTCGGCGGGCGTCATAAAACGAATCAGGCCGGCGGCCCGTGTGATGCGGGGGCCGCCTAGCCTGATTTAAATTCCGGGACAAGCAACACGGGCCCAGGTAAGGAGTATCACCATGCGACGGACAGGCCAGGCGGGCTTTGCTGCAATCTCCGCCATTTTATTTACCGCAATCTTTCTTGTTACTGCTGGTTCAAAGCCCGCAGTGGCAGATAATGCCCGCTACGGAGCGAACTATTTTCCCAACATAGTTTTGACCACACAGGATGGCGTCAAGGTCCATTTTTATGATGATGTGATCAAAGGCAAGAGCGTTGTCATCGATCTTATTTACACCCATTGCCTGGATGCATGCCCTCTTGAGACCGCGCGTCTCGTCCAGGTGCAGAAAATGCTGGGCGATCGCGTGGGCAAAGACATTTTCTTTTACTCCATCAGCATCGATCCCACCCACGATACTCCCAAGGTCTTAAAAGAGTATGCGGAGAAATATCACGTGGGGCCGGGCTGGACCTTCCTCACCGGCAAGAAAGCCGATATCGATCTGATCAGCAAAAAACTCGGTCTGTATTCAGAGCCTGATCCCAATGACCGGGATGGTCACACGCCGAGCGTGCTCATTGGAAATGAGCCCACCGGCCAATGGATGCGCAACTCGGCTACGGACAATGCGCGTTTTCTGGCCAATATGATTGGCAACTGGCTAAGCTCCTGGCATAACGTAAAACCTGTGGAGGCTAACACCGGCTACGAGAAGGCCCCGGTGCTCGATCTCAGCGACAAGGGCCGCTACATCTTTGCTACCCATTGTGCCGCCTGTCACACCATTGGCCATGGCGACAAGATCGGTCCGGATTTGCTTGGGGTAACCAATGTGCGCGACCATGACTGGCTTACGCGCTTCATCTCGTCCCCGGACAAGGTCCTGGCGGCCAAAGATCCCATTGCCACGGAACTTTATAAGAAATATAACCGCGTGAATATGCCGAACCTGCGCATTGCGGAAGTGGATCTGCAAAGCCTGATCGACTTCCTGAAACGCCAGGACGCTCCACACGATAAAGAAGCAGCAGACGCAAGTAAAGCTGGAGCGGTGAAGGCCGATTCTAGTCAGCCGATCCGGTAATTACTTAAGGCTCTCTTCAGGCTTACTGCATTGGGCGCGTGGCTCGACTCTATAAAAAGTCAAAGTCACGCGCTTCTTCATTTTAGCACTCTTCTCTGGCGGCACACCCCCTGATTAGCAAACGGCTTACCTGAATAAGTTTCTGCTCGAAGCAAGTCCCCCCAAAGGCCAGTACTTCTTCGGGACTAAGGTACAAACAACCCGCAACCCGGAAATTGGATCAGAGGAAGTGGGGAGCGGTACTGCGTAATCGTCCTTGCCGCATTGAAGCCTTTTGACCAGCGCGGCGTTGACCGCGCGCCATTTTGAAAGTGAACTGCTCGTCCCATTTTTAGCGTAGCCACCATAACTTTTCAGGAGGAATGCTGTGTTCTGGACAATTTTCACGGTAGCAATTCTGCTGTGGATGCTTGGCTTGGCCGCAAGCTTTGGCGCGGAGGTGATGCCTTTGCTGCTTATACTCGGCACAATATTGGCCTTGATGAACTTTGCTTTCCGTCGTACTCCACTCACCTGATCTGAGGGATGGATTTGTCAGAAGAGATTTGCAGACCGTTCGGAGGATGCCGGGCAGACTTGCACCACTCATTCTCACTGGCAACACGGACCAAGGAGGTCTATGAAGAAGTTTGCAGCTTTTTTATTAATGGTGGGTCTGGCTACATTTAGCTGGGCAGGCACCGCGAAAGAAGATTCAACTGAGCGTTTAACGAAAGCCTCAGAAGTTTTAACACAAATGGCGCAGGCCCCTGATAAGGGTATTCCGGAAGAAGTGTTGGGCCGGGCCAAGTGCATTGCAATCGTTCCGCACCTTGTTAAGGGCGGCCTGGGCTTTGGCGGTAAACACGGCCGTGGTGTGGCGACCTGCCGCACGGCTAATGGCTGGAGCGCGCCGGCATTTATTTCTGTCGGCGGTGGGAGCTGGGGCCTGCAGATCGGCGTTGAAAGTGTCGACCTTATTATGCTGATCATGAATGACAAAGGCATGCAACAGTTGCTTTCCAGCAAGTTCCAGGTCAGCGGAGAAGGATCTGCAGCAGCGGGGCCGGTTGGACGCCATGCGTCGGCGGGTACCGACTGGAAACTCGATACGCAAATGCTGACTTATTCGCGTTCCAAAGGCGCGTTTGCCGGCTTGACGCTCGAAGGCGCGGTCATCCAGCAGGATGCGGATTCCACGAACGCTGTCTACGGCAAGGACGTTGCTTTCAAATCTATTTTGTTGGGCAAAGTCCCTACACCTGAAGTGGCTCAGCCGTTTGTGCAAGCGGTTTCCAGCGCCGTGCATGTAGAAGCACGCGACGACACGAGAAAATAATTCCGCTGATCATCTTGAGATCCAAGCGCGCAGCCGATTAAATTATTGGCTGCGTGCCTTTTGTTTTTCCATAAACACCCACCGGTTTCGAAGACAGATCTGCCGCTCCCGGGAGCAGTTCTGGACCCGCTATTCAGCATCTAATTATTCACGTGACCAGCAGTTCTGTCCCGTTAAAGGAGGAACCATGCCAAACGTGCTCCGAGTCATGCTGGCAGCATTTTTGTTTCTTTGTTGCCTGCCCAACGTGTGTAGTGGTTACTCCATTCTTACGCATGAAGAAATTATTGACCTGCTCTGGGCCGATCAGCTAAGGCCCCTGTTGCATCAGAAATTTCCCGCCGCGACGGAGGAAGACCTGCGCAAAGCTCACGCTTTTGCTTACGGCGGATGCCTAATTCAAGATATGGGTTATTACCCGTTCGGCAACAAGATGTTCAGCGATTTGGTCCACTATGTCCGCAGCGGCGATTTTGTTGAAAACCTGCTGGCTGAAGCTACTGACATCAACGAGTATGCTTTTGCTCTTGGAGCGCTGTCGCATTATGTGTCTGACAATACTGGCCATCCGGTGGTGAATGCGGCGGTTGCGCAGGAATTTCCCAAGCTCCGCGCCAAGTACGGCCCAAGCGTGACCTATGTTGAAGACACCAAGGCCCATATTCGCACTGAATTTGGTTTTGACGTGGTCCAGGTCGCCAAACAGCGTTACACGTCGGATTCTTATCACGATTTTATCGGCTTTGAAGTCGCCAAGCCGGTGCTGGAACGCGCATTCCTTAAGACCTACGGCATCAAGCTAAGTGATGTTTTTAAAAATCTCGACCTCGCTATAGGGACGTTTCGCTGGTCAGTAAGCCGTGCCATCCCGGAAATGACGCGCGTGGCCCTGCTGACGAAGAAGGATGAGTTGGTGAAAGAAAACCCCAGCTTCGCCAAAAAGAAATTTCTTTATAACCTGAAGCGGTCAGAGTATGAAAAAGAATGGGGAAAGCAATATCAAAAGCCGGGGTTTGGGGCCAGGATAATGGCAGTCATTTTCAAGATTATCCCCAAGGTTGGGCCCTTCAAGGCAATTGCGTTTAAGATGCCGAATCCGGACACTGAAACCCGCTACCTGAAAAGTGTCAATGACACGGTGGACCACTATCGCACTTACCTGCGAAATTTGCAGGCCGGCAACATCAACCTGGTAAACATGGATTTTGATACCGGCAGGATTACCCAGCCGGGAGAATACAAGCTAACCGATGAAACCTACTCCAAGCTGTTGGATAAACTGGCCACTGCAAAGTTTGCCGGCATGCAGCCAGATCTCCGTAAGAACATTCTGGCGTTTTACCAGGACCCTGCCGCGCCCAACTACGTGAAAAAGAAACGCGATAAGTGGAACAAGACGGAAAGGGAAATGGACCAGTTAAGGGCTACCGAAACAACGGAAGCCCACGCTCAATAGTTCGGATATTACTGCGGGATTACCGGGGAAACCGTGTTTGTGGTTTTGTCTCCCAACATACCCAGGACCTGTACGGCCGGCCCGGAAGTCACGGTGACGCGGACATTTACGGCCCCGGCCGGAAGCGAGGGAAACCAGTCTGCCACGACATCGCGCGTGATTTTCTTGCCCACGTTTCCTCCGCCGAGTCCAGGCAGAATAAAGCTGGTATTCGCCAGTGCGGCGTTACTCGCATCCAGTAGTTCAATTTTGATTCCTGCATCTGCCGCGTTGGTATTTTGCAGTGACAAACCGGTGAATTGCGTGGAGCTGTTCACCAGCGGAATCGTCGCGCTGAGATAGGTTTGCCGGGAATACATGGGATGCACCAGATTAACCAGCGCAGTAGCGCTGCTCCCGGCCACGTCATCTGCCCGCAAATAGGAGTAATACTCCAGAACAAAGTTTGTGTTCTGGTCTTTTACGCGCACGCGTTCGCCATCAAGTTGAAATGAGCCTCCGTTGTTGGGGCACGTTGTGGCGGTTTCGGCGGCTGTGCCATTGCATATCTTTACGTCAATCTCGCCGGAGTTTACCAATGTCTGGTCGGCAGGAAAGACGCTTGTGCCCTCAATGGAAACGCGCGTGTTGGTATTGAACCCGGCGCCAAGAATTCTTATCACAGAGCGATCAGGAAGCAGTCCTCCGCCGGGTACCACGTCGCTCACATAAGGACTGCCGGAAGGTGCAATCGTAAGGGTGCCGGGAGCAAATTCCAATGTGGCGTAATTTCTTGTGGCGTCGGCAAATAAAGTATTTGCCGTGTCGATGCTGATCGGAAACGTCTGGCCCGCCGTGAGGCTGTTGCTCAACGGCATGGATATAGTTACAACCGGATAGGTAATATCGGTACCGAGCAGAGCGTCGGGCGAGTTGAGCTGGATTTTGATGTCTGTTGGCGTAACGGATGTATCCACCACTGCGATTCCAGCCGCCAGGCCAGAAGGATCATTGACCGCGACGCCACGCACCGGCCCTGAAGGAACATTGGGACGAGTGCTGCCATGCCCAATTGGCTTAGGCTCAGTGTTAGAGAGCTGGAACTGAAAAATTCCTCCAGCGGGAACACTTGTATCCAGGACCTTTAAACCAATTGTGTTGGCTGCCAAAGGAGTGGGAGTTGGCGTTGGTGTGGGCACAGGCGTTGGGGTTGGCGACGGAGTGGGAGTAGGAGCGTTTCCCCCGCTCGCTCCCGCGCTGCCGCAACTCCAGGCCCCGGCAATAGCAAGGGCCAGCAAGGCCACCCAAAACTTTCCCATTAGGATAGACCGCTGACTGTCTTGCTTGATCATTGAAAACTCCCTGGCAGAGCCGGATTCGTTCACGGTGATAAAAGATTTTTTGGGTTCGGTGCCGCCGCTGTGGCGAAATGCCCCATTTTATTTAAAGGTTTTAAACTAGGGTTAGAGATAACTAAGTACTAAGTAAAGTCTTGACGCAATGCGTGCGCCGGAACATCCTCTAGATACTTAGTGCCAGCCACCTCACAAAAAAATTGGTTAAAGGGCCACAAGTTTTGCGGGTCCATGGCCCCTTTAGCAGTCGATGGATGAGCCTGCTATGAGATAGGACACGGCGGAAAGGACTGCGGAACAGGAATTTTAAAAAAAATATCTTTTATCGAAAGAGTCATTTTGATTCAGATAAGTTCGCAGCTCTTTCTTTTACTGCTAACACTGGAAACCACAGGGGAAGTCCTATATTTAAGATAATTCCGGGGTGCACAAATGAATTTTAGGGCCAAGGTTGGACTTTCCTCTTTAACCGTGTTCTGTGCGCTGGTTTTGCTCGCGATTGCCACCCACGCTCCCGCTGGACCGGGAAGGCTGCTTGCAACAGGGAACACGGAAATCGCACGTTTCGCTCATAGCGCCACTCTGCTTGCAAGTGGAAAGGTGTTGATCGCGGGCGGCATGGAAAAAAACGGCGCATGGTTGGACTCGGCGGAACTTTATGATCCATCCACCGGACGGTTCTCCCCCACTGGAAAGATGCACACGCAACGCGCCGGTGCGATGGCTACTTTGCTGCCCAATGGCAAAGTGCTGGTGGCCGGAGGAAATGATGGTGCAGGCAAGAGCTTGGCATCCGCCGAAATTTATGATCCGGAGTCGCACAGCTTTTTTGCTACCGGCGACTTGAATTCGCCGCGCGGCCACGCCATTGCGATCCTGTTGAAGACCGGTAAAGTGCTGGTCGCGGGAGGAAATGCAGCAGGAGACGATGAGGAACTCGCATCGGCGGAAATTTACGATCCTGCAACCCGACGGTTCATTCCGACCGGCAACATGCATCGTCCCCGCAGCTACTTCACCGCGGTTGCCTTGAAAGATGGCAGGGTGTTGGTGGCGGGAGGACTGAACGGCGGCCAATATCCATACCACAAGGTGGAAGCCACAGCTGAAATATACGATCCTGAAACCGGACGTTTTACCCAGGTAGGCAGTATGAGCGTCCCACGTTATAAGCAGGGCGCTGCGCTGTTGCCCGATGGGAAGGTACTGATAGCCGGCGGTTCCAACGAAGATGGCCGGCAAAGCATTTATTCCAGCACGGAGATATTTGACCCGCAGGTTGGCAGATTTACTTCTGGCCCACGCATGAACTTCCAACGTTACAAATTACTGTCTGGTGTAGTGGCGCTGAAAGACGGACGCATTCTGCTTGGCGGCGGAGCTGAACAGCCGGAAATTTATGATCCCGCGCGGGCAGTCTTTGTACCTGTTAGCAATGCGGACCCGCTCGATGGATTCTTGTTTTCCACGGCCACCCTTCTTGAAGATGGGCGTGTGCTACTGGTGGAAGGTTATGGCCACAATCCTGGAGCGGGCGCGGTGAATCAGGCAATGGTTTGGAAGCCCTGATTTAAAGTGCACACATTTTTCTAGGCTTTATAGGCAATCAGGCGATCGCGTCTGTCACCTAATTGCCTCAAGCATGTCCTTCGGCGTGGCGTTGTCGCCAAACGTCTCGCTCACATGGGCGAACAGGTCTTTATTTCCCGGAGCAAACACAAAGCTGCCACCAAGCTGCAACGGATCTTTTCCCAGACGATGCTGCTTGTGGCCGGCGGCCTGGGCGCGTCGGCGGGCCTGCATGTTGTCTCGCCGCAGGAGGTGCAGCAGGGAAGCGTGGCGCAGGCCAACCGCTTTATAAGCGGCGCACTTGTCGTCAATCAGAAGCGGAAACTTGATACCGGTTTTCTCGCGGAAGAAGCTGGCGTACTTTGCGTCGCCCAGGCCGACCACGGCCAGCCGCGCACCCTTCTTCCTGAACTCTTCTTCAAATTCGCGCAACTGCGCGACGTGCTCTCCGCAAAAGATTCAGCCATAATGCCGGAGAAAAATCACCACGGCTGGCCCGTTTTCCCACAGTGAGCCCAGGCGCGTGACGTTGCCGTCTGGATCGGGAAGGGTAATGCCAGCCAGTTTGCTGCTGTAGGTTTCCGCCATGCCGGACATTCTCTGGGCAGGGAAGAACTAAGTCAAGCTCACGATATAATTGGAAGAGATTGGGTCGCCATGTTTTCTGGCACGTAAATTGATAGATCATGTGGAAGAAATTGTGGGCAGGTAAGTGGTTTTTGCATAACCAAAAGGAGGGTTTTTCGGTCTATATACTATGAGAATGGGACAAAAGGGCTTGGAGCCGCAACTGTGCGTTTTCGGACACTTGTTTGCGGGAATGGACAGTCGGCAGACCAGAGTATGCCGAGGAAGACCATAATCGCCTTTTATTATCAGTAATTTGCGGGCTGAGATGATTTTGGAACCAGTTGTGCATACACTACTAGTGCAATGGATATAGTTCGCGACGAATCCGTAAAGAAGAGAAAGCGCCAGAAACAGGCGGCAATAATCGTTCTGGCTGTAATTGCCATTCTGGGCGCTACCTTGGGCGTTTCAAGGCTAAAACCGGCTCTGCAGTCTGTGGATGTCGGTACCGTTTGGCCGGACACAGTCAAGCGCGGCTCAATGCTGCGGCAGGTGCGCGGCCTGGGATCACTGGTGCCAATTCCTGCTGATGTACGTCTAATCCCAGCAGAGACCGATGTACGCGTAGAGCGCATCGTGGTTTTACCTGGTACGCAGGTGAAGGCCGATACGATCATTATGGAGCTTTCAAATCCGCAAGTAGAGCAGGAAGCTTTGAATTCTGACCTGGAGCTTCGCTCTGCTGAGGCCGAGTTCCATAACACGAAAGCAAAGATTGATAGTGACCTGATGACCCAACGTTCCGGCGCTGCCACAGTTGAAGCGGATTATGAAAACGCCAAACGGGAAGCGGACCAGAATCGCGAACTGGCTAAAATCGGTGTGGTTTCAGCTTCGGTTTTGCAGACTTCTTTAGCGAAGGAAAAAGAGCTGGCCACCCGCAAAAAGATTGAAGAAGAGAGAATTGCAGAGAGCACCAAAGCGATTGACACTCAGCTTGCGGTGCAGCAGACTACCATCGACCAAAAGAAAGCGCTTTCGCAGTTGAAGCATCGCCAGAAAGATGCGTTGAAAGTGCGGGCCGGCATTCCCGGCGTGCTGCAGGAAGTTCCGGTACAGGTGGGGCAGCGGGTAACGCAGGGCACAATTCTGGCAAAAGTCGTCCAGCCAGATCATCTGCAGGCAGAGCTGAAGATTCCGGAAACGCAGGCCAAAGATATTTTGATCGGGCAGAAGGCAGAGATCGATACCCACAACGGAGTTGTTGACGGCACGGTTTCGCGCATTGATCCAGCGGTGCAGGCCGGTACGGTTACGGTAGATGTGAAGCTGGATGGCCCTCCGCCCAAGGGAGCGCGCCCTGACCTGAGCGTGGACGGAACGATCACGCAGGAAAAACTGGAAAACGTGCTTTATGTGGGGCGTCCGGCCTTTGGGCAGGAAAAGAGCACGGTCGGGATGTTTAAGATTGATCCTGACGGGAAAACGGCGACGCGGGTCCCGGTGGAACTGGGCCGTAGTTCCGTGAACACAATTGAGATTGTGCGCGGGTTGAAGGAAGGCGATCAGGTGATTCTTTCCGATATGTCGCGCTATGACAACCAGAACCAAATCAAGCTGGATAGGTAAAGCCAGCCAACATTAAAATATTATTTGCGAGGAGAATATAACGTGGCCAGCGGACAAACTTTGATCAATCTGGATAACGTGACCAAGATTTTCTACACCGATGAAGTTGAGACGCATGCGCTTTCTGGCATCCATCTGGATATCAAAAAGGGCGAGTATGTCGCAATCGCCGGTCCTTCTGGATGCGGCAAGTCAACGCTGCTCTCAATCATCGGGCTGTTGGATTCTCCCACGGATGGTTCCTATATTCTGAACAGCCGCGCCGTACAGGGGCTGGATTTCTCTGATCGCGCGCGGATTCGCAACCAGGAAATTGGCTTCATCTTCCAGAGTTTCAATCTCATCGGCGATCTAACGGTTTATGAGAACGTAGAACTCCCGCTGACGTACCGCTCCATGTCGTCACCTGAACGCAAAAAGCGCGTGCAGGAAGCGCTGGAAAAAGTGGGCATGGCACACCGTATGCGCCACTATCCTTCACAGCTCTCCGGCGGTCAGCAGCAGCGTGTTGCCGTGGCCCGCGCTTTGGGTGGATCACCTTCCATCCTGCTGGCGGATGAACCTACCGGAAACCTGGATTCCCGCAATGGCGAGGCCGTGATGGAGCTGCTGCAGAGCCTGCATCGCGAAGGCGCTACCATCTGCATGGTGACGCACGACTCACGCTTCGCCAAGCACGCTGAGCGGACCATTCATCTCTTCGACGGCAAAGTGGTGGAGGAGACTGAAGCCGCACAGCAAGCTGAGATGGCGTAAGGACAGGCTTCACCCCGCTGATCCAACATTCAAAAACTCAAGGGAGAAGTGTGTGAATACACTCCTGCAAGACCTGCGCTTTGGTCTGCGCTTGCTGCGCAAATCGCCTGCATTTGCCCTGCGCTACGAATGATAGTGTTATCTCCGACATAGCGCGGCAACATCTGTTTTAAAAGTTGGGCCGCCGCGATTGCAGGCGGTCCAACATGCTAGTGCGCAGGCTGCGGCGTGGCTTGCGCCGGTGGAGTAGGCTTCACGCCGGAGAAGTCTACTTTCGGAGTGGTCCGTGATCCTTCACTGGCGGCAAAGTAAGCGTCATTGCGCTTAAATCCGGCAATACCCGCCCAGAAGCTGTTAGGGAAAAGACCGATATAGGTGTTGTAATCCTGCAAGGCGTCGTTATAGCGCTTGCGTTCCACGGCGATGCGGTTTTCAGTGCCGGCCAGTTCATCCTGGAGTCGGAGAAAGTTTTCATTGGACTTTAATTCGGGATAGTTTTCCACCACCACAAGCAGCCGCCCAAGTGCGCCATCCAATTGTTTGTTGGCGGCGATTTTATCAGCAGGAGTTGTTGCGCCCAGCAGTTGTGAACGTGCTTTGGCAATATCGCCAAAGACGGTCTGCTCTTGTAAAGCAAAGCCTTTCACGGTTTCAACCAGGTTTGGTATCAGGTCAGCGCGGCGTTGCAACACAATATCCACCTGTGACCATGCCGCTTTTACGGTCTCATTCTTTGTGACCATCTGGTTCTTAGCGCCTACGTAGCTGCTGAATCCAAAAATCAACAGCAACGCAATCACTCCAATCGCTATCCAAGCCTTCATCTTTTCCTCCGTCTAAATTGAGCCAAACGAATCCAAAATTACAGGGCATCTACGGCCTGAACCACCGCGTTAATTCCGTCAAGGTATTTTGCGAATCCTGCTTGCGCATCAATTTCAGTTTCTTTAGCGGAGCGCTCACGCACCTGCAATAGCTTAAGAAAAATAGCAGGATCAAATTTGACCCGTTCCGCCAGCTTTTTGATGTTTTCCGCCTTGGTGGAAGCAGGCTGCTCTCCCATGGCAATGAGCGTGTGCCGGAACAGAGTGCCGAAATTGGAGACCGAATCCAGCATGAGCCGCCGTACCCGCTTTTCATCGCCCGCGGCCTGGATATATGCCTGCCGCAAGGTCAGCAGTTTGGTGCGCAGATTGTGCTCCAACTGGACGCGGTGCAGGTCCATTGGGACATGCAGGCTGGCAAATATATCTTCGCCGTGCAGGATGCGATGGCGCTCGCGAAGATCGAGCATTTCAATAGCAAACACATCCGTGGAGCGATCTAATTCTGTGCGGGAGAATATCAGGGGCGCAGGGAACTTGTTTCTTGTCCAACTGTTGATTGCGGGCGCCAACGCGGCCAGAGCCGGAGCAGAAAGCTCACGCATCACGCAAAGGATGTTGATGTCAGAAAAGCCGGCATGAAATTCCCCGGACGCAGCCGAGCCAAACAGCGCCACGCATTCAAGGTTCGCGCCGGCCGCCTGCTTAAGGCGGTCCACAAATTCAATAATTTGTTTTTCTGCTTGCATAGATTTTGCGTGTTGCGGCTTACCAGCTGCCGCTTGCGCCGCCTCCTCCAGAACTGCCTCCGCCAAAACCGCCGAAGCCGCCTCCCCCACCAAAGCCACCGCCACCTCCCCATGAACTCCCGCCGCCCCAACCTCCGCCCCTGCCGCTGTTGGAAAGCAACGTGAGCAGAAGAAGATTAGACAGTCCGCTGCCACCACCGCTTCGCGGACCGCCCCCGCGAGTCGCAGACTTGATGATTGCGCGCAGGATAAATCCAACGATCAGCAGGACAAAAAGACCGCCAAGCACAACTGCCGCTACAGGAATATCAAAGGGCTGATCTTCGGGTGGAGAGGGTGCCTTGACATTCTCAAGTTGAACGCCTGCATCGGCGGCAATGACGTTTGCTATGCGCTGCGTCATCAGCAAAAGAGCAGGGCCGAACTGATTTTGCCGCAGCAGAGGCACAGCTTCGCGTCCAAAGCTGCCGACTTTCCCATCTGGCAGGATCGGCTCCAGGCCATAACCCACTTCAATGCGGCGCTTATGGTCATTCGTCGCCAGCAAGATTAAAACGCCGCGATTGCTGGATTTCGGCCCGATGCCCCATGACTTGTAAAGATCGCTGGCATAGCTTTCGATATCCGAACCATCCAGCGAATGGACCGTAACAATGGCAATCTGCGCTTTGGCTTTTTGGTCGATCTGCTCGCAAATTCTGCGTATCGATTCGGCGGATGAAGGGTCGATCACGCCGGCGAAGTCGTTAACGTATCCGGTTGGCTTGAGCTGTTTAATTGGCTCGGCACGGAGCATCGCCGCCAGACAGACGACGGCCATAAAACATTTTATTGCCTGCCAGATTTTGCCGGAGAGCATTCCTTTCCATTATAAGCAGAGGAATAAGATTGCAGATTTGTAATAAAGCAGGCTGTTATTCGGAGCAGCAACTACATTGCAATCTGCAATCAACGGTTGCCGCGATGCTTCAGCGTGATACACTCCGCCGGTATGATGCCAAAGATTATTGCCGTACTCTGCCTTTTAAGCGTGCCGCTTATGGCCGCGGACGAGTTCACACTTTATGATCTTCTGCCGCCGGAAACGCATCAGTTCGCGATCACCTATGATGTGACCGCTACGCACGAAGGCGCGCAGTTTTTCTTTAATCCAATCCGGCCCGGGTCAGTGGCGACCAACGAGCGCGTGATTGAACGCAGCACTGGCAAGGAGTTGAAGTTTGAAGTGGTTAATGGCAAAGACGCAAGGGTCACCGGCCTGGTCCCGCCGGAAACTCCGGACAAGGCGGAATTCATCAAGGTTTATTTACCTGGCCCAGTGCCTAAAGGCGGCGAGACGCGTATCCGGATTTTCAAGACTTACGCAGACGCACCTTCTTATGCTCTGACCGAAGGACAATTGGTCTTTGTGCGGCCTTTAGGTATTAAGCGAAACGTGGTCCTGTTGCCCAAGGGCTGGGAGCTGGTGGAATGCGCATCACCAGGAATTGTTTCAACCGACGAAGACGGGCGCGTGCGCGTCAGCTTTGTGAATGACCGCGACGATCAGCTTCCGGTAAAGATTGTGGCGCGGAGGCTGCCATGAAGAAACTCGCAATACTATGGCTGGTCCTGGGCGCGGCTGCGGTTTTAGCGCAGCAGGAATCATTTCATCGTGCGGAGCAGGACCGCGAGATCAGTTATTGGCTGCTTGAGCCATCTACACATCAGTTCCGCATCTCGCATGATTTCACTGTCACGCGCGTGGGACAAAAGTCTGTGCACAGCTTTGTCAGGAAGGGCAGCGCCGTCTCCCCGGACGCGAAGATGATTGATCTTGATACAGGCAAGCCGCTGAAGACCTCGACCGTAACCGGCAAATCGGTAAATGCTTTGGGATACTATCCGGAACCAGTCGACCCTGAGTCGGTGGTAGTCCAAGGCGACCTGGAACATGCGGTGGGGGAGGGCCAATCGACGCGTGTCCGCGTGCAGGAAACTTATACCGATCCAGTGGGTTACGTGGTGAAAGATGGCGAGCTGACATGGACGCGGACTCTTGGCCGGCCGCTTAATTACGTGACGCTTCCCGCAGGCTGGATGCTGACTTCAGTAAATACTCCTGCCGTAATCACGATGGACGAAGAAGGGAGTATCAAGCTCCGGTTCACGAATATCCGCAATGGCGATCTTGCAATTGTGATTAAGGCAAAGAAAAGGCCGGTAACTAAGTAGGAATTTCATAACGCCTGTGCGTGGGTGAGATTTACGCCTGCCTTTGCCGGGCTACCTCATACATCACTATGGCCGCGGCAACAGAAACATTCAGTGACGGTACTTTGCCGGCCATAGGAATCTTCACCAGGAAGTCGCATTTCTTGCGCATCTGTTCATGCAGACCGTGGCCTTCCGCACCCAGAATCAGAGCGCAATCCATTTTGTAGTCGAGCTGGTCGTAAAGTTTGTCGCCACGCTCATCCAGGCCAACAGTCCAGATATTGCGGGATTTTAATTCTTCCAACGCGCGGCCGGCATTGGTGACGCGCGCGATGGGGAGATATTCTGAAGCTCCAGCCGATGCCTTGACCACGGTTCCGGTAACGCCTGTGGCGCGACGCTCAGGGATAATGATGCCGTCCGCGCCTGCGCCGTCCGCCGTGCGGATGATTGCGCCAAGATTGTGCGGGTCTTCAATGCCATCCAGCAGCAGAACAAATGTATGCGCTCCGCGCTTGGCGGCCAGAATGTCATCCACATCGTTGTATTGTTTCTCCGCTGTAACCGCGACCACGCCCTGGTGGTTGGCGGCCCGTGCAAGACGGGTCAACTGATCGCGAGGCATGGTGCGCACAGGAACGCCGGCGGCACGGCAGAGCTGCTCTATCTTCTGTATGCGCGCATCGCCGCGCCCCTGCGCCACAGCCACATACTCAAAACCGCGCTGGCGCGCCGATAGCGCTTCTTCCACGGCATGGATACCAAAAATGATCATAGTAATTTATGGCGTTACTGCACAGGCATCTTATACAGGTCGCGAAGCATAGTTCGATAAATCGCCATTGGCGGCAACATGTAATGAGCCCTGCGCTTTTCCAGGTGTTTCGGGTCTTCCACCGGCTCCATTACCATTTTGCCGTCTGTGATTTTGAATTGTGTACCAAAGCGCTGCAACTTGCCTTGGGAGACCAGCACCCTATCGATCAAGGTGGCAATGTCTGATCCAAGGATTTGTTCGCGACCAACAAGCTTTTGTAACTGCGGAATAAGCTGTTCCTGCCAGTCATGATCTGGGGAGTGAATCAGGATGACTGCGGCTGCCTGCGATGCCTTTGCTCCCACCAAAGCGATGGTAGGCCAGCCATGCGCAGCCACGATTTGCTTCAACTCACTTGTCAGCCTGGAATCCGTTTGTTCCATTTGTTTGAGAATCTCCGGGCGCTCCGGGTCGCTGGTGGCAATCTCTTTCATACGGACTTCCTGGTCTTCTTTGCTCATTCCCAGGATTTGCTTCTGCAATGCGAGATCCGTCCCTGTTCCGTTCAGCTTGATGATCTTCTCTGCCTGTTTTTCGGCGCGTTTTTCCCAATCCTGCGCTGCAGATCCACTCTGCATGGCGAGCACAGCAGCCAAAAACACGCTTGCAGCAAAAGGCATGGTTCGGGTTGGCATCGTGGAAATATGCTAACACTCCGACTGAACGGTTAGTCGCGAAACGCCGGAATACGCTCCTGTGTCAAATACCCAAAACATTGCCTCGCGATCCGCATGCTTTGTGTTTGCCATAGAGCAGCTTAGAATACGGCCGGAGCCCTGGTCGGTCACTTCGTCATGCCGCACAAAAAAGGCCAACGTCCCATAGTCCTGTCCATTGCCGGACACGATCCATCTTCTGGCGCCGGAATCACGGCCGATATCAAAACAATCGCCGCTCACGGCTGCTACGGCGTTACGTGCATTACTGCGCTCACGGTCCAATCGACGCAGGGAGTAAAGCGTGTTGATCCCATCGAAGGCAGGATCATCACCGAAACCCTTGAACAGTTGATGGATGATCTCGACATTGCGGCGGTCAAGATAGGAATGGTGGGGTCGGCAGAAGCGGCCAGGTGTGTAGCGGCATTTCTAAAACGCTATCCGCTGAAGCACGTTGTGCTCGATCCTATTCTTCGCTCGAGTTCCGGCGCTGAGCTTATTTCCAGAGAAGGTTTGCAGGTAATGAAAGAAAAACTTCTTGGGCGCGCCTGTGTGATCACTCCTAACATTGATGAAGCTGCCGCGCTGACCGGCCTAAGCGTCACCGCACCGGACGAAATGCAAACCGCCGCCGTGCGGCTGCATGAAATGGGCGCGCGCAACTTGATCATTACGGGAGGACATTTTGATTCTCCGGATGATCTGATCAGCAGGGAAGACCGGCGCGTTACGATTCTGAAAGGCCACAAGGTCCCGGGAAGTTCGACTCACGGAACGGGCTGCGCTTTTTCAACCGCTCTCGCCTGCAATCTGGCCTTGGGTAAAGATCTTGTCGAGGCTGCAAAGGCAGCGAAAAGCTACGTGGAACATGCTCTCCGCAGCGCGCCAGGGATGGGAAAGGGAATCGGCCCGGTGCTGTAAGCGCAGCCAAAATACCCCGCTGGGCAATTTGTGCCAAATGGACCTCTGGATCATCTTGATGCTTAACCCATGGAACCAGGGCCACGGAAGAAGAAATCATGAACTCTTCTTTCCTTCAGACAAATCTTTCCTTCAGACAAAATCTCAGCCTTACAAAACCATACATTTCGTTACCTGCCTTTGAGAACCAATGCCCTGTTTGCGGGTTTTAGCTCACAGAAGAAAAGCTAAGACCTGAACCAACGTGGACCAAGGAAGTCGGGCCTGGCTGAAAAATGGGAGGAAATTATGAATCGTTTACGAATGATGTTGATTGGGGCGGCACTCATTACCGGTGGTTCGGCTTTGGCGTCAGCGCAGGTTGTGCAGCAGGATGTGGCCTATCGCGACCGCGATCACGACCGGGACCGTGACAGAGACCATGACCGAGATCGCCGGGACTATCGCTACCGCGATAACGACAGGGATGACCGCAGATTTCGCGATCGGGACGATGACCGCCGATATGACCGCGGCTACTACAACAATAATTACTACCAGCGGCGCTGGGACGGACGGCGTTGGCTTTACTGGAACGGCCGCCAGTGGGTTTACTAAGAATCGACGTTAGCTCTTTTTGAGAGCAGGGGCGGAAGGTGCGCAAGCGCCTTCCGCCTTTTAGCAGGTGTGCAAAATCGCAAAAATCAGGGCGGCATCTCTGCCGCCCTTCAGTTTTGAGCTAACTAATTTTCTATTGATGACGGATGTCGCCTGCCGCAATTGCAGACGGATCGATTTCCACAAAAAGCGCCCGGGTACCATCCACCATGTAAACAACCAAGTTTTGTGTTCCCATCCCTGTTTGGGCTGACATGGTGGTGCGGCCATTGGAGGCGGTGGAGAATGCTCCAGAGAAACCCTGTCCAAAGCTAATTGCGCCCGCATTGTTCTGGTCAATGATGCCGGAAAGCTTGCTGACTCCATCGGACGTGAATTCCGCAATGGAATCAAATTCCCCGTTGGAAGTGACACCGGAAAAGTTCATTCCATAGGTTCCGGTAAGGGTCGCGTTTGTGAAAGCAGCGCTTTGTTGCTGAAGTGCAGTTCCACTCGTCAGGAACTGGACATCGGTTTCAAGCACCAGCACGCCACCCGATGAAGGATACAGAACGAAAGTGAAGGTCCCCAAACCGGTTGTCATTGTCAACGTTCCACGACCGTTGGCCGCCACACTGTAGGTGCCCGTCAAGCCGATATTTGTTGAGACAGATCCTGCGTCATTAAAGTCTTCAAGGCCACTGCTGATATTGCCGGCTCCATCCGAGGTCAGAATACCGCCCGCGGCAAATGGGCTGGCGGAGAGCACATCGGCGCCCGCGATGGTGAAAGCAAAAGGCCCGGAAAGACTGGCGTTGCTGAATGTTCCTGTCTGGCGGAACGCTTCGCCTCCAAGGACCGGGGCTGAGTTGGTTTCGACGAGCTTGAGATGATTAGCATCCACAACGTAATAAGCAAACGCCAAAGAACCTCTGGTTGTATTCAGCGTGGCAGTGCCGCGACCGCTGGCTGCAACTGGAATAGATCCGGTCATTGGATCATTCGTGATGACCCCGCCGTTAAGATTGGAATCGTCGATTCCAGTGGTCAAGGTCCCCGTGGCATCTGAAGTGAAATTACCGGCGACGGCCAGCGGATTGCCAACGCCATCGATTCCCGACAAGTCGAAGGCGAAAGATCCGGCCAGGGCCGCATTGGAAAAGGCAGAAGTGGTTTGCTGATCGATGGTGCCGCTGCCTGTGGCGCTGGCGTCAAAACGTGTGACCAAGGCATGTCCGCCGGCGACAATGACAAAGTCCAGGGAGGAATTTCCCGCCGTTGAGTTCAGCGTGATGGAGCCGCGGCCATCCGCCCGAACACTGTATGTGCCGGTGACCGCCACGTTCGTTGTGACGCCTATGGCGCTGTTGGTATCTTGAGTGCCGGATGTAATATTGCCAGCGCCATCGGCTTGGAAACTGCCGGCTACAGCCAAAAATCCTCCGCCATCTGAGCCGGTATAAGAAAATGCAAATGGGCCTCTCAGGGCGGTATTTGCAAAACCACCTTGAGGGGCTGGAAAGCTGATAGAGTTTCCGCCTCCACAGCCTGTGACAGCCAGAAGAAGAGCGGCCACCGCAATAGTCGTCAGAAGATAATGTTTACCCGGCATGAATTTACCTCGCGTTTATCGAAGGATTATGACACCGAAGAGACGTGCCCACACCAGTTCCGCAGCGGATTAATTGGCATTTCAGGTTCTTCCGATAGGAGCTGACCGGAGGTAACACTGAAATTGCCACATTGTTGCGCCATCGTCCGCGAGTGGCCAGCTTAATTTTCTAGCCTCTTGTGACAGCTTGTATGTGGGTATGTCGCCTCATTGGATGCACTCGCCGAAGCTGCTGAGCATCGGCTGTAAGGTAAAGTTTTGTTAAAGGCAGAACGCATTTATAATAGAAAGGTAACCCCATATTTTTCTGGAGCTTTCCATCCATGATTAAGTTTCTTCAAAGCGGCAATAAGGCCGCAAAATACATCCTTGCCGGGTTCCTCGTGGTCCTTGCCGCCAGCATGGTTACGTACCTGATCCCCGGTTTTATGGGTGATACTGCCGCCGCAGATTCCGGCGTGGTCGCGAAAGTCGGAGACAGAGAGATTCATCGCGATGAGGTTGCACGAAGAGTGCAGGCGCAAGCGCGCGGCCAACAGATCCCCGATTTTTATATGCCCATCCTGCGGCAACAGGCCGTCAAACAACTGCTTCAGGAAGCCGAGATCACCTATGAGGCCGAACGCATGGGCCTGAAGGTGTCTGACCAGGAAGTCCGCGATGAATTGCAGTACGGGCCTTATAAGCAATATTTTTTCCCCGGCGGAAAATGGATTGGCGCGGACAAGTACAAGGAACTGCTCAGCCAGGGTGGTGGGACGGTGGAAGGCTTTGAGCATGACGTGAAGCTTGATCTTCTGCAACGGAAACTGCTGACCGTTATCAGCGCCAATGCTACGGTGACCGATGCTGAGGTGGCCCAGGCATTCAAGGACCAGAACACAAAGGTAAAGTTCGAGTACGCCATTCTGAAGATGGAAGATGTTTCCAAAAGCATCAAGCCCACAGATACGGAACTCAAGGCGTTCTATGACGCCAATAAAGCCCGCTACACTAACTCAATTCCGGAGAAACGTCAGATCAAGTATTTTGTCCTCAATGAAAAGAGCATTGCAGACAAAGTGACGGTGGATCCCGCCGACGTTCAACGAGCCTATAGCGCAAACCAGAGCGCCTACCGTGTGCCGGAGCGCGTAAAAGTACGGCACATTCTCATCGAAACGCCGAAGCCCGAAGCGGACGGCAAGGTGGACCAGAAAGGCGTGGATGCCGCGCGCGCCAAAGCGCAGGATATTTTTAAACAGCTCAAGGCAGGCGGCGACTTCGCGCAATTGGCCAACAAATACAGCAATGACCCCGGCAATGAAGACCCAACAACCCATGCGAAGAAAGGTGGAGAACTAGGTTGGATTGGAAAAGGCCAGACCGTGCCAGAGTTTGAAAAGGTTGCGTTTGACCAGAAGAAGGGCCAGATCAGCGATCCGGTGCAGACCTCATTCGGTTTCCATATTATTCAGACTGAAGATAAAGAAGATGCCCATCTGAAGCCGTTGGCGGAAGTAAAGAATGAAATCGAAGCAGGCTTGAAGCAGGAAAAGGGCAAGGCTGAAATGGAGAAGGTGTCCACGGAAGCCGAGCAACTGGCACAGAAGCAAGGCCTGGAGAAGGCCGCCAGTAAATATAACGCGCAAGTTGTGCAGAGCAACCCGGTCACCCACAATGACGCGCTGCCGGGCATTGGCGCTCAACCGGCAGTAATGGATGCCGTGTTCGCCGCCACCGAAAAAGCCGGTCCGCAAGCCGCCCGCACGCCAGATAGCACTGTGGTTTTTGAGGTCACCAAGATCGAACCGGCCCGGACCCCTACTTTTGAAGAGATCAAGGACCGGGTAGCCACGGAATTCAAGAACCAGCGGGGCGCTGAACTGCTTCGCCGCAAAGCGCAGGAAATGGCCGACCGCGCCCACGTGGAGCATGATCTGGGAAAAGCGGCGAAAGAGGCCGGGGCCACTCTGAAGACCAGTGATCTGGTTTCCAAGACGCAGTCCGTTCCCGATATAGGCAGCATGTCTGGCCCGGCAAGCGCGGCTTTTACCATGAAGACGGGTGAAATCAGCGGGCCATTGAATCTGGGAACCAGCGAGGCAGTGGTACAAATTGTGGACCGGCAGGAGCCCTCCACATCTGATCCTGAATTTGCCAAGCAAAAAGACCAGTTGCGCGAACGGCTGGCCGGGGAAAAACGGCAGCAAATCCTCAATCTGTTTATGAGCGATCTGAGCACGCGTCTCGAAAAAGAAGGCAAAGTGAAGATCTATAAGTCAGAAATGGACAACCTTAACAAATCCCGCAGCTAAGTCTGCATCATAAAGAAGCTATGCTGTCCCAGCGATCAGCCGGAATACTGCTCCACCCCACATCGCTGCCTTCGCTGGGCGGCATAGGAGACCTTGGTCCTGAAGCCTATGCATTCGCCGGGTTTCTTGCGCGTTCCGGCATGGGACTGTGGCAGATCCTTCCGTTATCACCGCCCGGGCTGGGCAACTCTCCGTATTCGGCCATCTCCGCTTTTGCGGGAAACCCGTTGCTGGTGAGCCTGGAAAGACTGGCTGACCGAGGCTGGCTGGAAAGAGAACAGCTTAAGAAGCTTTCGGGACCGCGTTCCCGCATAGATTTCGAGGAAGTAAAAGCGCGCAAGCTGCCTTTGCTGCAACGCGCTGCGCAAAATTTTCTTGATCGCGGCAACGGCGACCTCGAACGTTTTGCCGAATTCAAGCGCGACCATGCCTGGTGGCTGGAAGACTTTGTTCTTTTCGATGTAATGCGCCAGGTCCATGCCGGAGCAACATGGAGTTCCTGGCCGAAAGAGCTGGCCCGGCGGGAAGCGGAAGGCTTGCACAAGTTTGGACTGGAGTACCAGCGGGAGCTGGAAGTTGAGCGGACAATCCAGTTCGCTTTCTTTGAACAGTGGCGATCACTGCGGCATTACTGCGCGCAGCAGGGCATCAGGATTGTGGGCGATGTCGCCATTTTCGTGAACTATGACTCTGCCGATGTCTGGCGCAATCCCGACCTCTTTTTTCTTGACGAGAACCTCCAACCTGCCGTTGTGGCAGGCGTTCCGCCGGACGCTTTCAGCGTGACAGGACAGCGCTGGGGTAATCCTCTTTATCGCTGGGACGTTTGCAAAGCGCGAGGTTACGACTGGTGGATCCAGCGCATGAAATGCGCGCTGGAAACCTGCGATATTGTCCGGCTTGACCATTTCCGAGGGTTTGAAAGTTACTGGGAAATTCCCGCCGATGAACCTACCGCTGTTCACGGTAAATGGGTGCAGGGACCGGCGGATGATTTGTTCCATGCGCTGAGAGCGAGCCTGGGTGATCTCCCGTTCATCGCGGAAGATTTAGGCCTGATCACAGAAGAGGTCCACGCGTTGCGGGAGCGGCTGGGCGTGCCGGGAATGAAAGTGCTGCAATTCGGGTTTGGCGATCCCGGCGCTCATATCTATCTGCCGCAGAATTTTGAGCCTAATTGCGTGGTCTATACCGGCACGCATGACAATGACACAACACCGGGCTGGTGGGAGTCCTCCGCAGGCAGAGAAGAAAAGCGTTTTGCCGCGACCTACTTTGGCGAGCCGAAAGATGGAATGCATTGGGCGTTCATCCGCGGTGCACTAGGGTCTGTGGCGCGGCTTGCGATTGTCCCATTGCAGGACATACTTGGACTGGGCAGCGATGCCCGGATGAATACACCTTCATTGAGCGATGGGAATTGGGGCTGGCGTTTTGCCTCGAATGCCCTGAATGACAGGCTGGCAGAAAAACTCGCCGCGCTCACTACTGTCACCGATCGCAGGCCCAAAGTCTTACGCGCTGACCAGCAAGGCCACGGGGAAGTGCGCGAAGATTTCGCTGCATAAAAGCGTGCGTTGTCCTGTGACCTTGAGCTTCTCGCCGGTAAACACATTTTCAAGAAACTCCGCACAGCGCGGTGGCACAGGAAGCTCCGTTGTTTCCCAAAGCGTGCCGAGCGGGGGGCGCAGTGCGCCGCCAGCCAGCGTGTAACTAAGACGAGGAACGGCCACGATTGCAACCCGATTGTGGTCTTCCCGGGCGAACGCCACTACATGCTGTTGCTTTGCGCCTGAAGCGTGCAACGGCCGGTAATGACCGGCATGAAACAGGTCACGACGATCGCGACGTAAACGCAAGGCTTGCATGGTTGTCCACATTTTAATGCGGCCATCCTGATAGTTGCTCAAAAGCTCGGCGCACAACGATGGAAGGTCACCAGCTTCCACCCTGTGGTCGAGTTGCGTAAGCATGCGCTCGCGCGAAGTGTAATCTACGGGACGGCGATTGTCTGGATCGACCAGGCTAAAGTCCCACAGTTCCGTTCCTTGATAAATGTCCGGGTTGCCGGGGGATGTAAGCATGAGCACACGCTGGGCAAGGGAATTGATGGCCCCAAAGAAGTGGATGGCAGGCATGAAGTTCTGCATCTGCTCCAGAAATTGATTTGGACGGCCTGACGTTCCGGGCAGCAGAATGGTTTGCACAAAGTGCCGCAAGGCTTCCACATATGCTGGGTCATCGCTGATCCAGCTCAGATTCACCTTGGCCTCATGGACGGCCTTGGCCATATACTGCTGAATTCTCTCCACGTATTCTGCCCGGTCAGATTCACCATTCAATAGGAACGGCCATGAGCCAACCAGGGTCTGATAGAGGAAGTACTCTTCGTTGAGATCAGGGACCGGGCGGCCATCGGTGAGCATGCGTTTGCGGCGGCGGTTCGTTCTACGCCAGCTAAGCGCTTGCGCAGCCCACGTTTTGGGCATTTCTGAAAGCACGTCCAGCCTGGCGCGCACATCCTCACTGCGCTTGGTGTCATGCGTGGACGTGGCCAGCATGGAATAAGGCCAGCTCTCCGTGCGCTTGAGGTTGCCGGAATGAAATTCATCAACGGTAATACCGAACTGGCGCGGGGATCCTCCTACTTCATTCACCGCGATGAAACGGTTATAGACGTAGCAGGCCGTATCTTCCATCCCCTTGGCCATAACTGGCCCCGTGAGCTGCTGAAACTTCAACGTGAAATAAAGCTTTCTACGGCGCGGGTCAGACTGGTCATCTGTGTCTTTATGTTTAAGCAGCAGTATGTCACGCAGAAAATCAAAGCTGTCCGGAGCTTTGTCGGGGTTCCGGCGCTTCGCCTTCACGATGGCTTCATTGATGTGGCTGCGGTCGCGTTCGGTCATCTCGCCGCGTTCGTCGATGTAGGTCCGATACACGGGGAAGCAGGCAATGGTCTCGCGAATCACGTCGCGCAGCGCTTTGCGGGTGAAGTCGCGGGCATAGCGGTCGGTTGCAGAAATAGCGTCAAGCATGTGCGCCAGCACGTTGACTTCGCTGGCCAGAGAGGCGTGCATGATCAGCTTTTTGCTGTTGTAGATCACGCTGTCCACGTCCGGCGCAGCGCCAATGAACCGCTGGTAAAAATTGGTAAAGCTGCGCTCGTTTCGACGATCAATGAACAATCCGTTTACTAAAGTCGTGAAGTCATATCCTGAGGTGCCATCAACCGGCCATTCGCGCGGAAGATCTTCTCCGGGCTCCAGGATTTTTTCCACTACCGTGTAAAGCAATGCTCGCTGATTCAGCCAGTCATGCTGGCCAAAGGTCTGCTGAATATCCAACTCAATGCCGTTTTCCGCCAGCGGCGGACGCGCTGTGGCGCCGCCGCACTGGCTGGCGGCATAAAGCATTTGCAGCCGCAACATATATTGCCGGGGATTTAGCAGGCCGTCGCAGTGGTCAATGCGAAGGCCCTGGACCATGTCATCGGCCAGCAGGTGGCGCAGAAGCTGATGCGTAGCGGCAAACACGCGCGGGTTTTCCATGCTCAGGCCGATGAGGTCGTTTACGTCAAAAAAACGGCGGTAGTTAATCTCTTCTCCGGAAACGCGCCAGTTAGCCAGCCGGTAGACCTGAGTTTCAAGGATCCGATGCAGCGCGTCGAAGCTGCGTGGATCGCCGGGAGTTCCATTGATCATTCTGACGGCTTTCTGCGCCAGAGATTTTACTTCGTCCGATTTTTCCAGCAGGTCTTTTAAGGCATGCGCGAAAGTAGGAATGGCGCGACGGCGCTGGCGAACCAGTTCGCCATCTGTGGCGCTATGCAGCGGCAAATTACGCAGGCCCCCAAGAAGGCTGCGCAGCTCCTGCGGCAACTCATTTGCCAGCGGCTCAAAAATCATGGGAATCGTCTGGGGATCAAGCGGCAGGAGTTTGTCAAAATACTCGATATGAAAGCCATTTTCGTCCGTGACCAGCTTGATGTGACCCGACTCCAGCTCCGCGCCATATTGGTCGCCAAGTATCGGCAACAGCAGTTTGTTGTGAAGTTCCGGCTTAACCGGGTCCCAGTCAAGGTCAAAAAATTCCGCGAACTCTGATGCGCGGCCACTGCTCAATACATCCCACCACCAGGGGTTGGTGCCAGGACCGATTCCCATGTGATTGGGCACGATATCCAGGACCTGACCCATGCCATAATTTTTGAGCTCGCTGACCAACTCCTGCAGCTCTTCATAGCTGCCGACCTCAGGGTTCAACTGGTTATGGTCAGTAATGTCATAGCCATGCAAGCTGCCGGTGCGAGCTTTTAATATGGGCGAGGAATAAATGTGCGAAATGCCCAGCGCGTGGAGATAACCAGCCAGCCGCCGCGCATTTTCAAAGCGAAATCCGGCATTGAATTGCAGACGGTACGTGGAGAGCGGCTTGGCATTGCGCTTCTCTGAGGCCAAACGATCAAGGCACTCTGAAATTCCGCTCGATTCCGGAGTTAAAACTGCTGGATTGGCTCGCATGGGTATCAATGCCGCAGGAAGGTTTTAAGGACACAAATCTCCTACTTGCTTTGATGCCATAATTCAAGGTGAGGCAGCCAGCAAGCAGACTTTGCTAAATTAGCCGGAACAGATGAAAATAGAAGCCTGGGAATAAGGAGCCATTTCAGCACATGCCAGCAACCGGTGAACTGATTCGAATGATGAATTACGTGGATGACATTGCCGCCACGCTGCGTCGCATAGTTGTAGGAATTTCCACCATGACCCCTGAAGAACGCAAGCGGCTGGCCGATTACATGCGCAAATCAGATCCCAGTTTTATGAAGACCCTGGAGAGCTTGGATAAAGGCTAGCTCCGTGGCCGAAATCCGGACTATTGCGGTCATTGGCGCCGGCGTTCCTGGCCGCGTTATAGCTCTTGCCTTTGCACTGGGTGGTTACCGCACCATACTGGAAGACATTCTTCCCTCCAGTTTGCGCAACGCCGAATCAGAAATACGAGCCCAACTCAGCAGGTTTTCCGCCCTGGGAAGGGTGCCGGTAGAGCAAGCCGAAGCCGCTTTCCAACGGCTTGAGTATGCTTCCACTGTGGCAGAGGCCGCACGTGAAGCCGATCTGGTGATTGAATCAGTCCCTGACGAACTGGAATCCAAGATCGAAATCTTTACTCTGCTCGATAAAATCTGCAAGCCGGACACTATTCTGGCGTCGAACACTTCATCCCTCAGCGTGACAGAGATTGCCTCAGTGACTTATCGGGCCAAAAAAATTCTGGGAATGCGTTTTGCGTTGCCGCCGCACGAAACGGATATCCTGACTCTTGTTCGCGCCCGCGAAACTAATGACGAAACCATCGCGGCCTGTACCCTGGCCGGCCGACGCATGGGCAAGCAAGTTGTCTTACTTGAGGAACACGCCAGCCAATCGACGTAGGACCAATCTTATGTTTTCCGCCGCATCAGCCTGAGGTCAGAAAGATAGATATCCAGCGGGTTCAGCCCGGTAATTCCATGCTGTTCCGCGCTTTCCCTGTGCGCGTTTTCCAGCCACAAATCCTGGCTTTGCAACTTTTCCGCAACCCTGGCCACACGCCGGCGGAGATACCTCAGATCGCACGGCTTCGTCAGATAGTCGTCTGCGCCGGCCTCATAGGCGGCCTGGATTTCCTGTGGTTCTGCTCTTGAAGTAATCAGGATCACATACGGTATGGTGCGCATGTTCATGCGGGCCCAGCGGCAAACATCAATGCCCGTCATCCTGGGCATGTCCCAATCCATAATGCAAATATCCACGCTGCGCGTTTCCAGCAACTCGCGCGCGCCGCCGCCATCCACCGCGGAGACCAATTGGTAACCCCATTGCACCACTGAGCGCTCCAGCACCATGCGGCAAAGCAAATCATCTTCAGCGACGAGGATCGTGAGGGGTTTCATAATAGCTTTATCGACTGTAAACACGCCTACTTTAACAAATTCCCTAAGCCGAAAACGACATTACGTTAGTTTCCAATTTCCCAAATTGGAGCCATTCAATAGGGCAGTTTTGTACTCGTAAAAGGATAAAAATCGTCAAAAAATCTGCTGCGGAGGCCAATTTTTTGGCCAATTCCCGCCACACACCCCATTTTGGACACAAAAAGGAAGGGTGCAGTTTTTACCCTGCGCCCAATGTCTTGCAAGTAATCGCCCGCCGATTTCAGTTTGCAGCCGGCTTGCCGCCGCCCATTGCCGGCAATGGCAGCCTGCCATCCGCGCCGCTGGTCAGCGCCACAAATTGCGGGTCTTGGTACAGTGACGCAAACACCGCATCCACGCGGGCTTCCATCATCTCTTTGCTGCGTACGGACTGATACCGCTCATATTCAAAGAAATGGCGTTTCAGCAGAGACAGGGCCTTGTCTTTCTGGCCCAACTGCGCGTAAATCGCGGCCAGATTATAGGAAGCGCAAAGAATGGCTTCATTGTCTTTGGCGATCTTCAGCGCTTCGTCGCCATGCCCATTTCCAGCCATAAAGGCCGCGGCAAAGATCAGGTTAAAAGGCTCCTTTGGATCAAGCGCCAGCGCCTTGCGCGTGTATTGGTCAGCCTTCACCTTGTCGCCCTCTGAATTCCAGTAGACGGCCAGGTTCCTATAGGCCAGCGCCAGCGGAAATTCCTGCGTTGATGCTTCCATCAAGCCCAGGCCTTTCTTGAAGTCCCCTTCATGGATCGTCATTTTGCCCAGCCCATGCAGAGCCACGGCGCGCGAGAGCGGATCAGCCGGCATTGCCAGTATCTGGTTAAACGTTACGCGCGCTTTGTCCCATTCGCCCGTGTGATGCCGGTACAACTCACCCAGGTAGCGCAGCGGCGTTGGATCATTGGGATCAAGGTTGTGCGCTGCCGTATAAAACCTCTGCGCCACCGTGTACTTCGCATCATTCTCTGCCTTCAGGCCCGCCGACATTATTTTCTGTATCTTCGTGCTGATCACCGGATCAAAATTCGGGCTATCAGGCATTGCGTCGGCGTTCAAGTCGGTTACGCCAAGCTTCTTGAGTTCTTTTACCGCGTCTTTGGCCTTGCCGGGAAACATGCATTTCTGCTCCACCACCTGCTTTAGCTCGGCAATCGCGGACTGGCTGTCTCCTGCCTTGGCCTTTGATTTGGCGCTCTCCATCTTTTCTTTCACCGCGGACTCGCGCTTCTTCATTTCGCTCTCGACCACTTTTTCCACGTCACCTACGCTGAGCTTGCCATTCTTGTCCGCGACTTTGTTTACTACCGTGCCATCGGCCTGCACTAGCAATGCCACCGGCAGCTTTCCATCAGGGACGTACTTCTGCCCCAGAGCGGTGCGGAAATCCACTATGCCCATGGTCACGCACTGGCCGGAATATAGTTGCAGCGTGCGCGACTCGCGCAGACTGGATTTCTCAAGCTCATTCTGGTTCGCCGGAAACCAGTACACCGCCAGGCCCTCTTTCACCGTGTCTTCCGGCTTAATCAGCTTCCACGGCACCTGGTAGGTCTGCTGGCTGGCCATGCCTCCGCCCATCCCTCCCATGCCGCCACCGCCCCCGCCTCCGCAGGTGGCCCATGTTTGCGGGACCAGGAACACATAGATCATCACAAGGCAGAGTGCGCGCTGAATCAGTGGTGTTTTCATGGGGCAAATTATAGCAGCAGAAATGCTCTGTCTTTTCGCTCGAAGGGACGAAACACCTCATGGGCCATTGCGCTTATTAATCTCTCCCTTGTCTCCGCGCCCAGGGTGAATAATGTCTATCCATGGTGGATTTTTGGTACATTCGGTTGTTTGCCCATTGCGCAAGGAGAGTCCCTGATGAAAGCCATCCGTTTCCACGAATTTGGAGGTCCAGAAGTCCTGAAATATGAAGACGTCCCGGACGTCACGCCACGCAAAGACCAAGTGCTGGTGAAGGTGAAAGCGTGTGCGTTGAACCATCTGGACCTTTTCATCCGCAAGGGATTGCCGGGCGTGAAACTGCCGCACATCAACGGCAGTGATGTTTCCGGCGATATCGCCGAAGTAGGCGAGTACATTACCGATTTAAAAGCCGGACAGCGCGTGCTGCTGGCCCCCATGACTTTTTGCGGCGTTTGCCCGAAATGTACGGAAGGCCAGCAAAATTTTTGCCCGCAGTTTAGCGTGCTGGGATACTTGAATGACGGCGGCAACTGTGAGTACATCGCCATGCCGCGCGTGAATGTACTGCCAATTCCGGAAGAGCTTACCTATGACGAAGCAGCTTCTCTGCCACTGGTTTCCTTGACAGCTTGGCACATGCTGGTAAGCCGATGCGGCATTAAGCCAGGGGATACGGTTCTGGTGCTCGGGGGCGGATCTGGGATTGGAAGCATTGCCATCCAGATATGCAAGATGTTTGGCGCAACCTGCATTGCCACGGCGGGCGATGAGAGCAAGCTCGACCAATGCAAAGACCTGGGCGCCGACCACGTAATCAATCATTACAAACAAAAAATTGCCGATGAAGTAAAGAAGATCACCAATCGCGAGATGTGCGACATTGTTTTTGAGCACGTAGGCAAAGCCACATGGCAGGAGAGCATGAAGTCGCTCAAGCCGGGCGGCAAGCTGGTGACGTGCGGCGCCACCACTGGCCCGGAAGCCAGCTTCGATATCAGATTTCTATTTGCCCGCCAGCTTTCATTTCTGGGTTCCTTTATGGGCACTATGGGCGATTTTCATGAAGTGATGAAGCATATTTTTTCCGGCAAGATCAAACCGGTGGTGGACAAGAGTTTCCCGATGCGCGAAGCAGTAGCGGCGCATGAGCGGCTGGAAAAAAGCGAGCAATTTGGCAAGGTGATTTTGAATCCATGACGATACTGAGTGATCCTGAAATCGCATGAACAGCTCTCCTGTTCCGGGCTTTTCCGCGCTGGATCTGGTGCGGATGCTTTTCGGCGTGTTGATTGCCGCTGCCGGAGTGGCGGCTGGCCTGCTGTTTCTTGCCCGCCTGAAACGCAGAGACTACTCGCTTCTTTATTTCGGGCTGGCGGCATCACTGTACGGTATCCGCTTATTCATTGAAGGTTCGGCTGGTTATCTGCATCACAGATGGGACCGGGTCCAACTCGTGATCTCCCTGCTGGTGGCCATGCCACTGATTTCATTTTTTGTGGTAACGGCAATACCTCTCTGGAAACGGGTTTCCTACTGGGTGATCGGACTGTTTGGCGCGGTTGCTGTTTTCGGCATTGGAAGCCTTCTGTTCCATGGCGATCTTAGAATCGTCGAAACGCTCATCAGCCTCATGGCCCTGCTTGCCATGCCGCTCTTGTTGGCCATGCTGTTTATACCTTTCCGGTCCGCCAGCCGCGACCAAAGAATTTTGAGGGCCGGGATTCTTATTTTTTCCTTGTTCGTGGCTTACACCAACCTCGTGGACATCCGAGCCATTCGGGGTAACTCAGACCTGGAATTCATTGGCTTCGCTTTTTTCCTGGCCTGCCTGGGCTATGTTGCGGCCAGCCGGACGCAACGCAATGAAGAGCGTCTGCTGGCGCTGAATAATGAAATGGAGATTGCCCGCGGTATTCAGTCGGGGCTGTTACCGGAGAGAAATTTCTCAGTCGCTGGCCTGGCCACAGCCAGCAGATATGTGCCGGCCAGCTCTGTCGCTGGGGATTTTTATGATTTCCTGTCGAAAGATGAAGGGTTAGGCGTGTTGATCGCGGATGTTTCCGGCCACGGCGTACCAGCGGCGTTGTCCGCTTCCATGGTAAAGGTTGCCGCCCGCGCACAGCGCGATTGGGCCGATGAGCCTGCGCGCGTGCTCACCGGACTGAATGGCGTGCTCTGCGGCAATCTTCAAGGGCAGTTTGTGACTGCCGGCTATTTGTTTCTTGATCCCCGGCGCGGCGCGCTGGCATATGCGGGCGCTGGACATCCACCGCTGCTGGCGTGGCGCGGAAGGGAGAAAAAGGTCGAGTCCATGGAAGAAAACGGCTTGATGTTGGGACTCTTTCCCGAAGGCGTTTATAAATGCGTAACCGCCGCGCTGGAACCCGGCGACCGCTTTCTTCTATACACTGACGGAATTACAGAAGCGCCCAGTCCATTAGGAGAGGAATTCGGCATGGAACGGCTCAAGAATTTTCTGGCGCAAAATGCCGGGAGATCCGAGCAGGAGTTCTGCGATGCCATGGTCAGGGAAATAGCTGCGTGGTGTGGAACCAGCGAAGAACACCACGATGACCTTACGCTAATTGTGGTTGACTACAAGGCCGCATGAAACACGAATGACAACAACCGCACAAAAATTCGCTTCCGGGGAAACGCAGCAAAACCGTTTTTTTTCTGGTCCCGCGTTTGTGCTTTATGTTGTTGCGGTTGAATTGTTACTGCATTTGTCAACCATCACGCGTTATGGAATTTTCCGCGATGAAATGTATTACGTGGCTTGCTCCCACCACATGGCCTGGGGATACGTAGACCATCCGCCATTCACGGTATGGGTCGCGTGGCTTGGTACACATCTATTTGGAAATAATGCATTCGGGGTACGTCTGCTGCCAATCCTGACAGGCGGGGCCGTGGTGTGGCTGACCGGAAAACTTACGCGAGAGATGGGCGGAAGCCGCTTTGCCCAGGCCATGGCTGCGTTTGCCGTGGTGGTGGTCCCAATTTATCTGGTTGGCTTTTCATGGTTAACGGACAACATCTTTGAACAAATCATCTGGCTGGGCTGTATCTGGTGCGTGGTTCGGGCCATTAATACTGGCGACGCACGCTATTGGCTCTGGTTCGGCATCCTGGCCGGGTTTGGGTTTGAGAATAAATATTCCATCGCTTTTCTGCTGCTTGGCCTGCTGGCTGGAGTAATACTCACGCCGCAAAGGCACTTCTTGAAGAGCAGATATTTATGGCTGGGCGTACTGGCCTGCGGGCTCATTGCCCTTCCGAATTTGCTGTGGCAGGTGCATTACCATTTTCCATTTCTCGAACTGATCCACAACATACGGATGAACAATCGTGATGTAGTGCGCGGGCCGTTGGCGTTTATTGCCGATCAGGCCGTCATTATGAATCCGGTTCTTTTTCCACTCTGGGCCGGAGGGGTGATCTGGCTTTTCTTCAGACGCAATGCAGGCCGCTATCGGCTTCTGGGATGGACTTTTATTGTTGTGCTGGGCTCTTTCATCGCAATCAAAGCCAAGAACTACTATGTTGTTCCAATCTATCCTATGCTCTTTGCCGCGGGCGCTATTGGACTGGAACGCATTACGCAAGGTCGCCGCATCGGGAGTTGGAGCAGAGGCATTTACATAGGACTTGTGATTGCGCTAAGCGCCTTGTTGCTACCGATGTCGCTGCCGATCCTTTCACCGGAGAATTACATTCGCTACCAAAAAGCGCTGGGCATGGCGCCGCCCGAGTTCGAACACCAGCAGAACGGGCCTCTGCCGCAGTGGTATGCCGATGAATTTGGCTGGCAGGAGATGGTGGAGAAAGTCGCGCAGGCTTATAACGGCCTTTCTCCGGAAGAGCGCGCCAGGACTGCAATTTTTTCGAATAGTTGGGGCGATGCGGCCGCAGTTGATTTTTACGGTCCGCGTTATGGGCTGCCGCAGGCCATCAGCAAAAGCAACAGCTACTGGATATGGGGTCCAGGCAAATATGACGGAAGCACCATGATCATTCTGCACAGCAGCGGCCAGCATGATCGAGAGTTTTTTCAAAGCGTGGAAGCCGTGGGTCACGTTGGGCATCCGTACGCGCGTCGCGACGAATATTTTGACATTCTTCTCTGCCGGGGCTTGAAGTGGAATTTGCGGGATCTGTGGCCAAAATTGAAGCAATTTGACTAGATTACCAATCAACGATCTCCACGGCATCGCCCGCACGGATTATTCCCGGCGCAATCACCGAGCTATCCAAGGCCATGCTGCCATCAAGCTCATGGATGATTCGCCGCAAGACCGATGGGGCCTGTGCCTGTGTGTCGGGATGGAAGGTGGTCATTACGCAACGGTCGCGAAGTTTCTCCAGATTCAATCATCGTGGAGAAATGTTCATGCGCTTTTCTTTGCCACCAGCACAGCTACGGGAAGGCTGTAATAAATCTTTCCATTTTCCTGCCTTGTGTTGAGATCAAGGGCGTCAGCAGGTATCGAGTCAGCAAAAATCTTGCGCAGACGATCCGCATCACCTTCATTTGGGAATGACCGAGCCAGCAGGTCTTCCAGTTCGCCCTCCATGCGGTAATGGTTGATCTGCGGCGAGCCAAGGGAAGCGCGTTGAAACAGATCGCGTAGTTCGTCAACAGGCAGAGCCCGAACGTGGGAGGGATCGCGCAGCTTCTCTGCGGCATTGAGCGCAGCAGCTTTTTCGGGCAGAGGCGACATATCCGCCACCACAACTCGACCGTCCGGCTTGCAGACACGCTTCATCTCGTTGAGAGCGGCAAACGGATCTTGCAAATGATGAAAGGCGAAGCGAGAGCTGACGATGGAAAATTGCGCGTCCGGGAAGGGAAGCGAATAGACATCGCCCGGCTGCCAGCTTACGTCGCTGAGGCCCTGCTCCTGCTGGGTTTTATGTGCTTGTTCCAGCATGGCCGGAGTCATATCCAAGCCAGTGGCGTGCCGGGCAACGTGCGCAAAGGCACAGGCCAGCAGGCCGGGACCGCAAGCCACGTCCAGGACGGTATCCTCAGGGCCGGTTTCAGCCCATTGCACAATGCGGTCCAATGCTTCCTGATTGCGGATGGCTGCGGCGGCAGCAAATGGGGCTGCCTGGCGGGTGAACTGGTCAAGAATGCGGGAGTGATGGCTCAAATCCACGCTCATTATCATACGACTGGCCATGACCGTCGCGAGTGTTTTGTTAGCATTAAGATGAGATGCCCAAGCAGTCAAAACTCATACGCGAAGCTGAGCAGCTTAAGGACATAGTCCCTCATGCTCTCTATACTCCCGCCGACCTGGAAGGCTGGGAATACGACGCGGATGCAGGCTATCCCGGAGAGTTTCCGTTTACCCGGGGCGTGCAGGCCACCATGTATCGCGGCCGCCTATGGACCATGCGCCAGTATGCCGGCATGGGCGATGCCGAGGAATCCAACAAACGTTATAAATATCTTCTCGCGCATGGCACCACTGGGCTTTCCGTGGCTTTTGACCTGCCGACGCAGATCGGCATGGACTCTGACCATGCCATGGCCGCCGGTGAAGTGGGAAAGGTGGGCGTGGCCATTGACTCCATTGAAGACATGGAGCGGCTTTTTGCCGGCATTAATCTGGAAAAGATCTCTACGTCAATGACCATCAACGCCAGCGCGGCCATTCTGCTGGCGTTGTACATTGCGGTGGCAAAGCGCTCCGGAGCTGACGTGAAGAAGCTGAGCGGCACCGTGCAGAATGACATTCTGAAGGAATACATTGCGCGCGGGACCTATATCTACCCGCCGCGACAAGCCTTGCGCATCATCACGGACATGTTTGCCTATGCCAACGAACATGTGCCGGAGTGGAACCCGATTTCGATATCCGGCTATCACATGCGTGAGGCGGGCTGCACCGCCGTGCAGGAAGTTGCGTTTACGCTGGCCAACGCTATCGCGTATGTGGATGCGGCGCTAAGGGCGGGCCTTGACGTGGACAAGTTCGCGCCGCGCCTCTCATTCTTTTTCAATGCGCACAATAATTTTCTGGAAGAGGTAGCCAAGTTCCGCGCCGCCCGGCGCATGTGGGCGCGCATCATGCAGGAACGCTTTCACGCAAAAAATCCGCGCTCACTGATGCTGCGCTTCCATACGCAGACCGCCGGGTCAACTCTTACCGCGCAGCAGCCGGAAAACAATATCGTACGCACGGCCATGCAGGCGCTGGCGGCTGTGCTGGGTGGAACGCAGTCATTGCATACCAATGGATTCGATGAGGCCCTGGGATTGCCCACGGAAGAGGCTGCGCGGATCGCGCTGCGCACGCAGCAAATTGTGGGCTATGAAACCGGAGCGGCCAATACCGTTGATCCGCTCGCGGGATCGTACTATATCGAGTCACTGACGAATGAAATTGAAAAGCGCGCACAGCTTTATCTTGAGAAGATTGAGGCGCTGGGCGGAACGCTCCGCGCCATCGAACAGTGCTACATCCAGCAGGAGATACAGAACGCCGCGTACGATTTCCAGCAGGGCGTGGACCGCCTGGAGAACGTAGTGGTCGGCGTGAACCGGTTCCAGACCGAAGGAGAAAAATCAGTGCCTGTGCTGCGCATCGACGAGGCGCTGGAAGGCCGGCAGGTGGAGCGTCTGCGAGCCCTGCGTCAGCGGCGGGACAAATCTAAATGGGAGTCAGCCATTCGCGGCGTGGAAGATGCGGCGCGAGGCGAGCAGAACCTGATGTCGCACATCGTTCATGCAGTGGAGAGCTATTGCACCGTCGGGGAAATTTCTGATGCGTTGCGCAGAGTGTTCGGGGAATATCAGGAGACGGTGGTGATTTAACCTCTTAACCACGAAAGGCGAAAATATTTTTACCACAAAGGACACAGAGGAACACAAAGGGGAGGAATAAGGTTTTTTAGCCATATAGGGGCAAGGCATTTTTACAGTCCCAATCCCCAGGCCAGGCGAGGAAGTAGTCTTTACGCGAGAAATGAAAACCAATACATATAAAGTTTTAGCTGTCCGGCATCACTATGAAGGTCCGCATTCTGCTACAACTGCGCATTGCTGGCTGGTGAGAGTGATTGTTGACTGCGAGCAGTTAGAGTCAATCACAAAGTAAATAGAAATCTTTCGGGGGCTGATCCGCCATTTATCGATTCATCAGTCCCTCCTGTCCGTGACTTGGTCTTTCGTTACAAAAGAAAATCTTTATCTTGTGCGCGTTTTTCCGGCTTGAATTTGATCTTCTACCGGAACATAATGGGCTTCCCCCTTGGCGCTATCAAGCAGGAGCAGCCATGTCAACAGAGCCTGTAAAGAGTATTCAAGCCGCAGACATTCAACCGTCGAAAAATTCGTGGTGGAAGCGCAGACGGAGATGGCACAAGACCGTTATCCGTCTGTTTGTTCTTGCGATCGTCGTAGTCATCCTTAATTCGACCCTCTCACGTCTTTATGACTATTGGGATGTCGGTTCCGGCTCATGGTTTTCGCGCTTCAGCGGCAACACCTGGAACCTGCAGCGCGGCGCTGCTGTCATCAACCATCCTAATCAGTTTGGCGACCAGTATTCGTCAGTGCGATATCTGTGGCAGGGATGGTCGCCGGCGGACAGCCTGTGGTTTTACACGACGACCCAGGGCTCTGATTTGCTGCCTTATGATTTCTTTATGGAGTTGCAAGACCCCGCAACAGGGAAGCCTTTCCACTCCGACGATAATCTCTATGCCTACGGTTATCTGCCGCAGACGGGCACACGCCATAATCCTGACGCGCTGCCGGTAGGCATCGTCAAAGACACCTACATCGGCAAAGATTATCTGGGCTTTACTTGTGCCGCGTGCCACACCGGGCAGGTCAACTACAAAGGCGTGGCCATGCGGATTGATGGTGGTCCCGCCGGCAGCGACATGGATACGTTTCTCCAGAAGCTGGCTGAAGCCATGCGGACGACCCTGGACAACAAAACTGCACTAACAGCTTTTGAACAGCGGGTGCTGGCTCGCGGCAATTACTCCTCCGCCGCCACGGTCGACGCCGACATGGAAAACTTCACCCGGCGGCTGACGATGTACGTGGTGGTGAACCGCAGCCCCACGCGCTACGGCTATTTCCGTCTGGACGCGTTTGGACGGATTTACAACCGGGTGCTGGAGCACATTATTACGCAGGACCAACTCAATTATGAAATGGAAGAACTGGTGAAAGAGGGTAAGCTCACGCCAGACGAATTGAAGGCGCTCAAGCAGGACAAAAAGACGAGCATTCTTACCGGCGAGCAGCGCGATCACCTGGTTTCCGGCTTGCCCAAATATTACCGATTAAGGCGCAGCTTGCGTTGCGCAATAAGATCTTTAATACCCCGGATGCTCCGGTCAGCTATCCCTTCCTGTGGGACGTTCCGCAGCATGATTACGTGCAGTGGAACGGCATTGTGCAGAATGCCGGCTTAGGACCCATTGGCCGCAACGCCGGAGAAGCAATCGGCGTTTTTGCCACGCTGGACTGGTCACAGCAGCCGGGAATTTCCCTGTCTTCTGTCATCAGCAGCCAGGGCTTCAAAGGGCCGCACATTGACTACAAGTCCTCCATTAACGTGCACAATTTGCGGCGGCTGGAGAGCCATCTGAACACGCTGCAATCTCCCAAATGGCCGGGAGATATTCTTCCTCCGATCGATCAAAGCCGCGTCTACAAAGGCGAGGTCTTGTTCTCTCAGTTATGCGCCACATGCCACACCACCATCGATTCCACCAGTCCCGACCGGCGTGTGGTGGCACAGATGACCTCACTTAAAAATGTTCGCACAGATCCAAGGATGGCCGTGAACTCGGTGAAAGATGACGGCCTGAGTGGAATTCTCCAGAACCAGTACACTACTTCCGGAGCAGGACCGGTGCTGATTGACCAGCGCGCACCTGTTGCCGCGCTGCTGACCAAGGCAACACTCAGCGTGGTGGCAACGCCCAGCCCGAACAAGAATTTCATACGTCGCGGCCTGGACTGGGCGGATGATCTGCTGACCTCATTCCTGAGCAATGACATTAAGCCTTCCATCAAGCGTGGGAATTACGATCCTGATACCACGGCTGATCCCTACGCATCGCTGCTGTCATACAAGGCGCGTTCGCTGAATGGAATCTGGGCCACGGCGCCATATCTGCACAATGGCTCCGTGCCCACGCTTTATGACCTGTTACTTCCCAAAAAGAATCCAAAGGGACCGAAAGACCCGCCTGATCCTCCAGACGCCGAATTCCGTCCGGACAAATTCATGGTTGGCTCACGTGAGTTTGATCCGGAGAAGGTGGGTCTGAAAAGCTCCGGCTATAACGGATTTGTTTTCAATACAGCCTTGCCCGGCAATAGCAATGCCGGACATGAGTACGGCACAAAGGTGCTGAATAAAGAAGACCGTTTGAATTTGCTGGAATATTTAAAGACTTTGTGAGAGCCGCTTGAGGCTATCGAAAAAGGATACAAACAGCAGCAAATCCAATAAACTCGCCTTTTTTGACCACAAAGGGCACAAAGGAACACAAAGGCAGAGAAATAAGAGGCCGCTTAGCCACCGGTCAGGTATATCGCAAAATAGTACACAAAGCGTCGTATCTACGGTTCCGTAACTTCTTGCGAAGTGGCAAGTCTGCGGCCACCCCAAAACATTGCTTGAATTTAAAGGCTAGTACATTGTCCTTATTCGCAATTGATTCGCTCTTGGATTTACGCTATAGTCCCATAGCACCTCAGGGTGTGAACGATTCTGGTCTTTGAGAATTTAGCCATTAGCTCTTAGGCATTGGCTTTTAGTTAATTCAACCCCAAAACAATGCTAAAAAATAGCTTCGACCGTTCGGTCACCGTTCGATCGAATGGCACAAGGGTTTTGTTTGCAACAAAAATGCCTACCCCCGGTGGGGGTGGATAGGGATTTACCTTAGAAAAGCGGCTTTTAGCTCTTGGTTCTCAGCCAAAACCCAAGACAATCGGTGCTCGGGGCAATGGGAAATCGGGACATCGGAAAATAGGGAAAGGGCGCAGCTCTAAAGGAAGCCCCACGCGATTCCAACCGATGCGGCAGTGCTGAGCAGGTTAACCAGATCGTTGTCGAGCCAGCCGCGCCGTTCGAAAATTGCTCCCAAGAGGCTATCCACCAGCGTTCCCAAAAAGCCGGCAAGCGTGATGATGGCAAGTTGGCGAACTGGGGCTAAACCAGTGACACCAGCGACCAGAGCTATAGCCGCCGCGCCTGCTAATGCGGCAATGGTCCCAAACAGGCTGAGCCCGCCATCAGTACCGGCAGGAACGGATTTGGAATTTGTGATCAGCAGGGTTTTGCCGGGAAAAGCCATGCCGATTTCACTTGAAGAGGTATCAGCTGCAGCTTCGGCCAGAGCAGCCAGAGCGAGCACGGGCCATCCGGCGGGAGCAATGGCAACCACCAGAGCGGCGATGCCAAGATTTGCCATGGCTTGCGCGGCGGTGCGTCCTCCGGCAGGTTCAGCGGTGCGAAGCTGTTGTTTGCGCGCATAACCGACGCGGGTGGCAACCAGAGTAACGGCAAAGACGACGAGCAGCGCCAGAAACATTCTCAGGTCGCGAATGGCCATGATGAAGGCAACAGCCGACCCGGCAAGCGATCCGCTGATGTTGACGCCACCTGCCAGCCATGCCAGCACGGCGAATCCGGCAGTGATGGCAAGCGCGGTAAGGAAGCGGCGGCCATCGGCAGGAAATTCTGCGTGGTGCAGGAATTCAAAGACCGCAAGAATGATGGCGGCAAAGCTGAGCGCCATGAGGTCAGAGATCCTGAATGAGCGCGGATTTGGCAGTTCCGTTCCTCCGTGGCCAGTGCTGCTGAATGGATAGCGGCCCAAACAGGGCATTGGCGGCATCAAAGCGGCTGTTCGCATCGTAACAAGAAAGGGCTGCTGCAAGACAGGGCAGACCAAACTTAAGCTCTGGGGTGAACAATGGCAGCATCTGTCTGGACGGGCTATCTCTCTTTTGGACTCATCTCCATGCCGGTACGGCTCTTTTCCGGTGCGCGGGGCACACGCGTGTCATTTCACATGCTGCATCGCGATGACAATACGCGGGTGAAGCAGCAGCTTTACTGTCCGACGGATGAGCGCGTGGTGGAACGCAATGAATTAGTAAAAGGCTATGAGTTCCGCAAAGGCGAATACATTGTGGTGGAACCGGAAGAGATCAAGAAGATTGAGCCCAAGACGGCGAAAGCGATGGAGATACTGGAATTTGTAAAGCAGGAAGAGATTGACCCAGTGTACTTTGAGTCGTCTTATTACCTTGCGCCGGACGATGCAGCAAAGAAGCCTTACGCGCTGCTGGTAAAAGCGATGAAAGATACCGGCTACGTTGGCATTGCCAAACTGGCCATGCACAACCGCGAGTACACGGCATTTCTGCGTCCCTATGAAAAAGGGCTGATGCTGCACACCATGTATTACAAAGACGAAGTGCGGGAAGCGCCGGATTTTGGAACTACCGACGCTAGCCTGAAAGAAGGCGAAGTGAAGGTGGCCCACCAGTTGATTGAAGCGCTGGCCGCCAAGTGGGATCCCAGCAAATATTACGATACATTTGAAGAGAACCTGAAAACGCTAATCAAAGCGCACATGGAAGGCAAGAAGGTGGTGGCCATCGATAAAGGCAAGCCACCTGCCGCACCGAAAGATCTGATGGCGGCGCTGAAGGAAAGCCTGGCCCAGATGGAAGGCAAGAAGAAAGGTCCGCAACGCGCGGAAGCAGCGCAGAGGGAATCTGAGGTTGAGATCAGAGGGAAGCAGAAATCGGCGGTGAGCAGAAAGAAAGGGGTCAAAAGGGCCGCGTAGGCAAAGGGAAGCGGCAATATCTTTGCTGTACAATTAAATCTTCGCAATAAATGGCATGTTCTGCGTTCAAACCGGTAAGACCGGCGGAGATTTGATGAAGTCACGTTTCAAAATATTGTGGCTGTTGTGCTGCATAGGCATTCTGATTTTCCTGGCGGCCGGCTGCAATGATACGTTGCGGCAATTTATTATCCCTGTTCCACCACCCACGGGTGATCCCGGAACTCTGGCCCATGCAGTTACGGTATCGACAAACGTAGCGGACACGAACGGCAGCGACATGCATATCGACGTTTCCGGCGATACGAGCGCCGGGGTTGTGCCTGTAGGCGTGAATCCGGTTTTTCTAGGCAAGACAACGAATCGTGCTTTTGTGATCAACGCCGGAGATCCTAACGCTATAGCGCCTGCGCCTGTGATCCCCCCGACTGTCTCAGTGTATGTTGCTTTGCTGCCGCTGGCGACCACGGTAAACACGGTAACTCTGCCGGCAACTGCAATTAATCCGGTGGCAGGCGCCACCAACAGTGCTGGCGATATTTATATTGCCGACGAGGGCAGCAATGATGTCAGCCAGATCTCAAGTTCTGTTCTGGCTGTGCTTAACACCATTCCGGTTGGGACGCAGCCAGTGGCGATTGCCGGAAATTCAGCGAACAACAAGATTTTTGTGGTCAATAATGGCAGCAACGACGTGACGGAAATTTCCACCATTGATAACACAGTCGTGAAAACCATTCCGGTGGGAGCCAGCCCCGTTTGGGCTGTGATGAGCACGGATGGCTTGTTTGTGTTTGTGGTTAACCAGGGCGATGGAACGGTGAGCGTGATTGATGCGTCGCTCGATATCGTTCTGCCCTGTGACGTTGGGCCGTCTTGCCCGTCTGGTAATGCCATTAAAGTTGGCTTGACGGCATCACCTTCTCCCAACTTTGCATTCTATGAGCCAACCCTGAAGCGCGTTTACGTGAGCAACACGGGCGAAGGCACGATTACAGTAATCAAGGCCAACGGTATTGACCTGGGCTCGGTACCCCAGGTATTGCCGGCGAAGCTGAAAGATATTCCGGTTTCCGGCAATCCTACTTCGGTCACCGCGCTTCCGGACGGTACCAGGGCCTATGCTGCGCTGGGAAATTGTACCGCGGGCGTGAACCATGTCACGCTTCTTGCCCAGCTTGCCAGTTGCACCGGCAATCTGGTGAGCGTGATTGATGCTGTAGCGCTGGCGGAAAAAAAGACAATTCCTGTGGGAATTGGCGCGGTATCGATTGACGCTTCTAATGACGGCTCGCGCGTATTTGTCGCCAACGCGCAGGACAGCGTGACCGATACAACAGGAACTCATGTCGCAGGTACGATTTCTGATATCAGCACGAATACGGATACAGAAGTAATGCGCAAGCTGGCGCCACAACAAGATCCCCATTGCGTGGCAAGCACTACGGTTTTTTGTCCGGTACAGACCCCATTTATGGTGCGAACTTTCCCATAAGGAGGGGATAAAAGGCAGATGAAGAGCTTCCCCGGCGCTTGCCCTTACGAAGGAAGGTTTAACCTGGCCCTGATGGTGACGACCCCGCTTTCCGCAGCCTATTTAAGCTCAGCCCGGCTCAAAAGACAGAGCTATATGGGGCTCTTGGCCATGTTTCTCTACCAATAAAGCTGCGGACGGACGATGGCGAATTTGCCCCGTGACTAGAGCGCCCTTTATCCGTCTAAAAAAATATTGCGGTTGCCTCTTGACATCTTCTGCTAATGTATTAGCATGTGCTAGTGCATTAGCACTAACGATCAAATGCCAGTATTTGCCGGAGAGCCATGAGCAACGAAAAGCACCTTCAATTAGGCCGGCGCGAACGCCAGATTATGGACGTAATCTACCGCCGCGGGCGGGCGTCAGTTACTGAGGTCCTTGCCGAACTGACGGACCCGCCAAGTTATTCCGCCGTACGCGGCATGCTGGGCCTGCTGGAAGACAAAGGGTACCTGCGGCACGAACAGGAAGGTCTGAAATATGTTTATCTTCCTGCCGACGATACGGGCCAGGTCAGAGCCAGCGCTCTGAAGCACATGGTAAAGACATTTTTCGGTGGATCTCCTGAACAGGCGGTTGCGGCGCTGCTGGAAATGTCCGATAGCCCGCTCTCCACAAAGGACAAGCAATACCTTTCACAATTGATCAAGAAAGCGCAACAGGAGGGGAGATAAGCCATGCATACATCTGCTCTGTCATTTGCAATCGTTCTAGACACGTTGGTCAAAGCCACCCTGTTGCTGGTTATTGCCTGGGCTGCTGCGCTGGTATTGAAAAACCGCTCTGCCGCCATCCAGCACATGGTCCGTGTCTTTGCGCTGGCTGCATTGCTTCTGCTTCCTTTCTCAGGAGTGTTACTGCCGGCATGGCACGTGAAAGGCATTCCGGAGTTTACTGCCGGCTATTCCTCGGATACACAACGGGCTTCGAGTCCGATGATTGCGCCACGCGTGTCACAATCGGTTTCAAATGCCCAAGCTTCAACGGTGATTGCGAGGCAACACGCTGATGCGGCGGCAGAACCGCGATCAAAATCTCTATCTGTTGTCGTAAATGGGCCTGAGCGCATTGCACCCGCGGCTGAAAGTGCTGTCACCCGCGACGCCACTTCGTCCGCCATAGCTATGCCGCCATCGCATACAACAGAGACGGAGCCGGTTGCCGCAAATACATTAACTGCTAACCACGCAAAACTCCTGCCTAAGCTGTTGATGGGACTCTGGATTGCCGGAGCACTCTTCTTTCTGGCACGCTGGAAGCTCAACACTATGCGGCTGTCAAGACTGATTCGCCGCGCAGGCGTACTCACCTGCTCAGGGTGGAACGCACAGGTTCGCGCCCTGGCTGCTGATCTGGGAATACGGCGGCATGTGGCTTTGCTGGTCAGCGATGAGATTGAAGTCCCCATCACAACGGGCATATTTTTCCCGCGCGTCATTCTCTCGCTGGATTACCCGGAGTGGTCACCGGTGCGACGCTCGGCCATCCTTAATCATGAACTGGCGCACATTCACCGTCTGGATGCATTGACCCAATCGCTGGCGCATGTCGTGGCATCTTTGTACTGGTTTCATCCGCTGGTCTGGCTCATGGTTCGCGCGATGCGAGCCGAACGTGAGCGCGCGTGCGACGACCATGTACTGGCAGCAGGCACCAAAGCTTCTGACTACGCGCACGAACTGCTGGACATCGTTTCCGAGCTACGTAGACCCGAACTGGCGGCTGCGCTCGCCATGGCGCGGCGGTCCCAACTGGAAGGCCGCGTACTCGCTGTACTGAATCCCGCATTGTCGCGCGGGTCGGTTACACGCAAAGCCGCGTTAACTTTGGCCGTGATGACGCTGGGCATTGTGCTGCCGCTTTCCGCAATGCGCCCTGCGCCACAAGCCAGCAGCACGCCTTCTGCTTCAACAAGCAAGAAGAAGCCAAGCCCATCCACTGCACCCGTCGCACCTGAAAATTCGGCAACGCCCGCCGCCACCAGTGGATCGCAATCGGTTGCCCCTGCTGCCCCGTCCTCTGAGAATGGCGAAGTTCCGGAAACAGCGGAGGCTCCTAAAGCACCTGAAGCTCTTGAAGCCCCAGAACCTCCTGAGCCGGCAGAAGCGCCGGAAGCCCCAGAGCCACCGGAGGCCTTCCAAATGGGAAGCATGCCTGCTGTACCTGCTGTACCTGCTGTTCCTGCCGTACCGGCTGTACCAGCAGTTCCCGCAGTCCCAGCCGTGCCCGCAGTTCCAGCAGTGCCTGCGGTTCCAGCGGTGCCTTCAGTACCCGGTGGAGAGGTGAGCGTATGCGGAACGCGAGCCCGGCTCAACCACATGAACATTGAGTCAAACAATGGTGACAAGTACTGGAACGTAACCTGGTCTGGCGACAATTGCAGCCTCGATCTCCGCGCAAATGGGGAGATCAAATTTAATGCCGAAGCCACGGACATTCTGAGCATTTCTTCCGGCGGCTTTTTTGAAGTGAATTTGCGGCAGGATGACACCCTGAAGCAGGTGAAAGTCACTCCTTCAAGCAACGGCCTGCAATATGTTTACAAGATCAATGGCGCACAGCAGAATTTTGAAGGCGAAGCGAGAAAATGGTTTTCGCAGTTCCTGCTGGACCTGGAGCGGAGCACCGGATTTGCCGCTGACACTCGTGTTCCCGCGCTGCTGGCCAAGGGCGGCCCAACGGCGGTCCTGAACGAAATCAGCAATCTTCAATCCGACTACGTGCGCGGCATCTATTTCCGCAAATTGCTGGAGCAACCCAACCTGAATGCGCCGATAGTGCAGCGGGTCATCCAGCAGGCTGGAGAGCAGATCCATTCAGACTATGAGATGGCCCGCGTGCTTATGACAGTGGGCAAGCAATATGATCTGCCGGACGAAGCTTCACGCACCGCCTTCCTGACCGCTGCGGGCAAGCTCAAAAGCGACTACGAACACTCCCGCGTCTTGATTGAGTTGCTGCGGCGACCCAATATATCCAAGGAAAATGTGGGTATGGCGCTGAACTCGGCCGCCGGCATCAAAAGCGATTACGAGAAATCGCGCATCCTGCTTTCGCTTCTCGACCAGAAATCGTTCGATCAGTCTCAACTCGATTTTTATTTGAAACTCGTGGCATCCATCCATTCCGACTATGAAAAGTCGCGTGACTTGCTGGCGCCAATGCAGAAATACACATTAGCTGCTGGCCAAATTAACCAAATTATAGACGCGGCCACGGGAATGGGTTCCGACTATGAAAAATCCCGGCTGCTGCTGGGGCTTGTAAAGCAGGGCAAATTCGACGAAGCGCAGATGACAAATTACTTGAAAGTTGTCGATTCCATGAAATCAGATTACGAGCGTTCACGGAGCCTGCTTGCGCTGATGGATAGCAACAAACTGAGTAATGCCTCAGTGGGAAAAACACTGGATGCCACTGGAAGAATCAAGTCCGACTATGAAAAATCGCGGGTGCTGCTGGCCGTGGCGCGTTCATACACTTTGGAAGGCGGCTTGCGCGAGAGCTACATCAAAGCGGCTGACGCGATTAACAGTGAGTATGAACGTAATCGCGCGCTGGCGGCGGTGGTAAAGCGGGCGACGCTTTAATTTCTAAAATCCCGAACCTGCGGTTTCTGCAGGTGAGGGAACCCTATAACCGCAAAAACTTCCAGGCAGTGTAATTGAGGGCCTAAACGCTTGTTGGAGTGAATTAACGCAAGTGGTGGCGTAGTCCCAGGATAATTTAGAGAGAATAGGGTTCCCTCGCTCGCTCGGGATTCAGAAAACAGGCGTAAGCGCGATCACGCGCAACGGGCTTCCCGAACCGTTCACAATCTTTAATGGCGCTGCTATGACCACTGCTCCTGTCGGCGGCAACTGGTCAAGATTGCACAGTCCAGCCAGACCGAACTTGCCGCTGCCGTGCATCACGTAGTGGTTGGGAAAAGGCGGATCAAAGCTTGCAGCTCGGCCAGCGTCGGTTCCCACAGTTTCCACGCCCACGCCCAGCACGTCACGCTCCTGCGCCAGAAAATCAGAGCACGCTTTCACGAATCCGGGCGTATGCGGTCCATCGTCTTTTAAATTGATATATTCTTTGGGATCGGTGCGCCCGGACCAGCCAGTGCGCAGCAGCATCCATGCGCCTGAGGGGATGCGTCCATGCTGGCTTTCCCACTGCTTTACGCGATCAACTGTCAGAAGAAAGTCCGGGTCCTTATTCACATCGGCTGTCACGTCAATCACGCAGGCCGGGCCCACAAACTTTTTGGGATTGATTTTGTCCACGCTGTTTTCCGGCAGGTCTTTGCCGCTGAGCCAGTGGATCGGGGCGTCAAAGTGTGTGCCGGTATGCTCGCCAGTTTCAAAGCCATTCCAATACCAGGCGGGCCCTCGATCATCATAATGTGAAAGTTCCCATATCTTGAATGCCGGTGTATTGGGCCACTGTGAAGGCAGCGGCAGCAGCGGTGTCTGGGGGCTGAGAGGCTGCGTGAGATCGACAACACGCAACGCGCCGTTGTTAAGCTGGGAAATGAGTTCCGCGAGAATGTTGGACATGGGTCCCCTTTTCAGCAATCCGCAGTCAGCACTCAGCCAAAGCGGATTCACCGCAACGGACACAAAGGTCGCAAAGGAGAATAGAAATGGTTCGATTCGACAGCCTCTTTCTCCCCATTGCGCCCTTGGCGTCCTTTGCGGTAAGCCGTTTTGGCTGACCGCTGAGCGCTGACTGCTGAATGCTTATTTGAGCTTCTCAATATATCTCTTGAACTGAAACCTATTCTCCAACAGCGACAACTCGGTCACATATCCTTTAGGCCCTACAGCTTCAACTTTAGCGACGATGGACGTAAGTTCGTCGGTTCGGAGCGCATCATCAAAGGAATGCGTGAATGCCTCCATCGTATGGACCGTTTTTGTATGCGCTATGCCGGAGGCGCGGGCCACTCCTTCAAGATCGCTGCCCGTGGATGTTGCCGTAGGGAAGCCGCCGACCGAAAGAAGACTTTCATTGTCGAAAACTACGTGTACCAGGTTTTTTGGCTGGTAGCGCGCAAGCGTGGTGTATCCACCAAGATTCATCAGGATGGAACCATCCCCATCAAAGACCACCACCTTTTGCTGCGGCAGGCAGAGCGCTAAGCCCAGTCCGGTGGAAGAAGCCAGCCCCATGGCATGCTGAAGGTAAAAAAAGTTCGGCTTATGGCCGAGCGACTGCAATTCACACGCAACCGCGCCCATAATGGAAACCACAAGACAGCCTTCAAGCCGGTCATAGACAGCGCGCAGGCATTCAAGGCGCTGCATCATGCGGGCTCCTCCCAAATTAACTCCCTTGTGAGTAGCAGCGCGGCCGGATGCAGACTGGCATACGCCCATGTTTGTGCTTCGGCAATGCGCTTTTCCACTTTCGCCGGATCGTCCAGAAATGAATAGGGAATTCCCAGCGCTCGCAGCAGCGGTTCCGTTACGCCGCCACCCTGAGTTTGCCAGGGGTCGCGCTCGCCGAAATGGCCGCGATAACTGATGACCATCAGCAACGGAATGCGGTAAAGCTGCGCAAAAGAAACAATGCCGTTGATGCTGGCGAGAAAGCCATGGTTCTGCATCAGCATGGCGGATTTAACCCCGGCAAAGTGCGCTCCGGCGGAAATGCCAACGCCTTCTTCTTCTTTGGCAAGCCGTACCAGGATCATCTGCGGATCGTCTTCCGCCATGCGGATCAGATGTACCAGCCAGGTCTCAGGGAGCGCCGACACCAGTCTGATGCCGCATTTCTTCAGCGCCTGGTAAACCACTCCGGAATTGGCAACGGAAACGGGCATGGATGAACGGAGTAGCTTACAGGAAGTCGAAGCCTTAGCATAGACCAAGAAAAAGGACACAAAATAAGGACGGTTCCTGAATCGCCTATAATCGTCCCACTTTATGAGTCTTTTACATTTAGCACCGGCGCGGTGAAGTTCGGAAAAAATGGAAATCAAAGAGCGCATCATCGATGATGCAGATGAGTGGGTTGCATCCGCTGAGGTAGCGGAGATCGCACCTCGGGAGGTACATGTCTGGCGAATCAAGCTCACCCAGCCGGAAACCATCATCCAAGCCTACCGCGAGCTCTTAAGGAAGGATGAGATTGAGCGCGCTGACCGTTTCTACTTTGCTCGAGATCGGAACCGTTTTACAGTTGCGCGTGGCGTGTTGCGCCGGCTTCTTGGAGCATACTTGAGCCTGCATCCACGCGAGATCAATTTTGTGTATGGGCCACAGGGGAAGCCCGATCTTGTTCCAGCGCAGGGTTCATCCGGGCTTCGATTCAATCTCTCGCATTCCGGGGAAGTCGGGCTGCTCGCGGTATCGCGCAATCGGGAGCTTGGCGTGGACGTAGAGCAGATTCGTGCCGACTTTGCCAGTGGGGAAATCGCCACGCGCTTCTTCTCGCCGGAAGAATGCGCGAAACTGAAAACACTTTCAGCCAATGAAAGTGTTGGCGCATTCTTTAATTGCTGGACAAGAAAAGAAGCATACATCAAGGCGCGTGGGCAGGGGCTTTCCATCCCGCTTGACAGTTTTGAAGTAGCCTTTGCTCCCGGAGAAAAGCCAGCATTGCTCAACGTCAAGAACGGGGACGAACATTTTTCTCGCTGGGGCTTTTACGCTCTCCATCCCGGCAGTGGCTATAAAGCTGCTCTGGCCGTGGAAGGTGAAGACCATGAGCTTCGCTTATGGGATTGGAGTCCAGAGTCTGCAAGCAATGCGAGGAGAACTTAACAACACCTTAAATAAGACATTCCGAAGTTCCCGCACGTTGGGAGAGAGAGAAGTCTATTTGCCTATCGTCTATTTGCCTATCAAGGGTAGATGCAGTTTTTTTACAACTCTGCGAATTTCCGGACGAAATTCATCCGAGAGATTGCTGGTAACAAACCCAGTCAATGCCAGCGCGCTGCGGCCCAACCCGTGCGAGAAATTTGCGTAAGGATCCGGCAAGTAGCCATTGCCCACAAAGCCTCCGGAAAACGCGCCAGCGACGTTCGCGACCGCAATCCGGGGATGGCCATTGTCGCCCCGGTCGATCACCGCATATCGGGCTGCATTGAAAACTCGAGCAAAGAAATTGCTGCTGCGGGATGGAAAATATCGAGGGTCTTCATGGAGTAAAGATGCAGCAATAAACTTGCCGCCTTGCACGGATGCCCAGCTTGCCATAAAGTCGCCATAATTGCGGGCAAAACCCGGCAAACCCTGGCGCCATTCCGGCGGATAAGCTTTGGGCGGGTTCGCCATCGTCAATCCGTCATAAAATGCTGCCACCGGATAAATTCCCGGCCGAAATGATTCAATAGCAAAGTAGCGGAATTTTCCTTTCATGCCTAAAGGGACGGACGATACCGGATTTCCCAGCGTAATACTCTGCGCAGTAATTGCCGTTGAAGTGGATGCTTTCGCTTCATTTGTAGAAGGAGCAGGCGTTGGTTGCTGCTCCGCATGGGGTGCAGTGTTTTGAGATTGCTGATTTTGTGGCGGCTGTGCCCACAACTGTGACGTTGCAAGTAAGAATAAAAGCGAACTGCCGATCAGTAATCTCTTTATCATTACCATTCCATGGTAACTCACCATTACATAGCCCGGCCTCCCTTGTTCGGGGATACTGATAATACTGGCTGCGGCAAAGACGGGTTCCCTCATCAACATTTCATTGCACGATGAAACATGCGCCGTGGGCGGCACGTAAAATGAAGTATGAATCGCGGCTGACACGCGAAACGGAGGTGCGGAATGCTGAATGGTAAGCACGCAATCGCAATGATGGGATCATTATTGGCAGATCCGGGAAGGGCCGCTATTTTAATGGCGCTGCTTGAAGATCGGTCGTTGTCGGCGGGCGAACTGGCGCGAGCGGCGGGAGTTTCTGCACAGAGCGCGAGCGCGCACCTGGCCAAGCTCAGCAGTGGCGGGTTAGTGCAGGGGCGGAGCGAAGGCCGGTGCCGCTATTACAGATTGCGCGATGCAAAGGTGGCATTTGCTTTGGAGGCATTGGGTGCGATCTCAATTGTGCGCACCCCGAAGCCGAATGTCCTTCCGCGAGCGGACGCGCAGATGATGATGCTGGTACGCAGTTGTTATGACCACATGGCTGGCCGCATTGCGGTGATGCTGACGCGGCATATGGAAGAGGAACGCCTGATAGCAGCAGAAAATCCGCGCGATTACCGGGTGACCACGCAGGGGAGGGAGTGGTTCGCAGGGTTCGGCATTGATGTTAATGAGTTGCGGTCGAGCCGCAGGGCCTTTGCTCGAAGGTGCCTCGATTGGACCGAGCGTCAGCCGCATCTGGCAGGCGCAGTCGGTTCGGCGCTGTTGAAACATTTCTTAGATGAAGGCTGGCTGGCACGGATGAGAGAGACACGCGCATTGAGGGTAACCGAACGCGGAATGAAATGTTTTGCGAAGCTCGGATTGCAATATGAGATGAGTGTGTGACTCGGTTGGATTGGGTAGCATTATCTGTTTGTGAGTGTTGGTTAGTTGCTGTTGTGGACGGACTTAGGTTTAGCGCGTGCCGGTCCCCAAATCATCCGAATACCCGGCCTTCAGGCGGGGCCACTGTGCCCTGGGACGTCCATCGGCACGCAGCGTGTCCATAATATCCCGTTGTGGCCAGCCGGACGGCGAATCTTCCCACGTCTCCTGCCGCCCGTAGACGGTCAAGTCTAGCAACCGATAGTTGTTATCCATCGCCTCGACACCGCGAACGGTGGTCCAGTAAGTCTCGAAGACCTCAGCGCCTTGGCGCAGATAGCAGACCAGGTGCATCCGGCCGGGCCGTTTGAGCGGCGTGCCCAGCAGCGTGCCGAGCGAGTCCTGGGCCGAGTACCAGGGAATTTCCCATCCCATAAAGTTACGATACCGGGCGCTCTCTTCGTACTGGCCTTGGCAAAACACGGCGAAGGTGACGTTACAAGCATGAATGTAGTACAGCTCGCGCACCTGCGATGTAACCCAGGTGCACCCCTCGCACTGCTCCGGCGCAGGCTTGCCGGTGTACCACATGAAGTAGTAGGCAATGAGCTGTCGGCGTCCCTCAAATGCGTCCAACAGTGTCACCGCGTCACGTTCGCCAATGAGCGGTGTGGCGCCGTCCACCTTCACCATAGGAAGCCGCCGGCGGGCAGATGCAATCGCGTCGCCTTTGTGCGTATGCGCCTTCTCACGAACCCGCAATGCATCCAGCTCGGCCTGGAAGGTGCTCCGATCGACTATCTTAGGCGCTGCAAGTTTATCTCTCATCAAGTCTGTCATTGTTCTCTCTGTTGGCCTGGGGGCGCTTCTTGGGCATCCAAATCTTGGGATGCTCTCCTCTCGTTTGAGTTTGTGTCGCACTAATCTGTTTCTCATTCTGGTTCCATACATTGATCGATTGCTGGCAGAGGCGTGCAACATGGAGACGGCTATCTCTGATCAGACTAATGTTGGTCTGTTTTGCGGTGCGGCTGGTTCGCCCTGAGCTTTCGGTAAACCAGCATCAAGCCCTGCGCCCGATGCTTCTTCCTCGATCAGATCAGATAATGCAAGGCGGAGGTTACCGTTGTTAGTGGCATAGCCTAATGCAGTATCGATGGTGATGGCCCCCTTTCTTGCCAGCTTTTCCAGTTCATCGTCAAAACATTGCATCCCATCCAGGCTACCGTCACGGATGGCGTCCAATAAGGACCGCCCTTCCCGTTCTCCCTTTTCCAGGTATTCACGGGTGCGCTGGTTGGATCGAAGAATTTCGATCACGGCCAATCTGCCTGATTCACCTTTTTTTGGCACAAGACGCTGGGATACGATCCAGCGGAAGGTATTGGCCAGACGAGTCCGTATCAATTGCTGCTCGGCGAGTGAAAAAGCGCCGATAATCCTCTCCACGGTTTTGGCGGCATCGATGGTATGCAGAGTTGACAGGACAAGATGGCCGGTTTCCGCCGCTTCCAGCGCAATCTCAATAGTTTCGCGATCACGCATCTCACCCACAAGTATTACCTTGGGCGCTTGACGGAGCGCCGCCCGCAGAGCCAGGCTGAAAGTTGGCGTGTCGCTGTGGAGTTCACGCTGATGGACCGTGCTTTTCTTGTGCCGATGAATGAATTCAATCGGATCTTCAATCGTAACAATGTGGTATGAATGGCTCTCGTTTATCAGGTCGATGATAGCTGCGAGCGTCGACGATTTCCCTGAGCCAGTAGGGCCGGTCACCAGGACAATCCCGTTCTTCAGTTGCGCGATCTCTTTTAGTCTGGGAACAAGGTTTAATTTTCCAAAACTGGGCGTGTCACCAGGAATTACCCGCATCACAATGGCGCGGGAACCGCGTTGCATAAAGATGTTGACCCGGAAGCGCGATTTGCCAGGAATGCTGTATGACAGGTCACACGCGCCATCTCTCTGCAGCAATTCAAGTGATTTTTGATTACCGGCGATCATGTCATCGGCAAGGCGGTGAGTGTCCGCTTGCGTCAAAACCGCCAGATCTCCCACTTTCACGCCTACGAGCTTTCCGCTGAGCTCTACTTGGGGCGGCCGGCCCGGCGAAAATATCAGGTCGCTGACATGCGGTGACACCTGCAGCAGGGCCGTTAAAAGGGCATTGGTTGGAATTGGATTGGACGTTGGACAATCCTTTGACGGTGAAGCAGCGTCCTTGGCGAGCATGTTTTCGCTTGCTAGCGGCATTTCTTACTTATCGGCAGAAACCGCGGACATTTTAGGGCATGGGACAGGCGTCTTCCCAAAAAGGAACGCTTGCTGATTCAGCAGTTTCAACCCTGGTGGAATGAATCAACGTGCAATGAATCAACGCTGTGATTTAACAGATTGACTGAACGGAATATCTGCCCATTGTGAGCTAGATTTTAAGCCCCGGTAGAGGACTGATAAAAGAAAGAACCAGTGGAATCAGGGGTTAAATTGGTGGAGCTAGTCGGGATCGAACCGACGACCTCATCGTTGCGAACGATGCGCTCTCCCAGCTGAGCTATAGCCCCAAACACATGGCAAGAAGTACTGGAACGATTTTACCAGTGCTGCGCGATCTCACAAAATCGGAGAACGAACGACCGATTTCCTCCAGGGACGTAGCGTTCCAGTAAGACATACCAGACTAAAGGAGCATGAAGCCGGCTGCATTGGAGATCACTGCGGTATGTCGCACGCTTGCTCGGCAGAGATGGCAACACCGCAGGCCATTGCCTCGGGACACCTAACGCTCTCCCTTCCCGTGAATGCCAATAGACATTTCGGCAATTTTGCGGCACCGCCACGGTTAAAATAGCCAATCTTGCCCTTCCCACCTGAATTCGATCATCTCTATGTCGTGCTGGTCTCCACACGCAATCCGCTTAATATTGGTGCGGCAGCGCGGGCCATGAGTAATCTTGGTTTTTCACGATTGCGCGTGGTGAATCCGTATGAAGCGTCGTTTCGGGAGGCAAAATCTGCCGTGGGTGCGGCGCCGCTGCTGGCTAAAGCAGAGCAGTATGGCAGTGTGGCGAAAGCAGTTGCCGACTGCTCATTGGTAGTGGGGACAACGGCAGTAGGCCACCGCAAATTGCAACATCCATTGAAGCTGCTGGCAGAAGGCGCTCCGCCAATCCGCAAGCAGCTCCGCGGCGGCGGTCGCGTGGCACTCTTATTCGGTTCAGAAAAACGAGGATTGGCGAACGATGATCTCAGCCATTGCCATTGGCTGCTACACATTCCTACGCGCGAAGAGCACACTTCCATGAACCTGGGGCAAGCTGTCGCAGTCTGTTTGTATGAGCTGGGGCGCGATTCAGAGGCAGCAAAACGCAGACGAGCCGGCGCGGTCCCCAAAATGGCGAAACCGAAAGATGCGAATGTGGGTGAGCTTGAGCGCCTTACCTCAATGCTGCTGGAAACCCTTCATGAGAGCGGTTATATGGGGCCGAGGAGTGTAGCAGCGAAAGAGGAAAAAATCCGGCGCATGGTGCGCCGCCTGAATCTTTCTGCCGAAGATGCCGAAATCTGGCTGGGAATGCTGCGCCAGATCCTTTGGAAGATAAAAGCGGCCAACTGACGCAAGACAGGACAGTCAGTGATGTCCGCCAGAAACAACATTTTCAACTTGACACCAGGCCATATATTTCTATATTACTAGAAATATGAAAGAAAAAGTAAACGTTGAAAGCGACCAGAAAGTTTCACGTTATGCAGATATGTTTTCCGCGATGGGCGCTGAACCACGGTTACGGATCGTGCGGTTGCTGCTCTCAGCGCACCCTGAGGGGATGGTGGTGAATGAGATTGGCGAAGAACTTGATATCGCGAACTCCACCCTCTCCCATCATCTTGACAAACTGAAGAATGAAGGGCTGGTGGAAGTGCGGAGGGAAGGCACCTTCCTGCGCTATTCGGCAAACACCGCCGCCCTGACCGAGTTGCTTGGCTTCCTATATGCGGAGTGCTGTACTCGCAACAAAGCGGTTGAGCCGCGGCGCATTACCTGCTGCAAATAGAGTCACCAAAACCATCCAGTCGAATCTGAGGAGAACAAAATGAGCGCACAAGACATTAAGGAAATAGTAAAAGAGCGTTATGGCGCAGCCGCGCGCCGCGTAACCACTGGAGAGGGAAGCTCCTGCTGTGGCGCCTCCGCGTGCGGTACAGATATCGATCCGATCACCAGAGATCTGTATGAAGCTGCGCAGACCAGCATTTTGCCGGAAGAAGCTGTGAAAGCCTCTCTGGGATGCGGCAATCCTACGGCGCTGGCTGAACTCAAGCTGGGGGAAACTGTGCTTGATCTGGGCTCTGGTGGAGGAATTGACGTACTTCTCTCCGCGCGTCGTGTAGGCCCGAACGGTAAGGCGTATGGCCTGGATATGACGGATGACATGCTTGATCTGGCGCGGGAGAACCAGAAAAAATCTGGCATTACAAACGTTGAATTTCTTCGCGGTGAAATTGAAAATATCCCGCTGCCGGCAAACTCAGTGGATGTAATTATCTCCAACTGCGTGATCAACCTCTCTGCTGATAAAGACCGTGTGCTGCGTGAGGCTTTTCGGGTACTCAAGCCGGGTGGCCGTCTTGCCGTCTCGGATGTAGTAGTGAAGGGAGAGGTGCCCTCGGAAATTCAAAAGAGCCTGCTATTGTGGGTGGGCTGTATTGCCGGGGCCCTGCAAGATGAGGACTACCTCAATAAGTTAACGGCGGCAGGCTTTGAATCCGTCAGCATTGAACCCACGCGCATTTACCAGATTGAAGATGCCCGGACTTTTCTGACCGGGCAGGGAATGGATGTGGACGCCATTGCTCCTCTGGTCGATGGCAAATTTATGAGCGCCTTTGTGCGGGCCAGCAAACCGGCGGTGGCTTCGGCAACAAAACAGTCCGCTGGGCTGAATATACTGAAGTGCTGCTGACAGGAAACTAGCCCGAGACCCACCATTGACTAAGTCTTATCTACGTCCTGGATTGTCGGCAAACAGGAAGTAATCCGGTTATTTCCTGTTTGCCCGTTAATCACGCGTTCAGCATTTGGCTCTGGCACATGCGATAAACAATCAAGACTTGCTGAGGTCCGAGGCGGCCTGGGAGGCGGCCGCCGCGCCGGTCGGCGCATTGGTGAGTGGATCGGCCAGGAACTTGCCGACAATCTGCGGCACCTCCGGCGAGCTTATGAGATTGTAGTGGCTGTACCCAGGCACGACCGCCAGCCGCGACTTCGACATCTGCGTGTTCACCCAGCCCGGCTCCTTCACGCCACCGCCCAAGAGCGCGAAGAACTCGGCAATGTGCTTCTGCGAGATCGAGTCGTTGTCGGCGAACACCAGCAGCACCGGCATCGGCAGCTTCGCGATGTCTGCAGACCAGTCATAGTCCTCGCTCATCAACTTCCCCATCTTGTCAAGGAACTGCGGAAAGCGCTGTGGCTCGGGCCATTGCCGGGAAAACTTGCCCGTCGGCGTCTGCATCATGTTCTCGGCCAGCGCGGCGCCGACTTGGCTCATGCCCTCCTGTACCTCCGGATACCAGGCGGACCGGGCATGAGGTGAAGATATCAACACCAGCCTCCGCACCTTGTACGGATGCTGAATCGCCGCGCGGACCGCACTGGCGGCGCCGAACGAATGGCCGGCCAGGTCGGCTTTCGGAATCTTGAGGTAATTCAGCAGCGCTACGATGTCATCGCCCATCGTGGCGAAGCTCATCGGGCGGTCCGTATCCGCGGTGCGGCCGTGGCCCTGCATCTCCACGGCGATCACCTGCCGCGTCTTCGCCAGCGGCTGCACCCATCCGTCCATCTCGCCGATCGTCGTCAACCCGCCATGGATCAGCACCAGCGGTTCGCCCTGGCCGTAGATCTCGTGATAGAGCTTGATCCCGTTCACGTCGGCGTAACCGCTGCTCGTTGTTTTCATCTTCGCTTTCCCCTGCCTATGTCGTCGCTTCCGCTAGCGCCGAGATCGCATCGAGACATCCTACAGGATGTGGTGTCGAATAAGTGGGACCACTCAGACAAAACAAGCCGGGAATCAAAAACGGTCAAATCGATACTGTTTCATTCAGTCTCTGAGTGGCCGGCAACACGGAAATTGTCCAGAGCATTGCAATTCCCTTCGTTTTACCTTCGGTAGCAAAAGAATGCGGACGACGCAGGTTTGTTTGGCTCCGGCCAAGGATAACAATCTTGATACCGGCAGATTGGAACCGCGCTGGCTTCCTCGTTATAACGCCCGAGGCGGCTAGCCTTCTTACGATGGCCAGACTTCTGGCCATAACATGCAGCAGAATTGAACATGCATGGCGGGATTCCCGCAGGGCGCTCCTGCAGGCTCACTTGTGCTTCTGCACGCTTTCGAATCCCTTTTCAAATTGGGTGACCAGCGGAGTTTCACCGTACTGGAGACCGTCGCGGCCCATGACACGCCAGAGAAAATTGCCGGTTGGTTCTTGGTGCCCGTCGTATACGGCCATCAGATCTTCGGAAGGCCGGCTCGTCACGAGGATGATGACATCGGCCTCGGAGGGTCGGTACACGATCGTCAGTTTGCCCCACTTCTGAATGGCATCCTGCACGGCTCCGATCGCGTTGCGGTCTTCGGGAAGCAGGTTGGGATTGAATTGATCTCCGTCATAGGAAGCTATGTAGACGTAGCGCGCATTCGCGAGAGTGCCCGGAAATGCCGGTACCTTCGCAGTACCTGGATTGGGCGCAGCCAGGGCGGAAACCCCCGCCAGAATCAAGCTAATCGCCACGAGAGAAAATCGCTTCATGAAATGCCTCTGCATATTGGATGTCTGTCACTTTCATTTTGGTTCTTTTGGCATAAAGTTGGCTCTTTTATCACGTGAGTCATCCGATATAAAAAAAGGACGCTCATTAGGAGCGTCCTTTTGTTCAACTGAGGTTTGTAGCATTTTATTTGAGGTCAACTGCCGGAAGCACGCTCGTCCCTTCAACCCTGACGGCAAGCAATGCCGCGGGATTCAGGCCCAGTGCTTCGAGGATGGTAGGCGCAACCTGCGCGGTCCCCACTTCCGCACGAACCGTTCGCGGACTGAAGCCAGGAAGCGACAGCAACAGCATCACATTTGTGTCATCATGCGCAAATCCGCCATGTTCCTCTTGTTTGGCATGGCTGCCGGAGTAAGTGACACCAACATTCGGGGCCACGATGATGTCCGGAGTGCGTGGATCCTGGGTCGGATCGTTGTAAGTGATGGAGAGCGACGGTCCGTAGAAGATCTGCCCAAGCCCAATACCAGTGGCGGAGCCATTGTCTTCCAGGATTTTTACCGCAGCGTTAGTGTCAGCCGAATTCTTCAGCCACAGAAGTGAAACGTCATCTTCAGTAGGACCGATACCAGAACCATTGGTGGACTCTGAGTCAGGAATAAAACCTGCATTAGAGAGCAGCGTCGCCGGTGAAGTTCCGATGCGGGTTTGGGGAACGTAACGGCTGGGATCGATTGGCGACTGGCCGTGCTTGGCAGTGATCACGAGCAGAGTTGAATCGTAAAGGTTTCTGGCTTTCAACTCCTTGACGAAGGCAGCAATCGAGGCATCAACGAATTTGAACTCGCCGAGAAGCGCCTCGCTGGGCGTACCCGCGGCGTCCAGATATCCGCCGGTCACGCCGTTGCTCTGTTCGATAAGCTTCTGCCCCACGCTCACGGCCTGAAAATTCATGCCGAAGATAGTAGGAACCTGAGTCCTTCGCGTGCCCAGATGGTTCTTGCCATCGATCTCGTTCAGGATGGCATCAACCTTCAACGTGTCATAACACTGAATGTTCTGGAAGCTATTGGTCCACGCGGTCAGGTCAGAACCAGGATCGAGAACGGTGGAACAAGAAACGCCGGTCGGAGTGGTGACGCCGGGAAGTGCAATTACGTTGGAGTTGATTTCAGGCGCATAGAAATCATCGAGCGCGGACGGGCCAAGGCCAGAGGCAACCGACGCGTAGGCGGGGTGCTTGTCGGACCATGCCGCGTAGCCGCCGGCTTGGTGAATAACACTGAAGATGCTGTTGGCGCGAACGAATTCCCAAGGGAACACCGGGCTGCAGCCATTCTTCGGATCGCGTACCAACCGCTGGGGGTCGATGGATGCAAGCCCGCCGTCAATGAGTGATGCGCCGGGCGCGCCACCATTCACCTTGGTCTGATCAATATCGATGCCTTCTTCATACTCTGTGGTCGTGCCGGTAGGTGCGGCTCCGGCAGTGCAGGGGCCGGCAGCGACGCCGTTGCCGGTGGTCTTGGCGGGCGCGTCATAATTTCTGGAATATGCCACGTCGTAGTAAACGCCGGTCAGCGCCGGGCTTCCGCCGGTGACGATGGCGGTCAATCCGGGGAAAGAGTCCGATGGCTTGGAAGTATTTGCGGCAACATAATTGACGCCATTACTGGCGAGAGACGCAAGTGCCGGACAATAGGGATCACCATTGTTGGCCGTGCTGATGCCTTTTGCACAGTTTGCGAAGTCAACGGCGTGCATGCCGTCGACGCTGATTAAAAGGACGCGTTTAATGTGTCCATGGTGGTGGTCATTATCTTCAGCGAGAGTGACGCCGGTTAACAGAGCTACGAGTAAAAGCGAAGCAATTGTTTTTTTCATTGGGGCCTCGGCAGCGATGTTACGAAACGGGTTGTGAAGACCGTGTTAGGAAGAGTTGAATTTTCCGTTAAAATTAAAAACCCGAAACGCGCGCAGGTTGCCCGGCAAACGAAGCGTGATCTGCCTTATGCGATGTGGGGTGTCAGATGCCTTGAAGGCATGAGCGAATCGAATCCGACTTGCCGTTTTGATACGACCGCCTGGACGACGCCAGAAATGAAGAGCCCGAGTATCCGCGCCCAAAGAATTTCCCAAACATGGCAAACGCCATGTATAGGGCGTGACCGATCTCGGGAAACTGTGAACGTTTCTCCGATCAAAGATGCAGAGGGAGATATTATCGGAGCCTCCAAAGTCGTTCACGACATAACCGAGCTGGTAGTTGCACGCGAAGCAGTGACCCGGGAGAGAGAATTGCTGGCTGCACAGAGGGAGTGGCTCCACACGACCTTGACCAGCATTGGTGACGCTGTGATCGCAACCGACCCCAATGGCCTGATTACATTGATGAATCCGGTGGCCTGAAAAATTGACGGAATGGAAATCCGCAGAAGCCGTTGGCAAACCGCTCACCGAGGTGTTTCGCATCGTAAATCAGGAAACTCGCGAAGCAGTAGAAAATCCGATCCAGAAGGTTCTCCGATTGAACGGCATAGTTGGGCTGGCGAACCACACCGTGTTGATCAGCAAGGGCGGGCACGACTTTGCCATTGACGACAGCGGTTCGCCGATTCGGGATTCCAAAGGAAAGATCGTAGGAATCGTTCTCATCTTCCGTGATGTGACGCAACAACGGGCGCTCGAAGGCGCTATAGTCGAACGAGCGCTTGGGCTCTCGCTGGTCGTCTCTCTGCGTCCATAGCGCACGAAATCCACAATCCGCTTGATACGGTGGGCAACGCTCTCTTCCTTCTCGACCAGCAAGTTGGCACAGAGCCCAAGGCCCGACAATTGATCGAGACAGCTCAGAGGGAGGTACAGCGGGTCGCTGAGATCAGCAAGAACATGCTGAGCTTACACCGCGAATCGCGCACAGCTTCCAAGGTCAACCTGTTCGAGTTGATCCAAGGTGTCGTGTCACTTATCCAGGAGACGATCGCCAAGGCCGGAGAAAAATCGAATTGATACCAGGATTTAAGGGTGAAGTGGAGGCTTTCCCTTCCGAGCTCCGTCAGGTGTTTACCAATGTGATCAAGAATGCCGTCGAGGCGACCGCTAACGGTGGAAATATCAAGATTTACTCGGAGGCGGCGCAGCAATCCGGTCAGAACGGTGTCTTAGTTCGCGTTGTTGATGATGGCGTAGGCATTCCTGAGCAACTCCGGGCACGGCTGTTCAATCCGTTCGTCACTACCAAGGAAGAGAGTGGTACCGGGTTAGGACTATGGGTCAGCCGCAGCATCGTTGAAAAACACGGAGGCAGCGTTCGATTCGATGGAAACACCAGCAAAAGCAGTTCGGGAACAACGGTTGCGATATTTCTTCCCCTCAGGCCTATCTCTGGTGAAGACGATTCGGGGACTACCTCGAATTCCGTGACATGATTGTGACTGCTCACGATTTTCCTAGAAGCCGCGTCGTGTAATGCGATACCCGGGACATCATTCCTAAATTACCTCGTTGAGCATGAGCGCGTAAGGCAGTGAATATCGCAACGGCAGCTTCCACGCACATCCACAGAATGTGATGAGTAGAAGCGACTCAATCTGCCTCTGATATGGAAATTGCGATCTTCGACGAACTGGATTTGCGTATTCAACAGTTTCAATTCTAGCAACGCATTACAAGGCAGCATTGATTGAAGCAAACGCCAACTCAAACGGTTGCCGGTTCCTCCCGCTTGTACAGAACATTCCGCTTTAGTGCCCGCTCCTTCATCATGACGAAAAAGACCGGGACGAGAATCAGGACGTGAATGGTGGACGTGATCATCCCGCCGACAATTGGAGCGGCAATGGGTTTCATCACGTCCGAGCCGATTCCACTTCCCCAAAGAATCGGCACAAGGCCGGCAAGCACAGCGCAGACCGTCATCAGCTTGGGCCGAAGACGTTGAACAGCGCCTTCAATGGCGGCGTCGCGGATGCCCTGGTGGGTCAGAAGCGTAGTCGAAGCGAGGCGTTTGTCCAACGCTTCATGCAAATAAACCACCATGACAACTCCGGTTTCGACGGCAATACCGAAGAGCGCAATGTATCCTACCCAAACCGCAACGCTGAAGTTGTACCCGAGTAGCCACTGAAGAACGAGTCCTCCCGTCATCGCGTATAAGGTGGGAAAGATGAGGACCATGGCTTCAGTTACGGAGTGGAAGACCATGTAAAGGAGTAAGAAAATTACAGCGAAAACAACCGGCAGAATAATTTTCAGTCGCTCCTTAGCCCTCACCTCGAATTCGTACTCACCCGACCATTGATATGTATAGCCGGCGGGCATCTTGAGTTTTTGTGCCAGCAGGTGGGAAGCCTGATTCACGAAGCCACCATAGTCTTTGGTGTTCAAGTCAATGTACACATATCCGGTGAGTTGGCCGTCTTCGTCGCGGATCATGGCCGGGCCATGAGAAAAGTAAATCTTGGCTACCTGCTCGATTGGGATCTGTGCGCCTGAAGGAGTGGCAATCAGCACGCGGCGCAGCTCCTCGACATCATCGCGAAAGTCCCTTTCATAGCGCACGTTCATCGGATATCGCTCACGGCCTTCAACGTTTTCGCCAACATTCATGCCGCCAATGCCTGAAGAAACCGCCTGCTGAACGTCAGCGATGGTCAAGCCATATTTCGCGGCCTCTGGACGATTCACTTCTATGTTTACATAGAACCCTTGCGACACGCGCTCGGCAAAAACTGAACGAACCTGGGGAAGAGCCGCAAGAACTTGCTGAAGTTGAGTGCCGATCTGCTGGATTTGATCGAGCGATGGACCCTGAATTTTCATTCCTACCGGCGTTTTGATTCCCGTCAGCGCCATATCGAGCCGGTTTTCAACCGGCATCGTCCAGGTGTTCGTGAGTCCAGGAAACTGCAATTTCTCATCCATGTCACGAATCAACTTTTCGTATGTTATGCCCGGCGGCCATTGCTCTCGGGGTTTCAGCATGACTGTGGTGTCATACATGTCAAGGGGCGCATTGTCCGTCGCGCTGTCGGATCGACCCACAACGCCAAAAACGGACTGAACTTCTGGAAATGAGCGCAGTACCCGGTCCTGCTGCTGTAACAGCGAGGAAGCCTGTGTGATAGAAATTCCCGGCAACGCTGTGGGCATGTAGAGGGAGGAACCTTCAAACAGGGGGGGCATGAACTGGCTGCCGAGGCGGAACATCAGGGGGAAGGTCAAAACCAAAAACAGCAGATTCAGCAAGAGCGTCGTTTTCCGGTATTTCAAACATACCCGCAAAATCGGCAGATATAACGCTTGCGTAAAGCGGGAGACCGGGTTTTCAGATTCTGGCCGTAGACTGCCTCTAATGAACATGGTCATCAGAATCGGCACCAGCGTGATGGCAAGCAGAGACGAGAATGCAACAGCCATGGTCTTGGTCCACGCGAGCGGCCGGAACATGCGACCCTCCTGGGCTTCCAGCAGGAAAACCGGGAGAAACGAGACAACAATAATAAGGAGCGAAAAGAACAGTGCCGGCCCGACCTGCTTGGCGGCATCGATCAGGATCTTGCGTCGTTCAGTGCCGGACAAATCTCCTGCGTTGGGATGCTCGGAGACGTGTCGATAACCGTTCTCGACCATGACAATAGCGGCATCTACGAGTACACCGATCGCAAGCGCCAGTCCACCCAAAGACATGATGTTGGAGCTGACGTGCAGGTAATACATAGGAGTAAAGGAAGCGATCACCGCAATCGGCAAAGTGAGGATCGGGATCAAAGCCGAGCGGAAGTGAAAGAGGAAGACAATAATCACTAGGCTGACAATGATTGCTTCTTCCAGAAGGTCGCGCTGTAACGTACGAATCGAGTCTTCGATCAGGCCCGCTCGATCATAACCAGCAACGACTTCCACGCCTGGCGGCAACGATCCTTTGACTTCAGCCAACTTCTTCTTGACTCCATTGATTACGTTCAGCGCGTTCAGTCCGTAGCGCATCACCACGATGCCGCCCACGGTCTCGCCCTCCCCTTGCCATTCGGCTACTCCTTCTCGAATGTCAGGCCCGAAAGAAATCGTTCCCAAATCTTTAATCAGAACAGGGGTGCCGTTCTTCGCCATCACCGGCACGTTTTCCAAGTCAGAGAGTGAGCGGAGATATCCGAGACCACGAATCATGTAGCGCGTGCCGCTCAATTCCAGCACGCGGCCGCCAACCTCGTTTGTACTGGTTTTGACCCGATCTATAACCGTGGAAAGCGGTATCCCATAAGCGAGCAACTTGTTGGGATCGAGCCTCACTTGGTACTGCCGCACAAAGCCGCCGATAGTTGCCACTTCTGCCACACCTGGCACAGTTTCCAATTGATATCGCAAATGCCAGTCTTGAAGGCTTCGCAGATCGGCGAGGCTGTACTTGTGGGTATGGTCCACAAGCGCATATTCGTAAATCCAACCTGCGCCAGTAGCGTCTGGGCCAATTGCCGGATGGACGTTGGCTGGTAGACGTCCTTGGATTTGTTGCAAGTATTCGAGTACCCGTGAACGCCCCCAATAAATATCGGTTCCGTCTTCAAAGACAACGAAAACATAGGAATCGTTGAACATTGTCTGGGCGCGGACCGCTTTGACATTTGGGGCTGCCAAAAGCGCGGTCACTATGGGATAGCTAACTTGGTCCTCGATGATGTTGGGCGGCTCTCCTTCCCAATTTGTGTGAATGATGACTTGAACGTCGGAAATATCGGGGAGAGCATCCAGCGGGATGTGTCCGATGGACCAAATCCCGGCCATGACCAGGAGAAGTGTTCCAGTGAAAACCAGGAACCGATTGCCAGCGCACCACTCAATGATTCGGCTAATCACGTCACATTCCTCCCGAAACATTGACTGTGAGCTGTTTGTTGGCAATTACGGTCCCATTCTGGCGGGCAGTGATCGTGACCTGCCACGTTCCCCCGGAACCTAGATCGCCTTTGCCTTCATACATGCCGCTGCCTTTATCGGTGAGATCCACGCTCATTTTCATGGCAGCCATTCCCATGGCCGGCATGGCCGCCATGAAGAACGTGACGTTTACTTGCGCTCCGCTGATAATTACTCCATTGGATCCGGTCAGCTTCAACCGGAAAACGTTGCTACCCTTGCGAGGAGGAGTTGGATCGGTGATTAGCTCGACATTGCCGCGCGCGGCAATTGGGGGTGCGTTCATTGCGGCAGCGGTGCCTGCCCCGGGAGGAGGCGGAACGTATGCGCCAGCGGCAGCTTGCAACTGGGCCTCAGAATCAATCAGGAAGTTGGCCGATGTGACCAGAGATTCGCCTCGCTTGATCCCTTTCAGAACAACGTAGTCATCGCCGACGCGTGGACCGAGTTCGACCTGGCGTGGTTCAAGATTTCCCTTGCCCTTATTGACGAATATGAGGTTGCGGGCCCCAGAGTGGAATATTGACGATGTGGGGATGACCAGCTGCTTACCTGCGGGCGCTGCTAATGAGACGTTCACAAACATGCCGGGCTTCAGCCGCAGACCGGGATTCGGAAATACAAGCCGCGCTCGAACTGTGCGCGTATTCATGTCCACTTGGGGCAGAATAAAATCCACCCTGCCTCTAAATGTCTTTCCAGGATATGCATCAACCGTTACAGTTGCGGCGTCTCCCGGCTTGACTCGTCCAATATCGGTCTGGAAAATTTGCGCGTTCACCCAAACAGTGGAGAGATCGGCGATCGTGTAGAGTTTCGACTCCGGCTGGACGTACATATTAGGCAATGCATTTTTTTCTGTGATGTATCCCGAGACGGGAGAGTTGAAGGTGAGATCGGTAATCACCTTGCCGGTGGTTTCCAGTTTTTCAATTTCACTTGCCGGGACCTCCCACTGCGTGAGCCGCTGACGAGCAGCGGAAAGAAGTGCCAGTGCGCCAGTACTCACTCCGCTTACGGTGCTGGTTCGCACTTGCTCGGAGTTCTTTTTAGCCAGTAGGTATTCTTGCTCAGTGGTGACAAGATCAGGACTGTAGACGGTAAAGAGCGGCTGCCCCTTGCGGATGTATTGGTAAGTGGCGTCCGCATAAACTTTGTGAATCCATCCGGGAAAACGAGTCTGCACATAAGCGATGCGGCGCTCATCCACGTCAACATTCCCGGTCACTCGCATCTCAGCCTGCACTTGCTTTAGCTCGGCAGTTCCGAACTTCACTCCAATGCTTTGCAGACGCTGAGGAGTAAGTTGCACCGGAGCCAAAGACGGTTCGCTGCTGAGTGTCGCCTCGCCCTGAGAGGGATTGCTATTTGCCAGGCTTTCAGCTGTCATCTGTGAGGAATCCTGTGTGATGGGCTGGGAAGCCGCCGCGTGATGTGAATACCACCAAACATAGATCAGAGCGACTGCCAAAACGCCATTCAAAGCAATGGCGATGACAAGAGCGCGACGAGGTTTCGGATTGCCTTGTTGGTTCATTGGAAACTCACCCCCGTAAGCATCTCGAGGCGTGCCAGCGCTACTTCGTGCTCAGCCAATTCGCGTTGGTATTCGATTTCAAGGTTCAAGACATCGGTGAACGAAGACAGGAGGGTCTCAAAATCCTGCCGGTTGGACTGATAGGCGGCTAATGCTGATTGGAACGCGACGTTTGATTGGGGGATCAGGCCGTCCTTGTAGATCTTCAATTGTTCCGCAGAGGTCTGTGCCACAACGTATTGGTCCTGGACTTCTGCGAGCCGTTGCTGAACTTCGGCCTCAAGCTGCTTGTTCGCCTGGTCTCGGTTGGCCTCGGCCTCGGCAAGTTCGGCTTTGCGCCGCCCACGATTGGGCAGCGTGATGCTGAAACCTGCCATGTAGTAATCGCGGAATTTGCGATCCGTATTCTGGTACATGTACTGGACAGTGAAATCTGGGTTGAATTCTTTCTTCGCAAGTTCCACCTGCGAGTCCGACTTGGCCAGCATTGCTTCTTGAGCTTTAACGTTAGGATTTTGATGTTTTGTGAGACTTAGCAAATCGGAAGCGGTGTAGGTGAGGGTTCTCTCGGCCAGAGGTTCGGTCTGGATATCAGGGTTCTCCTGCGGTCGGTTGAGCAATTGTTTTAGTTGAGCCTCAAGTTGTCCCACCTCGCGGTGGTGCATCGCGATTTCCTGAAGAATCTTCGTGCTCTGCAACTGGGCCTTCAAGACTTCCTGCTGATTGCCCTGCCCCACGCGATAGCGCGATTCGACGATCTGCTCGACATCTTTCAACACCTGAGCATTGCGTTCCAGTACGGACAAAGTTTGTTGAAGATATGCCAACTGGAAGTAGGCAGTCTTCAGCTTGTAGGTCACCGTCCAGCGCACCGACTCAATCTGTACACGTCGCACATCCGCCTCGCGGTTGGCTACTTGGCCGCGCAGGCCACGCTTGCCCGGATATGGGATCTCCTGAGAGGCGCCCAAACCGATGTAGGCGAAGTCGGTGTTCGTGTAGCCCGCAAATGGGCGGGGGCTTCCGACAGCAAACTGCTGGACGGTAACTTGCGTGTCTGGCAGCGCCGACTCCTTGCGCGCGCCATAAGTTGCCGCCGCATAACCGTGTTCGGCCACGGCTATCTCGGGATTATTCCGTTCGGCCTCGCCGATCAGATCCTTTAGGCTGACTGATAGGACTGAACCGTGAGACTGGGGAACGCTCCCCGCGATAGTTTGTTGACCCTGCTGTTGGGCCATACCTGAACTAACCAAGAACAAAACGATTCCGAGGCGTATAAGTGCGACGCCGCAGCTACAAGCCCGCTTCAATTGACGCGGAAAAGCACAAAGGGCTTCCATCTTTCCTCCAAATCGAAAAAATACGATTGTGCGAAGACACAAAGGTCCCCGCGCCAGGAAAGCGAAAGCCGACTAGATTCTCAGAACGGAAATTTCGACGAGAGGTGATTCCGGGGGAGCGTGCGCATCTGACGAAATGACAAACTGTGAAATGAGGTTCTGCAGGCCGATTGTTTCACTGACCGGCAGGACAGCTACCGCGGCCTGAGTGGGTGCAGAAATCTGAACCCGCGAGCTACTGAGGTAGGGATCGGCGTCCCGAACTGTCGTTTTGCAGCAGGAGTGCGAAGCTGGCATCTCTCCACAGTCACCAGCCATCTTGCGACAGCACTCTCGCTCCTCAGACGTACGAGTATTTTCCGGCTGCAAACAGGCCATTAGCGGTGACGCAAATACCGATAGCGCCAACAGCAACGCAGCGAGTTTGCAGACTGATCTCACTTTGGATAGTGTATCGGGCCGGCGGTATCTGATGCAATTGCGGCTTGCCCGACGATTTTGCGTGAAGCTTCGCGCTTTTTTTCGACCCCGCTTCGGTACAAATGTTGAGCGTTCTCTAATATTTGAATGCCGCAAGAGATCCTGTTGCACGTTGACATCAGTTCCGTTCGCCCTGTAGCAAAGTCGAGAAGCTATGTCTAAAAGTGTGCCAGCCAAACGCGCTTCGTATCATGGGGGACAGAATCCGAACGGCATGCCTGCATGGTCGCGTGGTCGCAATCAATCTGTGGAAAACAACAGATATGTTGATCTGGCGTCTGCAATCACAGCCGGAAATTTCTCCGTCACCAGAGTTGGATTCGGCATCTTACTTGTGTTGATCACTTTTCAAACTAATGAGAATTGCCCTTATTGCCCCTCCGTTCATTGCAGTTCCTCCTCAAAAATATGGAGGAACGGAATTATTTATTGCTGAATTAGCGCAAGGACTCCAGCGCGAGAAGATCGATGTTACGGTTTATACCAATGGTGAATCTACAGTTGACGCACCAACACTCTGGATTTATCCGAAAGGCGAGTGGCCGCTCAATCGCGACGTGGAAGCATCATTAAAAGGTCTGAATCATTTTGCATGGGCCGTCAAAGAGGCTGCACACGAATCCGACTTGATTCACGTCAACAGCGCTCCCTGCCTGAGCTTCGGCAGGTTCACAGCCGTGCCAATGGTTTATACAGTGCATCATGCTTATGATTCTTCACTGGCGGAGTTTTACCAGTCATACCCGGAAGTGTCTTACGTTACTATCAGTGATTTTCAACGGGAAAAGCTGAACATGCCGGATATGCGCACAATCCACCACGGCATTGATCCGGAACTTTATCCTCTTTCGCAAGGTAAACGGGAGTACCTCAGTTTCCTGGGCAGAATTGCCCAGCCCAAAGGCACGCATCTGGCCATTGAGATAGCTAAAAAAGCCGGCATTCCGCTCAAGATTGCCGGGGAAATTCAGCCCATCAATAAGAGCTATTGGGAGACACTGGTCAAGCCGCATGTGGATGGCAGGTTTATTGAATATGTGGGTGAAGTTGGAAAGAAAGATAAAGTAGAACTTCTGGGAGGTTCAAAGGCCATGCTCTTCCCGGTGCAGTGGGACGAGCCTTTTGGACTGGTGATGATTGAAGCCATGGCTTGCGGGGCCCCGGTGTTGGCGATGCCTGGCGGCTCCGTTGGTGAAATAGTCAAAGAAGGCGTGAGCGGGCACGTGCGGAAGACTGTTGATGAACTGGCTGAATGCGCGCGCAATCTAGATATACCAGCGCCTATCGTTCGCGGCTATATGGAAGAATTGTTTTCCGTGGAGCGTATGACCCGCGATTACATCCGTCTTTATTCTGAAATCCTTCGCGATGGAGTGGCAGAGACGGAGCAGATTGTGGCATGAGCGCAAAATTAATTATTGCCCATGTTGATTTAGTTGAGATTGCTGCTCCCTATCCAGAGCCGCGGCTGGTATACCAGAATGCCGAGCCGCGCAAAGTCAATAATCTGACTTTGATCGATGGCAAGACTTTCCTCTCCACCACGATTGCAGGTGACATCATGCCGCCGGGCGCGGCAGATGTTGGTTTCTTTCATGACGATACTCGATTTCTTAGCCGTCTGGAATTGCGTGTGGACGGATATCGCACCGTGGTGCTTTCCTCCAGCACCGAGCAGACATTCGCTTCGCAGATTGAACTCACGACCGGCAAGAACACGATGCGCGAAACTTATGAGATCCCGGAAAACACGGTCCACATCAGGCGTGAGCAACTGCTCTCTTCTGATACGCTTTACGACAATTTTTCCTTTGAGAACTTCAATTTCCATGAACTCGAACTAAATATTGAACTTGCCTACGAAGCCGATTTCATGGACGTATTCCAGGTCCGCGGCGTGGCACGGGAAGCGCTTGGACATTATTACCAGCCGGTTGTGCGCCGCGATTCCATTGTCTTCCACTATTGCGGCCTTGATCGTGTGGCGCGTGAAACTATCATCCATCTCTCGCCTGAACCTGAGAAGGTAGATGGCACCACGGCGCGGTGGAAACTGCGCCTGCCGCCATTCAAGCGGTTCCAGTTGCATACCACAATCGTCCCCCAGGTAGAGGGCAAGCGTTCACGCGCGGGACGGCCTGATTTTGCCCAGCAATTGCGTCTGCGCCGTGAGTCCCTGGCGGAATGGGCTTCACATTCCACTAGTTTCAGCGCCAGCAACAGCATCTTCAGCGAAATGGTCGGTACCTGCAAAGCGGACTTTCACGCATTGCAGATTCCAGAAGCCAAGGAGCGCGTGATCGCTGCCGGCATTCCCTGGTTCGCCACCATGTTCGGACGCGACTCCGTAATTGCCGCCTATCAATCGCTGATGTTGAATCCGCAGCTCGCGGCACAGACACTACGCGTATTGGCCCTGCATCAAGGCAAGGAGCAGAACGATTGGCGCGACGAACAGCCCGGTAAGATCCTTCATGAATATCGCGAAGGCGAGATGACACGCGCCGGGGAAATGCCTTTTGGGCCATACTACGGATCTGTCGATGCGACGCCGCTCTGGCTGGTCCTGCTCAGCGAGACTTTCAACTGGACCGCCGACGAGCAACTGGTAAAGGACATGCTCCCGCATGCCTATCGCGCGCTGGAATGGATTGATTCCCACGGTGATCTGGATGGCGACGGGTTTGTTGAATATCAGCGCCGCTCGCCCAAAGGGCTGGCAAACCAGGGCTGGAAGGATTCCTGGGATGCGATCATGCATCGTGATGGTGAACTGGCTAAGACACCCATCGCATTGTGCGAGGTACAAGGTTACGTCTATGAGGCCAAGTACAGAATGGCTTCACTGATGCGTTCCTTCGGTGACATCAAGACCGCCGACCGGCTGAAGCGGGAATCCGCGGAAATGGCCAAGCGGTTTGAGAAGGCGTTCTGGATGCCGAAGCTGGGCTTTTACGCCATGGCTCTGGACCGCGATAAGCGGCAGACCCAGGTAATAGCATCGAATCCCGGGCACCTGCTTTTTACACGCATGCTGCCGCTGGAGCGCGCCAAAGCCATTACGCAAAGATTCATGCGCGAAGATATGTACTCCGGCTGGGGCTGGCGCACCATGTCAAGCGACGAGCGCGTTTTCAATCCATTGAGTTATCATCGCGGTTCTGTCTGGCCGCACGATAATTCGCTGATTGCCCACGGTATGGCGCTGTATGAATTTCGCGAACCTGCCAACCAGCTCTTTACCACCCTCTGCCAGGCGGCGCTCAAATTCCGTGATTACCGGTTGCCGGAACTCTTTTGCGGCATTCAGCGGCGTGAACATGACGGACCGGTGCAATACCCGGTTTCCTGCTCGCCTCAGGCATGGGCGTCTGGCTCAGTGTTTTTAATTCTTATGTCGGTGCTGGGCATCCGGCCCAGCGCTCACAGGAAAGAGCTGAACATCGTAAATCCGGCCCTCCCGGAATTTCTAAATCACTTAAGCATACGTAACATGCGCGTCGGCGGCAGCCGTGTTGGGCTTGATTTTACCCGCCAGGGCGAGCGCACATTCTGCAACGTGGTGGACATTGAAGGGGAAAAATTGCTGGTGAATGTTGCGTTTAAAAAACGATGATTGAAACCCTTGCGCACATGATTTCGTAAATTGAGTAATTGATAAAGAAGAATTTAAGCGAAAGTTAAAGCCTTGTGGATTGGGTCTGCGACTTTCAGCACTCAATTATTAATACTCATTTAATAAAATGGCTGAGCTTGCATGCCGCATGCGTAGCATTTAAATTGTTTCAGCATAGAAATTGCTTGGAGGGAACTGAATGGCAATCAACATTATGCCCAAGAAAAACGGGCCATATCTGGTGACCGGCGACCTGAATGAACTTAACCTGACGGATGCCGACGGAAACAAATATGACATCAGCGGGAAACAGACCATCGCTCTTTGCCGCTGCGGCGCGTCCGTGAACAAGCCTTTTTGCGACGGGCAGCACTCCAAGATTGGTTTCCAAGCGGCTGAGGCCGCGGTGAAGGCAGGCGGCTAGATCGGTTACCGATATAAGTTTCTTGATGGAGAGCCCAACCGGCTCTCCATTTCCTTTCAGGCACTTGCGTGTTCTTTGCTGGCATTACCAAAGCCCCGACACGTCCCGCATCTCGGGAAAACAACACAATCTGAGTAAGCTGATGGTCCATGCTGATGGCCTTCATCGTTCGGGTGCCGTTCTCCACTTTGCTTGAATATATTCCTGTGGCGGCAACCATTGTGACCACGATTCTCAGCGTAGTGCTGGCGCGGGCCACGCTACGCTATGCCAAAGCGGCTGACCGGGGACTGGAACTTTCACGTGAGCAGTTTGAACGCGAGTGGGCGCCAGAACTACACGTTCGTCTGGAGCGCGCATCGACGGCTGACGCCAAAATAGTGATTACCAACCTGGCGCGCGCTGCTGTGCTGCTGCAACTTGTCCAATTGCGCACCATGACTCATGCCATGCCCTTTGAACGCCAGTATCTCAACGAGCCGCTGGTTGGCGGCAATACATGGACGCAACACATCGGCGAGCGCATCCTGGCCATTACAGAAAATGATTTTCAGGGGACGCTGGCGGCTTCCGTCAGTTTTTATTCCTCAGGACGGCTTTACAAGAGTGACTGGTTCCGCTTTGACGTTGAAATTCAGCGCGGACGGTTTGAGAAGATTGAGCCGGTAACGCTGCCTGCACGACGTGTCCGTGTGCTGGCCACCCGCCAGGCGGACAAGTTCCGTCGGGAGATGGTAAAAGACGTGGTGCACGAGCCGGATGAAATCAAAAAAACCGAAGTCGAGTTCAACTAGCCACTACGCACTTTAAGACGCGCTGGAGCTTTGATAAACAAAGTAAATCAGTGAATTGTCTTCATCTTTCGTGACATGTAATCCATCAGCAGGTACTGGCCGAGATTTTGCGGCGTGGTGAAATACGCTTTGCCCTTGCACATGGCCGTGACCTTCTGCACGAATTGGACTAGACCGAAATCCGAAGCCAGCATGAATGTGTTAATCATGATTCCTGCACGCTTGCAGCGCGAAACTTCTTCCAGTGTCTGGCTAACCACCAGCGGATCCAGTCCAAAGGCATTCTTATAAATTCTGCCATCTTCCAGCGTGAGTGCTGAGGGCTTGCCGTCAGTAATCATTACTATTTGCTTCATGTCTTTGCGCTGGCGTTGCAGGATGCGCTGCGCCAGACGCAGGCCTTCACGTGTGTTGGTGTAATACGGGCCGACCTTAACGCGCGCCAGTTGCGAAAGCGGCATCTCTTCCGCAGAATCATGGAACAGCACCAGCGACAGCGAATCGCCGGGATATTGCGTGCGGATCAGGTGCGAAAGCGCCATCGCAACTTTTTTTGCTGGAGTGAAACGGTCTTCACCGTAAAGAATCATGCTGTGCGAGCAATCCAGCATCACCACCGTCGCGCAGGAAGACTGATATTCACACTGATGCACCTGAAGATCGGAATATTCGATGTTCAGAGGCAGATGCAACCCCTCGCGCTGGATGGCCGCGGAGAGTGTCTCGGTAATGTCAAGGTTCATTGTGTCGCCGAACTCGTAAGGCTTGGAAGCGCCGCTGGATTCGATGCCGGTGGCCAGGTCGCGCGTATCGTGCCGGCCGAAGCTGGAACGTCCCAGTGATCCAAGCAGGTCGCGCAAAGTCTTGAAGCCGAGAAAGTCCAGGCTCTTGTCTGTGATTTCAAAGCGGGCCTGCGTTTGCGCTTCACCAGTCTGACCGGGCGTGGTCGACTGGCGTGCAGGATCGTGCGGCTGATCGACCGAGATCAATTCTTCCTGCTGCATGCGCTCAATCAGCCGTTCGATCAATTCATCCATCGTGCCTTCCGCCTGCATTTGTTCCAGGCGTTCGCGCATTCCTTCATCCATGAACTCACCCATCTCCAGCGCCTGTTGGATGGCCTGGCGCAATGCGTCGAGTGAATGTTCATCCATTTGCTGGAAATACATGGAATCACTCTGGAAACCGGATTCAAGCATGTAATCCGAGAGTGCGCTGAGCAGGTCTTCCATGCTCATTTCGTCAGCCAGGTCGGCAACGTATTTGGAGTATTTGGTGTACTTCATGAAAACCAGCACTTAGCAATTAGTACTTAGCAATTAGCCGGCAAAATGCATTGGCAATCAGTAAAATCGATTCGCGTATCTCACGTTCATTCGCGGCCAATTCTTTATTCTGCGTATATCCGTGAAAATCTGCGGCAAAGTTCCTTGTTTCGTCTCCAGAGGTTCCCTCACTTCGTCCGGGAAAGAAGATCAGTTGTAAGGACGACGATTCCGCATCGGCGGGGGTTCATCATCACTCCGCTCGAACGGCCGTTCATGTTTCTTAGGTTGCTTTTCTGCGCCGAAAACCCGCTCTTCCGAGCGTCCAATTCTGCGGTGTGCATGCAGGCCTTCCAGCACGAACTCCGCCGCTGAAACCAGCACCTCTGGTTTTTCCTTGGATTTAATTCCCACAGGAGCAAGTTTGTCCGTCAGCCCCTGGATGTTCTTCAGCCCTTCTAGAATTTCCTGCGCACTGGCAGTATCGGAAAGCTTGATCTCTCCGCCCAGTTCAAACCACTGCACCACCTGCTGCATGTTCAGGTCCTTGAAGTAGGTGTCGTAAGTTTTAGCGACGGCGGTTCTGATTAGCTCGCGCGCAACGGTGTCTGCTCCGCGCATCTCACCCTCATATTCGAGTTCAAGCTTGCCGGTGATGGAGGGCAATGCGGCGTAAACGTCACCAATGCGCGGCACAATCGTTTTTTCATTACTGCGTACAGCACGCCGTTCAGCATTCGATATTACATTTTCCAGGACGCTGATTGGCAGGCGCTGGCTCACGCCAGAACGCTTGTCAATCTTTTTATCTTCACGCGCGAGAAACGCTACGCGTTCCACTACCTCACGAACGTAGCGTGGGACGTGAAGTTCCAGTCCATCGCGATGGAGCCATGCTTCCTGCTCGGTGATGCTGATGCCTTCTTCCAGCGTGCCGGGATAATGCGTGCGAATTTCTGAGCCGATGCGGTCTTTGAGAGGCGTAACAATCTTGCCACGCGCAGTGTAGTCTTCAGGGTTTGCGGAAAATACCAGCGCAACATCCAGCGGGAGACGCAGCGGATAGCCTTTAATCTGAACATCGCCTTCCTGCATGATGTTGAACAGGCCAACCTGAATCTTTCCCGCGAGGTCAGGCAATTCATTGATCGCAAACAATCCTCGATTTGCGCGAGGCAGCAAGCCGTAATGAACTGTCATCTCGCTGGAGAGGTCATGGCCGCCGCGCGCGGCTTTGATGGGATCAACATCGCCGATCAAGTCAGCAATCGTTACATCCGGCGTTGCCAGCTTTTCCACGTAGCGGTCATCCGATGTGAGATAGGCGATAGGCGTGTTGTCGCCTTCCCGGGCAATTAGTTCGCGGCAGCGCTTGCAGATTGGCGTGTAAGGATTATCGCGGATTTCACAGCCGGCAATGTAGGGCATTTGGGGATCAAGCAAAGTGGTCAGTGCTCGCAAAATGCGGCTCTTGGCCTGTCCGCGCAAGCCAAGCAGGATAAAGTTGTGCCGTGAAAGAACGGCATTCACCAATTGCGGAACTACTGTATCTTCATAGCCAATAATGCCGGGGAAAATGGTTTCGCCGCTGCGCAGACGCAAGATCAGATTTTCGCGAAGTTCATCTTTGACGTTGCGCGTGCGCAGCCTCTGCTCAGAGAAAGAACTTTTCTTGAGCTCGCCCAGAGTACGGGGAAGATTCATGAAGGGGCCTCTTTAGAGAATTATACGCTGTGCAAGAGTGGATCAATGCACGTGGCCGTTCCCGCTGGCACGCTGGCGCGCCACAAGTGTCTGTTCAATTTTGGGAATAGTGGCCTGATAATACTCCGTAAGCGTTTCGATTCTCTCTACTTCGGACTTCATCTCCAGCAGCGCCTGTTTGAAATCAAGGTCAACGGGAAGTTCATGCGCGAGACGAAAAGAAAGAAATGCAGCGTCGCGCTCAACCTCAACCGATTGTCCCAAAATTGAGAACAGTTGCTCATGCAGACGGACTGCCGTGTCCACTGCACTCTTGCCGGGAACTGAAGGCTCATCCTCAAAATAGGTGACATCACCCTGAAGAAAAGAGCGCTCCTGGTTGACCTGGCTGATCTCAAAGCGGCGCGTGCCTTCCGTGGCGATGTCAAGCCGCCCATCGTCGTATTTTTTTAAGATGTTGATGATGCTTGCGGCACAGCCAATCGCGGACAATGCATTTTCTTTTGCCCGGACCATGCCGAATGGACGCCCCTGCTCCAGACATTCGTTGATCATTTCTTTGTAACGAGGTTCGAAGATGTGCAATGGGAGCGGAGCGCCGGGGAAGAGAACGATTTCCAGCGGAAATAAGGGTAGAAGAGCCACGCACCATTTTACAACCGGCAATGGAAACCGGGTGATCGCGCCATTCGGGAGAGCTGGAACTGCATCCCAGAGGCGCGGAGATGCGAAGAAAACCTAGGTGAGATCGGTATGCCGAAGCCCCATTGAGTTCGCAAGCCCTTGACTTAGATGTGCATAGGAACTACAAAGCTGGCATGAAACTTGAGGGCAAAGTGGGTGTGATTACCGGCGCTTCCATGGGAATTGGGGAGGCCATTGCCAAATTGTTTTTGCAAGAGGGCGCGAAAGTGGTTTTGTGTGCTCGCGATCTGTCGCGGACGAAGGAAGCCGAGCAGCGCCTGGGTGGCGGCGCGAACACGTTGAGCGTTGCATGTGACGTAAGCCGCAGAGACCAGGTGGACGCTCTGGTGAAAACCGCGGTAGCCAAGTTCGGGCGAATCGATATTTTTGTGAACAATGCCGGCTTTGGATTGAATGATGCCGTCGCCGATATGGATATGGCTGAGTTGCGGAGAATGTTTGACACAAATCTTTTTGGCGCGGTGGACTGCATGCAGGCCGTGATTCCCATCATGCGGCAGCAGGGTGGTGGCGACATCGTGAATATCTCGTCGGTGTCCGGGCATATTTCCACGCCTTATATGTCCGGCTATGCAGCCACAAAGCACGCCATGAATGCCATCGGCAAGGCGGCGCGTATGGAGCTACAGCGACACAACATCAACGTCCTAACGGTTTGCCCGGGTTACATTGCCACAGATTTCGTTAAGAACATGAGCAAGGGCAAAAACCCGCAGCGCGTTGGATCGTCAGTGAAATATGCTGTTACGGCGGATGTAGTCGCTGATGCAACACTGGAAGGATTGCTGAAGCGCAAGAGGGAAGTGATTGTCCCGAAATTTTATAAAATTTTTATCAAACTGTACCAAACGTCACCGGGAATGGTGGAACGGGCCATCCGTAAAAGGTTGAAGCCAACTTCGCAGGTGATGGCAGAGGCAGCGAAGAAGTAGTTTTATATCCCGAGGCGCAAGCGAGGGATCGCTATTGTCAAAAGGACTCTTGGGATGAGTCCACATGGGTTGCTGATGCATTAAAGTGCTGATAGCCAAGATTGTGGCTGAGTCGGCTATTCCGTGGTTATAGGGATTTCTCGCTACGCTCGAAACGTTAAGAAGAAAGCTCCTCCAGCATCCCCGTCATTTCCACCAGCGCGTGCTTGTTGCCAGTGCGTTTTGCGGCCTCAATGCCGTTCTCCAGCATCTTCTTTGCGTCGGCAGTGCGTCCGGAACGTTCCAGCGCCTGTGCGGCCATAAAGTAGCCGTTGGTGTAGTCGGGATGGAGTTCAAGCAGTTTGGCGAACTCCGCCAGCGCACGCTCCGTCTGTCCGCCGTTGGAGTACTCCATTGCCAGGCCATAGCGCGCGAAGGCATCCCCGGGATTCTGTTCCAGAAATTGCGTAAGCATTTGAAGCCGGCTGGGATCAGTCATGGAAAAAATCTAACATATTGCAGTATAAGGCGAATGATGAGAGTTCTTGCGCGGCTTTGCACACAATCAGGTGCATGTGGAAAGGCTGTGGAAAACCGCTAAGGTTTATCTTTACACCCAGTGTCTCTGGCACTAGGATTACCGGTTGTGGCGTGTCCTTTCTTTTTTCCTACCGAGAAGATTTCTATTGGCTGGCCTTTTCCGTCCCGCTTACCACTAGGCGCCGGATTCACCGGAACCTGCCGCGCTGGAAAGGATGAAGTCACTCCTTCGGAAACCGAACTGCGCGATTTCTGCAACATTGGCTACGCCGGCGGCTGTTCCCGGATACCTGTTCAACGCTGCGCCGACGGAGTGCGGTTTGCCCTAGCCAGGGACGAGGAGTCAACAATCGTACTGCATTACGTCAGCGAGCGCCTTCATGAGCCGGTAGAGTATGGCCGGCTTGAATACGATTGCGTGAACGCGAAATGGCTGGCCCTGATGCGCGAACCTTGCCTGCAACGCCAGGCCGAATGCTTTCTAGCGGTTTATCTTGAGCGGCGGCCAAGAAAAGCAGTTTAGGCGTAATTTGCGCAGACGATTGTACAAGGACCATGAAAACAGCTCGATTTTCAGGGATTGAACGGTCTATGCGAGATTACGAATGAGCTGTGGCGCTTGATTTTTAGAAGCTTACCCTGGCACAGAACATCCAACACACATGAATTCAAGCGATGGTCAAAAGAATATCGGCCACCATGCCGCGCCTCGCGGGGTGCATGAATCGCAGTCGCAGATGGCTGAAGTTGTACTCCCGAATGACGCCAACCCGCTGGGAAATCTTCTTGGCGGACGGCTGATGCACCTGATCGATATAGCGGGCGCCATCGCCGCGCACCGGCATTCGCATAGCCACGTGGTGACGGCTTCCATGGACCACATTGATTTCCGGCTACCGGTAAAAATTGGCGACCTGCTGATCCTTAAATCGTCAGTCAACCGCGCGTTTAATACGTCAATGGAGGTCGGCGTGAAGTGCTGGGTGGAAAATTATATTTCCGGAAGCACCCGCCATGTGGCGTCGGCCTACCTGACATTTGTCGCCGTGGATGAACACGGTAAACGCAAGGCGGTCCCGGCTCTCCTGCCTGAAACGGAGGAAGAGAAGCGGCGCTTTGAAGATGCTGGGCGAAGAAGGGAATTGAGGAAAGAAGAAGCTAGCAGAAGGGCGAAGACAATCTAAATCAAACCAACATAGAACCCATCTCATTGCGTGTTTCAAGTTTTTCTTTCTCGTATAATCAAAGAGTCAATCTCATTCAGAAAGGCTCACAGTGGCCCACGGACACCAGCACGGCCCCGCGCAACAGCAAGGACCATTTCCTCTGCCGGGAGTCAGCAACATCATCGCAGTTGGATCAGGGAAAGGCGGGGTAGGAAAGACCACCATCGCCGTGAATCTGGCAGTGGCATTGGCGAAAATGGGCTACAAGACCGGCCTACTGGACGCCGATGTCTATGGGCCGAACGTTCCAATGATGATGGCCACCAGCGCGCAGCCTCGCGTGCTGAATGAGAACCTGATTGAGCCTTTACAGAATTTTGGGGTAAAGATTATCTCTGTGGGATTTCTCAATCCCGGCGATAAACCGATTGTCTGGCGCGGGCCGATGCTGCATCAGATTATTCGCCAATTTTTGCAGCAGGTGGTGTGGGGCGAGCTGGACTATCTGGTAGTCGATCTGCCGCCCGGTACGGGCGATGTTGTGATCTCACTTTTTCAGACAGTACCTCTCTCCGGCGCGGTAGTGGTTTCCACGCCATCCGATGTGTCACTTCAGGATGGACGCAAGGCCATTGAGATGTTCCGTACGGCGCGCGTCGATGTGCTGGGACTGGTGGAGAACATGAGCCAGTTTCTGTGTCCGCATTGCCATCAGGAGATCGATATCTTCTCCAAGGGCGGAGTGGAGCGGACGGCAAAGGAGTTTGGCGTGCCTTTTCTGGGATCGGTGGAGCTTGATCCTGAAATTCGCAAAGGCGGCGACGCAGGCAAGCCGCCAGCGCTGGCGGGCGAGAATGATCCTCACGCCAAGTCTCTCTATGACTTCGCTAAGCAGGTATTGCTGCGATTGTCTGAAGTGAAAAAAGGCGCGCCGGGGGATGTGATTCAGGTGCAGTAGAACAGCTCTTAGCTATTAGCCATTGGCCTGTAGCTTTGTATTCTGATCTTCTGCGAGGTGGCTGTACCTGCCATTCATCGTGCAGACGATATTCGGCACTCGTTTGCGAGTCCTGGCAGCATCGGTTTGCGTATACATGCTGAATACCAGCTATTTAGTTTGCAATATTTTCATCGTGAGATATATGAGTCCTGCGGACTGATCATATGATCGAGACTCAAGCTAAGGGCCAATGGCTAATGACCAAAAGCTGCTCTATTAGCACTCTTCCTGTCCAAGTGCTATCTTGACAATAACCCACTAACATCCTTAAAATCTAATGGGCAGGAGTTTACAAAATTTCTGCCAAACGGCTGTAAATAAAACGTTTAGTGGATCTGTAGTATGCCAAACCCGGGACAAATCGGCCATCGTGAACGGGAAATTCTGACCGCGATTGTTGAGACTTACATCTCCACTGGTGAGCCGGTTGGATCGCGCACGCTTTCACGCCACAATAAGGATGGCCTAAGCCCGGCAACCATCCGCAACGTGATGGCGGACCTCTCGGACAGCGGTTTTTTGGAGCAGCCACATACGTCGGCTGGGCGCGTGCCCACTTCGCAGGCATATCGATATTATGTTGACCAGATTTCCGGCAAAGCGACCATTTCCGCCGCCGATCAGACGTTGATTTCAGACACTTTACAAGGCACAGTCGATGTTCAGGAGTTCCTGGAGCGCACCTCGCATGTGCTCTCGCTGGTTTCGAGCGGAGTAGGAGTGGCAATCGGCAATACGGGACCAAAGAACGCGCTGGAGCACGTTTACTTTTCGCGCCAGTCCAATAATCGCGTACTTGCGGTGATGGTCACAAAAGCCGGCGTGGTGCATGACCGCATGATGCGCCTGGAGCGCGACCTGGACCAGAGCGACCTGAACACGGCTGCCAATTACATCAATGAGAATTTCCGTGGCTGGATCATCAGCAACGTAAAGACGGAGTTGCGCCGGCGCATTGATCAGGAACGGTCGGAATATGACCGCTTGATGAAGAGCCTGGACGAGCTGGATAAAGGCGGCGCGCTGGCAGCAGAAGAGCCCTCCAAGAACATCTTTGTAGAGGGCGTGGCAAACCTTGTGAACAACAGCCAGGACCGCGAGCGGCTGCGGCATCTCGTGAAGACGCTGGAAGAGAAAGAACGGGTGGCCGACCTGCTTTCCGCCTACTTAGATACCCGCCAGGAAGCTGTCCGCGTGGTGATTGGCCTGGAAGAAGCGGTACCGGAGATGCGCAATTTTGTGCTGATCGGCGCGCCGGCCCGGGTTGGTGAAGAGATGCGCGGATCGCTGGCCGTAATTGGTCCTACACGCATGGATTATCAGCACACTATCACGGCGGTATCCTATATTGCGCAGCTTTTTGACAAGCTGCTGAATGAGAACACGTGAAGATTCCAATCAAGAGACCAGGTGCAGTAATGAGCAAGGGAAATGGACAGGCTGACGTCAGCCTTGACGAACAATTAAAAGACGAGCAAGTAAAAGACGAGCAGTTGAAAGACGGGCAGAAACAAGCTTTGGAAAATGAGCTCCCGCCCGCCGATCCGGCAGACGGTTTTCCGGAGAAGAACGTTTCCGGGGGCGATACCCAGAGTTTTGTGGAGAACGCTGCAGACAGCGAACTGCAAAAAGTCCGGGCAGAGCGCAATGACTTGTTTGAGCGCCTGGCGCGTTTACAGGCTGAGTTTGACAATTATCGCAAGCGCTCGGCAAAAGAGAACGCGGATTTCCGTGACTTTGCGGTCTCTGACGCGGCCCGCGCGCTGCTGCCGGTGATCGATAGCTTTACGCTGGCGCTAAAGAACTCTGCCGCCAAGCCGGAAGACCTGCGCAAAGGCGTGGAACTGATCTTCAAGCAGCTTCAGGACGTGCTGCAAAAGCTGAACATTGAACGCATTCCCGCACAGGGTGAGCCATTTGATCCACGGGTGCATGAGGCCATTGAAATGGTTGAAACCGATGCAGCGCCGGACCATCATGTTCTGGAAGAATTACAGCCGGGATATCGGATCAAAGGGCGGCTGCTAAGGCCGGCGATGGTAAGAGTGGCTAAAAAAATCGGGTGATCTGGACATTGGTTGATCGGGACCCGGGTGATCCCGTGATCGGTTAGCGCGAGAATCTTTGTGGTAGTTTCCTGAATCATTGTGTCTGGGATATTAGGTCCCCGGCTTTTTTTCAGTATCAAGATATTGAGGTAATTTTTTGGCGACGCAAGCAAAACGAGATTATTACGAAATATTGAGTGTGAGCCGCACAGCCACGGAGCAGGAGATCAAAAGCTCCTACCGCAAGCTGGCCATGCAGCACCATCCTGACCGCAATCCCGGAGATGCCGAGGCAGAAGAGAAGTTCAAGGAATGCACAGAAGCTTATAGCGTACTGATGGACTCTGAGAAGCGCGCGCGCTATGACCAGTACGGCCATGCCGCGGTGAATGGCGGCGGCTTTGGCGGGTTTGATCCTTCAAACTTCACCAATGTCAGCGACATTTTTGGGGACATATTCAGCGATTTCTTTGGCGTGAATGTTGGCGGTGGGGGACGCGGCCGCAGCCGGGTGCAACGCGGTGGCGATGCCCGTGCCGACCTGACGCTGACTTTTGAAGAAGCAGCTTTTGGCAAGAAAACTCAGATCAAAGTTCGCCGTTATGAGACCTGCGAACAGTGCAAAGGAAGCGGGTCTTCGGGGGGCAAGGGCCCCACTACATGTTCTACATGCGCGGGCCGCGGCCAGGTTCGGTACCAGCAGGCAATGTTCAGTATTGCGCGGACATGCCCATCCTGCCAGGGTGTGGGACGTGTGATTTCTGATCCATGCTCCAAGTGCAAGGGCGAAAGCCGCGTGATGAAAGAGCATGTGGTTGATGTCTCTGTGCCCGCTGGCGTGGAAGATGGCACGCGGATCCGCTATCAGGAACAGGGCGACGTAGGACCCAATGGAGGGCCGCCGGGCGATCTTTACGTGGTGCTTGAGGTTAAGCCGCATCCCTTCTTTGAGCGCGAAGGGAAGGACCTGCATTGTTCGGTGCCAATTTCATTCAGCCAGGCGGCCATGGGAGCGGAAATCGTCATCCCAACTCTGGATGGCGGCGAGCACAAGCTCAAGGTGCCTGAAGGAACGCAGTCGGGGGCTACATTTCGCGTTCGCGCTAAAGGCGTGCCGGCGCTTCAAAGTTCCGGCAAGGGCGACATGTACGTGAAAGTCAGGGTACAGACGCCGCACAAACTCACTAAGAGACAGCGCGAACTGCTGGCAGAGCTGGGCGAGACGATTGATAACAAGCCAGAGCCTCGCAGCCTGTTTGAAAAGGTAAAAGATATCTTTGGGTAAATACTACATCTGGTTTGTCGTAGTTGTGGCCGGTCTTGCCGGCCTTATCCGTTTGCTGCTGCCACGGCGTTTTGCTGAGTTGCAACTGGAGCGCTTCAAGGCCGTCAATGCGCTCTCAAAGGCAAAAATGCGCAGCCTGATATTCCTGGTGGTCAGCGTGCTTTTTGGCGCAATCTACTTTTTGCCCTGGGGCCACCAGAGCTGGATCGTTATTGGCACAATCTTTTCACTGCTCAGCGCCGCTGAAGCTTATTTCCAGGCGCAGTTTCCCACACTGGAAGCCCTGGTGTTCCAGAGCCGGTTGCTTGGGATACTTTATCTTGGGCTGGCCGCCGGATCTTACGTGATGCTCAAGCGTGTATGACGCGCCGCCGTTGGATTGCTGATCGAGTAGAAGGAGACCGCGCGTGGCTTCTGGGGCCGAACGCCAATCACCTCTTCCGTGTTCTTCGAGTAAAAACAGGCCAGGAGTTTGATGTTGCCGCCGAGGGCCTGCTCCGGCTTGGTACTGTGGTCCTGGCCACACATGAGGAAGTGGAATTCCATCTGGGAGCGGAAGTTGAAAGCGCTGCTCTCCCGCCAGTTATTGTTTATCTTTCAATCTTCAAATTTGACCGGCTGGAATGGGCGCTGGAAAAGCTGACGGAACTGGGCGTAGGCCGTGTCGTGCCGATGGTAGCCCAGCGCACGGAAGAACACCTGGCCAAGGCGGCAGGCAAGCGTGTGGAACGCTGGCGCAAGCTTGCGCGGGAAGCATCACAGCAGTCGCGGCGGATTGCGCCGCCGGAAATTGCCGAGCCAGCAATGCTCAGGAAGGCAATTGCTGAAGTCCAAGGCAGCCGTATTGTGCTTTCAGAAGCGGAAGAGCAAGTTTCTCTCAGGTCAGCGTTGTCAGCCTGTTCGCCGCCAATCTCATTGGCTTTTGGGCCGGAAGGCGGCTGGTCAGAGTCTGAGTTGCAGCTTTTTAGCGCCGATGGATGGAAATCAGCTTCCCTGGGACATACTATTCTTCGGGCTGAAACCGCAGCGATTGCGGCGGTGGCTGTTGCAATGGCAGAGTTAAGCTGAACTGCAAGGCTGCAACTTTTATTTCCGATTTGAATGTGAAATATCGGCCAGATCTCAGCCAGAAATACCTTCGAACCCAAATATAAACAGCTTTTCCTCAACTTAATTGAATTTAGCCATTGCTTGCTTCGCCTTAGATTCGCATAATAGGGCAAAGCTTTACGCGGTGGTGACATTTACTCCCAATCCGAAGCAGAAGCAGGCCATTGAGCACGCTTTTGGGCCCATGCTGGTGCTGGCCGGCGCAGGTACTGGCAAGACCACCGTGCTGGTAGAGCGCATTGCATGGCTCATTGAGCAAGGACATGCCAAGCCAGACGAGATTCTGGCGATCACGTTCACTGATAATTCTGCCGACGAACTTAAGGCACGGGTGGAAAAACGTCTGCGGCGCAAGACTGCTGGCGTCAAAACAGACGGCTTTAAGGCAAACATCTGGGCCGGAACATTTCACGCCTATTGTCTGGGAGTGCTCAAACGCGCCGGGCAGGACTTTAGCCTGCTGCTTCCTGAGGACGTTTACGTTTTTCTGCGTCAGCGAATCGACCAGCTTGGCCTGAAGCGATTCATCAAGCCTGCGGATCTGGGTCAATTTCTGGAAGATCTTAAGAATTTTTTTGATCGCTGCCATGAAGAGCTGGTGGGGCCGGAAAAATTCCAGGAATATGTGAATTGCCTTGGTGCGTCCGGTGAAGTGCCGCGCAACTGCCGCTCCAAAGACGTGGAACAGATGGGCACGCCGGAGATCATTGCGCGCTGGCAGGAGATTGCGCGCGTTTATACCAACTCCATGCGGCTGCTGGAGCGGGAAAAGCTGGGTACGTTCGGCATGATGATCCGCAATGCCGTGCGGCTTCTGGAATCTGACGCCTCGCTGCTGAAGCGCGAGCAGGGAAAAGCGCGGTTCATCCTGATTGATGAATTTCAGGACTGCAACTCCAGCAACATCATCCTGGCACAACTGCTTGCTGGTAAAGAGCAAAACATTTTTGCCGTTGGCGATCCAGATCAGGCCATCTATCGCTTTCGTGGAGCTTCCAGCGCGGCGTTTGAAGAGTTCCAAAAGCGTTTTCCGCAGACTGAAGGCGTGGTGCTGGATGAAAACCAGCGCTCGCGCGGAAATATTCTGCGCGTGGCCTTTGCCGCCATCAATGAAAATCCTCCGGTGCAGTCATTGGGCAAGCGAGTGCAATTCCAACGGGCGCAGCTTGAGTCCGGACGCGACCGCCGGGACCAGGAAGGCGGGCGCTTTGTCTTTGATGAGCCGGTAGAAATCGTACTTAGCGATTCCAATGAGGGCGAAGCGACGGTCATTGCCAAGGAAATTGCCCAGCTACGCCTCAACCGTCGCTCGGACGAGTGCTCTCTGGCAGTGTTGTATCGCCAGCACGCGCAACGCGAGGACCTGATGGCGGAATTGGCAGCGCGTGACATTCCGTTTATTGTTACGGGACTCAACGTTCTGGAGACGGCCCTTGCGCGTGATCTGCTTGCTCTGGCGAATGCCGTGGGCAATGACAGCGATGCCGACAGTCTCTTCCGTGTATGCGCCCTGCCCAGGTTTGATGTTTCTGTGGACGACCTGCGGACAAACCTTAACGCCGCGGCTGGTCAGAAAAGCTTTAAGGCCGTGCTGCAAACGCTGGAATCGGCGGAGCCAGTGCTAACGGCAGTTAAAGAGGCGCGCGCATTTATCAAGGAACAGGAACTCACGGCGGAAGCAGCGCTGATATATCTCATCCGGCAGTTCGGCTTACCGGAGCACGAGCCCGTAATCAAGGCCATTCTCCGCTTCGCCGCTGGATGGGAGCAGAAAGCATTCGTCCACAATGCATCCTTGCCGGAATTCCTGCAGTACCTGGAGTATTACCAGCAGGGGCGGGGTATCATCCCGCTGTTTACGGAAGAGCAGATGGCGGAACTGGAGCGCCAGCATCCAGAGGCCGTGCAGTTGATGAGCGTACACGCGGCCAAAGGGCTGGAGTTTTCCCACGTGTGGCTGCTGCGCGTTACATCGGGATCATTCCCCACGTATTTCAAGGAAGGGCTGTTTGAATTTCCGCCGGCGCTGCGTAGCTCTATCGCGGTGGGCGAGGGCAAATTGGTTCACGACCAGGAAGAGCGCAGGCTCTTCTATGTCGCCATCACGCGGGCGCGGGACAGGTTGAGCATGGGATCGCGTCCGGGCAAAGGGAAAAAGGATCCGACGCCGCCCGGTTTCTTGCGCACCCTGATGGGCGACAGGAGATTGACAACGGCGCTAACCACACAAAACAGTAACGGGGTAAGGCCGGCCAGGCTGCCGCTGGAACCTTCTCCGGTGGGCCGATGGATGCTTTTGCCACCATTGTTTGCCAAAGATGAAATGGCGCTCAGCGCGAACGCCGTGCAGAGCTACTCAACATGCCCAATGAAGTTCAAGTTGGAGCGCGACTGGAAGATTCCCGGCGAAGCAGCGGCGGCCATGCAGTATGGCTTCGCCATTCACACGGTTTTGAAGCATTACTACGACCCGGCGCCGCACGCGAAGCAGATGAGCGTTGAAGAGGCGGTGCAGGCGTTTAAAGAAGAGTTTGCCAAGGGCTACATCGGCGATCAGGTGCAGCGGACGATCTATGAAGAACGTGGAGAAGATCAGGTGCGCACGCTTCTGCAGGCAAGCCCCAGAGGTTCCGCAAATGTGATTGCCACGGAGCACAAGTTCAGCTTCAGGCTGGGTGGCAGGGAGATAAAGGGACGTATTGATCGCATTGACCAGTTGGAAGACGGCGCGGTCCGGGTGATCGACTACAAGACAGGAGCGCCCAAAGACCGCAAGTTTGCCGAAGAAAGCCTGCAACTCTCGATTTATGCGATGGCCGTCACACAGATGAATCTCACGCCGCGAGAGTTGGTGCTGGTCAACGTGCAGGACAACAGCTTGGCCGTCGCAGGTCGCACACCCAAGCAACTGGAGACAGCACAACAGAAGATTGATGACGCGGCGCAGGGAATTGCCAACGGCGAATTCGATCCGAAACCGGGCTCTCATTGCCGCTGGTGTGATTACCGGAGCTTGTGTCCGGCGACCGAGCAACGCGTGTTTGTGCCGGTAAAGGTGTTGGAAGCGGAGCAAAAGGCCGCAGGAGTGAATGGATGAAAGAAATAGTTTTGGAAATCGAGGGCGCATGATGGGGTTGGCAAGCGTTCTGCTGGTGGCGGTGGGAGCGGTCCTTGGTTTCCTGATCGCGTGGCTCTTGGTGCGTCCGAATGCGGCAGTGTTGAACACGCGCTTGTCAGCTTTGCAGCAAGAGCTGGCGAAGGTCCGGGGCGAAGCGGCGAAATTTACTGAGTTGAATGCCCAGTTGAATGCTGCCAAGGTGAGGCTGGAAACTACAGTTTCGCTGGAGCGAAAGGCCAATGAAGATAAGATCGCGCTGCTAAACCAGATGACGCAGGAGTTGCGCGACAGTTTTCAGGCATTATCTGCCGATGCGCTCAAGAGCAACAACCAGACCTTTTTGCAACTGGCTCATGCCACTCTCGAAAAATTTCAGAATACAGCCAAAGGCGACCTGGAACTGCGGCAGCAGGCAGTAGAAAACCTGGTGGCCCCTATTGGCGAGTCGCTTAAGAAAGTGGATGAGCAGATCCGGCAGATGGAAAGCACGCGCGACCGAGCTTACGGTGACCTGACCACGCAGGTACGCTCGTTGATCTCGACGCAGGAAAAACTTCAGACTGAAACCGGCAACCTGGTGAAGGCGCTGCGCAGCCCCACGGTTCGTGGACGATGGGGTGAGATTCAACTGCGGCGCGTAGTGGAGATCGCCGGCATGCTGCCCTACTGCGATTTCGCGGAGCAAGAGACCGTCACCAACAGCGCGGGTCGGTTTCGTCCGGACCTGATCGTAAGGCTGCCGGGAGGCAAGAACGTGGTGGTGGATGCCAAGACCCCGCTTCTGGCCTACCTGGACGCCATAGAAGCCACAGACGATGAGTTTCGCCGACAAAAACTTGTTGAACATGCCAACCAGGTACGGACCCACATGGTCCAGCTCAGCTCCAAGTTGTATCAGGAACAGTTTGAGCCAACGCCGGAATTTGTGGTGATGTTCCTGCCGGGAGAAACATTCTTCAGCGCGGCGCTGGAACAGGACCCGGGACTGATTGAGCGCGGCGTATCACAAAAAGTGATACCAGCTTCACCGACCACGCTGATTGCTTTGTTGAAGGCGGTTGCATATGGCTGGAACCAGGAAAAACTGGCCCGCAATGCGCAGGAGATCAGCGCACTGGGAAAAGAGCTGCATGACCGGCTGCGCGGACTCGGGGCGCACATAGAGAATGTGGGTAAGGGGCTTGACCGGGCGGTAGAGTCCTATAACAAGGCCGTGGGATCACTGGAGAGTCGCGTGATGGTTTCCGCCCGCAAGTTTGCCGAACTGGGCGCGCCGGTTACAGAGGAGATTGCGGAGTTGAATCCGATTGAGACCACCACTCGAAACCTCACGCTGGAATTTGATGATCCGGAAAAGCCGGAAGTCGGCGAGAATGCAGTCCCAGGCGAACAGGGCGAGATCGTGCCGAACCGAAAATCTTTGTCGGCGAGTAAAGCTTCTGATTGAGCACTTAAAGATTGCACGGCAAAAAACTAAGGGGACGCTTTACGCGTCCCCTTGGGTTTGATTGTGAAGAGTTACTATTTCTTCTTGCCGCTGCTCTTCTTTTTTGCCTTTTTCTTGGTTGCCATGTTTCTATTCTCCCTTTCCATTTTTCATGGATGCGGTCCTAAGTAAAAAACCGCAATTGATGAATGTATAGAGTGGTTGAAAATCGAAGTCAAGAAAAAAATTGATGTCATTTTAGATTGCCGGTCGGGAAGAAGGGCCATTGGGACTCCATCGAAGGCAAAATGCAATCACAATTCTGGAAAGTGTGACTGCTCAACGATGAAAAAATCCTTGATGTTAGCGGTGTTCACGCGATTGCGGAAGAATCATTTCTTCATCGGCGTGGAAGCATTCATCAAAAATATCCCTCGGCAGCAATGATGTGCGAGTACCTTGGTAACCATTATTTTTTCTAGCGAAGCGGGCCGTATCACATCTTGTGATGGCCAATTTGGAAACGGTCAATGCCGGACAACGATCCTGAAAAGGGCGATACCGGCGACGGAATCCTGGAAAGCATGAGCCATCATTCCCGGACGGAGATTCTTTCGCAGATGTGCCAGAATGCCGAAGAAAATCCCAAAGAATCCGATCGCGACCATCATTCGTCCGCCCTGGTATCCATGGGCCAGTCCAAAGATCACTCCTGAGGCGACAATACCAATGATCGCGCTCTGCCCGAGTGCGCCGAATTGACGCTGCAGATATCCGCGAAAGATGATTTCTTCAAAGAGTCCGGCACAAACGCTCAGCAAGACAAAAAGTCCGGCCTCAAGATACGTGTGAGGGGCGATTGGCCCAAGAAGGCGGACAGCATCGTCGGCGGATTTCTGCATATTGTGGAGATCGATAGTGCCCAAAGCAACGCGGATACCAAAAAGAAGTAAGAGGGCTACAATCCAAAATCCGATAGCGATGCCCACGTCCAGCAGAAAGGCTTCCACGGTATCCCATCGCCCGCCGATCAGGTCACGCATGCGGACGCCGCGCAGCCGAATTCCGAACCATACCAGCAGGATCAAGACAAATTGAGTGACAAAGGTCCCGCCATAGAGCAGGATGCGTGAGGCGGAGCCGTGTACCGCGCCGACTTTTGATGATCCAAGGAAAGAATTGGCCAGGATCAAGCCAACGATTAATAGCGTGTGCCAAACGGGAGCGATCAGCGCAGCCTTGGGCCTGGCATAAGTTGAAATAGTTGAGTCAGCTATGGGCAGAGGCTCGGGAGTTGGCTGCGGGTCAATGGACATGGACATAGTTTTGGAAGCGCGCGAGCGCTGAGAATCATCTTATAATGAAGGGTTTGGATTTCCTAAGGAGAGGGTTATGGAAGACGTAGTCATCATCAGCGGAGTGCGCACGCCGATCGGTAAATTTCAGGGAGCGCTCGAGCCATTGTCAGCCCCGCAACTGGGGGCAATCGTGGTGCGCGAAGCGGTGAAGCGCGCCAAAGTGGATCCCGCACAGGTGGATGAATGCATTATGGGATTGGTGGTTGCGGCGGGCTTGGGACAGAACCCTGCGCGCCAGGCAGCGCTGGGTGGTGGGCTTGCCAACACTGTTGGCGCCATGACGATCAACAAGGTTTGTGGTTCGGGGCTGAAGGCAGTAGCGCTGGCAACACAGGCCATCCAGACCGGCAATGGGGAGATCGTTGTTGCGGGTGGCATGGAATCCATGACGAACGCACCTTATCTGCTGCCGCAGGCGCGCAAAGGCTACCGGCTGGGAAATTCGCAGATCATCGACTCGGTAGTGAATGACGGCCTCTGGGACATTTACAACAACTATCACATGGGCATGACCGGGGAGAACGTGGCGCAGAAGTATGGCGTCACTCGCGAACAGCAGGACGAGTATGCGGTGAGTTCGCACCAGAAAGCGGTGCAGGCGTGGAAGGAGTGCCGCTTTAAGAGCCAGGTTGTTCCCGTGGAGTTGCCGGCAAAGAAAAAAGGCCAGGCGCCTGTGATCTTTGACAAAGATGAAGGGCCGCGTGAGGACACCTCAGCCGAAGCGCTGGGCAATCTGAAGCCGGTATTCAAGAAAGATGGAACGGTCACGGCCGGTAACGCTTCCACCATGAATGATGGAGCCGCGGCGGTAGTGGTGACCTCGGCTTCTCGGGCAAAGCAGCTTGGCGCAGAGCCGATGGTCCGTGTGGTAGCACAGGCGACCAGTGGCATCGCGCCGGAATGGGTGATGATGGCGCCCGTAGATGGCATAAGAAAAATTTGGGCGAAAACCGGCTGGAAGCCGGAAGACGTTGATCTCTATGAAATCAATGAGGCGTTTTCCGTCCAGTCAGTGGCCGTAATTAAAGAACTTGGCATTGATCCAGCAAGAGTGAACGTAAATGGCGGCGCGGTGGCGCTGGGACATCCGATTGGCGCAAGCGGAACACGTGTGCTGGTGACGTTGATCTATGAATTGATCCGTCGCGGCGGCAAGCGAGGTATTGCTTCATTATGTCTGGGTGGCGGGAACTCGGTGTCAATGGCGGTTGAGCGGGTTTAACTTTCTGCAATCCCGAACGGAGTGAGGGAGCCCTATAAACGCAAAAATTGAAAAGCAAAGATCAGCCGCGAATTCACGCGAATGAACACGAATCAATTGTGCCATTTATGGTTCGCGGCTTCATTGTGCTTGCAGATTTGGTGGTTATAGGGATTCCTCGCTTTGCTCGGAATGTTTAAACATTCTCCGGCGAATCGATCACGATCTTCCTCAGCCCGCGATAGAGGGTCTGTACGACCTCATAAATTTCTGAAATGCCTTCCGTGAATCGCGTGACGCTGCCGGAATCCAGATCGGCGGTAACGTTGTGGGCCAGTTTGCGCAACATGTGCATGCGTTCGGCTTCCAGTTGAGGCAGTACTTCAAAAGGATCGCCGCCGGTGGAATGCAATTCCACCCACTGCACCACGGACCACGCGGTCTGGCGCATGTGTTCTACCGCATCATGAAATTGGGCAATGATGCGCGGGTCAACTTTATCAATCACCAGGGCCTGTTCCACCTGGTTAAGTTCAGCGATGGTGCGCGTAACTTGTACGGACATTTGGCCGGACATGGCGCTGGAATTTCCTCCTGAAGCTGGTTTTACGGTGTTTCCGGCGAAGGGCCGGACTGGCGGCAACGGATCTTCATGCACAACGGAGCTCTGGCCCTGCGGACGCATCTCTTCCCGTCCGCCAAGATTACCAATCAAAAACTCGAGTTTCTGCTGGTCTTCCTTGCTCAAATGCTGAAAGATCAGCCCGAGGCCGACAGCATGGTGGGAAGTCTTGACCTGCGCGCGGCCACGGACCACGGTCTCACCAACGCGAAGCATGAAAAGAAGCTCCGTGCCTGTGGCCAGAGTGGAGACAGTTTCCACGTAGCAACCGGTCATGCTGACGTCACTCAGGTTGCCAAAGACCGGAGGAGCGCCTTCATTCCGGCGCAACTCCACGCCACCGGTCACGTGAAAACGCTGCTGGCTTCTTCTGGTTCCTGGTGCTTCTGCCATGATTTTCCTTTCCCGTTGCGGCGTTCGTGCCATGCCAGAGCCGCCGATAAAGTGAGCAGGCATTTTCGCGGGTGGCGCCGCCACGGTCTTAAGTTTCGCGCCAAAAAGTTTTTTGCCTGGCTCCACGCACTGGATGCCGATCTGCCTGGATTTAGCGGCGTCATGTCCTACCCATATTACTTTGCAGCGGGCATTTAACTCATTGTGTTGAAGAGAGATTACCTCACCCTCGCGAACGCAATCGATGCCAATGAGCCGCGCTCCCACGGAGCTGGCGTTTACGGTACGGGCATGTTGCACGAAAGGCTTGCCGTAGAGATCCATGCCCCACACCTTTACGTCAAGGCTGATATCAACGCGAGGTTCGATTTGAGTCGCCATAAATACCAGAGAGAATGGGCTGATGGTACTTTCAAATGGGCGCCGATTCAATGGAAACATACACTTCCGTAACCGGAGAAATTGCCAAAATCGCCGAAAGCGCCAAAAGTGACAAGTGAGAAACCGTTAGCCGTGATTTATGCAGATCAATAGGATCAGGGCCGGCGTGTGCGCTCAAGGCTTTCCCCCGAGTGCTACAATCTAGCTCTTTCTATGCTGTTCAAGACCCAGAGCGCCGCAGTTTACGGAATCGACGCCAACATTATTGAGGTGGAAGTCGATGTCAGCCCGTCGCGAAGCCAGGAGGACAACTTCCAGACCGTCGGCCTGCCTGATGCGGCCGTTCGCGAGAGCAAGCAGCGTGTCCGCGCAGCGCTGAGGAACTGCGGCTATGAAATCCCGCTTACGCAGATCACCATCAACCTGGCGCCGGCAGACATCAAGAAAGAAGGGTCAGGATTTGATCTGCCGATGGCCATGGGCATTATGGGAGCTTATGGCGGCCTGGTGAAGAAAGAGCTGCCGGAATATGTGATGGTCGGTGAGTTGTCGCTTGATGGCGGCATTCGCGGCGTGCGCGGCGCGCTGCCTATAGCCATTGCGGCACGGGCAAAAAAAATTGCCAATCTAATTGTGCCGGAAGTAAACGCGCGAGAAGCGGCAGTGGTGAGCGGCGTGAATGTTTATCCGGTGAAGTCACTGATTGACGTGGTTAACCTGCTCAACAATGGCAATGGCATCACGCCGCTGAAGGTTGATACCTCCCAGATGCTGGGCGAGACGGAGCAGAGCGGCGCAGCCGACTTCAAGGAAGTGCGGGGGCAATTCACCGCCAAGCGTGCGCTGGAGATTGCCTGCGCGGGCGGGCATAACATTCTGATGATCGGGCCTCCGGGATCAGGCAAGACCATGCTGGCCAAACGAGTCTCCGGCATTTTGCCGCCGCTGACATTTGAAGAAGCGCTGGAGACAACAAAGATACACAGCGTGGCCGGAGTGCTGGATGCAGCGTCGGGACTAGTGAGTGTGCGTCCATTCCGCGCGCCGCACCACACAATTTCTGATGCGGGGTTGATTGGCGGCGGCATTATTCCGCGTCCGGGCGAAGTTTCGCTTTCGCACAATGGAGTGCTTTTTCTGGACGAGCTGCCGGAGTTTCCCCGCAATGTGCTGGAAGTGATGAGGCAGCCGCTGGAAGATGGCAATGTGACCATTGCGCGGGCTTCCATGTCCCTGACGTTTCCGGCGCGCTTCATGCTTGCAGCGGCGATGAATCCATGCCCTTGCGGATACCACGGTTCAGGGCAGAGGGAGTGCCCTTGCTCGCCGACCATGATCCAGCGATATGTGTCCAAGATTTCCGGGCCGCTGATGGATCGCATCGACATTCACATTGACGTTCCGGCGGTAAATTACAAAGAGCTTAGAGGGAGTGACAGCAAGTCGGAAACTTCCGCCCAGATCCGCGAACGCGTGGTGCGCGCACGCGACGTGCAGCTTAACCGCTTTGCGGTAGCGGGCGAACGAAACTATTCCAACGCGCAGATGAGCTCCCGCCAGATCAGGACGTATTGCGACTTGGGCAGTGACAGCGAACGAATGCTGGAACGCGCCATGCAGCAGCAAGGCTTGAGCGCTCGCGCGCATGATCGAATTCTTAAGGTGGCGCGTACGATTGCGGACATGGAAGCCAGCCCGCAGATCGAGAGCAAGCACATCGCTGAAGCAATCCAGTACAGGACGCTGGATAGGACGTACTGGGCGTAAAATTTCAGACTATAGGGATCCAGGGTTGGAAGAGAATATCGTAATCAGCTTTTACTATGCAGTGATAGGTCACTGAGTAATACAGCGGTTCCATTTTGGAACATATTAGAAAGAGGCATGAGAACCTAAATACCATTCTTGCGATGCTGCCATGCAAACTACAAACCAAGAGTGCTCACCATATCCAGCCATCAAACTCATTTTATTCAATAGAATCCACTCTTTGTAGAGTGGTATCTTAGTTGCTGTTTCAGCATGCAATCAACTGTCCCTGCGGTTGACGTTGGATCTCACCCCAGGAGACGGTTCCATGCCGAAGTTGTTGGGCCTTTACATTCTAGTAGTTCTTACGTGTAGTTCAATTCACCTCAGCGCTCAGTCAAGCCTAACTAATGAAACGGGTAACAATACCAGCACCTGCTCCAGCAGCAACTCGCCTTGTACGTCCGCCTTTAGCGCGATGACGGATATGCAGACCCCAGCCGCTGGAAGCACCGTCCTTACGCCGACTTATAACATTGCGCCGCCTGCCGGAGCCTGGATCAGTGCTACCGCCGGCGGCTATGTCAGCAAGCTGAACCCGCGTAATACGGCAGGGTTCATGCCATATTCTCCGAATTCGGCAACGGAGCTATTTGTCCACTTCCTGCCCTGGTTTGGAACGAGCGGGCATATCAATATTGGGTATCCATCCAACAATACAGCGCAGGTGCAACGGCAGTTGGCGGACATGGCATCGCGCGGGTTTGATGGTTTGGTGGTGGATTGGTACGGCGAAGCCACCACCACCGCAGGTTGCGTTACCACTCCTGCGTCACTGCCGCCGGTGTTCAATGCCGCGTGTAGCGCGGACCGGCAATCGCTGAATTCCACGACCCTTAAAGTTGCGGCAAACGCCGGCGGCAATGGGCTGTTGTTCGCGATCACGGAAGACCAAGGGGCTTATAACACCTCGCAAACCTGCGGAGGTGGGTCGCCTTTTGATCCGAACGGCGCTAACAAACTTTGGCAGCCAGGTTGCCACCTGGCGAAGCTTGAAACTGACCTCGACTATGCGAATTCTGTTTACTTCGGGAACTCCCAGTATTACAAAGTTGGCGCGCGCCCGGTGGTATTCACCTTTGTCGATAAACCTGCTTATGCCCAATGCACTGCTACGTCCCCGTGTAACGTGACCACGAGCGTTACATGCACCAGCCAGACGGATTGCTGGACCAAGGTATGGGACAACCTGATTGCCCACGTACAGGGCTACAGCAACGGCATACCGAGGATCATTTTCAAGGACGCCAAACCTGCTTTTCCGGAAGCAATGAATGGAACCTCGGGCGGCAGCGGGGCCTTTTCCTGGACGTCAATTTGGCAAAACTGCGATCCCGCACGTCCGGGATGCGTGGCGGCGGTAGGAGCAGGCGTACAGCCAATATCGAACTGTACGCAACTCGACATCAAAAAGCATTTCACCACTTGCAGCGATACTACAAGTGCCAATTACATGGATGATTTTTATGCCACGCTGCGCTGTTCTTATACAGGATCGGGGTGCACCGTGGGGGAGTTGGCGCTGGGATCGGTTATTAAGGGCTTTGATGATTCGGGATGGGCGCAACCCATTGGGACTGTCAAAGCGCAAAGATGCGGGCAGACATGGCTGGATTCCTGGACCTGGCCTTCGGACCTCAGTTCATCAAATACCAGCTACTTTAGTTCGACAAATCCCCTGAATGCGATCCAGGTTGTTACCTGGAATGATTATGAAGAAGGATCGGAAATCGAGACCGGAATCGACAATTGTGTACAATCTGTGGGCATTTCCGCTCCGGCCACGAATACCACCTTATCCTGGAACGTGAGTTTCAGTGACACCACCTACGGATCTTCCCGGACGTTCGACCATTTCACGCTGTTCACCTCGACGGATGGCGGCAACACCCTGAATAACAAAATCGACATCCCTCTGAGCAACTGCACCGTCACTGGCACAGTAAACTGCTCCATTCCCTTAAATTCCCTGAGCACCTGGCCCGCAGGGACGTATTCGCTTTATATCAAGGAGATCAGCAAGCCTTCGATTATCAACCATATGTCGGCAGCGGTAAGTTATACGCCGTCAGTGATAACGCTGAGTCCGGCACCTGTGGCATTTGGGTCGGTGAATACCGGAACCACGCAAAATCAGACCGTTACTGTCACCAACACCGGCAGCTATTCAGTCCAGTTAGGCAGCTTTACCATTTCAACAAACCCCTCATCGGTGTACGGTGTTTCCAATTTGGATTGCCCAACTGGTGCAAGCACTCTTGCGCCGGGAGGAGTTTGCCATCTGAATGTGAGCTTCACGCCGAACGCGGCCACCACCTTCAATGGAACTCTCACTGTCAGCCACAATGGAGCAAACGGAGCTAGCAGCGATTCTTTGACCGGCTCAGGTGGATGCACCGTGAATTGCGGTACAGGGACCCCCAGCTTGAATGTGAAACATCTCGATTTTGGCTCCCAAGCCTTGAGCACGACCAGCGCTGCACAAGCCGTAACGCTCACTAACATCGGCAGCGGCACACTGACGGTAAGTCTCTCGACAACTGGAGATTTTCAACAGACCAGCAACTGTCCAGCAAGCCTGGCCCCCAACGCGAATTGCAGTGTCAACGTGACTTTCACGCCTACGGCAATCCAGACCAGGACAGGGACGTTCAGCGCGAATGGCAGCAGCATTTGGCTCATTGGCGTAGGCGGGACCCTACAATATGCCAATCTGGACACCCTCGCGGGTTGGACTAACACCACTTCAGGGACCGGAATAGGGACTTTGACACAAAATGTGGCAAGCCCCTCGCTCGACGGCGCGGCAGCCCAATTTGCATTCCAGCAAACCACGGCGTTTAGTGAGGTTTTGTGGGAGAATATGCTTCCCTACAATGGAACGTTATCTCGCTACACGCTCTACCTTGATGTTTTCCTCACTGACGCAACTGCCCCACAGGCGCTGGAATTTGGAGTATCACATGCGGTAGGAGGTAATGACTATCCATTCAAATTCCAATGTGATTTTAAAGACTCCAAGTTATGGAGAGTATGGGACGAACTTAACCAGCAATGGCTGAACACAACAGCTTCATGCGCTGCTTCACAGTTTCCGGCCAGTAGCTGGGTCCATCTTTCATTCGATTTCCAGCGCACGACCGGGAACCAGCTCAACTATCAGCAGTTCACCATTGCCAGCGATGCGAACGGGGTAGCGACGACTTCCATCAACCTCAATACAAATACCAGCACCGAAACGAATATCATAGAAGCCCACTTTAAGCAGGATGGGTCTTCTACGGCGTCATCTTCGTATTCAGTGTGGATCGATAAGATGAACGTGACAGCCCAATAGCTTTTTGGGATCCACAGCAGGCCCGCTTTGCTTAGGCGGGCCTTTTCATTTTGCTGGCGATAATGCCAAAGCCTTACTGAGATTCCGGGGGGTGCTTTCTGTATCAAACGCCTACCGCAGTGAACGCGGATGAGCGGGCATTGAGTGTCTTAAAGACTGCTAGAATTGTTCTTTATTCAAGCCGAAAGGAACACCAGCTCATGTCTTCTCAGATTACTTCCGATCAAGCCAAGTTCCTGCTAGCACTCACACTGCCCACCATCAAGACGGAACACGAAACCACCAAGCGGGTGATTGAGGCCATACCGCTGGATAAAGGCGATTATCGGCCGGAACCTGTGGCCAAGAGCGCGCTGGAACTGGCCTGGCACATTGTGGCGGCGGAAGATCGCTTTCACAAGGCCATCTGCACGGGGAAATTTGATTTCACGCCCATTAACCGCCCAGAAGCCATCAACAACTCCGCCAAGATTGCGGCGTGGTCTGATGAGTCTTTTAATGCCAATGTGAAGAAGATTGAGGGGCTGAGCGGGGAGCAGTTGGCCAAGTTGATCGATTTTCGCGGCATATTCCAGCTGCCCGCAGTCAGCTTTCTTCAGATCTCGCAGAACCATTCCATCCACCATCGCGGCCAGCTTTCCACGTATCTGAGACCGATGGGCGGGAAAGTTCCTTCCATTTATGGCGAAAGCTATGACGCGGCGCAGGCCCGGGCGGCGAAGGAAGGGAAAGCGAGCTAAACGCAGGCAGAGGGTCACAGAAAATTTGGATGGCAACCGTGGCATGCGATTGTCAAGATGTCCTTATTCCTGATTGATCCCCTGAAGGAAATACTGTAACCTCCTCTAGCCTGTTAACTACAGAGTACAAATCATCGAGCCGAAGTCGGGCGACTGAAGGCCTCAGATCGGGGCAAACAACCCGATGCTTTGCCTGGGATGAACCTACGCCAATCTGGGATGATTGGGATGATCTGGGGGAGGGGGTAGGGGATAGGGCGATGTTAACTAGAAAGTAAAATTCCGGTGCATGGATTCCGGGATTAAGAATCGATGAACCACGGAGAAGTGAATTGAAGAGGGCAGCAGCGGGTTTTACGATGATCGTGGCCTTTTCCCTTTGCGGCTTTGCCGGACAAAGCGCGCCGAAGCCCCAGAAATCGCCCGCAAAGGCCGCCGCTCCGATCCAGACGTTTGTGGGAGTGATTTCTGACGGGCAGTGTGCGGTTGAGGGATCGCATACCGAGGTAATGAAAAAGGCCAGCGTAAACACGCGCGCGAACTGCGTGAAAGGATGCGCCAGGAAATATGGCTTTGTCCTGTATGTTCCGGCAACCAGAAAGGTTTATAAGCTCAGCGATCAAGAGAGGCCAGCCGAACTCGCCGCGAAAAAAGTAAAAATTAAAGGCGCGCTGGATAAAGCAACCCAGACGATTTATGTGAGCAGCATTGAGCCGGCAATTTGATATGCGGTATTTCGATCCAAGGCAACCGCAAAATGCTGAATAGAAAGACCATTGCAGCGTTTGTCAAGCCAAAGCCGATCTCTAATAAGCCACACAACTGAGCAATTTTGGAACAATTTAAGGTATTGATGACCAAGGTTACTTTAGGACAAGGGCAGGTTGCTTTTTGATACCAGCGAATCGGGTTCAGGTAATATAGGCAACAACTGGCCAGGGCTCTATAGTTTTCCTGAAATCCAAGCGTGTCTCAGAGACATATGCCGCAACTCATTGCACATGAGCGCGGGCGCAGAAGCTCTCGTGTTCTTGTATCGCTAGCATTAGCGGTTTCCGGCCAGAAAAGTGACGGGTCCCATGTGAGTGGGGCCGCGGAAACTATCCTTGTGAACCGGCATGGCGCGAAGATCCGCTCCACCGTGCCTCTGGAACCGAAAATGGAAGTGCGCGTGGCCATGCTTGCGCCTTATAAATGGCGCGTTGGCCAGGTGGTGTGGGCGGATTCTGGCGAGCGGGAGTACGGGATCGAACTGTATCGCCCAGAGAATTTCTGGGGGATTTATTTTCCTCCTGAAGATTGGGAGCTGGGCGTGCCTCCGGTTACGGTGATGAGCGCCGCAGCAAGTAGCGGAGCCACCCAGCCCAGTGTCGCGATGCAAAGCGCGCCTTCAGAGGAGACCGCGGAAGCGCAGTCACTGCAAATACCAGAAGGCGGGACCATCGCAATTCTGAGAGGACTGGCCAGCAACGGTCTTCCATTTCAGGAACGCGATTTGATTCTTCCTGTCGGCGAACGCGATGCCACCATGCTGATTGGGCCGATGGTCAGCCTGGGATCAAAGTTGCAGGTAATTTTCAGCAAGAATTGTGTAGAAGACGCGATGGTGACGGCAACGTCACACAGCCGCGAGTATGACCGATGGAGAATCTGGCTGAATTTTTCCCGAGTGCTTTTGGTTGCCAAACAGTAGTCCCTGAAGCGCGCCACCTTTGTTCTGTCGCTACGCTCCAAACCGCGTGAAGAGTTTGGTTCTGGTTTTAAGGATTCCGCCTTGACGCAGGCGGCTCGGCGCGTGGTCGGCCTCGCCGCTGCATTTTTGTTCTGTCGCTACGCTCCAAACCGCTTGAAGAGTTTGGTTCTGGTTTTGAGGATTCCGGCCTTGACGTAGGCGGCTCGGCGCGTGGTCGGCCTCGCCGCTGCATTTTTGTTCTGCTGCTACGCTCCAAACCGCTTGAAGAGTTTGGTTCTGGTTTTAAGGATTCCGCCTTGACGCAGGCGGCTCAGCGCGTGGTCGGCCTCGTCGCTGCAGTTTTGTTCTGTCGCTACGCTCCAACCCGCTTGAAGAGTTTGGTTCTGGTTTTAAGTATTCCGCCTTGACGCAGGCAGCTTGGCGCGTGGTCGGCCTTGCCGCTTTTATCCTCGTATATACTCGCCGATATTCCCGCAAGGAGTTTGAATGAGACGAGTTCTATTTCCCGCATTGTTTTTATTGTCACTGATTGCGCCGGCGTTTGCGCAGCAGCCACAGCCCGCCGCGCCGAAAACGGTTTATATCCGCGCTGGACATCTTTTTGATGGCACCGGGGATAGGGCCCGCGACAACATAGTGATTGTGGTGGTGGGCGATCGCATCCAAAGCGTCGGGGCCGCAGGCGCAGTTTCAATTCCCGCAGGCGCGACTGTGGTCGATCTTTCTCACGCTACCGTGCTTCCCGGCTTGATTGATTGCCATACGCATCTGGGCGCACGCGCCGACCGTTACGACGAAATTTACAACTTCAAAGACACACCGTTTCAAAGCGCGTTTGCCGCGGTGGTGAATGCACGCAAGACACTGGAAGCAGGTTTTACCAGCGTGCGTGATGTGGGATCGCTTCCTTTTCTGGCGGTCGATCTTCGCAATTCAATCAATGAAGGGCTTATCCCTGGGCCGCGAATCGTCGCCAGCGGGCCGGCCATTTCGATCACCGGCGGACATGGTGACCTGAACAATTTTTCACCACAGACTCGGGTAAGCATGTTTCCCGAAGAGCGCAATTTCCAGATTGCCGATGGCGTGGACCAGATTCGTCACGTGGTGCGCTCGCAGGTCAAGTACGGCGTGGATGTGATCAAGATTCTTGCCACTGGCGGCGTGCTTTCCAAGGGCGATAGCCCAGGCGCTCCGCAATTTACTTTTGAAGAACTCAAAGCCGCTGCCGACGAAGCGCACATGGCGGGACGCAAGATTGCAGCGCACGCGCACGGCACACAGGGTATTAAGAATGCAATTCTTGCCGGCATCGATTCTATTGAGCACGCCAGCCTGATTGATGATGAGGGGATTCGTCTGGCAAAAGAACACAATACTTACTTGGTAATGGACATTTACAACGACGATTACATTCTGGGCAAAGCCGTTGAATTCGGTCTGCCGAAGGAGAATGTAGAGAAAGAAAAGATGGTGGGCCGGCTACAGCGAGAGAACTTTGAGCGCGCGGTAAAAAGTGGCGCAAAGATGGCGTTCGGCACCGATGCGGGCGTTTATCCGCATGGCGATAATGCTAAACAATTTTTCTACATGGTGAAGTTTGGCATGACTCCGGCGCAGGCCATTCGGGCAGCCACCAGCAGCGCTGCTGATCTCATTGGACGCGCCAAGGACGTGGGGACGCTTGAGGCCGGGAAGTTTGCTGACGTGATCGCCGTGACCGGCGATCCTCTCCAGGACGTTCGTGCGCTGGAAACGGTGGGCTTTGTGATGAAGGGCGGCGCAATCGTAAAAGATGGGATCTCTGCGAAAGCAGCGCGGTAAAGAGGTACATTGTCAGGTCGCCTTCTGGCTGGTTACGATGAACCTATCAGTTCAAGGAGGCGAAAATGTCATTCAAATTGGTCTTAATAACATTGTTATCCGTCACTCTGCTGAGCGCACTACAGCAGAGCCCGAATTCATCTACGCAGGCCACCAGCAGCCAGGCTGGAGCGGCCGCTGCTGCTGAAAACGCGCAGATTCGCCAGCTTGGCAATTCACGCGGCAATGATGCACAGGCATTGCGAGATGACATAAAGAGAATGCGCGCTCTGGTGAATCAGATGGAGACTAATTTGGCTTTTGTTGATGTTACTCAGTCTTCTTTGAAACACCAATTTCAGCTTGATATCGACATGTGGAATATTCTCATCAACCAGATGGAACGGCGATCATATTCAAATTCGCGGTAAATGGCGCAAGCGGTTTGCGCGACTGAGCGATTCCATGAACGACTCAGGTACATCGCCTGCAGTACCGTTGAAGTTTTGGCCCAAAGCGCCGAATATCTACATAGCCAGAGGCGAAAGAACCTTTTTTATGGAACTCCCCATGTCCCAAGTTGAACAAAGCCCAGCGGCCCGCCGCTGGACGCGTCACAAGATCGACGTTCGCCTGAAAGTCTCATTCGCCGAAGAAGGCAAACAGAGTTCGGCGTTCGGACGCGCGAACAACCTGAGCCGCGGCGGTATCGGCGCTTATATTCCCTGCACCATTCCCGTGGGTACAACAGTAAGCCTGGAGCTTACGTTTCCTCATTCCTCCATGGAGGCAAAGCTGGATGCGATCATCCGCACCTGTGAGGGCTTTCGTTACGGCCTGGAATTTGCGCGCGTCAGCGACAAAGTACGGGAGATGATTGTGAAGAACTGCAGCGGAGATGAACTCCTCCAGTAGGCCGTTTACTGCTTGTGTACAATGCGATGCGGAGACCCGCGCATGTATAAGAGATTCGCCGCCGTTCTGCTTTTCCTGTTTGCCGCGTCGTTTATAAGCTTCGCCCAAAGCCCTGCCGCGAATACTGCGTCGCTGCCGAAAGTCCGCGCCGTAACCGCATTCATTCGGCTGGACCGCGCCAATTACCGCGCACAGGTTGCAGACGCTCTCAAGATGTTGCGTGCCGCCAAAGATGCCTTTACCAAGGCGGGCTATACAGTAGAAACAATCCGCATTACCACGCAGCCGTTTCCGGAGTTTACGAAAGGATTATCGGACGAGCAGGCGCTGGAGTTCTTCCGCGACTATGACAAACTGGCGCAGCAAGAAGACTTCACTCCTGATATCGGACCGGCCATGAGCAAGGATTCTGACGACCCTAAGCAAGCTGATTTGCTGGCGCGCATTCTGGCGGAAACGCAGACCATCAATGGCTTTGTGGTAGTGGCCGACGATGCTGGAATCCACTGGAACGGCATCCGCGCCGCAGCGCGCGTGATCAAGTATCTTGAAGAACATACTGCCCGCAGCGAAGGTAATTTTCATTTTGCTGCTGGCGCTTTCCCTCCGGCGGTAGCGCCGTTTTTTCCGGTCTCGCACACATCCGATACTGGGCATGGTTTCGCCCTTGGATTGGAGTCAGCCAATATCGTGCAGCAGGTTTTTGCCACGTATAAAGGCGATCTGAATCAGGTTGGCGAGCAACTCACGGCTGCGCTGGCTGAACAGGCAAGAAAAGTGGAGGCGGTCGCGCATCGGGTAGAAACGAGCACGGGCTGGAAATATCAGGGAATTGATCTGACTCCGGTTCCGCTGAAAGATATCTCCATTGGCGCGGCGCTGGAATCATTGTTGCAGGGGCCCATCGGTTCGGCGGGAAGCTTGAGCGCGGCTTACACCATTACATCGGCGGTAAAGCGCGTGCCGGTGCAGCAGGCAGGTTACAGCGGCTTGATGCTTCCCGTGATGGAAGACTCAACGCTCGCAAAACGCTGGGAGGCGGGGGCAATCAGCCGTGATTCGCTGATGTCTTATTCCTCGATTTGCAGCACGGGCCTGGATGCCGTTCCGTTGCCGGGAGATATTTCACTACACGAACTTGAGAGCATCATTGGAGACATGGCAAGCCTGGCGGTAAAGTGGCACAAACCGCTATCGGCCAGGCTGCTGCCGGTCGCGGGAAAGAAGGCTGGAGAAATGACCGAGTTTAGCAGTCCTTATCTGGTCAATATTCGCATTCGCTAGGGGAGCGGTTCATGGCATTGCAGATGAAGGCTGCATGTGAAAAGTGTAGCCTTGAATTATCGGCGGCAGGCATGGCCATGATCTGTTCGTATGAGTGCACATTTTGTGAAAAATGCGCTACGGAAATGAATAACGTCTGTCCTAATTGTGGCGGCGAATTAGTGCAGCGGCCCCGGCGGAAGTAGCCGCCCGTTTTAGTTGTCCTTGGCGCTGTCAGCCTCCCGTGGCCGGGATGGGTCTCAGGCTTGGTCATCGGCATACTCCTGAGCCTGGCCGATGCTGTGATTACCAAGGCTTATGCTCCAATCATTGTTCTGGGCGCCTTTGGCGGAACAGTCATCGGCATTCTCCGAGAGAAGTTTGGTAAATAGAAGGCATTCATGGTCGGAAATTCAGTATCGCAAGCCATTGACAAGGCTTTCATGAAGGTCTAAGGTTTGTTGCACCCGTTGCAACTCCCCTTGGAGGTGTTTCACCGCCATGCATACGACCCTCACTGAAAATTATTCATTGGTTCGCCGCACTATTATTCTGCTGGTTGCGGCAGTGCTTTTAACGCCCGCGCTGGCCGCGGCTGCCACACATCCACTCTTTAACCTGCAATCCACAACGCAATCGCCATTCCCCAGCGACCGTTTTACGACATTTGATCGGCAGCAACTGACCGGGTTGCGTGTAAATGTCCCTCTCCCCAACTGCGCCACCAACCCGTCTGACTGCGCCGATATCACGCTGTTAAATCAGCTGGATGGGTTTAATCTCCAGCCACGGCTCTCGATTCCTTTTGATGGCGCCATCGATGTGAGCACCGTGAACAGCAACACGGTGTTTCTCGTCAGGCTTAGAGGACGAGGGCTCGACGATGGTGACGATGATGCTGGCGGACGCTCCAGGCAGATAATTGGGATCAATCAGATTGTCTGGGACCCGGCCAGCCTGACGCTGTTTGCCGAATCGAATGACCATCTGGATGAAGATTCGAACTATGCCCTGATCGTGACCACCGGCGTGCACGATGCGGCAGGCAATCCGATTGCGGCCACAAATGCCTTTAATCAATTTCGCCATGGTGATGGCGGCGTAGACGGCAAAAATAGAGATGAGTTGCTCAAGCGATATCAGCAGGCGCTCAAACAAGCATTGGGCGGAGATGGACATGGCGGCAATATTGCCGCTGCCAGCGTCTTTACCACTGAAAGCGCCACGGCGACTTTGCGCAGTATTCGCGAGCAGGTGAAATCGGCGGCTGCCCCGGCGGTAAATTTCAATCTGGGCAGCTTAGGCGAAACCACGGTCTTTCCGCTGAACACGGTAACTGGTCTCACCTGGAATGTGCAGGCGCTCACCGTAGGTCCTCTCATTCCCACCAGCCTGGATTCAGCTCTGGCCGCGTTGCAAGTGTTTCCAGGGTCGATAGGAACCATTGCCTTCGGCAAATTTACCGGACAGCATTGGCAGAATGCCGGGGTTTTCATTCCTCAGGTGCCAACGCGCCGGAGCGTGCCATCGCAGGGCAGTGAAGATATATTCTTCAACTTGTTTATCCCTTCAGGCCCACGTCCAACCAATGGCTGGCCGGTGGCAATCTTCGGCCACGGATTTACTGACAGCAAGCAGGGCGCTCCATTCGCCGTGGCTTCAACCCTGGCGCACAACGGAATTGCCAGCATCGCGATCAACGTGGTTGGCCACGGTTTTGGCCCCAATAGCACTCTGACCATCAATCAAGGCACCACTTCTGTTACGTTCCCAGAGGGTGGTCGCGGCTTTGATCAGGACGGCAACGGCCAGATCGCCAGTTCAGAGGGATCTTCCACCTTTTTTGCCAGCCCGCAGGGCACCATCGGTTCGCGCGACGCGCTGCAGCAAACCACCGCTGACCTGATGCAGTTAGTGCGCGCGATTCAGGGCGGAATTGATGCCGATGGCGATGGACTGCCAGACCTTGATGCCAATCGCATTTACTACTCCGGCCAGTCTTTTGGCGGGATTTACGGCACCATTTTCATGGGCATTGAACCGGACATCCGTGCCGGCGTGCCAAACGTTCCCGGCGGCCCGATTATTGATATCGTCCGCTTGAGCCCATCATTCCAACTCTTGCTGACACAGGCTCTCGCCGTGCGCATCCCATCGCTGTTGAATGCGGGTCCGCCAATCTTCTTCAATGACAACAGCCCGCTTCGCAACCTCCCGCCGGTCATCAATAACGTGCCGGGAGCTATTGCGATCCAGACTGTGGAAGACACCAGCCGCTGGCTCGGCCAGGCAGGCGATCCCGTGGCTTGGGCGCCATTTATCCGCAAAGATCCTTTACCGGGCGACTTGGCGAAACCTGTGATCATCCAGTTTGCTCGCGGCGATGAGACTGTGCCTAATCCCACAGCCACAGCGCTGATTCGTTCCGGCGATTTGAAGGACCGTGCAACCTTCTTCCGCAATGACCTGGCTTTTGCCTTGGGCGTGGGCTTTGGCAAGAACCCGCACACTTGGCTCACCAATATCGGCGGAACTGTGCCGGTAGCGACCGTCGCCATAGGTGGGCAAACGCAAATTGGCCTCTTCTTTGCCACCGACGGTGCTCTCACCATCGATCCGGATGGACCGGGACCATTGTTTGAAGTACCGATCGCGGGTCCGTTGCCAGAGGACCTGGGATTCATCCCGTAGAAAACAATTGGTAATCTAGTAAATTGGCAATTGGGTAATTTGAGAAACGATTCTCAGATTACCCTTTTCCATTTACTCAATTACCAAATTACCCACTTACTCAATCTTCCCTCACCACTTCATCCGCTCACGTAACCCTGTGATATGCGCAACGTGGTGGTTTCCGTGCCAGCTATAAAGCTGAAGCAGCCAGTCCATATCGTGCGCACCTGACTGCGGATGCGTAAAGGTGCGCTGGAAGCCTTGAGAATTAAGTGACTTCAGCAACACCGTCCAGCGTGCATGCAACGATTCCAGCAGAGTAAGGGAGACTTCAATCGGGGTTAGCTGCGAGTCTTTCAGTTCTGCCCAGGATGTTTCATCGTAAGCCTTAATGATGGGCGCGTCTTCGGTCAATGCCCACTTGAAGCGAACATAAGCGTTCAAATGGCTATCCGGCACATGGTGAACGACTTGCCGGACAGTCCAACCGCCTTCCCGATAAGGGGTATCAAATTGTGTTTCCGTCAGGCCGGCGACAGCTTGGCGCATTTTTTTTGGCAGACCGGCAATCTGCTCAATATGCCGGTTGCGGGTTTCCGGAGTGGGATTTGAGTCAGGGACAAAGCGGCCGGTCGGATAGCGAAGGTCTGTCATTGTTGGTCCTCAGGTATTTATGGGGTTAACTGCTTGATTAACACTAAAAAGCGCTTTTTTATGAAGAAATGGTAAGAAAAATAAAGAGTTATGTCCCAAATTCAGACTGTAAAAAAATCTTGACGTTTTGACAAATGCCGTTTACCTTAGAACGTCTTAACGGATTGGGCTTTCGTACCTTGGCTTTGTTCAGAAATTGCCACTTCAAAACAAAGTTGATAATTAAAAGCAACTCAGATACCTGCACTTGCGTCTAATATTCGCACAAGGGTCTCTGGTATTCCCACAACATCAGATGTGATTTTGCCTTGCAACTGAGGGCAATAAGTTTTATGTTGCGCTTTGCCCCGGTACGGACAGGCCCCGTAAAAGATTTGAATTCATTCGCAATTGAACGGAATCAAACCTAAATACTTAATGAACTTATATAAGGAGAAAATACAGTCATGCGCTCTGACTTGATTTATGACGCACTCGACACAGTGCGGAACCGCTATCTTTTGTGTCAATTGATTTCCAAGGCCACGCGTAAGTTCCACAAACCGAATACGCGTGTACAAGAAACCATGAATGACGTGCTTGTCCGCGTGGGGAACGCTCCTGAACCGGATGCCGTTATTGAACTGGTCAATGAACAAGTTGCAGAACCACAGCGTCGCGCTGCATAATAGACTTTCCTGAAAAATCCCGCCGGGCCAGGCGCCTGGCGGGCCCCTCAGGTTTCTGAGGATGTAATTCTCGCCTTTGATTCAAAGAATCCTTCCTATCCAGCAGAAAACTCCCGTAGGTGACAAATGACAATCGCAGAACTTAAAGAAAAAAATATCACCGAGCTTACCAAGATCGCGCGCACCCTCGACCTTCCCGGCGCCAGCGGTCTGCGCAAGCAGGACCTCATCTTCAAAATCCTGCAGGCTCAGAGTGAAAAAGAAGGGCATATCTTCGCTGAAGGTGTGCTGGAAATCCTGCCTGACGGCTATGGCTTCCTTCGCTCGCCCGATTACAACTACCTTCCTGGCCCCGACGATATTTATGTCTCGCCTTCACAGATCCGCAAGTTTGACCTGAAAACCGGTGACACCATCAGCGGCCAGGTTCGGCCGCCGCATGAAGGCGAAAAATATTTTGCGCTGGTAAAGATTGAGGCGGTCAACTTTGAATCGCCGGAAGAAGCGCGCAACAAGATCCTGTTTGACAACCTTACCCCGCTGTATCCGCAGGAACGGCTGAAACTGGAAACAGTCAGGGAAAACGTAAGCGCCCGCGTGATGGATCTGCTTACTCCTGTAGGTAAAGGCCAGCGTGGATTGATCGTCGCTCCGCCTCGTACCGGTAAGACCATGCTGTTGCAGAACATCGCCAACTCCATTACCACCAACCATCCTGAAGTTGTGTTGATCGTGCTGCTGATTGACGAGCGTCCGGAAGAAGTCACGGACATGCAGCGCTCGGTAAAAGGCGAAGTCATTTCTTCCACTTTCGACGAACCGGCAGCCCGCCACGTTCAAGTGGCCGAAATGGTGATCGAAAAAGCCAAGCGCCTGGTTGAGCACAAACGCGATGTGGTAATTCTGCTCGACTCAATCACACGTCTGGCGCGCGCCTACAACACTATTGTCCCGCCATCCGGCAAGGTGCTCTCCGGCGGCGTGGATTCCAACGCGTTGCAAAGGCCAAAGCGTTTCTTCGGCGCGGCCCGCAACATTGAAGAAGGCGGATCGCTCACGATCATCGCCACGGCACTGGTTGAAACTGGTTCACGCATGGATGACGTGATCTTTGAAGAATTTAAAGGCACGGGCAACATGGAAATCATTCTTGATCGCAAGCTGGTGGACAAGCGCGTGTTCCCGGCCATCGATATCCAGCGCTCCGGAACCCGTAAGGAAGAGTTGCTGATTCCCAAGGAAGACCTGGCGCGCATCTGGGTGCTGCGCAAGGTGCTGAATCCTCTGTCGCCGGTGGAAGCCATGGAATTGCTGATTGACAAGCTGGGCAAGACGCCTTCGAACGGGCAGTTCTTGTCGAACATGAGTTCGATATAGCATTGGCAACTGGCCAAAGCCGATCAGTCGCAGACTTTCGCTGATAGGCGCAGATAAAAAAAATCAGCCGCGAATTTCGCGAATGAACACGAATCAAATTAAAAATGATTCGCGTACTTTGCGTTGATTCGCGGCTAATTTTTTTTTGGATCAGCGTTCATCAGCGGAAATCTGCGGCAAAACTAGCAGTGCACGATCTTCTCTGACTTAATTCCCCTGGTTGCGTTGCGCGAATCCACCACCAACTTCGCTTCGTTCACGATCTTTTTATAGTCGTAATCGGTGTGATCGGTCACAATCAGGACGCAATCGTACTGTCCCAGCTTTTCCAGCGGAGCACAGGTCATTTGCAGGTTGTATTTCCGTCCGCGACCGACTTTAGGGAAGTAGGGATCGTTGTAGGCCACGTCGGCGCCACGGCGTTGTAACTCCTCAATGATGGTAAGCGAGGGTGATTCCCGCAGATCGTCAATGTCCCGCTTATAGGCCACGCCGAGCACCAGAACCCTAGACCCGTTCAGTGCTTTCTTGTGTTGGTTCAGAGCCGCTGTTACGGCATCGACGACGCTATAAGGCATGGCCGAGTTGACTTCACCGGCAAGCTCGATGAATCGCGTGTGAAAATCAAACTCCTTGGCCTTCCAGGAAAGATAAAAAGGATCTACCGGAATGCAATGTCCACCCAAGCCAGGGCCTGGATAAAATGGCTGGAAGCCAAATGGCTTGGTGGAAGCAGCTCGGATTACTTCCCAGATATCGATGCCCATGCGGAGGCAGAGCATCTTGAGTTCATTGACCAGCGCAATGTTCACGCAACGATAGATATTTTCCAGCAGCTTGGTCATCTCCGCCGCCGCCGGACTGGAAACCGGGACCACGCGATTGAAGATGGAATTGTAAACCGCACCTGCAAATTCTGAAGCAGCGGGGCTCACTCCACCCACAACCTTGGGAATATCTTTTCGGGCGACCGTGTCATTGCCCGGATCCTCGCGTTCAGGGGAAAATGCCACCAAAAACGTTGTTGCAGGGTCATCCTCTGCTGTGCGGGCGGCTTTCAGCTTCGCTTTGTTGCCTGCTTCAATGATCGGGACCAGCACCTCTTCTGTGGTTCCGGGATAAGTGGTGCTTTCCAGAACAATCAATTGGCCGGCCCGGACATGCGGAGCAATGGCTTTCGCCGTCTCTTGAATATAGCTGAGGTCCGGTTCGTGGTATTCGTTCAGCGGCGTGGGGACGCAGATAATGATAGCGTCCCTATCTTTGACATGGGCGTATTCATCGGTCGCCCAGAAGCCTTTGGCGGCTGCAGCAGCGATCTCAGTCTCCGGGATCCGGAAGATATAAGACCGACCATTGTTCAACGCCTTTACTTTTTCCGGGTCGATATCAAAGCCGGTGACGGGAAAGCCTGCTTCGGTGAAGAGCAGAGTCAAAGGCAGGCCGACATAACCGAGCCCGATAATCCCGATTTTGGCGGAGCGCGCCTGAATGCGGCCGAGCATCTGCTCAAGAGGTTTAGAGCGGGGTGATGTGGGAGATGGCATGTTAAATTTGCGTCCTGAGGGTCATTCTAGCCAATCTGCATTGCGCCTGAATACGGGTGCATGACCTTGTGATTGGCCCTGAACCAATATGGCTACTGTCAGCGGCCCTGCTTTCTGCTTTAATTACTGATTTGACGAGGGGTTTCAAAGCGGGCATAAATTCAAAACACCTTAGTTTAAGCATCCGGGGGATCTCTCCAGAGGCAGCAAAGGTTGTGGTAATCTGTACCGACTGGAACTCCCCACAATTCAACGCAGTGGCGCAAAAGCGAAAATCCGCATTTCAGATTTCTTACGTTACCATCACCTATCGCAGTGTTCTCATGGGGATGCTTGGCGTGCTTCTGCTTGCCGCCGTTGTGATGTACTTCGCTTTTCCGGATACAGCTAACAAATTGATCGCTTCTGGACAGATTGCGCTGGACAAGGTATTCGCAAAAGTGGGCGTTCCCATTGGTCCGGGAGCTGGCCCGGTGACTGAGCCTGGTCCACAGCAGGCCCATTTTACCAACATTGATGGAAATGTACGTGTGCGCAAGGCAGCCACAAATGCCTGGGTTGTTGCAGATTACTCGCTGGCGCTGGAGAGAGGTGACGTGGTGCAGACGTCTCCTGAAGGAGTGGCCAAAATCGTGTTTACTGACGGTACAAATTACACGGTGAAACCGGCGTCATTGATCGCGATCCAGGAGAACTCCATGAACTCGGCGCAGCAAACCAAGGTTGCGGTGCAGGTGACCACGGGCAAGGTGGATTTGAACACTTCCATTCTGAATACCGGGTCCAAGTCACAGGTGATTGTGGGTGATGCCACGGCCACCATCGCATCTGAAAGCTCCGCGGAGGTAGTGAACGATCTGCGGGCCGACGAGCATTCGGTGCTGATGAGAAAAGGTTCAGGTGAGGTGACCCGCGAAGGCCAGACAGTTCCATTGGAGAGTTATACAAAGGGTTCGTTTACCAGCGCCTCCAAGGGGATCATCAAGACCAAGGAGCTTCAGCCGCCCACCCTGATTTCGCCGGCTCCCATGCAGAATGTTTTTGTCGATCAGGGAACCAAGGGAGTGAGCTTCTCATGGGCGCCGGTAGAGAACGTGCAGGAATACCATATCAGGATCAATCGCAATCCCTCCTTTATAGGGGCCGGAGTGGATGACACCAAGGCGGCAACGCAGGTCCTGGTTACGAATCTTCAGGAAGGCACTTATTACTGGCAGGTCCGGTCGATTGGACAGAACGGAAAAGAATCCATTGAGAGCGAAACCTACCGGTTTACGATTGTGCCTAAAGGTAGCGGGACCCTCTCACTTGAGCTTGGCGACTTTGTGCAGATGGGCCATGTGATTGAAGTGCAGGGTCACACCGAACCCAACGCACGCGTAATGGTGAACGGCAAGGAGGCAGTGGTGGCCAGCGATGGCGCATTCCACCATTTCACTGACCCCCTCCCCACCGGGGAAAACCTGATTACTGTTACGGCACAGAACGCAAAAGGCGGGGTGCACACGGAAACAAGGCCGGTGGTTATACAGTAGAATCGCTTATTGCACAGGCTTGGTTTTTGTATCAGAGTAGTACGTTTCCAGAACAGATTTGAGCAAAAGGCGAGAGGCATTTTTTACGCGGAGTTGTCCGCAACCCTAAAGCCAGTTCAGGTTTTACCGAATTTACAAAACAGACAGAAAGAATCTGGTATGTCGAAAAACGGTTTCAAATCAGAAAATTCGCGCATTCATAATTTGCGCTCTCTCTTCAGCATGTTTTCCAGCGATCTCGCTATTGATCTGGGGACGGCCAATACGCTGGTGTATGCCAAAGGCAAGGGCATTGTGGTAAATGAGCCCTCCATTGTGGCAATCAACAAAAACACCGGCGAAGTTGAGGCCGTAGGCAAAGAAGCCAAAGAGATGCTGGGCCGGACGCCCGGCAACATTGTGGCTATTAAGCCAATGAAGGACGGTGTGATTGCCGACTTCAAGGTAACGGAAAAAATGCTGAACTACTTTATCCAGAAGGCGCACAACAGGAAAATGCTGGTGCATCCGCGCATCGTGATCGGCGTGCCTTCTGAAATCACGCAGGTGGAAAAGCGCGCGGTAATGGATTCAGCTTATCGCGCCAAGGCCAGTGAGGTTCACCTGGTGGAACAGGCGATGGTGGCTGCGATTGGCGCCGGGCTTCCCATCACTGAGCCCAGCGGCAACATGGTGGTGGATATTGGCGGCGGCACCACTGACATCGCCGTTATTTCGCTTAGCGGCATCGTTTATTCACGGTCAGTACGGATGGCCGGTAATCAGATGGATGAAGCCATCATGAATTACCTCAAACGCAAATACAATTTGCTGATCGGCGAACGCACCGCTGAAACCATCAAAATTGAGATCGGCTCGGCCTATCCGCTGGATAAGCCGCTGACCATGGAAATCAAAGGGCGCAACTTAATTGAAGGCGTGCCCAAGACCATCACCATTGACGATAGCGAAATCCGCGAGGCCCTGAGCGAATGCATCAGCACCATCATGAATGCCGTTCGCGTCGCGCTGGAGCGCACGCCTCCGGAGCTCAGCGCCGATATCAGCGACCGCGGCATAGTTCTGACGGGTGGTGGAGCGCTGTTGAAAAATCTGGACAAGAGAATCCGCGAAGAAACCGGCTTGCCGGTTTCCATTGCCGACGATCCATTGGCCAGTGTGGTGCTGGGCACGGGAAAAATGCTCAGCGATTTCAAACTCCTGAGAAAGATTTCGATTGAATAAGGCATCGAAGTTAAACCGGGGGCGGACCTGGTAAGTCCGTCCTCTTCTGGCCCTCCTTAGCGCAGGTCATGGAAAATTTCTTTTCTCGATACAAGAACCCGCTCGCCCTAATGGCGGTTCTTTTCATTCAGGTGGTTGCCCTGGCTACGCAGGTGAAGCGTCCGGAAAACGCAAAGGCCGGAACCACGGGGAACGGGACCCGTTTGATCCGCGTCTGGACCGTGACCGCATTTACCCCCATGGAGAAGATGTTTGTTTCCACCGGGCACTTTTTCAGCAGCGGCTGGCATAACTACGCCGATCTCCGCGGTATCCGCAGGCAAAACCAGGATTTACAGGACGAAGTTTCCCGCTTGCAAATGGAGCAGGTCCAGCTCAGGCAGGATGCGGACCAAGCACGGCGTCTGCAGGCATTGCTGGAATTCAAGGAAAAATACGTTTCCAAAACAGTTGCGGCGCAAGTGATTGGAACCAGCGGAACGGAACAATCGCGCGTAATCATTATCGATAAAGGCTCGCGCGACGGCATCAAGCCCGATATGGCCGTGATTACCCCCGAAGGGATTGTCGGGAAAGTTAAAGACGTTTTTCCTCTCAGCTCCCAGGTGCTGTTGATCAATGACCATGACAGCGGCGCTGGAGTAATCCTGGAACAATCCCGCTTGCAAGGCATTGTGAAGGGAACCAGCCTGGGCGAACTCCAGGTCAATGACGTTATGTCCGACGAAAAAGTGGAAGCCGGGGAGCACCTGATTACGAGCGGCGGCGACCGAATTTATCCCAAAGGATTTTCCGTAGGTACAGTTATTAGCGCCACACCAGATCGCGACAACGATCCTTTTCTGGTGATCAAGGTCAGGCCGTCTGCCGATCTCAGACGATTGGAAGAAGTGTTGGTTATCACAAAGATGGCGGAGGAAGCGCCATCAGTCGCCGGGAGCCAGACCCCTATGCGGGCTGCGGACATTCTGGCGCAGAGATTGCCTAGTATTCCCAAGCCGGACCCGAATGCAGCGAAGAAGCCAGGCGGTACATCCACCGGTCCACCAGCACGTGGCAAGCAGGCGGTAAAACCGTCGCCTACTCCAGGCAATGGAAACACAACTGGCAATAGCATGGAACAGAAGCCGGGCAGTCTAATCAGCCCCACTAAGCAGGCTGCGGCAAACGCGGGTGGTCCAACGCCGGCTCCGGCTGCGGCAAAAACAGGTATTGAGGCAAAGAAGCCGGCGAGTGCAGCACAAACAGCGACATCCGCCGACGTAAATAGAACAACTGCATCTGCACTGCCAAAGCCCAGCCCTACGCCAAAGAAGCAAAAAACCGCTGCACCCGGTTCAGTTTCACCAGCCACTTCAGGGCCACAACCAACTAACCAGCCTGGAACCGCTACTCCGGTAGCAACGCCGACCCCAACCCCGGAGATGCATCTGCGATGAATGCCAGCATTTCACTAACTTCCAGGGAAGAGATTGAGGTACACCGGTTTAGCTGGCCAGTTTCCATTGGCATACCGGTTTTGGCGATCTTCCTCCAGGTTTTTCTGCGCTTGCGGTTTATGGCAGTGCTGGATTTGCCGCTGCTGGTGACCATCTTTTTCGCTGTTGCCCGGCGGCGGCCCATCCCAGGTATGATTACCGGCGCGCTGATCGGAACTTTACAAGATGCGTGGACCGGACACCCGATTGGCCTCTTCGGAATTGCCAAAACGATCGTGGGATATCTGGGGTCATCTCTGGGAGTGAAAGTGGATGTGGACAATCCCGGCTCACGCTTCCTGATGACTTTTGCCTTTGTGCTGATCCACCGCTTCGTTTACATGGCCATCAGCTCGCAACTGGTTGGAGGAAGCGAAGCATGGATATGGAGCCACACGTTGCTCTCCGCGCTGGTGAACGGACTGGCCGCAGTTGTCTTATTCGCGATGCTCGACAGGTTCAAACTTCGAAACTGAGCCCTCATCCCAGCAGGCTGACGATTCTAAACTCTGAGCATAAGAATGCGCCCGGGAAGCGCCGAGTTACCCTCAATAGAGAATGTTTAATCCTTCAGTAACTATATTGAGGTCTTTGTCTTACAGCATGTGTGACGGAATTGCTGTACTCTAAATAGGGACCCCATCAAAAGGAAAATGGAATTCTGATTTGTTGCGCAAGCAACAGGTCGATAAAGGTATGCCCGGTCGCGACGAAAAAATCCCGCAAACAAAATTTTCAGCCGTCCAGTACGTCATTCTGGCAGTGTTCATTGTGCTGGCCTACGGGCTTTGGACCTTGCAGGTACGCAAGACTGACGAGTATGTCACGCGCTCAGAACAGAACCGCATTCGCCAGGTGCCGATCCTCGCGCCGCGCGGAAAAATTTATGATCGCGATGGACAACTGATAGTCGATAACTATCCGTCATTTTCCGCCCTGCTGCTGCGCGACCAGATGCGCGACCTTAATGCAGATGCGCAGAAGATTGCCGATGGCCTGCACCTTCCGGTAGAGGACGTGCTGGAAAAGGTCCGCCGCTATCAGCTCGCGCACAAACCAGCCTTTGAACCAATCATCATCAAGGATGACATTACTCCTGACGAGCGTGCTTTCATTGAAGCGCATCGTGACGAATTTCCTGAACTCGAAACGTTGATGATCCATCGCCGTCTCTATCCCAAAGATGGCTTCATGGCTCACCTGATCGGTTATGTGGGTGAAGTCAGTGAAGACATGCTCAACTCGCCCAAGTTTGAACTGTATGAGCGTGGCGATATTGTGGGGCAATCCGGCGTGGAGCTGCAATACAACGATCTGCTGATGGGCAAGGACGGTTCGCGCCGCGTGCTGGTTAACAGCAAAGGCAAAGAAGTAGGCCGGCCACCGAATGCGAACATCCCGGCTGTTCCCGGACAAAAGCTGAAGCTTACAGTCGATATTGATATCCAAAAAGCGGCTGAAGAAGCAATGGAAGGAAAGAATGGCGCAGTGGTGGCCATGGACCCGCGCAATGGCGAGATCCTTGCTATGGTGAGCCGGCCTACGTTTGATCCCAATGATTTTGCGGTGCGCATTTCAGCAAAAGAGTGGGCCGGGCTGGTGGAAGATCCTGCCCACCCGTTGTTTAACAAGGCGATCCAGGCGCAACTTGCGCCGGGTTCGGTATTCAAGATTGTGATGTCAGTGGCCGGCCTGCAGGAAGGCGTCGCGCAGAATATGCACGTGAACTGCGCCGGCGGGGGAGTTTTCTTCGGACGCTACTTCAATTGCTGGGTCAAGGCGGAACACCGCGTTCACGGGCCGGTGGATATCTCGAAGGGCATTTATCAATCCTGCGATGTTTTCTTTTACACACTGGCGGAGCGCCTGGGTATCGAGAAGATTGCAAAATGGGCCACTGCCATGGGACTGGGCAAGAAGACCGGCATTGATCTGCCGAATGAAGTCAGCGGCATAATGCCATCGGAAGAGTGGAAGATGAAGACCTTCCGGCAGAAATGGTATGCGGGCGAGGTCATCTCCGTGGGCATTGGGCAAGGAGCTGTCGCGGTGAGCCCCATTCAACTGGCGCGCACCATTGGTGGCATTACGATGGGCGGAACGTTCTATCGCCCGCATGTGGTAAATCCGGACCAGATGCCGCCCGAATTTAAGAACGTTGCTGCTACCTCATCGATGCCCGATGTAGTGCATGTGCCAATTGATCCGCAGAATTGGATCACGATCACCAATGCCATGGCTGGCGTGGTGAATCCTGCGTCTCCAAGCGAACCAGAGGGAGGCACCGCTCCCAGCGCGCATATTCAGGGCGTGGATTTTGCGGGAAAAACGGGTAGCGCCCAGGTTGTGAGCAATGCGTTCCGCAAAAGTAAAGGTGGGGCAGGCAAACAATTTAATGACAACAGCTGGTTTGTTGGCGTTACGCCACGTAGAAATCCGGAGATTGTCGTCGCAGTGTTGTTTGAAGGTGGCGAACACGGCAAGCTGGCTGCGAGACTTACAGCGCAAATCGTCAGAGCGTACGTGGAGAAGCAGAGGCGGCTTCGCAATGATCCCATGCTGTTCAGTGATAAAACTGATCCCGGCTCTGTTCCAATCGCAGGAGTTTGGAACCAGCCCGGTTCTATCGGCAATGGTCCTGTGGCGCCAGCTGATATCCACGCCGATTCGAGCGAGGAAGTGGCGCAAGATGAAAATCATTTGCAGGGCGGTACTGTCCTGGTGCGGCTCGGCAAAACAAGTTCAAGAAAACCTGCCCGGCCGCTATCGATAGGGTTGGCGGGAGCGGACTGATGAGGCGGCTGATTTCTTTTCGCGATTTTGACTGGCTGCTGCTGACCTTTGTGCTCCTGATATGCGCCCTTGGCGTGCTGGAAATTTACAGCACTACCTATGGGACCAAGTTTGCCGGAGCCCATATCCGGCAGGTTTACTGGATTTTGGCTGGGCTGGGCGTAATGTTGGCCGTGAGCCTCATCAATTATCAGGTCCTCCTGGAAAATGCCCACTGGTTTTATTTCATTTCCGTCGCCTCGCTTTTTGCCGTCGCCGTTTTTGGCAAGAAGTACCTGGGCGCGCGCCGTTGGATCCAATTGCCGGGGGGGCAGCACTTTCAGCCATCAGAATGGGTCAAACTCGTCCTGATACTGATGCTGGCAAAGTATTTCAGCGCGCAAGGTGAACGTGAGGATGCTTCACTTTCTGACATCGTGAAGGCCGGCCTGATCGCTGGCGTCCCAATGCTTTTGGTGCTGAAGCAGCCTGATCTGGGCACCGCGCTCACGTACGTTCCAGTAGCGTTGATGGGATTATTTTTGGGCGGTATTCAGTTCCGCCACGCAGCAGCCATCCTGCTTGTTGCTGGGGTTCTGTTGCCTACGCTCTGGATCTATGGGCCCCGGTTGCATCTGGTGAAGCAGTATCAGAAGGACCGGTTGACCAGTTTTTTGCATCCTGAGGCCGATTCCCAGAAGTCGGGGTATCAACTTGAGCAATCCAAGATTGCCGTTGGTTCGGGCGGGATTTGGGGCAAAGGCGTGCGTAAAGGCTCGCAAACACAGGGGTCTTTTCTGCCTGAGCCGCATACCGACTTCATTTTTGCCGCCTGGTCAGAAGAGCATGGCTTTGTGGGCGCGGTGGCCTTGCTGCTGCTATACTTCTTAGTATTGATGCGTTTGATCCATAACGCTCAGACCGCGCCGGACAGCGCGGGCGGCTTTGTGGTGATGGGTGTGGTAGCAGTTTTACTGTTCCACATCCTGGTAAACGCGGGAATGGTGGTTGGGTATATGCCCGTCACCGGTATTCCTTTGCCACTGATGAGCTATGGAGGCTCTTCAGTGTTGTTCATGTTTCTGGCGCTGGGTATTTTAATGAACATTCGAATGCGCCGCTTCGTGAACTGATGAAGGCATCAAAAAATTGCGCCAAGTGGCGCGACAAGTAACAGATTTTTCAGGATTGAACGTTTACGCCCTGACGTTAAAGAGGGCGCCGGCAGATTGAAGGAAGCCGGAGAGTATCAGAAAGCATTGCCGGGCAGGGAACGGCCCCGCGGAATTTACCCAACCAGGCGCAACTACGGCGCTTGCTCGGGGACCCGCAGTGTGTGCCACAAACCCGGAGTGCAAAGGTGCACAGATTTTTCAAACAAGTCATAGGCAGATTACAGATGTTGGCCGGAGGGGGTTACTCCCTGCAGCCGAATTGTATTTCCTGCATAAGATCAGATTGAATTTCCGGGCACTCAAAGCCAGTCAACCCGCGCCGCAAGCGCCGGTCTCCTGACCTTTTTTCTGGACCTCCCGCCTCTTCTTTCCCGCCGGTAAAACCGGAGAAGATTCATGTCAAAAGAACTATTTGTCTCCTCCACACCGCACGAAACCAAAGTTGCGGTGGTGGAAGACGACCAACTATCAGAAATTTATTACGAACGGGAAAACGAATACACGCTGGCCGGTTCCATCTATAAGGGACGGGTCACGCGTGTGCTGCCCGGCATGCAGTCCGCCTTTGTGAATATCGGGCTGGAGCGCGATGCGTTCCTTTACGTTTCCGACTTCCTGATGGAAGAAGACGAAGACGCCGATGCCATCGGCGAGGCCGTCGCAAGCTCCCGCAACGCGCCCATTATTGAGGTGCGCAGCGCAGAGGGTCAAGCTCACCCTGAGGTGCAAGAGATTTTTCCGCCTGGCGAACCAGGCGAGGAAGAGGACGAAACTGATCAAGGAGCATCCGAAAATGTCTCGGCTGATGCCGGTGCACCGCAGGAACCGGAACGGGAAGGCGCGCGCAAATGGCGTGGCCGTCGCCGCCGCGGAAGGGGTGGACGAGACCGTTTTGCTGATCGGGGCAGCAACCGTCAAGCATCCAGTGACCGTGGAGACACAGAAAAGCCGCTAGAAGCGGCGACTGAAGAGCAGAGCGAACCACCTGTGGAAGAACAGGCGGAACCCCGCTCTGAGCACCACCAAAGCCATCCGGAGCCGCGCCACGAGAGCCGTTCTGACTCGCGCCACGAAGGACGCCATGAGTCGCGGCATGAGGGCCGTCACGAAGGGCGCACCGAGTCCAGATTTGAACAGCGTCCTGAACCAATCCTGTTGCCCGGTGAATCAATTTCCAAATACCAGCCGCAAGGATCACAGTCCGGCGCCTCACAAGCTCAAGTAAAGATAGAGTCAGCACCACGGCCTAAACCCTCTACCGAATACTCCATTGACCCTTCTGCATTTTCGGCTGGTTCCATGGTGCTTCCAGGCGAGACGCTGGCGAAGTACAGAGAAGAAAAACATTCATCGCAAAATAAGGTGACTCAGTCGCCGGAACCACGTGCAACAGAGACGCAAGAACATGGCTTCCTTCAGGATGCCGAATCAGCCGGACCGGTCCCATCGCAATTCGAGCATCAGGAAGAGGCCGAAGCCCGTGTGGAAGCGCCTGCTGTATTCCATCGGCGGGAACCTGCGCACGCCATAGAAGAAACCGAAGCTCCTGAGCCTGTTCCAACTTTTAAGCAAATGGAGAAACCGGCCCACGAGCAGGAGGCAGAACGATTCGAAAGCATGAACGTGGCCAGTGCTTTTGGCGGCGGTGTGACTGAAGAGGAAGAAACAACTGAAGTCGATCAGCAAGAGCAAGCCGAGGAAGCTACACACCTGGATTCAGCGCTTGAGCCCGCCTCCCAAGAGCAACAAAAGTGGTCATCTCCCAGCGTTTCTGAAAATCGCGGCAGCCAGGCGCGTGGCGTGATTGAAGAAGAAGAAATTGAAGAAGAGGAAAGCGATATACCCCGCTTTGAAGAAGACGCCGATATTGGGGAGTTTGAAGAACTGGAAGAAGAAGTCCTGGGTCAGGCAGGCGAACAGATGGTCCCAATGGGCAGCGAACTCATGGAAGCAGTACGCGATGCCTATGTGAACGAAAAGGCTACGGGAAAGTACGAAGCAGAAGGGCTTGATCAGGAAGAGCAGGAAGAAGTTGAAGAGGCTTTTGGGCTGGCTGAAGAAGGCGCGGAAGCCGGGGAAGAGGACGCGGAAGGACCTGACGAGTCGGAAGACGCCAGCGCAGAGCAGCACGCACCTGCGGGTGGATATCAGCAGCGCACAGAACGCAGGCCGCATGATCGCCGTGGAGGGCGACGTGGCCCTCCAGGACGCCGCACGCGTGGCGGACGCCCACCGCGTCACCAGTCAGCACGGCAAATGCCGGCCATCAGCGATCTGCTGAAAGAAGGCCAGGAAATTCTGGTGCAGATTGCCAAAGAGCCAATCGCCAAAAAAGGCGCACGCATTACCAGCCACATTGCCCTACCAGGGCGCTATCTGGTTTATATGCCCACCGTGCATCACACCGGGGTTTCACGCAAGATTGCTTCGGAAGAAGAGCGGCATCGCTTAAAAAGGATTGCATTAAGTGAACGTGGTGAGGCGCAAGGTGGCTTTATTGTGCGCACGGCTGCAGCCGGAGCGGAAGAGCAGGATCTGCGCAATGATATCCGGTTCCTCATCAATCTGTGGACTGAGATCCGGGGGCGTGCTGAGACGTCGAAGGCGCCCGCGCTGATCTATCATGATTTGAATCTGGTTGAGCGCATTTTGCGCGACCAGGTGAGCGGAAGCTTTTCCGCCATCTGGGCGGACACAGAGCAGGAATACGAACGTGTTCTGCGCTTTGTAAGCCGTTTCCAGCCATCGCTGGTCAGGCGTGTCAAGCTTTATAGCAAAGACACGCCGCTGTTTGAGCAGTTCAACATCACGGACGAAATCAACAAAGCTCTCAAATCTAAAGTCTGGTTGCGGAGCGGTGGTTATATCGTAATCAATCAGACGGAAGCGTTGGTTGCCATTGACATCAACACAGGCAAATATGTAGGCAAGACGGCGCGCCTGGAAGATACGATTGTCAAAACCAATATTGATGCGATCAAGGAAATTGTGCGGCAGATCCGCCTGCGCGATCTTGGCGGCATTATCGTGATCGACTTCATTGACATGGACGAGCGCCGGAACCGCCAAAAAGTAATGCAGGCTCTGGAAGAAGCGCTGAAAGCAGACCGTGCGCCTTCCAAGGTACTGCAGTTCAATGATTTTGGATTGGTAGCCATCACGCGCAAGCGGGTCAAGCAATCGCTGGAGCGGACTTTGGGTCAGCCATGCACTATCTGCCAGGCCACAGGCATGATCAAGTCCGTAACCACGGTCTGCAATGAGATTTACGTCGAGATGCGCAAAATGGCGCGACATTTTGAGCGCGATGTGATGATCCGCGTGAACCCTGAAGTGGCCAAGGCCCTGAAAGGAAATAACGGACGCTGGATTCAGGAGCTGGAAGAGCTGGTGAAGAAAACGGTGCTGGTGAAATCTGATCCGTTGCTGCATCCGGAACAGTTCGATATTCAGTAGAAAAAGTTCAACCGCAAAGGGCGCAAGGGACGGAAAGGAACTCCAGAAATAATTCCCAAGGGGCTCCTTTGCGCTCTCTGCGTCCTTTGCGGTAAATTCTTCGGTCGATCCGAAGGCTCCTGAATCTTACCAATGACAAAAAAATTCAAAGGCACGCCCGCGCAGGAGCGCGCGCTTAGCGCTTATGTAAAGCTTGAACGCGCTGCCAGCGCGGCGTTTGCCTATGCGCGGGTCGGACTGGAAGAAGAAGGCCTTACTCTAAGCCAATTTGCCGTGTTAGAAGCGTTGTTTCACGTAGGCCCGCAATGCCTGGGCGACCTGGCGCGGCGCATTCTGACCAGCAGCGGAAACCTCACTTTGGTGATCGAGAACCTGCAAAGGCGCGGCTTGGTGAAAAGAGAACAGCAGGGCAAGGACAAGCGCTTTGTCCTGGCCAGCATCACGCCTGCTGGTGAAAAGCTGATCGCCAGGATATTTCCTGAACATGCGCGGCGCATCACTGAGGTCATGAGCCGGCTCAAGGCTGACGAGCAGGAACAGCTTGGGGGTCTCTGCAGAAAACTTGGCAAAGGCGAGTAAGAAGATTTGGTAAATGAGTAATTTGGTAATTGGGTAATTTGAAAACTGTCGGCGCAGACGAATTAATTACCAAATTACTAAATTACAAAATTACCCAATCACTAATCCGTCTGTTATCTTGATTTACTCATGCGCCCACGTGCTTTCCTCTATGCTGCCGCGATTTTTCTAAGCAGCAGCCTTCTTTTTCTGGTGGAACCCATGGCGGGCAAACGCCTACTGCCGTTACTGGGCGGCTCCGCTTCAGTATGGATAACCTGTCTTGTTTTCTTTCAGACCGTTCTTTTGGCTGGATATCTATGCGCGCACGGAATCGCAACCCGCTTAAGTCCACGGATGCAGGCATGGATCTATGGATTTCTTCTCATTGCCAGCCTCGTTCAAGTGGCGCGCAGTTTGCATCCCGATCTTCGATCGTCCACAGCTCACCCCATTTCTAGCGTGCTCTGGCTGCTCACAATGCTCATCGGATTGCCGTTTCTTGTAATGTCCGCCACGAATCCACTGCTACAGGCGTGGTACGCGCGTGGCCCTGCACAAAGCGGCGATCCGGTAAATGCCCCGGCGCCGCCTTACCGGTTGTTTGCGCTTTCCAATTTCGGTTCGCTATTGGCTTTGATCGCCTATCCAACGCTCATTGAGCCGCACTCCAGCCTGCATGCACAAACAATGGCATGGTCGTCAGCTTACCTGGCATTTGTGGTGGTTTGCGGCGCAATCAGCCTGGGTGCTCGCAAATTCTCCGCCAGAGAACCGCTAGTGGTAGCCACTCCCGTCTCAATGGAAATATCTAACCTGCCGCCCACGCCGAATGAGCGAACACTTTGGTTGCTGATGGCGGCCTGCGGGGCATTGCTGCTTTCGGCCGTGACCAACCACCTCAGCCAGAACATTGCCGCCATTCCGCTGTTATGGATCATCCCGCTCACGATCTATCTATTGACGTTTGTAATTGCATTCAACGGAGGAAAATTATATTTCCGGTGGGCGGTTGTGCGCCTTCTGCCGGTGGCCCTGGGCAGCGTGGGATATTTCATCGCCGATGCGGATGCCGACCTGCCCATCAAAATTTCCATCCCTCTTTTTTGCGTTACGCTCTTCATTGCCTGCCTGTTTTGCCATGGCGAGCTGTATCGCCGCCGGCCTTCGCCGCGCTATGCCACCCAGTATTATTTGTTTATTGCAGCAGGCGGGGCTTTGGGTTCAATGTTTGTCGGCGTTCTTGCCCCCGTGATTTTTCGCGGAAGCTATGAACTGGCATGGGGTCTGGTTTATACAGCAGCGCTCGCGGCAGGTTTGCTGTGGAAAGAACATATAGGTTTCCGTCTGTTCTGGCCCGCGGCCACCGTAGCGCTGCTTGTGGTCGTGGCGCTACAGGTGCGGTCTTACAGTGAAGACGCCATTGTCCAGGTGCGCAGCTTTTACGGCACGCTGCGCGTGACGGAAGAAAACAGTGATGAAGCCGGAATGTTTCGCACGCTGATCCATGGAAATATCCAGCACGGTACGCAATATTTCGCCAGTGAAGAATTCCGAACGGACCCAACCACCTATTACACGCACAATTCAGGCATCGGACTGGCGCTGGACCTCTGCTGCAAGGGCAAAACGCGGCGTGTTGGGGCTGTTGGGCTTGGTGCGGGGACGCTGGCGGCCTACGGAAAGCCGGGTGACGTGTTCCGCTTCTATGAAATCGATTCCCATGTGGAAATCATTGCAAAAAATGTCTTTAGTTATCTGCGTGAATCGAAGGCAAGAATAGAAATCGCGCATGGCGATGCCCGCCTGTCGATGGAAGCGGAGCCGCCGGAAAGATATGATGTGATCGCGGTAGACGCTTTTTCGGGCGATGCGATCCCCGTCCATCTGATTACTTCTGAAGCCATTCAACTCTATCTGCGCCATTTGCAGCCTGGTGGGATCATTGCTTTCCATATCTCCAACCTTTATCTCGATCTCGCTCCCGTTGTAAAGCAGCAGGCAGACAATGCAGGCCTGAAGGCCGTCAACATCTCCACCCCGGATGATCCTGATACCGGCGCTTTCGCCGCACAATGGGTCCTGGTTACCTCAAATGAAAAATTTCTGTCACTGCCAGAAATAACCAAGGCGAGCCAGGAAATTGCTGTCCATCCCAACCTGCGCCTCTGGACGGACGACTACAGCAGTCTGCTGCCAATCTTGAATTTCAATGGCGGAGCAGATAATGGCAAAAAGCCGTAAATTCTCCCTGAATCTCTCCCTTAACTCTCCTGAAACTATTTTGACATCAAAGCATCTAATCCTGGCAAGCGAGACAGGGCCTGCAATACCAATTTTGCTGAGGAGAAAGATATGACTTCAAAATGGCAACTGTTGTCAGGGCGTGTGCTGTTAAGCGTGATTTTCATTCTAAGCGGCCTCGGCAAACTGCCGCACTTTCACGATGTCGCAGGCATGATGGCGGCAAAGGGCATTCCACTTGCCTCCGTGGCATTGGTTATCACGTTGCTGATTGAAATCGGCGGCGGATTGCTGGTGTTGACCGGTTACAAAGCACGATATGCGGCGCAGGTAATTGCACTCTGGCTCATACCGGTTACGCTGGTGTTTCATCACTTCTGGAGAATTCCGGCCGACCAACAGCAGGAACAGATGATCAATTTTCTAAAAAACGTCGCGATTATGGGCGGCCTGCTGATTCTGGCTTACGCCAGTCCGAAAACGGCAGAAGCAAGGGCATAAACACAAATAACGGGGGACAACATGATTCAGGTAAGAAGGGCTAAAGAGCGGGGCCATGCCGACCACGGCTGGCTGAATACATACCACACATTTTCGTTCAGCGATTACTACGATCCCAAACATATGGGATTCCGCAGCCTGCGTGTGATCAATGAGGACTGGGTGCAGCCGGGATACGGTTTCCCCACGCATCCCCATCGTGACATGGAGATCATCACCTATGTACTGGAAGGATCGCTGGAGCACAAGGACAGCATGGGCACGGGCTCAGTGATTCGTCCGGGAGAAGTACAGAAAATGAGCGCCGGTACAGGAGTGCGCCACAGCGAATTCAATCACTCAAAAAGCGAGCCGGTACATCTCTACCAGATCTGGATTCTGCCAGAAAAAGAAGGGATCAAGCCGAATTATGAGCAAAAAGCCATTCCGGCGGAAGAGAAGCAAGGCAAGCTCAGGCTGGTAGCTTCGCCTGCCGGAGGCAACGGCAGCAGCGCGGTAAAACTGTATCAGGACGCAGAACTGTACACGGCTGCATTGAACAAGGCTGAATCCGTGGAATACAAACTTAATGATGGGCGCTATGCCTGGGTGCAGGTCGCACGCGGCGAGGTGAACATCAATGGCCAGACACTCAAGGCTGGCGATGGCGCGGCGGTTGCAAAGGAAGCAAAGCTCAAAATCAGCGGTAGCGCCGATGGCAGTGAGGTGCTGGTGTTTGACCTGGCGTGATCGGAGCAATCGGCAAATAGCAATTGGCCAATTAGCTTAGGCAAAATCACCCAGATTTCTTGCAGGTAGGCCCGATAAAAACATAGCCGCGAATTTCGCGAATAAACACGAATCAGAAATGATTCGCGTAGCTCGCGTTGATTCGCAGCTGAATTTTTTGTTTGGTCAATTTTGCAGGCTAACCGCTTCTGGTTTTGGCCGTCTATTAAAACGCGATACCTTGACGGTCTACAATCGAGTTGTAGATAATCATCCTATGGGAAAACCAAGTGATCTGGTCCAGGGAACACTGGACCTTCTAATTCTAAAAACGCTCTCTCTGGAGCCGAAGCATGGCTGGGCCATCGCCAAGCGTATCCAGCAAATTTCGAACGAAGTATTGCAGGTGCAACAGGGATCTCTTTACCCTGCGCTGCACCGGCTAGAGCAGCAGGGCTGGATTCGGGCCAAGTGGAATGAGAGCGAAACGGGCAGGCAGGCTAAATTTTATTCACTTACCGCTGCCGGTCGCGCTCAATTGGAAAAAGAGAAGGAAAGCTGGAAGCGACTTTCAACTGCGATTGACGTCGTGATAGACAGCCTGTAGATGGAGGCAGTATGCGCTGGGTGCAACAACTTCGAATGGCGATGCTGATGCTGTTCAGCCGCAACAACGAGAAAGACCGCTTAAACAGGGAAGTGCAGTTTCACCTGGATCAGCAGATTGCGGAGAACATTGGCGATGGAATGCCGCCAGATGAAGCACGCGCCGCAGCACTGCGACTGTTTGGCAATCCAACCCTTTTGCAGGAAGACGCTCGCTCCACGTGGAGTTGGAACTGGCTGGAAGGTTTGTGGCGCGACGCTCGTTATGGCATGCGAACGCTTCTGCGCTCACCGAGTTTTTCTGCAACTGCCATCCTGGTAATGGCGCTGGGAATCGGCGCGACCACTTCACTGTTCACGATTGTGCGCTCGGTGCTATTGCGGCCGCTGCCGTTCCGTGATCCAGATAAATTGGTGATGCTCTACGAGCGTTTTCGCCAGGGGCCTGGTTATAACGTTGTGTCTCCCGCTGATTTCCGCGACTGGCGGGCGCAAACCCACGGGTTTGAGGATATGGGCGCCTGGCGTTGGTGGGCGGGTCACATAAGCTCCATGCAAGGTGAAATGCCTGAGGTCGTGACCGGAGCAGGCGGTACCTGGAATCTATTCTCGGTCCTTGGAGTACAGCCGGTATTCGGCCGCACGTTCACTCCGGATGAAGACAGGTTCGGCGCCAACGATGTGGTCATGCTCTCCTGGAGCCTGTTTCAAAGCCGGTTCAACGGCGATAAAGAAATTGTCGGCAAGCCAGTGCGAATTGATTCCAAGCCATACACGGTGGTTGGAATACTGCCGGCGTGGTTCACCTATCCTGATGCGGCGGTGAAGGTCTGGATCCCGTACACCCCAACTTTCATCCCGGAGGAATTCGAGCCAGATCATCACCAGAGCCATGTGATCGCCCGCATAAAGGACAAGCAGGGCGCAGCGGCAGCGCTCAAGGAAGTGAGCGCACTGCAGTATCAGATACACATGCAAAACCAGGGCAAGCAGGTGGCGGAAGACGTGGTTTCGCGGGCGATGATTGAGGACGTCACGCAGAACGCAAAGACGCCGCTGATGGTACTGATGTGCTCTGTGGGATGCATGCTGCTAATTGCATGCTTGAACGTATCGAATCTCATGGTCGCTCGTGGCGCGGTCCGCCGTAAAGAAGTAGCAATCCGTGGCGCTTTGGGCGGCAGCCGCTGGAAGCTGATTCAGGAGCAGATGACAGAGAGCTTCCTGATTGCAATTGCGGGCGGTGCAGTGGGCTGGATGCTTTCAATATCGGCCACGCGGTGGCTTGCAACTCACTGGAGCGACTTGCCGCGCGCGGATGCCATCCGCGTTGATGGACCGGTTTTGCTGTTTTCCATTGTCATTGTGCTTGCGACTGCTTTGCTCGCGGGGCTGGTGCCCGCAATTTCTTCCACGGGCAGAAGCTTACTGGGAGCATTGCAGGATTCTGCGCGTTCCGTCGGCGGCAGCGTCTCCCGTGCAATGCTGCGAAAGGTGCTGCTCACCGCTGAAATCACACTGACGGTGATCCTTCTTATTTCGGCTGGTTTATTGTTCAGAAGCTTTATTCATCTGCGCACATCGGATCTTGGCTGTGTTACAGACAACGTACTGACAGTCCGATATGGATTACCAGAAAAGAAATACGGCACGCCAGAGAAGGTTTTGGCCTTCCATGAGGCGCTGTTAGGGCGGGTTCGCAGCCTCCCAGGAGTGAAGGCTGCAGGATTAATTTCCACTGCACCCGGCGCCGGCTACGAACGCAGTGATGCATTTACCATTCCTGAGCACCCCGCGGAGGGCCCGATCCTGGACCGGGATGCGCTGGTCCGCAAAGCTGATCCAGGATATTTCAACGCGATTGGAATCCCTGTACTGAACGGACATGTTTTTACCGAGCAGGACAAGCTGGGAAGAACACATCATGTAATTATCAATAAAAAATTTGCAGATCAGTTTTTTCCCGGGGAAGACCCAATAGGGAAGCACGTGCGGATAGCCTTCATCGGCAATAAGCGCGAAGCGTATGAAATCATTGGAGTGGTAGGCGACACAATTCACGAAGTTGGCCAGCCAATCATGGCGACCATTTATCGCTCGATTTTGAATGGCGATCCTATGCTGGACAGTTTGGCCACGATCGTCGTACGGGCGAGTGTCGAGCCTCTGAGTTTAGCAATGCCGATCCAAAGGCAAATTTCCGCTCTCGATTCCGAGATGCCGAGTTATAAGGTTCGTACGATGCAGCAGATTGTTGGAGAGGCCACAGCGAGCCAGAGTTTCAGTGCCTCGCTGGTGCTGGCGTTTGCGCTGCTCTCACTGATGCTGGCGGCGGTTGGGTTGTATGGAGTGCTTTCTTATCTGGTGACACAGCGCGTTTCTGAGATTGGCATTCGCATGGCGCTGGGCGCGCAACGCAGCGAAATACTGCGCCTGGTGCTGTTGGATGGAATGCGCCCGGTATTGTTTGGCCTGGTTTTGGGAGTGATGGGAGGCGCGGTTGCAGGAGTGCTCATCAAATCGATTCTCTACGGCACGCGGCCGCTCGATCCGATCGTTTTTGTGGCAATGATCGGCAGCCTTCTGACTACTGCGGGGCTGGCCAGCGCCGTGCCGGCATTGCGTGCATGCAGGATTGAGCCCACACAAGCTCTGCGGACTGAATAATTTGAGGTCTCATTCACCTTACAACGCGGTGGATTTTTGCAGGCATTTCCTGCTTATTTCCACTGTGATGATTTAGGGCTTTTGCCCCACAAGTACACATTACTTTCGGTGCAATCCCCGAGTCCCGCCCTACTCCCTTAGTAACATTTGGGGCAAATTCAAGAACCGTGTGCAGCAATACCACAATAACTTGTGGTGCTATGCCCTTTGTGTCGCAGGATTTAGATGTTTAAGCGGCAAAAAAGCTGGTACTAGCCCTAAAGATACCCCCCAAACACCGGAAGAAACCGGAAGTTACCTATTGACCTTCCCTCGTTAACCCGGATATAACTCGCATCGACCTTAAATTTTCCCCCCGAGAAGACAAAGGATTTATCCACAGGCCTCAGGTGAGGCAATCAACTTATTGTGGAAAGGCTACACATTTATGGCGGCAGATTCGCGTGAGGTAATGAACATCAGGCAGGCCTCGCAGTACCTGGGGGTCAGCCCGGACACGCTGTACAAATATGTGACCGAAGAAAAAATCCCTGCCTTCAAGCTCGGGAACCGCTGGAAGTTCAAGAAAACGATTTTGGACCAGTGGATGGAACAAAAAAGCACGATGAACATGGGCGGAGCCAAGAAAAAGCCAAAACCGGCAAAAGCGGCTGCAGCCCGGTAAGACCGGGAAACCGGAGAGCGATAAAGGAATTCAAGAACAAGGCAGGATGGCATGTTTGGATCAGCAAAATCGATTGTGGGATTGGACATCGGCTCCAGTTGCATCAAGGCGATAGAACTGAAGCGTTCAAAGGGTGAGATCGTGGTATCGCACCTGGGCGTGGAGCCGCTGGCCAGCGACATCGTGGTGGACTCCATGATTGTCGATTCGGGCAGCGTTTCCAGCGCGATCAGCAAAATCTTCGGTGAACACGCAATTAAAACGAAATCGGTGGCCACCTCGGTCAGCGGACACTCCGTGATCGTGAAGAAGATCAGCGTGCAGCCCATGAGCGAGGGCGAATTAGCTGAGAGCATCACCACGGAAGCAGCCCAGCATATTCCGTTCGATATAGCTGACGTGAATGTCGATTTCGACATCCTCAATCCAGATGACACTGGTCCCCAGATGGACGTACTGCTGGTGGCGGTGAAGAAAGACAAGATCCTGAATTACACGAATGTGTTGTCCCTGGCGGGCAAAGCGCCCGCGGTAGTGGATATTGACGCGTTCGCGCTCCAGAACTGTTACGAATACAACTATCAGCCGCACCATGATTCCACGGTGGCGCTACTGAACCTGGGCGCCAGCGTAATGAACATTAATATCGTGAAAGGCACTTCGCCGCTGTTTACCCGCGACGTGAGCGTAGGCGGCAATCAGTACACGGATTCGCTCCAGAAAGAACTGGACTTGAGCTTTGATGATGCCGAGTCACTTAAGCTTGGCCGGAAGGTCGGAACGGTAAGCGAAGACGCCAAGCTGCCGATTCTTCAACAAGTAACCGAAATCATCGTCCTGGAAATTCAGAAGACGTTTGACTTTTTCCGTGCCACGGCATCCGGCGAGCACATTGAACGCATTTATCTGGCCGGCGGATCGTCACGGGTACCCGGCCTGGTGGAAGCGTTGCGGCAGGAGTTCTCATTGCCGGTGGAAATACTCAATCCGTTCCAGCGCATTATTCCACCAGCCGATTCAATGGAGCACGACATACTGGAACAGAATCCGGGACAGCTCGCGGTTGCGGTGGGTTTGGCCCTGAGGAGCTTTGAAGACCTATGATTCGCATCAATCTGCTAGGAGTTCCGAAAAAGACATCGCGCGGCAGACGCGCCAACACCGTAGCTTCCACTGGTGGGGGCGAGGGATCAAGCACCGTGATTTTGGGCCTGATATTTGTAGGCGCGCTTGCAGTGCTGATCGGTATAGCGCACGTCTGGGTACAGCGCCAGCATGACGTGCTGGAAAAGGACCTGCAAAAAGCCATTCTGGAGAACCAGCGGCTGGGCGACGTAAAAGCCAAATATGAGGCCAGCAAGAGAAAGGCCGATCTCTATGAGCGCCGGGTACGCGTTATCGACGAACTTAAGTCGGCGCAGTCAGGGCCGGTTGATCTGCTCAACCTGGTGGCGGACACCATCAATGGCACGGACGCAGTCTGGCTTGAAACCATGACCAATGATGGTAAGACGCTGAATTTTACCGGGATGGCATTAAGCCCGAACTCCGTGGCCGATCTAATGTCCAACCTGAGGAAGACTGGCGCCTTCAGGACAGTGGAAATTAAAGAGACGGCCCAGGACACAAATGTGAAGGAAGTTCAGGCTTTCAAGTTCGAGCTAATTTGTGAAATGGCCCCTGGTTATAAGGGGAAGGCCCAAAAGCAGTCGTAACACGAGCAGTAATCCACCGGGGACGGTTTGTATATGGCTAAATTCGGAGAAATGTCGTTAGCAACGCGGGCGGGAATCTTGTTCCTTGCCGCGGCCATGGTGGGCGCAGCCTACTACTACATCTATTTCAATCCCATGTATCAGGCGAACCAGCAACTGGATGCCAAGATCAAGGACAAGAAAGACGAAAACGAACGGCTGAAGACATTCGAGCCCAAGCTGCTTGAGGTAAACCGTAATATGGCTATCTTGCAACAGCAGCTTGAAATCCAGAAAAGGATCGTTCCTGAAGACAAAGATGCGGACCAGTTCATCAAGTTATTGCATGACACTGCGGCCACATCAGGAATTGAAATTCGCCGGTACACGGCCATGCCCGTAACCAATAAGGAATTCTACAGCGAAGTGCCTTTTGCCATCGATATTGATGGCCCGTATTACTCGGTGCTGAATTTCTTTCAGCGTGTGGCCGAACTGGAACGGATTGTGAATGTCAGCAATATGCAAATGGGCAACACCAAGAGTGGCGGCGCAGCCAAGGTAAAAACTGGATATAGCTATGCACCCGGTGAAACCGTTCTGGCCAGCTGCACGGCAACTACTTTCTTTAGTCATGAGCCGGAAGACGTTGCGGCGGCTGTGCCGGCTAAGCCCGGACAGCCTCCAGTTCCAGTAGCGCCGGCAAAGTAAATGAATTCTATGAAGACTGCGACAAAAGGGAATTGAGATGAAGCTGATACAAATTCTTGCGCTTGCAACAGCCATGGCGACGATGGCCACGGCGCAGAATTCCGGCGCCAACGGCCAAACGAAGGCAACTCCAACTCCGACTCCGGCTGCCGCCGGTAAATCGAGTGGAACCACGCAGACGGGCGCCAAAAAGCCCGTTAGCAGCGGCCAGCAGTCCAAGGCTAAGCCGGGTGCTGCGACACCGGCCCCAGCCACGAGCAGTAAGGCTGCGGCCAAGCCAGGTACGCCGGCACAGGGTGGATCTGCCTCGGGCGCTCCCACCAAGCCTGCTGTAAAGACGAGCACAATGCCGGTTAAGGCCCATACGAACGGCGCGCAAGCTAAAGGTTCGCCTACCCCAGTGATCGCTGCCCAAAGTACGGTGAAAACGGCAGATACCAAGGCGAACGCTAAAAAACCGGACGCTAAAAAGGCAGATACCAAGAAAAAGGCGGATGCGACCAAAGCACCGGCAGTGATCGCTGTCAAGCCAACCAAAGAAACTAAGAAACCGTCATCTGCGCACGCCAAGGCGCCCGTCACGCCTGCTGCACCGAAGGTAACCAAGCTGGCTGAATCGCCCAAGACGGCTGAAAAGCCTGCACCTTCAGTAAGAAGTTTTGGACCGCGAGGACGCCGGGACCCCTTTGTAAGTCCCATCGTCAGCAAAGAGGGAGTCGGCAGACCCCAGCCAAATTGCACCAATGGCAAACGATGCTTAGTGATTCCGGAGTTGGTGCTTCAAGGCACGATAAAAGACACATCGGGCAAGATGATGGCGGTGGTTGCCAATAGCACCAGGCACACTTACTTCCTAAGAGAAAATGACCAGGTATTTCAGGGAAGCGTGGAGAAGATCACCAGTGACTCAATCATCTTTCGTGAGTACGTGAAGGATGCATTGGGGCGCGAGACCGCGCGTGAAGTGGTCAAGAAACTTGTGCCGGCTTCATAAGGGGTTAACTGAATTTTAAGTAACGGAAAAGAACGGCAGTCCAAAGAAATTGCAACGCAGTAGGGCCGAACCAAGGGGAAACAAACAGCTACGATTTGAGGATATAAGAAGTTCCGAACGGCTGGAGTTGTTACATCGGCGTTTTAACGCCGCGCATGACCGGCGAGTGAAATTTGCAGCCGGAATGGGGAGACAAGAGATGAGGCTTAAGCAATTGTTAGGAATCGTTCTGCTGGCCAGCGCAAGCGCAATGGCGGCTACCGTTTCGCAACAGGGAGGCGTTCTGGCAACAAGCCAGGATAGCGCTGCGGTGACACCCGCACCGTCTATAAAGACAATCAGTGCGCCTACACGGATTGGCGAGATCTCCATTGCCCGCGCTAGCGAGACATTGAATGTCGAGATTAGCGGTAGCGGTCCCATGACCGCTAAGACCATGCGGCTTACGAAACCAAATCGTATTGTGGTGGACATCCCGAATTCATTGCTTCGGGGACGTGCACGAGAAATCCCCGTCAGCGGCAGCGATGTCAAATCGGTTCGCGTCGCCCGCTACCAGGAAGGTACAACCCGGGTAGTTGTGGATGTGGCCCAGATGCGCGATTTCCAGGTGGTCCCGGAGGGGAACAAACTGGTGATCAGGCTGGCTGAGAATTCCAGCAACCAGCCCGCGCCGGCACGTGAAGTGAAGGAGCCGGTCATTTCGGCAGCCGTGGAACAGCCCGCAAGCCAGAAAGCTGCTGAGGATCCCAGCGCGCCTGCGGCTACAGCATCCAAGATCGAAAAAACAGTGGAGGCCGCCCCCTCCAGGTCCCAGATTGCGGCTTCGCATTTTGCGGGTGCAACTCCTCCGCTTCCCAGCATTAATCAGCCTCCTTTTGCGACACACGCCAGCCTGGCTGCTCAGCCAGCAATGATTAATGCGGCTTTGGAGCAGCAACAACAGGCGGCACAAAGCACTCCAGCAGGGACTACCATACCTGTCACAGCGACAACAACTGGCAACTGCACTACTGGCCGCTATACCGGCGAACCTTTTGGCATGAATTTCAAAGACCTTGATCTTAAGGATTTTTTCCGCCTGATTCACGAAATCAGCGGCTTAAATGTTGTGCTGGATCCTTCGGTAAAGGGCACAGTCACAATCGTTCTGGATGATGTGCCGTGGGACCAGGCATTAGCCATTGTGCTGGACAACAACGGTCTGGCGTGCACCTTGTCTGGTAATGTGCTCCGTATTGCTACGCTGGACACCATGAAGGTGGAGGCGGAATCGCGGCGTGCGCAGCAGGAAGCGCAAGCCCTGGCTGTTCCCAAGCAGACGATCACCCGCTATATGAGCTATGGGCATGCCAAGGACGCAATGCCGGTGATCAAAAAATTCTTGTCTGCCCGCGGAGATGTTGTGGCTGATGATCGCAGCAATGCTCTAATCGTGGAGGATATTCCCAGCGTGCTTCCCAAAGTGGAAGAGTTGATCCGCATGCTGGATCGCAAGACGCCGGAAGTGGAGATTGAGGCCCGCGTTGTGGCCTCAACCAGGACATTCGCTCGGGATATCGGTACACAACTCGGCGCGGCCTTTGGCAGCGGAAACAATGCGGTGGGAGGCGCTACCGGCGTCAGCCCGATTCAAGTTACTCTTCCGAACGGACAAGTTCCCACGTTCATTACGGCGCCTGGCGCAGCAAAGTCGATTCCTTTGTTCTCCGACCTTGGCGCCACCAGCCCAACGGGTGGCATTGAATTCAGCAATGCAACTGCTGGATTCCGTCTTGATTTCATCCTGACTGCGGCGGAAAGCAGAGGTTTGGTGAAAATCCTTTCCCGTCCGCACATTACTACCTTTAACAACATCTCCGCGATGATCAAGCAAGGCTCGCGCATTCCCGTGGTCACGGCGGCGCAATTGGGTGGCCCGCCAACAGTGACTTACTTCGACGCTTTTCTCCGCCTGACAGTGGTCCCGCAAATTACGGCGGAAAACACGATTTTCCTGAACGTGGACGTGGAGAACACGACGCCCGACTTCAGCCGCGTGACCGGTTCACAATTGAACCCCACGCTCAACACGCAACAAGCGACCACGCAGGTGCTGGTTTCCGATGGCGGAACGATTGTGATTGGCGGCGTGATTCAGACCAACAACAGCGTCGCCATTTCCCAGATTCCATTCCTTGGCAGCATTCCATTTCTCGGCAATCTGTTCAAGCACACCAACGTGAATACTTCTACCGCGGAGCTGATATTCTTCATCACTCCAAAAATAATTCAAACTTAGTGTTGCGCATTTGAATTCTTCCCCGGGGATTTAGCGCCCCGGGGTTTTTTATTGAGTGTGATAGCAGGGCACACCCCTTTCGTCCCACTTGAAGAGACGCACTGGTTTCCAAACACAAACAGCGCCTTTGCTTTACAGCTATTCAGAAAAAAGTTAGTGTTTTGATCTGAACTTATGAACTACATTGCTCGACAGAAAAATCTTGCAGAACTATTGCGTCGTGGGGGCTTTGATGGTCTCTTGATAACGCACCTGCCGAATGTGCGTTACTTATGCGGTTTTACCGGGACAGCCGGCGTGATCGTCTTCCAGGTAAGCCAGCGCACACATAAGGCGGCTTTTTACACCGACGGCCGTTATGAACAGCAGGCCCACGCGGAAGTACGGAACGCTAAGGTTGTAATAGGCAAGAGGTCGGCCTTGGTTGAGGGATGTGAAGCCGCCCTTAAGGCAAAAATCAAGACGCTTGGATTTGAAGCCGAGCAACTTTCATTCGCTGCATATCAGCAACTTGGCCAGGCAGTGCGTGGAAAGACTAGGCTCAAGCCCGCAGTCGGCATGGTAGAGCAACTGCGGCTGATCAAGGACGCAGATGAAATCAGCCAGATCCGCGCTTCGGTGCTGTTGGCAGCCAGCCTTTTCCAGACAGCGCTCTCAGTCATTAAGCCGGGAATAGCGGAAACGCAAGTGGCGGGAGAACTGGAGCTGCAGGCCCGCCGTGCTGGGGCGGAAAAGATGTCATTTGACACCATTGTGGCTGCCGGGGCCCGTTCGGCTCTGCCGCATGGGCGCGCATCCGCACAAGCCATTCCAGCCAAAGGATTTATAATCCTGGATTACGGTGTTATACTCGCTGGTTACTGTTCTGATATGACCCGTACTGTGCATGCAGGCGCCATTTCCCGGGCACATCGCCGCATGTATGATGCAGTTCGGGAAGCGCAACTTGCTTCAATCGGAGTCGTCGGTCCAGGCGTGGAAACAGGCGCAGTGGACCACGCAGGCAGGGAAGTTCTGAAGAAGGCTGGTTTCGATGAGTTCTTTACCCACTCTACCGGCCATGGAGTGGGAATTGAGGTACATGAACCGCCTCGGCTGGCCAGAGGCCAAACCCAGAAGCTGGCGCCGGGGATGGTGGTTACAATTGAGCCGGGCATCTATATTCCTGATGAGGGTGGAGTTAGGATCGAAGACATGGTGCTGGTCACTGAGTCCGGACATGAAGTCCTGACGCCTACCACAAAGGACCTGATCACGCTTTAGCTCCGTGGGGAACCCAGCATCCGCGGCGGTCGCGAATGACGGGCAGAGGAGAGCCAAATACATTCATGAATCAGAAAGAGCTGAAAGAGCTTATCGATTTCCTGATAGAAAAAGACATTTCCGAGTTTGAGCTCGAGCGCGGAGACGTTAAGGTCCGGATCAAACGCGGCAGTGATGCAGCGACTCAAGTCATCGCCCACACAATGCCGATGGCGCCCATTCAAATGGCCGCTCCCACTACGCATCAAGTTCCTTCCGTTGCGCCCCCTCCCGCGACAGCACCACCCCCAGCCGTGGAAGAAGAGTTACACGTTGTAAAGTCGCCGATTGTGGGGACATTTTATGAGGCGCCGGGCCCCGGTGCATTGCCCTTCGTTAAGCCTGGCGATCAGGTGGCGGCGGGGCAGGTGCTGTGCATCATTGAAGCCATGAAGCTGATGAATGAGATCGAATCTGATGTCTCCGGGGAGATTGTGAAAACGCTGGTCAGCAATGGCCAACCAGTGGAGTACGGCCAGCCGCTGTTCGCGATCCGGCCGCGAAAGTAACGCTACATTTGAATGAGCGGCTATGTTTGTGTGCAACAAAATAGCCGGCGAGGCCGACCACGCGCCGAGCGGCAGGCAACAAGGCAGCAATCCGAGCGCAGGATCGAGCTGTAAAAGCGGTTTGGAGCGAAGCGATATAATTTAATGTTTAAAAAAATTCTCATAGCGAACCGTGGTGAAATTGCGTTACGCGTTATCTGCGCGTGCAAAGAGTTGGGTGTAAAGACCGTAGCTGTTTATAGTGACGCCGACAGGAATTCGCTGCATGTGCGGTTTGCCGACGAAGCCATTTGCATTGGGCCACCGCGTTCTTCGGAAAGCTATCTCAATATTCCCGCAGTGATCAGCGCGGCTGAAATTGCCAATGTTGATGCCATCCATCCCGGTTATGGGCTGCTGAGCGAGAATGCGAATTTTGCTGAAGTGTGCGAAAGCTCGCATATCAGGTTCATTGGGCCGCCGCCGGAAGTCATTCGACTGATGGGCGAAAAAGAAAAAGCACGCCAGGCAATGAAGAAGGCCAAAGTGCCGATTCTGCCCGGGTCCGATGGTGTGATTGCATCAACAGAAGAAGCGCGTGAATGGGCCGCGCAGATTGGCTTTCCAGTGATCGTAAAAGCTTCCGCCGGAGGCGGTGGACGGGGTATGCGGGTCATCCGCAGTGAGTCTGAGCTTGAGGGCTCATTCAACGCAGCGCAATCTGAGGCTGCCGCGGCCTTCGGCAACGGAAACCTTTACATGGAAAAGTTCATTGAGCGCCCCCGCCACATTGAATTTCAGGTACTCGGCGATAGCTACGGCAAGGTGATCAGCTTGGGTGAGCGCGAATGCAGTATCCAGCGGCGGCACCAGAAACTGCTGGAAGAATCGCCTTCCACGCGAGTGACACAGGAAATGCGTACAGAAATCGGCAAAAAGCTGGAAGAATCGCTCTCTGAGATTGGGTATGTAAATGCCGGAACTGTAGAGTTCCTGATGGATGAAGACGGAAGTCTTCACTTTATTGAAATGAATACGCGCATTCAGGTGGAGCATCCTGTTACTGAAATGGTGACCAGCATTGATCTGGTCAAATCCCAGATCCTTTTAGCCACTGGCGCGAAAATGGAGGAAATTATTCCCAAGATTGATCGCAAAGGTCAGCGCGGCCACGCGATTGAATGCCGTATCAACGCGGAGCATCCAGAAAAGTTCACACCGTCCGCGGGAAGGATCAAGACATTCCATATTCCCGGCGGGCTCGGCGTTCGCGTGGACACCGCTGCTTATGCCGAGGGTGTGATCCCGCCTTATTACGATTCGCTCATTGCCAAGCTGATTACCTTCGGCAAAGATCGCGCTGAAGCCATCATGCGGATGCAGCGTGCGCTGGAAATGTTCATCGTCGAAGGAATTCATACCACTATTCCTCTGCATCGCCGTATCCTTGCTGACGCCGAGTTTCGCGCTGGCAACATCGATACCAAATATGTCGAGCGCCTGCTCTCGCGAATGCACGAAGAGCGCGCGGAAGAAGCGACCGCCACCACAACATAGCGCCAATAAACGCCAAAAAGATAACTTTTAGCGCGAAAGCAAAAACTTTTTATTGATTCACGCGGATTTCTGAACCCTGCCTTAATTCCAGATCATCTATTCACCAGATGTTCAAATTAAACCCTTGGGAGGCGGGAATGACGATCAAGTTCGCGGACGGCACACACATTGAAGTAGCGGTTACAGCTTTTGATGACTTCGTTAAACACGATCTCAAATGGGCGGAATTTGTGCATGGCCGCGCTATAGTAAAAAAGATCGTCTGCAAAGATGCTTCTCATAAACTGCCTCATGCTACTGCAAGTCTGGGCCGGAATGTTCATCCATGTCCGGCAGGCGGTTGCTGAGCCACTGATAACGACAGCTCAATTCTTTGTGAGTCTTCACTGCTTTGTCTGACATCACATCATTCATGCTTCCTCAAAGAAAACTTGGCAAACAAGGACTAAAGGTCTCGGCTCTCGGACTCGGCTGCATGGGTATGTCAGAGTTTTATGGCGCGGGCGACGAACAGGAGTCCATCGCAACCATTCATCGCGCCATCGAACTCGGCTGCACCTTTCTTGATACGGCCGACATGTACGGCTCCGGCAAAAATGAAGAGTTGGTCGGACGCGCCATTAAGGACCGTCGTGACAAGGTTGTGCTTGCGACTAAGTTCGGCAACGTGCGCGGGCCGAATGGCGAATTCCTGGGCGTAAAAGGCACGCCTGAATACGTGAAGCAGGCTTGTGACGCCAGCCTCAAGCGGCTGGGCATTGGTGTAATTGACCTTTATTACCAGCATCGAGTCGATAAAACCGTTCCCATTGAGGATACGGTTGGCGCCATGGCAGATCTGGTGAAGGCCGGCAAGGTGCGTTATCTCGGGCTTTCTGAAGCGTCGCCCAAAACTATTCGCCGCGCCCATAAGGTCCATCCCATTTCCGCGCTGCAAACTGAATACTCACTCTGGGAGCGTGATCCGGAAGACGAAATCCTGCCCACCGTACGCGAACTCGGCATCGGCTTTGTGCCTTACAGCCCGCTCGGACGCGGCTTCCTTACCGGACAATTCAAGCGCTTTGAAGATCTCGCTGCAGACGACTTCCGCCGCATGTCTCCACGGTTCCAGGGAGAAAACTTCCAGAAGAACCTTGATCTTGTCGCGAAGATTGAAGAGATTGCACGCGAGAAGAAATGCACTGCCGCGCAATTGGCATTAGCATGGGTCCTGGCACAAGGTGACGACATCGCGCCGATTCCCGGAACCAAACGCCGGAAATATCTGGAGCAGAACCTGGAAGCCGTTAACATCAAACTGACGCCGGCTGATCTGGCGCGTATTGATCAGGTAGCGCCTAAAGGCGTAGCTGCCGGGCCGCGTTATGCAGAGAGGTCAATGGCGACCGTAGACAGATAGATCGTTCGTAGCTTTGCAAGAATTTAGACAACACTTCTGGCGATGAGTGACCATAACTCATCGCCCTTTTGCTGTCTGATGGTACAAGCACGTCCGATGTCAGTGCTGAACTGGCGCAAAGGTCAGTACAAGAAGTGTCTGATCATCAAATTTGGCAGACGAACCGCGAAACGCCGTAACATCTCGAATGCAATCTTCCACAACTTCACGCGAGCCACGGGAGAGACAACGGCTCAGGAGGGCGGCAAGACGCTGAGAGCCGTACTCGGAACCATCCGGGCCCAGAGCTTCGGTCAAGCCATCAGAGAAGATGACCAGGCCGTCACCCGGGGCCAGTTGAATATGCGTGCTGGAGAACTTCTGGTCGCAGAAGAGTCCTACGGGAACGGTGTTCGACTCGATGGGGCGTACGCCGGATGCGCTGACGTGCATTGGCGCGAGATGTCCGCTGTTAGCAATCTCCACAGTCCCGCAGGCATGGGCTTTGCCGGTGATTAAAGTGGCATATTGTGTAAGCAGGGTGCTGCCACAAAAAATTCGATTGGCACGTTCAACAAGTTCCGGCAGGGGCAGTCCAGCAGGAACCAATGCGCGAAACATGGCATGTAAATTGGCCATGAGCATGGATGCGGCCACGCCTTTGCCAGAGACGTCGCCGAGCATGAAATAGAGTTCATTGCCGTGTGGAACCAGGTCACAATAATCGCCGCTTACCAGGCCCGCGGGCTCGTAATGAAATGCAGCTTTCCAGCCTGAGGCAGAGAAGTCGCGTGGCGGCAACAGCCCATTCTGGATACTCGCTGCCAGTTCCAGGTCTCTTTCCAGTGCGCGGGCTTCTGAAGGTGGCAGGCAATCGAGGCAGACCCGGGCCATAGGATCGGTAAGCACCCGCTGGGCTCCCATGTCTTCATGGCAGACTTCGCAGATGCCATACGAACCGGCATCCACCCGTGCCAGCGCCTTGTCGACCTGCTCGAGAAGCTGAAGCAGGTTGGCAGTTTCCGTACGAGTGACCACATGCTGAAGCTTCTGGCGACGGAGCAGCAGTTGGTCGCGAAGCAGATGGAGATCAGTGACTTGAATAGCCATGAAAAACCCTGTAACTAAAGAATGCTAAAAACGGCATTGGGATTCAGAATTTTGTTGGGCAAACCCGCAAGCCTGTCGGATTGAGAATAGGGGTTGAAGACGGCAGAAACAACCCGATTCTTGCTTTAATATCGAAATCAGTTTCGTCTGGAGGTGCAATAACGATATGAAGGTCAGGCCTTTTCTGGATGCAACGGGAATGTTTTTCCCGCACAGCTTTTGGTGGGATCCACTGATTTCTTAGGACGAGGATGCAGGAACTGCTGCCGTTCTTCTTCCAGTTGCAACAATTCCATGTCGATGCGCGAGTTATCCCAGCCAAGGGCGTTTCCGATTTTTTGCGCGGCATCACGGCTGCACTCTTCTGACCAGCAGACGCCCAGCGCAACAGGCACACGGCGCAGAAGAATATCGCCCAAAGTCACCGCTGATTCATGCGCTACAGCCTCAACAGCTTCGGCCACCAGATGGCAACTGTGCGGGCACAGCGGTTCACGCAAACGCTCGTCGAGCGAAGCGGCATGAGCAATGGCAAGGGCATGGCGTCCATGCCATTCGGCAATGGCTTCAGCGCAGCCAGCGGGAATCCTGGCTTTACAGGCCACAAGCCGGGCCCACTGGCGGACCGTTGATTCCACATCTTCTTCCATGCCCGGCGCGGCAAAAATATTTACCGGCTCCGGAATATCCGCCCCGAGTTTGCGGGCCACGTCGCGCGCGAGACTGGCGGCGGTGGTGAGCTTGCCACCTATTACGGAAAACAAGCCGGCAGCGCCGTCATCAGTATGGTCATGCAAGAGGTGTCTGCGCGTTATAGAAGCGGACAATTTGCCAGGGGAAAAGGGAAGAGGACGAATTCCGGCAAAGTCATAATGAACATCGGCTGGCGTGAGACCGGAGTGGGGGAAAAGATGCGCAAAGCTCTGGAAAAGATAATCGATTTCCTCCGCACTTGGTTGAGGGTTGTCCGGAGTACTGGCGTCGGCCACCTCGCTTGTACCGACTAGAAGCTGGCCATTCCAGGGAACCACAAAAATTGGGCGGCCATCGACGGCCTCGGTATAAATAGCTTGTTCCGGCGCGCCAACGAATTTGGGCAGGACCAGATGCGAACCGCGTACACCGCCGATCATCCGAGGCGTGCTTATACCGGACGCACCAATGACGGCATCAGCCCACGGACCTGTGGCATTTACGATATGTGACGCCTGAACAGTGTATTCCTGGCCAGAAATGCGGTCGCGTAGCCGTGCGCCGGTGACATTGCCGTTATTGCGAGATATTTCCAGAAGCTGAGTGTGATTACAAACAACTGCCCCGGCGGCCACGCTTTCCGCCAGCCATTCAGCAACCAGACGCTCGGGGAATTCGCATTGCGCGTCTTCATAAGAGTAAACCGACCATGTACTGCCATTGTCCAACTGGCGTTCAAATGCTTTTAAGTCGGAACAGGAAGCACGTTTTCCGCCAGCCCAGCGATGGTAAAGCCACAGCCCAGTCCTGATGGCAAGAGAACTTCTGCGCACCGAACGAGACTTTTTAGGCAAAGCCAGTAGAAACTGGAGTGGACGCACCAAATGCGGCAACTCTGTCAGCAGGCGTTCGCGCTCGCGCAATGATTCGCGGACCAGTCCGATTTCAGCATGTTCCAGATAACGAAGGCCGCCGTGAATTATCCGCGTGGAACGGCTGGTAGTGCCGGAGGAAAAATCATTTTGCTCGACCAGCAGCGTTCGCTTGCTCCAGTGCGCGCACTCCCGCGCTATGGCAACGCCGTTGATGCCGCCGCCGATTACCAGAACGTCGAATTTCTGGCCCTGCTTCTGCAATGGGCTACTCACGTCCACAGCTATTTAGATGCTTTTTCACGGAGAGGGCAACATTACTTCAGAACATAACTTTAGGTCAGGGACAGTTAAGCCCATGGATAATGGATTTGAGCGGGCTCAGGACCGTGCGTTCTGCAACACCCCTGCCGTTGTGGCCCACAACTCTGGGTTTATGTCCGGGAAGATGGAGTCGCGCAGTTCGATCGTTTCCAATTCCTGGAGTTTTTCAGCAGGAATCTGATGAGTGGCTTCAAAGCGGCGCCAGGTATCGAGCAAACAGCGGAACTGATCCAGATGAGCATTGAAGCGTTTTTCCGCATAATCACGGGCGGCCTTGGTCGTAATCAAGAACTGCCAATCAGAGGATTCCAGCAGCAGCAACTCACGGCAGAGCTGTTTGACCAGCCTGGTGGCAATCGCGTGGTCCCGCCACAGGCCGCTGTTGGCCATCTGCTGCACAGCCAGTTCCGCAGGATAAATGTGCTTCCAGGTCCATGAAGTGTCTTCATTCAACCAGACGCTGTTATTGCTCTCCGCGCCCCATGAGCCTTCCGGCAAAGCCACATAGGCTGCCGGAGGAAACTCGTCGAGATACTCTGCGCATGAAACCAGCTTGAGTTGAGATTCCGGTTTCGCGAATTCCAGCGCCACATTCTTAAGCCATTCCGGCCCTTCAAACCACCAATGGCCGAAAAGCTCTGAATCAAACGGCGCGGTCAGGATAGGCGCGCCAGCTCCGTTTTTGCCGTGTTTTTCCAGGGCCTCAGTAGTTATTCGGACAAAATGCTTTGCGTGCTCGCGCGTGCGTTCCAATGCGATAGCCGGATCATACTGCTGTTTGAGGCCCAGATCGATCTTGGGTCCCGTGATACGCCAGTAACGGTTCCCGCCTGGCCAGCGCTTTTTGTGAAACTCCAGATAATTTGCATCACCGGGATAGCCGTGGTCGCCGCTCCAGACCTGCACGCCAGTGCGAGGATCACGGGTAAAAAAAGCGACATGTGCTTCGGGATCAGGACTCTCGGCATAATATGCGCGATAAAAATTCTTTTGTGGGCGCTCCGGCGCAATCTCAGTGGCAATTGGAACGCCTCCAGCCAATAATTGGTATGGAGTAAACCGTGTGGAGCTGTCGACCAAATGTGTATCGACGAAAAAGAATTCAATTTCGTGCTCGGCAAGAATTTGTTCCACGCCTTCGCGATAAAAAGGTTGACGGACGTTGGAAGTCCCAAAGCCGTCAAGTGGAACGGGAAACTGCCAGGAACCAGCGGGACGATAACCACACTCCGGCAGCCATATCCCGCGCGGCTTTCGTCCAAAATAACGCTCATGAGTTTCCACGCCAGTGCGTACCTGCGCGCGGATGGATGCATCGGTACCTAGCAAGGGGAAATAGCCGTGCGTTGCGCCGCAGGTAATGATTTCGATGTCGCCTGAATCGTAAAACCGCTGGAAACCACGCACGATGTCTGAGTTGAGAGCGTCGTATTGCCGCAACGCCTGTTCATAAAAATGCAGCCAGAAACGCGACACCTCAACCATGTGCTGCTCACCCTGAAGGGTAAAGTCATCAGCATCTTTGTGTGCCGCCTGAATTTTGCGCAGCAGGTACTTTGGGAATTCATCTTTAAAGACCGGATGAGAGAGCTGCTCAAGCAGAATGGGCGATAGATTCACGTTTGCTTTGAGCGCTAAACCTTCTTGTTCCAGTTCACCGAAAACCCGCAGCAAAGGAAGATAAGTTTCCGCCGCCGCTTCATGCAGCCATTCCATTCCATGCGGCCACGTTCCATGATTGACCACGTAAGGCAGATGGGAATGCAAAGCAAATGTCACAAATCCCAGCGAGTTATTTTTTTTCTGAGTTTTCGGGTTCATGGAAGATCAGCGACCTGAACACATAGATGCAGCAACACAAGCCAAACCACAAGTCTACTACAAATCATAGGCCTGATTGTTTAAACGCGAGTGGCTGCTCGATTGGGACTGAAGGCCAACAGGCGGAAAAATGCGCTCGGGAGTATGAGGTTTGTGGCTCGCTGTTTACAGGCTAACTCTGTGCGATTTTGAAGGTCAGGGGAGGAGTTGGGGCCTGATCTTTGCCTAGCTTTTCCCCCAGCAGGTTGGCTACGGATTCACTCAGGCTCACGCAATTGCAGCCGCGGCGCTTTGATTCATAAAGGGCCTCATCGGCATAGCGAAGAAGAATGTCGGAAGTGAGCACGCCGTCCTGAGAAAAAGAAATGCCGAACGATGCAGTGATCTTACCCAATTCATGGCCCGCGTGCTGGAGCTCAATTTTGGACATGGCGTCACGCACTTGTTCAGCGCGCTCACGCACGTTTTCCAGAGAACTGTCAGGCATGACCACCAGGAACTCTTCGCCACCGTAACGGCAGACGATGTCTTCTGTGCGAACGGACCGCCGCAGCAGCGAGCCGACTTCCTTTAAAACGATGTCGCCGGCAGTATGGCCAAAACTGTCATTAAACGTCTTGAACTTATCGATATCGGCCATAATCACGCCCAGGCCGGTGTGATGACGGCTGGAGCGATGGAGTTCCTGCTCAAGCGTTGCTTCCAGAAAGCGGCGGTTATAAAGCCCGGTGAGGGGATCGCGGATGGATTGATCATGCAGCTTCTCGCGCAGCCGGAGATTGGCCAGCCGCAATGCGGCATATTCGCCGGCCTGCTGGATCATGGCCAGTCTTGCGGCAGTGAACTCTTCAGAACGGATTGTGCTGATGTGCAGAATGCCGAGCGTTTCACCAAGTGCCGCCAGGGGCAGGCAAACATAAGCGTCCGGAATACTTCCGCTGAAATGGCGGCAAGTGAGGCCCTGCGAAGCCTCCACCTGAAGGTGCAAGCGCCCGCCGCGCATCGCGCAACAATCTTCAGGAGAGAGTATGTGCTGGGTGGGACTGAGTGAATCTCCCCAGCTAGCCATCACCCCCATAAGATTCCGGGAACTGTCAATCGCAAACACCGCGCCAGCGCTGTCCGGAATGAATTTTCTGGCATAGCCGCCCAGAACCTCATACGCTTCCGGAGCACTGACGCAAATCTGCAAATGGGCCTGCAGCTCATTCAGCAGCTTACCGCTCTCTGTTTCAATCTGGAGTTGCTGCAGCGAACCTTCCAGCTTGTTCTGGGACTGCAGCGCGGATTCCTCCGCGATGCGCAGCTTCTTGGATTCGCGAATGACGAGCAGGAAAACAATAGCCATCAGCGCACTGAAGCCGCCTATGCGGACTGAGACGCTATGTTCCACTTCTCTCGCGCGCTCCTGTGCCGCCATATGGCGCTGGGTCAATATGGATTCTTGTTCATCCCTGAATTTCAAAATGGCATCACGTACCCGATTCATCCTCGAGTCATTTTCCGCGCTGTGATAAATCAGCAGCGTTTTTGACGTGCGCAAATTGTCACGCAACTGCTGTAATTCTTCACCGATCCATAGCTGCAACTGATCGAGTCTTTGTTTCTGCGCCGGATCATCTTTGGTGAGTTCTTGCACACGGTCAACCCGCATCCAGGTCTCTTTGACGGCCTCATCAAAGGCATCAAGATCCTGCTTTTCAGGGGTTAAAATGTAATGCGCCCAGGCACGCCGGGCATCCTGGAGTCCATCCTGAATGGCATCCAGTTGATAGAGAACCTGATGCGTGTGCTCTACATAAGCCTGCGAACTCAGAAGCTCGCGCGTGCGGGAGAAGCTGTCCCATGCCATGGCAACAAGAAAACCCAGCATCAGGATGAAGGCAAAGGGCAGGAGCCTGCGAGCGTCCAATGCGCTCCTCAGCACATTCTTGCCGCTACTTTTCAGTTGCACGCGCATACACCGTTAGACCCCGGAAGATTGGGTTTTTTGGAGGAATCGACGCAATGATACATTACTTTTATGTCCACGGGAGAAAAATTCGAGCGAGCTGTCGCAATTATGGCGCGATTACGCGCCCCGGGCGGCTGTCCCTGGGACCGCGAACAAACCTTTGACACTATTAAGCGGTATACCCTAGAAGAGACATACGAAGTGCTGGAAGCTATTGATAACAAGGATTGGAAAGAGCTTACTGGAGAATTGGGCGACCTGCTGTTGCAGGTGCTTTTCTATGCGGAAATGGCCCAGGAACAAGGCTCGTTCACTATTGACGACGTGCTGGATACCCTTAGTGAGAAGCTGATTCACCGCCATCCGCACGTGTTTGGCGATACAAAAGCAGAAAATTCCGCCCAGGTGCTTAAGAACTGGGAAACCTTGAAAGCCGAGGAAAAGAGAAAAAGTCTGCAAAATGGCAGCGAAACCGTGCCAACCGGGCCACAGCCCCTGCTGGAAGGTGTCTCATCAAAAATGCCGGCCCTTCAGGAAGCGCACAAAATAAGCTCCAAGGCCGCGCATGTCGGCTTTGATTGGCCTCATGTGGACGGCTTGTTCGAGAAGCTTTCAGAAGAAACGCGCGAGCTGCAAGAGCAAATCCAGCATATCCCTACTGCGATGGCATCGGCTGAAAAAGCAAGCATCCCCGAGGAAGTTAAGAATCGCGTAGAAGATGAGGTTGGCGATCTCTTTTTTGTTCTAGTGAATATCGCTCGCTATCTTTCGGTGGACCCGGAATCAGCTCTGCGCAAAACCAACAGAAAATTTCGCCAGCGTTTTGGCTGGCTGGAAGAGCAATTGCGCCGGCAGGGCCGCACACTGGAAGAATCCACATTGGACGAAATGGAAACGTTATGGCAACAGGCAAAAGTGGTGGAGAGATCGAAACCTTGAGCCGCGACTTCACCGGGACGGATCAGATCACTATAAGAAAGTGTGACGGCATAAGCGAACTTGACGCGTGCGTCACGCTGCAAAAAGAAGTCTGGAACTTTGATGACGTGGACCTTGTGCCGCTGCGCATGTTCGTAGTCAGCCAGAAAATCGGAGGGCAGGTCATTGGAGCATTTGATGGCGACGAGTTGGTGGGATTTGCCTTTTCCATTCCCGGCAGCCGCTCCGGCCATCCGTATCTGCACTCGCACATGCTGGCGGTGCGGAAATCATTTCGCAACCACGGCTTGGGACGACGGTTAAAGCTGGCGCAGCGTGATGACGCCCTCGCGCATGGCATTGAACTGCTGGAATGGACATTCGATCCACTGGAAATCAAGAATGCGCATCTCAACCTGTCTCGATTGGGTGCAATCGCCCGCCGCTACAGCGTGAACCATTACGGCCACTCGTCGTCACCACTGCAAGGTGGTTTGCCGACCGATCGGCTGGTAGCGGAGTGGTGGCTTAAGTCAAAACGAGTAGTCACTCTTCTCGACAAAAAACTGCCGCCGCAAATTAAACCAGAGAAGAGAATCGAAGTCCCGGCGCAGATCTATGCCTGGAAGGCCGCAGCCGAAGAACGGCAGAAAGCCGCAGACGTTCAGAAGCGCAACCGCGAATTGTTTCTGCCGGCTTTCTCTCAGGGGCTGATTGCGCTGGGCTATGAACGTGATGCGCAGGAGAATGGAACATTTTTGCTGGGACGATGGGATGAAGACTTGTCGTATGCATCTACGGATAAAGAATAGTTTTCTGAAATTCCGAACCCGCGCGTTGACGATGGTCTGGACTTTGAAAATCTGATGCGCGGGTAAGGGAGCCCTATAGTCACCATGCTGCTTTTGGATCGAGTATGAAATTTTGAAAAGATGCAGACTGGGAAAAGTAGGGATCCCTCGCTGCGCTTCGGGATTTCAGAAAAGGCTAATTGCCAGTTGCCATTTGCTAATTGCTCATAAGGAGACCCGTTGAAAGTTGAAGCCATTACGCTGCGGGAGATTCACATGCCGCTGGTACATTTCTTTGAGACCAGCTTTGGCCGCACCACGGAACGCCGCATCCTGCTCTTGACGATCTATACCGATGGACCCGAAGGCTGGGGCGAGTGCGTGGCAGGAGAAGATCCGTTTTACAGCGAAGAATCCATCGACACAGCATGGTACGCCACAGAGCGTTATCTGGCGCCGGCGCTGCTGGGGAAGAAGATTGAGCGCGGAAGTGATGCGGCAACGTTGTTCGGGAAAGTGCGCGGTCATCGCATGGCCAAGGGAGCTGCGGAAAATGCATTGTGGGACGCCGAGGCGCAAGTCAGGCAAGTCCCATTATGGAAATTGCTGGGCGGCACACAAAAGGAAATTCCATGCGGCGTTTCCATTGGCATTCAAAATTCACACGAACAACTCCTGGAAAAAATTGAGACTGAACTGAATGCCGGTTATCGCCGCATCAAGGTCAAGTGCAAGCCGGGATGGGACGTAGAAGTATTTACCAAGATTCGCGCGCGCTGGCCGAAAATTTTGTTGAGCTGCGATGCTAATTCCGCATATACGCTGGAACAGATCGATCACTTGAAAAAATTTGATGCCTTCAATCTGCTGATGATCGAGCAGCCGCTCTGGCATGACGATTTTTATTTCCACGCGCGTCTGCAAAAGCAACTGAAGTCCAGCATCTGCCTGGATGAAGCGATTCATGGTTGGCGCGACGCGCAGGCGGCGATTGAATTGGGCGCATGCAAGATCATCAATATCAAAGTAGGACGCGTCGGCGGATTCAGCGAGGCGGTGGCAGTCCATAATGTCGCTCACCGCGCGAGCATTCCGGTATGGTGCGGCGGCATGCTGGAGACAGGAATTGGCCGTTCGCACAACATCGCGCTTTCAACGCTGCCGAATTTTACGTTACCCGGAGATGTATCAGCGTCGAAACGCTACTGGAAGGAAGACATCATTGAACCGTCTGTAGAGGTCTCGCCTCAAGGATTTATTAAAGTGCCGGAATCGGCTGGCCGGGGCTTCAAGATCCGGACTGACTTAATTGAAAAGCTTACGGTACGCAAACAGACCTTGAGGGCGGGAGCAAGCAGCGCGGCTGATTGATCTTTTTCTAGTCCCGAGCGTAGCGAGGGAGCCCTATGACCAGCAAAAGCATGAAGGTTAATAAGAATAAAATTCAGGGCAGCTAATCGTAAATGAACACACTTGCTGTCCTTCAAAGTTAGTTGCTAAAAGGGTTCCCTCGCAGCCGCTCGGGATAGAAAAAACTAACTTCCCCTTAACGCCTCATTCGGATCTACCTCTGTCGCGCGACGCGCGGGCAGATAGCTGGCAAACAGGGCGATCACCAGAAAAACCAGCGGCGTTATTACAAACGTAGTCAGATCGCGAACGCTGATTTTGTATAGAAATCCGGAGATCACACTGGCCATCAGCCAACTGAGCACCAGCGCCGCGGCCAGGCCGATGGCGACGCCTATGGCTGTAAGGCTAAGCCCCTGAGCAACAACCATGCGTAGAATATCCGTCTTGGTCGCGCCCAGAGCCAGGCGGATTCCCAACTCCTGGCAGCGTTGAGCAATGGAATATCCCAGTACGCCGTAAATGCCGATGATGGCAAGCACCAGGGCCGCTCCGGAAAATACTCCCAGCAACAGCAGTATGAAACGCGGCTGAGCGCGCGAGGCATCCATAAGTTCATCTACGGTCTGGATGTTTGTAACCGGCTGGTCGGAATCAAGGGCGGCAATCTGCGCCCGGACAGCCGAAATCATGCCGTGTGGATCATTGGCAGTGCGCAGAAGCAGGTTCATATTGCCCCAGGGCAATTGAGGGAAGGGAAGATACAGTTGCGGTTTGGCGTCTAAAGCGAGGCCACTATTCTTCACGTCGGCAGCCATACCAACAACTTCCGAGGCAGTCTGCCGGCCAACCACAATGTGCTTGCCAATAGGATTTTGACCGGGCCAGTAACGGCGGGCCAGCGCCTGATTCACGATCACCACCTTTGGCGCGGTGGCATTATCAGCGTCAGTAAATTCCCGTCCTGCCTGCATAGGAACGCGCAGCGTCTGGAACCATGCGGGGCTGATGGCTTCAATAATGATAAAAGGGCGCTCGGCAAGTGGAACTTCCGGCTGGCCTTCCGGCAATACAGGCGTGATTCGCTTAGGAACAAGCGGGAGCGCGGCAGAGATAGCGGCGGAGCGCACGCCGGGAAGTGCAGACACGTGCCGAAGCAAATCGTCAAAAAAGGCGATTTGCTTTTGCGCGTCGGCGTATTTCACGGTGGGCAACGATACATTCATGGTGAGAACGTTTTGCGGATCAAATCCGGGTTCAACATGCAGAAGCCGGGAGAAGCTGCGTACCAGCAGCCCTGCGGCTATCAGCAAAAGCATGGAAAGCGCAACTTGCCCCACCACCAGCAGCCCACGAAGCTGGACGCGACGATGTCCTCCCGTGGATCCACGGCCTTCATCCCGGAGAGTCTGATTGACGTTTGTTTTTGAGAGTTGGAGAGCGGGAAAGATTCCGAACAGGATTCCGGTCAGTACGGAGATTGAAACCATGAACAGCAGCACCCGTGCGTCCATGGCGATTGGCATTCCCTGAGGTAGATTGTTGTTCCCCAGGGTGGCAAGATATTTAGTGGTCGCCCAACTCAGGCCCAATCCCAGCGCGCCTCCGAGCAGAGAGAGTAAAATGCTTTCAGTCAGCAATTGACGGATAAGCGCAGCGCGCTGCGCACCCAAAGCCGCGCGGACGGCAATTTCTTTTTTGCGGGAGAGCGCACGCGATAGCAAGAGGCTGGCCACGTTGGCGCATGCGATCAGCAAGACCACGCCTACGGCAGCGGAAAGCATCAATAGCATGCCACGAATGTTGGCCACTACAGAATCCTGTAAGCCAGTGAGGATGACGGAGAGATCAGGGTGAGCATCCGGCGCGCCGGGATACTCTTTCTGGAATTGCTGGTGCTGTACAGCCAATTCCGCCGCCGCGCGCTCACGAGAAACTCCGGGACGGAGCCGGCCAATAATAGTCAGATATCCCACACCCTGACGCAGCCTTTGGGGGGTGAAAAGAGTGTGTTCGAAATAACGCGGACTCCAAACGTCAGCAGGCGCAAGAAACGGAAACTGCACGCCGGCCGGCAGCACGCCAATGATGCTGTACGGCGTGCCATCCAAGGCAACGGTCTGATTCAAAATGCCTGGATCACCGCCAAAACGGTTGTGCCACAGCGCATCACTGATTACAATGACCGGCTTTCCGGCGGGCTGCGCTTCATCAGGCAGAAAGAAACGCCCGATCTGCGGCTTGACGCCCAACACGCTAAAAAAATCGGCAGAGACGCGCGCCGCAGGCACTTGTAGAGGCTCGCCGCGCCCGGTGAGATTAAAATTGTCATTCGCAGCGGCGACCACTCCGGAAAAAGACTGGCTGCGGTCATGCACCATATCAAAGCGATTGAGGCTGCAGCAATGGGATTGCCCGTCCTTATCCTGCAAGTCCACGGAGATGAGTTGCTGCGGATCTTGATAAGGCAGTGCTTTCAAGAGCACGGAGTTGGTAATGGTAAAAATCGCAGTGTTGCCGCCGATTCCAAGAGCCAGAGTGAATATGGCGGCCAGGGCAAAGCCGGGATTCTTGCGCAGCATGCGCGCGCCAAAGCGGACATCTTGAACGAATGAGTGCATAGCAGCCACCATTATAGGACCATGGTTTTATAGACCATGGTTTGCTGGAAAAAGTAATCGCCCGCCGCTCCGTCTTTGCGCTTCTTTACTAATAGGTTGGAGCGGCCAGGTCAGCGGCGTTCTTTTCTCACGGCTGGACGTCATTTCTTACGAACATTACCAGCGTATTGCCGGGCCGCAACTCATGTGTGCTGTACTGCCGATATTTCTTACCAAGCTGGCGCTCCACCTCAGGCACCTGCGATTGCAAGGCAATCACAATCGGCTCTGAAGTATCTACGACGTGTCCCCAATAGCCCACATGAGTGTATTCACGTAAGTACCAGGGCAGCGGCCAATGTTCCGGCGAAACTACGGTGATGCCAATATCTTTCTTTGCCGGATTAGCAGCAGCAATGGAGTTAATTTCGCGAATCAGGTTGAGGAAGTCACGCTTGGTGTGCGCGTAAACGTAGGCGTAGGTGTCATTATCGAAATTAAAAAAGCTGATATCGATGGCCTGATAGAGCGAAATGGAAACCGTCGCTCCCAGCACGAGGACGGTCAAAGCGCGCAGCCCTGGCTTATATGCCTCCCCGATGGCGTAGCCCGCCATAATGGTTAGGGGCAGGATGATACTGAGCGCCAACCAGGGCGTTTTGTAAGGAACAAGTGAGTAGGCAGTGAAGATCCCCATGGCCCAAAAGGCGCAGAATACGGTGAAATAACTGCGCGCGCGAATGAGTGCGACAACCACTCCTATTCCGCCCAGGAACAAGATGGGCGATTCTTCCTGGCGAAGCCAGTCGAAATAAGTTGACCATTCACGGTTATAAATTCCGGTTTGGCCAGTCTTGGTCCAATAGGTGAAGGTCAGCACGGAGTCCAGGATGCCGCGAGGATTGGTGAAGAATGACGAGTAAAGCAAGATTCCAATCGCCAGGAAAAGAGCGGCAGCTTTCAGGTAGAGATTGCGTGTGTTCTTTGGATCGTCACTGGCGATTGCGGAACGCTTTACCGCAGCCGCACTGGTTCCGCGCTTTCGCAGACGCAAATAAAACATGGTGCAGGGAATCGCGATGAGCCAGACGGCCGCCGTGATGATCCAGGTCTCCTTGGTGGCGAACAGAAATGCCGCTGAAGCCGAGCTCAGCATCAGATAGCGTGGTCTTGCAGTTTCGCGATACCAAAGCCATGCGACGATGACACCCAGCGAGAAAAATACAAACAGGATTTCATGGATGAAATAGCGGGAGAAAAAGACAAAGCCGGGCGAGACAGTGGCGAGAAGCGCTGCTGCTATTGTCGCGGCTGGGCCTATGAATCGCCGCAAGCACAGCATCAGCCATACCACTCCAATGCCAAAAGCAGCCGTAACAAAGCGAATGGCGAAGGTGCTCAGCCCATGGCCCCAATGCAGAAGATTGTTGATGCCGGTAGGGACCAGCGCAATGTAGTAGAGCGAAGGGCCGTGATAATTGCTGGGATCATAGTGGTAGTAGCCGGTGCGAAAAAGATTGACCAGAAAAAGGCCGTTCACGCCCTCATCATGGTGCAGCGGCTTTTGAGTGAGATAGATGAGGCGCAGCACCGCGGCGGCAAACAGGATGGAACAACCGGCCCACCACCATGTATCCCGCGAGCGGAGGCTTGTTTCCTGCCTGGCAATAACAGTGTTGGGCCGCAAGTGGGATTTGCGCCTGCGGGTCCGTGCAGAAATCTCTGGTATCCGTGTCGCCATCTTGAATCAGGAGCTACGGACTTCTTCCGCGTGCTTTTCACTCAGACTGGCTGCAACATCAATGAGCTCCTGGCTGACATAGCGCGTGCGCGAAACCGCGTCTGCAATGGGAACATATGTGATGTCATTGCCTTTGAGCGCCACCATGCTGCCAAATTTGCCTTCATGTACAAGATCAATGGCGCCGATGCCATAGCGCGTTGCCAGCATTCGGTCAAAAGCCGTGGGTGAGCCGCCGCGTTGGATATGGCCCAGCACCACTGCGCGCGTTTCAAAGCCGGTGCGGCTTTCGATTTCAGCCGCCAGAGAATTGCCAATGCCGCCGAGCCGCACGTGGCCAAATTCATCTGTCTTGCGGCGTTCATTTTCCGGCACACGCGCGGCCAGCCGCGCGCCCTCTGCGACAACCACGATGCTGAAGTAGCGTCCGCGATCATGCCGGCCTTTGATGGTTTCAGCAATCTCCTGGATATCGAAGGGCTGCTCCGGAATCAGGATTACGTCCGCGCCTCCGGCCACGCCGCTGTAAATGGCAATCCAGCCGGAATCGCGGCCCATGACTTCCACTACTATGACGCGGTTATGCGCCTCTGCCGTGGTGTGGACGCGGTCAATGGCTTCTGTGGCAATGCTGACAGCCGTATCAAAGCCAAAGCAAAGATCGGTGCCACTCAGATCATTGTCAATGGTCTTGGGAACCGCCACTACTTTCACGCCACGTTCAAAAAGTTTGAGCGAAACTGACTGCGTATCGTCGCCGCCCAGAGCAATCAGCGCTTCAATCCCGTTTTTCTTGAGATTTTCAACACAGCGGTCCAGGCCATTTTCCTTCTTGGAGGGATTGGTGCGCGAGGTACGAAGGATAGTCCCACCCTGCGGCAGAATTCCCTTCACTGCTTCAAGGTCAAGCGGGCGCGTCATATTTTCCAGCACACCGCGCCAGCCTTCCATAAAGCCGACAAATTGATCGTTATGATGAAAAATACCCTTGCGAACAATGGCGCGGATCACCGCGTTTAATCCCGGGCAATCGCCTCCGCCGGTAAGAATGCCGATCTTCATTTTCTTTCCCCTCACTTATTATGAACCGTAGTTTGATAAACGCGATACGCTCCGGACTGAGGCAAACTGGTGAACTGCGACCAGAATTGCTCATTGACCTTGTACGATGCAAATTCAGCCGGACCTAAAAGCACATAATCCACGCCGTAATGGCGCAATAGCGCCTCTGCGTCGGGCCGTCCTGAATAGATGCGTTCAATGTCACTGCTGCGCTGGCTATAGTCCAGGCCGCGCGACCACATCCAACCCGGATAACCGAGCAGAGAGCGCCTACCAGTTAAGAATACCGGAGAATTAAAGGTTGGTGCATGCAGAACCACGGCACGAGGCGCAGCTTGAGCAGAAATCTGGGCTGCGGCGGCGATACCCTGAGGGTTAAATTCCAGGTATTCAGGGGCCTCTGAGATGACGCGCCATACGTCAAGGCTGCCGGCGAAAATCAGCGTGGCGAAAGTCAGGGGAGCCAACCAGCGGAAAAGGGAGCGCCGCTGCCACCATCGCGCCAGCAGCCATGCAACCAGAGGCGTGGACGCCACATACCAAAGGAAGAGGACTTTAATATTGTCCCAGACCCACGGGGCAAGTTTGATCAGATTGGGCATAAAAAAGCAGAAAAGAAATGGCGCGTAAAACTTGAGCAAACGGCGTGGAAGGACTATTTCGCCGCGTCGCCAGAGCAAAGCGAAAGCGAGCAGCGGAATGAACAGCCCGGTATTCACAAACCAGAACCACACAAGGTTGTGTCCGGCGCTGTCCCATCCCGGTTGCCAGCCCAAATAGCTGCGGGTGTTGACGCCGCCGGTATGCGCAAGCCAGTAAAGCTGTGGCGCGGCAATCACCAGCGCCGCGGCAAAGAAATATAACCAGCTTCGCCACATGGAGCGAAAGAGCAGCATCAAGCAGGCAGCTACGCCCATCACAACTAAAAAAGAATGCGCGTGAATGAGCGGCAGCAGTCCAGCGCAAACGCCTGCGGCCAGCATGCGCCGAAGATAAAAATTTTGTGGCTCGAGCGGAACAACGGGTGTGTTGGCGGATTTTTTGGCAGCCTTGCGCTGGGCTCTAGCGGATTTCTTTGTAGTAGCTTGAGCAGTGAGCGGCTGGTTGTTGATCGCGTCCATGGCCGTCTGATTGTCAGCGGTCGAGGAAGTTTGAGCATTCTCCTGTTGTGAAATGGCTTGCCACCACTGGCAGAAGATGGTGATGGCCAAAGGCAAGCCAAACAGGATGCTGCGTTGCGGCACAATGAGCGTGGTCAGTGAGTTTCCCCAGCGCAAAATGCTATTGGGAACGATGGTGTAGTCGTGCGTGAGATTCGCGAGCGTGGAAAATAGGCCGTCACCGGAACTGGCGTCAGAGAAAAGCAGCCACCAGCCTAGACCGCCACTGAAGAGGACGAGCAATGGGGCAATCACCCCGGCAAGCCGGTTGCGCGTGAGTAGGAGCGTCCAATAATGGAGCAGCCCAACAAATGATAGCGCGAGCACCATGTTTTGCAGCCACATGGCAGCAATTATGCCGGCACCTGCGCGCACCAGCATGGCAGCGAAGAAATCGACCAGAAAGGGATAAGCGAAACGCACGCCAGCATAGGTTGGATCTTCCGCCGGAATGTTGTGGCCCTGGACGAAGCTGTTGATGATCTCAAAATGCAGCGGAAGGTCGCCGAGGTTGTTGGTGACTCCGGTATAAATTCCGGTGGGACGCTCAAATACAGCACGGCCAAAAATCATCCCCAAAAGAATGGCGATAGCCAGATAGAAGGCCAGGTATCCAATGCTGGTGTTGCTGGAGCCCGTTGAGCGCGAAGCTCTGGGATTCAGGTTGCTCAAAATGATGGTGCGATGTTCTTTGTCCAGGAAGAGCAGAGCGGGCAAGAGAAGTATAAGTCCGCTGAGAATGAGTGTGGCAGGACCAAGCCCGAGCAGCAGGCCAAGCAGATATCCCACGAACGCCATAAGTGCCATGCCGATGCATGCTCCCATGCAGATGCGCGCCGCGCGTGGAGCACTGCGGTCAAAGAGAAAGGTAAGAAGCGTACCGCCGATGATGGCACTGATAATAAAGAGGCAGGCGAAAAACATGTCAGGTGAGGCTTTCGTGGATCGCGAGTTGAAATAATAACTGCAACAGAGAAAAGCCTCCGCATTCGGCGTGGCTAGATTCTAAATTAAGCTGCGGAATTAGCGTGGAGTCCGTGTTATATATAGGCGTGATGTCGAAATTGTTTGCAACAGCAGTGGTATTTGCAACGTTGGTATGCACGCTTACAGCCAGTGCAGGGGAAGCCGCGCCCACCCTGGAACTGCACGACTTGAAGGGCGGTGTGCATAAGCTGGAAGAATATCGGGGCAAGCCGGTGGTATTGAACTTCTGGGCCACGTGGTGCGTGCCCTGTGCCGCCGAAATGCCGCTACTGAGCGAAATGCAGACCCGTTATAAGGACAAAATTCTGTTCATCGCAGCGTCCATTGATGACGATGATATGAAGCCCTCGATTGAAGCTTTTGTCAAAAAACACAAAGGCGATGGCTTGACCGTGATGACGGGTGCCACGCTCGACAATCTGGAAGATTTTAAAGTGGGGCAGGTGATGCCGGGGACAATTTTTCTTGATGCGCAGGGCAATATCGTTGACCGGGTGAGCGGCGGATTGAAAAGAGCGGACCTGGAGCAGCGACTACGAAAACTGACGGGAGAGCCTGAACCCGCGAAGATCCCCACGAACGCTGAACCAAAAGCTAAGAAATTAACGCGATAAAGAGCTGCTCATCCCGCAAAAAGCACTCCGCAGGCATTCTTTAGAGACTCTGGTCCTGTGATCTTTGGTTACTCGATGAAAAAATATCTGATACCAGTTGCAGTCCTGCTGCTCCTTGGCGGCGTCCTTTTCATCCACTACGTCGCCGCTGCTCCCGCCAAGGCTGCGGCATTCGATCTCGAGGCGATTAATGGCATTACAGTGGAAAAAACCACTGAAGCTGAGTTACTCAGCCGCAGCGCCTTCCAAACCATGGACCATGACTGCTTTGAGGCAGATTGCGTGTACCACACGGAACGAGAAAACAAGCTTTTAAGCACATTTCACATGGCGCCGCGCGTGCTTCTTTCCACCTCAGTAAGGGTGCGCTTTGGAACAGTCACCAAGGTATCTGTAATCGTTTACAAAGCAGGCTTGCTGCCGGTCTCAGTAATGCAAACATCGGATTTGCCGGCTGGCTGCGCGGGCGATCCGTGCGCAGAGTTAATCCGAGTTCCCAGCAAAGCTGTAATGGGTAACCGCATTTTGTTCAGCACTGGTTCGGGCCTTCGCAACCGAATGCCTGATGCATTTGAACCTATGTGTCTTTCGCGATTACGCGGATGTAACACCTACCAAGAACTGGTTCCGCTGGCGAAAGGGCTCCATCTGGAAGCAGGGGCGCACTGACCTGTCTCAGGTAAATAAAACCTCTTTGGTCCTTAGTTCGCGCACCATGTCCCGGAGTTTGGCTGCTTTTTCAAATTCAAAACGCTTGGCTGCTTCGCGCATGTCGCTTTCCATGCCGGCAATGTAGGCATCCAGTTCGTCCTGCGACTTGAAGTCGGGCAGGCCTTCAGCTTCCTGTGTGATATCCACGTAATCGGACTCGGCAATTCCGGCCAGCGACATGGAGAGCGGACGGATGATGGATTCCGGAGTAATGCCGTGCTCCTGGTTATAAGCCACTTGAATGGCGCGGCGGCGGTCGGTTTCTTCGATGGCGCGCTTCATTGAGTCAGTCATGCGGTCAGCATAGAGTATAGCGCGGCCATTCAGGTTGCGGGCGCAGCGGCCAATGGTCTGGATGAGCGAACCGCTGGAACGGAGAAAGCCTTCTTTATCGGCATCGAGAATGGCAACCAGCGAAACTTCCGGCAGGTCCAGGCCCTCACGGAGCAGGTTGATGCCGATCAGCACGTCATATTCGCCTTTGCGCAGATCGCGCAAGAGCTTGATACGTTCCAGCGTCTCAATTTCAGAGTGCATGTAACGGCAGCGCACGCCTACTTCAGCGTAATACTCGGCCAGGTCTTCAGACATGCGCTTGGTAAGCGTCGTGACCAGCACGCGCTCGCCTTTGCTGACGCGGTCGCGAATTTCATGCAGCAAATCGTCAATCTGGCCTTTGACTGGGCGGATTTCCGTAGGAGGATCGACCAGGCCGGTGGGACGAATAATCTGCTCGACCACAACGCCGGAAGATTTCGTCAGCTCATAAGGGCCGGGCGTAGCAGAGACATAAATGATCTGGTTGGTGCGCTCTTCAAATTCCTCGAACTTAAGCGGCCGATTATCCAGCGCTGAAGGCAGGCGGAATCCGTATTGCACCAGGTTTTCTTTGCGGGAACGGTCGCCATGCCACATGCCGTGAAGTTGCGGCACGGTCTGATGCGACTCGTCAATGAACATGATGAAGTCTCGCGGAACGTAATCCAGCAGGGTTGGAGGCGGCTCACCGGGCTTGCGTCCGCTGAAATGGCGGGAATAATTTTCAATGCCGTGGCAGTAGCCGACAGACTTCATCATTTCCAGGTCAAAGCGCGTGCGCTGGTGGACGCGCTGCGACTCCACCAGACGGCCATCTTTCATCAGCGCGTCTCCCCACCACGCCAACTCTTCCAAAATGGTGCCGATCGCGTGGTTCTTCGTGGTATTCGACATCACGTAATGACTTTTAGGATAGATAGGAAGCCGCGTGTATTTCTGTTTTACCGTGCCGAAGAGCGGATCGATCTGCGAAAGCGAATCCACTTCGTCGCCGAAAAGCTCGATGCGGTAAGCGTTGTCGTCATAGGTAGGGAAGACTTCGATCACGTCGCCGCGGACGCGGAAGGTTCCGCGCTTGAAGTCCACGTCATTGCGCTCATAGAGAATTTCCACCAGCTTGCTGAAGATATCGGCGCGTTTGATCTTCTGGCCTTTTTCCAGAAAGAGCAGCATGCCGTAATAGGCTTCCGGCGATCCCAGACCGTAAATGCAGCTTACGGAAGCCACGATGATGCAGTCGCGGCGTTCAAAGAGAGAGCGCGTAGCGGAGAGACGAAGCTTATCCAGCTCGTCATTGATGGTGGCTTCTTTTTCTATATAGACGTCACCGGCCGGAATGTAGGCTTCGGGCTGGTAATAGTCGTAATAAGAGACGAAATATTCGACCGCATTGCTGGGGAAGAATTGCTTGAATTCATGGTAGAGCTGCGCGGCCAGAGTCTTGTTGTGCGCCAGCACCAGGGCCGGACGATTGAGTTGCTCAATCACCTTGGCCATGGTGTAGGTCTTGCCGGAGCCGGTCACGCCCAACAGCACCTGGTGCTTTTCCCCGGCGTAGATGCCGCGGGTAAGCTCGTCAATGGCGTTGGGCTGGTCGCCTTTGGGGGTGTAGTTGGAAGCTAAACGAAAATCCATGTTGTCCTTAAAACCAATTTTCACCACGGAGACACGGAGGCGTGGAGAAAATCATGCCGATAATCCTCTGGCTGCAACTTTGGGCCAGGGAAATCTCTTTAGTGTGACATGGAACGGAACTTCTTATCAATACCAAGGAACGGCACTGTGGAACAAACAGCTTCCGGGGAGCGTATATCATTCCGTGCGTTCGCATTTACGGACCAACATTCTCGTGCCGAGGGGTTCAATGTCACAGTCTCAGGGCGATGAGCCTACAACTAAAAGATTCATTTCGCGGGTTATATTGGATTTGTTATGCGGATTCGTCGCTTTTGTTGCGGCAATGCTAGTTTCTGCCCTCTATTTGGACATCCGTCCCTTTCTGTTGGCTACGTCTTCAGCATTCATCATCGCGGGTCTTTATCGGGGTGGAGCAAAGTTGGCTGGAACGCAATCAAAATTATTACTTCTGACAGCATTGTTGGTTGCACTTGGAGGCAATCTGCCAGCCGTAATCGTAAATAGGCTTCAGTTGGCCTGGACTGAGCTGCCTTTCCTCGTCATGTTTATACTGGCTAGCTCGCTGGCTGCTGCCGTGGGTGTGTTGCTGCGCTCGTTCATCACCCGGCAAAGAATGACGTACGCAGCATTGCTTGGAAGCACATGGGCCGTTTTTGTGCTCGTGTCGGTCTATCAAGTGGTTCCCACCTGGATGGACAGCCGGTCCTACGTTATCGTGGATAGAGACATGTCTCCTTTTCGAATCCAGACTCTCACCGGCAAGAGCGTGACATCACAAGAATGGAAGGGGCACGTTGTGGTTGTTTCAATTTGGGCCACGTGGTGTACACCCTGTCATGCCGAGCTTCCGGAGATCCAAGCTTTGCAGGATAAGTATCGCGGTAATCCAAGCGTGTTGATCCTTGCGCTCGACTCAGCAACAGGTGGGGATACGGCAGAGATTGCGCAGGCATATCTTGAACGGAAGAATCTAACCATCCCAGGAGCTATCGATTCACTGGATCATAGCGGCGACACATGGGGCGCGGCAGCCAAAAGTCTGGGAACGCACGGCATTCCCACCGTCTTTATCCTTGATCGCTCAGGCAGGCTGCGGGCGATCCATGAAGGCTTTGACGCCTCTGAGCATCTAACCGCGACACTGTCGCGGCAGATCGACCGGCTTCTCTAGTATGCGGCGCCCTCCAACTGCCACTTGCTTCTCTCTTCGAATCGACACAGGCATGGCTGTTTTATTTCCACTGGATTCGAGGAACTTCAGCCTCTCAGCCCGTTACCGTCAAAGGAACTGTGAGACGGGCCAAAGTTCAAAGCCTCGCCGCTTTAAAAAGTAAAGCGAAATATCGAAGACATCACGTTGAAATCTAAAATATTTTCGTTTTCCTATTGCTTTCGTCTATTATTTGCGCATATAAGTTTATGAACGGGCTGCGCCGGTGAGTAAGCACCAGACGCAGCCCTGACCAAAGCACCACTGAGAGGCGCAATGGCTGACTCCAAGCGTAGCAGAACCAAGAAACCGTATCGCCGCATTCTCAAGTTCCCCAAGGCAAAGGGCAAGATCATTGCCAGCGTGGAACTCTCCAACTCGCTTGACTACTCCACAATTGATATCCGCTTTCAGGATAAGACCGCGCTCAGTTTCGATCTCGAGTCCTGCGTCCGAGTCTTTCCTGAACTCATCAACTGGAAATCTGGCGATTACAGAACTCTCAAACGCTGGCGGCCTGTTCACAGCAGATCATCTCGCGTCTAACGTACATCAAAAAATCGACATCTGAAATCAAGGAACCATGAAAAGTTAAAACATTCAGGAATGATAGCGATCCCTCGCAATGCTCGGGATTAAAAGCAAATCAGATCGCCTGTTCCAAGGGCGTCGGTGGGGTTACGGTTTCAATTTTGACGCGGACGATGCGATGGCCGTCCATTTGGAGGACGGTGTAACGGCGGCCGTCGTATTCAAAGCGTTCGCCGCCTTTGGGGATTTTGCCGAGCTGGTCCATGACGAAGCCGGCCAGGGTTTCAAAGCCTTCTTCGCGGGGCAGCACGATGTCATATTGGGTTTCAAGATCGCGCAGATTGAAGCCGCCATCGAGGACAACAGCACCAGAAGCCAGGGCCACGGCGGGACGCTGGGCGATATCAAATTCGTCTTCCAGCTCGCCAACAATCTGTTCCAGCACGTCTTCCACGGTGACAAGGCCGCTGATGGAGCCAAATTCATCGACCACAACGGCGAGGTGGCGTTTGCGCCTTTGGAACTCAATCAGAAGGTCATCGAGCGTTTTGCTTTCAGGAACGAACAGCACCTCGCGCATGATGTGTCGGACTTTCAGGTCGCCGGCGCGCTGGGCAAAGACATCACCGGAGGAGAGACGCATCTGCATGAGGCGGGAAAGGTCCTTGGAATAGAGCAGTCCGACGATATTTTCCTGGCCCTTATCCGAATCGTAAACGGGGACGCGGGAGTGCTGCTCTTCCACCACTTTAGCCATGGCTTCTTCAAGCGGCATATCAGCGGGGAGCGAGAAGATTTTGTGCCGGGGAACCATGATTTCGCGCACGGTCACATTGCCAAGGTCCAGCGCCTTATGGATCATTTCTTCTTCGGCTTCCGGCAGCAGGCCCAGGCGGCGGCTGGCGGTGACAATCAGCTTGAGCTCGTCAGCGGAATGGGCGCTGCCTTCACGCCGAAGCCGGGAGCCAAAGCCGCGCAGCACCAAGTTGGCAGACTTGTTCATCACGACCAGAAATGGGTGAGAGAGGGTCATGAAAACATCCATGGGGCCGGCAACGGCCAGAGCGACGCGTTCCGCCCGCTCCAGGGCCAGTGACTTGGGAACCAGTTCACCCAGGATGATGAGCAGATAGGTTATGAAGACGAAGGCCAATGAAGCGGAAACTGCGTGGGCGTAAACATGAGCGTAAGGAATATGGCCCAGCCAAGGGACGATCATTTCAGCCAGCGTTCCTTCACCCACCCAGCCCAGACCGAGGCTGGCCAGAGTAACGCCGAACTGCACGGCGGGAAGGAATTCATCGAGGTGCTGCTGGATCTTGCGGACGGTGCGGGCGCCAATGCGGCGCTGCTCAATCAGTTGCTGGATACGGGTATCGCGGACGCTGACCATGGCGAATTCCGCAGCAACGAAAAAGGCATTCGCTGCCACAAGAAGAACCACCAGGATGATCCTGAGGAGCACCAGGGGGACCATGGGCTCTAATCATATACTGCTAAGGGCTTAAGGCAGAAAAGCTGAAAGTCCCATGCTTGCATGGATTTGCTATCTTTTTCCGGGACGAATGGTCTAATTTAGTTCCAGAGTTGAATATATACGTCTTTCCGGGAACTTCTTTTCTTTCATCGACGTATTCATAAACGACACGCTTTAAAAGGAAATCTCCGTATGGCAAATGGCAAAAAGAAGAGCAGACGGGTCATTTATATCCTTAGCGCATTCTTCGTAATTGTGGTGATTGTTGTGGGACTGGTAGCGGCGACGCGGGGAAGCACGAAGATTGATGCGTCAAAGCTGGCCAAGGTAGAGCGCGGAGACCTGGCCAAGAGCGTGGTGGCCACAGGCAAGATTGAGCCCATAACGAATGTGGAAGTGAAGTCCAAGGCCAGCGGTATTGTGCAAAAGCTACTGGTTGATTACGGCGAGAAGGTCAAAAAAGACCAGGTGCTGGCGGAGCTGGATAAAGAAGAGATTCTGGCGCAGGTGAACCAGCAAAAAGCGTCATTGCAGGCAGCCGAAGCCGCCGCCCACGCCGCAGATGCCGACCTTGAACGCGCCAAAGTAGATGCTGAAGGGCCGGATATCCCGATGCTGAAACGGGCTTATGAGCGCGCGCAAAAAATGGCGAAGGATGGAGTAGTGTCGGAGTCGGCGCTGGATGATGCGCAGAAAAATTACGAATTGGCGGTGAACAAGCAACAACTCGGCAAAGCAAACGTGATTTCCGCTACGTCCAAGCTGAAGCAGGCTGAAGCACAGGTGGTCCAGGCAAGGGCGCTGCTGGCGCAGATAGAAAAGGAGTACCAGAACTCGACGATCGTCTCGCCGATTGATGGAGTTGTGCTTTCGAGAGACGTTGAGGTTGGCTCGGCTGTCAGCTCCATCCTGGTGCTGGGATCTTCCGCCACGCTGGTAATGACGCTGGGCGATATTCGCGAAGTTTATGTTAAGGGGAAAGTCGATGAATCCGACATCGGCAAAGTTTATCTGGGGCAGGAGGCGCGGATCAAAGTTGAATCCTATAAAGACCGCACATTCTCCGGAAAAGTCACGAAGATCTCTCCCATGGGCGTGGAGAAAGACAACGTAACCACCTTTGAAGTACGGGTTTCCATTGATAACTCAAAGGGTGAGTTGAAGTCGCAAATGACGGCCAATGCCGAAATCCTGCTGGAAGAGCATAAAGGGATTTTGATGGTTCCGGAAGGCGCACTCATTTACGACAAAGACCGCAAGGCTTCCGTTGAAATACCTGAACCGGCCGCAAAAGATGGACGCAAGAAAGTGGACGTGACCGTGGGCATCTCCAACGGTTCCAAGACTGAACTGCTTTCCGGCCTGAAGGAAGGCCAGCAGGTCATCCTGCAATAAATTGCAAACAAAGTTCTGGAGGGCGAAATGAAATCACTCAGACTATTAGTGCTGGTAATAACCCTGGCTGGTCTGGCTGTGCTGCCTTTGCATGCGGCAACTACCGGCCACTTCGAACGGACATTGCAAGTGAATGGGACCGTGGACCTGGAAGTTATCTCCGGCTCGGGAAATATTACCGTTCATCAGGGCGGTGCAGGATCGGTTGCAGTGACGGCTAAAATTCATAGCAATAATGGCTCATGGCTGTTCGGCAGCGGCAACGTGGAAGAACGTATCCATAAGATTGAAGCGAATCCGCCCATTGTGCAGCAGGGCAACACTATCATCATTGGCAAGATCGAGGACCGCGACCTGACCCGAAACATCTCCATTGATTATGACGTTACGGTCCCGCCGCAGACCAAGCTTTCTTCGCGCACTGGCTCCGGCGATCAGACCATCACCGGCCTCCAACTTCCGATGACGGCGAAGACCGGTTCGGGCAATATCACTGTGGAACACATTACTGCCGATACGCGAGTCAACTCAGGTTCCGGCGATCTTAAAATCAACTCCATTAAGGGCGTTCTTTATGCGGAAACAGGCAGTGGCAACGTCCGCGCAAATGATGTTAACGGAGACGTTTTCGCCAATACCGGTAGCGGAGACGTTGAAGTCCGGCAGAGCAACGGCGGCAGCGTAAAAGCACAGACAGGCTCGGGCAACATCCGGCTGCATGGTGTAAAAGGCGGCTTGCGCGCCGATGCCGGCAGCGGCAACATCGATGCAGAAGGCGAGCCAACTTCTGACTGGCGGCTGGACGCCGGCTCAGGCAATATCACGCTGAAAGTGCCATCGCAAGCTTCTTTTAACATTGATGCCCGTACTTCTTCAGGGTCGCTGCGCGTGAATCATCCGTACACCACTCAGGGTACCGTGGCTCATAACCATATCCAGGGCAAGGTTGGAAGCGGCGGAGCGCTGGTTGACGTTCACACCGGTTCCGGCGACATAGAAGTGGAATAGCATTTTCCAGAGCACCGATTAACGGTTCTCACTAGCCGTTTCTGGCGCGATGCTTTGATCGGGCCGAGAAAGAGTGTATCGAAGCGGCGCGTTGTTCAACGTTTGCTCATCAGGGTGCTGGTGTCGGCAGCTTCTTTGTTCCTGTCAATTCAGCGGCTGTCTGCGTGATGTTGCGCTTGGAAAATGGCCCGAAGAAGCCCCAGCAGTTGGTTGTGGGAGGCGGCGCAACGGAGCCTGCCGTTGCTGGGCAGTTTCCATATTTTTCCTGTAACTGCGGCAGCACAGCATCCACCAGGTCTTTATCGCTCTTTCCTGCCGCCTGCGCTTTGGCGACGGCATCGCGCAGTGTGACCAGGTAATCGTGGAAGTCGCGGACATCGCTTACAGTAGCTACGCCACCATGCCCGGAAACAAATGTTGCTGCAGGATGATCCGCCAGCAGTTTCTCCAGGGTCTTCACCCAATCGCTGGTTGTAGCATCAATCAAATTGGGCAGATGCTTTTGCCAGACCAGGTCGCCAGCAAAGACAATATCAGCATCGGGAACGATTACAACTGAGTCGCCGCCGGTATGCCCAAGCATGTAGCGTACCTGTATCTGCCGCGTGCCCAGATAAATATCGACTGCGTCGGTGTAAACCTCATCCGGCAGCGCCAGGGCTTCCACCATGGCTTTCTGTTCCGGCTTGGGATTCGCACCAAAAAATTTGAGGTTCTCCGTGCGCAGCCATCCCCGCACGTTACGTTGCGCCAGAATAGTAGCTCCAGCCTTTGCAAATACCGCGTTTCCGCCGGTGTGGTCCAGATGGTAATGCGTGTTTACAACGAACCGGATGGGCAGATCTGTAATCTTCCTGATCTCTGCCAGCAGATCGCGCGCTGGAGCAGGGTCTTCAAAGGTATCTATCACGACCACGCCATTACCGCCGACGATGAATCCTGAATTACTGCCAGCCTTGCCGCCATCAGATGCAATCGCGGCGTAAATACCCTCGCCCAATTTTTTAACGGTAAAGTCAGTTGTGCCGGCACAAAAGGCAATGGTTGAAAAACTAAAGAAAGCCAGTATAAGAGCAGCCATTCGGTTCCGCATGCGGCTGATACTAACATCAATTCTGCAATTTCGCGTGGTTCCATAGAATCTGCCCAACTCTTGAGCCGTACTGCTGAACTCGCCGTACCAAAACGGATTTGTTACGATGGAAACCAGATTTTTTCTGATTTTCCAGATGGCATAAGCCGGTGCAATCCAATCGCCAGCAGAATCCGTACACTTAGGAAAGCGAGAGAATGCGCGTGACTGGCACGCAAGCGCCAAATTACAAGAATGACGCTGCCCTGATCGCGTGCCTACGCGCGGGAGACCAGAGCGCCATGGCCGACTTGTATGACCGTTACGCGGGAGTCGTTTACGGCGTCGCCTTGCGCGTTCTGGCCAGCACCGCCGCTGCAGAAGACATCGTCCAGGAAGTGTTTCTCCAGCTTTGGCGCAACCCTCAGGCGTTTAACGCGGACCGTGGACGGCTTGCTCCATGGCTGGCGGTGATTGCCCGCAATCGCGCGATTGATCTGCTGCGGAAACGTCCGATGGAAGATGACATCAGCGAAATACCCATCTCCACGGGAGTCAATATGGAAGATGAAACTGCCCGGCGGCTGGCGGTGGAAAAAGTTCGTGCCGTGCTGGGGCAGCTTCCTCCTGACCAGCGCAAGACCATGGAAATGGCATTTTTTGAGGGCATGACCCATACAGAAATCGCCGGCAAAACCGGAGAGCCGCTGGGAACGGTAAAGACCCGCATCCGCACCGGACTGCTGGCCTTGAGAAAAGCATTCGCATGAACGGGCATCCACAATTCGCTGAAGCGCTGGCGCTCTACGCCATGGGCTCGCTCGACGATCCCCAGGACTTGGCGGCGCTCCAGGCACATTTAGGCGCTTGCGGCGATTGCCGCCGCGAACTGGAAGCGCTGCGCGGAGATGTTGCATTGCTGGCCCTCTCTGCCGTTGGGCCGCAGCCTCCTGCACGTTCGCGGGAGCGGTTGCTCGCCGCTATTGCCAAAGAACCGCGAATGGAAAGGCGGTCCCCCAGGCCGTACGCGGTTGGCCACTTGCGTCCGCGCTGGTTTTCGTTTGCGCCTGTAATGGTCATGCTGCTGCTGGCTGTTTTCAGCATTTTGTTGTGGCGCGACCTGCGTAACACGCGTCGCGAACTGCGGCATACTCACGGGCAGATGGAACAGATGCAGGCCGAACTGGAAAAGAAGACCCGGGACCTGGCCGATGCCAAGGCCGTTACCGACCTTCTGCATGCGCCAGACGCAACCCAAATGGTGCTGGTGCACCAGAAAACCCCACCTCAGCCGCAGATGAAGATGATCTATTCGCGCCAGAAAGGATCGTTGTTCCTGATGGCCACCAATACGCCCGTCTTGCCGGAGAACAAGATTTATGAGCTCTGGCTGCTTCCAGCAGATGGCAGCGCGCCCATGGCTGCCGGTTGGTTCAAACCAGATGGCAAAGGCAATGGCATGATCTTCCACAAGCTGAAAACCTCCGGCATTGAGGCCAAGGGTTTCGCCATTACCATTGAGCCTGCCGGTGGTAGCCAGAGTCCCACAATGCCTATCGTGATGGGTCCAGCCTCCGGATAAAATTAGAACTAAGTTATTTCCCGCCGATTTTGTCGATCTCACGTTGAATCGCGAGTTTGTCCAGGCTTCCCAACGGCAGACATAAGAACAGGCTGATTCGGCGATCCAACATGAAGAAGGCGCTCTGGAATGCCCGCTGTATTTCCTGGTCGCTGCCCTGAACCGCGGCAGGATCTGGAATCCCCCAGTGGGCGGTCATGGGCTGACCGGGCCAGATGGGGCAGACTTCAGCGGCAGCGTTATCGCACACTGTGAACACAAAGTCGAGACGGGGCGCCCCAGGACGCGAAAACTCTTCCCAGCTCTTGCTGCGATACCCGTCAGGGGATAAACGGGCATTTCCCAGTTGGCGGAGAGCAGCGGGATGAATCAACCCTTTGGGATGGCTGCCCGCGCTGTAAGCAATAAAGTTAGGCCGGCCTTTCTGGTTCATGATTGCTTCCGCCATGATCGACCGGGCGGAGTTGCCGGTGCAAAGGAAGAGCACATTGTAAGGTGCGTGCATGAATTTGCCGCCTTCCAGGGAAGATTATTGTTAATGACTTTATGCATGTACATGCATAAACTTGAAGATGCGAAAATTTTACACCAGAATACCAGCGGGGTAAAACACTGAAAGAGGGCCAACACGGAATGAAGGGCATCGAAGACTATTTCAAAGGTCTGGCCGATATTAACCGGCTGCGCATTATTAATCTGCTTTTACAGGGTGAGCTCTGTGGATGCGACATCCAATACGTGGTTGGCAGCTCGCAATCCAATGTTTCGCGCCACCTCACTTACTTAAAGAGGTCAGGACTTGTAATTGACCGCCGCGAGGGATATCGCATCTATTACCGTCTGATTCAGGGCAGCAAACCAGAACATAAAAAGCTGCTGGCTTATTTGAAAGTCGCCCTGACCGATAAAATCTTCACCACAGACACCAGAAAGTTGAAACAGGCAATCAAGAATGGCGCTTGCACGATCAGCGAGACGGGAACTCGCATTTCCTCAAGAGAAGCCAGATCGAGCGAAGCCCGTGCATAGCGCAAGTTTTTCAAGGCGGCTTGCCTCAGAAGCAGTCGGCACAGCATTTCTTCTGGCTGCTGTTGTGGGCTCGGGAATTATGGGAGAGCGGCTGGCCGATGGCAACGTGGCTATTGCTCTGCTGGCAAATACCCTGGCAACCGGAGCTGCGCTGGTGGCCCTGATTCTGACTTTCGGCCCAATCTCCGGCGCGCACTTTAATCCGGCAGTCACGCTGGCCGATGCCTCTCAACGAGGGCTGCCCTGGCGAGAAGCGCCGGGCTATATCCTGGCCCAGATTGTGGGCGCATTTGTGGGTGTGGCGTGCGCCAACCTGATGTTTGCTTTGCCTGTATTTTCAATTTCACGCCATGCCAGAAGCGGCGCATCCCAGGTATTCAGCGAATTTATTGCGACATTCGGGCTGCTGGCCGTGATCTGGGGTTGTGCGCGCTTGCGATCAGCCGCTGTCCCCTTTGCCGTGGGCGCTTACATTACCGCGGCATATTGGTTTACCGCATCAACATCTTTTGCCAATCCGGCCGTGACAATGGCGCGCAGCGTTACAGACACGTTCGCGGGAATTCGTGCGGGCGATGTCGCCGGTTTCATCATGGCGCAGGTCCTGGGCGCTGCCGCTGCAACTGTGCTTTTTCGCTGGCTGGTTCCATCACTTCCGAGAGTGGCGGAGGATGTGGTTGTTCCGGGACGGAAAGGCGTATAGAGCGGCCCTGTATAGCGCCACTATCCCGCATCAATCCGGCTTAATATCGGTCCCAAGACTACTACCGATGTCTTTAAATCTCCAGTCACATCGCAAAAAAAGGGCACGTTTCCGCCGGTGTAGTTTGTCAAGATGTACTGATTCGCGCTTGATTCGCGTATTCAAGCTGGCTATACTCCAGCAGCACCTCAGGGTGTAAGCAGCAAAAGATCTTTGAAATTAGCAAAGTACAAACCCGGCTCTTGGCCCTTGCCTTTAGCTCTTGGCTAAAGCAAAACCAAATCCAATTGGGCGCTACCCTACGCCAATCGAGGCTAAATCGCAGAAGTGCACGCCAATCTGGGATGACCCCGCTGAAGTCTACGCCAATCTGGGATGACGGGGGAGGGGGAGGGGTCCAGAATTGCCAAAATCGCCGAAAGTGAACCCAAAACCATTTACTACAAAGGACGCAGAGGAAACACAGAGGAAACCGGTGATCCCTGTTCGCGAATCGGAATCTGAGGGTATTTGACGAAAAGAAAAGAATGTTAGCGGTCATTCTGCAAACGGTCCGGTAGATGGGAAGTTTTAACGCCGATTTCGTCAGGCCTAAGTTTATGCCCGACCGCGCATCTTGGCCCACCACCAGCGAACGCCGACCAGCAGAAAGCGCCAATCGTGAAAGAATTCGGGCTCTTTGTGCTCAAAAGCATGGCCGATGAACTGCAAGATCCAGCCAAAGATGAACAGACCAGCGGCGAGCATCCAGAGCGGATGGAAAAAAACGGCAGCCACCGCCATGGCCAGTGAAACCACGATCATCGGAATTCCAATGCTATGGCAAACGCGGTTTACCGGATGCGTGTGGCTGCTTGCGTATTGTGTAATCCATTGTTCAGTTGTGCGTCCGCCAAGCATGCGCGGATTATACCTGATGCGCCTTTACTGCGGCGTTAGCAGAAAAACCCGCGTTGGCCCGGCATGGACGTGGCTATCCGCCGAGATTTCCTCATGTTTGCTGACATTAGGATTTTTGATCCCAATGGCGACAATCTGGCCTTTTGCATTGATGGAAACCGCGCCAATCAAAACAACATCACCTGGAAGGTTGGTCACCGATTCGTTCAGGTCCACCAAGCCGTTCTGGCTGGTCCAGAGGAAAGCGCGAGTTCCCATGGAGTTCGCGATCTCGCCCACGACTTGCCCTGCGTTGTTGATAGCAAAGGCTTCGCTGTAGACGGCAGCGGAGCTACCGCTTAGTGGCTGCATACCAGTGGAACTGGTCCAGACAAAGGCGCGAATGCCTCCACTGTTCTCCGAAGCGCCTACCACCATTCCACTGTCATTAATATGGTCGGCGCGGCTGCTGGAATCGCCGGGGAGCACGCCGAGATCCTGCATGGCGCCGTTGTTCCATAGAAATGCGTGCGGGCCGGAACTGGTGTCAGAAACGCCGACAATGGCCCCAACATTGTTGATTGCGTGTGCTTCACTGGTAGCGCCGCCGAGAGTGCCTAGGTCCTGAATTGTTCCGCCAGCCCAGAGCGCAGCATGCGCGCCGGAAGAGCCAACGATCTGACCAGGGTTATTGATGGAAAATGCCGAACTGGCGTCAGTGCCGGGCAGAGTTCCAAGATCCTGCAGTCCCTGAGTTGTTGTCCAGGAAAAAGCGTGCATGCTGGTGGAGGTGTTCGATGTCCCGACGACGACGCCAGAGTCGTTGATGGAAAAAGCGGAGCTGTAGTCGCCTCCGGGCAGAGTGCCCAGATCGCGAATACCGCCCTTCGCTTCCCAGAAAAAGGCGTGGGTCTCCGCGCCATGAGGATGGCCCGATGCGCCCACAGCTTGACCGGATTCATTCACGCCGTGGACACGAGCGCTGCCGGGGCGAAGAGTACCAAGATCAGTGGCAGTATAGGTTTGCGCGCCAGCCCCGCGCACAAGAAAGCAAGTGATCACCGCGAGCAATGACAATTGGATGGATATGCGGCACGTCATTTCATCTCTCCTAGAAGGCAGTAAAGGTAAGTGATGCGGTCGCGCCGCTGGTAACTGTAGTGCTCTTGGTTTGCGTTGTATGTCCCGTCTTGGCGACTGTAACGGTGTAGGTCCCTACGGGAATCCAGTTGGTAGTAAACACGCCAGAAGTGCTGGTTGAAGCTGTAACAGTGGTTGCGATGCTGCCGCCTTTGATAGTGACGGTCGCGCCGCTCACAACAGTTCCGTTGGAAGCCACAACCTTAACTGTGATCTTTCCTGCTGTGGCAATGGGGATATTGAGAGTCGCAGTTCCGCCGCTGGTCACGTTTGTAGCGAGAGTGCGTGAGAGATAGCCAGTTTTTACCGCCGTGATGTTTTGGGTTCCGGCGGTGACATTGGTCAGGGTGTAAATTCCGCTGGTATTGCTGGTGGTTGTTCCGCCACTCCAACTGACGGTTGCTCCGGAAACGATTGCGCCACTAGATGCATTCGTTATTTTTCCAGTGACCGTTCCCTTGGCCGCGCCGGCGGTCAGCGTGAAGTTAGCCGTTGACGTAGCTCCGCCGCTGACCGTGACACTCTGGGTAACGCTCTGGAAGCCGCTTGCTGAGGCCACTAACTGGACGGTCCCGACAGGGACGCCGTTGAGCGTGTAGTTTCCATTCGCGTCAGTAGTTGCGGTACCGCCCCCGAAGCCGACTGAAGCACCGGAAATTGCGGTTCCGGTTGAGCTTTTAACATTTCCATTGATTGTTCCGCTTCCTGAAACCAGAGTGATTCGCGGTGCGAGGGTTGTTGCAGCCGCAACCACGGTCACTGTCGTTGATCCTGACTGGAATCCGGTGAGAGAAGCTGAGATGGTGGTTTGGCCTGCCGGCAGATTGCTTAGGGTATAGCTTCCGTCGGCTGCGCTGAGTACAGCAAGACCGGATGCGGTGATTGAAACTCCGGCAAGAGCGTTGCCGTTGCTGTCCGCAACTGAACCAGTGACGTTACCCGGACTTACAGGTTGAATTTGCAGAGTTGCGGCTTGCGTGCTTCCGCCGGCTGTAACCGTTACGCTCTCTGAAGCATTCTGGTATCCGGTGAGAGCGGCGGTGAGAGTTGCAGTTCCCGCGGGTATTTGCAAGGTGTAGCCACCGTTCGCTCCAGTGACTGCGCCGTTGCCGCCAGCGGTAACTGACACTCCGGAAACCGGCGCGCCCGCAGTGTTTGTGACTGTGCCAGTTACCGTACCTACGGTTGCTGCGCTGGAAGAAACCTGGATGATGCTCCCAACTGATGGGACTCCGGCGCTATTCAGAATGAACAGCATGTAATATCCGGGGACAGCGAGGCTCGCATTTGCCGGCATGGTGACGTTCAGGCCAGTGCTGGTTTTGGTAAAACTCAGGGACAAAAAGCCCTGACTCATGCTGTTGGTGTGGGTGACTGATGCCTCACGCAACAAAGTCACTTTGCTAATGCTGGCCGCGTCTGGTGTGCTGACAAACACAGATTGACCATAACCAGCGCTGACCGGGGCTGACTGGATCGTAGGTCTGGCGCCGGCAAAAAGATATGGAGGTGAAAATAGCTGCGCGTTCGGGCCGCCGACATTGCCACCGGCTGAAAGCACTCGACCATCCGCCAGCAGCAAGGCAGTCGAGTGATAACCCCTGTAGGTGGCAATGCTGGCCATCACGGTAAATTGTCCGGTTGCAGGGTCCCACATTTCCGTGGGCAGAACGGGCGACGTGGAAGTATCAAATCCGGAGGCGCTGCTTCCACCTACGATGAAAACCTTGCCATCGGGCAAAATGACCACATTATGTTGCCGCCGCGGATAATGCATGCTGCCGGTGTATTTCCACGCAGGGGTAGTTGCATTCAGGTCAATGATTTCAGCCGTGGCCGTGGGCGGATCAGCGCCGCCTACGTCCAGGACCTTGCCGGCCTCATACATCACAGACGGGCCGTAATCCCTGACGCCGGCGAAATTCAGGACCGCCACATTGCTCCATGCACCCAGGCCGGAAGTGTTCAGATAGCGCGTCTGGCGGCTGGGTCCGGAATTAAAGACTTTCCCGTTCGGCGCAACCAGCATATTGGGATAAAGAGGTTGCGACAGTTGTGCCGACGTGAGATTGCGCCAGGTTTTGGTGGCAAACTGAAAGACCTGTGGCAGCGGATCGACGTTGGTATTGGAATTGACGTCGCCGGAAACAACCAGCACATCGCCGTTCGGCAACGTCGTTGCCGTCGGGTACCAGCGGCCAGTGTTCATATCCGGCAGCGAGGTAATCGTATTATTTGTCGAATCGTAAATGACGGCGTGGGGATATCCTACGTAGTCGGCAACATGACCACCGACAATGAATACACGTCCATCCGCAAGCGTGGTATGGCCGGCGCAGAAAAGCCTGTAAGAAGAGGCTGCCGTGCTTGTAAACGTATTGCTAATGGGGTCCCAGATGTGGGGCTGCAGTGACTCATCATAATAGGAAACGAAAAAGACGCGGCCATCAGGCAACAGCGTTGTATGAACGGCGCGGGTGGGCCAATTGGAAACCGCTGTCCATTGGCCTTGAGTGGCGGCTTGGGCGTGACTGCGTACAGCTACTGCTACAACGAACAACAGAAGTAGAACGAAGGCGGTCGCCCCTTTACGAGCAAGGGAGCATAGGTGGCGCACAATGAGCTATAAGATTCAGCAACATTGAGCTGGGTTGCGCGATTTGGTTGCCTGAATATTGATTTTTCGAGAGTTGGCGTTAATTGGCGCAATTTGACGTACTTAGGTTTGCCTGACGAAAAATATCCCTATACCCCGACGTTATTTTGCAGCTCCCTGCTCCAGCCGATCATGAAATTTAGAAGCTAAACGTTCTGCGGCGTCTACCAAATTGTTCTCCTTGGCTTTTTCCTTCATAGCGAACTTCACGCTCTCTGTAGCAGTCCACAGGGGGCGTTTGTTTCTGGAATCGAAAACCGTCAATTTGACCTCAGTTGGAGATATATCTTTACTGGTAGAACTCGACTTTTCTCCTTGTCCCGTATCCGGTGAGACTTTTGAAGTGCTGGATACCTGCACGCTTGAATCCCCAGTGGAAAAAACTTCGATAATGAGATCCGCCTTATTGGGTGTCTCGACAAAGGTAAACCGTCCCCAGCCATCCAGAGTGGACTTGATCACGTCAAATGGGATTGGGCTGCCGTGAGTGCGCGTAATAAAGACGTTTTTAGCCGCGGCAAGCCGCATGGAGGGCGTTTCAATGAGCGGTTTCTTCTCAGGAGCCGGCTGCGCCTGAGGAAACGCCGTCCCCGCGATGGCCACCAGTAAAACCGTGTTGAAGATTGCCGCCAATGCCATAACCTGTCATCTCCTCCAATTTGACTCTAAGCGAAAGCCCACCTCCAGGCGAGAAATCCTCTGATGCGCATTAGCAACCAGCCTGCATGGCGGCGCGTATCCGCATCTCAGATACAATCAAGTTCTTCTGATTATGGCTGACCGTCTTTATCTTAGCGTCTGGTTTCCCAGCTTCAAAGCGCCGGAAATGCTGCCCCGGCTGCTTTCCGTGCTCAAGCAGTTTCCTTTCTCATCTGAGCGCGCTGGAGTAGGCTATTTTGCCATTCGCAGTATCTCCTGGGACCAGCCCATCATCTTTCAGCAGACTTTCGATTATCGCGTAGACCCGGAAAGCGCTTTGACTTTGGCAGCAGAGTTCCTGCATGAAGATAACGCTTATGAAGTTGATGTGCTCTGGGACCTATGGGTTCCCAGGCAGGAAGGCGATCTGGACCAAACCTGGGTGCTTCAACCTCAGACTGTGAAGTTCATTGCGTTCGGCACTGAGTTTGAAGACGCTACTTTCCAGGAGAATGGACACATTCAGATTGATTTTGGGCTGGACGCTCCGTTTTTGTATGAAGAAGCTGACTATACCACTACGCTGGAACAGCGGATCAAAGCCAACGTCCACAAGCTGGTTAGCTTCACCAGCGCAGTGGAAAAGAACTGCGGCATCAGCGGACGAGTATTGTGGTCAGAGTCAGAAGACAATCTGGCACAAAAATTGATCGAGCGGTTACAGAAGGTGCAATGAGCATCTTTCAAGTCCGCGCACAATAAGACTATTGGCCGCCAGCGCCTGAATCTAATTACGCCGCCCTCTTTCGCGAGCTCGATCCGCGCGTTCCGCTTGATTTTTTCCCGGACGAAGTACCCCCACGCCTGCCTGCGCCCGTTGCGGTTTCACGGCTCACCAGCTTGTTGAAATTGCTCTTCTGGCCGCTGGCGGTTCTGTCCTGTACCCACAGTGCCAGGCCACTTTCATCGAATTTCTGGAACCAGTCATCCCATTCAATGTGCTCAAGTGACTGCTCGCCACTATAGCCAGGGAAGTCCAGACGGATCATACCTACATCGTCACCGCCGCCGGTTCCACGCACGCACGCCGGACTGGCGCCGCGCTCTTCCGCCCATTGCTGAATCTCTTGATGGTCCATCAGAGGACGGCTACTCGCCGAACTGCGCGAGTTTGAACTCTTGCGCGACCCTCTGGCCGTGGTTTTCGATCGAGACTGCCCGGTCTGTGATCTGCTGCTGGCTGACTTCGATCGGCTTGAGCCTGATCGGCTGGATGCACTCCGGCTGCTGCTTCCGCGTGCGTTTGATTTCGCTTTGGCACTCGTTGATCGCGAACTGCTCTTGCTTCGATTATTGCGGCCTGAACTGGATGGCATGCTGATTTGTCCTCGCTTACTTGTTGCGATGTTTCGATGCATGCAACAGGATGCCAGCAAAATCAATTGCAGTAATATTGGGTCTGCAAGCGGCTCGGAAGTTTATGGTGGATTCAGCTTGTTTGACCTTTGTTGCCGCCGGAGAGAGACTAGTCACTGAGGTGGCAGATGTTTCGATACTCGATTCTGTTCCTTTTACTGGCTTCATTCTTGCCATGCCTGAATTGCGCAGCCCAGCAGCTTCCCGCGGAACGCGTGATTGATCTAGCCGCTCCCGATAATGCGACCCTGAAGGCAACGTTCTTTCCTTCTGTAAAACCGGGACCAGGAGTCCTGCTCTTGCATCAATGCAATCGGCAACGCAAGGTGTGGGACGCGCTGGCGCGGCAGTTGGCGGCAGCAGGCATCAATGTCCTGACAGTGGATTTGCGGGTTTTGGTGAAAGCAGCGGCACACCGCATGCCAAGCTGAGTCCGCAGGAAGCCCAGGCACAAGGCAAGAAATGGCCTCCGGACATTGACGTTGCCTTCCAATATCTGACGTCTCAGCCGGGAGTCCGTCGCGAAGTGATCGGCGTGGGAGGAGCAAGTTGCGGTGTTGATAATTCCATTCAGACGGCGCGACGGCATCCCAGGCAGGTAAAGTCCCTGGTGCTGCTCTCAGGCGGAACAGACTATTCTGGCCGCCAGTTTCTGCGCCAGGCAAATCAGTTACCCGTCTTTGCGGCCATGGCTGACGATGACGAGTTTCGCCCGACAGTCGAGATCATGCCATGGGTCTTCAGCCTCTCATCCAATCCGGGCAAGCAGTTTGTGCACTATGCAACCGGAGGGCACGGCGCAGACATGTTCGCCGTTCACCCGGAGCTGCGCGGAAAAATTGTGGATTGGTACGTAACCACTCTGATCAAATCACCCGGACAGGCTCCCGCGGCCACGCCTGCCTGGGTCGCGCCACCCTCTGCCGAGGTCCTAAACCTGTTGGAGCAGCCTGGCGGACCAGCCAAAGTTGCGCAGAAGCTTCAGGATGCCCGCAAGACTGATCCGAAAGCAGTTCTTTTCGATGAATCAACCGTTAACATTATGGGTTATGAACACCTTCAGGCGGGCGATACCAAGGGCGCGCTGGAGATTTTAAAGCTCAACGCCATCGCTTTTCCAGAGTCTCCTAACGTATATGACAGTCTTTCCGATCTTTATCTTGCTACTGGAGAGTAAGAACTCGCGCGGCAGAACGCAAGTAAAGCGCTTGAACTGGTGGCATCGGATACAAAAGATCCTGAGCAGCTTCGGAATGCAATCCGTGACAGCGCGCAGCAGAAGCTGAAACAACTGGGGCCGTCCCCGCAATAAGGCTTGCAGCTAGACCGGCGTTTTGGTCTTTCTCTCGGGGTTGAAGAAAGGGAGTTTGACTACTTTGGCGGTGACCCTTTGCCGGACTGCTTCAATTGTTATTTCCATCTGTAGCTTGGTTCCGGGGTGTGAATGCGCGGTATCAATACTGGCCAGCGCGATCATCTTTTTTAAAAGCGGTGACCAGGTGGTTGAGGTCGCCTTGCCTACCTGCCTGCCGCCCAGATACACCGGCACGTGGACGCGCGAAGCCTGCGATGGCGCAGCCGGCGTAAGTCCGAACTTCTCATAGCGTTCTTCAATCTCAACCCAATCCATCTCCAACCCCACAAGCTGACGCGCGACACCGCTTTTTTGCTGCTGGGTCAGCGCTGCTTTGCCAACAAAGTTTTCTTTATCGAGGTGCACCATTTTTCCGAAGCCGAGTTCGTAAGGCGAATATTTTTGCTCCGGGATCAATGCCTTTTTGCTGCTGATGTAGTCCACCTCAATCAACAGCAGGCCCGCTTCAATGCGCACAACGTCCAGCGCGAGCATGCCCGCCGGATGAATGTCGAAGCGCCGGCCCGCATCCATCAGGGCATCCCAAACTTTGACGGCATCTCGGCTGTCATTCATCGGCACCCAGATTTCATACCCGAGATCGCCGGTGTATCCGGTGCGGGAAATATCCACGGGCACGCCAGCGATTTTGCCGCTGGTCATGCGGAAATATTTCAAACTTGCAATATCAGCTTCAGCGATGCTCTTGAGCAACTTGCCGGATGTCGGGCCCTGCAATGCCAGAGCCGCGACTTTTTCTGAGACGTCCTCAATCTGAACGTCCGTATTCAGGCCGTTCTGTCGAAACCAGCGCAGGCTGGGATCGGCCGCGGTCCAGCGATATTTATTTTCCGCAAGGCGCGTGATGGTTCCGTCATCAATCACATGGCCCTGCTCATCACACCAGCAGCAGTAAATCACCTGGCCCGGTTTTACTTTGTTGATGTCCCGAGTAATGACGCGGTTCACCAGCTTGGTGGCGTCCTTGCCTTCCACGATGTACTTGTATAGCGGAGTGATATCGATTACCGCCGCGGCGTTGCGGATGGCATTGTACTCGTGCTCATGGTGCACCTCATAGCTGCTGACCGTGTAAAAGCCCGACCACTCGCGGTAATTCAGGCTGTGGCACAGAGCAAAAGTGCGATCGTGAAATGCGGTACCAACAGGCATGGAAAAAGCATACCACTGATGACACGGATGATATGGATTTACACTGAGCGGGGCTCGCCGTAAAAGACAATTTCGACCCACTCCGATAATATTGTGATGTCACCCACTTAATATGGCTCCTCACTCTAACGGTTCCAAAAAATACGACGTAATCGTCATTGGCGGCGGCCACAACGGCCTGACCAATGCCGCCTATCTTGCTCGCGCTGGTAAGAAGGTGCTGGTGCTGGAGCGTCGCCACGTGCTTGGCGGAGCGGCTGTTACGGAAGAAGTTTTTCCCGGCTTTAAATTTTCTGTCTGCTCCTACGTTGTCTCGCTGCTGAGGCCGGAGATTATTCGCGACCTCGACCTGCCCCGCCACGGCCTTGAGATTCTTCCGTTGGATGGCACGTTTACGCCGATGCCGAATGGCGATTACCTATGGCGCGTGAACGATCACGGCAAATCCCGCCGTGAGATTGCTCGTCACTCCAAAGTTGATGCTGAGGCTTATGAAGAATTCGGCAAAGCAATGCAGGCGATGTGCCGTTTTGTTAAGCCGATCCTAAGCATGGTGCCGCCTGATCCCAGCACGCTGAACCCGCGCGAGTTGATGAAAATGCTGTTCATTGGCAAGCGCTTTCAGGGTATGAGCAGCGAGGACAAGTACAACCAGGTGCAGTTGATGACCATGAGCGCCATCGACTTTCTGGACCAGTGGTTTGAGACCGATGTGCTGAAGGCCACGATGTCTGCTTCCGGAATTATCGGTACATTTCTTGGCGTGCGCTCTCCCGGAACAGCCTATGTCCTGTTGCATCACTATATGGGTGAAATTGATGGCGCATTCCGTTCGTGGGGATTTTCGCGCGGTGGTACCGGCGCAATCTCCAATGCCATTGCGGACGCCGCGCGCGAAGTTGGCGCGGAAATCCGGACGGAAGCGCCAATTGCCAGAATCATCGTAAAAAACAACCGCGCTCAGGGCGTTGTTCTGCAAAATGGAGACGAGATATACGGTGACGTGATTTCCTCCAGCGTTGATCCGCGCCTGACGTTCATCAAGTTCATTGAAGAAAACCAGCTTCCCGGAGAATTTCTGGAAGATGTGCGGCGGTACAAATTCCGCGGATCTTCCGGCAAAGTAAACATCGCGCTGGACGCGCTGCCGGATTTCAAATGCCTGCCAGGACCGGGCGCTCACCTGCGCGGAGCGATTTCAATTTCTCCCAGTGTTGAATACATGGAGCGCGCTTACGACGACGCCAAGTATGGCAACTTCTCCCGCCGGCCATATATCGACATGGTGATTCCCTCGTTAACCGATCCATCTGTCGCTCCGCCGGGAAAGCACGTAATGTCGTGCTTTGTGCAATACGCGCCATACAAGTTGCGTCCGGGTCTGAACTGGGACGACCAGCGAGAAGCATTCGGCAACACCGTAATTGATACCATCTCTGAGTATGCGCCGAATTTTAAAAGTATCATCCTGAACAAGCAGGTGCTTACGCCTTTGGACCTGGAACGCGAATTTGGGCTGAGTGAAGGCAATATCTTTCAGGGTGAGCTTTCTCTGGAGCAGCTTTTCTTCCTGCGCCCAGTACCAGGGTATGCGCAGTTCCGCACGCCCATTAAGAACCTCTATATGTGCGGATCAGCGACGCATCCAGGTGGCGGCATTATGGGGGCTCCGGGACGCCTGGCAGCGCTGGAAATCCTGAAAGATGTAAAAGGGGCCAGCTAAGCGGATGGCCGAGACTCGCGATGTCATTATCATCGGCGGCGGCCATAACGGGCTGGTAACGGCGTTTTATCTGGCCAAGGCTGGCTTCAAACCTTTAGTGTTGGAGCGGCGTTCGCAAACCGGCGGCGCTGCCATTACTGAAGAATTTTCTCCGGGCTTCCGTTGCTCTACTCTCTCGCATTCGGCTGGGCCATTGCTGCCGGAAATCTTGCGCGACATGCAGTTGGCGCGGCATGGCCTCAAGCTGATCACTCCCGAGGTCGGAGTAACGGCGCTCTCGCCCGATGGCCGCGCGTTGATTTTATACAACGACGTGCTACGCACAGTGCAGGAGATTGGAAAATTTTCTGCCAAGGACGCTATCGGATATACAGCGTTCCAGCAGTCGCTGGAAAAAATTGGACGCGTCATCGGTGACGCGCTTAAGCTCGCGCCACCGAACATTGACGATCCCAGCCGTGGCGATCTCTGGGCCATGCTGCAAACGGGCCGCGCGCTACGCAAACTTGGCAAGAAAGATATGTACCGCCTGCTGCGCTGGGGACCAATGGCTGTTGCTGATCTTGTTGCCGAATTCTTTGAGACTGAACTCCTGCGCGCCACCGTGGCCGCGCGTGGAATTTTTGGTACTGCCATGGGGCCATGGTCGGCAGGCAGCAGTCTGGTGCTGTTGATCCGCGCCGCCGGCGATCCTCATCCGGCAGGTTCTTCTTTTTTTGCGATCGGCGGTATAGGGGCCGTTACACAGGCGATGGCTGCTGCGGCGAAAGAAGCAGGCGCGGAAATTCGGACTTACGCCGAGGTAAAGGAAGTCCGGGTCAAAGACGGAGCGGCCAACGGGGTAGTTCTGGCGAATGGCGAAGAGATCAGCGCGAAGACCGTTATTTCTAACGCTGATCCGCGCCGCACTCTGCTCAAGTTGGTCGATCCCACGCATCTCACGCCTGACTTTGTGATGAAGTTCCAGAACTATCGCATGCCGGGCACAGTGGCAAAGGTCAATCTTGCTCTTTCCGGGTTGCCAAAGTTCAAAGCTTTGAACGGCGATGATGCAGCGTTGCGCGGCCGCATACACATTGGCCCGGAGATCGACTATCTGGAACGCGCATTTGACGAATCAAAGTATGGCAACTTCTCACCGCATCCATATCTGGAAGTCACGTTCCCGTCTCTAACTGACCCGGCGCTTGCTCCCATCGGAAAACATGTAATGTCGATTTATATGCAGTACGCACCTTTCAAGCTCAAAAATTCTGATTGGGAGGACCAGCGCAGCAACCTTGGTGAAACTGTTGTTAAAACATTGGCTGAGTATGCGCCGAATTTGCCTTCCCTGATAGAAGACGGGCAGATCATCACGCCAAAAGATCTTGAAGATAGATACGGCCTGACAGGTGGGCATATCTTCCATGGTGAACTGGCGCTTGACCAATTTTTTACCATGCGTCCACTGCTGGATTGGTCGCGTTACCATACGCCGATTGAGAACCTGTATTTATGCGGCTCCGGCACTCATCCTGGCGCGGGTTTGACTGGCGGCTCAGGCGCGAATGCTGCACGGGAGATATTGAAACAACTGCAACATTAGGGCTAAGCTGGCACAAATGTCCACGTATTCCAATACCCGGCCCGAACTTGCGGGTTCTGAAGCCACTACACTGCCGCAAAGTTATTACACTGACCCTGCCTGGTTTCAGCGTGAAATGGAAGCCATTCATTTTGATATGTGGCTCTGCGCCGGACGGACCAGCCAGATTCCCAGCACCGGGGATTATTTCCTGCGCCAGTTTGCCAATGCCAGCGTGATCATCACGCGTGACGAGCAAAGCAATATCCGCGCATTTCATAATGTCTGCCGCCATCGCGGCACATTGCTCTGCAAGGACGAGGAGGGCAAGTTCGCTGGACGCATTCAATGCCAGTACCACGCCTGGACCTACAAACTTGATGGCACTCTGGCCAGCGCGCCGCATATGGAAAAAGTGCAGGGCTTTTGCGAAGCCGACTATCCCCTGAATGCAGTTGCTACCGCCGTCTGGGACGGCCACATATTTATCAATCTTTCCGCTCATCCCATCCCGTTTGACCAGCATCTCGCCGGACTTGACTGCAAGTTTCAGCCCTGGGGAATGGAAGAACTTCAGATGGTTGAGCGGCGCGTCTATCATGTGCAGGCCAATTGGAAGCTGATCATCCAGAATTATTCTGAATGCCTGCACTGCCCTATCGTCCATCCGCTATTGCAGAAGCAGTCGCATTATATGAGTGGCGATAACGAGCCACCGCAACCCACATATCTGGGCGGCCGTATGGATCTGCGTGATGGCATTCAGACGCTCACCATGGATGGATCAACCAACCGTTGCGGCCTTCCGGGCCTCAGCGCTGACGATCAGCGCCACGTTTATTACTATTGTCTGCTACCCAACTTCTTTCTCAACCTGCATCCGGATTACATGCTGACTTTCACCCTGTGGCCGAACGCGGTGGATCAAACGAACATCATCTGCGAATGGCATTTTCATCCTGACGAAATCCGCAAACCGGGATTTAATCCACAGGACGCTATTGAGTTCTGGGACATCACCAACAGGCAGGACTGGGAGCTTTCTGATCTTGCGCAACAAGGAATTAGTTCCAAAGGCTATCAGCCGGGGCCGTATTCCAATCGCGAAGAACTGTTGCTGGCGCTGGACAGGTTTGTGCTGGGACGGACCAACCCAAAGAGATAACCGCTAAGGATACGAAGCAGCACAAAGGTGTCGCCAACAGATCCTTTGTATCCCTTCGTGTCCTTTGTGGTAAAAAGCTTTCAAAACTTCGCCAAACTCTCCATTGCCTTAAACAAGTCTTCTGACTGCGGCAGAATCACGTCCTCCAGAATCGGCTGATAAGCAACAAAAGTATCTGTCGCTGCCACGCGCTTTACCGGAGCGTCCAGGTCTTCAAACAACTCGTCGGCAATTCGGGCCGCGATCTCCGCTCCATAACCCCAACTCAGCATGTCTTCATGCGCGACAATTACGCGGCTGGTCTTGCGGACAGACGTCGCAATCGCCTCCCAGTCGTACGGGTTGAGCGTGCGCAAGTCGATCAGCTCCACGCTGACATTCTGCTCGCGTTCAATTCTCTGTGCCGCCTGTAGCGCCCGTGGAACGGTGGCTCCGTAAGTAACCACCGTGAGGTCTTTGCCTTCTTTCACGATCTTCGCTTTGCCAAACGGAATCATGTAGTCGGCGCCGGGATATGGTGCGCGGCCAAAAGTTTCACGGTAAAGCCGCTTGTGTTCCAGGAACATTACCGGATCATCGCAGCGAATCGCCGTTCGCAGCAGCCCGTTGGCATCCGGAGCGTTGGAAGGAAAACAGACACGCAGTCCGGGAATATGCGTAAACAGACTCTCGCCGCACTGCGAGTGATATACAGCGCCGCCTGTGAGATATCCGCCAATAGCAACGCGGATCACCGCCGGACAGGAGAAGTTTCCATTCGAGCGCCAGCGAATCACCGATAATTCATTGCGGATCTGGTGGTACGCAGGCCAGATGTAGTCGAAGAACTGGATTTCAACCACCGGCTTCAGCCCGCGCGTAGCCATCCCAATCGCGCGACCAACAATATTAGCTTCAGCCAGCGGAGAATTGAAAACACGCTCGCCGCCAAACTCCATCTGCAGGCCTGAGGTCAGCTTAAAGACGCCTCCCTTGCCTTTGATCTGCTTCTGCTTGAGATATTCTTCGCGGCTGCAATCGGCAACGTCTTCGCCAAAAACCACAATCCGATCATCCCGCCGCATCTCATCTTTCAGGCACGCATTGATCAGGTCAGCCATCGTTTTGTCAGCGCCTTGCGGCTGCGGGTCAGAAGCCATGCTGCGCGGATCGAGATCTTCAGAATAAACATGCGTGTAGATTGAATCGGTTGCAGGAATCGCGGCCTTCACCGCCTGGTCCGCTGCGGCTTCTATTTCCTGCTCCACGGATTTTTCCAGCTTGTTGATTCCTGTTTCGTCCAGAATATTTTCGCGGACAAGAAACATCTGCATGCGCGTTACCGGATCGCGCTTGGCGTCTTTTTCGCGCTCTGTGTCAGGACGGTACAGACGCTCGTCATCTGAAAGCGAGTGAGAATACGGACGTGTGACGTGGCCATGCACCATGGCCGGCCCTTTACCGGTGCGAATGTAATCCACCGCGCGCTTGCAGGCCGCGTAAGACGCCAATACGTCTGTGCCGTCACACTCTTCCAGATGCAGATTGGGGAAATTGCTCACCAGCTTTGAAACGCTTCCACCCGCCGTCTGCACTTCTACCGGGACGGAGATCGCGTATCCGTTGTCTTCAATCAGAAACAGCACCGGCAGTTTCAGGTTACAGGCTGAGTTCATGGCCTCCCAGAATTCGCCTTCGCTGGTGGTGCCCTCACCAGCGGAGACGTAAACTACTTCGTCGCCATGGAAAGCTACGTCTTTAAACTGCCGATAATCGCCTTCATGCTTCTCCGCCGCCTCGGGATGCTGGCTGAAATAACGGCCTGCCTCCGCGCAGCCCACCGCCTGCAGGAACTGTGTGCCCGTGGGAGAAGATTGCGTCACAATATTCAGCTTCTTGTGTCCCCAGTGCGAAGGCATCTGTCGCCCGCCGGAGTTTGGATCATCGGCAGCGCCAACGTCTTCCAAAAACTGCTCATAAGGAGTCATGCCCAGGGTCAGGCATAGCGTGCGATCACGATAGTAGGGGTAGAACCAATCATATCCCGCTTTCAGGTTCATGGCCGCAGCCACGGTCAGCGCTTCATGTCCTGCGCTGGAAATCTGGAAGAAGATTTTCTGCTGGTTCTTAAGTACTTTTTCCTTGTCGTCCAGCCGTCGCGAAAGATACATCAGGCGGTAAATTTCCACCAATTGCTGGCGGGTAAGCCCGTCATACATTTTCTCGGTCTTTGCCGGCATCTCAGCCACTGCTGAGGTATTCTTCTTGGAATCAAGCTTTGAATCGGGCTTCGTATCAACTTTGGTCACAGCCATGAATCTCCTAATTACGAAATCCTAATTGCGAAATCCTATTACCGAACTCACGAGGCGGGGCACTCGGGGGCATACTTGGAAGCACCTTCCATTTTAAATCCTAAGGTCTTTACCGGGATATACTGAAAACGGATGATTCGCAAAAATCGGCCCATCCCCGGCCACACCGCTAAACTGCTGATCTTTGACCTTGATGGCACGCTCGTTGACTCCCGAGAAGATCTGGCCAACTCCGTCAACGCCATGCTGATTCACTTTGGCAAAAAAGAGCTGCCCCATGAAGTGATCGCCAGTTACGTTGGCGATGGCGCTCCTATGCTGGTGCGCCGCGCACTGGGCGACCCTGACGATGAAAACTTTGTGCAGGACGCCATTCTTTACTTCATGAGCTGGTATCGGGAGCACAAGCTTGACAGCACTTACGTGTATGACGGAGTTAAGGAGTCGCTCGACGCCATCCAGAAAAGCCGTGACGGCCAACCCTTCAAGATGGCAGTTCTGAGCAACAAGCCAGTTGGGCCTTCGCGCGCCATTGTTGAAGCGCTTGGCCTGGGCCAATACTTCTTTCAGATTTACGGCGGCAACAGCTTCCATACCAAAAAGCCTGATCCCGCCGGCGTTCAGGCGCTGCTGGAAGAAGCCGCGGTCACTCCCGAAGAAACGGTAATTATCGGCGACTCAGACATTGATATGCTTACCGCCCGCAACGCCGGAATTTATTCTGTCGGCGTTACTTACGGTTTGGCGCCGCACACTCTGCAAGATGCGCCGCCCGATGTGCAAATTGACCATCCCAGAGAACTGGCCGAGGTACTGGGCCAACGGGAGCAATGCCGGCTGGAATTCAAGGCCAAATAATGCGGCCCATTTAAACCTGGCCGCTTTTGCTACCATACTTCCCAGCCCTTGATGCTCCGCTATATCTCAATTCGCCTGCTGTACATGGTCCCGGTCGTTTGGCTTGTGGTTTCCACCGTGTTTCTGCTGATCCATTTTGTCCCCGGCGATCCCATTCAACAGATGCTCGGAGAAAACGCCGCCAGCGCTGATATTCAGGCTGCTCGCCATGCTTATGGGCTCGACGTTCCTCTGCCGCAGCAATATGTGAACTATTGGAAGGGCGTCCTGCACGGTGACCTCGGCCGCTCTCTCCGGTTCGACCAGCCGGTCACCCGCATCATTCTCCAGCGTTATCCCCAGACGCTTAAACTCACCGTCGCGTCCATGATTGTGGCTTTGCTCATCTCCATTCCTGCCGGTGTGCGTTCCGCCCGCCGCCGCAATCGCTGGGATGACCGAGTGCTGAGCATCGTAAGTCTATGGGGATTATCTTTTCCTAACTTTGCCATGGGGCCAATCCTGATCCTGTTTTTTGCCATCCGCCTGGGGTGGTTGCCGGTCTCTGGTTCCGGGACCCCCGCGCATCTGATCTTGCCCGCGATAACCATGGGCGGCGCTCTGGCAGCCATTCTTACGCGCATGGTCCGCACCGCCATGCTTGAAGAACTCGGGCAAGACTATATTCGCACCGCCCGCGCCAAAGGGCTTTCAGAAAATGTGGTTGTCTATAAGCACGCGCTCCGCAATGCCATGGTGCCGGTGCTTACTGTCGTAGGACTGCAATTTGGCGCGCTGCTGGCTGGGGCCATCGTTACGGAGACAATTTTCTCCTGGCCCGGCATCGGGCGTCTCACCATCAGTGCTATCAGCAGCCGCGATTATTACCTGGTGCAAGGCTGTATTTTGATGATCGGACTTACCTACGTAGCTGTGAATTTCATGACCGATTTGTTCTACTCGCTCGCGAATCCACGAATCCGCCAGTAGGCGCATGCAGTCCCGACCACTACATAATCGGTCGCCAGGCTTTGCATCCAGCAACGGTCAGCGGCGTTTCCAGCGGCGCGCCCGCCTTCATTCTTATCACCGCGTCACTCACTGAACAGAAGTTCTTTGTCCCAGTGCCCACGGTGACAGGAGTGGCCGTCACTACGTAGCCGCTGCACGTGGTTTGTGTACACGTGCCTTTCACACTGTATCGATAGCCGCCCTTTATGCACCATTTTTCAGCCGCACAGCTGGCATCGCCCAACACCTTATCCACCAGGCAGGCGTGCGTCGCAGTTGGCTTGTTGCCTGAACAGTTTCCGCCCGGCGGCGGCCCTAATGCTGCCAGGCTTGCAGCATAACCCTTGGCTGAATACGTCAAGTTGTAAGTAATTTCAGCTGTATTTACGGTGCGCACGGTCGCCGCCGCTGCTGATTCATTGGCCGCAATTCGTGATCGCAGAAGATTCGGGACAGCAATCGCAGCGCCGATCAACACCATGCTCACATCAGCGTTGACGTTGTTGCTGGTCGTTCCACGAAATGCAGTTGGTTCGCCATAGATGTAATACACGTTGGGCTTGGTATCGATCTGCCCTTTAGGCATCAGCTCTCGTAACTCCGGGGGCATTTGCGCGAGCATGGGTCCAAACGTCTGGCCGGCATTCTGATACATAATCAACGACGCATTTGCCAGCTGCCCTGGCGCTAAGGCCTCGCGAAATTTGGCGGAATTAGCGAGCGACTCACCTTTTCTGTGCTGCCGCAGTGCCTCTGTTGCTGCGGCGGCGTCGGAAGCGATTACCAGATAGTTATCCAGGAAAAAGTAATTAATTTCAGTCGTCTTGCCTGCGGTAGTGGGCGATGTCAATGTATAGAACGTGACTCCGTCTTCTTCTCTCTTTCCACTCTGCATCGGCGCCATTGTGAGCAACCGGGCCAAGGTCTGCTGCAATCCCGTCGGATCAAGAACATGCAAAATTACCTTGAATGCGCCGGGGTTTACTACTGTCATGCCGCTAGATTGTCCTGGTGGCATAACAGGCATTTGCATTTCAAAAGCTACTTCTCCAGTCAACTTACTCAGCACGTCTTGCTTTAAATTCACGTTCAGCCCAGCTTCCATCTGCGAAAGATTTCCAAACGCCCCGGGCGGCGCCATGTCCACAATGTCATCGAATATTTGCGCTGGATTCTTCAGGATCATGTCGACTGCCATAGCGGCATTGCTGGAAACAAAATCAAGTCCTCCCATGGGCGCTGGAGCAGCCAGCCAGGACGCAACTCCGTGCCGCGGCCCATTGAAAGCCAGCTCCATTTGGTTTGCCGATCTTCCTGCGTTCATCCTGTTCTCTGTCACCAGATATTTCGCGTCGGCGAAACCGGTTTTATCCAGCATCTCCCGGTCCTGCGGTTTGGTCTGTGGTATCAGCCCGATCACTTTGTGCAGATCAACTCCGAAAATACTGTTCGTTCCCCCTTGATAGGCTTGCGCAATGCGTTGTCCCATTGGGCTGGAGGACAATTTCAGACCATCCCGATCGATTTGCGCATTGAGCTCGCGTACTGAAGGCAGGTTGAATCCGATGATCAGAAGATCAGGCCGCACCAGCGCGATCGGCATTTTTCCACTTGCGTCGCCTGAGGCCAACTCCTGAGGTTCAAGTACGCGCATTCGATCGCCCTTGCTCGGAAACATTTCAATGTTGAGTTTCTCCAGAAGCTCCTTGATTCCTGGCTTCTTCACCTCTGCAATCATCAGAAATGCCGGTTCCTTGCCTTCCATTTTGCCGGTGATGACTATCTCGTCTCCCAGGTATTGGGAAAGTGAATAAAATTCTTGTATTCCGTTTTCAATCGTTAGCTCTGTTGCCTCCAGCTTGTTCTTCTGCAAGAAATCTCGCATCGCTGTGCTTTCTTTCAGCTCCTGTTGAAATGCCTGTAGCAGCTGCTGCGCGGTCTCGCCATAGTTAGGGAACGCTACATAAAAAAGGGTGGATTCTGGCAAGCGCGGCAGCACCTTGCTCTGGTTGCGGGCCGCGGGATATTGAACGGTATCTTTCAGATGTTCCGCAAACTTATTCAGATCAGCCATCAGCTCTTTATTCTTGAGCAGGTCTTGTAGCCAGCTCATGTCTGAGCCCGGAACTTGGACCCCTACCGAGCCGCCATTGGTGGCTGCCGGCTTGTGCGGTGCAGCTTTCCTGGTCCCCTGCGCCGGCGGATTCTGGCCCTGCAGGGCGTTGGATGTACCAGCAATAAAAATCACGGCAATGGCCGCCGCCAACCGCAGATATTTCGATATGGCGTTTAGTTCAAGGCCCTTCCGTGGGCTGGTTGTCGCTGTGAAGCGCATCTCTTTCCTCTCTTGTGCTCTTTTATGTGCGGGGTTGTTCAAAGATAGTACGAAGCAAGATTATTTACGAGGGAAAATTATGGAATCTTCAGAAGATAACAATTTGCATCGTAATACCATTATTGCCTTCTCTGCAGTGGCCATTCACCTTGGTAACCAGAGATTATATACAGAGCAGCGGATGGACTCACCGCTATGGTTAGTTATGATTTCTCTTGTCCGCCGATCTGCAAAATCTCAGCAGATAGCTTTTCTTCGGCTATTTCCATCCGGCCCACGCTTATGGGCAGCTTAAACCTTCTTGGTCCCGCGCTGCCAGGGTTGAAATACAACACACCCTCTTTCATTTCCTGTTTCGGCTGGTGAGAGTGTCCGCTGATCACGGCGGCAAAACCGGCTGCTTTGGGGTTGAGATCGAGCGCATTCACGTCATGGATCACGTAAATATAGAGTCCGCTCAATTCGACCACTTCCGTTTCTGCAAATTTTCGCGCCCAGGCTTGCATATCCACATTGCCGCGAATGGCCGTTACAGGCGCAATCTTTTCCAACTCAGGAATAATTTCGGCTGCGCCTATGTCGCCGGCATGAATAATGTGGTCTGATCCTCGCAGTAGTTCTATTGCTTCAGGACGAAGCAGTCCGTGCGTGTCAGAGATTATGCCAATCCTCATCAGCGTTCTTTTGCAACCAATCAGCGCTAAGCGGAATTTTCTTGGCTAATTACCAATTACCAATTGCTATTTGCCAATTGCTTCTTACAGCCCCGCCTCAATCCTCGATCTCGGGTCCATGTAGTCTCGCAGCGCGTCGCCAATAAAATTAAATGACAGCACGGCCAGCATGACGGCCAAAGCAGGGAAGAGCACAAGGTGCGGCGCGTCGAACAGGTGCGCGCGGCCATCATTGAGCATCGATCCCCAACTGGCTGTTGGCGGTGGAACGCCCAGCCCGAGAAAGCTCATCGTTGCCTCCGCCAGCACTGCTCCCGCCATTCCGATGGCTGCCTGCACAATTACCGGTTGAATAATATTTGGCAGAATATGCCGGGTGACGATCCGCCAGTCGCTGGCGCCCAACGCCCGCGCTGCTTCCACAAATTCCTTTTCTTTTACCGCCAGCACCTGCGCACGGACCAGCCGCGCATAGCCAACCCATCCGCCAATGCACAATGCCAGAATCAGATTGAAAATGCCTGGACCAAGAAATGCTACAAACGCAATTGCCAGCAGAATGCCTGGAAAAGAAAGAAAAGCATTCATCAGGATGACGCTGAAAAACTTGTCCGCCCAGCCGCCGTAATAGCCGGCAATCGAGCCTAGAAGGAGTCCCAGCAGAAGCGATCCCACGACCACACTGCTGCCCACCAGCATGGAGATACGCGCGCCGTAGATTATCCGCGAAAAAATGTCACGGCCAAGCTCGTCCGTGCCGAACCAGTGTGCGCCGCTGGGCGGCTGGAGGCGTGCAGGCAAATCAATGTTGCTGGGATTTTGTGGCGCAATCCAAGGCGCGAATAACGCAAATACGACAAACACGGCCACCAGCACCATGCCAACGGATGCAAGCACGTTGCGCCGTCCTAATGCTGCTGCGGTATTCCAGGTGGTGGAAGCCATTGGTTTCTCAGTTAACCACAAAGGGGCACGAAGGTCACAAAGAAGAGAAACCCATGTAGTGGATCAGTTCGGGTTGGAAATGAAAGCTACAATTTAATTCTGGCATTACTTCCCTGCGTCGTTGTAGAGCAGTGCAAAATACCATTCGAACTTGCCGTATTATTGGTCTCTCCAGAGTAGTACCTTTAGTTTCTTGGTTTCTCTTCGTGTTCCTTCGTGTCCTTTGTGGTCGATCCTACGGCGTGACGGTCTGCCGCACCAGCTTCTTGAGCGCCCGGAAGAAAGTCTCATTCTGTTCCGGCGTGCCTATGCTGACGCGTATGGCGTTGGGAATGCCCCACGGCACTAGAGAACGAACGATCACACCTTCCGCCTGCATGCGTTTCGCAAAACTGTTGGCATCTTCGTCTACTGTGAAGTATATAAAGTTGGCGCTGGTAGGCACGGCCCGGATGCCAAGTTCGCCAAAGCGCTCCATCAGCCACGTAGCGCCCACAGCGTTATTTTCAATCGTCTTGCGGATATGGGCTACATCGCGGATTGCCGCCAGCCCCGCAGCCTCGGCAACAATAGAGACTGAAAATGAATTGCGTACGCGGGAAAAATACCGTAATAGTTCGGGATCACCGCACGCATATCCCAGCCGGATGCCGGCAAGGCCATGCGCTTTGGAAAAAGTTCTCAACACTAGAACGTTCTTCCGGCCGGCGCGCACATAATCGAATGACCGCGAATATGTGATGCCGCGCTGGCGGGCAAAATACTCGGCAAAATCAGAATAAGCCTCATCCAGCACCACCAGCACATTTTCCGGCACCCGTTGAAGAAAAGCCTCTGTTGCGTCCGAGTCAAACATTGTGCCGGTGGGATTGTTGGGGTTCGCCAGGATTACCACCCGCGTCTGTTCGTTGATCGCCGCGGCGATTCCGTTCAGGTCATACGTGTCATTCTTCATCGGAACTTCAATAAACTGTGCCCCGATTGTCCGTGTTACCAGCGGATAGCTGATAAACGTTCGCTCGCTGCTGACGCAGTTTGTCCCCGGCACAAGCAGGGTGCGGGCCAGCACGTCAAGAATTCCCAATGAGCCATCGGCTATAAAAATTTGTTCCTCTGCCAATCCATGCCGCGCCGCCAGAGCCTGGCGCAGTTCACTCGCATCATTATCGGGGTAAAGATTTACTTCGGCGGCTGCTTCGCGAATCGCTTCCAAAGCCAGCGGCGATGGTCCAAAGGGATTTTCGTTGGAGGCCATCTTGATCATCGCCACGCCGGATTCCTGCTGAGCCCGGCGCAACGGCTTGCCCGGAACGTATCCGGCCAGCGCGCGTATGTGCTCCGGAATTTGATCGAGGACGGACTTTTTCATCGGCAGAAGTCGGGGATAACAGACGTTTGTATCACAAGCAGAGTGGCTTCGCTATCTTCAGCAATGTTTTGTTTGTGTGATTTGAATGACATGGAGAAGTTTAAAACTCCATCACCAAACTAAAATCGTCATCCCGACGGCCGTTAACGAGCGCGCGCTCTCTTTAGCGTGCGAGTAGGACGGAGGGACCTTGTGCTTTTTGCGTCTGTAATCGAGGGTGCGCGATATTTGAAAATGTCTAATTGCAAGTAGTTAAGACCGGCTGGATTTTCTTTCTTTGCGACGCTCGCTTCTGCGATCACTTGCTTTGGCGCGCGATGCGGGTCTGTGTTCCGGTTGAGCAGGCTTATCGTCTCGTCCTGCGCGCCGTAAGCCGGCAACTTCTCTGGGCGTAAGCTCGCGAAATTGTCCTGGTTCCACGTCAAGCGTGAGTAGGCCGTAGCGTACGCGTTTGATTTTTTCCACATGATGGCCAATTTCTTCAAACATACGGCGGATCTGCCGGTTTTTGCCCTCAATCAGTGTCACTTCATACCACGGATTGGCAGCATCTTTCATCAGCCGTATTTGCGATGGCGCTGTCCGGATCGACTCCAGGCGGCGCGGCCCCGGCTTTGCGCCGATCTTGATCCCACGCCGCAGCTTTTCCAATCCTTCTTCTGTCGCGCGTCCCGCGATCTTGACCAGATATGTTTTTGGAACGTGCGATGCCGCTCGCGTCAATTTGGCGGCAAGTTCGCCATCATTGGTCAGCAGCAGCAGCCCTTCACTGGCCCAGTCCAGTCGTCCCACTGGGTAAATGCGTGCTCCCGCGTTTTTCACCAGGTCCATTATCGTGGGCCGGCCTTCAGGATCAGAAACAGTGGTCACATACCCTTTTGGCTTGTTAAGAAGTAGATAGACATGGCGCTCTGCGCCCTGCAACAGCTTGCCATCCACTTTTATGTGGTCGCGCTCCAGGTCGGCCTTGCTGCCGAGTTCGGTTACGGTCTGGCCGTTCACGCTCACCCGGCCCTGCGTGATCAATTCTTCAGCTTTGCGCCGAGACGAGATTCCGGCTGCCGCAATGATTTTCTGCAATCGATGTAGAGGCATTCTCAGCCGCCCGTGCTTTCAGAGGCAATCTGGTCGGCTACCTGATCATCGGTCTTTGTATGATCGGGATCGGAGGAAGCAGTAGGCTCGGTCACGTTTTGCGGAACCTCGGCCTTATCTTCTTCCATCTGTTCCACGCCGGGGTCTTCATTGGGAGTGCCGGTTGCATCCGCCACGGGACCATCAGCGGAGCCAAAGAGTTCATCCTGCATTTCTCCGGCAGCCAGCTTTTCAAACTCTTCCAGGCTGGGAAGTTCGTTGATATCGCGCAGGCCGAAACGCATTAGAAAGTCTTTGGTAGTCTTATAAAGCATGGGCCGGCCAACCACGGCTTTGCGTCCTGCGGTGGTGATGAGCTTGCGTTCCAGTAGTGTGCCAATCACGCCCGCCGCATCTACGCCCCGGATATCGCTGATTTCAGGGACAGTAACGGGCTGTTTGTAGGCGATCACAGCAAGGGTTTCCAGTGCCTGCAATGACAGGCGAATCGGCGGTTTCAAGCTCTTGGAAAAGCCGCGTACTACGTCATGGTGCTCCGGTTTGGTCGACATGCGGTAGCCACTCGCTACTTCGCGTACTTCAATTCCATGGTCCGGGTGCGCGTAGTCAGCGATGAGTTCGTCCAGGTAAGGCCGGAGCAAAGATCGCAGCTCAGCTTTTTCGGATTTTTCTTTTGCTTTCTTCGGTGGCGGCTCGGGTGCAGTCTGTTCCACCGCGCCAAGGTGCTCCTCATAGGAATCAGGTATCGCTATCGGATTGGATTCCTGTGGCGGTTCGGCAGCCGGAGCTGTCTCAGGCGCGGTTTTCAAGGCAAGCAGATCGTCTTTGAGCAGCGCAGCCATCTGATCCAGCGTGATAGGATCTTCCGCCGCGTAAATAAGTGCTTCGAGTTGGGCTTTAATGGACATCAGTCGTTAGTACTTGGTATTTAGCCTTTCTGAAATCCCGAGCGTAGCGAGGGAACCCTATACTTACAATCGATTTTATGGCTATCCATGCCCGACAAAAAGTTTACGACTATAGGGATCCCTCCCCCGCAAAGAACGCGGATTCGGGATTTCAGAAAAGCCAATGGCTTATCTCCAATCATCCCTCACCGCTGCTCCTTCACCCATTACAGTATCGAACATGGGGTGTTTCTTAATCAGGACTTCGCCAAAAACTCTTTCCTGCCGCAGCAGAATGGCCTGAAGCCGGACCAGTTCCAGCAGCGCCAAAAATGATGAGATGAGCGCATGACGAGAAGTGATGTGCTGTAACAGGCGCTTCAAGCGAATGGGCCGGTCTTCCATCAACAGCCTGCGGCGGAAAAATTCAATCATCTGTCCCACCGTGACGGTCTCTTCATTTACTTCCAAAACCGGGCGGGCTTTGGCACGATCAAGAATTTGCTGGAACGTGCGGACCAGATCCACCACATCTGCCGCAAGCTCCGCTTCGGTGCCTTCAGCATCCTTAAATTCTTTCATGGAAGGATTGCTAACCACGGCCTCTTCAATCTGTTGCTTCTGCATCAGCATCTGCGCGGCATTCTTGAATTTTTCATGTTCCAGCAGCCGCTGCACCAGTTCTTCGCGCGGATCTTCCTGCTCGCCTGCGGGTGCATCCGGATCGCGCGGCAACAGCATCTTGCTCTTGATGTGAATCAGCAGGGAAGCCATATAAATGAACTCCGCTGCAATATCCACGTCCAGGTGCTTCAGGTTCTCCACATAGCCCAGATACTGCGCCGTGATCTTGGCAATCGGAATGTCATAAATATCAATGTCCTGCTTGCGGACAAGGTCCAGCAGCAGATCAAGCGGGCCGTCATATACCTGGCCGACGCTCACCGAGAACGGAAATTCATTCGTTTGCGGCTTGGCGGATTGTAGGTTCTCTGCCATGAATCTCTGGGCTAAACTTTGGGAGCGCAGCCGTCCTCGGCTGCGGCTGCCGTTACTTGTGTCCTTTCGATTCTAAATGTTATTGGCTGTTCCTGCCGACGCTTTGAGCTGTGGATTACGCGTGTTTTTTGGCCCGTGATTTACTGCAGTGCGCTGTAATCGCCCAGATATTGCTGGATGGGTATTTCCGTATCCGTCATCATAACCACAACGTTGTTTGCAGTTCTCTTTAAGGTCACTTCAACACCATCACCGGTTCGAGGAAGCTTCTTCCAGTTGTCCTGAATCACCTTTGGAGGTAAGACATAATCATGCAGGTAGCGATTTGCGTCCTGCGCCAGCAACACGAGCACATTTACCGGACGATCTTCCACCAGGAATCTCCAGCTTCCGCCGGATTCTTCTGCTGCGTACAATCCGACCTTCCTACTTCGACGTGTGATAAAGGTCCGCGCGCGGTCTTTCTTGAGAGGGTAGGTCTTATTCACCCGTTCCAGCCAGTCGGCGGTGCGCAATTCCCATCGTTCATCATCGTTCTTCGCATTTGCAATTGATTCAGGCACTCGCAGCATCGCCGTGGTTACATCCTGCATGGCCAGCTTTTCTATTGCGCCAAGCTTTAACAGCCCCACGGCTTCACGCACCGCAACCATGGTTTCCTCGGCAGCCGCAGTGGCTTTTTGAGCACCATGCAAAATGGTCTCCTGCAATTTGCCTGGATCTCCAGCCAGCTCGCGTCTTCGCTCTCGAATGGGCGAAAGATGGGCATTCACGCTTCCCACCGCCAGCGCTTTGCATTCCACGCAGGTGATTGTTGCTTGTGTGCAGCCTTCAGTGATGTAAGCCAGCCTCTCTTTATCGCTGAAAATCTGATGCAGATTCCCCACTGGGCACTGGCTGGGATTGCCATGGTCGCTCAGCTTGGGCCGGTCGGTCACGCTGTTCTTGATTTTCTGTTCCACTGCCGCAGCTTCGTCACTGAGCAGAATGGAGTTGCCGTAGGATTTTGACATCTTCCGCTTGTCCGTGCCCAGCAGCTTGGGAGAGGGAGTAAGCAAGGTTTGCGGCTCAGGGAAGACTGGTTTGCCGTCGATTTTATAGAAGTGGTTGAAGCGGCGTGCAACTTCACGCGTTAGCTCAATATGTGCTTCCTGATCTTCGCCGACCGGCACAAAATTCGGCCTGTATATAAGGATGTCAGCCGATTGCAGCAGGGGATAACCAAGAAAGCCATACATGTGCAGGTCTTTATTCGGCATTTGTTGCTGCTGCTCTTTGTAAGTTGGGACGCGCTCAAGCCATCCCAGCGGCGTGATCATGGAAAATAACAGATGCAGCTCGGCATGCTGCTTTACATGGGACTGCACAAAAATAGCGCACTTCTCCGGATCGAGTCCGGCCGCCAAAAAATCAAGAATTACCTCAAGTGAGTTGTCGGCCAGGCGCGATGTATTGTCGTAGTCAGTGGTGAGCGCGTGCCAGTCCGCGACAAAGAAATAACAGTCGTGCGAGTTCTGGAGTTTCACCCAGTTCTGGAGCGCGCCAACATAATTGCCCAAATGCAGCTTTCCCGTAGGACGCATGCCGCTCAGGACGCGCGGACGTGAATTTTGTGGCGGTTGGTCGGTCATTATGTGAGAGGCGGCATGGCTTTCAGCCAGCAATTAGCAGTTTAACAAAAGAGCAATTGGCGATTAGCACTTAGCCCAGCTAAAGCAGAGCTAAACAGTTCAGCAGAAAATTGAAAGCATTCGCACAAAGTTTATGAAAGTGAAAGGCACAAAAACTAAATATTTTGAGCTAACGGCCAAGGCCAGAGCGAACGGCTAATTGCCAAATGCTAATTTGCTGATTTTTATATCCCAGTTTTATCCCCGGCTGCCTTTGTCTGCGGCGCAATCGTCTTCACCTTTACCGGCTTTGCCGGAATGCCAACCGAAATCGTGTAGGGATCAATGTCCTTGGTGGCAACACCCATTGACCCGAGCAGGCCGTGTTCATGCATGCGTACGCCGCTCATTATCGTGGCGTGATACGTGATCCGGGCACGTGGCCCAATTTCGGTTTTCCGATTGGTCACAATCATCCCGTCATTCAGGTCGTGATCGTGCGAATAAATATTGGCATAGTCGGAAACCGAGCTGCCTTCATGAATAATG